>JBGTQJ010000001.1:0-389260 GCA_041941305.1 Saprospiraceae bacterium
ACGCCGGTTTTTCCCAAGGGGACTCCTTTGGAGCAAGACCGGTGCATTAAACCAGCTCTGCCATTCCTCCAGATTTAGTTTATGTAATAATATTTTCCTTCAAAAAACGATAACCATCAATAGATTTAAAAAATCTTTCTCTCTGTAATGCCTCGCTTTTTGATTCAAAATTTTCGAAATAATGGATGTTCCAAGGTCTCCCACTTTTGGTTGACTTAACTTTTCCAGAATTATGGGCTTTTAAACGATTTTCCAAATTAGAAGTAGCTCCATAATAATACCTTCCGGTTTTTTCACTTTTCAAAATGTATGCAACGTACATCCATTTATCTTTTGGAATTTGGGGTATTAATTCCTTTTGATTCGAACCCCCGGTGAGATCTCTCCAACGCCGGTTTTTCCCAAGGGGACTCCTTTGGAGCAAGACCGGTGCATTAAACCAGCTCTGCCATTCCTCCAAAAGTGGTTTTTTCGCTTTGGCACTATAAGTTTTAAATTAATTTTTTGAAGCATCAGAACTTTTTCTAAAGTACAAAAATCCAGTATATAATGCCATTTTCAAAAGCGGCTGCAAAGGTACATTTCCTTTTTTAAAAATAAAATCCCTCAAATAATTTTTTTTTGAAATTTAGCTTACATGTTGTTTACAAAATCCTAACCTAAAGTTATCAAAATTTGCTTTGGTAATCCAAAAGGCAGTACCTACCTTTGCGACGACGAGGCAATCAACAGTTGCGAGCAATGAATAAAGTTGTTTAGACATCAACATATTATCTTCCCAAAAACTTGCAACCAGGACCAACTAAGTAAAACTAAAGATTTATGAACTTGAACCCTATTGGCTACCACCTCGTATCACACATTCAAGATTACCTGCCCAACGTATTTCAGAAACTGACATTTGAAAAGCCAAAGATCCGACTCGATTGAGCTATATATAAGCTTTGACGTTCTCTTTTTAGGAAACTTGAAATTAGATGATTTTTTAATTTAAAATTAATTGAAATTCATGTTCTTAGGGCAAAGATTGAGTTTTTCTAAAAGAATCACTTTTTTAATCTTTACTCTCACAACATTCAAAACACTTTAGTTAACTAAACTTTGCTTTTATGAAAAACTTGTTAACCATTCTCGTTTGTACTGTTTTTTCAGTATTTGCATTTGGGCAAGGATCTGTAACCGGTACCGTTCTCGATAATGACTCTGGGGAAGGTCTAATCGGTGCGACCGTTTTGCTCAAAGGTACTACTATGGGAACTACCACTGATTATGATGGTTCATTTACCATCGAGGGTGTTGCAGATGGCACCTACACTGTTGTTGTTTCTTTTACAGGTTATGAAACTTCGGAATCTGAAATTAATGTTTCAGGAGGTGCTGCTGATATTGGAAGAGTTTCACTTGGTTTTAGCTCTGTTGGTTTGGAAGAAGTAAATGTAGTGGCTTCTGTAGCAGTTGACAGAAGAACTCCAGTTGCTGTTTCTACCATTAAAGGCGAAACAATTGAAGCCAAAATTGGAAATCAGGAATATCCTGAAATTTTGAGATCAACTCCCTCTATTTATGTAACCAAGCAAGGTGGTGGTTTTGGTGATTCCCGAATCAATGTTCGTGGATTTGACCAAAGGAATACCGCAGTAATGATCAATGGAATTCCTGTAAATGACATGGAAAATGGTTGGGTTTACTGGTCAAACTGGGCTGGTTTGTCAGATGTGACCTCTACTATGCAGGTTCAACGTGGTTTGGGAGCTTCCAAATTAGCTGTTGCTTCTGTTGGTGGCTCTATCAATATCGTAACCAATGCAGCTGAATTCCGTAAAGGTGCAAAAGTTAGCATGAGTATGGGTAATGATGGTTACCAAAAATACGGTGTTATGCTTTCCAGCGGTTTAGGTGAAAATGGATTTGCTGCCACTGCTCAATTTACACATACGCGTGGTGATGGATATGTGGATAGAACAATGTTCCGAGCTTATAGCTACTTCCTTTCTTTGTCAAAAACTTTTAATGAGCAACATACTTTGGCTTTGACCGCAGTAGGTGCTCCTCAATGGCATCACCAACGTACCGTCAGTAACTTTGATAATGTTTTCCTTTCAACTTATCAGGAAAAAGGAATCCGATTCAACCATGTTGCCGGTACCTTGAATGGTGAAGAATTTACGTGGAGGAGGAATTTCTTCCACAAGCCAAAAGCTTTCTTGAACCACTACTGGACCATCAACGAGAAAACGAATTTGAAAACATCTGCCTACGTTTCTTTCGGACGTGGTGGTGGAACAGGACCTCGTGGACGTCTAAGAACACCAGGAAGTATATTTGACTCTTATGGTGGTGATGGCGTTGGTATTCACAATGCACAAGGTGAAGTTCGATTCGATGATATAGTGACTTACAACCAGGGTGGTAATGTTTCTGACTGGGGAGATGCCAAGATGCAGGAAAATGGACAATACTTGGTGACTGCAGACGGTCGTTTCTATTTTGACGATGGATCCAGAAACAGTAATGGAAGTGGTTTTGTAAGACGAGCTTCTATGAACTACCATAACTGGTATGGTGTCCTGTCTACCTTGACTACTGAACTTTCCGATAATTTGACTTTGGTAGCTGGTGTTGATGGTAGATATTACAAAGGTGAGCACTTCCGTAGATTGGAGAATTTGTTGGGAGCCGATGGATTTGTTAGCCGTTCTGATGACAATAATCCTTATAATATCATAACAGAACCTTCTGAAGCTGATTTTGGTAACTATTACGATGATAGTTATGAAAATGGCAATAATGTACTGGCATATCACAATGATGGTTTGGTACAGTGGTTAGGTTTGTTTGCTCAATTAGAGTACTCAACTGACAAGATGAATATTTTTGCTACACTTTCAGGCTCAAATCAAGGCTTCAAGCGTATCGATTATTTCAACTATCTTGACAGTGACCCATTACAGGAAACAGATTGGGAAAACCACATGGGTGGGACAATCAAAGCAGGTTTGAACTACAACCTTAACGAAACAATGAATATTTTCGTTAATGGAGGATACTTTTCAAGACAACCAATATTTGATAATGTATTCATCAATTTCCAAAATGAAGTAAATCCAGATATCGAAAACCAAACTGTTTATGCAGTAGAAGGTGGCTATGGTCTTCGTACCAGAATGTTCGCTGCCAACTTGAATTTATATTATACCAACTGGGGTAATCGTCAATTTGATACTTCACTTGATGTATTAGATTCAAATGGAGATGAAGTAAATGCATTAGCTGTTTTAAGAGATGTTTCTGAGGTGCACACTGGTATTGAAATCGATTTCAATTACCGTCCAATCAGAACCTTTACATTGAAAGGTATGGCTTCAATCGGTAATTGGGAATATACCAAAGACTTTACAGCTACCTTGTCCAACCTGGATAATGATAATGATATCCAGGGTGGTAACCGTAGAACCTTGTTTGCAGATGGTTTGAAGGTTGGAGATGCTGCTCAAACTACTTTTAACATAGGTGCAAACTATGAAATAATTGATGGTTTGAGAGTATATGCTGACTACTTCTACTTTGATAATTTGTATGCCAACTTTAACGTGACAGAAGAGCAATTCTTTAGTGCAGGTGGTAAAGTTGCTAAATTGCCAAGCTACTCTTTAGTTGACGCTGGAATTTCTTACCGTTTTGAGGTAGGTGGCGTTGGTATCACTGCTCGCTTCAATATGAACAATGTATTGGATGAGGAATATGTAGCTGAATTGAGAACGAATAATGTAGATGATCCATCTACTCCGGAAAATGAATTCTACACGACTAACCAGGGATGGTTCGGTTTCGGTCGTACCTGGAATACTGGTTTGAAATTTACTTTCTAATTAGATTAGAATTTGTTGTTATTTAAAGTTTAGCCGCAACTTTCACTTGAAAGTTGCGGCTTTCTTTTTATGGACTTTGAAGGATTTCTGCTTTTTCTTTTTCAGAGATTCCCTCTACCCGGTCAAGCCAGTCTTTTGCACTAAAGCCCTTTATCATCTGGAATAGCCAAAGCCTTTCTTCTGGACAGGCATCCACCATACTGGCAAAAAGATCACTTAAACGGTAAAACTGCTTTGCTCCAAAGACGGTAATTTTTATTCTCTTGCCGACTACATCCTCTATCCTTTTTCGTTTGTCATCAATGATCTCTGCCAAATGCTTCTGTTGTTGTAAGGAAGGCATATTCTTCTTCATGTCCCAATCTAATGGTTCAACCAAGTCTACTTGATTGATTCCAAAAATCATTCGGTCATAAAAGTCTTTTAGTTTTACAAGGTATTGTTGATCTATTGCAATCGCTCTGTTTCTTGCCGAGAGAATCCAAAGAATAACATCGCATTCCGGCAGGTTTTCCATATACATTTTCAGATACTTTTCATCTTGTCGAATATCTTCCCCTAAGCCAGGGGCATCAATTACTCTTAATACCGCTTTTTACCTTTTCGGGGTCCACTATTGATGGTTGTTCCTACGAAATGGTCACTAAATTCAGTGTTACATCTAATGGTTGGGGAGGTTTTTAACTGTGTTTTGAACATGGCATTTAGGGTGGATGATTTGCCAACTCCTGAAACTCCTATCACTCCAATTGTAGGTGGAGTAATTTGAACTGCTTCATATAGCATCCAATTGCATCGCGAGTGCTTTGTACCAACCCTCTAACTCATTGAAACGGTCATAAGCATCTTTTCCTGGTTTTTGATCTGCTCTGTCTAGCATATTGGCTAAATACCTCAATTGATCAATCAGCATTGGTCGCATATAGCGTCCCTCCTGTGTTTCCAGTTCTTTTTCCAAATCAATCAATTGATCCAGTTTCTCCCTATCTGCCAATGAAATTTCCTGTTTTGCCTTTTGCTGTTTCTCGATTTGCTGTTTTTGTTGTTGAATTTGATAAAGCATTTTATTGGCATTGCTCCTCAAGTCCCGAATGCGCATGTTGAGTTGGTATTGTTCTGCTAAATCTTGGTACGTCAGGCCTGCTTTTTTGACGTTTGGATCCATATCAACAGTAAAGTCTTGTGAATAGGATTTTCCATTGACAGTCAATCGAACCTGGTAATCACTTGGCGATGCCAGCGGACCACTCCTTCCACTTCTGCCAGGGTCTTTGTCCCATACACCAGTATGACGCATGTCCCAACGAAATCTATGGAAACCAGCTTTGGTCTTTAGATTTGGGCTGTATCCCTGAAAGAAAAAGCCAGTTGCCATGTCTACTTCGCGATTGGTACTGTCTTTTTTGGGCTTTTCAGAACTGAATGAACGAATAACTTGCCGACCAGACAAAATCTCAAGGGTCACGGGTGTTTCCACATCATTTTTTAAAAAATACTCGATATTGACGGCCGAGGAGGGAAAGTAAGGAATGCTTTTCTTTGAGGTGCTGCGAAAACGCATGCGATAGACATCGTCAGGTTTGAAAAGGTGTGCCTCTGCGCGAACTGCTTCTCCTTTAAACTGGTGGATTGCAGACAGGTCATCTAAAACCCAAAAGGAACGACCCATTGTGGAAAGCACCAAATCTTTGCGATGAACTTTGATGTCGGTGATTGGAGTAATGGGTAAATTGTTTTGAAAGGATTTCCAATTGGCACCATCGTCAAAAGAAATAAATATTCCGAATTCAGTTCCTGCATACAATAAGCCCTCTCGGTCAGGATCTTCCCGAACTACCCTAACCGGATAATCCTTTGGAATGCCATTGTTTCCTGTTGTTAGCCGTTTCCAGGAAGCGCCATAGTCTTCTGTTTTATAAATATAAGGCTGCCAATCACCCAATTGGTACCTTAAAACTGAAAAATAAGCTTTTCCTTCCTTATGAGGGGAGGGTTCTACACAGTCAACTCTGCCCCGCCCAGGTAAATCTTTTGGAGTCACATTTTTCCAATCTTTACCCCCATTTTGAGTCACATGTACGGGACCATCGTTGGCTCCAACCCAAATCAATCCTTCCTTCAATTTGGATTCCCGAACAGCGTAAATAGTACTATAAAACTCCTCTCCAGTAATGTCTCTGGTAATCGGAGCACCTGAGATAACTTGTGTTTCTTTTTCGAAGGCAGTCAAATCTGGTGATATGATTTCCCAGCTCTCACCATCATTCGTGGTTTTGTGTAAATATTGAGAAGCGTGGTAAACTACATCGGGATTGTGAGGAGAAACATGAATTGGCGAGACCCTTTGAAAGCGGAATTTTAGATTTTTGGGATTGTGACCATACATATTTCCAGCACCCACATAATATTGTTTTTCTTGCCCGGTTTCGCGATTATAGACGCCAAACCGTCCCTTACAATTGGAGTATACAATGTTTGGATTCCCAGGTTTGGGAACAGCGGGACCCGTCTCACAGCCTCCGACAGCTTCCCAAAATCCGCTGGCTCCCGATGGAGCATAATGAGTGGGTAAGGTAGGAATAGAAATGGTGGAATTGTCCTGCTGTCCGGCATAAACTCTGTAAGGATACTGATCATCTACTTCAACCTGATACAATTCAGCAGTGGGTTGATTGCGTTGGGTAGACCAGCTTTTTCCACCATTTAAGGTGACATTTACACCGCCATCATTGGCTTGAATGAATAAGTCGGGGTTATTCGGATTGATCCAAATATCGTGATTGTCACCATGCGGTGTACTTTTCCGTGCCCAGGTCTTGCCGCCATTGCTTGATTTCCAAAACTGGGTTGCTGAAACATAAAGTACATCTGCATTGGTAGGGTCAGCATCAATATTGCAATAGTAAAAGGGGCGATCCAGCAATCTTTTATGAGTACTGATCAATTTGAATGATGCTCCGTAATCTTCTGAAAAATAGACACCTCCTTTTCCTTCTGGAGCTTCAATCAAGGCATAGACCCGCTCTGGTGCTGCTGCAGATACCGCAATATCTATTTTTCCAATGATTCCAGATGGTAAGCCATTGGTCAATTTTCGCCAGGTATTTCCACAATCTTCCGATTTATAAATACCACCATTTTCACCCCCTGAAATAATGGTCCAGGGTTTCCTTTCCGCTCTCCAGGCACCGGCATACAAAATATTGGGATAATTGGGACAAAATTCTAAATCGGAAACACCTACCGTATCTGCGATAAATAACACCTGTTCCCAGCTTTCCCCACCATTGGTAGTTCTATAGATTCCTCTTTCTTTATTTGGCTGAAAGGCTTGTCCAATAGCTGCCACAAATACCGTATCTGGATGCTGGGGATGAATCTCAACAGCTCCAATTTGACCGGTCTCCTTCAACCCTATGTGTTTCCAGTTTTTACCTCCGTTTTCAGATTTATAAACACCTTTTCCTGTAATGACATTGCTACGAATCCCATCTGAACCTGTTCCAACATATACGATTTCTGGATTGGATTGCACGACCCTTATTGCTCCGATGGAAGGTGTTTCGAAAAAACCATCGGAAACATTTTTCCAATTGATACCATAATCTGTCGTTTTCCAAACACCTCCTCCTGTACTGCCCATATAGAAAGTAGATGGTTCGGAAGTAATGCCTGCTACTGCTGTAACCCTGCCTCCTCTGTTTGGACCAATACACCTGTAATCATAGGATTTTAAAAATTCCTCGGAAGGGGTATCGTAGTTTTGAGAAAAAGTTGGATTAGGGATTATTTGAATAAGCAAAAGAATTGTAAAAATTGCGCAGAGTGACAAGCCGTTTTTCATTTCTATTAATATAATTGTTGAACCGTGAAGATAGTTTTTTTGAAATGAACTTGTCTAAAGTATTATATCAGTATTGCTCACTTTGAAAATTTTAAATAAAATTCGGTTTCAATTTTAATCAAATTTTTGTTCTAGCTTTAAGCTCGACTTTGTCGATTATTGGATGAAAAAAATAAATGGATGGAAATCACTTCGGTTCGCTACAGAATATGGGAATGGGCCTTTCAGAATTTTTACATGTCCTCTGACAGACCTGATATGGAAAAAATAAAAACCGATTTTTTAAATCACTTGTGTTTTATGGCTGCCAGAGCTGCTTAAATCACAAAATAATCGACAAAGTCGAGCTAAGCTAAACCTTAAACAATATGAACAAACGACAAATTCGCACTAGCCTAATTATCGTACCTATATTCGGATTGCTCATAGCTCTGGCAGGCTCACAAAATGGGCAAGCCATTAATGGTATCCCAATTTTTGCCATTTGTATCGGTTTGGCATTTGCAATAAACTGGCTCGCCTTCATTCCTGCTTTCCGTCTTCAAACGGAAAAATTTTATGATTTGACTGGAAGTTTCACCTATATTTCTCTTACAATTATCGCAATTGTATTGAGCAATGACGCAGATAGGAGATCCATAATCCTGGCAGGTTTGGTTCTTATATGGGCGACTCGACTGGGTACCTTCTTAAACCGGCGTATCCACAAAGCAGGAAAAGATGACCGATTTGATACTATAAAACCTGATTTTCTTCGATTCCTGAATGCATGGACCCTTCAAGCCTTATGGGTCACATTCACAGCGGCTCCAGCATTGATTGCGATAACGACTGCGGAAAGAAAAGATATTGGCATTTTTGCAATTGTTGGTTTGATCGCTTGGGTATTGGGATTTGGCATCGAAGTGATAGCGGATAATCAAAAAAGTCAATTCAGAAAAAATCCTGCTAATAAGGGTCAATTTATCAAAACCGGCTTATGGTCGCGATCCAGGCATCCCAATTATTTTGGTGAAATTGTCCTATGGATTGGCGTCACCATCATCGCCATCCCCGTTTTGCAAGGATGGCAATGGGTTGCTTTGATTTCTCCCATATTTGTAACATTATTGCTTACTAAAGTAAGTGGCGTTCCGATGTTGGAAGCAAAGGCAGATAAAAAATGGGGTGGGCAGGCAGATTATGAAGCCTATAAAGCCAATACTCCTGTGTTGATTCCTAAAATAAATTGATGGTGATTATGGTGTCAAGTCCAACATAAACCAAAAATCCTAAAGATGACAATCTCCGTCCTATAAAGTTAATATGCTCCTCTTCTACTTAGAGTTTGTTTAAATTTTTCCGCCCTGACAACCAACACTTTAGGAACTTGGCTTCTCCAATTCAAAGAATCCCTTTGGGAAGGAGTCCTTTGGACAAATTAAATCGATCATTTATCTTGATAAATTCTCGCTTTAATTTTTCGCCAAAACCCTAAATTGCTGATTTTTCCTACAGGGATGCCTTTGGCACAGTTTGTAAAATTTTTAAACATACTCTTAAACGGTAATTTTTACTCACTTTTGCTAAAAATCAAAAGATTCTAAATGAATTTGATCTTCTTATGAAATACACCTTACTCTCCATTCTATTCGCAAGTCTCTACTTTTCAACCCTTGCACAATTTAACCGACCTAACGATCTGGCAGGAAACGGCTATATTGTTCTACCTGACCACAGCAGGTTGGAAGGTTGGTTGGATTTTAATGTGAGTCATAGTGCTAAAATAAAATATCAGCCATCCCAACAAAGCCACATAAAAAGATATGGGTTAAAAGATATCAAAGGCTTTGTGATTGATAATATGGAATTTGAAAAAATTGAGGGAGTCAGAGTTATAGGATCCTTGGGAATGTACCAAACATTGAAGCATTGCTGGGGGGAAGTATTGATAAAAGGCAAAATTAATGTGTATATGATCCATTACCTTGCCCATGACCCACTTAGAAATGGTGTATTTCAATTTCAAAATATTTATTTGGAGAAAATTTTGGATGAGGAAAAGAAAATACTATGCTTGCCTTTCTATCATCGACTTAAAAAGAGCCGAATTGAAAAGGAGAAGAAAAAATTGACGCAGTTTATTAATGGTTCAGCCGAGATAAATTCAATGATATCGGGGATGAGCAGGGAATCGGGTTTGTCTGAAACAATAGAGATTGTAAAAATGTATAACGAAATGAAATAATATCTCCAGCACAAGGCACCCAAATCATAAAATTAGCCAAGGCTTCTAGCTTTCAATTTGAAGATACTGGGGATAGAAGTTTTTGAGTTGAAACTTCTTGTTACATGGAGCGCTAATGCCCATTTAATGCAAATCGCTCAACTTAACTGCTTTATTTTCCCGTAACGACTGATTGGCAGCCAAAGCGATTTTTGTTGCCATAAGTGCATCCTTGGAGGATACTGGAACTGGTTCATCATTCAGAACTACATCGACGAAACAACTCAATTCACTACAATAGGATTCTTTATATCGTTCCATAAAAAAATTTAAGGATTCCTCTGCGTGTCGGCCCTTCTGGTCATAATAAGTATGAGCGTTTGGGTAGTTATTATCCACTTTGCTCATGCCTTTAGAACCAAAAATTTCCAGCCTTTGATCATATCCATATATTGCCTGGCGGCTATTGTCTATCAGCCCAAGACATCCATTTTCAAATTTCAGAGAAACGGTAGCTGTGTCTATATCTCCAACTTCCCGAACTTTTTCATCAACTAAAACAGCTCCTCTTGCGAACACTTCTTCCACTTCACTACCTACAATAAAACGAGCCATATCAAAATCGTGTATGGTCATATCCAGGAAGAGTCCACCTGACCCACTTAAATATTCAATTGGCGGAAGACCAGGATCACGGCTGCTAATTCTCAAAATATGCGGATCTCCAATTTTTCCAGATTGAACCATATTCCGAACTTTACTAAAATTCACATCAAATCGTTTGTTAAACCCTACTTGTAATTTGACTTTTTGCTGAGCTACGATTCGTTCAATTTCTTCAATTTTTTCAATGCTCAAATCCAAAGGTTTTTCACTAAAAATATGTTTGCCAGCCATGGCAGCAGCTTCTATGTGTTCAAAGTGAAAATTGGAAGGTGAGCAAATCACCACTGCCTCCACCTTAGGATGGTTAATGACATCGGTGGCTTTTTGAAAAATATGAGGAACCCTGTGATTTTCAGCGAAGGAGATGTTTTTCCCACTGTGGTCTGAAATGGCTGTCACATTTGCAGCAGGAATTCTCTGTACCAGGTTTTCTAAGTGGCATTTCCCAATTCTGCCCAAGCTAATTACACCAAGATTAAGTTGCTTCATGGAGCTAAAGTAGCCATTTTCATCAAAGCTTCTTAAACTTAAATCGGATGGAATTTCCAATTATCACCACATCTGAAAATGCCATAAAAAGGGCTCCCCACATGGGGTTGAGGAAACCAAATGCAGCAATCGGGATGGCGACAATATTATAGGCAAATGCCCAAAACAAGTTTTGCTTGATGGTATTCAGTGTAGCCTGGCTGATTCCTACTGCTTTTGCCAATCTCTCCATTTTGCCATCCAACAGCACGACTTGTGCAGATTGAATAGCCACTTGAGAAGCATTACTAAGTGAAACACCAATAGTAGCTTTGGCAAGAGCAGGTGCATCATTGATTCCGTCTCCAATCATAGCAGTAGCCGCTTTTTGAGACAGCGATTCGATGATTTCCAGTTTTTGTGTCGGGAGCTGTTCTGCATAAAATTCTGAGATACCCAATTCGTTGGCAACAGATTCCGTTTTTTTCTTTTTGTCACCACTCAAAATAACTGGATTCTTTCCCTGATGTTTTAAAAATTCAATGGTAGATAGCGTATCCGGTTTTAGTTCATCTTCTATATCAATGGTGGCGATCAGCTGGTCATTTTTAGATAAGTATAGGCTATGATCTCCATTTTGGGAATTAGGAGAGACATATTTTGCTTTACCGATTTTGTAGACAGCACCATCTTTGTCGATGGCTTTCACCCCATTCCCTTTTTCCTCTGTTAACTTTGAAAAAATGACAGTTTGTCCATTTCTTTTAAATCGCTCATTGTTTTCCAGTTCCCTAACCAATGAGTTTGCTATAGGGTGAGAAGACTTTTGTTCCATTTTATAAATGACTGAGTTGATGTTTGCTTCATCTTCAGCATAATAATGGATGTTTTTGATTTTAAAATTACCAGTTGTAAGGGTTCCTGTTTTATCGAATACAAAGTTTTTGATACCAGCAAAAATTTCCAAGGTTTGAGCTCCTTTCACCAAAATGCCATTTTTTGCTAATTTCCCTACCCCAACCATAACTGCGGTCGGTGTGGCCAATCCCATGGCACAAGGACAGGATATAACCAACACGGCGATACTATTCATCAAGGCATTTTGAAATGGGATCTCTACTAAAAAGAAGGAGATTAAAAAAGTAAGCAGTGAGATACTAAGTACAGCCGGAACAAAAATTCCTGTAATTTTATCAGCAAGCCTTTGAATATCAGGTCGTTCATTTTGTGCATTCTTGACCAAATCTATCATTTGACTCAACACGGTTTCTCTTCCCACTTTTTGAGCGACTATCTGTAAGTGCCCATTCAAAATAATGGACCCACCAATCACTTCCTCGTTTTCCTCTTTTTCTACAGGTATGCTTTCGCCAGTCAACATGGATTCATCAACAGAAGCATTGCCTTTAAAGACTTGACCATCCACGGGAATTTTGTCTCCTGCATTTACCTGCAAAATATCACCGGGCATGAGGGAAGCCACTTCCACCTTCACAATGGCTCCTGAGGGCATTATTTTATTGACCAAATCAACTTGCAGTTTAGACAATTCTTCAATGGCAGTCGTGGTTTGTTTCACAGCTCTTTTCTCCAGATAGTTTCCTAAAAGTACCAGGGTAATAATTGTGGCTGCTGTTTCATAAAAAATATAATTGGCTTCCTCCAGGATGGTTCCAACAAGGCTGTAAATAAATGCTGCAGTACTTCCAATAAATATGAGGACATCCATATGCATGATCCGCTGTTTCAATGCTGCCAAACTTGTACTGCCAAAATGAATAAATCCAACAATAAAAACTGGCAGACATATCCCCAACTGAACCCAGGCATTGTTCAAAAAAGCAAAAAGGGAGGCATCAGCCATCATGAAAAGATGCTGAAAAAGTAGGGGTATGGTGAATACTGAAGAGAAGATCAATTTGCGTTTGAGCGTCCAAAAGGGAGGAGTGGTTTCATCTCCCACAATGGTATAACCCAATTGTTTGATTCCCTTTTTTATTTCATCCAGTGGAATATTGGTCTCCCCTTCCCCTTGAGAAAAACGCAATTCTTCTGTTGAAAAATTGACATGCACATTTTTCAATCCTTTATTTTCCAAATACCGGTTGATATTCTTTGCGCAACTTGTACAGTCCATCCCTTCCACTTTCCATTCTATGATATTTGAATTCATCATTATATTGCGATGATTATTATTAATTTTGTTCTTCTAAGCACCAAGTCATATTTATCTACAACTAATTTTGGTTTCTTTTTTCCTCTCATTTCGTTGAAAATACTCGGCAGAGCTTTGGCTATGCCTGCGTTTTTCTCCTCATGAGAGAAAAAAAGAATTCCAAAATTTTACTTATACATAAGTATGACTTGGTGCCTACACAAAAATACCCCTAATACAGCTCAAAAGTTTAAAGTATTTCAAATTCAATCAAATAAAATTTTTAGGATTCAACGAGTAAAAAAGATTTGGGCTTAGGTTTTAATAAAATAAGACATCCTTCTTTTTCACTCGAGATTCCTTAACAACACAAACCTGAATTTAATGAAACTTACTAACCTGTTGACTATCACCTTGTTAGCTTTTTTTGGCTTCGGATTCTATGCTTGTGGTGGCGATGGTGGAAACAACGCTGAAACTACCGAAGCAGAAGATCCTGCAACTGAAGAAAAAACGGAAGCATACACTTTGACTCCATTTTCAGAATCTACCCAATACCCCGATGCCGCTATTACCTCTATGTCTTTTGAAGACAATCGATTTTCATTTGGAATAGAAGGTGAAAACTACCAATTAGGTGCACAAACTCCAGACGCACCTCAAAAAATGTGTGCAAATTCCGACAAAGGGCAACATATTCACTTAATTATTGACAATGGTCCATATGCAGCAAAATACGAAGCAGAATTTCCTTATGAAGTTTCAGATGGAGACCATTATTTGTTGGCCTTCCTTTCTCGTTCTTATCACGAAAGTATCAAAACCAATACTGCAAATGTCGCCAAGAAAATCACGGTGACAAATGGAGCCATTTCATCAGAAGAGGACATTACAGAACCCATGCTTTTTTATAGCAGACCTAAGGGATCCTACGTTGGAACCGCAAATACAGAAAAGGTAATGCTCGATTTCTATCTGAAGAATGTGACCTTAGGCGATGATTATAAGGTTAAAGTGGAAATCAACGACCAGCAGGAATTTATGATAGATACCTGGCAACCTTACTACATCGAAGGCTTGCCTATGGGGGATAATAAAGTAAACCTGACATTGGTAGACGGAGAAGGGAAAGTAGTCAGTACACCATTGAATCCAGTAGAGAGAGTATTCACCTTGGCTGCAGATCCCGCTGAGACTGCTCAATAGACCTTTATAAAATTTAGACCTGTTAGTACCAGAGCTGCTATCAGGTCTAAATTTTAATTTTGTTTTTCTAAAAACTTTTTTGAACAAAAAGGAACTATTCTTACATTTGCGCCGCTTTTATTGAAAGGCACAAAAAAACTTATGATTTTACGACATCATCATATCCTCCCCCTGTAGCTCAGCTGGTTAGAGCGCCGGATTGTGGTTCCGGAGGTCAGTGGTTCGAATCTACTCGGGGGGACAAAAGCATTATTCAAAATTTGGATAATGCTTTTTTTTGTTTAGGAACTTGCGGCTGTCTAATAAGTAAAAGTATTCGTTGAACAACCGAATACTTTTACTTATTAGACAGACCCAAGTTCTATGAGGCTTTTGGTGTTTAATAAGTTTAAAACAAAGCATATGTCAACTCAGGAAAGAGGTATTTATCCCAGAAAAATTAAAGGATTTCGCGACATTGATGCTGGATTGAATCAAATCCGATGGAAAATCATCAATGAAGCTACCAAAGTCTATCAAAGTTATGGCTTTGAACATTTAGATACCCCAATTTTGGAATATGCAGATGCGATTGGAAAGTATATGCCTGATGAGGACACGGTAGATAAAGGAGTTTATTCTTTTAAAAATCCTGAAGAAGAACCCATTTTGAATGCTAAAGGAGAGGCAGTCAGAGATAATGCAGGCCAGGCAATAATGGAAAATGCACACCTTTCCATGCGCTATGATTTGACTGCACCCCTGGCGAGAAATTACGCTGAATTTCTGTTGGGAAAATATCAACGGCACCAACTCAATCAGATCAAACCAGATCTCTTCCGACGTTATCAATTTGGACCTGTTTTCCGATATGAAATCAAATTAACTCCGGGACGTTTTAGAGAATTTTGGCAGCTTGATTTTGATACGGTGGGAACAGATGATGTAGCTGTAGACGCTGAAATTTGTATGATCCTTTCGGATGCTTTGGAGGCAATAGGATTAAAACGTGGAACTTATGTCGTTAAAGTCAACAATCGAAAAGTCTTAAAAGGATTTCTGCAATCTTGTGGAGTGGGCAATGAAGAGCAGGAACAAGCCATTTTAAGAGTATTTGACAAACTGGATAAAATAGGTTGGGAGGCGATGGAACTGGAATTGGGTGCCGGTAGGGAAGATAGTTCGGGAGCCAAAGTTCCAGGCTTAAATCTGGAGGCAACACTGATCCAAAATATCATGAATTTCTTGAAGAATTTTGAGGATGCCCGAACAAGAACTGAAGTATTGGAACAATTGACCGCAAACCTGGAGGATAATGAAATAGCCAAAGAGGGATTGGAAGAATTGAAAAAGATCGACTCCATATTGAAATCATTGGATTTTGACGAATCCAGAGTCATTTTTGATCCAACTTTGATTAGAGGCATGGCTTATTATACCGGTCCTGTTTTTGAAGTGGAGTCACTACAGACCTATGTGGACGAAAAAGGGAAAACGCGTCGGGTAGGTTCTATTTGTGGAGGTGGGCGCTATGATGGACTGGTTGAGAATTTAATGGGCATAAAAGTACCAGCTACAGGAGCCTCGATTGGTGTGGATCGCCTGGCTGAATTGCTTCGGCTTACCGGACAAGTGGAGGAAAAAGCGGCTGGTCCTGTATTGATCGCCTATTTTGATGATGCCCTGGAAGGTGAATATCAACGCATTGCCAGAAGCCTTAGAACTGCTGGCGTGAATACGGAAGTTTATTCAGGGTTTTACAAGGGCTTTCGAAAAATGAAAAAGCAATTGCAATATGCCGATAATCGAAACTGTCCCTTAGTGATTTTAATAGGTAGCGATGAGGCAAAAAAAGGGGTGGCAACAGTGAAAAACTTGAAATTGGGAAAAGAGTTGGCAGCTACAATTTCGGATAAGAAAGAATGGAACCAAAGAGTGCAGAGGGAGGTAAAATTATCGGAGCTGATAAATTACATAAAAAACCCAAGAGAATGAATTCAAAAGCCAAGAGAACAAGAAACTAATACAGTTTATTGATAAATTCTTTTTAAAAATTGAAGATCCTCGGAGCCCAATTAACTGTCAATTTAAATTATCTGATATTCTATTTCTTACATTTTTTTCAGTTTGTTCTGGGGGAAAAAACTATGCTGACATAGAAAAATTTAAATGAGAAAATAAAGACCTATTGAGGAATATTATAAAAACTCCTTCCATTTCAACGATAAAAAGTGTCTTAAATAAAATTAACCCAGACCAAATAAGCAATTTATTGAAACATCAAGGGGATGAATTGATTTCTTTTATTAATCACAATTTTAATGGAATTGATAAATTAAAAACGAAAAGTAATTCAAATCTGTATCCCAAAGGAGCTTATAGAGCAATGTCTGAATGGTTTGATTCTCAGTAATCTTTTTTAAGTAAATAGTTTTTGGACATTTAAAAAGAATTATTTTATCATTGTCCACTAAAAATTTTAAAACTTTAACACAGAAAACAATGTCTGAAAAGAAAATTCCTCAGAAATCTCCTTATGTAATTGAATGTGACCCAGGGAACTATGCCTGGTGTGCTTGTGGTCAAAGTGATAAACAACCCTTTTGCGATGGTTCGCATAAGGGTACAGAATTTAGTCCACATGTAATGAAAATTGAAGAAAAAAGAACCCTAGCCTGGTGTGGCTGTAAACATACAGGCGGAATACCATTTTGTGATGGCTCGCATAAGAACTTATGACCTTTTTAGTTCCTTCTAAGTTATTTTTTACGCAAAGGTGGCAAGAAATTCAAGAAAGTCTTTTTATGGCTTGAGGTTAAAGATTGTGAGAATTTGAGAATTTGAGCGTGTGAGACATGAAAATATTTCTCAAATTCTCACAATCTCAATTTCTCAAATTCTTTGGCACTGGCTTCGCCAGGTTAGGATATGTGAAGGCATTACATTATACAATCAATAAAAATAAAGCGATCAAACATTAGTTATCCCTCCAAAGGCAGGGGTGATTGGTTCTAAAAATATACTCTGTGATTTTTTTTAAGTTCAAGGTCAAGACCAAGTTTAAGCCCAAGAATTGAACTTGAACTTGGTCTTGAACTTGAACTTTCAGGAGTTTAGAAGAAAAAAACCTAGGATAATCCTTTAGCACATTATGAAAATAATAGAACCAATCACCCCTGCTCCAAAGGGGCAGGCTGAATTTTCAGTTGGTATCTTAAATCATTGAATTTCAGCTCACTATGTAATGTACTTTTGTTGCGGCGTGCGCCTTGCCTTTGGTCAAACCTGCAAGGCGCACACCGCAACAAATTGAATATCAACAGATTAAAAAAAAGAAAAAACGCAAAGATTTTTATCGCCAAAATGCGGTATAACATATGTTTTTCTTTGGTACAACTTTTGCAAAACAAAATGTGAGTCCTATATAACTTTAATTGTAGGCTCAAAAACCTCCGACATACCCTCCCAAAAGAATTTCACACAGAACATTAGAACCACTATATCGGCTTTCATTTTAAAACCCTGGTCTCTGCGCTTGCAAATTGAATTAGATAATTTAAGAGGGGAGCAGAGATTTGAAAAAGCAAAAACCATTAATTGGGTTTTCCTTTTTCAGGAAAGCAATGGTTGACTATGGTTGTCTTGACCATATACAAATTCATACCTGCAAAACACCTAAGGCTTGCTGTTTTAATAGCACTAGCCTTTGTAATTCCTATATCTTCTACATCAGGTTCGACAATTGACAGCCTCCAATCTCTATTGAATTCTACCAATGTACTTGAGGAGAGAAAAATGATGAACCTGTATTATGAAATGGGATTGGAGCATTTCCAGCAGGAGTCTTTTTTCGATGCTCTTGAGCAATTTCAAAATGCTCTGGTTAAGGCTGAATCTCTTGAGGATACTGATTTTATACTCGATTGTACTTATCAGGTTGGAGCCAGTCATCATCGTTTGAATAACTACCAATTGGCTTTGGATTACTTTTTCCAATATCTCAACAATGGAGGTGATGATCTGGATGCAGGAGACAAAGGGAACGCACTCAATGCCATTGCTGCCATCTTCAAATCACTTGGAGAGTTCAATAAAGCCTATGACTATCAAACACAAGCACTTGAATTACAAGAATCAATTAAAGATTCTGTTGGCATTATAAAAGCCTTGTACGACATAGGAACTATTTTTTACTATCAGAATGATTTAAAACGTGCATTGAAATATTACGAAAAGGTCATGAATATGGCGATAAAAATAGGGCACGATAAAATGATATATAATGCTTATGGTGCCCTGGGTAGTACCCACAATTATTTACAGCATATAGATACAGCAATGTATTATAGTCTAAAATCATTAGAAAAAGCGATTGCCCTGGACTATAAAACTGGAATTGCCTACGCCTATCAAAATCTCGGTGCGACTCATTTGGAATCCAAAAACTATAGAGAAGCCCTGGATTATTTTGAACAGTCTTACCAAATTAGTGTGAAAAGTGGCGATAGATGGCTGCAAACAGGAGCATTAATTGCCTTGGCAGATACTTACAATCAATTTAAAAAATATGGGCATGCACTTGAGAAGTTAGATCAAGCTTTGGAAATTGCCAAAGAACTGGATGCAAAATCAAAAATTCTGGATATCTACAACTACTATGCGGAGACCTTCGAAAAACTCGAACAACCTGAAAAAGCCATTGAATATTTACAATTCTTCATTGCCATGAAGGACAGTGTAATCAATGAAACCACAATAAGAGAAATGGGGGAGCGAAAAAACCAATATGAAATCCAGAAACGAGAAAACGAAATCAGTCTTTTAAAAACTGAAAGTGAATTGCTTAAAAAAGATAAAGAAATTCAGTCCCTGACAAATTATCTTGCCGCAGGCTCCGTTCTGTTTCTTTTAATGATGGTAGGTTTATTTGCATATAGGTATAAAGAACAAAGACATTCCAATACTTTGCTCAGGCAAAAAAATGACAAAATTCAGACGCAAAACGAGCAAATTCAAATACAAAATAAACAATTGGAAACTTCCAATTTAGAACTGGAAAACTTTGCCTATGTAGCCTCTCATGATTTGAAAGAACCCCTGCGAATGGTCAAATCCTATACCGATCTCTTAAAAAGACGGTACAATAATCTCTTTGACGAGGATGCCAATGAATTTATGTTTTTCATAGCTGATGGGGTCAAGCGAATGGAGTCATTGGTCAATGACTTATTAATGTATTCCAGAGTAGGCCGTAAAGAACTGGAGTTGGAAGCTGTTTCTACACAGGCTGTTGTTGCTTCTATTGCAAATACACTGCAACCAAATGTTCAGGAGAAATCTGCAAAGTTGGAAATCCATTATGATAGGCTTCCACAAGTGCAGGGTAATAAAACTCAGATTAGCCAACTGTTTTTAAATTTGATGAGCAACGCTTTGAAGTTTCAAGCCAACGGCAACCCCACTGTAACCATTGATTGTAAAAAGAATGGCAAATACTACATTTTTAAAGTTCAAGATAATGGTATCGGAATATCGCCCGAAAATCATGAAAAAATATTTGAAATGTTCCGTCGTCTCCATACCCGAACAGAATTTGACGGCACTGGTATTGGACTCGCCACCTGCAAAAAAATTGTCGATAATCATGGCGGCAAAATTTGGGTAGAATCTGAGGAGGGCTCAGGCAGCTCTTTCTTCTTCACTTTGCCATATTGATTTATAACATTCCTTCTATACCTAAACCAAATGTTCTATTTCTGGAACAGGTTTAACATCTCTGACAAAGCTACTATGCAAAAATCTGTATTAATCCTTTTTTTGCACTTGGATTGTTATCCTTCTGAATCTCCACTTTATGCCCACAATTGCTCATAATTTTTGTTTTTTTCGTTTTATTAAAATTTAATTATCAGAGTCGAATACATCATTTTTTGGATAAATTAAAACTGTTCGCTATATTTGTTATATAAAACGCTACCAATTCCCTGAACACAAATCGGTTATAACCCTGAACTAATCTAACATTTCAAACAGCAACATGAAAACTTAATTTGGCTCAGTTTGGGATTTGCCATTTAGCAAATCTTTATTCTTTATTGTTTCACTTTTTAAAATCTCTTGCTTTATGAAAAGAAAGCAGAATTTTGAAAACACCATTGCCAAATTGTCCAAAGAGCAGGTCATTGATCGGGCTAGACTCAACGACCTCCGTGGCGGCAATGGTCATGGCCATCCTCCCCCCTCTAACTGAGTTTAGAGGTTTGAAACACTATTGAGGATAGATAACATGATTAATGCGAATTGTTGGCGAAAGCTGACGATTCGCGTTTTTTTTTGGTGATTGTTTAGGGGTTCGGAAATAAATAAGCTACCAAATTTTACGAAGCTGTATTTTTCTCAGGCAAGGCAGAAAACATGAACACAGTGTTGCTTTAGCAGAAAAGATTCGGGGAATCTTTTCAACGAAGTGAACCGCTAGCGGATGAGATGCAGCGCATCTGCGCTCCGATAGCAATCGGAGTCTAACGCAGCATGAGGAAAAAAGAGCAAGTAAAAAGGGTAGGTTATTTTTTGCCTAAACCCTTAAATGCAAAAAGCCTGTCAAAAACAATTTGACAGGCTTTCTGCATAAAAAAACCGCTCAAGCACAAGAGGTGTTTTTGACCCCTCAATGACATGGATGGGGTAGCCGGAATGTTTTGGGTAATCCTCTTGTTCCTACCCGCTCCTTTCGCCAGGATTGGGAGAAAATCGGACAAGTCAACGACTGAGGCCCGCCCTACTCACATTCCAAGTCAAACTCCCCAATTTTTATAACGTTGGGTCAAAACTTTTATTCGTGCCTGTGCGGTATGTTTGTTTAATTACGACTTTTTATAGTCGCCAAACAAGGGGCAATTTAGGGGGTTTTTTGCAAACATGAAATTCCTTCACCAGAGTTTTTATATGATTTTTTACGATAAAAAACCTAATGAATTCATTTTCAAATAACTAGAAGGAAAAGCAACTAATGGATAAGAACCTTAAATGTTAGTTTTTTGACCAAAACTGTAATTCCTCTAATTCAATCTTCCAAAACGAACCGAATCCAAAAAGCAAATTTAGAGCTTGTTTAAAATTCCATCAATTGGTTACAAGCGACTAATTTTATCCTGCACTTCGTTAAATTTTTCGCCAGATTGCCCAGATCTCCCGATAGTTATCGGGACAAAATTTGCCTCGTACAAAATAAAATTTGCTCTCTCTCCCTCAATCATGGAAATTTAAACAAGCTCTTAATTACAGGCTACATTTTTTGTAGTTTTGATACCTGATTGTCCACTTGCCCCAACAATTGATTTTAATCTTAAAGCTTTGGACTCATAATTAAAGTGTCTGAGATGCATCTTCTCTGCTCTTTCAAACTATACTTTCTCGATTCTTCATGAACAAAAAATTGATATTATCAACTATTACCATTTTAGTGGTATTCCACCTGAAATCTCAGGTAAACCACTGGGAAACAGCTCTTTATGCTACAGGAGACTGGCATTTCGTACCAGGGTTTGGCAATCCTCCGGCAGACTGGGCTACCTTAAATTTTGATGATAGCAGTTGGTCAGTAGGCATGGGTGGCATTGGTTATGGAGACGGAGATGACAATACCCAAATCCCACCAGTAGCTTCTTTGTACATGCGGCAAAAATTTGATGTGGTCGATTTGACAAAAATTGAATTAGCCTTATTACATGCAGATTACGACGATGCTTTTGTTGCCTATCTGAATGGAGCGGAGATAGCAAGGAATAATGTAGAGGGCAATCCTCCATCCTATAATGCGGATGCCCTTGATTGGAGGGAAGCCGAGATGTACAATGGAGGTCTACCTGAATCTTATTTTTTTGACAAAAGCCAAGTCAATCAATATTTACAGGATGGAGAAAATGTCCTGGCAGTCCAGGTACACAATAAAGAAGGAGCTGCTTCTTCAGATATGTCTGCAATATTTTTTCTGTCCTTTGGGATCAATGATGATTCTCAGCATTATGGGATGCCTCCTGATTGGTTTGTTGAACCAGGGTTCTCTTCTCATTTACCCATATTGACCATCAACACACATGGTCAATTAATCTTAGATGAACCTGATATAATTGCAGATTTTGGAATTATTTGGAATGGAGACGGAGCTACCAATCATTCTCTTTCCCCTCCAAATGAATACTCCGGACAGGTCGGTATAGAACTCAGAGGAAGTTCTTCTCTTTTTTTTCCAAAAAACAATTACGCTATAGAAACGAAAGATGCCTTTGGAATGGATATGGACACCAGTTTCCTGGGCTTCCCACGAGAAGAAGATTGGATTCTACACGGACCTTTTTCAGACAAAACCTTGATGCGAAATGTACTTACCATGCATTTAGGGAGATCCATGGGAAAATACGCCAGCCGAACCAGATATGTAGAATTGGTACTGAATGGTATCTATCATGGGGTTTATGTTTTGATGGAGAAAATAAAGCGGGATGATGCTCGAGTGGATGTTGCCAGGCTCAAGGAGGTTGATATAGCAGGAGATGAAGTAACAGGTGGCTATATTTTTAAAGTAGATAGAGGAGAACCTGCCTGGATTTCCAACTTCAATATGTGGAATAACCCCTGGGAAAAATTGCCCTATGTGTTGGTTTATCCCAAATTGGAAGATATTCAACCAGAGCAGTTGGACTACATCCAAAGCAATGTAGATAGTTTTGAAAGGGCCGTCAATTCAGCATTTTATGAGTATGGAGGAAAAAGTTATGATGAATATATTGATGTCAATTCATTCGCCGAACATTTTCTGCTTAGTGAGTTAGGAAAGAATGTGGATGCCTACCGATTAAGCTCCTATATGTATAAAAAGAAAGACTCCGATGGAGGGAAAATTTATGCTGGTCCAATCTGGGATTTCAATTTGGCTTTTTACAATGCAGACTACGGAGAAGCCTGGACACCGGATGGATGGATGTATTATATAAGCCAGGCAGGGGCAGAACCAGTTTGGTGGAATCGCCTGTTTTTGAAACCTGAATTCCGGGATATCATCAATTGCCGATGGCAAGCATTAAGGGAAGGACCTTTTCATTTGGATTCTATTTATGCTTTCATAGATGAACAATCTGAGTTGTTGGGAGATGCCATAGATAGAAATTTTGAAAGATGGGATATCCTGGATGAATACATCTGGCCGAACCCCGAAGTATCTGGCAGCTACGAAGGAGAAATTGAAAATATGAAAGAATGGATTGCAGACCGAATAGCCTGGATGGACGAAAATATGTTAGGGACTTGTGTAACAAGTTCTAAAGAAACTCTAGAGAAAGCGCTGGTGGTAGACATTTATCCAAATCCTGCAAATAATTACTTAAGCATTCAATTTATTGACAAACAATTACCTGAAAGTTCAAATGCATACCTAACTGATGTTTTAGGCAGACGGTTAATCGACTTTAACTTAAGCAAACAACAATTTGACATTTCAAATATCTCAAAAGGCATTTATTTGGTGGTGATAGAACATGGAAATCAAAAATACTGGCGAAAGATTGTAAAAGAATGAAGTTTTTGTCGGAAGTAATTTGTACTGGAAAAAAGAAAAGTAATTTGGATTTTTAGGAGAGGCTATTTCCTTTCCTATTTTTGGGCAATGAACCCAAACGAGATTCAAATTCGGTCTAAACACTTAAATGGCGCTGAGGTTTCCTGGTTTGCACCCATCTGTAATGGTGATGATGAATATTTGAGTAGACAAGATTTTCGTTACAAAAGTGACTGGAGTAATGCCTCAAATATTTTATTAGCTGCTGATCGCCTCGGCTATCGCAATATCTTATGTCCCTCCTCCTATCAAGTTGGGCAAGATACCTGGACTTTTGCGTCCGCAATCGCTCCTTTGACCAATCAAATCAATTTATTGCCTGCTATCCGCTGTGGAGAAGTACATCCTCCAATGCTTGGGAGAGCCGTTGCTACCTTAGACCACATCTTAAAAGGGCGTTTAACGCTCAATATTATTTCTTCCAATATGCCAGGAGAGGAGCTAGATTCTGCAAATCGTTACCAACGGTCGCGTGAAGTCATCGAAATCCTGAAACAATGCTGGACACAGGATCATATTGATTTCCAGGGAGAATTTTACAATTTAAAATTAGCGACGACAGAACCCGTTAAACCATATCAACAAAACGGTGGTCCCCTACTCTATTTTGGTGGTTATTCTCCTCCAGGAGTAGATCTCTGTGCTCAGCATTGTGATGTGTATTTGATGTGGCCAGAAACAGAATCCAAGTTGAAAGAATTAATGTCCAACATGAGTCAAAAAGCTAAAAGTTATGGTCGTAAAGTAGATTTTGGACTTCGTGTACATGTCATCGTTCGGGAAACAGAATCTGAGGCGCTTGAAGCAGCTCAAAGGCTCATGAAATATGTAGATGATGAGAGAGGTACTGAAATCCGATTGCGTGCCCAGGACGGAAAATCTTACGGAGTAAGTCGGCAAATCTCCATGCGCGAACAAGCTGATAAAGCAGGATTTGTAGAAGATCATCTGTGGACGGGAATTGGTCGTGCGCGGTCAGGATGTGGAGGCGCATTGGTTGGAAATCCAGATCAGGTTTTGAAAAAAATTAAAAGATATATGGATATGGGCATTCGTGCTTTCATTTTCTCTGGCTATCCTCATCTGGATGAAAGTAAATTATTTGGAAAATATGTGTTACCCAATATTGAAACTTTTTCTATGCCGGAAGTTCAAAATAGAAAACCGCTCCATGAGCCAAGAACTCCATTAGCAGCCGGTGATAGAAAATAGAAAAAGGCTGTTTAGAGGGGAGATAATTGAAATTGTCAATCTCAATCTTGGCTATTTAAATCATCTCCCCTCAAAGAGAAGTTCACAAAAGCGAGTGCCTTTGGCACAATGCTGTCGTGAACAAAAAAGATTCATGTGGTTGATTTAATCATTGTTCTGAGTTACTTCTTAATCATATTTATGGCTGCCCTTTCTGGAAGAACCGGGAAGGCTGTCACTACCGAAGAATATTTTCTGAGCAATCGGAATCTCAGATGGCCATCCATAGCCCTCTCCACCATCGCCACCAATATCAATGGTTACCAGTTTTTGGGAATGATGGGCTCCGCCTATCTCTATGGACTAGCGCAGGCAAGCCTAGAAATCAATGCCATTCAGGGCATTTTGATGGCTGCATTCATATTCGTGCCTTTGTATTTGAAAGAGCGCGTTGTGACGATTACTCAGTTCATCAAAAAGCGATTGGGTGAGACCGTTGGCTTGTTTTATACCGCTGCCAATATTGCACTTTTCTCCACCATTACACTTGGAGCAGCTATGTTTTGGGGAGCCTATGCAGCCGATTTGGTCTTTGCAGAATACCTGAGCGTGTTGCATGAAGACCGGATAATAAGAATCGCAATATTGATTGTAGGCTTAGGCTTGTTCTCTGCTACCTATACCTACTTAGGTGGCTTGAGTGCAGTGGTCAAAACAGATATCATTCAATTTGTAATATTGTTGACAGGCGGTTTTGTTGTGCTATTCGTTGCTATACATCATTTAGGAGGCTGGAATCAATTGTACATCAAAACGCCAGATTTAATGCACCTCCATCTTCCGGCGGACCACGAAAAGTTACCCTGGATTCACATTTTCGGTTTGTTTTTATTGAATATCAATTATTGGTGCGCCAATCAAACCGTTATGCAACGCTCTTTGGCTGCCAAGAATTTAAGAGAGGCACAAATTGGCTTAATGGTAGGAGGTTTGATGAAATATATCATGGCAGTGCTGATAGTCATTCCTGGAATTGCACTTGTCGGAATTTTAGGACAAAATGGATTGGCAGAACCAGATTTGGCATTTCCTTATTTGGTCAAAAACTATTTGCCAATTGGTGTTAAAGGGATTATCCTATGTGCGCTCTTTGCCTCACTTATGAGTACTGTAGATTCTACTTTTAATTCCCTCGCCACCCTCTGGTCCATTGACATTTACAAAACCTACATCAAAAAAGATGCAACAGACCTGGAAGTGGTGAATGCGGGAAAAAAAACCATTCTCATCACCCTTATCACAGGCGTTCTAATGGGCTTGGTATTGCTATATTTCAAATTTGAAAATCCAGAGGCCGCATTTACCCATACTTTAAATGAACTGCGCTATTACATCAATTGTGGCATTGTGGTTCTAATTTGCGCTGCTGGCTTTTTGCTTTTCCCACATCACAAAACAGCTTTGATAGCCTTCATTGCTACTGTGCCCATCAATTTGTTTTTGAAAGCCCAATATCCGGAAATGAATTATTTTGTTCGAGCAGGTTGGGTAATCGTGATTGCCTTCTCTGTTTTGGCGATTGCCAGTCATTCCAATGGTTGGCGGAAGTGGAAAGATTTGATTCAATATGATTCGAGGGAGATTGGGCAAATTGGAATTGGATTGCTGCTTTCGTTAGTAATGTTGCATATTATTTTCCATTAAAATCAACCAGTCCGGGTAATTTCTCCTGAGCATAGATTGGTGCATAGGAGAAGGGACGCTGCGAAATTGGATCGCAGCGTCCCTTTTCCTACCTATGAGCAGAGTGCAGGAGGTAATGCCTGGACTTTAGGATGGGCTTAGATTAACTAAATCCTGGAGATTTAGCAAATCTGGGGTAGCTTACAATTTTATTATTTTCTTCACAAAAACTGCATTACCAACCTCATCCAAAACTTTTAAATAATACATGCCTGGTAGCAACTGCTGAATATTCAAAACGGCTTGCTGACTGGCCACCTCAATAATTTTCAACACCCTTCCTTCCAGGTTCACAATTTGAATTTCAGAAGTGTTTTTCATTCCTTGTATCTCAATATAATCAGTTGCTGGATTTGGAAATACTTTGATGGGATTTTTGGATTCCTCATTGGTGCTATTGGATGGATCTTCCCAAAAAACAGGCCTTCTTGGACTTTCCAAGTCTGCTATGCTTATCCATTTCTTTCTCAAATATTCTGAAATACCAATCATTTCATCATCACTCAAAGCATGATCCCAAAGAAGCAATTCTCCAATATTGCCTTCCCAATGGGTATCTGTGTAAAAAATATCATTGTTGATTGTTTGGGTCATTTTTGTTCCTAAAATGCAGAATTCCAAAGGATTAGGGGTTGTGAGCGGATCCACTGCTTCTCCATTCAGGAATGTCGTTCCTAGTAAAGTGCTGGCTGGAGCGGTGGGTTCAAATAGTGTAGTGGCATCTTCACTTTTTGGTATGTGTTGAGACAAAGCCTCAAAGGGCGCTGTTCCGCCAAAGGAAATTGGGTTCTCTTCATATGCCATCATAATAGTTTGGTAACCTGATTCACCGTTTTGGAGCCTTTGCAACCAAATAGTGGAAAAGTCTACGATGCCCAAACCATTTTGATGATTGGACCGAAAGGCAAACCAGGAGCCAGCATCCCAGCGATTGCCATTTTCAAAATGCCACTCTAAAAGGGAACTCGTTTCTGGAGCCGGATTGTCCAGAATGCCATCGCCATTGAGATCGGAGGCATCCATTCGCAATACCATACCAGAAACATTATTTGGGTCAATCGGATCTGGATTGGACGTATTTTTCAAAGCTGTTGCATAGTAATAACCAGTACCTTCGGTGGGTTCATAGGTAGTTCCAGTATGCAAAGGTGTAGCACAAAATTCGGTATTATACCAATAATAATTCAAGTCAGTTTGGGGGTTTATAATACTCAAAACATTGTCTGGAGTCGTTTCGATTTCAGGAGTATTTTCCAAACTAATTGCAAAACCCTTTCGGTTGTTACTCATCGCCGCATTTGGGTCTACAGCTGCCACGTAATAATTGCCTGAAGCAAGCGGTTGGAACACATTCCCTATATGTAAAATTGATGTCCCGTCTTCATCTGGCATCCAATAATAGTCAAAAGCTGGATTTGGGTTTTCAATGCGTACCTGACAAATGCCATCTTGAATGACGACCAAATCAGAAGCCTGAAAGGGTTCGACATAACCTACATTTACAGTTCCCTTCACTACTTGTCCATTTTGGTCCTTCACTGTGTAATTGTAAACCCCAGCTGCCAATTCAATTCTTCTGGACTCATCCTCAACAGCCTTATTGATTTCAAATTGGTCATCTGATTTTGTTCCAATAAATTCCAATTGTTGCAACTGGATGGAGCCATCTCCATGATTTTCAAGCACATAAAATCGGTAATATTGGTAGGAAGTGGTATTTGAAAATAGAAATCCTCGTTTTTGAAAGCGGCTGGTAAAATTCTCATTAGTTCTTGTATCTAAGGTCGTCCAGTCGTTGCCATCATTGGAACCTTGAAATAGCCAGTCCTTGGGATCCCGTTCCGGTACATCATCAGCACTGGTGATCGTGTAATAATTCACGACTGCCCCATCTTCGACAAAATAACTTATCCAGGCATCTGAAGAGACAAAATGAAGCCATTTTTCGCTTAGGTCGTCATCGAAAGCATATTGAGGTAAATGCCCCCAGGTGGTACCACTCGCCTGAATATTTGCCACATTGGCATCCGTTACATCTTTATTCAATTTTTCTTCCCAGGTGATTGAATAAGGGGGCAAGCCACCAACAATATCCAGAAATATCTTGCCTGAATTTCTGCCTACATTTGTATTAATTACTAATTCTTCTACACCTAATTCATCCTCCACAAAATTTAGGGAAATGGATTTTTGAATAACACAACCCTCTAAGGTTGCTACCTCGACTGAGTAATTTCCATCTTGCAAATTAGAGATAGAGGGAGTATTTGCAAAGGTTGACCAAAGTATTTGCAAATCACTCAGATCATAATTTTGAGTTTCCAACCACAAAGTCCAGCTACCATTTGTATATTCCGAACAAAGGCGAGGTTCTAACAAGTCATCTTGTTCAAGTTCAACGGATTGAACAATACCACATCCATTTCCATCCACAAGCTCAAAACTGAATGTTCCGGAATCCAGATCAGTCACTGGATTTTCAAGAACGATTCCATCCTGAATAATCGAATAAGGTGAAACTCCCCCCTGAAACTGAAATTCGATCTGTCCATTTGCTGCTCCTGTACAATCCGGATTTTGAATTACCAAATCACTTTCCAAATCGTAATTTTGTACATCTGTTTGATTGATAGTCCATTTGAATTCCCGATATGGTTTAGGATAGATCTCTTCAAATTTTGGGTCATACCGTACCAGGGAATTCGTATCTGTAACTGCAAAAACCAATTCGTATTCATCACATAATCCAAAAGTCACATTCACTTCTTCTACCCCTTCAGCAATTAATTTTCCATTCAGGAACCATTCATATTTCTGGGTATTTGGCTCAGGTTTTAATACATCCGCAGAAAAATGAAGCGTTTCAACCCCTGTCACATCTAAATTATTTTGTGCAGGAAAAGGATTCTCAATCACATTTACATACAGGTACAAAAAGCAGATCACTCGTTGGCGGCAAGGACCACAAAGTTCTTGTCCATAATCTTCTCCAAAACCACCAGCTCCCATATAACAGCCTCTAGCAGTCGGTCGATGACAGCCAAAGAAATTGGTCATGGCACCTTCAAACGCTCCATATTTATCTAAATATGCTGCTGTATAGGGCGTTGGCAAAGGTGTGCCAGGCTCTATCCATTTTCGCCACGGAATGTCATCAATAGTGGTAAATCCAGTAGTGTTGGGAGTCTCCCAACAATTTCCACCAGACCAGAGTCCATTCGAAGAGTATTCATCCAGCAAACCTGGCATTGTATGACCAAACTCATGCAATAGCGTTTCCCAACCCATTCCATACATTTTACCATCTCCAACCCTTTGATCACGTATCAATCCCGCTCCTCCTCCTCCACCGTTTTTTGTGGTCGAAAACCAGGTTGCCCAACCGGTCTCATCATTTGCCCATGGCAGGAAAATTTCATTCCGCATTTGCTGAATGATTGGAAAACTCCACCATTCCTGATCGGAAGGTGCATCTGGCCACCACGAGGCATATAGATTAAAGAAATTCTTGTATTGAGCGTAGGGAATTTGTTCGGCGGGATCACCCAGCGTAAAGGCTTTTAATAAATCGTCCTTATACATCTGTACAAACTCATCCTGATTGGCAAAATCACCACTGGGATTTCCAGTTCCTCTGTTTTGAATGACCCAATTAATTCGATTGTCCTTTGGTCCACCATAGCAAATGGTGTCAAAAACCTGGTTGTTAATAACATCTTGCAGTGTCAAACAGCTACCATCATCTGAAGTAGCCATTGGATCAAAATTCAATGCAGTTGGATCTGTACAGCCTGGAATAAAAGGGATACAATCAGACTCATTGATACCAAAATAGGTGATGCCTAAACTACCATCGTCCAAAGCATAATCAATCATTTCATTATCATAAACAATCTGCATGGAACCTCCATTCCAACCATCACCAAAAACATCTGAAGCTTCCAGCAAATAACAGCCATCCTGCAAACAAATCAATGTGTCATAAGTCGTCCAACTAACTGCATTTTGAAATAAAGCTACTTCCATACCACCTTCGTCAAGAATGCGCCAACTAACTTCTTCCCCCCAATCCCCTGTTTGAGTCTGGATAGAGACTTCTGTGTGAGGGCATTGAGTTTTTAATGAATAAGGAAATAATAAAAGAATGAATAGTGAAAATAAGAGATTGAAAAGTTTCATGCTTGTCGATTTCGTTTGAGAAGAATGACAAGTTAGGCAATGATATTTATTTTTTTGGTATCAGGTTAAAAATCCCGATTTTCCAATCCAACTAAGAAGAGATTCGAGCATATGGGCTTTGAACCCAACATAGCACTTATTAACTTAAATTCTAATTTATTTTCTCTTGGGTTTTCGCAGGGTTCAAAACCCTGCAGCTCTGAAGTTTTTCAAAAAAAGGACTTTAAATTTTATTAAAATTCTTTTCTCCATTGGTTCCTCTAAACCCAATCAAGTAACCTGAATTCGAAAATTTTCATTTCAAACAAAAAAGGGCCTGAACCATTTGGTCCAAGCCCACTCCAAGTTATAGCAAGTTATGATGGCTAAAAATTTTTCTTAGCTCCCAGTTCCTGGATGCCTTTGCTCTTAATCTACATTATCGTGTAAAAAGGAATTGTCATCTCGGATTTCCGGTTCACCATCTTCTTCTGAAATGGTGTATCGAGACATCGTTTCTTCTGAAGAATGCGCTACATTGTCCAACAGAACACCTCTGCGCTGGTATGCTGGTTGATTTTCCAATTCGCTGACAGTCTGCGGATTGGTCAATCTAACCCTGGTTTCGCGAAGGCGCTCTCTACGTCGACGTTCTGCTTCATATTTTTGGCGACGCTCTTCTTCTAGTTTTTCTTTATCTTCTTCTTTGATATAAGGTTCGTCGTAGGAGTAGCGACCATTTTGATGGTATTTCTCCATGGTTTCACGAACATCTTCAAATTCAAAAGTAGCGTCATTAGAAACCGATGCCGGTGACTCGAAGCCAATGCTCGTCAAGCCGTTTTTTTTTGTAGCATTGTCTTCCTCATCCAGAGAAACCCTGATTTGTTCTTCAACGACACCGGTTGTTTTATTGAGTTGCTTATGCTGCTCAAAACCTGTTGCAATAACGGTCACACTTATTTTGTCTCCAAGGCTTTCGTCATAGCAATTTCCCCAAATCAAATCCGTTCCATAGCCTGCCTCTTCCTGAACGAATTCTGTAATTTCAAAAATTTCGTCCATGGTCACTTCCTTGGTTCCGGAAGTAATATTCAGCAGAATATGTTGAGCACCTCGAATATTGCTTTCTTCCAATAATGGAGAACTTAGCGCTTCATCCACAGCATTTTTTGCACGGTCTTCTCCTTCAGCAACCGCTGTTCCCATGATGGCTACACCACTGCCTTTCATAACTGTATTGACATCCTCAAAATCCACATTTACATAACCAGGTACGGTAATGATTTCTGCAATGCCCTTTGCGGCAGTCGTCAAGATATTATCCGCTTGTGCAAAAGCTTCGGAAATTTTCAGATTGCCGTGCATTTGCCTCAATTTATCATTGGAAATTATGATTAGGGTATCCACATGTTTTTTCAAATCATCCAATCCATCATAAGCCTGGCTGGTTCTTCGACGTCCTTCAAAAGTAAAGGGCACCGTAACAATGCCTACCGTCAAAATGTCCATTTCCTGTGCTGCTTTGGCAATTATTGGAGCAGCACCCGTTCCGGTACCACCACCCATGCCAGCTGTAATGAACAGCATTTTGCAATCTTTAGAGAGGTATTCTTTGAGGTCTTCAATGCTTTCCTCACAAGCCAATTTTCCAATATTGGGCTTGGAGCCAGCACCACGTCCTTCGGTCAGCGCCGGACCTAACTTAATTTTTGTAGGCACCGGACTAATGTCCATTGCCTGATTGTCGGTATTGCAAATGGCGAAATCTACGCCAACGATACCTTGTTTATACATGTGGGTGACGGCATTGCTTCCCCCTCCACCAACACCAAGAACCTTGATAATAGGGGTTTCATTTGATTCTTCCATTAATTTAAAAATCATAACTGCTAAGTTTTGTCGCCTCGCCGATTGGGAGTCAGAGAGGGTTAGTTTTCTTAATTTGTATGCTGTTTATGTTTCTTCAAAAATTTCTTTGAACTCCTCTAGTTTTAAAACTTTGATTTTCAAGAACTTGTCTTCTTTCAAGATATTAAAATGCTTATCATTCGAAACCAGATAATCACAATTAGCTGCACATGCAAAATCCACAAATTTGTTATCATCTGGGTCTTTGTAAATCATTCTAAGGTTGTAGTAGATATTTGTCAAATGAACATTTGGTAACTCTAAAAGCGTTTTTATAACGGCTTGAGCTACCTCCGGTTTCCAGTGTTCTGAAATCTTTTCTTCATATTCATTCAAAATTTCATTCGTCACAAAAATTTCATACTTACCATCTATCAATGATCTGTAAAGCCAATGATGTTTGGATCTATCGGAAATAGCGACCAATAAAACATTGGTATCTAAAACAATTTTCATAATTCTCCATTGAGAATTCTGTCCATGTCTTTATCCGTATATCCTTTTTCATCCCAAACCTCATTTGCAAGCTTGATTGATTTTTCAGCATAGAATTTGGCTAAAATCAGCTTCAATTCTTCCAATTCTTCATCTGAAACGCCTTTTGAATAAAGCTTCAGAAGTTCTTGTTGGACGTTTGATAATGGTAATGTTATCTGAGACATTATTTAATTATTTAAGATTTCTATTCTATTCGGAAATTTATTTGTTCCAACTGGATGAATAACAATTTCCCATATTTTCGCTTCTGCTTGCCAAAGTGTAACAATTACATGACCTATGCTAGAAGGCTTGAAATTCCCATCTGGATTCATTGGTTTAGCTTTTAAATCAATTTTATCAAAATCTTTTGAATCTGATTCAATAATAATGGGTTTTTTCCAACTATTTGAATAATAAGTAGAAACACAAAAATTTCTAACATTTTGAGTTAAAGAATACAATTCATTTTCATCAATTTGGCATTCTTTATTGATATGTCTCTTAAGCTTGATTATATCCGTATGAACCTCTTTTTCATTATTATTCATTCAAGAATATTTAATTTTCTGGAATTAATTGATTTTTAAAACTCGCTATCAGGCTCAGCCTCAAACCATTCTTTCGTTTTTTTAAAAATGGTTTCATACCATGGTTTTCCAGCATCTACTTCCGCCATTACTTCTTCTTCATTTTCGTTAAAAGCTTCTTCGGTTTCAATTTGAATCTTGCCGTCCTCAATATCCTGAATGCCTTTTAATAACAAACCGATGGCTGTAGAGAATATTGGACTACTCAAATGCTCAGCATACCCATGCGCCAGATGTTCCACTGGAATGCCTACTCTACAGCTCAAACCTGTATGAAATTCGGTTAATTTGTCTATATGATTAAGCAGGGAACCACCACCAGTCAAGACAATCCCACCAATCAATTTATTTTCAAATCCAGAGCGGCGAATTTCCCAAACGACGTAATCCATAATTTCTTCAATGCGTGCCTGAATGATTCTGGCCAAATTCTTTTCGGAAATTTCCTTTGGTTCGCGACCTTTTAACCCTGGAATCGTAATTACCCGATTGTCATAAACCTCATCTGCAAGTGCAGAACCAAATTTTACTTTCAGTTTTTCTGCTTGTTGATTCATTACCATGCAACCCTCCTTAATATCTTTGGTAATCACATTGCCACCAAATGGTATCACAGCAGTGTGTCGAATGATGCCATCACAGAATATGGTGATATCCGTAGTACCTCCTCCTATATCTACCAAAGCTACTCCGGCTTCTTTTTCTTCTTCACTTAATACTGCAGCCGCAGATGCAATCGGTTCTAACGTCAAATTGGCTACCTGCAAGCCAGCCCTTTCCACACATTTCACTAAGTTCTGTGTAGCAGTGATTTGTCCGGTTATGATGTGAAAATTGGCTTCTAACCTTACTCCTGACATGCCAATCGGATCCAAAATGCCCTGCTCATGATCTACGGTATATTCCTGAGGAATGACATGCAAAATTTTATCACCTGGTGGCAATACCAGTTTGTGCATATCACTGACCAGCTTGTCTATATCCCAATGATCAATTTCTGTATGGTTGTTGTCACGAGTCAACATACCCCTGTGTTGCAGGCTCTTGATATGTTGCCCGGCAATCCCTACATGAACAACCCGGAACTCTTGTTTCGCAGCCCGTTCGGCAGCCTGAACTGCATCAGAAATGGCACGAACAGTCTTCTCAATATTAGAAACCACACCTCTCATAACGCCTTCAGAATCAACCTTTCCAATACCGAGGACTTCTAGTTTCCCGTGTTGGTTTTTGTAGCCTGCTACTGCACAAACCTTGGTTGTTCCAATGTCTAGTGCGACTACGATTTCATTTTGTGTATTTTGGTTTAGATCCATCATAACACTTGATTTTTTGTAGAATTCTCAAAATATTTTTTGTTCGGAGTTCAGGGTTCAGAGTTCTGATTGCAACTCTATTGTCTGTACCTTCCTTTAAAATCTTATTTTTTCATATAAGTAATCCAATTTTTCAACATTCCTCCTATTTCATCGGCATCTTTATAAATCTCTTCAAATTCTTCAACCGAAATAAAATTTTTATCCAAGGCTCTGTATGCTTGTGATTTCACTTCTCCGCTCGAGCCTTTGGAATAAATTAAAAAGTTAATTAGTTTTCTTTGTTCCCACCTCTTTCAAACCCTTCTGCAATATTATCCATAATGGATCCACTAGAGCTTTCTATCTGAGCTTTGAATCTAAAATTACTTTTGAAAAGCTCTCTATCTGTAATCTTATGTATTTTCTGACAAAGCAATCTGGCCTTTTGCCAGGCTTTACTATCCTCAAATTTTTCCATAAAGACCGTGTTTATTATTATAACTTTTTCCAAAACTCTGAACGCTGAATCGACCTATCTCTTCTCGCAAACCACTTGCCCCTTAAATCTCAAATCAATCGTCTTATACTTCTGCCAGCCCTTATAAGCCACTCCCTCCTGATAAAACTTTCTCAATCGCCACAATTTATCTTCAGCATTTTCAAATCGACCAAATTTGATTTTTTGATCACCCACTTTTGGTACCAAAATCATTTCACCATTGGACATATGTATTTGTTCAATCATTGATTTCCAAAATTCATCTGCCAGAATCATTTCGGTCATCTGAAACACATCTTTCAAGGTATGAAATGGTTTATCCAAAAATCCGGGTGAATGGGGAGCAATACTTCCCGTTGCTACCAACACCCTGGCTGCACAATGCTTCGAAGGCTCCATTCTCTGCCCCTCCTTGTCCAGGTAATAATTCAATCCATTATTATCCTTAATCCTCAAAATAGGTTCCCGCTGGGTAATGTGGATGATTAAATTATTTACTGCATTAATATGTACATCCGCATTCAGTACAAAGTCTGTTTCTTCCAGCAATCGTTCTATCCAATTCACATTCACTTCCGCCAATTCCTGGTTTTCCAAATCAAAACCGAAACTCAATCGAATCAATTCCCGAACATCATTTTCTGTTATCAATAAATTTCCATCAGGTAATTTTTCAATAGTTATATCTACCATGCGAACCGTACTCCCCTGCTTGCGTTCCACAGCGGAAATAATCATAATCAATGCGAAAAAAAGCCCTGAAATCCAGCCGATTCGCTTCAAAGATTTTATGAGTTCAGGAGTCATCTGTTCTTTAGTTCCCGGTTCTCAGTTCCCAGTTCACAGATGATTATTACCTGTGAACTGGGAACCGAGAACTCAGAACATGTTTTTTATAGGTTCCACAAAAATGTCAATGTCGCCTGCACCAAGGGTTAAAAGTACTTCTAAGTCTTTGGTTTTCAGGACATCCATCAAATTACTTTTCCACACCAACGTTTTGTTGGGATTTTTCATTTTTTCAAAGATGATTTCAGAAGTCACACCTGGAATTGGTTCTTCTCTTGCTGGATAAATGTCCATAAGGAGAATTTCATCTAGCTCATCCAATGCTTCTGCAAATCCATCCTGAAAATCACGCGTACGGGTGTATAAATGGGGTTGAAAAATGCCTGTAATTTTTCGATCCGGAAACAGCTCTTTTGCTGCTCCAATTGCCGCTTTTAATTCTGTAGGATGATGAGCGTAATCATTGATATACACTACTTGTTCATCTCTGTAAATAAAATCAAACCTTCGTTCAATACCTTTGAATGTTTCCAATGCCAACCTGATAGATTCATGGGATACTCCAAGTTGTAGAGCGACTGCAATAGCCGCTGTGGCATTTTCAACATTGTGGCGACCGGGGAGGCTAAACCTTAAGGCTTTTAGTTGTAGGTTGTGAGTTGTGGGTTGTGAGTTGTGAGTTGTGAAATCAAAAACAAACCACCCACCTTCCACCCTCACTTTTTCAGCTCTGTAGGTGCCTTCCTCTACTCCATACGTTTCAAATAACTTCAACCCCTTTTGGGGCTCTTCAAAGTTTTGCGATAATTTATTTTGTATCAATAATCGCCCATTGGACTTTATTTTTTTGACAAATTCCTTGAATCCAGATTCGTGCATATCTTCCACATTGCCGTAAATGTCCAAATGATCTGCATCCATACTCAGAATGACCGCAATGTCAGGACTGAGGTGCAAAAAGGACCGGTCGTATTCGTCTGCTTCGACGATGACCCAATCACTTGTTCCTTCGACATAGTTGGATAGGTAATTTTGCGCGATACCACCCAAAAAGGCAGTGCAATCAATATCCCCTGTGCGCAAAATGTGCGTAAGGATAGAAGAAGTAGTCGTTTTCCCATGTGTGCCCGCGATGGCGATGGTTCGCTGCATCCGGCTTATCATCCCCAAGACTTCAGCCCTTTTCTTAAAAGGACAATTACGCTTTTTTAAAAAGTGTAACTCACTGTTATTCTGTGAGATAGCAGGAGTATAGATTACCAAATCTATGCCAGAAGGTATTTTTTCAAGGTTTTCCTCATAATGAATGTTCATTCCTTCTTCGACCAACTTTCTGGTCAAAGCCGTTTCAGTTCGATCATAGCCGTGTATTTCAACTCCTCGATTATTAAAGTAGCGCGCTAAGGCACTCATGCCTATGCCGCCAATGCCGAGGAAGTATATTTTTTTGTAGGTTTTCAACGTTAGCATTAAATTCTAAAATCAACTGATATTCTATTTAAAATCAAGTCGTTGTTTAAAGCCTACTTTTATTGCATTTTTATTCCCAATTACCAATAAGGTTAACCCTATAAATAATAAAAAGAAATTTTCCCACGTGTATACATTTAGAGCATAAACATCATATGGGTAACTAGGGATATAATAAAATACATCTTCGTAAAAGAGGTAAAAACATAGGATGCTAAAAGGAGTAAAAAGAATGCTTCTTAAAAAATCATTTTTCATAACCTTATTATATCCTTGAAATACTTCCTTTTTTTTAGAATATATATATGAAATAAATACTCCCCAAAAACCACCATCAACTACAAAGTTTTCAAGACCATTTAGCAAAAATTCTAATGTCTGGTTTATTAGGTCAAGTAAAGGTTTTATTAAATTCATAAAATTTGTTTAAAACATTTTAAAATATGTAAAATAGCTTCAGCATATCTTGTCATTTATATCAATCCATTTCAGTAAATAATTCTCTACGAATAATAAAACTCAAATTCCTCTCGCAACCCCCTAGCCCCCTGGAGGGGGAAAATCTGCACGCGTTTACGAGTTTGGAAAGGGTTATTAGGGAATCAACTGTTCTTTGATTTTTTTTAAAACGTTTTCTAAATCGTTCAATACTTCTTCGTTTTTGAATCTCAACTCTTTTATCTCTATTTCTTTTAATGCTTTGGTTCTCAACCGGTCATATTCTTTATGTTCTTCATTTTCGTGATACTTGCCATCCAATTCAATTGCTAATTTTACTTTGTGGCAATAAAAATCCAGAATAAAATTCCCTATTGGATGTTGCCTTCTAAATTTAAAACCATGTAACTTTTTACCTTTCAATTGATTCCATAGTTTTTGCTCTGCTTCAGTAGAGTTTCTCCTATTTTTCTTAGCAAATTCAAACAATCTCGAACTTGCTTGATGAAACATATCATGCTCTTTTTCCATGTAATTGGATTATTCTTGAAATTAAGCGATACTGTCCCTCCTATAGGGCTGTTAAGTTTTCCCAACGCAGCCCCTTAATCCCCTAGAGGGGAAAATCCACCCGCTTCTAAGTTCTTAATTTTAGTGGGCAGCTGCTCCTCCTTTTCCCAAGGGGACTCCTTCGGAGAGGAGGCTGGGAGGTCTGCGAGAGCATTTTTCAATAAATAATAACCCTTGCTAGGCAGGGGTGATTGGTTCTATTATTTTCATGATGTGCTAAAGGATTATGCAGGTTTTTTTCTTCTAAATTCCTGAAAGTTCAAGTTCAAGACCAAGTTCAATTTCAATTCTTGGGCTTGAACTTGGTCTTGAACTTGAATTTGAAAAAAATCACAGAGCATATTTTTAGAACTAATCACCCCTGCCTTGCTAGGGGGTTGCACTGGCCAAGTCCAAAACCTGCTCTCCAATCACCCTCGCCGCATTTTCCCTCTTCAAGCCCAAAATACTTCGACTGAGTTCTTCACAAAGCCCCTCATCTCCAAGCACATCAAGAGCTTTTTCAATAATCATCTCATTTGCATCCTTATCCTTCACCAAAACCGCTGCTTCCTTCTCTACCAATGCCATGGCATTTCTCGTTTGGTGATCTTCTGCTACATTAGGCGAAGGAATCAAAATCGAAGGTTTGCCTACAAAACACAATTCAGAAATCGTCAATGCACCAGACCTACCAATGATGACATCTGCCATGCTATAGGCCAGATCCATACGGTCAATAAATTGAACAACGCTGACATTTTCCAATTGAGCCGTGTCCGACTGTTTCATTTCTTCTATGTATAAATTACCCGCTTGCCAAAGAACTTGTATTTCGGGGTGTTGTTTAATCAGCTCAGCATTGGCAACCATCGCATTATTGATGGATCTGGCGCCGAGGCTGCCCCCGAAGACGAAAATCGTTTTTTTGTTTTTATCAAAATTGAAATATTCATAAGCCTCGTCCTGCTTTTGGTCGAGGTTTTGAAATAAAGTTTCCCGCACCGGGTTTCCAGTCAAGACTATTTTATCTTTTGGAAACCATTGCTCCAATCCTTCATAGGCTACACAAATTTTACTTGCACGCCTTGCTAAAAGTCGATTGGTAACTCCTGGAAAAGAATTCTGTTCCTGCAACAAAACTGGAATTCCTTTTCGACTTGCTACTTCCAATGTAGGTCCACTAGCATATCCTCCTACGCCAACTACTACATCCGGATTGAAGCGATTGATTATCTGATTCGCTTTCCATAAACTGCTAATGAGTTTAAATGGGAACATCAGGTTTCGCAATGTCAACTGTCTATGGAATCCACTTATCCAGAGACCTTCAATAGCGTATCCCGCTTTTGGGACCTTTTCCATTTCAATCCTGCCCTTTGCACCAACAAATAATATATCTGCATTGGGCTTTAATTTTTTTATCTCATTGGCTATCGCGATGGCGGGAAAAACGTGCCCGCCAGTACCCCCACCAGAGATAATTACTCTTGGATTTTCTGTTTTCAAAAGAACATTTTTTGTCATGGTTAAGCATTCAGAGTTAACTTTTTAATCTTTCTGAATTTTCCCTTAACCAATCGTTGAAGAATCATTTAAAAAATTCTGCAAACTGCCTACTGCAATCTGCTGATTAATATTGATTTCCGATCCTTCTTTATGACAATACTTTAATAGTGATTAAAAAATAACTTCATCATTTTGATTTCGTCAAATAAGCTCAACTTCATTTCTTATCAGGCTTTCAGCCTTCGCTCATTTGACGAAACGATGAAGTTATTTTTTAAGGGTTACTTAATTGTTTCGATTTCCACCGCCACCACTTCGGTAGCCACCACCCCCTCCGCCACGATTTCCTCCTCCTCGGTTTCCACCACCGCCACCGCGGTAACCACCGCCACCACGGTTTCCGCCACCACGATTTCCGCCTCCTCCCCTATAGCCGCCGCCACCGCCGCGATTTCCACCACCTCGGTTTCCGCCGCCACCGCGATAACCACCGCCGCCTTGTCCACCGCCGCGATTTCCACCTTTATATCCACCTCCATCTCTTCTATCGCCGCCGCCACCTTTTCGATAACCTCCTCCATCATGACGTTTATGCTGACCATCGCCATCTTGTCCTTTTTGTTGTTCCCCTTTCTGATCTTGCTTCTGATCTTTGGAAGTTTCAGATTTTCCTTTTGAGGAACTTTTTGCTGTTGCCAAGTCTCCGCCTAAGCGACCACTTTCAATGAACTTACTGACACTCAATATAATTCCAAAGAAAACACAAGTGAACAAAAGTGAAGTCCCTCCCCAACTTACCATGGGTAAAGGCAATCCCGTCACAGGCACCAGGTTCACAGATACTGCCATATTGATCAGTGCCTGAAGAACAAGTAATATGGTCAGCCCCATTGCTGCCATTGCCCCAAAGGATTTTTCACTTTTGGTAACCAATGTGGCAGTTCTGAACAACAAAAGGACGTATAATCCCAAAATGATGAAACCTCCTATCAATCCATATTCTTCACAAATAATGGCGTAGATATAATCTGCATGAGAAGCTGGCAAGAAATTTCTTTGAACAGAATTTCCGGGACCAAGGCCAAATAGTTCACCATTCGCTATTGCAATTTTTGCCTGTTCAACCTCATAGATACCTTCTCCCATAGGGTTGAAATCTGCGAATCGGCTCATCCAGGTATCCGCTCTCACTACTTCCAGACCCATTTCTCCTAAAATAATTAGGAAGGCAAATACTACAATCCATAGCAAAATCAACAATCCAATATATTTCAGGGATACCCTGCCGATGAACATCATCAATAAGCAGGTCCCCAATAGTAGCAAGGCTGTAGACATATCTGCAGGAGCAATCAAACCACAAACCAAAAGGATTGGCATAATAATGGGCATAAAGGCTTTTTGTAGATCTTTGATGTAATCCTTATGACGTGTAATCTCCCTAGCTACAAAAAGTATCAGCGCCAATTTTGCCAAATCTGATGTTTGGAAATTGATTCCTACATAAGGTATCTCTAACCACCTTCTTGCCTGATTGATGTCTTCACCCAGCGCTAATGTCAAGACCAATAATGGAATGGCAATCACCATCAGATAAGGTGCCGCTTTATTGAAGCGCATATAATGCATCAAATAAGCCAGATAACAAAGGAATAATCCTCCTATCAATTTGATACCATGTCCCATCAGATAGGCTTCTGTATCTCCACCTCGTAGTCTATATGCCATAGAGCTCGTCGCACTGTACACGGCCAAAATGGAGAACATGGCAAGCACTGCCAAAATCATCCAAATGACTTTGTCACCTCTTAATGTCGCATATATTCTTGCTCCTAAACTCATGGTATTTTTTTTACGCTAAATTTTTTATAATCATTATGATTTTTCACGATTCTCCTTTTCATAAATCATCATATAAAATCATAATAATCAGCGTTTTATTTTCTCAACAGCTTCCTTAAACAACTCCCCCCTATTCTCATAATTCTCAAACAAATCAAAACTTGAACAAGCCGGACTCAACAAAACGACATCCCCTTTTTCTGCATAAATAGTCGCCCTCTCAACTGCCTCTTCCGCGCTTTTAGTTTCTTCTATTACTTTCACAATAGCTGAAAAAGTTTCTATCAATTTTTGATTATCCACTCCCAAACAAATCAGGGCTTTGACTTTATCTTCAACCAATTTTTCAATTTTAGTGTAATCATTTCCTTTATCGAGCCCTCCTGCAATCCAAACGATAGGTTTTTCCATTGCTTCCAAAGCATAATAAACAGAATCAACATTGGTTGCTTTGCTGTCATTGATATAGTCCACACCTTTAATTTGGGTCACTAGTTCAAGGCGATGAGGCACACTTTCGAAAGTATTTAAACCCTCTTGAATGACATTATCCTTAAGCCCAAATTCCTTTGCAACAAGAATCGCACAGGTGGCATTGAAATAATTGTGTGAACCTTTCAACACAAAATGGCTCATATCAAATTCCGAATCACCTACTTTTAGATGACTGTTATTTAGATTTAATTCATCACTAACTGCGACCTGCCTATTGCCTACTGCCAACTGTACTAGTTTCGAGTTTATAATAAACAAATCTTCTTCCTTCAAATTCATCGCAATCCGAAACTTTGACTGAACATAATTTTCCATTTTGTAATCATATCTATCCAGATGATCTGGCGTGATATTCAACAAAATGGCTACATCAGGTCGAAAGTGTTGGATGCCATCTAATTGGAAGCTAGATAACTCCAGGACATAAATTTCCCTCAATTTCTCTGTAAGTATCCGGGCAAAACTGCGACCGACATTCCCTCCAATGCCGACGCTCAGACCTGCTGTATTGAGCAGGTGGTAAGTTAATTTGGTCGTGGTAGTTTTCCCGTTGCTCCCCGTTATGCCAATAATTTTGGCATCAGTATGTCTGCTTGCAAATTCAATTTCCGAAATGACCGGTATACCCCTTTGTTTGATTGCCCTAATAATAGAAGTGTGCTCTGGTATGCCGGGGCTTTTGATGACCTCGATCGCTTCGGTTAGTTTTTCAAAAGTATGCTTATTTTCCTCGTATGGAATAGCGTTTGTTTCAAGTTCGTATTTGAAATTTTCCTTTATGCCTCCATAATCTGAAAGGAAAACCTCATAGTTCATTTTTTTGGCTAGTAATGCTGCTCCGACCCCGCTTTCGCCACCTCCCAAGACAACTATTTTTGGTTTTCTCATGATGACTTGGGGTAATTTTCAAAAATGTAATAATCCTTCAATTTTATTAATAAACCTTTGAGTATCCTCCATGAGTGGCTTCACTTTTTTTTCGTTGTATTCCTGAAAATCTCTATAATCAGCACTTTCTCTCAATCCAAAAAGTTTATTATACAATTCACCTTCTTTTAAATCCACTAAGCCAGTTTTTACAAGGTTTGAATTAAATCCGGTTTTTACACCATTATGAGAAGTGGCTTTAAAATCATTATAAATCAACCAAGCCGAAATCATGTAAAAAGCAGCATAATACAATCTGTTCAAAGTAGTATTCCAATGCCCATGCTCAGCTAAAAGCTTTGCCTCCTCTATCGCTTCCTTTGCTCTCTTAACTCTATATTTAGCTAAATCTTCCTTTGGAAAATTCATAATTCAATTCCTTCATTTTTAATATTTTGAAATAAAGGCGTTACTTTCAATTGACTCCAAACCTTTTTGTTTTCGATGACTGGGCTAACTACTTCCTCAAATTCCAATTCAACTTTGTAAAGACTTCTTCTAACTTGGTCTTCTAAATCTTCATCCAATTTTTTGTTTAATAAAATCAGTAAATCCCAATCTGAATCTTTTTTAAAATCCCCTCTTGCCCTCGAGCCAAAAAGGATTATCTCTGCATCGCTGTCAATAGCTAAAACAGTAGATTTTATTTTGGATAATATGTTTGATTTAGTTAGCACCTTTACTAAAGTTAGGAATTCATTAGTTATATTAATATTATAATTAAAATCTTCCAAATTCAATTCAGATTCAACTTCTAATTTTTTTAAGAGTCTAATAAATCCTTGCCATGATTTGCCCTCTTCAATCAATTTGGCTTCTACGATTGTCTCATTGTCCAATAAGTTTTCTAACCTATAAGAAAAAATAGCATTAAATGTTTTCAGGTCAATTAAATCATCATCAATCATAACTTCACAATGCTCAAAAAGTCCCATATAATCTTCAACTTTTGCCCATCCTTCATTATCATTATCTTTCGGTCGATTAGGTTTACACCATTTTCCTGTAGGTCTTAGATTTAGATGTACTTCATCATGTTTTGCAAACATCTTCTCTAATTCTCACCAAAATTGACCTCTACTAATTTTGTTATTCTTCTTAATCTCTCTTGCTGTGTACCACAAAGCCCAAATAGCTCCAATTCCTGCTAAAATAGTAGCTATATCTGCAAAATTTGTTAAGGTCATTAGTAGCATCTTGCAAGAATTTAGGTTTGTAGTATCACCTTATCTTCAAAGTCAAAATCGTAAACACTGCCAACAAAATCCCGACGATCCAAAACCGCGTCACAATCTTGGGCTCTGACATCCCCAATTTTTGATAATGATGATGCAATGGAGACATTAGAAAAATGCGTCGTCCCTCCCCATATTTCTTTTTGGTGTATTTGAAATATCCTACTTGTAGCATAACAGATAAATTTTCTACGACGAAAATGCCACAGAGGATGGGGATCAATAACTCTTTTCGAATCAAAATCGCCATCGCTGCAATGATTCCTCCAAGGGTCAAACTGCCTGTATCTCCCATGAATATTTGAGCAGGAAAGGCATTGTACCATAGAAATCCGATGCATGCACCCAGGAAACATGCCGAGAAAATTACCAATTCACCAGCCCCTGGAATGTGCAGAATATTCAAATACTCAGATGCAATTACATTCCCGGAAACATAGGCAAGCACCATGAGTGTAACACCGATGATTGCAGAAACGCCGGTTGCCAAGCCATCTATTCCATCTGTCAAATTGGCTGCATTGGAAACTGCAGTAACTACAATAATGACCAATGGCACGAAGATAATCCAGACGAATTTCATGGCATTATCACCAAGAAACCAAAGTAATTGGCAATAATCCAGGCGATTGCCCTTTAGAAATGGTACATCCGTCAAAGCAGATTTCACATAAGCTATTTCTGTCACCACTCCCCCTTTGGCATCTTCTACCTCTATGATTTCCACAATTCGGTAACCCATTTCATCAGCACTTTCTTTATCCATTCTTACAACCACATCGTCACTAGCCAACATTGTCAAAGCGACAATTAATCCAAGCACCACCTGGCCAAGTATTTTAAATTTTCCACTTAGCCCTTTCTTGTTTTTTCTGAAGACTTTGATATAGTCGTCAATAAAACCGATGATGCCCATCCAGGTTGTCGCCAGCAGCATGAGTAGAATGTAGATATTCTCTAAATCCGCTACCAACAAGCAAGGAATAACAATTGCCATTATGATGATAACACCGCCCATTGTCGGTGTCCCTTCTTTCTCTTTTTGTCCTTCCAGTCCCAGGTCTCTAATTGTTTCCCCTATTTGAAGTCGTTTCAAAAATTTGATAATTCGGCCTCCAAATAACAAGCTGATTATCAAGGAAATAATTATTGCCACTCCTGCACGGAAGGTGATATATTGCCAGAGTCCCAATCCTGGCAAATTAATTCCGATTTCTTCAAGCCACTTAAAAAGTTGGTATAGCATGTTTGTAATTTACGATTTGTGATTTTTCCCAAAAGAAATCCTTTGGAAGGATTTGCGAAATTAATGCGCAAATGTATTCAAAATCGCAAGTGTTCGTGTTTGTATCTCTGTTTTGTTTAAGTGTTTCCTGTGGGTTATTATTCGTGAAATTTTAAGCTGAACTGCAGAACACAGCAGGCGGGGACGATAAATCGCCTGATTCCCTATCCTACTGATGTATCTGCAATCAATCTAAGAATGATTTTTCGACAGATATTCAGTCCCTCCACTGTCACTGTCTAAAAAAGGAAACGGTTGTATTCTTATGAAATACGATTTTAATGATAAATGATGAATGATAAATCAATTCATCATTCATCATTCATCATTCTAATAAGTTCTTCTTTATCATCAAAATGGAACCGTTCGCCGTTGATCTCCTGATATTTTTCGTGCCCTTTTCCGGCTACTAAAATGATGTCACCAGTTTGGGCAATTTTATATGCTGTCTTTATCGCTTGTCTTCGATTGGTAATTGAGAGTGTTTTTTGAGTTGCATAAGCTGGTATACCTTTTTCCATTTCGCTGATAATGCTTTCAGGATTTTCAGTCCTTGGGTTATCTGAAGTTAAAATGACCTGATCACTGTAGTCACAAGCAACTTTACACATTTTGGGGCGTTTGGTTTTATCTCGATCACCGCCACAACCAACAACTGTTAATATTTGAGCATTTCCTTCCCTCAATTTGTGAATGGTTTGCAGAACCTTTTCAAGGGCATCGGGGGTATGGGCATAATCCACAATTCCGATAATATTTCTTTTCTGATCTACGACCTGGTCAAAGCGGCCTTCGGCAGCTTTCAAATGACTCAATGCCGTTAAAACCTCCATTTTTTCCTGACCCAGTAAAACAGCCGTCGCATAAGCTGTGAGTAAATTGTAGGCATTGAATTCTCCTATCAATCTGGCATAGAAATCTGCTCCATCCAAATCCATGTGTAAGCCTGTCAGGAGGTTTTCCAGGATTTTGGCTTTGAATTCCGCAGGTTTTCGCAAGGCATAGCGATATTTCTTTGCGCTTGTATTTTGAAGCATGACTGAACCTCGCTTATCATCCAGATTGGTCAAGGCAAAAGCTGATTTCGGTAAATTGTCAAAGAACTGTTTCTTAGCCTCAATGTAGGCCTTAAAGGTTTTGTGATAATCCAAATGATCATGAGAGATATTGGTAAAAATTCCGCCTGCAAAATGCAGACCTGCGATTCGCCTTTGATGAACGGCGTGCGAGCTTACTTCCATAAAGGCGTAATCGCATCCTGCTGTAACCATCTCTCGTATCAGTAAGTTAGTGGAAAGTGCATCTGGCGTCGTGTGTGTAGCCGGCACAGTTGCCTTTCCTATTTTGTTTTCAATTGTTGATATCAGGCCAACTTTATAGCCTAAATTTGAAAACAACTCATATAATAATGTTGTGGTAGTTGTCTTTCCATTGGTGCCTGTAATCCCTATTAATTGGAGCGCTTTAGAGGGCTTTCCAAAATAATTTGAAGCCATCATTCCCAAAGCCTCACTGCTATTTGCAACCTGAACATAAGTCACCCCTTCTTTCAATGCGTCAGGTAAATCTTCACAGACGATTGCTACTGCACCTTTGTCAATAGCCTTTGAAATAAAGAGATGACCGTCGGTAGTGAAGCCCTTTACAGCGATAAACAAATCACTTTCGCCTATGTCCCTACTGTCAAAAGTAATTTGCCGGATCTTCACAGTTCCCTCCCCGACGGTCATACTCACGTTAACATCCTCTAGTATATTTGCTAAAGTTTTCAATTGCTCTTTTTGTATAGTCTGGTTGAGCAGTTACATACACTTCTTTTGCAGCTTTCCAACATTGACTCTTAAAGATTCCATACACCCAAAAGGGATTATTTTTGGTGGCGATCAACAGAAAACCATTGATCCCCTCCTTACTGATAGCTAGTCATAAATAATAAGTCAAATACTGGTTATCACTACTCAAAGTGATACATAGTGTCTATAGTGTGAACGGGGGCTTTTAATGAAAGAATGAAAAATGAAAGAATGAATTATTTTAATTCATTCTTTCATTTTTCATTCTTAATTCCTTCATTAACTACCCTAATCTTATTCGAATAATTTGCCCATGCACCGTTGTGCCTGGTTTTATGGATTGTTGTTTCACTCTCCCAAAGCCTTTTGTCTCTACTTTCAATCCTAGGTTTTCAAGAATATACAGGGCATCCCGAAGTCCCATGCCTACAACATTGGGAACTCTTTCTTCAGGAAGTGTTCGTTTGTACAATTTCAAAGAATCTGACTCAGAAGCCCGAATTACAGACCAATCACTTGGTGAACGATTTTCAAATGGCACTTCCAGGTAACTCAATATCGTTTGAAAATCCTGTCTATGCCCGACATCGTAATCTGGCAATTGTCTTTTGGCTAAAATGGGTTTTGCCTCATCATTTAGGGATGGGAACAAATCCACCTTGGTCGCAAAAGTTTTATCCGCAATTTTTTTAAAAACAGGCAACGCTACTTCTCCTCCATAATACCCTCCTTTTTGTGGTTCACTGATGACCACGATACAGGAATATTTTGGATTATCTGCTGGGAAGTATCCAGCGAAAGAAGCTTGATAGCCACCAACTAAAGTTCTGTTTTCCAGCTTCTTATAATCTTTTTGAGCAGTCCCTGTTTTTCCGGCGAAATAATATCGGTCAGATTTATATTTCCTTGCAGTTCCGTTTTCAACTACCCCTTCGAGTAATTCCTGAACTTGGCTTATTGTATTTTTTGAAGCTATTCTTCCTTTGATTTGAACAGCGGGGAATTTCTTAATCGTTTCCCCATATTGTTGAATTTCTTTGACTAATTGAGGTTTCATCATTTTGCCACCATTGGCAACGGCATTATAGAAGGTCAACAATTGTAGTGGTGTAACGGTCACCTCATAACCAATGCTCATCCAGGGAAGTGTGGTACCACTCCAGTCATCTTCTTCGCTATAAGCTTCCTTTACATAAGGTTTGGGTTCACCATGAATTTCAATTCCGGTCTTGAGGTTTAAATGAAACTGTTTGAGTCGCTTGATAAACTGCTCCCCTTTTCCAGTCAAACCATAATTCTCATGTACCATTTTGGCTATGCCAACATTAGAGGACAATTCAAACGCTCTTCGAACAGTCGTTGTATCCAATCCATGTGCGACCGCATCCACCAGCTCTTCTTCATAAAATTGAGATACACCGCCTTCCAAATCAATTGAGTCTTCCAAACCAACCAATTCATCTTCCAATAGCGCCATCATGGCTGCCAATTTGTAGGTGGAACCTGGTTCTGTCGCTGAGCCAATTGCGTTATTGTAGGTCTCCCAATATTTTCCATTTTTTCGCCTACCGACATTTGCAATAGCCCTTATTGCTCCGGTTTCAACTTCCATCAGTACGGCTGCACCATTTTTAGCCTGATGTCTCAACATTGCCTCCAATAGGGCGTTTTCAGTAATATCCTGAAGATTGATATCAATGGTTGTAACGATATCCAATCCTGGTTTAGGTTCTATTTTTGCCAGGTCTTCTACTGGCATCCAGTGCCCTTGCCCAACGCGATACATTACCTGTGTTCCTGCTTCTCCTTTAAGATAATCGTTGAAATAGCCCTCCAAACCGATGTATGAAGAATCTCCATCAACTTCCCGAACATAACCAATACTTCTATCAGCCAACAATCCAAAAGGAGTTTCCCTTTCGTATCGCTGTCTGGCGATAAATCCCCCTTCAAACTGCCCCAGGTTGAACAGCGGAAAGCTTTGAATCAACTCTTTTTCAGCCAAGGATGCTCCTTTTTTTAAAGGAATGTATTGAATGCTATCTGCCCTGGCTTGTGTCAGCTTGCGATGCCAACCTCCAGGGGTTAGGTCTGAATTCACAAAAGTCGCAAGGCAAAAAGCCAAACTATCAATATTTGCTTCCCAATCTTCCGCCTTCATACCAGAAGAAACCGGGTCAAATCCTATGTCAAAGAACGGTAATGAAGTTGCCAGCAAGTCACCATTTTCAGTCAGGATGTTTCCTCTTTCTGCCTCAACACTCACATATCTTCTATGTTCATCATTTCCCTGACTTCTCCAATCATCTCCTTCCAGTATCGATATTTGCACCGCCCTTCCGAAAATCACTAGTGCCACCAGTACAATCAGGAAGAGTACAATATAAACTCGAACCAGCACTTCATTTTTTATGGTCATGTTATTCCACAACTATTTTCTTGGGTTTCCAGGCAGACTTCTTCAATCCACTCTCCTGTACACTCTCCCCTACCTCAGACAACTTGCTTTTTGTCATCAATTCCGATTGAAGGGCATTGTATTCTCGCCTCAATTCTTTCACCTCTTTTTGTAAATCCTGAATGCCCCTAACCTGTCGTTCCGCTAGATGCGCATTGGCGATATAGATGGTTGCTAAAAAACCCAGGAAAAGCACGAAGGGTAGGTTGTGGAGAATCCAGCGTGCACTTAGATTCCCCAGGGCCAAGGTAGTACCCGGTGATTTTTGTTTTTTAGCCATCTTTTTAAGTATGCAGTATGCAGTTGGTAGTTGGCAGTGTATGAAAATCTACATACTGGTCACTGCCTACTGAACACTGCCTACTCGCAATTTTGCGCTTCTTGCTCTTGGATTTTGCCGAACTTCTTCCGTTGAAGGGATAATCGGCTTTTTATTTATCAATCGAAACGGTCGGTGTATATGACCGTAATCGTTTTTAATAACTTGCCCGGCGACATTGCCTGTTTTCAAAAAATTCTTTACCAGCCGGTCTTCAATTGAGTGATATGAAATGATGACCAGCCTGCCGCCTGTATTTAAAATATCTAAACCATCTTCCAAAAATGTTTTCAAAGCGCCTATTTCATCATTGACTTCAATGCGCAGTGCCTGGAAAACTTGTGCGAGGTAACGATTTCTTTGTCCTCGAATCAAAGGTTCGATAACATTCAGAAAATCTCCAATGGTTTGAATTTTCCTGGCGGATCGTTCCTGTACAATTCGTTCTGCCAAAGATTTCGAATTTCTAACCTCGCCATATTCACTGAAGACCCTTTGCAGTTCTGACACATTATAAGTAGTAATGATGTCGTTTGCCTTTTTTGGATCCTCCTGATTCATTCTCATGTCCAATTCCGCTTCGAAGCGAAAGGAGAAACCTCGCTTGGCTTCATCCAATTGATGAGAGGAAACTCCTAAATCTGCCAGAATGCCATCTACTTTTCGCAGGCCATGCAGCTTCAGAAATCGCTTCATAAACCGAAAATTGTGATGGTTGAAAATGAAGCGTTCATCCTCCAATAAATTTTTCAAAGCATCTTCATCCTGATCAAAAGCTAAAAGTTGCCCTTCTTTTCCCAATTCATTCAAAATCAACTGGCTATGCCCGCCACCACCAAAAGTTGCATCAATGTATATGCCTGCTGGTTTTATGGCTAAGCCTTCAATACATTCCTTTGCCAGAACAGGATTATGATAACTCATTCGTTATCTTCTTTTTATTACCCAATACAGATTGAGCGAGCTTGCCGAAATCTTCAGGTTCATCTTCCAACATCGCATCCCATTGATCTTTCGCCCACACCTCTACCCTGTCATTCACAGCCGAAAGCACGACTTCATTCCCAATTTCTGCCCATTCGAGCAAGGTCTTTGGCATATTGAGTCGTTCAGCGCTATCTGGGGTTACCGTAGTGGCACCCCGATAGAAATAGCGTCTGAACTTTCGACTTTTCTCATCGTATTGGCTGAGTTCATTGATTTCAACAGTAATCGCTTCCCAAATTTTTTCGGGATACATCACCAAACACTTTTCAAAACCTCTGTTGATTACAAAGGTGTGTGAATCGCCTTCTTCAAAATGATTCATCAAAGCACTGGGCAAACGCATCCGGCCTTTAGCGTCTATTTTACATGCATATTCCCCAAGTAATTGCTTCATTTTGAAAAAGTGGGCGGGCAAAATCACTTGCTTTTTGGCTTTTCACTTTGCCCATCATTTCATTTGGAATGCTGTCCGTTAACTGCCTACTCTTTTCTGCTAACAGGATACAGCTTTCCCGTTCGTGGTTCAAATCTACTACTTATAGATCAATCTTACCACTTTTTCCCACAAAAAAACCCAAAAAAACATAAATATTTTTCTTCACATTGTAAAAATCAATTATTTGTAATCATATAAATTACAATAGTTGAAATGATTTGAAAACATTTAGGTGATTTATTGTAATATGTAAGGTGAAATGGTGGAATATGGGTGGGAAAAAGTGGGAAGGAGGTTCACATTTTCCTATTATGGAAAGAGAAATGTTGATTCGAAATGGGAAATTTTAAGGATTGAATATTAATTTATTCGGATTATTCATTTCGCAATTTAAATCAAAGACCGTTATTTGAAGTTTCCTTCGAGGGAGTCCTTTGGACGAATTTCAAATGCTTATTGCGCTTGTCTTCGACACGAATTAATGAAACAGTTGGAAGGATTTGATCAGTCCCGAGCAAGGCGAAAACCAATTCCTGAATCACTGGTATCAGGATCGTTCTCAAGACGGAAGGTGACCCAACAAATGACATCCTGATTGCCCAAAGCCCCTCCTCGAATTACCCGCTGAACAGAATTACCAGTACCTTTCAACCAAGCAGAGCCATTTGACGGAGCCCCTTCATAATTTTTATTCCAGACATCTTCACACCATTCCCACACATTTCCTGTTAAGTCATGAATGCCTATTTGATTTGGTAGTTTAGTACCAACTAAATGGGTCGAGTTATTCGAGTTATTGTTATACCAGGCTAATGAGTCAATTCCATTGCCACCTGAATAGAAAAAATTATCTGAAATTCCTTGATTACCGCCACGGGCTGCATATTCCCACTCCGCTTCAGAAGGTAATCGCCATCTCTGACTTGTTTTTTGACTTAGCCAATTGGCATAAGCTACAGCCCCATACCAGGTGACTGAAACAACTGGATATCTTTCATATCCTTTTTGAGAACGATAAGTTATTTCCCCTTTCACATTTCGAAATTCTATGCCCCATTCATCTTCCTCAATCAATCCCTGCCCTTTATTTTCTCCCTCCTTCACAGTGTTACTGCCATATTCATTCAAAAAAGCAGCATATTCTTCATTCGTGATTTCATATTTTCCAATAAAAAAATCTTTGACGGTCACTTTATGAGCAGGAATTATCTCATCAACACAATTTTCTTCTTTTTTATCCCAGGTACAACCCATCGTAAAAGTCCCTCCTTCAACAAAAACCATTTCAGGAATGGGAATATTTGGATCTGGAACAAAACCTGAAGAACCCACTCTCGACATAACCGGCTGGGCTATCACAGTGTATCCTCCCCCCAATAAATAAAAAAACAGGTCAATCTCACCATTTTCTTTTTTGTGTGCATCAATAATCCTGGTTTCAATAATCCTATTGGATTGACAATTTTCAGAATTGTTCTCCATTTGCTTGAATCGAACCTTGTCAGGAGCTATTTCAATCACATCCCATCTTAGAGAACAAGAAAATTCGGGGTATACAACCTCGAAAATCATATTTGCAACATCTGCCTGAAGTCTTGTGATCATACTAGGGTTACTATTTGGGAAGCCAACTCCTTCCCAATTCCCTTCCAGCCAAACATATCTTTTGTCCAATTGCGCAATAGGAGTTTTTTCGAGAAGACCGGGATCAGTCAGATCTGAGAACGGACTGCTTTGCCCAAAATTAATTTCAAAAACATTGGATTTGCTTAAATCAAAAGTAGAAACTTCGATTTCTATGGATTGATAACCTTCCTTCTCAAGTGATATTAGAAATTGGAGGTCAAGCCCGACAGGAATAAAAAAGTCAAATTCCCCATCAGCTCCAGATTTTAATTTTATTGGAAATTGGGACCCCTCACCTAAAGTACTTTGGCGATTTATCTGTTCCTGAATATTCTCGTATCCCAATACATCAATAGTGACATCTATTCCTTCCACAGGGTTGGTACCATCACGCACCACACATTCTACTTTTATCTGTTCATCGTATGAAAGGTCAATACGGTTTTTAAAATAACTCCAATCCACTTCATCTGCAAAAATAGCTGGACAACCGCCACTTCCACCTACCAAATCAGAATGCCGGTATACCTGATCTGCACTCAATCCATATTTATCCATCAAGTACTGCAGGAGACGAACCAAATTATCTTCCAATTGCTGGGAAGCACGTATCAAATAATCACAAACTTCAATGCCTAATAGCTGGCTCTTCAAATCCTTTCCACCAGCTCTGACACTTTGTCCGAGTTCAGTAAGGCCATTATCCAAAATATGAACCGACACTTCCTCATCAGGGATTATTTGAATCAACTGCCTGGCATCTACCAAATAATGTGCACTGGGTGCATTGGTCGATCGATTATAATAATCTCTTAAGCTGGAAGCATCTGTATTTTCTGCTTTATCGTGGTAATGTATTACTATGCCTTTGATTGCTCCCATATTGTTGTCCAATTCTCCATTCAAAGCTGGACGAGTGATGGAATTTGTCAACAGTTGAGATTTGATATATCCAGGCAATCCAGCGCTTCTGGTTCGAACAAGTTTGTAAGCTCCTAGATCCTGCTTACCGGTCAGATCATATTGAATTCCAGGATAAAATCCCTGATAGCCAGATTTTGTGGCTCTCACACTTACAGTCGTATTGCGCTGACTTTCAGGTAATTCAAAAACGTAATTTCCAGAAGCATCGGTCATTACATTTGCAATAAAATCAGGACTATTGATTCGAATATTCACGCTTGTTATGCCCCTGTTGGTAGAAGCATCCACTACACTTCCTGAAATTTGAATGGTTGCCTCGTCTACTGAACCAGTTAAGATGGATTTCAAATTTGGAAATAAGGAAAGGGTGTCAAAAAAACCGGTAGGTTCAAGTTGAGCCAGGTAATAGATAGCTGAATCCAGCCAGATGGAATCTTCATTTGAGGCAATTTCTCCCTGATAATAATGACTCAATCCAAGACCATGCAAAACGTCCAATCGAACGGAATCAAAAGCCAAAGCATGGTGAAATTCATTGATGGAAGTCTTGGTCCCTCCATCCAATAAATCGTAATAAAAGATGTGGTAATCCGCCACTCCCTGGTTATACAATAAGCGACCAAGGTTGGTTTTGGCAAGTTCATAATTGGGATCGTATTGAACTGCACGATTTAAGAATTCCAATGCATCAATCCCACGATTAAATCGTTCCAAGATGCTATCAGCGGCAGAAGGCGTTCTTTCCCATTCCGAATAATCCTGAGTATGGTAGTAGGTCTCAATCGCACGGTTATTGTACCAGACAGAGCTATCAGTCCTTGCTACTTCCTTTACAAAAAAGTAATCTTTCAGTTGATTGGTTTCATAGATTGGAACTGGTTCTTTTTGAAACACCCATCTATACAATTCAGGTGTAGAACCATAATTCCAAATAAATAAAAACATCAGGATATACAGCAAGCTAGTGCCAAATGCCCAATAGAAATCCCTGGTATAAAATGGTCTGGGAAGTTCATCCTTCGTTTCACTTGGGTTCAAAAAATCTTCAAAATCGGGAATAGCGGGAGTAGCTTTGTCAAAAAAAGTACTTTTTTGAGAAACTGTTGGGCTTTCCTTTTGATATTGGTAATAAGTATTAGAAAGTTCGGCTTTTTGTTTTTTGGAAAACCAACCCTTTTTGTGCAATCTTCTAAGCAGTTCTTGGTTGGCAATATCACCGGGATTCAGGGCATAATTCTGTATTGCATGTTCTATTTCCCATTGCCGGCTGGCATGGCTATTTTCCACCAATTCTTGTACAGCTGACAATTCTTCCGTGACTGCCTCCCGCGCTGCATTCAGCATAGCTGGAGATAAATGCTCCAACAACTCTTCCCTCAATTTGGGAGCAATCCTTCCCGTTTGAAGCCAGGGGATTCGCGCCAACAATAGCAAATTGTCATAAGTTACTTCTACCCCGAAATCCTTCATAGTATGACCAATTGCAATACTTACATCCCAATTCGGTTTTGGATAAACGGCTATTCCACAAAGCCAATTGAGCAAATCGGGGCGATCTTTTAAGTAATCCCGATGATTTTCCAAAGTGCGCCAACGACGATAGTTTACATCAGGATCCACAATTCCAGTCGAGATTTGCTCCCGCCAAACTTTAAAGGAAACCAAATCCTCTTCTTCTCTCCCAGATTCCAAATGCGCTGTCGCCGCTGTCAATCCTTCCAGGTCAGAAGGAAAAACAGAAAAGAAATCATGCAAGACACCTTCTCGATAAGTCCAGGAACTTTCTGGAAGTGGACTTAACAACAGGCGAAACTTCCATTGCTTGAAAAGCGCTTTTAATTCAGGTTTTATTGCATGCTGATTATTGGAAAATGGATCGAGCATTGCATGGGCGTCTCCCATAATCACCAATCGATGATTGGGATATAGCCTTCTCAGCATATCCGGATGTATGCCTTTCGGATGCTGGCGATTCCAAAAACGATGGAATTGAGTATTGTAATGATAGGTCTCTACCAATACATCTTTTTCACCTAAAAAGCTGATTAAATATTCAAACAGCTTGGCTTGATGACTATGTGCAGATTGCTCATCAATCAAGAAAAGATATTCAGTAGGTGTGGTATCCCTAGCAAGGAACAATCTGGGAAATCCACCGCTTGAAATAGTCGCATTAATGGTAGCAGGAACATCTACTTTTTGTCGAATGCCCTCCTGCCGTTGCCGCAAAACATCCGCAAATCGAAATAATGGCTGTTCAATCCGGATATAACTTTCCCGGTTTTTGAATGGAATAAAATAGGGTCCGCGATCAGGCACTCTGGATTTGGACTTTAAATCTTCATCATCTTCTTGAACAGACGGCGCTTTACGTGTCCCCCATTTCACCCAAAAATAAATAATGGCGATGCTCAACAAGCCCATCAGCAACCAGGTACCCAAGCCAAATTGGGCGATAAGTTCCATCTCATCTCTCTCCAGGGATTTGAAGGCCAGAAAAGCCTTGTCATTTCCTACATTGGCAATTTTTGACAATTTGGTTTCACATAATCCGTCTGCATCTGGTCTTTTACAAATTAGTTCAATCGTGAAGGTTCCGGCTTCCTTAAAACTGTGATTGATGGATTTTCCGTTTTTGGTGGTACCATCTCCAAAGTTCCACTCATAGGTCAAATCTATTTCCTTTGTAATGACTTCCATTGGAAAGGCATCTCCAATATTCAAATTCAAATTTTCTTTCGGAATTGCTACCTCGGGCGGGTTATTGCATAAAAAAGAAATGGGGAAAGGGGAATTAAAGGTATCGCGAAATGCATCAGGTTCGTGATAGCTTATCAATCGAATATTCCGCTGATGATGTCCCCCTGTCTCATTCAAAACAAAAGACCAATGGTAAGCGCTATCCAATAATTCTATCTCATTTGTATTGGGATTGATGAGCTCCCATTGAAATTTGGTATGTAAAGAATCGTGATGAGCGGAAATATTTTTACAATTAACCGTTTCCCCCAATTTTACGGTAGAAGGATGGGAAGCTTGCGTAATGGGTTGCGGAATTGAGCTAATCTGGATTTCTCTATAAATAAGTGCAGCTAAAGTTCCCAAAAACAATATTATCGGAATCAACCATAGCCATTTTGGAATTTTGGCTAGAACCTGTGCATGAATCCCCCCTTTGACAGATTCTTGTGGCAGCGGTTTAGAAATTTCTTTCCAATACCGATCAAACAATTCATAAAATTGAGCTTGTTCAGCTGTACTTTTTGCAATGATTGGACAGAGAAGGTATTTTAATTTTTCAGGTTTCTTTAAATGGACAGTTCCAACCGAATGTAACAACTTTATCAAACGCAATCGCGTAGCAGGGCTGATGTAAAACCCAGCCAATTCCAGCCTTTGCAGGAAGGTGTCGAGTGGAAAACTGTATTTATTTGATTGTCTAATGCTATTTTTTTATGATTCTATAATTCTACAATTCTGCAATAATCAGGCTTTACTTTTTAGACAAGGATTAAATAAATATTCCTTTTACAGCCTCCAGATCTTCCTTGGTTTTTACTAAAACGGATAAATTGTTTAATAATAAATCTCGTTGCCCATCTGATCCTTTTTCAAGATACTCCTGCATTTCCAAAATTCTAATCCAGGCGATTAATTCTGCTGTGGCAGGGGGTTTCCTAACTGCGTTTTTTCTGACAGCGTCAAATTTTTTAATGATGGAATCCAGAGCTTGTCCAGTGAATTTGGTTGTTCCTCCCAATTGGGTTGTAACAATTTCCTTTAGTAATTCATCCGAGGGAAATGGGATATGGTAAAATACACATCTTCTCAAAAAAGCATCCGGCAGATTTTTTTCAGAATTGGAGGTCATTATTACTACAATTTGTTGATCATTGCCTCTGCTTATTTCATAATTATCCTGCTCTTTAATTGTGAAGCAGAAATTTTCAATTTCACTTAAAATATCGTTGGTAAAATCTCTGGGAGCTTTATCAATTTCATCAATTAAAACCACCGAACTCATAGCACTTTTGCCCAAATCGGTACTAAATTTTGAATTATCCAAAACCGCTGGATTTGTCAAAGCAATTGCTTTACCCAATGCCTGTAGTTCAATAAAATCAGCTGTTTTTGGAGCGTCCTGATTGCCTTCTCTTTTAATATTCGCTGCCTGAAAATGGGACAAGGCATCATAGGTATAAAACAAATCACGGGCAGCAGATGTGGTTTTTGTATTAAAAATCAAGGGCTTATCAATAAAATTGGCATCTTTTTTCCTGGCAAGCTCACTAGCGACCTTTAAAGCCAGTTTCGTTTTACCTGTTCCTGGTTCTCCGGTTAGCAATAGTGGCTGCCCAAGCGCAATAGCTACCTCCACCGCATTCTTCAAAGCCTCATGTAAGATGTAATCCTGGGGTTTAAATTCCTGCTGAATTTTTGGATATAGATCGATGGTCATGTGTTTTGAGTTCAAGGTTCCTTGTTCCCAGTTTCCAGTTTTTAGAGATTTAATCGAAAACCAGAAGCAGAGAACTGGATGCTAACTTTGATTATACTCGTCTATTATTTTCTTCAATTTTAATTCAACCTCCTCCATATCAAAACTGGTACTATCACCAAATGATGATTGTATAATATCTTCACGCTCTTTAATCGTTTTTGTGATGAAATTGTATTTGGCAAACCAGCTCTCAATATCTCTTTTGGTGACTTCATTCAATTCGGGTAAACCATAAATCAAATTGCTATTTTTGACAATCTCTTTTACCTCATTGTGAATGGCTTCATCTTCATCCTCAAAGATTATCCCAAAGAAAAATAAGAAAGTGGGTGCATCATCGGGAAGCTGGGAAGCACAAAATTTTGTAATAAACCACCTAGCTATTTCCGGAATCAGTTCGACATCCCAATCATAGGAACTGATGCCCAATAGTATACAAACATAATCTTGTTCACACAAATCCGCGACTAAAGGGCTATTTTGGTACAAATAGGTTAAATCCTTTTCCAAAAGTGGTTCAAATTTGTCATAGGAAACATTCAAGGAAGCAAATAGTGAACTGAGAATCTGCTCTTTATCATATTCTTCATCCTGAGCCAAATCAAAGGTGGGAAGTGCTGTTATGGTTTTACATTTCGATTCAAAGTCGGGATTGAGATAATCGAGTAATTTACCTTCCAGCGCAAAGGCAAATCGGTAAAAAAGTCCTTTGTGGGACTGGACGTTCATTCCATAGAGGTAAAAAAAGTGGGCTTTATCATTAGTTGTATTTTTAAACACTTTATGAAATCTAACATCCTGCTTTATTCTATTACAAGTATAACGGTGGTGATCGTGCAAGAGGTTTTGCTTTTCTTCCTGGCTACCTATAGGAGCCTCTCCAATTTCTGCCAGGGCTTCTGCTAATTCTTTCTTGACTTGAGCTAATTGAAAAACGGTTTCTTCCTCATCGACTTCCAGTTTCAACATCCGGGTCGGGTCATCTTCCAATGGGCGTTTTTTCCGAATCAGATTCAGTTTTCTCTGTAGCAAATCCGCTTGCTCTTTTAGTCCATTGATGTTTTCACGCTCCAAGCTCATAAAACCTTGATAATGTGGGATTTTATATATAAATCGCAATTTCGTAAATGCGATTGGAATAAACAAACTCTTCAGGGTATTCTGTATTTTTAGAAAATGAACTTACTTTCTTTTTATCTATGCTCATTGCTATATTTTCAAGCAACAGTTTTGACGTATCCAAAATTGGTTCAGAATCGACTTTTCCAATTTTGAGCTATTCGGGTAAAACCTTCTAAACAAACCAGAACAAAGGGTAATCCAAGCTGATTCCATTTTATTGGAACCATTATTTAAGCAGCTTTTTTAACTCTTCTAATTCTTGTTTGGCTTCTTTCTCATCTATCTCCAATTTAAATTTTCGACTGGGATCATCCTCAAGAACCCGCTTTTTTCGGATGAGGTTGAGTTTTCGTTGAAGCATTTCTGCCTGTTCCCTCAATTCCTTTTGTTCCAATTCTTCCAGGTGGTGAAGTGCATTTCCAGGCTCATTCGAAGCGGATTTGGATTTAGGAATAAATTCAGGTTTTAAATCTGCTATTCCAAATTTATCGATATAGGAAGTAACCGCTTTTGTTATTTGATTAAGGCTGGTTCGAGCATCTTTTTCTTCTATAATTCCCTCACGAATATTTTTAGAAATTCCATTATAACTACTTTGTTGAACAATAAGCAAATTAAAATATTTGGAATTGGGATTTAGCATATTATTCAAGGGATCAAAAACTTGCCCAATGTCCATAGCAACTCTGCGCTTGAGGTCCTGTTTCAATTCGTCAAATGTTTGAGGTTTGGATTCAGTAGTCATAGAACTGGAGCTTCCCTTTAATGTTCCTGTTTCCGGTTCTTGCTCATTTGGTTTCTCTTTGGGGATATAATCCTTTTTATAAAAAACAAATTGTCCACCCTGATGCCCTACATTCTGCAAGGGTTCACCACGAGGAGTTTGATCTTGCGAATTAAACGACACAGCCCTCAACACTCTATTGCATAAATCTGAACACCACAAGGAACCTTCTTCATTATTTCTTAAATGAACTAAAAGAGAGGTTGCAAAAGGACTATTTTTTCCCAATGCCCCATCAGAAACGGGTTCTTTACGCCCCGCTGTTAAGAGCCAGCGCGATGGGATATTATCTAATCTTTCCTGAACTGTATTTCCACGATTGGCTTCAAAAAGGCTTCCGGAAAAGCAGGAATCAATTACAGAAAAAATATGGTGGGCTTTGCAAAATTTGAAAAAATCTACCACCTCGCTATTCGACAAAAAAGTACTTCGGTCTCCGTTCACTGCATCGACAGGTATCCAATAGCCGCGGTCTGTTACTTCATGCAATTCACCATGACCTGAAAAATACAGGACCAAATTGTCCTGATCGGTTAGCTGTTCCAATAGCTGATCAAAAGTCGCCAGGATATTTTTTTTAGTAGCCTGTTGGTCAAAAAGGCTTGTAATGTTTTGGGCTTCAAACTGGAAATTTTTCATTAAAACCTCCTGGAAAGCATTGGCATCCCGAACCGCATTATTGAGCTTTGGAATATCATTATCATACTGATCAATTCCAATGATAAGCAAGTGGTTGCGCCGAAGCGTACTTGATTTTTCTTCTTTTCTAAAACTCCCTATGATGCGTTGGTTTTCAGCCATTTAAAATAAATATTCCTATTGTATTGTAAATGCAATTTTGGGTTCAAAATGGTCGAAAATTGTTCAAAACCATTAAAGCTAACAAATAAATACGACCTCACTATTAAATTACAATCTTGAACGATTTTAAACAACTTTGAACAATTTTACACACCCCAAAACCACCTAAATTTACCAAAATTTCAAAGCCCTTCTTTTACTGATTGCAACAAATCCCTAATCACTTCATGTTTCCCTTCAAAAATTGTCGTCTTCATTTCCACACCTTGCTCGCCTATCATTCCAGTATACCAATCCAATCGTTTTTCAGTTAAAAATTCATCTTCGGTACCATATAGAAACTGAATATTCTTTGAATTAAAAAAATCAAGATGAGGTCGGTAATCTAAATCTTCAGGCATAAAGCCAGCCCACAAAATCAAATGTTCAAATCTCGGAAATTTTTGCATAATCCACCGGCACTGAGTAGCCACGCCTTGTGAAAATCCGAAAAGCACAATCTTTACATCATCCGCTAGTTGAGGCACAAATAAATCATAAATCATTTGTAAATAATTGGCATAATCATCTATTTCATCAAGCCTGTCTTCCCGAGTCATCCAGGATGAGCCCACTGGACCAGTAAATCCACCAAAATAAAACCTCGATAGTGCATCAGGCGCTACCACCAAGGTTGCTCCATCATCCAAACCTTCAAATTTGTAGATAAACTTTTTAGCTAATTGTCCATAGCCGTGCGTAACCAGCCAAAATTGCTTTATTTTCTTGGAAGGGGTTCCGATTGTATAATAATGGGCAGTTTTTGGTACAGTAAGTTTATGTGCTTGCATAGGGGCAAAAATGGGAAAGTATTCGAGTTTCTTAGTTTAAAATGGTAGAAATTTGTTCTAAGTGGTTCAAATTTGTTTAAGATTATAAAACTCAGCATTACATCCTTTTTCACAACTTTATCAACGAAAAAAACGGAAGCCTGTAAGTACAGACTTCCGCATCGTTAATCTCCATAACGTATTGGAATTCAAACTTTTATCAGTTTTTGAGTGTGAATTACTTTTCCGTTGGAGGAGATGTTTAGGAAATAGACATCGGCTGAAAGTTGGTTTGTTGGTAAGGTAACTTCATATGTTTCTTTAGCATTTAATGCTTCCCTTTGAATGCTTAGCTTTTTTTGACCCAACATATTCCAAACTTCAATAAGGACTTCTCCAGGTCTGTCTAACTGAAATTGGATGTTGGCATTTCCAGAAGTTGGATTTGGAAATATATTCATTTCATTTTCCACTGTATTTTCAAATTCCAGGTTCAAATCCATTGCCTCTCCATTTTCAGTATAAGCCTTAGCCTTGGTAAAATCAGAATTGATATCGAGGAAATCACTCAATTGACCACTATTGAGCACTTTGAAATTTAGGTAAAATAAATCTTCATTTTCAAAAATACTTTGGGTATTTATATCCATCCATTGGGTGGTGATGAATCCTTTTTCTTTGTATTTTAGATTAAAATTTTGCTGCGTCAAATCAATAGCACCTGCTTCAAAATCAATTAATTGTAAGGCAGTTTGGTCAAAGGTGAAAGTTCCCTGATAGGCTGCAATATTTTGGAAGTTAGTGCTTTTAAATGGAACGGATATCTCTTCCCCTATTTCCAGGTTTTGATTTTGAACAGTAAAGGTAAGCGGTGCAAAGTCAGATCGATCATCGCTGTTCTGAAATCCATTCCAATTAGCTGAATTGTTCACATCGCCTACCTTGAGTCCCGTCAAATTCAGATTGACCTGATGTCCATATGCAGGGTCGAAGTCAATTACTTCATCTACTCCACAAGTTTGGCTATTGAAGTCACAATCACCGTCTACAAATCGCCAGGATTTCTCCATGGTAAAATCAATGAACAAGACCAATTTTCGAATTTTAACCAAATCACTCGTACTTACGACTCCATTCAAATTAACATCTGCAGCAATTTCTTTTAATGGATCATCAAAAGGAGTCACGTTCAAAATGTGTTTTGTAATCAAGACCATATCATAGGTCGTTACGCCATTGAGAGGATCTCCATCTCTTGATAATACCAATTGGTGCATTGAATCTTGAGGCAATGTTAAATCGAAATGGAAGGCACCCAGCGAATCACTCAGCCATAAGCTGTCTTCAATCTGTGCTATTTCTATATTTACATCATGCATTACATCACCTGAGATGGTCTTGATCGTCCCGCCAACTTCAACCACGACTGGTGGCTTCTGGGCACCTGTTGCAGCAATAGCCTGGCTTAAAATCATGGACTTGGCCATTCCTGAAGCACCAACTCCCACATTAAACTGAACACTGCGATCAGGGGCAATAATGATGAAAGTAGGCGTACCAAAAAAGAATCCAAAAGTGCCGTCGGTGTATAAATCCACAACCTCCAAAGCTCCTCCATTGGCACCAACACCAGGAAAACTGTGATTATAGGTATTTCCCCATATCAACATATCAGTATTTGTATCCCAGGCTTTATCTGTTATCGTAAAAAATTGAACATCTTCTTTACCCGAACCCCATTCGTTATACAACATTTCCATGTAGGGTGCATAAGAATTGCAGGGCGGACAAGTGGTAAACATGATTTCGATCATCACCGTTTTGCCGGCATCGAGATAATGTTCATACAATTTATGCTCAGCTCCATCATTTGCAGTAACTGTGAAATTCGGTGCAAATTGTCCGAAAAGAGAAGTGACGCTCAGCATCAAGAACATTGGGAGTAGGTGTAAAAAATTTCTCATTGGACTATAATTTTTTGCCTTTCGTCGGTTTGCGGGATAGGTGACTTTTATACAATTAAAGAGTGTTTCAGCAGTGACTGGTTTGAGGGAATGTTGTTGGAAAGGCGGATTAATGATTGTTTTTCACGGTAGTCTGGATAAGAATGTTCATGGAAACGAGCAGTTTTTGGAATGAAGCGCAAATTACCGTCTTTTTGTTAATCTTGAAAGGTAACAAGATTAAAAAATGTTCTTTAGTAAATATATTTTTTTAAAAAATTTCATTTGGCAAATTCCCCAATTATCCTTCTAATAACTTGCAAACCATTGCAAATTTCTACTAATCAGATATTTACGAATATCAATTTCATTTCATTTGTTGATAAGAGCTTTAGCTCAATTTTTTCTATATAATCGAAACACAAAATAATGAAATCCTAAATGATGGGTGGACATCGGTCCCGATAATTATCAGGAAAGCCGCCAAAAATTCTTTTAGAGCGAGGTTTTTTGATGATTTTCCGTCGGAAAATCATCAAAAAACCTCGCTCTGAAGAACACCCTTCAAATACATTCTCAACTTATAAAATATCATCATATTTTGATTTCCTAAAAGAATAAATACCTTTGCGCGACTTTTCAGGATGCAGTTTTGAGCAGGTAATTATCTGCTAACTGTCAACCATTTACTGCCTACTGAAAATTATGAAAAAAGTTGAATTTCAGGATTTAGGGCTAATAAAATACCAGGAAGCCTGGGATTATCAGCAGCAGTTGTTGAATGAAACAATTGCTACCAAGCGACGCAATTGGTCTTTGAACGAGGAAGAAAAGGAAAGCACAAAAAATTATTTACTCTTTTGTGAACATCCACCTGTTTATACTTTAGGCAAAAGTGGCAATCAGGATCATTTACTGCTCAATGATCAGGAACTGAAAAAACATGGTGTTGATTTTTTTAAAATAAACAGGGGAGGTGACATCACTTATCATGGACCAGGACAAATAGTTGGCTATCCAATTTTCGATTTGGAACAGTTTTTTAGAGATGTTCACAAATACGTCCGATTTCTGGAGGAGGTGGTCATACGAACGCTGGCAGAATATGGATTAGAGGGATACCGGATAAAGGATTATACAGGTGTTTGGCTGCCAGAAAACAACTACTTGCCAAAAAGGAAAATATGTGCGATTGGCGTTCATTTAAGTCGCTGGGTTTCCATGCATGGATTTGCATTCAACATCAACACTGAATTAAATTACTTCAATAATATAATCCCTTGTGGAATTAATGAAAGGGATAAAGCTGTAACCACCCTAGCTAAAGAGCTGGGGCATACTATCGAGATAAATGAAACCAAAACGAAATTGAAACACCACTTTGCCCAATTGTTTGAGTTTGAATTTGTTTAACTATTGTTTTTAGGTCTTCAGGTATACAAGTGATTTCTACAATACCCTTGTACACCTGAAAACATGAACACATGAATTCAACTGTAGGTGTAAATGAAAAAAGATATTCCTCAATATAAAGTAGAAGACCTTGCCATAGCAGTCGTCCCCAGAATTGAGAATGGGATAGTAGATGCGGAGTTATGGGACGCTTACATCATTAATCTAAAAGAAGAAGCCATTCAAAATGTTCTTGTCAACTCCACAGGATATGGAGAAATGGAAGGCGCTACTATGAAGACCACCACTCTCCGGCATTACTTTGAAGAAATCGGACCACTACAAATTGCTAAGATTGAACCGATTCAAACCAAGCTATTTAATATCACCAATGAATTTTGGGTCAGTTTCAACTTTGAGGGTTACATGTTTGACAAGCGATATGTCTTTGTAAAAGGCAGCATTTCTGAAACCAACTTTACTACAATTCCTTTCCTCGATAAAAAAGGTGTAATGATTCGGTAATATATATTTGGGTTTGGGTAAAAAAGTACTTTTTATACAAACCCTACTCCTTCTATTCTATGAAAAGCAAAAAAATAAGTGAATCCAGTACCATTATGACCGAAATGGTGATGCCTAATGATACCAATCCCCTGAATAATTTGATGGGTGGTAATTTGATGCGATGGATGGATATTGCTGGTGGTATTTGTGCCGGAAAACACTGTGAAGCTCATGTCGTTACGGCTTCCGTAGATCACGTTTCTTTTGACTGTCCAATTAATATGGGGGATGTTGTCACCTTAAAAGCAAATGTAACCAGGGCATTTAATACATCTCTTGAAATTTATGTTGAGGTATTTGCTCATGATATGAAAGGAGGCAATCCGCGTCGATGCAATCACGCCTATTTTACTTTTGTAGCAATTGATGATGAATCCAGAAAACCTATGAAAATTCCTCCGATTGTAGCTTTGACCAATGAGGAGCAAAAATTGTACGATGGTGCCAAAAGAAGACGAGAGCTGAGATTGATATTGGGAGGTAGAATGCAACCCAGCCAGGCAACGGAATTAAAAGAATTGTTTAAGGTTTAATTACTTTTACAACTCTTTGGCATAACCTTCGTTAAACTTATTTCAAGTTCGATGTTAGTTTGGCAGTAAACCAGCAACCAGCATTCAATATGAATTTACTCGACAATTACGACGTTCGCAACCTTGGCAATCTTGAATTATTAGCCCGACAAGTAGTCGAAGGCTTTATTATTGGTTTGCACAAAAGTCCATTCCATGGTTTTTCGGTAGAATTTGCGGAGCATCGCCTATACAATCAAGGTGAAAGTACCAAGGACATTGACTGGAAAGTATTTGCCCGTACGGATAAATTATTTGTAAAAAAATTCGAAGAGGAAACCAACTTAAGGTGCCAAATTGTATTGGATGCTTCCTCTTCCATGTACTTTCCTGAAGTCAATCAAAGTACCAAAGAGTATATCAATAAATTGCGCTGGTCTTCTCTCGCTGCTGCATCCTTAATGAATTTGTTGCAAAAACAAAGAGATGCTTTTGGATTGAGTATTTTTGACGACGATGTCTCCATTCATACCCGTTGCAAATCCAGTACCGCTCATTATCGACTGCTACTCACCTATTTACAAAATCTGATTGATAACCCAGAGCACAATAAAACAACCTCAGCCGCCAAATCACTACACCAAATTGCAGACAGCATTCACAGGCGCTCTTTGGTAATGATTTTCAGTGATATGTTTGAGCAAACTGAGCAGACGGATCAATTGTTCTCAGCCCTTCAACATTTAAAGCATAACAAACACGAAGTGATTCTCTTTCACACGGTCGATAAATCCCTGGAATTGGATTTTGAATTTGAAAACCGTCCCTATCTGTTTATTGATATGGAAAGTGGAGAACAAGTGCGTTTACAATCCAACCAGGTTAAAGACTATTATGTAGAACAAATCACAAAATTTCAGGAACGACTAAAAATTAAATGCCTGCAATACAAAATTGACTTTGTTGAAGCGGACATTCGAAAAGGTTTCAAGCAAATATTACAGGCATATCTGGTCAAGCGTACCAAAATGGGTGCTTGATTGAGTTCTGAGTTATTTCTAAGGAATTCTATTTGCGTATTCAATTATACGAATCTCATTGCTTGACTTTTTCTCATCAAAAATTCATCTATATTTGCCTCCTTGCGGGTTTAGAATCGAACCATGTTTTGTTTGATGTGTACTTTAAACCGTATTTTTCAATAAACACAACATCTAATAATCCTAACCTGGCGCAGTCAGCTAGTTATTCATTTAAGAGTATGTCTAAGCTCCATGCTTTCTTGCACTAATACCAGTTGATTTTTGGGTTTCTATAACTTTGGAACTCATGCACAGGAATTAATTGATTAGGAACTTTAAAAATCCAAGCCTGTCTTGTCAAAGAATTTAGTAATCATACCAACCTACAATGAGAAGGAAAACATCGCAAATATGATCGATACGGTGTTTGCCCTTTCAACCCCTTTTCACATTTTGATAATGGATGATGGCTCTCCTGATGGAACTGCCAATATTGTAAGAGAAAAGCAAAAAGAATATTCCCAGGGATTACATATGATTGAGCGCGAAGGGAAATTGGGCCTGGGAACCGCCTACATCATGGGGTTCAAGTGGGGATTAAAACAGGGGTATGAATACATTTTCGAAATGGACTGTGATTTTTCCCACAATCCAGATGATTTGATTCGTTTGCATCATTTGCTGGTCAATGGAGGAGCAGATGTTGCGGTTGGTAGTCGTTATGTAAAAGGGGGCGCTTTGAAAAATTGGCCTGCCGATAGAATTTTCATCTCCAGAGGTGCATCCTTTTATGTCCAATTTTTCACTTTCATGCCCATTATGGACCCAACAGCAGGTTTTGTCGGTTACAAACGCAAAGTGCTGGAAACCATAGATTTGGATAAAATTCAATTCATAGGTTATGCTTTCCAGATAGAAATGAAATTTGCTGCATGGCAGTTGGGTTTCAAGATCAAAGAAATTCCAATCACCTTTACTGAACGGGTATTGGGAACTTCAAAAATGTCTACCAATATTGTTAAAGAAGCAGCATTTGGAGTCATTCAAATGCGCATACAGAGTTTTTTCAGGAGCTATCGCCAACAATGAAGCTTTCTATCAAAATAGGATTGTCCTTATTCGCCTTGCTTTTCTTTTTTGCCTGCGAAACAGAAAATCCTCTACCTGCTCCTGAACCAAAAGTCAATACCTTCCTCGCCCTTGGTCACACGAGGACCAATGATAATTCTACAATCGACCAGGAAGTTGCCCAAATGGATTTTGATGATTATGATTTATTGCTCTTACCTGGTGATATTGCCTGGAGTGCGTCCCGGGACACTAGTATTTTGCATAAACTAGACACTGTTTTTGGAATCCGAAAGGAATCGACTTTGTGGGGACTAGGTAATCATGATTATTCAAATCCAGATTTGGTTGAAGCATTTACCGGGCGATCTTCTTTTTATCATTATGCCTTTAATAAAATCTCTTTTGTAGTTCTGGATACGGAAGACAGTTTGAGTTCTTTTACACAGCCACAACATGATCTATTGGAATCTGTTATTGATACCTTATCAGAAACTACCCACCTCATCTTGTTACATCATAAACTAAACTGGATGTATGGACATCCCGATTTGGAGCACCAGATAAACGATATTACAAATGGCGGTTCAGGTGACTGTTCCTGGTGTACCAATCCCAATAATTTTTATGAAAAAACTTATCCGCTGTTGCTGAAAGCAAAAGATAAAGGGGTCGAAGTCATTTGTCTGGCTGGCGATATTGGCAAATTCTCCAAATCATTTGAATTTTTGACCTCTGAAGGCATTTATTTGATTGCCACCGGAATCGAATACGATCAATCTGGTAATCAAGCCTTGTTGTTTACCTACTTACCTGAATTTGATGATTTGCATTGGCAATTTAAGTTGCTAAGTGAATTGTTTTAGGTCATGAAGTCGTCTCAAGTTTTTGGGCAGCAATGCTCACTTTGGATTTTTTTTTAAGGTGATGCCTTGAGAAATTGGGATTGAGGGAGGAAGAAGGTGTTGCCTTAAAAATTTACCTTGAATTTATTTTAGGCAACACCTTTTACTCTACACAAATCTAAACTCAAGGCATCACCTCAAATAATCAAAGTTAGAATTGCTTGTTTTTGGATGAGATTAGTTGTAATTGCTTGATTGGGAATAACCAGTTAAATAACTTTAGAAAAGTTCACCCTAAGCTCTCCTTGAGATTATTACCTTTGCGCCGCTTTTTTCGTTAGCGACAAATAAATTACTCAAAATTTGGTTTTGCATTTCTTTTTCATTGATATCCTTAATGCAAAACCTGTAAACCTAATCGAGAAACAGTCCCGTTTCAAAAGGTATTTTGCTAAATTGAGTATGCGTCGTTCATAAGCCTAAATTCTGATTATGAACAAAGAATTGGATTTTCTGAACACCCTGTTCGATGCGGAAAGTCAGGGTATATACATTCCTGAATTCTTGCTAAACGTTTTGATAACTACACTCTTGGCATTGGTTTTAGGGTATGTCTATGTTCGGTTTGGCAGCTCATTATCCAACAGAAAAGCATTAGCAAAAACATTGGTTTTGGTGAGTCTGACGACAATGTTGATCATTACGATTGTGAAATCTTCCCTTGCATTGTCATTGGGTTTGGTAGGAGCCCTTTCGATAGTAAGGTTCAGAACAGCAATAAAAGAACCCGAGGAGCTGGCTTATTTCTTCATGTCTATTGCTATTGGATTGGGGATTGGCGCTGGACAGCTTTTGGCAACATTGGTAGGTGCGGCAGGACTTTTTATAATTGCCTTAATGATGAATAGAAGCAAAGCAAAAGACATTTCCCAGAATCTAATTATTCAGTTTTCAGGAAACAAATCTGCATCGGAAATTGAAAAAGTCGTCCAGATTCTGGAAGAACATTGTACCCAGTTGGAATTGAGAAGGATGGATGAAGGCAATGAATCTTCGGAAATTTCCTTTGCGGTAGGATTTAAAAATTTTACTGCGCTTTTGAAAGCTAAAGAAAACCTGCAAAGAGCATTTCCAGGTGTGCTGTTTAGCTTTTTAGAAATCGTTTGATAAAGAGTTTCTCCTTGAAGATAAAACAAACATATCAACCCACTCAAGTTAAGTACATCATTTCAACCCTGGTATTGATTGGTGTCATTCTTCTGATTTTCAACGGGATATCTCCTCCTCAGGAAAAATCTAGAAAATACTTGCCCAATTCTTCCAAAGAAGACATTGCATTTCTTTCAAAAAAAAGCACTTTACTCGAAGTGTTGACTTATTTCAGGAAGCATAAAATATACTTCAGTGTAAAAGATGAAGCTTCCCAAAAGATGGCTTCTATGATAAGAGATAGTTTACTCAAATTAGGAGGAGAGGAAATATCGAAGTTGGGATTTAGAGAGTCCTATGTGGGTTATATGGAGAAAGGATTAATGAAAAGGGAAAAACGCTCTGCAAAAAATAAAGTTGAACTACAAATTGAAAAGGTAACAATAGAAAGCGGAGGCAGTCAAATGGGAAATTTTAGTCACCTCGTATTCCAAAATAAAACCCTTCAGGGCTATAAACGAGGTTTGCATATATACATCCCAAACGAAGCAAACGAGGAAGTTTTTCATTATCGCTTTGATTTTTACAAAGAAGCAAACCCGGCTGTCCCAGGAAGTATCCTAAACGAAAAAGATGAGGGCAATAACCGGATAGAAATTGTGCTCGACCAGAAAATCTACAAACAGCTGGAATCCAAGAGAAATGAAGCCCTAAAGCGAAAAGTACTCTTAACCAGTGCCGAAGATTTTGTCCCGGCAAAAATCATTTTCGGTGAGCAATCTTATGATGCTACAGTAAGGCTAAAGGGAGATTGGACCGACCACCTTGGGCATAATAAATGGTCGTTTAGGGTAAAAATTGAAGGGGGAGAAACCCTTCTCGGCATGCGAAAGTTTTCCCTGCACCATCCAAAAGCCAGAAATTATCTGGGAGAGTGGATTTTTCACCAGATGTTGAAAAAAGAAGACATTTTGAATTTACAATACGACTTCCTCAATGTCCAGATGACTGTAAAAAACGGGATGGCAAAGCAAAGTACAGATTGGGGCATGTATGCACTTGAAGAATCTTTTGATAAGTATTTACTGGAAAGAAATCATAGGCGAGAAGGCGTCATTTTGAAGATTGATGAAGGACCTATGTGGGAGGAAAGGTTGAAATATCTGGATGCTGGTTTGGACTTGCACGGTGTTCCAGGTACCATCTTTGGCAAATACGACGAATTGCCCATTCTCCCTTTCAATGAAAAAAAGGTCTTGAGAGATTCCAGTTTGTATCAGCAATTTATAGCTGGGCGTAATTTGCTCGATGCTTTCCTGAAAAAGGAAATTCACCTGAGTGAAGCATTTGATGTTGAAACAATGGCTAAATTCAATGCCTTATGCAATCTTTTGGGTGCTTCACATGCTTTAAACCTACACAATATTCGGGTATATTATAATCCCATTACCCAAAAGCTGGAACCAATTGGTTTTGATGGCATCGCCTGGCAGAAAACACATTGGACCAAGATTTTTTACGAAGGGAAAAATGATTTGGTCTTTATGCGGGCCTATGGAAAAGCATTGGATCGAATGAGACAAAAATCCTATGTAGATGCCATCCTTCAAATGTCCAACCTGAACCAAAAGTGGTTGAAAGTCCAAAGAGCTTTTCCAGAATACTACTTTGATGATAAGCTTTTAACAGCCAACCGAAATACGCTCCGCCATATGTTGTCCCCTTCGCATTGCATGAATATTTTCTTTCAAAATATATCTGGAATTAGAATGGAAGTAATGGTCGAGCACTTTGGTCAATTTCCCTCCCAGATCCAGGGGCTGAGTATACAAAACAATCGAATCATTGCACTTCCAGAACACGAAACGATCATTCAACCAGGTCAAAAACAAAAAGTAGTATTCCTCCTTGACAAAAACTTTAAAAAATTATTCGTTAGCAAAAAATCCAAGAAAGCTAATTTTGAGATTGACAAGGACCTGGAAAAAATAAAAGTATTATACAGTGCACTGGGAACATCAAAGGACCTAACTGAAAACATATTACCATGGTCTGCCAGAAACCAGGCTTTTGAAAATACTGCCCCATACAAAAAGAAACCCAATCACAAAGATTTTGAATTTCTTTCTACAGATGAAGAAGCAAAAACCATTACCTGGAAAAGCGGCATCTGGGAATTGCAGGAAGCTTTGATCATTCCTCCAGGTTATCATTTCAAAATTCAGGCAGGCACCAAAATTCGCATTGAAAAATTTCAAAAACACATCATTTCTCATTCACCTGTATTTTTTGAAGGCACTGCACAAAGTCCAATAGAAATCACCTCCAATTCAGGCGACGGTGAAGGACTATTTGTGCTTGAGACAATTGATACATCCCTAATCAATCACACCATTTTTGACGGTTTGCGCAATGTCACCAGCCATGGGTGGCACCTTACCGGCAGTGTTAACTTCTATAATGCCCCAGTCAAAATCCACAATAGCCAAATCAGCAACAATCACTCCGAAGATGCCTTGAACATTATCCGCTCCTGGTTTGAATTGGACAATATTACCATCTCGGAAACCCAATCTGATGCCTTCGATGGCGATTTTGTAAGCGGCATTGTCCGTAATTCCATATTTGGCAATTTAGGCAATGATGGCATTGATGTATCTGGCTCTGATGTAAAAATTGAAAATGTAAAAATTGTCAGTGCTGGCGACAAGGGATTGAGTGGTGGTGAAGCGAGTATCATGAAAATAAAAAATATAGAAATTGTAGATAGTGAAATTGCTCTGGCTAGCAAAGATCAGTCAGAACTGATTGTCGAAAAGGCAATTTTAAAAAATAACAAATTGGGATTTACTGCTTATCAAAAGAAACCAGAATTTGGTTTTGCTCACATTCTTGCGAATGAAGTAGAAATGAAGGGAAACGAAACAGATTATTTAATTGAGAACAATTCATCCTTAAATCTAAATGGCAAAATAGTGAAAACTTCAGCCCGCGTACTGGAAAGGATGTATGGTTCTGAATTTGGCAAAGCCTCTCAGTAGCTCCGGTCGGCGACCGGAGTAGCCCATATTTGCTTTATCATGACTTCTCCGATCGGCGACCGGAGCTACTTATATGTTGGAATTCATTCAAAAAATACAAACTCGAAATAACTTCCGCTACGAGCGAAAGTTTACCCTTCGTGCTGCTTCCCGGAGAGAACCACTGCAATACATCAAATTGCATCCAGCTTTTTTCCGTGAAATTTTCTACACCCGCCAAAACAGCAATATTTATTTCGATACTCCTGATTTGCAATTCTACTTCGACAACAAAAAAGGGATTGCAGACCGCAAAAAAGTGCGTATTCGATGGTATGGAGATACTTTTGGCAAAATACAAAAACCAAAACTGGAGTATAAAATAAAAAGAGGGCTGGTGGGTGATAAATGGTCTTTTCAATTAAAGGATTTTGAGATCGGAAAAGGATTTACGAAAAAGGATTTATTGGATGTTTTCGAAAAATCCGAATTGCCTAAGCCAGTTTTGGAATCCTTACAAAACCTAAGCCCTACCCTACTCAATACCTACCACAGGACTTATTTCCTTTCATTAAATCAAACCTTCAGACTCACTTTTGACGAGCAGATGGCCTATTACAACATCCACAATTTCTCCAACCTGTTTTTGGAAAAGTATGAAACAAAAAACGATTTCATCCTGGAATTGAAGTATGGTTTGGACTTTGACAAGGCTGCTAATGGCATCTCCAAATTATTTCCGATGCGGCTGGATAAGAGTTCGAAGTACGTGACTGGAGTGGATTTTTTGCGCGCTTTGCAATAATAGTGATAAGATATGGTACATTTGTTAAGGGGTTAGGAAATAAATAAGCTACCAAGTTTTACGAAGCTGTATTTTTTCTCAAGCAAGGCAGAAAACATGAACACAGTGTTGCTTTAGCAGAAAAGATTCGGGGAATCTTTTCAACGAAGTGAACCGCTAGCGGATGAGATGCAGCGTATCTGCGCTCCGATAGCAATCGGAGTCTAACGCAGCATGAGAAAAAAAGAGCGAGTAAAAAGGGTAGGTTATTTTTTGCCTAAACCCTAAAATATGCAATCACAAAAGCAAGCACTCTGGTGAGTATTGAATTAAAAGACTTAAACAAGGGAATGTATTTGGTAAAGGCAATAAAAGCAGCGCAGGTTTTTTCTGGGAAATTTTTGAAAAATTGAAATTGGTTATAGTTATTGAAGAAATCACCTAAAATGAAAATCCAACATCAACTCATTATAGCCGAAGCCCAAAAAAGAGGATTGCTGATTACAGATGTTTCCAATACACTGGATACTCCGGCGGTTATCATCCAAAAAGAAACCAAATCAGAACTATTCATAAAGGGCACTCCCCTATCCCTTATCAATTTGCGGTCTTTAAACTATTTCGATAATAAGCAACTAACCAAAGTCGCTTTATCGAAGCTGAATATTCCACATCCTAAAAGTGTTTTGTTTCGAGAGCCAAATGAGGAGAATTTGAAGTCTTTTTTCGAGCCTGGTAAAACCTATGTATGTAAACCTCCAAACCTTGCAGAAGGGATAGGCGTAGAGATGAATATTCAGAGTTTAGCAGCTGTAGAAGACTATTGGAACCGACATCATGAAACCCTGGGACAGTTTTTCATTTTAGAAGAGCAAATAGAGGGAAAAGACTTGCGGATTCAGGTTTTGGGGGGAAAAATAGTATCTGCTTGTACCAGAGAACCAGCTTTTGTGATTGGAGATGGTTTAAATGACTTGAATTTCCTGATTGCGGAAAGAAGAAAGATTGTTCAGTCCTATAATCCAATGAATGATTTGGTAGTGGACAAAGGAACCCGGGAATTGTTAAAAAACCAAAATCTTAATCTGGAGGACATTCCCTCAAAAGGTCAAAAAGTTCAATTAAAAGAATTGGCAAATATGTCGTTGGGAGCAGTGGCAATTGACGTTACAGATGGTTTGCATGCTTTGTTTCAGGAATGGATTGACAGAATCGTTAGCTACTTGAATGTCAGTTATTTTGCCATAGATTTTATTACCCAGGATTTTGAAAACGATCCTCAAAATGAAGCTATCGTACTGGAAATCAACGCCCAGCCTGAGTGGCTTCACCATACATTTTCGGAGGGAAGACAACATGATTTGGCTTCTATGGTGTTAGATGAGGTTTTTAAGAGGTAATTAATTTCAAACCAAACCTTTTTCAACTGCCAGTTTTACCAATCCAACAGAGTTTCTTACGCCAAACTTTGCCAGCAAACTTCCCCTGTGCGATTCCACAGTTTTGAGGGTAATAAACAATTTATCTGCAATTTCCTGGGTGGTAAATTCCTGTGCTATAAGTGCTAAAACTTCTTTTTCTCGCCGTGAAATTTTGGGAAGTCCAACAGTTTTTTGATTGGTTTTATTTTGACTTTTTAGCAATCCCCGCATTATCGTCTCCGTCACTTCCTTGCTAAAAAAAGTCTCCCCATTGTATACCGTCCGAATGGCTTTTAACAGCTCGTCCTTATCCGTATTTTTTAAAATATATCCACTGGCACCCTGCTTCAATATTTGCGTCACAAAACTCTCTTCATTGTACATGGAAATCGCTAAAATTCGAATTTCCGGGCGTTCCCCACTCAGCTGTTTTGCAACCTCAATGCCACTCATATCCATTAAGTTAACATCCAATAAGACCAAATCAATTTCCTTCTCCTTAACCAATTCGAAGACGCCAGCTCCAGTTTGTGATTTACCTACGACTTCGATGTCCAGTTCCAATTCCAGAATGGACTCAATGCCATCTGCAAACAGAATATGGTCATCAGCAATGATTGTTTTTATTTTATGATTATTGGAAGATTTATTCAAACCGTTCTGAAATTATTATAAATCAAGATTTAAATCGAAAGGATTCTCCAAGGTTGATTTTCATTTCAATTTTCATTTTCATTAAGCTTTTCATTTTCACTTCTAAGGGTAAACCCTGAATTTTCAAAAGGGGTGAATTCCCCGTTGAAATCCAATATACAGATGTTGAATTTTGCAATTCCTTTTTTCCCGACACCAAATTATTAAAAAACATATGAAAACAATCAACTCAGCCCACTCAAAAAACCAAAGATTTAACTTCGTGGCAATTTGGGTTTTACTAGTTTTTATCACTTCAAACCTTCCTGCTCAAACCTTTTGGTCTGATCCTGCGACCTGGGGAGGAACCGTTCCAGTAGCAGGAGAGGAGGTTGTTATAGATCCTTCCATGCATGTCTTATTGGATGTACATACCCCTGATTTGGGAAGCTTGACGATTGATGGAATATTAGAATTTGATGACAATCAGGATGTAAGTTTAACCTCAGAGTGGATAATGCTAATGGGAGAAATGTGGGTAGGAAGCCCCGCCAACCCCTTTATCCACCAGGCTACCATCACCCTGAATGCTCCAGACATGAATGAAAACATCATGGGAATGGGTACCCGAGGCATTATGGTCATGGGTGGAAGATTGGAAATGCATGGTACCCCTCCAACCGTACCCTGGACAAAAATCGACGCCCATGCCACAGTTGGTGTCAATACCCTTACTCTAATGGAAAGCGTTAGTTGGAACGTCAATGATGAAATTGTCCTTGCTCCTACTGATTATTACGAAGCAGGAAATGGCACGTCTGTAACTGAACAATTTAACCTTACTCAAGTCAACGGAACTCAATTGACTTTAGGGGCTAACACCAATGCTTTCCACTGGGGTTTGATTCAGTACGCCACCAATAGCGGAATGAGTTTGAGTAATGCCAATGCCGTCACTCCTCCTGCAGCCTCCGGCTTTACTCCTGTTGAACTCGATCAGCGTGCTCCTGTGGGAAATCTCAGCCGAAACATTGTCGTTCAAGCCCCTAATGATAATCTATGGAATAATAATGGATTTGGCTGCCATATCATGGTCATGCGGCTTGGAGGAGGAATCCCCATGTGTGGCCTGACTCCCGGTTGTGCCCGCCTGGATGGTGTCGAAATCCGGCGAGGTGGGCAACGTGGTCTTTTGGGGCGATATCCCTTCCACTGGCATATGCTAAGTTCAGATGGCAATGATACCTTGCCTGATGCAACAGGACAATATATCTTAAATTCGAGTGTACACCATTCAATGAATCGCGGAATAGTAATTCATGGAACGAGCGGTGTAGAAGTATCTAACAATGTAATTTATGACATTCGTGGACATGGGATTTTTACGGAAGATGCAGTGGAAAGGAGAAATATTATTGATGGCAATTTGGTTCTATACGTACGAAACCCAGATCCAGGTTATGCATTAAAACATCATGAAGCAGGAACCCATTTTAATCGTGGCTCTTCTGGTTTTTGGATAAGCAATCCCGATAATACTTTAATCAATAACACAGCAGCAGATTGTGGTACAAATGGTTTTTGGCTTGCCTTTCCAACCCAACCCTGGGGTTTGAATATGAATTTAGACATGAATCCCAGCCGCATTAGATTTGGAACATTTCAAAATAATACAGCCCATTCCAATCGGCTGGAAGGTATTATTCTGGATTTTGTAGAAGTAGACAATACCGGGGTGGTTGCTCCACATCAGTATATGTCTACAACTGATGGACAAAATCCTTCCTGGCCTTTTTCTACACTTAGAAGGTTTCAATTGGAAGGATATAAAACCTGGAAAAACGGAGGACATGGTATATGGGACCGCGGAGTATGGGCAGACAACTGGGAAATTGTTTCGTCAGACAATTGTGGTCGTTATTTTGCCGGTTCTGGTGCCGATGGTCTAATTGAAAGGACACTAGCCATTGGAACTAGTTTAAACCACATGATGAATGGAACAGACCGCCCTAATTTTACTGGAGAAGTTCCTCCTGCTGCCTTTGCGACCTACCACAGTGCTTTTGACATTAGAGACAATATAATTATTGACTTTCCTGCAGTAGCAAATACGATGAGCGGCGCATTCGCAACAAATGATTACTACATTCGGCCAGTCGAAAAGGGACAAATAAGAAACACCAACAATCTCATTGTCAATTCCCATCCTGGTGTAAAATTGGAGGCGGATTTTCCGCATTATGCTTTAGCTGGCGCCCTTTGGGATCCTAATGCAGTTTGGGGCAATACACCAGAGGAATGGTTGGTTTATGATACTCCCTTCTTTACCTATGGTCAAACGCCAACGGTCGTACCTCCAGGCGCAATTTCAGGTGGTGTTCTGGTTGATGGACCCTTTTTTGGCTTCAATGAATTTGTTATAAATGAAGCCAATCTCCGCTGGGAGGATTTTATGGAAATTCATGTCAATCGTTTGGATAACAACTTCAATTCGGTAGGTTCCTGGACCGTTGATGAAGCGCAACCAGGATGGGTTTTTGCCCATATGCGGCATTTTGCTGCACATCCTGATGATTATTATACATTGGAATTTCCAACAATAACTGAAGTAAACGATGTGGGGATATCAGTTACCAATATGCACAATTCTTCAGATACCCTAATCATCGGAGTAGAATATTCAGGAAATTATGCCATTGATCAGGTATATACTTCATCGGTCTGGGATTATTTTGCTCCTGCACACACCCTTGCTCCAACATATATTCATAAACATGTGTACACGCCACTTGGAAGTTTGCAGGAAGTAATAGATTCACCGGGTGGCGAAACCTATTGGCATGACATCCAAAATGATATAGTATGGATAAAACTTGTAGGTGGGATTACACAGACCTGGGACCCAGCGAGTTTTCCTCCTCATAGTGATGAATTGCTCTACTGGCTATTTTATTTACGCATTTGGGGTAGTTTGGCATTGCCAGTCGACCTGGTTGATTTTTCTGCTTATTTGAATGGAAACGAAGTTAATATCGAGTGGACAACAGCTACAGAAATCGATAATGAATTTTTCGCGGTGCAACGGTCTTCAAATGGTGTTTCCTGGGAAGATATCATTCAGATTTCAGGGGGAGGCACAAATGCGGAAAACCAATATTATTCAACCATTGATAAAAAACCATTATTGGGTATTTCTTATTATCGATTGAGGCAGACTGATTTTTCTGGAAAAAATAGTTTTTCAGATATTCAAACCATCTATAATACTAAAAACCACCAAATTAAGATGGTTCCCAACCCTGCAAATGATTTTGTTCAGGTACGATTTGCAAAAGAAGTATTGGAATTGGAAATAGAAGTTTTGGATTCGAAAGGACAAAGTATCTTTTTTAAAAGAGAGAACGCTATTCTTCATCTCGAAATGGACTTTTCCAGTTTTGAAGCTGGTTTGTATTTTGTGAAAGTAAAAACAGATGGAAGAATGGAAGTTTTAAAGTTGGTGAAGCGGTAGAAATCGAAACATCTCTTAATTTAGCCCTTCATATCTTCATGAATGTTAAAGCTCAAATACATATTTTTTTCCGGATTGCTTTGGTTTTGTTTTACAGCAAAAACACAGTTGGAGTATGGGAAGGTTTATGAAATTGACTTTTTAGAGTCCCAACTGGAAAAGGCAAAAGTTGAAAAAGACAGTGCCACTTTAGGTAAAGCAGCTTTTTTATTAAGTGGACATTTGGAGTGGCATGAAGGCAGGAGCAAAAGGACAGCGGATTTGCTGACCCTGAGTCTGGAGTGTTTTGAAACAGTTGGAGATAGTGCCAAGTACTACGAGATTAAACCGAATTTAGTAGAGTACTACATAGAATCCCAATTATTTGAAGAAGCAGAACAAATATTATTTGAAGGAATAGATTACTTTCATCGAAAGCAGGATTGGTTGATGAAAATGCATATGTTATCTCGCCTTGGGCATTTGTTTCAAATCATTGGAGATGAGGAAAAATCCAGGAAATTTAAAGATGAAAGTCATGAACTCAATAAAATTGTAGGAGATACGCTGGTTGAAATTATTTATTTAATCGATAAGACTGAATACTTTCAAAAGCAGGAAAAATACGACAGTGCCTTGTCGACAGCGCGAAAGTCCTTTTCCTTGAGCAAAGCCATTGATCGAAGCAAATTTGCTGCTCTTGGTTTATACCACCTAGGCTACCTAAATCAATATCAAAACCAGCTTGATTCAGCAATTTATTTTTTAAAATGGGCTATCAAAATAGATCGCCCTATTGAGCATTCAGAACTCCGTTTGGGCTGTTATAAACACCTCGCTCAATGCTATGCTTTGAAAAGTGATTTCAAAAACGCCCATTTGTTTTCTCAAAAATATGCTGCTTTAAATGATACCATTCTAAATAAAACCCGCCTTGAAGCACTAGACAAAATGAATCATGCTTATGAACGAAAAGAGAAGCAGGCAGCAATTGATTTATTGGAAAAAGAAAAGCAATTGAGTGAACAAAGAAACCGGCAACAATCGCATTTTTTGTACGGCTTATCAGTGGTTATTTTAATATTAATGCTGTTATTTTGGTTCCTCCTTCACACCTATCGAGAGAAGATAAAAAAAGATGAAATTATTGCCGCTCAATCTAAAGCACTTGATCAGCAAAAAATTAAATCCCTGGAAAAGGAGATGCAGCTTACTGCTGTAAAATATATGCTCGAAGGTCAGGAAAAAGAACGCAGCCGTATTGCCCGGGATTTACATGACAGTCTTGGAGGGCTGCTTTCAACAATTAAATTGCAAATCAAATCTGAGGCACAGCAGACAGAAACTAAAGCAAGTGAACTCTTGGATAAGGCAGCAAAGGAGGTGCGGCTCATTGCTCAAAACCTTCAGCCAAGTGCGATTCAGCAATTGGGCTTTGTACCTGCGATTAAAGATTTAATAAATATTCATCAAAGTGACTTGCCAAAGATTAATTTTCAATATTACAATGTTCCCGAATCTATAGAATCGACAATTGCCCTTCAATTGTATCGCGTTGTCCAGGAAGCTTTGAACAATGCGCTCAAACACGCCAATGCAACTGAAATTTTAATTCAAATCAATGCAGAATCTAATAACATTTCTGTTCTTATTGAAGACAATGGCATTGGCTTTGACCTTAACCGTGTATCTGATGGAATTGGGCTCCAAAATATCAGGAAAAGAGCCGAATTTTTGCAAGCGGAGTTGTCAATTGACTCAAGTAAGGAAGGGACTTCTGTTTTTCTATTCTGCGATATTACTAAATCAATGTGATTCGAATACAATTTTGAAGTATTCGAAATAGATTATTTTCAAGGCTATTTCAACAGCACTTTTTCCTGTTAATGGTCAAACATCTATTCCTTTCCAGTGTTATGACATATAATTAACGCAGGTTGCGAACAAGAATTTTCGCCGTGCCTTTGACACGGCTCGAAGGGGGTTTTAGGGGAGAAACAGGCTGGAACCAGCCTGTTTCTCCTCTAAAACTCCTCGTGAGCGCAGCTTTGCTGCGCGAACTTTGATTGTTCGTAACTTTAATTAATTAACTGTTTCTGGTATGCACAAGCTAATAACCCTTTTTGTAATCCTGTTTTTGAGTTGGGGAAGTATTTTTGGCCAAACAAAATATGAAAAAGAATACCGCTTAAAAACAAAAGATGTTCCCCAAAAAGCCCTGGACTTTGTTGAGCAGCTAAATTTTAACCAGACTATAAAATGGTACCGGGAGGAAGGTCTTAACCGTATCTCAGTTGAAGCCAAAACCAAATTTCATTCGAAAAAGTACAGCATTGAATTTGATTCGACGGGACTAATTGAAGATGTAGAGATAATTGTCAATTGGGAAGACCTGCCCAAAGATGCTCGATCCAATATTTGTCAATCGCTGGAAGAAGCCCATCAAAAGTTTCGTATCGTAAAGATTCAAATTCAATACTCTGGCTCTCCCGAAAATATCATCCAAAAAGTCAAAGGCGATACCGAAAGCGAAATCACTACCAAATACGAAATTGTGGTGAAAGCGAAAACTTCAGGCAATTTTGAGTCATTTGAATATTTATTTGATGCACAAGGTATATTTATACAAAAAGCAGTGATTATTTTCAAAAACAGCGATAATCTGGAGTATTGAAATGAGAACCTTTCTAATATTAATTTTCATTTTTTCATATAGCTTTTTAACTGCACAAAGCAGTTATCAGTTTGGCTGGTTGCCAACTCTGAATTTCAATAAAAAGCTCGACTCAAAATGGCAATGGAATTTCAAAATTCAATCCCGGCAGTCATTCAAAACCGGCATCTTTAATGGACCAGGGGAATCAGAATACGAATATGTGTTAACGGATCTGGCAGTTATCGCCGCCAGAAAGATAGGACTTGGCAGTTCTTTGGGAGCTGGTTATTTAATTAGGTTTCGAGATGATAGAATCATGCATCGGCTTGCGCAACAGTTTGCATTTGTACAGAAATATCCGGGATTTCGACTGGGGCATCGAATAGCTTCTGATCAAAGCTTTGAATCGGGAGAAGATGTATCCCTTAGATTTCGATATCGCCTTTCTTTAGAACTCCCATTCAACGGACAATCGGTTGATGTCAAAGAATTTTATTTGAAATTGAATAATGAGTATTTGAATGGCTTCCAGGGAGAAGAATACGATTTGGAAATCCGAATAGTGCCGGTGATTGGATACAAGTTTTCAGATTCTAATAAGTTGGAAACCGGTTTGGATTATCGATTGAGCTCGTTTTTGGATGAGGGGTCGAAACAGAGATTTTGGATTGGGATGAGTTGGTATTTGGTGTTTTGAAAAACTACTCAAATCATTTAATGTTTTTTATATCATCTTGATCCTTAGGATGATTTACTCCTTATTTTTGTTCAATGCCTGAATAAAATCTTTGAAATCTTGATTAAAAATATTAGCCATTACAAGGATGTTTTCTCATTGAAAAAGCAGTTTTGTCCAATCTGGGTGGATCTTTTAAATTAAACTTAAAAGCAACACTTATCAAATACCAGGCAGCCTTCAGTCGCTCCTCTACAGTTTTTGTCTTCCAGTATTTAGACTGATTATCTGCTTCTTGAAATGATTGCATTTTGAATTTAGAGCGATCCAGACGATAATTAGATTCCCCCATAGTTTTATAGGTTTAAAATTTAATGAATTAATACCCCTCTAACGACTTTTTGATGGCTCCTATCAAATAATCAAACTCATGACTCTCAGGAAATACATCCAAAACTACAGCAGCCGAATCTAATTGTTTTGATAGTAGCTCCTTTTCCTCTTTGGAAATGATCTTTTCCCAGAAAAATCGGGCAATCGCTCGTATCTCTGGATCATATTTCAGCAAATCTATTCCTTTTTCCAATTCTAAAATCGCTGAAAGAATTTTGGTTGCATCTTCGTCATGAATGCCCTTAGTGTACCCTTCATTGTAGGCTTGGGAGGCGTATTGTTTTACAATTGTTTTCAGGTCTTGATCCTCTGTTTCGGATTCTCCTGTTTCCTGATTTCCGAACTGAGATTTCAAAACTTTATAGGCAAGGTATTCTCCCCGATAAACTTTTTCATCCTCTGACACCAGCTTTTGATCCCATACGGCTCTGGTTTCCAGAAGACGTTCATCTGAAATCTCTTCATAAAAGTTGGTACCCGTCAAATGGTAAAACAGCTTCCCCTCCTGCTCTACAATGGTCAAATCCAAAGGCTGTACATTCACATCGAATTTGTGTTTACCAAATTGAATCACATTGGCGCCATCAACGAATAACTCCTGTTGATCGCGCAATTGACGAATGCTCTCCTCTTTTAGGGATTTCAGGTGGGTTTGAAGTGCATTGGCTTTATTGGAATCCTCCAATTCAATGAGTTGACGAATGATGTCGCGCACTTTGTCAATCATCAAATCTGATGCGAAAAAAGCATTGATTTCTGCTACTTCCGCGAAAGTTTTGGCGCGATTTTGAATGCCGCTTAGAATGCGCTCTGCAGCCCGGTTGAGCGCAGCCGTTCGATTGTTTCGGGCTTCAACAAGGCTTTGTTTTCTGCTTTCGAATGCATTGTAAATTTCCTCCCTTTTTTCCGTAATCGCACCCAGAAACTCATCAAATTCAGCAAATTTGCCTTCCAGTTCTTCTATCTGAACCATCAACTTGGTCAAGTACTCGTCGCATTTTTGAGGGGTATCCGAAACGTCGAGGTAATTGATGATGCCTTGATCGAGTAGTTTTAATTGGGCATTAAACTCCGCAACTGCTTCTGTACCCATCAATTCTTTTCGATGTCGGCGTACGGCAGCTTTCACTTGATTCAATCCCGCATACATGGCAGAAATGTTGTCAATAATACGCGTCGTTTGAGTGGCATCTTCGATTTTCAAATTGCTGACGATGTCAATCAACAATTCCAGTTCGCCACCGATGGCGTTAACTTGTTCCAATAAGTCCTCACCTTCTTTTGCAGTTTTGACTTCCGCCAATGCTGTTTGTTCCGCTTCAATTTTAGTTTCATATGGAGCTAAAGCATCATCTTCTAACAGAAATCGAACACAAGCCTCTGAGAGTTTTTCGGTATTTTCTGCCGCCCCAGCTTCCAATTCGGCTACCAAAACCTCATCTGTATATCTCAAGTCCTTGAGTGAAATGATCTCTCCCCGCAGGGTACGCAATTCCGCTAAGGCATGTACGTACTCATCTACCGTTTGGAAAGTTTGTCGAGTCACTTTTTGGAATAAATCGGCTGCTTTTGTACGCACCCGGCTAATTTCTTCTTGTGTATTTCGTTGAATGCGGATCTTTTTTTCGTACTCCTCAATTGCAGAATTTGCTGTTGCACGAACCTCCTTTAGTGGTTCATCCAATCGGAAGGTTTCTTCCTTATTGATCCAATAATAACTATCCAAAACATCCTGACAACGTTTTGCCAAATCGGCATACAAACCTGTATAGGAATCATCTTTGCCTGCCAGCGTGAGGATTTCCGCACATTCAGCCATTGCTTTTACAATATCCTTGTTTCCAACTTTAAATAAATAGTTGTCCTTATCGGTGGTCAGTACATCTGCACTGCTCGTAAAAGGGGTTTGCCAAATTTGTACGACATGATGTTTGGTAGGCTCTTCTTCAGCTTTGAAATAACACAATTCTCCATCATCAAACAGTGTAAATCCATGACAGAGAATTGGCGTTTCCACTTTTTGGGTGATCAAATTATAGTGCATCAATACTTGAGTTCCCATGGCACTATTGTAAAAGATATAGAAATAATCTTCTCCATTGGGCGATACGATGCGCTTTTCAAATCGTTTGTTGCGTAGATTTGGCTCAAAGATTTTGTATTCACCAGTTTGCAAATAATAGCCGTTGGCAAAGATTAACCCATGTCCATCGGGCAATAAAACACCACTATCTTCAAGGGCATCTACTCGCGTCACTTGTTGCAATTTTTCATTAAAAACAAAATAGCGATAGTCTTCCTGATAGGGTCGAATCTTTAAAACAATCAAATTCCCCAAATCAGCATACATGTATTCGGCATCATCCAAAGTCTGGTCGCGGTGTTCGACTTCTTCGCGATAAATTCCCAATCCATCGTCTGTATTGTCCTCTACTTTAATGGTCAAATCTCCGCCAACTGTCTCCACAAACACCCTGTCCACAATCGAAATATGCGGGTGCCGCCCCTGCCGATGATGATCCCGATGTGCCCGCTTCCATTCAAATTCATGCTGGGCTGGTTTGCGTATCTCCTGCTCACTTCGGTTATCTACATAAACCAGTCCCTCATCTGACAACAACCACTTAAATGCTTTAAAATCTCCGACAATGCCGGCTGTCAGTTGAAAAACCATGTACAAATACCTGCCTTGTACGACAAATTTGGAAAATAAAGCCTCCTTATAATAGCGATACAAATTCTGAAAGTCTGTTGCAAATTTGTCGTCAGTCAACAGGACATCCAAACCAACTTCATGAAAACTATGCTGCTTAAATTTATAAATCGAAAATACATCCTTCAATTGAATGCCCGACCTCAACCCAATGTGGACGTTATAGCCAAAAATGCAATAATCCCCAACCGCAACGATGTCCCGCGCTATGCAATAGTTTGCCGTATTGATGCGATCATTGGAAATCAGGGCCGTCTCAATCGCGCCAAAAACTGATTTGCGAGCCGTATTGAGTTGTTCGAGCCGACTTCGAAGATCACCTGCCTGCTTTTGCAAGCGATTGCGGATGATTTCGTAGGTGCCGGATTCGAGGGTGGGTTGGGTGATTTGGTTGTCTGTTTGCTGTTGAGCTTGGGTTGTGGACATGGAGATAACGAGTTTTTGATTTTTTGTTTTAGAAAAGAATCAAATTAAATCAAATCTGCTGGAATGTCCAAAAATTGGGATGAGGGGTTTGGGAATTGGGATGAAGGGTGGCATTCAATTCCTCCGAACTCTAGCTCTGCCCATTATATTAATTTACTTAACTATCCGTAGTGACTTGCAGTTGCACAACGGAAAAGGCTAAGTGCTCTGACCTTTTAGGCAATTCAATTTTTCCATGTAAAGGCTTAAAACTTCCACTTTTCCTATTTCACAACTATAATGATATTCAAGTATTATTTGGATAGTCTTAGCACGGCTCTCCTTAGCCGTGCAGAACAAAAGTACGAAAGGGCACGGCTAAAGAGAGCCGTGCTACATTCTATTACTTATTTATTTTTGAAACCAAATAAGCCACTAAAAACGTCCCACTGTCAAACAAAATTGACGCCTTTAGGTGGTAATTCTTTACCATGCTACTCTTACTAATTATCCCCAAAAGGAGAATAATTTCCAAGACCCTGAATGCCCAAAATAGGAACGAGTACAACTCCACCTCCTTTAACTGCCATTTGGTCTTTAATAGTAAGACAATGGTCGTTTTTTAATTTCTTTTTGATTTGAAGCATTTTTAATTTTTTCATGTTTAATGATTTTTAAGTGATCAAATTGTCGCTCTTTATTGTCTACGACCATTAATGCCCAGGACAGGAATTAATATTACTCCACCACCTTTAATTTCCATTCGGTCTTTAATGGTAAGACAATGCTTGCTTTTTATTCTTTTTTTGATTTGAAGCAATTTTGAATTTTTCATGTTTAATGATTTTTAAGTGCCGAGAATGATTTGCAAAACCTCATCAGTTTTGAAAAATATTTTCGATTAATAATTTGGATACCACAAAGGTGAGACTCAATTTTTTTTTTCGAAACAAGACTGTATTGAATTGGGAATATTGGTGGGTGAATTAGAACATGATTACGAATCAGCCACAAGTGTAATCGGCTGACGGTAGAAGATGCTTGACGGTTTGCTGTACAATTTTTGAAAGCGGGGCAGACCATGTAGAAGAGCGAACGGACAATTCCATCTAATTGAATAGTTCGGATATTGAGTTAGTATACGATTGGGACGATGGGGTACAAACCGTGGGGTTTCGATTCAATAATTTGGGCATTCCACAAGGAGGGGAATACTGGAGGCATGGATTCAATTTACAACTGATAATGAGGCTAGTTCAAATAGAAACCAATACCGGCTTTTTTAAAACCAAAATCAATATTTAAAATTGGTCCCAAGGGATTTATTTTGCGCGTTTGAAGGGGAAGTGAATTTGGAAGGTAGTTGTGGAGTAATAATTAAGAAACAAGCCAAAAAGGGTGCTTTGAAATGCTTTGCAACGCAACCCTCTTGCCCCAGGGCTGTTAAGTTCTATTATTGAAAGTCAAAATGTAAAATGTAAAATGATAAATTTAAAAGTATGGGCATTCATAAAGACCTGATAACGAAATTCTTAGAAAATGTGAACTTTTACATTTCACATTTATCATTTTGACTTTTAACTTTATTAGCATAGAACTTAACAGCCCTGCCCACGTCCCTATCGGAGACATGGTTTGTTACGTATTTTTCACTCCACCACAATTTTTTCAATGCCCCAAAAATCAGCTCCATTCAATCTAATAAAATAAGTTCCTGAAGGTAGGTTTGGAAGTACTACTGTAGTTTGATTTTGCTCCAACTTGAATGTATGATGTGATTTTCCATTTAAATCCAATAGTTCTCCACGAATCACTTGTTGAAAGTCATTTGGCAATTTTATTTGTAAAAAGTCTGTACCGGGATTAGGAAAAATTTGAAAGGGTCTAGGCTCCAATGCCAAATCTTTAACAGAAGTATTTAAATCACCATCACATTTTGCAACAAACATATTGGTTTTGGCAACGGTTCCGGGATACAGTGCCGTCAAGGTGGAATCTCCCATTTGTATGGTGCCATCAAAACTACCTGTAAAAACAACTTGATTGGATCCTGCTAATTTCATTCCTGCCATGGTAACTTCTTCGCTTTGTTCTGTATCTCCAACTTTTTTTGCCCAATCCAAATCACCATCCGAGTTGTATTTGGCAATAAAGGAATTGATTAAGGGATCATTATCCCCATCTAGTAAAACTGAATTGGCACCTTCTCCCAAAATAATTCCTCCACCTTGTGCCGAGCCATATTCTCCACCTATAAAAAAGCTGCCATCAGCAATTACTTCCATTTCTGAATTTTTAACATAGTTGGCGGTTCCCTGCTGATTGGTCTTTGCCCATTGGATTTCACCCGCTGAATTGTATTTTAAAATAAAAAGATGATTGCCAGCCAATCCGGGTGGTATCAAAATCGTATTGTCAAATTCCAAAGTGTCATTACCTCCGCTACCAGAAATATAAATATCACCTGTTGTAGCGTGAAGGTCTATATCCAGTCCTGTAGCAGCATGCAAATATGCTGTGGATGAATGCTTTAACCATTGAAAGCTTCCAGATGCATCGTATTTGACAAGATAGGTAACTGAACTACCTTGGGTGTCCAGGTCATTCCCTCCAAAGGGTGCAGCACCAAAAGCAGAAGATGCCTTGCCCGTAATGAATAAATTGCCAGCATCATCCGAGACCATTCCTTCCGGTGCATGGCTGCTGATAATATCCCCCCAATTTCCAAGACCAGTTTCTGCATCAAATTTGCCAACAAATCCCTTTACTCCAGGAGTCATTGTTGCATCCAGGAGAATGCCACCTAAGGATAATTCGTCATAAAAGAGCCCAGCAGCAAAGACCTCATTATTGTTGCCCAATTTTAAGGCGGAGCCCGTGGCTCTTTGCAGTGCATTGGTTTCAAAAGTAGAAGTCACCCATAACAAGCTTCGGTTTTGCGATAATTTGGCGATTGCAAAGCCTTCCACATTGTTGTCTCCGGAATTGATATTGGTACCAGCAATGGTGATATCATCTGTAAAATTGGCTAATAAAAAGATGTTGTTTTCGGCATCAACTTCAATATCCACTACCCAAGCTAATAGACCAACGGAAGGAAGCACTTCTACCCATTGAAATATTCCATCACTTGAATATTTGGCGATAAAACCATCATCTGAAAAAACTGCCCCTGCAATTTTAGCGGAGCTTACGGCTTCATCTCCAAATTTTACAGTGCCAGCGAAGTTTCCAGCGATGTACACATCCCCGTTTTGGTCGGTCGTCACATCGTAGACATTATTGCCTCCACTCGCAATATTGTCCAAATTAAGGATGTCGACATGGGTTCCCCACGCAAAATTTTGAGAAAATCCAGAATAAGAGATTGATAAGAAGATTGCCAAAAGGAGATTGTAAAGGGTATTCGTTTTCATTATTTTGTCTTTTTTTATTCAATGACTCCTACCCCAATGGCAGTAAGTTCACAAGACAAAATTGAAGAACCTAAATGGGAAAGACAATCGCTCATAAGAGGTATTCTTAATGCCACTATGTCCCTATCGGAGACGTGGTTTGTTAGGTGTTGGCAACCCATATCATACCACATCTGGGGTATAGGCTTAAACTGCCAATTCTTTTTTTTCTTCCGTGGTTCGTTCGTATGCCACATCATAATCTTCCCGTATGGTTCCCATCCAACGATCCCATATTAAGAAGTACAATCCAAAATTGCCATGAAATTTATCGTGGTGCAAATTGTGGGCAACTGAGGTATTGATGTACCTGCCAATCCATGTTTTATGGAAGCCTTTTGGGTACAATTCAAAACCTAAGTGTCCATAGACATTGTAGATTATCTGAAAGAGAAAAAACCAACCGATTGCATGACTGTGAATTGGAATAGAAAAAGCCAAAATTGGAATAATCAATGCTTCCAGTGTTGCTTCTAAAGGGTGGAAAGCATAGGCAGTCCAGGGAGAAGGATTGGTTGATTTGTGGTGGATAAGGTGCACATATTTGAACATTTTAGGATGGTGCATTCCCCGATGCATCCAATAAAAATAGGTATCGTGAATGAAAAACATATATACCCAGGTGAATAGGTAATAACCCCAGCCATAGTCTGAAATGTTTGGGTAGGTATTCGTATAATCGTCTAAAAAATAATAGGTAATCAAGGCTACGGTAGCAAATATGGTTACAGAAATCAAAGAATAGAATATGTCGCGCCCATAATCTGTGAGTTTGGGCATTTTCTGTTGTACTTTCCTAAACCACATGGGTTTTTTCAAAACGATGTAAAAAATGACAAAAGCAAGTGTAGCAAACTTGAAATAATCTGTCACAATACTTCCAGCTTCTCTTATCCAAAATTCAAAAATGGTTTCGGTCATGATTTCTTTTTTAATGAAATGAATATTTTTTTGTTGACCTAAAGATTTAAAAACCTGGCAATTGAGGCGTCTGAGAAATTCAGATTGGAGGTTTTCGGACAACTTGCAAAAGTCCGATTGGATTCAATTAATGTATTCGGACGGTGAAAATCAGGCAAAAAAGTTGGATTTACAGGCATTACAGCAGCTTATGGTTGTTTTTTATATTGTGAAGGTGTCAACCCCGTAATCTTTTTAAAAACGGAATTAAAAGTTGATTTTGATTTAAATCCGGCTTCAAAAGCAATACCCAAAATGCTATAATGACTGAATTTTGGGTCCTCCATTTTCTGTTTCACCTCCTCCACTCGATAAGCATTGATAAAATCAAAAAAGTTTTTTCCTTCCTTTTGATTGATAATTTGGGACAGGTAACCCTTACTTAAACCAACTTCATTTGCAAGCAGGCTCATATTCAATTCGGGGTTGCGAAACAGTTCTTTTTCTTCAATAACCTGTAGTAGCTTTTGGTAATGATCCTCAGTCTTAACAGATAGTTTGGAGCTTTCTTCTGACACATCGGTTAAGTCGGAAATTACTTCATTCACGAATAATTCACGCCTCATCAACATGCCATAGCCTATCCAATAAATGAGGATGGAAACTCCTAACCACAGTATTCTGCCGTAATAAATTCCAGTACTGGTAAAGAAAAAAGCCATTGCATTCATCAGCCAAAAAACTGCCAGGAGACATCCTCCAAAAAGTAATTGGATCAACCATTTCAGACTTTTGTCGCTGATATCCGAATAGTTGCCATAAAGTTCATGTTCGTATGTTCGAAGGGTTTTTATTGAAATCACGAGAACGGAAACGCCTAAAATAGCCTCGCTTATTTCAATAAATTTCCGAATGGTATAATAGAGTCCCAGGTCAGTTTCCAAATCGAGATTGCCCGTCTGAAACGCGTATAATCCGACGAATTTGAGCAATAAATCCAAAATAAATGGTAGGAATAGCAAATACTCCAATCGCCGTATTTTGTATTTTGGATTGGTCAAAAATTTAATAAAGAGGTAAGTCAATGGCGGTATTAAGCCAGTCCAAATCAAGGGGAGGAATCTAAGGACTGGGTAGGTTTCATAGATTTGAATTTCTTCCATTGCTCCCCAAAAGTTAGCAACCGAAAGCGTCAATAGTAGCATACTTAAAATCCAATTCGATTTTTTGGAAAACGATTTATGGAAAGCAAAAATTAAGAAGAGGATGAGTCCCTGAAAGGCACCGAACAGACTAAATACACCAAAAATATTTATTTGAAATTCTTCCAAGACGGTAGTTTTGATTTGCGTTTTTCGGGAATTCTCGAATAGGGCAAATGTAGACAGGAAAGCAGTTGGGAAAGAATTTTTGAACACAATATTTATTCGATTGATTATTTTGTGCACTGAAAATCACTTGTTTGACTAGTGTTATGAAGGATTTAAAAATTACTCAAAATGATTTATCCATAGCCCGACAGAGGCGTGAAAAATGGCAAATCATCCTGTTCATCAATTTATTCACTTCTGTCTTCCTTATTGTTTTTCAGCCATTTGGCGTCAATAATTACGATTCCACCCACCAGCTAAGTTTGATTTTTGTTGCTGCCATGTTTGGTTTTGGAATTGTCAATGGGTTGGTAATGGCCATATATGAATTTGTTATCGCACCTCGTTTATTTGTAAGATCAACCACCAGGAATGACTTTTTGAAGCTCCTTCTTTTACTACCAATGGTCAGTTTTTCAACCTTTTGGTTTTACAATTTATTAGGTAATTGGCATGATTGGAAGCTGAGCTCATTTTTGGGTTTTTTAAGAGATGTCAGTTTTTTGGCATTGCTCCCAATAGCTGGGGTAGTTTTATATTCCATGTATAAACGCGAAAAGGAAAAGAATAAGCAACTGGAGATTTCGGATTCAGGAAGGAATTTCGTGTGGTTGGTGTCAGAAAATGGAAAAGAAAAGTTGGGATTGGAGCTGAATCATCTGTTATACTTGGAAGCCCAGGATAATTATGTTGCGATTTACCAATTGCAAAGTGGGCACAAAAAGAAAACCTTACTTCGCTCCTCGTTAAAGCGGATGCAGCAACAATTAGTCAATTCTTCAGTAAAAAGATGCCATCGTTCGTTTCTGGTCAATTTGGATTTGGTACAAGCTGTAAAAAACAAAGGTTCCTACATGCAATTGATCCTTCCCCAAATAGAGGAACCTATTCCGGTTTCCCGAAATTTTGTTCACGATATCAAACAACAACTGGCAGTTCCCCCCTCATAATGAATTTTTATCCCAAAAGTAGAAGCTAACCTGGTTTCACAACAGAACACTCCTAATTTGCCTTCAAAAAATTCGAAATGAAAAATTTGAAAGCTATTCGTTCCTACAATAATTTATTCAATTGGCTGATGTTGTTTACCGGCTTTACATTTATGCTGGTTTGGCTACCATTATTGAGATGTCTTTTTGATGGCAGCTCCTATCAGTGGGGACAAATATTTTGGGGTATACAATTGTCAAGTATAGGTTTATCTCTCGACTATTTGTTTTTGATCTTTTCATTTGGACTGTACTTATGGCTTTATCATTCTTTTTATTGGCAAAAAAATCGAAAAATATTTTATGGACTGTTGGTTTGGTGGTTTTTACACAACTTCGGAAACCTGCTCTTTGATATTTGGAAAAACGGAGATACTATGTTTCACGGAGATACATTGGGCGTTCATGTATCCTTATCCTATATAGTCATCCCACTTTCTCTGATTGCGGTAGTACTGATTTATTTAGTCATCAAAAAAGATAAAACCAAGGAGATGGTCTCTATTCCATGGAGCTCCATCAACAAACGAACCGCTTTGATAATATTGTCACCACTCCCGATTCAGGCAATTTTGTTCGCAACAGGAGAACCACACGATTTAGGAGACCAAATCGCAGTCATTGTAGCTATTATTCAGGCGATATTTTTTCATCGGATCTTTATTCCGAAGCGGAATGTTGAAACTAATTGACCATAGGTTTGTAGTTGGTCCTATAAAATTAAGTAATTCATTATATTGTGCTTTTTCTTCAAAGAAGGAGTGGAAAACTACACTTGTTCCCTATTTTTCTAATCAAAGTATTTGTTGAGCAAATTGTTGTCGAGAAATAGGAGAAATGTGACCCTTTTGAAAATCCAACAGACAAACAATGATTTCTTTTCTAACGGTAATCATTCAAAAATACTGGACAGTTTGGCTTCCACTATTACACAAATATTGGAAGGTTTCTCTGCCTTTGATTTTTTGCCTATTCCTCGCGCATTATTTAATCACCATTCCATTTGGAAGTGAACATTCATGGTTAGGCATTGGCGCCATCGTTTGCTTTTTCACCTATGCCATCATGGAGTTTTTCTTTAGCCAAAGAAAATCGATTGAATTGGTTAACGCCTATTCAGAAAAAGACAATGAGACTGAGGATGGAGAAGAACCAGTTCCGTCTTTAATCAGAAACAGCCTTCAATTCTCTGTTCCAAAAAGAATTATTCAAAATCAGGTAGGGAAAATCACCCTCACGATTGATTCTGTCAGGTCGGTAGTGAAACTGGCAAAAAGTGCACGACAAATTAAAAATATACGAAAAGGCAATTTCATTCTGGGCATCAGTTCAGCGGATTTGGATGTAAGTCCAAGTGAACCTGTCAATCTTTCTGAACTGGAGGAGCAATTTCCAATCAGTTTTACCTGGAACATAAAAGGAGAAACCCTGGGTAAAAAAGAAATTAAAGTTGAACCTGGCAAAGAATTTAGTACCTATTTGGGTTTGAGTACAAAAAGATCTTCTTCCTGGACGGAAACAATTGAAGTGGTAGACCATATCAGTTGGATTGCTGAAAAAATCAAATTGGTTGAGTATGTGATTCTTGCCATAGGTCTAATTCTCAGTATTCCATTGATTGTTCCGGCATACGAGGCATTCACAAAAAAGCCCACAGACGTAGAGGAAGAAGTAGAAGAAATCGAAGAATTGGAAGCATTGGTTGTGCAAGAATTCACCGTTCTGAAAGAAATAAAGAATGACGAAAGAACCCTCCTGGATGAAGAAGAAATTCAATGGCATCTAAAAAATCTTAAGGAATACCAAAGAATCAAAAAAAACATTGAGCATCAAAAAAAATCCGGCACCAATTACAAGCTCTTTTGGTTGAGATCAAAACAATATGAATACGACATCTACAGAAAATTCAGGCGCAGTTATGCTAAAATTTTGTCTGATAAGCAAAAGAACATTTTTTGCAAAGTTGGTGAAGCACAAAATCAATTGATTTGTTATTCAAAATCTTTTAAGGATTCGCTATTAGTTGAACAATTTATTTCCAGTCAAACCGACACCCTTTCGACCTTTGGTTTTTCGAAATTGTGCCTGGATTCAGTATCAAATTATCCCAATTATGTTTGTTATAAAGAAGTGGTTTTGAAAAAAGAAAATTGAGGTTAGCAACCAAAACCGAGGTTTTTCATTCTTTTTTATCAGATCTTCTTAAATATCTTCTTCATCCAATCCTATCGGCAAGGGGCGCATAAAAGCCGTTTCAAAAGACATAATGGTATTGGTTCCTTCAACGCCTTCGATCACCTGAATTTTTTCATAAACGACATCTCTCAAATGTCGATTGTTACGTGCATATATTTTTACAATTAAAGCATATCTCCCGGCGATATTTACGCATTCAACAATTTCAGGAATGGTAGACAGGCGCTCTTCTACTTCCCGATGTAATTTGGCATTGGTCAACATGATCTGACAATAGGCAGAAGATTGATAGCCTAGTTCCCAGGGATCGAGTTGAAAAGTCGCTTTTTTCAAAATACCCATGTCCTTCAATTTTTTAATTCGTTGATGAACCAAGGTATTTGAAACTTTGAGCTTTTTGGATAATTGAATCAAAGGCTTTCTAGCATCCGATGTCAATTCATTTAGTATTAGAACATCTATTGCGTCAATTTGATTTTTTTGCATAAAATCTAGATTTTACAATATATAGATTGACACAATAATAAGTCTTTTTTATCAAACTTGACTCTGTAAGAATTTATTCTTTGACAATATGGTTAATTACACATTAATTTGTGTCAAATTTAAAACTATAAGAAAATGAAATTTGCAGCAATTTTAACAGTAAGTTTGATCCTGTTTTCCGTTATTGACATCATTGGTTCCTTGCCAGTGATTATCAATATGAAAAAAGAAGGATTGGTGATTCGACCAAGCATTGCGACTGGGACGGCGGGGCTAATAATGCTCGCTTTTTTATTTTTTGGAGCCTCCATATTGGGGGTATTTGGATTAGAGGTATCCTCCTTTGCTTTGGCTGGCGCCTTAATTATTTTTTTTATTGGTTTGGAAATGATTTTAGGCATTCGCTTTTTCCGCAACCACCATGGTGAAGGAGGTTCGGGAAGTATCGTTCCAATTGCCTTTCCACTTTTGGCAGGTGCGGGAACGCTGACCACTATCATTTCCTTAAAAGCGGAATATGACAATTACAGCATTTTGGCTGGAATCATCGTCAATTTGGTTATTATTTATTTTGTATTGCGCTCAACTGGCTGGCTTTCCAGGAAAATGTCCACTCAGGTTGCTGAGACTTTGAGAAAAGTCTTTGGCATCATCTTAATTGCGATTGCGATTCAAATGGCAAAAGAGCATTTGATGATTTAATATACTGGTGTTTCCAGGTTTTTTCACAGTGAAAGATTCCATAAAAATTGAAAAAGACCTCTTCAAATACAGAGAAGGTACCCATATCATTTTGGAATTACCAGTCCTAAATCAAATCGCATGGGAAACAACAAAATCCTTAAGCATTAACGATGAGTTTAATTACGAATGTCTGTACAATCTCGAAAGTGCATACAACCTTCAGGAAAGGGTGCGCAAGGAAATCGATAAGGTGCCACCATGGGAGTTGAGAAATGCTGCAATCGTTTTAAGGGAGGCATGTTCGATGGCTTTATCTCGTTTTTGGGTGTGCATGTTCCAACGCAAAGTAGATTTGAACTCCACAAAGTCATCTTCTCCTTCCTGAACAAGGTCTGTGGTCGAAATTTGTTCACGGGAGCGTAGGTAGTTGGTAATTTTTACGGCTAATTCTCGGACGATTTTTAGGGAAATAGCAGGATCTATTTTATCCGGCTCAAATAACCTTTTTCCACAGATACAAATCAATGAGCCGGCTTCTTTCGCCCAAATAGCACCGGTACGCACACTTCTATTGATAATTGCAATTTCACCAAAAATATCTCCACTCTGAAAAATCTTATATCGATCGTTTTGCAAAGATAAAGAATAGGCACCTTCCTCTACCAAAAACAAAAAATGGGCAGGTTGATCTTCTGAAAATACCAATTCATCTTTCTTGTATGTCACTCTTTTCGAAATGGCTAAAATTTGGTTCAGCGCATTATCACTAAGATTGCTAAAAACGGGATTTTTCTTAAACAGTTCAAGAATTTCATTGGATACTTCTATCATCGTTTTTTGATTAATACTGGTTTAAAAAAAGGTAATTTCAAGCAGCAGGAAAGATAGCTTTTATCTCCCTATCAATTTTACTTACAAACGAAAAATCTTCCTTATTGAATTGGGGTGGTGTTTTCACAGTTAGTTTTCCGAAGCCTCCACTTGCTCCAGTGATCAAGATTTTTTTACTCTTTGTGTTTTTTAGATTGAAAGGATTGCGAAAAAGTCATTCTAAATTTTGGATGGGCAATTTAGAATTGAGCAGTTTCGGATGATTTAGACAAAGGCAAGAACAAACAAACAGGCAGTCTTTAGTTAAGCAGGGTTCAAAACCCTGCTGCCCCATTAAGTCTTGGAATTATTTTCCTTATGATAAAACGAGCGCCTAGAAGAAACTTTATACTAACGATTAATTACGACCTTTTTAGACATCATTGTGTTTGAATTAGTGACCGTTAAGTAATAAATTCCATTAGCTTGACTGTCAATTGGAATTGAGATTTTATGGAGCTCCCCTGAATATGGAAAAACGGATTCCTGGTGAACTTTTCGTCCTCCCAAATCAAATAGCTCAATCATTGTTTCGCTTTCGGTATGCAATTTCAAATCTAAAAACAAAGTATTACTCCTTGCTGGATTCGGATAGACTTTGATATAATCCTGGTCCTGGTCTATTGTAAAATTGATGACCTCACTAAAGGAATGGGAACGATCAAAATCTACTTGTTTGAGTCGGTAATAATTGATTCCGGGAAATGGTTCGTGGTCAATAAATGAATAGTCCTGAGATTCCAAAGAATTTCCCTGGCCCACCACTTTTCCAATATTCACAAACTTTCGTCCATCCTTGCTTCGCTGAACCTCAAAATAGTCATTGTTAATTTCCGTAGCAGTTTTCCAATACAGATGAACAGCTCGATTTATCCGCTTTCCTGAAAATTCAGTCAATTCAATGGGCAGTTGATTTGCTTCAACAATGGTAACTGTTTGATTTGAGGATTGGTTGTAAAGAAAATCCTTGGCTCCAGAAAGCCAGGTGACCTCAATGGTATCGACCATTGTATTGGAACCAATTCCAAAATGTGCACAAATTTCATCACCGCCACCCAGGTTCGAACCACTGCGCATTTCAAAATACTGATTGACGCCATCAGGTGTTTTTATTCTCACTTTTGCTCCTAATGCATCAAAGTTACTCCAGGTCCCATAAGGCAATATGCGAATGTAATTTTCAGTAGTCACAATGTCATTTCGATAAAGTGAAACAGTAGAATCATAATTTACCAAAACCAAATCGAGGTCTCCATCATTGTCATAATCCCCATGAACGATGGTTCGAGTTCTTAAAGAATCATCCACCCCCATTGCGAAAGCTTCATCCGTAAAAGTGTTATCACCATTGTTTCGGAATAGATAATTGGGTTGTTTTTCTAGATTATTGGGTTCCATACTTCCCACTGCCATGACGATATCCTGCCATCCATCGTTGTTATAATCCAAAAAGCTGACACCCCAGGAATAGTCATCTGCTGGTTGAATATTGATACCAGCACTGCCTGAGATATCAGAAAATACCCCACTGTTATTCTGAAAAAGAAGCGCAGGTCCAATATCTGAATAGGTCACATCCATCCAACCATCTCTATTCAAATCTCCTATACCTACTCCCATCCCATGTGTACAATCATCCAGGACGGTATCACTAACCTCTGTAAAAGTCCAATTATTAATAGGATCACTTCCGCCATCATTTCTAAAAACCCTTGTCCCCAAATTTAGTGAAGTACCGAAAGGACAATCAGATACAACAATAATATCGATGTCATTATCTTTATCAAAATCCGTCCACCCTGCAATAAAATTAGCATCAGAAAGATCATTTACATTAAACAGGCTTGACACATCCGTGAAAGTTTCGTCTCCATTATTGTAAAAAAGAAAATCTTTTTTGGTAGCACTTATGGACCCAGGTATTGGTTGATGGTGAGCAACATATAAATCTAAATAGCCATCTTCATCATAATCTCCAAAAGAAGCTGAAGTCCCCCTCGAGTCTCCTGTAGCGTTTAATCCTGCAGACGTTGTAATATCTGTAAAAGAAATTCCATCATTATTTTTGTACAACTTGTCAAAATCTCCGTTTGCCAAATAAATATCCGGATAACCATCATTATTAATATCACCAATGACGACCCCAGCTCCGTCACCTGTCGGATCATCTACACCCATAGCAGCCGCGACATCCGTAAATGTTCCATTTCCATTGTTACGAAATAATTTATTTGCGGTTCTACGATTGGACACAAAAAAATCGAGGTTTCCATCACGATTAAAATCAAACCACGCTGCTCCTGTTCCAAATTTCATATATGCAGGATTTGGAGGAGCATCATGGTTAAAAGCAGTACCTGCACTGGCAGAGACATCGGTAAAGGTCTGACTATAAGAAAGGGGAATAGAAATAAAAAGAAAGAGTAAGACAGGCCAACTGTTCTTGCGATTCATAATTTGTGGATTTCAGTGTTTAAAATGAATCGGCGAATGGATTAATTGTAGTGTAAAAGACAGTTAAAGGTAACAAAAAAAATATTTATTTATATATCATAACAGTCATTCGAATTGCTCAAAAATGGGAAATATTGTTTATAACCTGTATTACTTTTAATTAAAACCTAGAACATCAAAAGGTTAGACATATAAAAAAAGCATGTGTAACAAATCACACATGCTTTTTTTAAAAAATTTATTTTCAATTCTTAGTTCCAGGCATCCATTAAACCTGACATCAACGCTAAAGTGATAATCCAATACCCTGCATTGATGAACATATTTTTCCAGGTTTTTCGTTCATACATTCCATTCAGCATATAAATGGGAAGAACAAAAAATATTGCAAGAAGGGCACCATGTAAAGCACCATGCCCAAATGTGTGGTGACTGGCATATATCAATTCTCCAGCATCATTTACATCTTTATGCATTAATTCCACTAATGCATTGATAGACATTGCCAAAAAGAAGGACAATACCAATCCGATGATTGTCACTAATGCCATATTGAATCCTTCTTTCAATTCTTCTTCTGTTTTTCCCAGGGAATTCATCCAGGCGGTTCCAAATGTTTTAGGGTTGTAGTAAATCATACCCATAATGGTTGGAATTAGTGCAGCTACGATAATTGGAATCATGCTTTGATCTTCCATTGTTGTTTTGTTTTTGTGTAAAAAATGATTTTCGAAGCTCAAAATAGAATTTTTCTTACGAATGCAACGATCCCAAAATGAACGATTGACCACATTTTCATTTTGAGATTCTGAAATTCATTGTTTTTTTGATTTTTAATACATAAAAAATCTAAAACGATGAAAAACTATCTTGTTAGTCTTATCCTAATTTCAGTTCCTTTATTTACTATATCCCAAATAGATGCTTCCTGGACTCAATACGAACCCAATGCAGCGAATCCATATGGGCAACTCAATCCAAATGCTCCTGAACAAGTTGGCGACTTCAATTACATGATTGGACAAAGTGTTTGCAAAAGCCATCAGAGAAATCAGGATGGTACCTGGAAAGACCCTGTTGACATGCTTTGGCAATTTAAATACATTATGAATGGAACGGCAGTACAGGATGAAGTTTGGCGTGGAAGTGAGTGGACAGCCGGAAGTATACGACAATTCCAGCCAGATAGTGCACAGTGGGTGGTTTCCTATTTTAGTTATCCTTCGGTCCCTTACAAGCCAGGTGTATGGCATGGCAATAAAAAAGGGGATAAAATTGTCCTTATCCAAACACAAAAAGCCCCCAATGGGATGGATGGTTATTCCAGATTGACTTTTTATGATATGAACCAATCTGAATTTAAATGGAGTGGCGTTTGGGTAAGTAAAGATGGAAATATCGAATATCCATTCTGGAAAATTGAATGCAAGAAAAGAGAATAAAAATCTGGTTATATCATATTTGTTATTTTTATGGCTCAAAAGCCAAATGAAACCTTATGAAAACGAAACCAATTGTAATTTTCCTCTTTTGCCATTTTTTATTCAAATCAAATCAGGCAGCTATCCTTACCGTTTGTTCGATGGGCTGCGACCACACCACAATTATGGCTGCCATTTCTGCTGCAAGTCCTAATGATACCATTGACGTTCAAAATGCAGTACATACAGAAGCCAATATCGATATTGATAAAAACCTAACCATTCGGGGACAAGGACAAACCAGCACTATTATTCAGGCAAATGCAGTCCAGGCAAATGCTGTAGACGGTGTTTTTAAAATACTTACGGTGGGTTTAACTGTCTTTTTTATGGATATGACTATTCAAAATGGGAATGCTTTGAGTAGTTCTGGTTCAACTCTGGATCTTGGGGGAGGTGTTTACATAACCTGCGATGCCTCCACTGATGTAACATTTACAAATGTGACGGTTACAAATAATAAATCCGTTGGCGATAGAGGAGGTGGAGTTTACATAGGTGGCGCCAGTGGAACAGTCTCTTTTACAAATTGTGTTATTAGCGGCAATGAAGCAACAGGGACTAGTGGCGATGGGGGTGGAGTTGCCAACAGAGGAGCTTCTACAGTGACTTTTACAAAATGTACCATATCCGGCAATACCGCTGGGGACGATGGCGGCGGCTATAATGTTTTTGAAGATGGTTCGGTGACTAAATTTATCAATTGTACCATTTTCAACAATGCTGCTGGTGGTTCGAGTGGAGATGAAGGAGATGGAGGTGGTTTATATCTTGGTAGCGCTGCCACTTTTTCTTTATTTAATTGTACGATTGTCAACAATAGCCTCAATACCATTGCTACCAGGCGGGGTGGCGGCGTTTATCATGGTGGTGCCAGTACTTTTAATTTGAGCAATACCATTATTGCCAATAATTCTGGCGCTACAAGTGGCAATGATTTGTATGTAGCCAATGGGGCAAGTACAGTGAACCAAACGACCTGCCTTGTTGAGGATTGTGCGGAAGGAGGAGGAGATTGCCCTGCATTTTCCTATTGGGGAGATCCTAATTTGGCAGCGGTTGCTACATGTGGTGTTCATTCCTATTTTCCTACAGCTGCCAGAAGTTTTATTTCAGATAATGGTACAGCGCCTTCAGGAGATATTCCTACGGATGATATTTGTGGTACGAATCGCGCTGCAGCCAAATATGACATTGGCGCTTATGATGACAATGCCCTTTCTACAGGTTTGGTGGAAACAAGCACAGACATTGAAGCTTACTTCTGCACTTTCATTGATAATTTACCAGCTGCAGGATTAAATAATTTCGCCAATCCCTCTACTGGAAATCTCAGCACCTGGGAAACAATCATTGATAATCTACTAAGCCATAACACTGCTACTGCACAGACCAATGCCGCAACCCTTGATTACGAAGTGATTTTATTTACTGATAACTCAGTTAACCCAAACAAACTCTATTATTTGGTTCAAAAAACTGCAGCAAGCAGTAATTATTGGGGCACTTATGTTTTTAATCCATCGCCATGTAGAGAAATTGTTATCCAGGCACCTCATCCAGTTTTCGATAGCAACACAGGCAAACAAGCGGTTTATTGCTTAAAAAATACCAATAGCCGGGCTTTATTATTGGCTGGGACACATCGTTGCAATCATTCCAATCCATCAAACTGTGATGGTACCACTGAAGTGTGTTCTGGAATGGTAGAGAAATATCGACTTTCGGATTTGGCTCATAATGATACTACTCTTTTTCAAGTAGCCTCAGACAAGTTGCATGACGATATTGCTACTTCTGTTTTGATTCAATTGCATGGATTTACACCTGGAATGGGAGACCCGGATGTCATCTTAAGTAATGGGACTACCTTTAATCCCTCTGGAACAGATTACGCCAATGATTTTAAAACGCATCTGGCAGCAACAGATGGAAGCCTTACTTTCAAAGTCGCCCATATAGACAACTGGACTTATCTTATTGGTTCCAACAATACTCAGGGGCGATTCATCAATGGGGAAAACATGCCTTGTAATAGCCCTGCATCTGCTGCCACTGGTCGTTTCATTCATACGGAGCAGGAAAAAACAAAACTTCGGGACAATTCAACCGGTTGGGAAAAAGTATCAACTGCAATGGAAAATTTGGTAGCTTGTGTAGTTGTACCAATAGAGCTGCTTGATTTTCAGGCAAGTGTTATAGAAAACAAAGTTCAACTTATTTGGGAGACGGCCTCAGAAGAGAACAATTATGGTTTTTACGTCCAGAGGAGACAAAATTCACCAGGAAATCTAGGCAACTGGGAAACACTAGGGTTTGTACAAGGGAAGGGCACTTCATTTGGAAACCATCTTTATGTATTTATTGACTATCATCCAGAAGTAGGAAGCAACTATTATCGGCTCAAACAAGTAGATTTGGATGGTGAATTCGACCATTCCGATATAGTACATATATCTTTTCAAGATTCTGGAAATTCAGCCAAGTTGAGGATTATCCCCAATCCAGTTTCAAACGGTTTATTTTGGTTGTCATTTGATCTTGCGGGATTTGAAACTGGAACTAGTCAGATTTTTGACGCGACAGGACGGTTGGTATTAAGCCAGAAAGTCTTCAATACCCAAACACAATTCAATATCCAGGACTTTCCCAAGGGAATTTATACAATAATACTAAGTGTAGATGGAAAACAATTTTTCAATCGACTAATCCTTTATTAATACTACTATCCTGCTATGCTACAATATTGTAGTATGGTAGCATGGTAGTATTGTAGTATTAATAATGGCATTTCGAATTATCTGCCTTCACATAATAAGCTTTGTAATTCTTGGCTCTTTCATCCTTGCAACCGCAGAGATTCAACAATTCTATTTTTTTAAAATCAATTGGATGGGTTTCTGATTGAATGGAGATGTAGCCTTCTGCAATAGGGCTCCCTTCTTCAAGATGAAGGGTGTTTCCATCTACACTTCCTCCTCCAACTGTTGGATGACTGTATTCCAAAACCACATTGTCTTCTACAATATGCTGAATCAGGGAATCTCCCAGCACCAGGACTTCTACTGCTACCCACTGATCGCCATGATAGGTTTTGGATGAAGAACTAATACAATGAGGTGTAAAGAGGGTATCGCCCATAACCACATTTGTACCTGGAGTGCATAGATTATTGGTGGGGCGTTCATCTGTTCCATTTCCACCCAAAAGCTGAGCCTCTAATGAAATTGGAAAGTCTTGGTCGATTCCCATACTTTCTGGAGATTGGCAATGCAGCATTAAGCCATTATTTCGGAAAGCCCAACCAGGTCCTCCAGGCAATTGCTCATCAATAAACCGATAAGTAGCGCGAAGGCGATAGTGTGAAAACTTTTCTTTGTAAAACAAATGCCCAAATTCAGTTCGAAAACTGTCATATTGGAAATACCGCACTTGTAAAAGGGAATCTGATACCCGGAAGGTTTGTTTATAATTGACACCAGCATTGTGTCCAACTACTTTTGGGATCCAATCTTCCATATCTTTTCCATTGAACAATTGATGCCATTCTTCCTGATTGGGATCATTTTGGGGCTCTGTAGTGCAATTATAAAATAAAAAGATACTGCCTAAGAGGAAAAAGTATTGCCAGAGAGGAATTCGAAAATTGAAATTTAGGTTTTTCATGTTTTGATTGAAAATGTTTGAACTACTATACCACATTGATTGTCAACATTTTCTCCAAAAGTAGTAATTTGCATTCAAATAGCACCTAACTTATTTAATCGCTTCAAATTCGTTAATAAGTCGTTAAATAAATCCTCATTTTGTTTCCTTCACGTTGTATTTGCATCCCAAGAGAGTTCCTAGTCCCCGGTTTTGTGTTACCACTTATCGTAAAATTGAATTGGCAACCCAAATCCGGGAGCTCAAAATATCTCGTATGAAAAAGCTGAAAGTCTTTTTATTAGCCTTAGCTGCTATCATTGCCACCACATTTTTAATCAGTTTTCAAACCAACACCAAACCGATGCTTGATTTAGAAAATGACAATTATGAAGCGCATTGGAAAACCATTGATTCGCTGGAGCATCAGGGGCTTCCCAAATCTGCGCTTGAAAATGTCTTACTAATTTACGAAAAAGCCAAATCCGAAGAAAATGCGGCACAAATCATTAAGTGTCTGATTTACAGAGGAAAATATGAAAGTCAATTAGAGGAAGATGGATTGGTCAATGCCATCTTCAAGTGGGAGACAGAAATAGAAACCGCCAAATTCCCTGTAAAACAAATGCTCCAATCAATGCTCGCCGAGATGTATCAGGGCTATTTGAATAACAATCGCTGGCGATTTCAAAATAGAACCGAAACTGGTGAATTCAAAAAAGAAGATATTCGAACCTGGACAATTGAACAATTGATAGATAAAAGCGGAGAATTGTATAAGGCTTCTTTGTCAGAAAAAGGAACACAAAAAGTTAAATTGGAGGATTTTGATGCGATATTGTATAATGGAGACAACTCAATGGGTATGCGCCCTACCCTCTTTGACTTTTTAGCACATCGCGCTATTGATTATTTCATGAACGAGCAGGCTCATTTGACACAACCTGCTTACAAGTTTTATATAGACAATCCGGAATATTTCAGTCGTGGGAAGGATTTTGCCAATATCAAAATTGAAACAAAAGACACCGATTCCTATAAGTACCAAACGCTTTTACTCTTTCAGGATTTGATAAAATTTCGGTTACAGGACGAAAATGTAGCCACCCTGGGAGATGTGGAATTAAAACTCTGGAAATTCCTCTATGACAACTCCATTTCCGGAACAAAAGCCACAGAATACGACAGCATATTGCAGTGGGCTGCTGCACATTATACTTCCCATCCTATTGCAAGCGAGTTCTATTACCAAAGAGCAAGTTTGAAATATGAATTAGGTCAAAATTATCAACCCAATCCCGATGAAGCGGGAAAATGGCTATGGAAACAAGCATTGGAAATTTGTGAAAAAGGAATTGAAATTCATCCAAAATCCATCGGAGCAAATCTTTGCAAAAGTTTAAAAATATCTATTCTGCATAAATCTATCAATATTCAAGCAGAACAAGTCAATTTACCCAATGCTCCATTTTTGACTGCTGTGGATTACCAAAACACGTCCAAAGTATTTGTGAAGGTCATTCGCATGAATGAAGAGCGACTAGAAAAATATCAGGAGCAACAACAAGGACGGGACAGAGAGCAGCAAATCATTGCTTATTTCAACAGTTTACCCAGCACCCAGACGCATACCATCGACCTGTTGGATGATGGAGACTATCGACAACATTCAACAGAAATCAAGATCGACAAATTGCCCTACGGTCACTTTGTCATTATGGTTTCTGACAATCAGCAATTTACAAAAGAAAAGGGTGCAGTAGGATTCTTGTTCACGACCATTTCCAACCTCGGTTTCTGGCAAAGAACAGATATTGAAAACAGGAATGAATTTTTCGTTTTTGACAGGAGATATGGAACTCCCCAAAATGATGTTAAAGCGGAGTATTATACCCAACATTACAATAGCATTCAGAGAAAATATGAATACCGCAAAGAGGGAGAAGGCTGGACAGACGCAGATGGTTTTGTTTTAGCCAATCTGGGAAAAGACAAAAATTTCAGGGTACTTTTCCAAAAAGGTCGGGATAGTTTATTCTTAGGTGACCATTTTTACAATTATCGGTACAGGCACAATCCCCGCACCATTGAAACTATGCATTTTTTCCTGGACCGCGCCATCTATCGTCCAGGTCAAACCATTTATTTTAAAGGAATTTTGGTTGAAAAAGACCCGGAAGGGATGCCTCGAATTTTGGCCAACCAAAAAATTTCCGTCTTCTTTCAAGATGCCAATCACCAACAAGTGGAAAGACTGGATTTAACAACCAATGAATATGGCACCGTCAATGGAACTTTCATTGCACCAAAAACTGGGCTACTGGGAAGTATGAGCATTTATGCGAATACCTCACCGTCAAGAAGTTCCAAATATTTTAGAGTGGAGGAATACAAGCGCCCTAAATTTGAAGTTGGTTTTGATCCTCTGAAGGAAAGTTACCGCCTGGATGAAGAGGTACTTATAACTGGATTTGCCAAGGCTTATGCCGGAAGCAACATAGATGGAGCAAAAGTGAGCTATCGGGTGGTTCGGGAAGTTCGTTTCCCCTGGCTACCCTGGTGGTATTTCCGTAGGGGCTACAATCCCTGGAACAGCGAAAGCATGGAAATTGTGAATGGGACAACCCAAACAGATGCTGAAGGAAAATTTGAAGTCAAATTCACCGCATTGCCAGATCGATCAATCCCAGCGGACAAAAAACCTGAATTCAGATATACCGTTTATGCCGATGTGATAGATATTACTGGTGAAACCCATTCCAGTCAAACATCCATAAGAGTAGGTACAGTCGCCTTGGATCTTTCTGTAACAGATATTCGATTGGGATCTGTTGAATCTTTGGATTCCATTGAAATCTTTAGTAAAAACCTGAATGGACAATTTGAACCAGCAACTGGTAGTTTGAAAATCGAACTTCTGGAAGCTCCGAAACAGACTTTTACAGATCGATTTTGGGCAAAGCCAGACAAACCAGTTCTTGAAAAAAATCTGTTCAAACGATTATTTCCAAATTTTGCATATCAGGATGAAGATGAGTATCAAAATTGGCCCACCAAAAAAATGGTGCATGCGATAGATTTTGATACGGAAAAGTCAACAAATATTGATTTGTCCTATTTAGATTTTGAAGCCGGTAAATATGCTTTGACGATTGTTTCAGAGGACAAATACGGAATGCCGGTCGAGCTCCAAAAGTATTTTGACCTGTATGATTTAAAAAACAAGAAATTACCTGCTCCAGAAGTGGGTTGGCACATTTTAGAAAAATCCAACTATCAACCCGGCGAAACAGCTGAAATTTACCTTGGTACTTCAGAGAAAAAGTTAATGGTTCTTTTTGAGGTCGAAAAAGACCAAAGCATAATCAGTCGCAAATGGCTGGAAATCGGTGATTTGAAAAAAGAGACCTTAAAGATTGAAGCATCCGACAGGGGCAATGTACATTATCATTATAGCTATGCGCAGCAAAACCGCAGTTTCAATAATCAGGGAACCCTAGCCGTACCATGGTCCAATAAAGAATTGAGCATCGAATATGGCACTTTTCGGGACAAACTATTACCAGGGCAGGAAGAAGAATGGCTGATTAAAATCAAAGGACCCAAAGGCGAAAAAGTGGCTGCTGAAATGGTTGCTGGAATGTATGATGCTTCTCTGGATGTTTTCGCTCCAAATAATTGGGGAATGCGTCTTTTCCCGACCAGTTATGCAAGAAGAGGATTGAGGCATCGGGGATATGCAAGTCACAGCGGGCAATTTTACACAAATTACCATGATGGTTACTCCGGTTTTTCTTCAAAGTCCTATAAAAGATTGAACTGGTTTAATTTTCATTTTTATGAAAATAGAAGACACTGGGCTTTGGCAGGTGAAGTCAGAACTGACATGGCTATGTCTCGTGCTGCGTCTCCGCCAGCCGCAGTTATGGAAGACGCTGCAATGGATGAAGTTGTTGTTCAAGAGCTGGGCTTTACTTCCAGGGCAGAAAAATTAGAGCTGCGTGGCTCTCGTTCCAAGTCTAAAGAGCAATATATAGATGGTGTTCGTGTAGAGGGCAGAGCTTTGGATACAAAAACTGATGACATTGATCTTAATGCGGAAAATCCAGACTTTTCCAATGTTAAAGTCCGAACAAATCTCAACGAAACTGTCTTTTTCTTCCCCAACTTAATGACGGATGAAGCTGGCAATGTCCTTATTAAATTTACTATGAATGAGGCATTGACGAAATGGAAATTTCTGGGACTGGCGCATACCAAAGATCTGAAAATTGGAGCCACAACCAATGAAGTTGTCACTCAAAAAGACCTCATGGTGATGCCCAATCCACCCAGGTTTTTCAGAGAACACGATCAAATTGAATTTACTGCTAAAGTGGTCAATTTGAGTGAAGACACCTTGAACGGGAACTACAAGCTGGAATTAAAGAATGCAATGACAGGCATGGATGTTTTTTCAGAGGATCTGTCAACTCTGCTTCCAAGAAAATTTGAGAATTTGGAACCAGGAGCATCTCAATTAATGTCCTGGCGCTTTAAAGTACCAGATGTCAGTGAGGTGCCAATGATTGAGCATACCGTTTTTGCTCAGGCTGGTGATTTTTCAGATGCAGAGCGAAGTGCAGCACCTGTACTGTCCAATCGCATGCTGGTGACGGAAACCAAGCCTTTGCCAGTAAGAGGCAATGAATCCAAGGTCTTCACTTTCCAAAGTTTGAGAGATAATACTTCCACCACGCTTAAACACCATGCCTTCACTTTGGAGTTTACTCAAAACCCAGCCTGGTATGCCGTACAGGCATTGCCGTATTTGATGGAATATCCATATGAATGTACAGAGCAGATTTTTAACCGTTATTATGCCAATTCATTAGCGACTTCGGTTGCCAATTCGCATCCGAAGATCAAGGCAGTCTTTGATAAGTGGCGGGATTATCAGCCTGAGGCACTACTTTCCAATTTGTCCAAAAATCAGGAATTGAAAACAGCCTTGCTGGAAGAAACCCCATGGGTATTGAATGCTCAAATTGAAGAGTTGCAAAAGAAGAACATCGCTTTGTTGTTCGACTTGAATCGAATGAGCTACGAGCAGGAAATTGCCCTGGCAAAACTGGCAGAGCGGCAATTGGCAAATGGCGGCTGGGCCTGGTTCCCAGGAGGACGGGATAACTGGTACATTACTCAGTATGTAGTTGAAGGGATGGGGCATTTGGATAAACTGAGCGTAAAATCTGTAACTCAGGATACCAAAACATGGGGTGCGGTTCAAAACGCTATTCGGTATTGTGATGCCAGAATGTTGGAAATGTATGAAGATTTGGAATATCTGGTCAAACAGGGAAAAGCCAAATGGGAAGATGATCATTTGAACAACATGGCGATTCACTATCTATACTCCAGAACTTTCTTCCTCGAAGATGAATCTGCCAAAGCCAGCTTGGGGGATGATCGTTCTGGAAAGGGCAGAAAGTATGTCGCACTTGAGGGCAAGTCGAAAACTGTTTTTGACTACTACCTCAGGCAAGCAGAAACATACTGGCTCAAAAAGGGAATGTATCAGGAAGGGATGCTTTCACTGGCTTTGCATCGAATGGCAAAGGGTGAAACAACCGCCAAAATGGTCAAAAGCTTCAAAGAACGGAGCCTGACACACGAAGAGTTGGGCATGTATTGGAAAAGTCCATCTGGCTATATGTGGTACGAATTGCCCATCGAAACCCATTCGCTGATGATTGAAGTATTTGAAGAAGTTGCAGATGATGCCAAATCGGTTGATGATTTGAAAGTTTGGTTGTTGAAGAACAAACAAACCAATCATTGGAAAACGACCAAGGCAACTTCATCAGCGGTTTATGCACTTTTGATTTCTGGCGATAACTGGTTGGTAGAAGATGCACCTTTGGAAATTGATTTGGGGATTTCCGACTGGCAGTCGGAACTACATTCAGCACAAAAAAATGCAGAGGCAGGTACGGGCTACTTCAAAGTTCGATTTGATGGGGATGAGGTTACAAAAGCAGCTGGAACTATCAAAATCAAGAATCCAAACAATCACCCAGCCTGGGGTGCTGCCTACTGGCAATATTTTGAGCAATTGGACAAAATTGAGACTTTTGAAGAAACGCCACTTACTTTGAAAAAGCAACTCTTCAAAGTAGAAAACAGTCCAACGGGGGAAGTGATGACTCCAATCTCAGAGGGAGAAAAATTGGAACCTGGTGACAAGTTGCATGTCCGGATTGAACTGAGGGTAGATCGCAGCATGGAGTATGTCCACATGAAAGACATGCGCGCCAGTGGTTTTGAGCCAATGAACGTCTATAGTCGTTACAAATGGCAAGGTGGATTGGGCTACTACGAAAGTACACGCGATGCCTCTACGAATTTCTTTTTTAGTCGTTTGCCCAAGGGAACCCATGTTTTTGAATATCCATTAAGAGTTATCCACAAGGGTGATTTTTCGAATGGGGTAACGACGATTCAGTGTATGTATGCGCCTGAGTTTACAAGTCATTCTGAGGGGATACGAGTGGAGGTGGAATAATTGAAATAAACCGCCGCATTAACTGCGGCGGTTTATTTCAATTAAATTCTTATTCCTTGATTATTTTGGATTTAGAGTATGTTTAAATTTTTCCTGCCTGACAACCAACTATTCAGATGGTACTTTTTCCAATGATAAATTCTATTTTTGGCAATCCTTATTTAAAATAGAATTGACAAAATGAAGCAATTATTTACACTTCTTATTCTTGGTTTTATTATCATCAATCTTGGCTCCGCTCAATCTTCCAAATCTGATGAGGAATTAAGAGCCTTGGCTAATAAGCTGGCGCACAAATACATCATCACTGATGGACATGTAGATTTGCCATACCGTCTTCGCGTCCGAAATTTCAGATTGGAGCGGGAGTTCCTGGGTATTCCCATACAAACAGATGACGGAGATTTTGATTATGTAAGGGCTAAACAAGGAGGTCTGGACGCCCCCTTTATGTCCATTTTTATTCCTGCCAGGTATCAGCACGAAAGAGATGGTGGAGCCAAAAATCTGGCAGATACCTTGATCAATATGGTAGCAGGCATTGCAGAGGCACATCCGGATAAATTTGCGATAACAACCTCAGTTAAGCAAGCCAAAAAGAATTTCAGGAAAGGAATCATTTCCCTACCAATGGGCATGGAAAATGGGGCTCCTATTGAGGGCGATTTAAAAAACGTGGCTTATTTCCACAAAAGAGGCATTAGATACATCACCTTAACTCACTCAAAAGACAATCATATTTGTGATTCGAGTTATGATACTACTGGAACCTGGAAGGGCTTGAGTCCCTTTGGCGTAGAGGTAGTAAAGGAAATGAACCGAGTGGGCATCATGGTAGATATTTCCCATGTTTCGGACAATACTTTTTGGCAGGTGATGGATTTGACAGACGTGCCTTGTATTGCCTCCCATTCTTCTTGTAGAAAGTTTACACCAGGTTTTGAAAGAAATATGGACGATGATATGATCAAACGGCTGGGAGAAGAAGGAGGCGTAATACAAATCAATTTCGGTTCCTCTTTTCTGGATGGAAAAATTTCAAAAAATAGAGACAGTTTAAGAGCAGAACTCAATAAGATTCTTGAGGCAGAGGGATTGAAAAGAAGAGACGATGCTGCAAAACCTATCATCGCAGAATTTCAGAAAAAACACAGAGATGATTTATTTGCAGATTTGGATATAGTGGCAGACCACATCGATCACGTTGTAAAAATAGCTGGCATTGATCACGTGGGTTTTGGTTCTGATTATGATGGTGTTGGAGATTCATTACCTACAGGTTTAAAAGATGTTTCGGCATTCCCTAATTTAATATATACCCTTTTAAAGAGAGGTTATTCTAAAAAAGACATCGCCAAGATTTGTTACAAAAATGTATTCAGAGTTTGGCGAGCAGTGGAAAAGGCAGCTAGGGGTTAAGGAATGAGAGAATCAATTTAAGTTGCGAACAACAAAGTTCGCAACTTGTGTTAACTATTCATTATAAAAATGGTTTCAAAAACACGTTTAAATGACGCTTTTGGGGAATTGATTTATGCTGTGGCACTTGCTGATGGATTGATTCAACAGGAAGAGCTGGACAAAATTTCCGAGGTCTTGAAAAATCATTCCTGGGGGAAAGATATTCAATGGTCATTTGACTATGAAAGTCGCAAAGGGAATGATCCAAAAGATGCTTACGAAAAAGCCTTGGATGTCTTGAAAGAGCATGGACCTGATCCCGATTATGCATTCTTAATTCAAATCCTCGAGGAAATCGCACAGGCGAGTGATGGTGTAGACAAGGAAGAAAAGGAACTTATTGATGGTTTTCAGTCTTCTTTACGTGAACATTTTCTAAAATATCTCGATGAAAATGGATTGATGACAAGTTAATTCTGGGTACTGGGTACTGGGTACTGGTTGCTGGTAACTAGTACCTAGCAACCAGTACCCAGTACCCAGCAACCAGCAACCAGCAACCAGCAACCAGCAAAAAATGCACAATCGCTCTCATATACAAGAAGCTGAATTTTTCATCCAAACCAACCGTTGGAAAGATGCCCGAAAAGCTATAAAAGCTCATTTGGAATCTGATTTTGAGGATGACTATGCCTTTGCTTTATTGGGGCTTTGTGAGATGGAACTCCACAACCCAAAAGCCGCCCAACGAGCATTGCAGAAGAGCCTCTCCCTCTACCCTGAAAATGATTATACCCACTTTTTAATTGCCCACCTGGAATTTGATAGGGAAAAATGGGAAAAAGCAGAAGCATCTGTTTTAACCGCACTCGAAATCAATCCGAACAATCCTATGTATTTTAGTTTATTGGCCAGGATTCAATACAATAGTGGCAAACACCATAGTGGTCAAAAAGCTATTGAAGATGGATTAAAAATAGACCCCAATCATCCGGACTTATTGGAAATCAAGGCATTGTATCATTTGAGGTATAGCGAGTCTCCGGAAGCGGTTGAAAGTTTAAGACATGGACTCCAAGAAGATCCAGAGAATCCCCAATTACTTTATTTGATGGGCACCCATCATTTGGATAAGGGCAATCCCAAAAAGGCAAAAGCATTATTTGAATCGGCGTTAAGCAAAGATCCCAGTTTGGAAAATGCAAGAATGGGCTTGGTAGAAGCGCAAAAATCAAGTTCCTGGTTGTTTAGATTGTTTTTCAACTATGGCTTTTCCAGGTGGCACTTAAAATTCGGATGGTGGATGATTTTATGGATAATCGTTGGTATCAAGACAGTCGCCTTTTGGGGTGCTTTCTTTGTGCTTTTCCTACTATTCACATGGTATGGAGATGTTTTGTACAATACGGTATTGCGTATTGGAAAACACAGTAGATTTCTTTTATCAGATTCCAAAATCATCCAATCCAATTTTTTCCTGGCAGTCAATGGACTTATTCTACTAATAATCCTTATGGTTAATTTAACGGGAGATGAATACTTGTGGAAGGTTATGATAATCACCTGGATGGTCTTATTTATGGGACTCGCCTGGTTTCATGTGAGTTTGAAAAGGCAAAAAAATTCCATTCTGTTCACTTCCATTTTCCTTCTTGTACTTTCATTTTTGGCATTTGCAACATGTGATCTTCCTGGATTTATAGTGACCTGTCTGGGGCTATTGGTATTATTTGGACTACTGTTTAGTTTTAGAGTAATAGGATGGTAGTGCTTTTTCTTTTTCAAATAGCTTTGTCATCATTCCTTTTAAGCACCAAATCAAAATTATCTACAAGTAATTTTGGCTTCATTTTCTCCCTCACTTCGTTGAAAATACTCGTCAGAGCTTTGGCTATGTCTGCGTTTTTCGCCTTGTGAGGAAAAAAATGAATTCCAAAATTTTACTTATACATATTTATGTTTTGGTGCTTAAAAAAATAACACATAATAAACTGAAAACCAATGTATTAATCAGTCAAAATCTTTTATTTCTGAAAAAAATCACTATTTTTGTAAAAACAACAATTACCACAGATTGGTAATAATTTATGCGTTAATAAGAGAAACTTTCAGGTTATAACAATAACCTAAATTTCCTCTCTGATCATCTTTTTATAATGCCTATCTACAATAACCCAGCTGGGTTTATTGAATTTTAATGCTTGTTAAGCGCTGTTGCAGATAATATTCACTATTCAGCTTAGGTCGTGGGCAATTGCTGTATTGCTCCTATCACTGAGTGGATGAACACTTAATTGAGTAGGCAAGTCTATTATTCTCAACCATAAACACCGAATCAATTATCCTTCCTATTAACGCTATTGTAACAATTTGAAAAACCAACTGATAGCGATGATGATTTTTAAACTAGGGAATTCAAATTTGGATAGGAATCAGATCATTTTCATTGCCATAATCCTGGCTAATGGATTAATGGTCCTTGTACGATGTACTTCTTAAGTCAGATATAATCCACACTAAAGTTGAATTCCAGAATACTCCTAACACCTGAATGACGCACCATTGAAATGAAATCACTCTCACAGTATTGCTTACGTTAATTTGATTCAATCATAAAACCTTACAACTATGTTATTAAAACCAATTTTTACAAGTTTGAAAAAGCATCGTTTTTTGTTTATTGCTTTGATTTTAGCAGGTGGAATTTTTGTATTAGCTCAATGTTCTGGGTCTGGTTCAGACACAGAACTGGGAGTCACCGGTACCTATTCGAAAGATTATTCCAATGAAAAAGCTTATGCCAATGCTTATCCCCCAAAAGATATCACGTCTGTAAATGGAGAAAATGCTACCTTAACAGAATTGGCAGATTTTGCATGGCAGCATTTTATTGCACTGAATTGGCCAGCTTCCACGACCCAGCGTTCCAAGCCAGATACAAAAAAATCCTTTTTAACTGGTAGTGCTGTTGGAACGAGCTATGTCCCTGTATGGCTGCAATACTGGCATCGAAATGAATTATTTCCTGCACCAGATAATGGGAAAAAAGGCAAAGCATTTAAAAAATTACCTGCTCCAAAAGAGCCTAAGCTTTCAGAAATGAAACCCAATTATCAATATCAAGATTATTTTAAAGGCAATGGTACCGGAGATACAACACATTGGAATAATCTGGATGAGGCAAACGAATTGACCATAGATATTGTCTATGCGCATTCCACTGTTGATGCAGTTGATGAAGAATACCAGGTTTTATATGAGGCAAAAGTAAACTTTGAATGTGCCAACTACATTTACGGAAGTAATTTAATTGACAGTACTACAAGGGTAAATAGAAGAAAAAAAACGACTGCTGATGTAGTAAATAGTAATTATGATGTATGTAATACTGACTCTACAACATATATTTGTTTGCCGTGTGGTGGTGCTCCAGCACCAAATAATAATCAATCAATGCGTGAAGGAAATATAGAAATAAAAGCTGCCTGGAGAAAATTAACTACTGACGAATTAAATAGCAATAAATACTATACCAGGGAGGTTATTTTTTATGAAAACTCTGGAGCCTCCTATAAGTATGCGACTGCAACAATGGGTTTGGTAGGTTTGCATATTATTCATAAAACCAAAACTTTCCCTCAATACATTTTTGCCACCTGGGAGCATGTAGATAATGAAAAATCTAGTTTAGTTTATAATGAGTCCAGTACAGGAAGGGAGTTTGAAAAAGGAGGCGCAAAAGATCCGGGAGAAACTGCCGGAAAGTCCTATGCTGTAAGCCGTGACCACGATATCCCTACTGATATCAGCGCGGTTAATACCACAGTCAGCAAATTTCTAAATACCAAAAATTCAGTTTGGCAGTATTACAAATTAATCAATGTTCAAGGAAAACCTCAAGATGCGGAAACTCTTGGCTTATTAGTGGATGACGGAAGTGGTACCAAAGTGGTAGATTTAACAAAAGCCGAGGATGTAAAGTATTCTGATTTCTTTCTTGCCAATCTGGTCATTGAAACAAATCGGGAATTACAAACTTTCACAGGGCTACAAGGTGCTAATAAAATAACCGAAAAAAACATTGTAGTGAAAGGCAAGCAAATGAATATGGGGGGCTGTCAGGGATGCCATGGAGTCGCTCAATTAAAAAAAGGATCAGACTTTAATTTCCTAATTGCCAATGCTCCTTTCAGATTACCCGAAGCTTCAGAATCCGGAGGAAAACCATCTCCTGGATGTCCTCCTGGTGCCCTTCCTCAAAAAATAGAAGTCTGGGATGATGTGTCCAACTTTTTTGATGCTTGTGCTCCTCATACAGGAGTTACTATGTCCTACCATGGTGAGTTTTGGAAGGGTCAGGGCTCCAAAGAAAAAAACTACTGTAATTTCACCACAGGTTCAGCAGATAGTTATCAAATCTGCGATTGTAGTGGTAATAAAGGAGAGGAGTCCAATATTATCATTTTCTTAAGAGGAAAAGATGTCAAAAATAACAATCCAAGCCACTATCATATGCCAAGAGGAGGTGCTTATTTTACTTCAGGTCAAATTGATGAATTAAGTAAATGGATAGATGCAGGTTGCCCTTACGATGGAAAAGGTACCTATGTTCCTTCAAAAACCAACCAACACTACAAATCAGGAACCTCAACAATATGCAATTAGGTAAGTAATCATGCCAAATAATCTCAATTTTTTATAATCGTTTTGTTTCAGCCGAGCCTCTTCTGAGGCTTGGCTTTGTTTCAATGCTATCATGAACGGAAACCTAAATTATCGTAGGAAACATGTCAATTGTTTTCGACCTTTAATTCGACGCTGCAAACAACCAAAAGCTATTGATTATCCTTTATAAGCACCAAGTCCTATTTATCTACAACTAATTTTCGTTTCTTTTTTCCTCTCATTTCGTTTGCCAAGGGCATCCCTTGTCCAAGGGACTCCCTTCGGGATGGGGAAAATACTCGGCAGAGCTTTGGCTATGCCTGCGTTTTTCGCCTCATGAGAGAAAAAAAGAATTCCAAAATTTTACTTATACATAATTATGACCTGGTGCTTACAAAACAAAACCATCATAAAATGAAATACCAAACCATCTTTATTATTTTAATATCCTTTTTGTTATTTTCCCTTTCATGCACTTCTGACGATTTAGGGGTGACAGAAGAAACTATTGATACTTTTTATAAAGTCAAGCTAGAGCCTGTAAAAACGGTTAATGATAAAAATCATAGTGTCACCGTCCCAGGCTTACATTCTTTCGCCTTTGGAACCTACTACGATAAAGATACCAGCTATATTTTGGCAGTTGGAGGACGAACCAATGGGCTCCACCCTGGTGTGGCTGCTTATCGTTTTAGCAATGATGAGGCGAACAAATCGCTGCATGTAATCAAGTATTGGGATAACCACAAAGGAGCTTTGCAGACACAAACCTGGTCCAGAAAAGTAAATGATCGGATAGCAGTAGATGACCTTGCTGCCCTTTGGGTAAATAACCCACAATTTTCTCAAGTAACTATTGACAGTACAGAGCTGTTGTACGTATTTGGGGGAATTGTGGAAAAACCATGGGCAGAAACAAGAGAACAAATTGCAAAATACCTAAAATTAGATTCCCTGTCTTACAAGGAACTTGAAAAAGATTCTCTTTATAAAAAATTTACAAAAGACAAAGCCATTATTGTTTCTCAAGATCATGCTAGTGGGACAAATGATACTACAGTTCTCGTTTCTAAGCCCTATGTAACAGCCATCCGCATCAAAGATGTCGTACAAAAAATTATTCAGGATGAGCCAATAGAATATCCCGAAATGGTTCAAACCCAAAATCATGACCTAGCCAGGACAGGAGGAAATGCCGGCATTATGGGATCAAAAAACAGCATCAATACCAATGAATTCTATTTAGCCCTCGGTTGGGAATTCCCCTATTATGACAATAGTTATAATCGAAATATTTCAAAGGTTTCGATTGGCAATGACAATAAGGTGCAGGTTTCCACCCTAAAAGATGGCCCACCGAGATATAACCAGGCAAATAATGATAGTATTGCCAAACTGATTTTCAAGCATAAAGCACCAGGGGAAGGCTACGATTTAACGATAATAGAGAATCCAGGCAATGATACTGTTTACTATCAAAACCTGAATGTAGAAGCGGATACATTTAGAATTAATAAAATGTTGTTGGGAGATTATCGTCGTAGAGATGGTCTAATGGGTCCTATAGTCAGAAAGGATGATAAAGGAGATTTAGTGTATGAGCAGATGTATTATGGTGGTGTTTTCAAATATGGATTTATGGCACACGGCAACCCCATCCACATAAAACATAATGACTCGATAGAAATATATACCAATTTTAGTCAAAATGGCAATAACTACACTTGCCCTTTGATTCCTACCTACGACGAAGCAACCAATACCATGTACACCTCCCTACTAGGTGGTATGACAGGTGATTCTGAGCAAATACCTCCTAATTATTTTCAGTTAGGTACAGAGATGGCTATTGATTCATTTATGCTTGGTCCCAATTTTTCAGCCATCATATTGAATTTTGCTCAAAAAGATTTATTGACTATTATTTATCTGTCGCCATTTCCACCTAAAGTACCAGCAAAGTCAAAAGTCAAGGTAAAACCTTTACCTAAAGATTGGGTCATTCCAAATGGTACTACCATTAATTCTATTACAGATACCCTTGCAGATGGCAAATACACAAACATTAAGACCATATTAAATGGGGTAGGGAAAATAACTTTTGCTGAGGATCATAAATCCTATTCGGTCGTGGCCCCTATTGGAAGTGTAGAAATGACCACTGAATTTCATTATTCAGATAAATCTGTAAACGGAAAAAAGAGAAGAATCATCACCAATGCAGCAAAAAGGTATTATGAAAAAGAAGATACCATAAAAAATATTCCAATAACTACAACTGCAGCAATAGGACCATTCGCCTTTTACAATTTGCCATTTACACAAGATGTTAGCACCATTGCCATGCAGCCTAATGGAACAGGGATGAATTTCACACAGACTACTCAAAAAAAGGCCTTCCCTAATCCTCCTGGAAGCGACCACCCTTATTTCGGGTCCAATGCGGTTTTTATTCGTAAACCCAACTTGAGTATGTATCCTAATGATGTCATCAAACTCACAGATTTGTTTGGCGATAACCAGAAAGAAGCTCATATTGGTTATGTATATGGGGGTATCAATGCCAAATATGAAAATGTGTTATTTTATTTTGCGCCCGCTGAAGGCTCTGAATTTTTCTCTATGGCGAGTAATCAATTTTTTAAGGTGACTTTAGTAAAAGAATAATTTATATAGATTATATCTGAAATTTTTGGATATATTTGATTGTAAGTCATTGATAGTGAATACTTCAGTTTTAAACTAAGAGTTGAACTTTGTACAATGAAATAAAAAAACCCTTGACCTTTAGAGGACAGGGTTTTTTTATTTTTGAGCAGAAATTACCATTCATGAATAGAAGAAACTTTGCAAAGGACATATTATTTGGAGTTGCTGTAGCAGATGCTTTAGGAGTACCAGTTGAATTTCAATCAAGGGAATTCCTCAAAACCAAACCACTTACCGAAATGATAGGTTATGGAACCTACAGTCAGCCTCCTGGAACCTGGTCTGATGACAGCTCGCTCACTTTTTGTTTGGCGGAGAGTTTGATCGATGGCTATGATTTGAAAGACATAGCCGAAAAATTTGTGGCTTGGAAAAACGCAACCTGCTGGACACCTCATGGGGAAGTTTTTGATATTGGAAATACGACAAGTCATGCCATCAATCATCTCCAAAAAATTCTGGAAACTGATGAGCCCCATTTGTTGAAAGGACTACATTCCAATGATGAACAAACCAATGGCAATGGTTCACTAATGCGGATTTCACCACTACTTTTTTACATAAAGGGAAAGCCAATTGACGAACAATTTGACATTGTTTGGGATGTTTCAGCTTTGACCCACGGACATATTCGCTCTGCAATTGCTTGTTTGATCTATTTGAATATGGCAGAAAAAATAATGGATGGATTGAATAAAACAGAAGCATATGAAGTCATGCAATTGGAAGTAAAAGCATTTTTTGAATCAAGAGACATTTCCAATAAGGAAGAAAAAAATTTTGAAAGAATTTTATACAATGATATTTCAACTTATCCGGAAGACACTATTGAATCAGGGGGCTATGTGATGCATAGCCTGGAAGCCAGTTTGTGGTGTTTATTAAAAGAAAAAGATTATTCAGGTACCGTCTTGAGGGCGATCAATTTAGGGCACGATACCGATACTACAGGAGCAATAGCTGGAGGTTTAGCTGGATTATTGTATGGATGGCAAAGTATTCCAAAACACTGGATATACTTGCTGGCAAAACGACAAGCAATTGAAGATTTAGCTAAAAAACTGGCAGCCAAATATAACTTTTCATAGATTTGTCAGCTGACCTTTAATTATCTAAAATCATTCACGCTATCTTTAAAATTATGAAAACAAAACTATTCCTTTCTGCATTCATTGCTGTTCTTTTTTCTATTTCACTATTCTCACAAGAAGTCGATACCTCTTATTTATTTAGAGGTAAGGTATATGAAGTTGAAACAGAAATCCCTTTACTTGGTGTCAATGTCTATGATGCTGCGAATCCAACTCAAGGTACCACGACAGATAAAAACGGTTCCTACAAATTGCCAATACAGAAATTGCCTGCAAAGATTGTGTATTCTTTTGTGGGCTATGAATCCGATACGATTCTATTTGACAATCCCAACCGTCGTTACAAAAGGGTCTATATGCAACCCGATATATTCATCTTGCCTAAAATAGAAATCACGGCAAAGCTAATTTTAGAACGACTATCCGATAAATTGATTTCTATTCGAGATTTTCTCATGCTGGAAAACGATAAAATTTTATATCTGAAAAAAGAAGGAGAAATTTTAGGCTGGGCAATGATATTAGCTACTTTGGATGGCTATGTACTGGATACTTTCAATTTAAAGAAAAATGACATTTTTGCCCCAAAATCTTTACATCGAAGTTGTTTGGGAAGTATTCATCTGATTACCAAGTACGGAGCCTACCAATTGGGCACACAAGAAAATGAAATTGTAGTCGAAGATACCTATTCCAGTAATAAGTTTGATAGACTTATTCGCCCTTGTGTAGCGAGTTCCGACGAATATTTTTATATCAAAAAAGCATGGAATGGTGGTTTAACTGCCAAATTTGAATTGGTGGAGCGAGGAGGTGATTTTCGCCGAGATTTTAAAATTGTTTCTAATGAAGAACAAGTAGAACGCTATCAGGAAGATGCCTATTATGCAGCTTTGTATGAAGAAATGGAAGGTTCTGTCTTTGCGTCTAATGATTCCAAACTAAAAAATACTTTTCGCCAATTTCAGCTCGAATTATCCTTCCGAAATCGTTTTTTTCATAAAGGTCTGGATATTCCATTATTCCAAATGGGAGACTCTCTACTCATTTTCAATTATTACGATAACGAAATCAATTTCTTTGATGAAGAAGGCATAGAAGATCACGACCGGATGGTAAATATTGATTTTCACCTTAACAAAAAATGGGATGAGGTCATTTTTGATGAAGCTACCCAAAAAGTCTATGCTGTTTTTGAAAACAAGAAGGGAAAGTATATTGCCGAAATAGATCTTGAAACTGGAGACACCCATAAGCCCTTACATTTTGATTGCATGTTTGTCCGGAAAATTGTGGTACATGATAATTTCCTTTATCTCCTACATGGAAATGCCCATGAGCGAAATTGGGTATTGTATAAGGTCAAGTTTTAATAAGTCGTTTTCCTTTTGACAAGAAGTAATGATAAGGGTGGATAGGATACAAATCCAATAAGCAAATTTCCAGATTCTCATGATTTTTAGTTTTTTTTCGAGCAGTGAGATTTGAGATCACTTCGCTGTCAGACCATTTCATTGTCTGACATCAAAGTGGTCTAATAACTCCGTCCAACGGAATGGTCTGACCGCTCAAAAAGATTCAAAAATTGGTTTTGTTACTTGTTGAAGTGCATCATATGAATGAAGAATGAAGAATTGTTTATTTGTTTGCTAAATACAGGTTTAAAATAAAGGAAGGTTTGGTGTGTTGTGGGAAGCTTTTACTTTTAGGGCAGGCTGTTATTGATTTGTCAAGAATTCTTATACGAAAAACTAATATAGGGAAAACCTCTTATTGAAATTTGAAGCAGAAAGCATATTAATATACATATAACACAAATTATCTTTCCAAATACTCACTCCGCTCCACTCAATCCTCATTCTATATGATATTTTAATTCCAGAATCTTACATTTATTCCAAAAAACACTGCATTGGCTAGACTTTTTACATACCTACTTTTAGGAAGCTTCCTACCATTTTGGCTCACAGCACAGCCTAAAAATTTCAATTTTCAGGTCTATACGAGTAAAGACGGCTTGAGTTCCAACAGTATTCGTTCTGCTTTACAGGACGATTTGGGATTCTTGTGGATAGGCACTGACAAGGGGATTGAACGTTTTGACGGGAATGAATTCGTAGCATTCGAGGATATTTATGGTGATTCGATTTTGTTAAATGATTTTTCTATTGAAGCCTTGTATCAAGATAGACTTGGCTGGATTTGGGCAGGAGCTTTTGAAAACGGTTTGATTGGTTTTCATCCTAAAACACGGAAAGTAAAACATTTCAAAAACAATCCAACGAAGCCAAATTCCTACAAGGGGCTTAGTCCACGATGTTTTTTCGAAGATAATCAAGGCAGACTTTGGATTTCAGTTAGTCGAGAAGGTTTGAATATCTATCATCCCGAGACAGAAACTTTCCAATTTTTAAAGCCTTTCACTGACGAAACCCTTCTTAAAAAACACGCAAATTTTCAGTTAGTCTTGCACGACCCTATTCATGATGAGCAGGATAGTAGTATTGTTTGGCTGGCTGCTGCTAGAGGTATCTGCAAATTGAATACCGATAGTCTTACTGCCCAATATTTTGAATTGCGTAAAAAAAATAGTGCCCATCCTGAAGGTTCAGAAATGCCTTTCATCAGAAACATGATAAGAGACAATGAAGGTATTTTTTGGGGTACCAGTTGGGGGCATGGCTTATTTCGTTTTGACACTCGCTCAGAAACCCATGAGATTTACGATTGTGCATCTGAAGAATCAGTTAGAAATTGTATGAATGCCCGAGGTATTCTGCAGGTAAAGGACAATCATTTGATTCTGGATTCTCCTGCAAGCGGTTGGATACTTTTTAATAAAAATAGTGGACAATTTAAACATTGGTCGGATTCACCCGTCGCCTCAAAAGTTCCTTATGGCAAAGGAGCCACTTTTTATCAAGACAAGCAAGAAAATATTTGGGCAATCCCGTATTACAATAACACGGGGCTGGTTAGTATTCAGCCCCAGCAGCAATTGTTTCAAAAAGTGGTCTTGAATGGGAACGTTCAAAAGGTATTAGCACATCCTTCCAAACCAATCCTCTATGCTATCACCTATGGAGGCACCTTTTATACTTTTAATGAAAGTACTCAAAAACTAAGTAAATTTAGAGCGCACAATCCAATTTTTCCGGAAGAATATGGTTTTTATGATATGGAATTTGATTCGACCGGAAAGCTCTGGATTTCAGGATTTTATGACTTGTATTATTGGGATGAAGACAAACAACAAGTCAAAGGTTTAAAATGGAAGAGTTGGGCAGAGAATCGTGCTCGATTTGGTTATTATTGGAACATTGTTATTGACCAAAATCAACATCTTTGGATTTCAGCACAAAGTGGTGGGATGGGGCAGCTGGATTTGAATAATCGAACTTTTCACTTAAATGATTTTGAAGAAGGGAATCCTAACTCCTTGATTTACAATTATTCTTTAGGTTCCTTGTATGTTGATGATTTCAACAATGTTTGGGGAAGTGGTGATGGCATTTTTTATTATTCAAATGAAAAAAAGCACTTTGTCAACTATCCTAGTCCCGCCAAGGCAGCAGATGGAGGCACTCCCTTTACAAAGTATGCAAAATTCCTGATGGATTCTAAAAAGCAGATGTGGGCTGCATTTACATTGGATAGAGTCGCTCGAATTGATTTGCTACAGCCCCTGGATACTCCATTTAGGGTTTACGAACCCACGAAAAATTTACCAGCCGCAAAAGTGGAATGGATGATTGAAGATTTGGAAGGAAATATTTGGCTGAGTTCTTCAAAAGGCTTGACAAAAATTTATCCGGATTCTGATAAAGTAGAACATTTTGGCGCCTCTTATGGTCTCAAAAATTTGGGGAGAATGACAATGGCAGAAGATGGGGAAATATTCGTAGCTATTTATAATGGCTTTTATCGTTTTTACCCAAAAGACATTTCTTATCAGAATTTTGCCCCAAAGCCTACCATTACAAATTTCAAGATTTTTGATAAACCCTATAGTAAAAATATTAACCCAGCCTACTTGAAAGAAGTCCAATTGAGCTATAAGGAAAACTTTTTCTCCTTTGATTTCAGTGCAATGGATTTTGCCAATAAAAACCCAAAACAATATTCCTATATCCTTGAAGGAGTGGACAAAGATTGGATTGACGCTGGAACTCGTAAATATGTAGGCTACACCAACATTGGAGGTGGAAAATATCGCTTTAGGCTTAGAGCAAAAAATGAAGGCGGGACTTGGAGTGAGGAGGAAGCCCAATTAAAAATAAGCATAAGTCCACCATTCTGGGAGACTTGGTGGTTTTGGACTTTGACAATCATTACGATACTTGCAGTGATTAATTTAATTCATAAAACCAAAATCAAACAAATCAGGCGAGAGGAGAATTTAAAAACCGAATTCAATAAACAATTGGCTGAAGTAGAAATGAAAGCTTTACGGGCACAGATGAATCCCCATTTTTTGTTCAATTCTCTTAATGCCATCAAGTTTTATGTTCTAAAAAGAAGCAAAGAAAAAGCGGCAGATTATTTAACTGATTTTTCAAAATTGATTCGTTTGGTACTCCAAAATTCTTCCCAACAATTGATCCCACTCGCAGACGAACTCGAAGCACTAAATTTGTACATCACTATAGAACAATTGCGTTTTGATGAACAGTTTGATTTTGAAATAATACTGGATGATCAAATTGAACCAGAACATTTTTTAATTCCTCCATTATTGTTTCAGCCTTATGCTGAAAATGCAATCTGGCACGGTTTGATGCACAAAAAAGATGGGAAAGGGAAACTATCTATTAGGCTAACCAAACTCAATAAGGGTCTGCAATGCATTATCGAAGACAATGGGATAGGACGCGCAAAAGCCAAAGAAGTCAAAAGCAAATCTGCCCAAAAACAAAAATCAATGGGCATGAATATCACCCGCCATCGAATGGACATGAGCAGTTATTTGACCAATATGACTTTTGAAGTAAACATTGAAGACTTAAAAAGTGGAAGCGGCGAAGCATTAGGAACGCGTGTTTTGATCAATATTATAATGTTATAATGCTACCATCCTGCAATTCTGCAATATCGTAGCATGGTAGCATCGTATAATTATAGAATAAACAAATGGAAACTCTCAAAGCAATCATCATAGACGACGAAAAATTCTGCATCGAAACCCTGGAGTGGGAATTGGAGCAACACTGTTCAGATGTAGAAGTATTGGCAACCTGCCAGGGTGGTGAGCAAGGCATATTGGCCATCAAAACCCACCAACCCGATGTCATTTTTTTGGATATTGAAATGCCCTATATGAATGCTTTTGAGATGTTACAACAAATTGAGGACATACAGTTTGACATTATTTTCACAACTGCTTATGACAAGTTTGCCATCAAAGCCATCAAGGTGAGTGCGATGGATTATTTGTTAAAGCCAATTGGCAAGGAGGAATTAAAAGCTGCTGTACAGAAAGTGCAAGCAAAAAGAAAAAAGAATGGTTCCGGAACGAACCTTCAAATCCTGATGGAGCAATTGCTTCTAAATCAACAAGATATTCGAAAAATAGCACTGCCTACAATTGATGGCTTGGAATTGATCAGAATTGATCATCTCATGTATGTTCGAGCTGATAGCAACTATACCCACTTTCACACTCTGTCCGGAAGAAAAATCATCATTTCGCGTACCCTCAAACAAATCGAGGAAATCTTAAGCGAATACTCTTATTTCTGCCGAATTCATCAAACCTATCTCGTTAATCTCCACCATGTCGAACGTTATCAAAAAGGAAGTGGCGGTAGCCTCGTTATGACAGATGATGCGATTTTACCTGTTGCCCGCAATCGAAAAGAGCCCTTGATGATGCGTTTGCAAACCATTTAATTGAATCTTTCCAACCACTTTCCGCGCAACTCAAAAAGCATTTAAAATCAATTCTTTACAAATTAACATTATTGTTATTTGAAACAATAGTCATTAATTTTCAAATGTTTTTGAAACAATAATGCTCACATTTGAAACAAGCTCCTGATTTTTTTTTAGGGGGCTCATCTCATCACTTTGGTATTCCATATACATCGCATTTTAACATTTCATTCAAAACTCTGAAATGGGGTTCCTTCAAATCCAAAGAAGGAAAACCCATTATCAAAACATTATCGCATTTCCTTTCCTAACACAAACTCAGGAATGGACTAAAATTTAAAAGACGGGCTAGAGTGGCTCTTGGCTAAGGGGAAACCTATGTCTTGCCTAATCATTAGGCCTGTCTGACTATTTCATTACCCAATAAATTCTTATATCATGAAAAATCAAATCGGAAAATTTCTTATTCAACTTAGCATGCTTTCTATTTGCTTACTTTTTGGAGTTTCAAGTATGAGCTTCCCGAATGGCAGTGCCTTCAGTACTCAATTCGAAAATTGTCCAACTGCCAGCTTTTCTATTAGCAATAATGGATGTACTGTCAGCTGTGAAGTAAGCTTTATCAATGAGTCGATAAATGCTACTTCCTATCATTGGGATTTTGGAGATGGGGATTCTTCTACTCTCAAGAACCCTGGTCATGTTTACCAAACCCCTGGAGAATACACCGTTACTTTAACAGCAATTATTGATGGTTGCCAACATTCAATTATCGGGACAGTTGAGGTGATTGCTGGTTAAATAAATAAACATGAGTTGCGAAGTATTTGCCTCGCCAGCTGCGCTGGCTCGCCGAAGTGGGTTTTAGGGAATGAAAGCGGGCAATATTTGCCTGCTTTCACTCCCTAAAACCCCTCCCGAGCCGCCCGGTAGGGCGGCGAGGCTGTTGTTCGTTACTTGAATTATTTAATCAAAAAATAAACTTCAGCTTACAAACTATTTATTTTTTCAAGCAACCAACTCTTTAGGGTAATTTTTTCTTTCTTTTCTATATCTTTCAATAGAATATTCTTTAGTCTAATAACATTACTTTTTCGGGACAATCCATTGGACATTTTTTTTAATATGGAAGCAAAATTCAAATAAGCTTTCTTGTTTTTAGAAGAAATTATTTCACTCCTATGTATAAATTTCTCAAAGGCTTCAATATGAGCAATTAGCAGGCTATAAAAAGAATCCTCAATCAAATATTGTTCAAAAAGGGTTTTAATCAAACTGATACGCGCTTTAGGCTGGTAATAATGAGAAAAGGGGTGATTGAAGAAATGATCCTGTGCTTTTTCATAATTGCCCTGGTGAAAATACCATAGTCCCATATTGAGCGCGACAGCATCTGATCTTACATCATCTGGTAAGTATTTTTGATAGTTGTTTATAAAATCTCTGGTCCATTGAAATTCTTTAGCTTGGCAGCCTAATATGATAATATTGCCAAAAATGGCTTCATCAATTCGTTGTTTTTCAAGTATCAAGTCATTTTTCAATCCTAATTTATACAAATACAAAGCTTCGGCATAAAACTCAGAATCCCCCCTATTGATTTGGACAGCAGCATAATTGGTTAATTGGTTTAATATAAAAGACAAATCCGTTCTTCTCAGTAGATCAAGGTTTTCAGAAAACTGTTTTTTTAACAGGTAAAAAATTGAGTGGTCGCTTTCTGGCAGGTATAACTTTAAAACGTTATTATATAATTGAATTGCCAAATTGTCTTTCATAAATCCTTTCTTAAATTCCTTTGACAATTCTTCAAAAAATCGAATTTCATAACGTTTAGATAAGATCTTTTCTCTGTTTTTCAACTCACTTCCAATATGCAATTTTGCTAAGGCAAACTGCTGATCAACACTTTCCATCAGATCAATTAGCGCATCATCCCGAAGGGTGTGTTTTTTGGTAAGGGGATGAAAAAAATAATCGTAATTTAAAAAAGCCATTTGTGTGTGAAATTCCAAATCTCTATAAGGCAATGCTTCTAATTCATTCTTCAATGACAGAATGCCCTTCTCAAATAGATCATACAAATTGCGATCTCCCAAGGATTCTATTAATAATCTTCTATTTCGGAATTCATGGTTTCTGAGTTTCCAAGCAACTAAAAATTGCTCAACCAAGGATTTGAGTTGAGATCGAAGCGTTCGCAGCCGTTTATCATCAAATGGTTTGCCGGGAAAAAGCTTCTGAAAGACTTTTTCTTTTTCCAGACTTGGCGAATCAAAGGTTGGATGAGATTTGCGAAGGTGTTCAAAAAAACGGAGAAGGATTTCGTTGGAGTTGTAAAATGGAGACAAGAGAAATTTATACAGCCATCTGATTTCCGTAGCCGAAAGACTTTTCAACAATTTTATCAATTTGGTATCTTTCATTGTTGATTTTTTTGAAGCCATATAAATCAACCTTTCTCCTGCAAGTTAATGAAAATCAATCATTTACAATTAATCACCCACAAATCATTCTATCTTTTTTAGAAGACAAATCAAAAATTTTGTCCCAGCAGACCCTAATATGGCAAGGTACCTTTGTGTCAGAAATAGAAATCAAAGAGCTCTATCCTTTCAATTTCTGTTAACCTTTTAACTATTAAAGTAAGCGTTTTCAAAACCCTTGACTTTAAATCAAAACCACAAAATCATGAAACAAACAGTTTTTTATTCGGCTTTGCTTATGCTGTTAATGTTAGCTTTTAATACAACAAGCAATGCACAAACCCATCGATGGGCTGAAACAAAGCAAGATGGCCATAATCTGGTAGCCAATACCTCTATTGACGAAAACTCAGGTGAAAGTGGAATGAGTGTTTTTATCACCCAGGCAGGAGATAATCACTATGCCAATGCAAGCGTTCAAAATGTACAAAATAGTGTAATTAGGATTGAACAAATCAATAATTTTGAAGGCGGCGGGGCCAATGGTAATTCCGCAGATGTCACCCAATTTGAAGCAAGAAACCTCACATTCGATCTCAAACAACAGGACTATCAAAATGTGGTCAATGCTACTCAAACAGGCAATGATCATTACATAATAGCTACTCAAAAAGGTAGTGAAAACGTCCTTAATATTCATCAGGTAGGAAGTTTCAATCGCTCTTATAATCTCAGTCAGGATGACCCTTCTGCTACTTCTATTTTTGATTGGCTGGCAGAGTCTTCCTCCTCCTTGGAATTTAGATATGCAACTGTGGATGGTTTTGATTCATCAGATGGAATTATCCAGGATGGAACTGGAAACTATGGCGAAATCAATCAGAATGGAAACAACGGGATTGTATTTCTTTATCAGGAAGGAGAATGGAATACCACAAATATCAGTCAAGCAGAAAGTGGTAACAACAGTGATACCTGGGGTGCAGCCATCGCGCTACAGAAAGGAACCAGCAATACAATCAATATTTCCAATTAATAAGTCATTTTTCTAAGCACGCTCTTTTTAACTCTACAATTTATGAAGAGATAAATATGAGGTAGCTCATTTTGCACCCATTGCTTTTCATATTAATTGTAAAAAAGTTCTTTCACATCAGGGGTTATGCACAGTTTTTTAAGATCAAGTTCAAGTCCAAGATCAAGTTCAGTTTATGATCAATTTCAATATTCGTACTTGATCCTGGTCTCGCATTTGAAATGATAAACGTGCCTGAAGCATTACCCATAAAATGTTCTTTCTCAAGGTAAAGGCTGTTTTTAATTTTTTGCCAAATACTCATTGAAGCCTGCTCGATGCTCATTCTACTTTTCAAACATAGTAGTTTGTTGGATATTTGAGTCATCAAAAACAAAGATTCCTAAATATTGAATTTCAAAAATTAAAGGCTCTTTGGCGATTTTTTGAAAATAACTGGAAAACTAAACCTTTTTTAATAACCATTTCCAAAGAGGGGAAAACCAAATGAGAGCGTTGCAGTCGGCAGAAGGCCGTGGGCAGTATAATATCTGGTTCTACTGTTTTATTGCAACTAAATTTTTAAAGGAAATTATAAAGGATTGAATATTAAGTAAATGTACACTTTCATGAATGATTTTTGTATTCATTTAAGCCTTAGCAAATTCATCATTTATCATTCATCCCTTATCAATCCTAAAACAAACACTTTAAAATTTTTCTCTACTCCTTTCCCTACCGAAATGATGATGATGTGACTACCAAAAATCATGAAACTCATCTCTGAATAAGAAGAAAATCATAATTCATCATTCATCACTCAGAACACTTTGGATTCAAAACCTTTATCATGAAAAAGAATTTTTTAATCGTTGTAATGCTCATGGCAATGTCTCAACTATCATTTGCTCAAAATTCCAACAACCAGGTGAATGTCTGGCAGGGTGGTGTCAACTTTGGTACCTTTCAGAGTAATAACAGTGAAGTTGAAATTGAACAATTGGCAAGTTCAGGCACCATAGATTCACAAGTGGATGTCCAACAGGTTGATGATGGACAATATGCTAAAATCACGCAAACCAATGTAATAAATAGCCATGTAAATCTAGCTCAGGGAGAGGGCTCTGATAATACAATAGACGTTACACAGATTGATGCAAATGAGCTTTTTTTCCAGGCACGGCAATTTGGTAGCGAAAATGAAGTGTCTGCAGGACAAACAGGATCTGATAATTTTTCAGTAACAGCTCAATCCGGAGCAAGAAACTATGCCATAGTTTCTCAAGGAGGGGAATTTAATCATACCATTGGCTATAACTTCCTATCCCAATCTACACATGATTTTTTGGATGTGACAGGAAAATTTAAAGGCACCCACGATCCTGGAGGTACAGGTCACTATACTGATGGGGTTATTCAAATTGGCAATGATAATTTGGCTAGCTTGAGCCAATTGGGAGCAACTAATGGAGCATTCTTGTACCAGGAAGGTGACATGAATTCAGGTTCTGTTCTGCAAAGTGGCTCATTCAATCAAGCTTTTAACCTGCAAAGAGGGGCTGACAATGTTTCAAATATTACTCAGGATGGGACAACTTCAAGTACAGCAAATACTTTGCAAGGAGCCAGTACTGACGGGGCATCAGGTAATACTATTCTAGCAACCCAATCAGAAGGAACTAACTTATATATTGGGGCTCGTCAAGATGGTTCAGAAAATATGGCAACAATTACTCAATCCAACAATGACAACAGAGTTTTTACAGCTCAAAATGGAGAAGGTAATAACATCACAGCAACTCAATCTGGGGAAAATAATCACACCAAAGCATATGCTGATTTAGGAACATTACACTTAGCTTTTTTAGACCAGCATGGTTCAGTAGTTCCAAAATTCAAAGGAGACCACCAATTTGATGGAAATGCACTTTACACAGATGGTATTATCCAAATAGGAAATGGAAACGAGGTGAAATTACTTCAATCTGGTGATGATAATGGAGCTTTTCTGTATCAAGAAAATGATAATAATTCTATTGATTTAACTCAGGCAGGAATAGGTGATATGAGCTGTATTATGCAAAGAGGAAACGAAAATAGTGCTTTGGTAAAGCAATAATTATGTAAAAAGACAAATATGGAAGGTTTTGATAAATGAACTTTTATCAAAACTTTCCAACTTTAATGGCGAAAATGGGCCGCCTTTTGGCGAAATTGTGCTAACCTCTGACACACAATCACTTGCATCTTTGCATTGTTCTTATGATTATTTGAAAATCAATTCAAAAAATGAAATACCTACTAAATATCCTTTTTGTCCTTCTGAGCTTAACACTTACAGCACAAATTCAATCTGAAGAAGAACTTTCCATAGAGACTTTGCAAAACCAAAACCTTTTGCCACAAGTCAATAATGGAGCTTTTATTCTTCAAGTTGGAGACGCCAATCGTGCCAGCTTGAATGTCAAAAACGACCAGGTAGCAAAAGTGTTACAGCAAGGTAATTTGAACATGCTTAACCTTGACTTGAATGGCATTCAAAACAATACTACGATACTTCAAAGAGGAAATCAAAATGAATACAACCTCACCTTGAGTGGGTCTGATAATCTTTTGACAGTTGTGCAGGAGGGAGATGACAATAAAGTCACACAAAGCCTGGAAAATGCGGATAACCTTGAAGTGGAACTCATCCAATTGGGTTCAGGTCATGAATTGATTCAATTGGGAGGTGGTGTAGAAGCTTCACCTATGCAGGTAGTCCAGCAAGGAACAGGGATGAAAGTAATTATCGAGAAAAAAGATTTTTGAGTTCCCGGTTCTGGGTTCCCGGTTCCCAGTTGGTTTAAATGCTAACTGGGAACTGAGAACCGAGAACTCAGAACCACTTTAAGCAAATGAAATATTTATTACTAATAATTCTACTAGGCTCAATGGCTACACTTGAAGGACAAACAGTAGCCATTGACCCGACAGATCTTGAAATTGATGGCTTGGTGATTGACGAAACGCGAACAAGAGTGGGAAGAGATTTTTACGAGAAATTCTACAATCTATGGACTGCTCCTTTTGGCGTTTCAGACTACAGCATTTTTGTGGAAGAGCAACCTCCAAGAGGGCGTTCCGTAGCAGTTAGGGTAAAAGTAAATGACAAACTGGTTTCTTTTCATCATTTGCAACCAAGAGAGGAGATGTTGGAAGCAGCTGCAAAATTAGCAGTAGCCCGACTTAACAACCATCTTCAAAATTATAGCCAGATGCAGTTGGATATGGAAAATGGAGATCAATCTGGCTCTGGAATTTATTAAAAGAGTAATCTCAGAATGAAAATAAAAATGAAAATGAAAATGAAAATGAAAATGAAAATGAAAATAACTTACTGATTATCAGGTTTTTAATTTTAATTTACATTTTAATTTTTAGCCTCAACCTGCTGATTAAAATTGGCGGCTACAAACCAAAGATAAACCTTTTTAAACTCTGAAATCATGAAACAGACACTTGTAACCATCGGCTTATTTTTCCTCTTTTTTTCCTATAGTCATGCCCAAGATTTTGTGTACAAACCTAAAAATCCAGCTTTTGGCGGGCAAAGCTTTAACTATCAGTGGATGCTTAGTGCTGCTCAGGCACAAGACACGACCGAAGACCCGGAAGCTGAAGAAAGAAGCATCAGAAGAGATCGAAATTCACTCGACAGCTTTACTGAGAGTCTCAATAGACAATTACTCAGCCGCCTCAGTCGACAGCTCCTAACAGACCAATTCGGGGAGGTTGGACTGGAGGAAGGCACCTTTCAAATTGGAGATTTTCAGATAGACATCACCCAGGATTTGGACGGTATGATCATCCGAATTTTTGACGGAAATGGCGGAGAAACGCAAATTACAGTACCCTTTCCTTGATTACCGATGAATGAAAGTATGATCAATTATTAATTACTTCAATATTCATTCTTTCATCAATAAAGACCCTTTCAGAATTCAGAGTTTTGAGTATCTGGCTGCCTTCGAATGCCGTTGGCAGCAAGAGAAAGTTATGCTTTCCTAAAGGCAGTCAGACTTTTTTTACGCTGAATTCAATCGACCTCAGGCTCTGGATTCTGGAAGGATTTATACCAAGTGTTCTTAAATCAACCGTGTTCATGTTTTCTCAATGATTTTTTCATGAACACCCGATAATTAGAATATCTATTTTTCAAAACTCTGATATCATGAAATTCTACACAAACACTTTCCAAACCTTCGTTTGGATTTTGCTACTGCTTATTACAAGTGGATGCAATGCTTACCTACATCAGCCGATGAAAACTCGAAGTGCCCGATTGGGGGAAGAAACAACCCTTACCGAAACCCTTCGAAAATTACCACAACCACAAGAAAAACTAGTCGTAGCTGTTTATAAGTTTCGCGACCAAACGGGTCAGTATAAACCTTCAGAAACAGGTGCAAGCTGGTCCACAGCCGTAACACAGGGTGCAACCAATATTTTACTAAAATCTCTGGAAGACTCTGGATGGTTTGTGCCAATAGAACGCGAGAATGTGAGCAATTTGCTCAATGAACGCAAAATCATCCGTTCCAGTCGCCAGCAATATTTGACCCCGGAAGCAAAGGATAAAGCCAAACTACCACCATTATTGTATGCTGGAATTATTCTGGAAGGTGGAATCGTAAGTTACGATGCGAATACAATAACAGGAGGTGCAGGTTTGCGCTATTTTGGAATGGGAGGTGGAGGACAATACCGCCAGGATAGGGTGACCGTATATTTGAGAGCTATTTCAACACAATCTGGAAAAATCTTAAAAACAGTTTATACTTCTAAAACAGTTTTGTCTCAAAGTGTAGATGTTGGCGTCTTTCAATTTGTCAAGTTCAAAAGATTATTAGAGGTAGAAACTGGATTCACCTACAACGAACCATCCGAACTAGCTGTTACAGAAGCCATTGAAAAAGCAGTACAAAGCCTTGTCTTAGAAGGCATTATTGATCAATTATGGGCACCACATGAGGGTGCAATAAAAGCGGCAGATGCAGCTATTTCAGCCTATCAAATAGAGAAACGGGAAATGCGTGAGACGGATATTTTCAATTCCAGACCTGAACGATTTCGCGCCCAGACTGCACTTCACATCAATGCTGCTGCCTTTAGATATGAGGGAGATTATGCCAATCCAATGATCAAATCTGGTTTTGAAATAGGGCTTTCCAGAGCATTGAATCCCAATATTTCAGCTATGCTAACATTGGGGACAGGAGAACTCGCCAGTGAACGCCACTTTGAAAGCAAACTGAGTTATGCAGATTTGAATGTTCAGTATCGCTTCCTTGCCAATAACCGTTTCTCTCCATTTGTTTATGGAGGTGGTGGGTTGATGGCAGAAGTAAGCAGTACACCCTTCAACTTTAGCGGAGATAAATACTTCAAATTGCAAGCAGGGTTGGGCTTTGAATACCTTTTCAATGACTATCTGGGTTTACAAACAAGTTTTGATAATAACTATTTCCTAAGTGACCAACTGGATGAAATGAATCATGGAAAATTCAATGATTATTTCTGGAAAGCGAGGATAGGGTTGGCGGTTTATTTTGGTAAAAAGTGAAACAGTAGGCAGTAGGCAGTAGGCAGTTTATTGAAAAACCCAGAACCCAGACCCCAGCAACCAGCAACCAGCAACCAGCAACCAGCAACCAAAAAAAATTAAAATCATGAAAACTTATAAATATATATTCGGTCTTAGCTTATTACTTATCAGCTTATTTTCTTGTAAAGAGGAGTATGTAGAGCCAGTATTGTATGGTACCTTGAGAGGAGAAGTTTTGCACTCGGAAGAATTTACACCACTTGGAAATGTATCCATTAAATTATCCCCTTCCGTTGGTTCTTTTTTGACGGATTCGATGGGCGTTTTTGAGATAGATAGTCTGCAGGTAGGTAGTTATACACTTGAAATCAAAAAATCTGAATTCGATACAGAATTGATGACTGTGGATATTTTTGATTTGCAAACCACTGAATTGAATATTTTGTTGGAGCCAGATTTGGTTCCCAATGAAGCTCCAGATAGTCCTTTTAATCCCTTTCCGGAAGATTTCGCTACTGATCAAAATGTGACGACTGCTTTGGTATGGGAAGCATTTGATTTTAATGAAGGGGATTCTTTGACCTATACCATCTATTTATTTTCAGAAGGGGAAGTGGCAAACGAACCCTTTGTAGAAAATCTGGAAGATAATTACCTCGAAATTACAGATCTGGAATATGGTACGATTTATTTCTGGCAAGTGGTGGTTAGCGATGGAGAGGCGGAACCAGTTTACGGTCCAATATGGAGATTTAGAACAGTGGATTTTCCAGATCACCGCTTACGTTGGGTAAGAAAAGTAGATGGGAAATTTCAAATATTTTCCTCTGACGAAGAGGGTAATGAATTACAACTAACGAGTGGCAACTCTAGCTGCTGGCGCCCAAAAATCAGCCCGGATCGCACCCAAATTGCCTTTATTTCAAATGAAGACATTGATGCACACTTGTATGTCATGGATATGGATGGCAGCAATGTATCGAGAGTAACCAACCTACCAATTTCAAGTGTCAATGCCATGGAATTAACATTCACCTGGTCACCTGATGGTTTGAAATTATTGTATATGAACAATGATCGTTTGTTCAGCATCAATAAAGATGGTAGTGGAATAGCTCAAATCGCCTCCGCTCCGGCTGGAAAATTTTTCAGCTCTGTTGATTTGACTGATCAAGGGGAGGATCTAATTGTTAGAATTAGTGGCGCAGATGCTTATGATTCTGAACTCTTCCTAATAGATGAAAATGGTGGAATGACCCAGGTCTTCCAAAATCAATCCGGGAAAACAGGCAATCCAGTTTTTTCAATTGATGGTACTAAAATACTCTTTACCCATGATGCCTCTGGATTCCAAAATTTGGAAGGACGTCAATTAGACAGCCACATTTATTTAATGGATTTGATAAGTGGAGATGTAATCGACCTTTCCATTAACAAATTGCAGGGTACAAATGATATTGACCCTCAATTTTCACCAAACGGTGCTCAAATCATTTTCACCAATACGGATAATGATGGAATTTCCACAAGATCTATTTACAAAATGGACTTGGATGGAGAGAACAGAGAAAAGATTGTTGAAAATGGGGAGATGGTAGATTGGAAATAAGCAATTAAAAAAAAGAGGGCTGGAAGTTTCCAGCCCGCTTTTTTTTAATTTCTACTCACTACAATTCTCCGGGTCGTCATTTTATCATCAACGACAATTCTCACCAAATAAACCCCCGCAGCATGATTGGATAAATCATATTCAAACACTTGCTCGGAGGACATTTCATTGTTTTCGAAAATCAATTGTTTTCCAGTTGGGTCAAAAATCGAAATGGCTATTTTTTCAGTAACGGGAAAATCAAAATGTATAAAGAAAATACCACTGGTTGGATTCGGACTGACCAAAATATGACGGTCAAGTTCTACATCAATGGTACCAGTAATGCTTTGAACCACCACCGTTTCTGTGATGGAACAGCCATTATTATCTGTAATAATTAGGGTATAATCTCCAGCTGAAAGTCCAATGGGATCTTCCTCCGTAGAAACCAAATCACCATTTACATACCATTCAAAAGTATAAGGAGCTCCAACCCCACCCGCAGGTGTTATTGAAATCGCTCCATCCATATTCGAATTGGTTTCATCCGTAATTTGGTCCACTATAAGTGTCAATGCTTCAGGTTGTTCAATCGCAATGGTTTGAACCACAAAACAGAAGTTTTCGTCGGTCACTGTAACCTCATAAACTCCTGGAATAAGATTGTCAACATCCGGAGTAGCATCACCTGTACTCCATAGATAAGAAGCTGTGCCGGTTCCACCAGTGTAGGAGACACTTGCTTCACCGTTTGCTTCACCAAAGCAAGTAACATCCACTCCAGTAATATCAGCAAGCAATTCCTCAGGTTCTGTAATTTCTACAGTATTTGTGGAAGTACAACCGTTTTCATCAGTAACAGTGACTTCATAGATACCTGCATACAAAGAAGCATTTGTAGCGTCAAAGTTGCCATTGCTCCATTCAAAAGCAATGGTTCCTGTTCCACCCATGCTTGAAGCAATCACCTCACCGTCATTTTGACCAAAACAACTCACATGACTTTCAATATTAATTGAGGAAACAAGCTCCTCTGGCTCAATTATTTCAAAAGTATTGGAAAGTGTACAACCGTTTTCGTCTGTAACAATCACTTCATATTCACCGGCAGAAAGATTATCAATATTGGCCGTTGTAGCACCCGTATTCCATAGGTAGATAAAATCACCAGTTCCACCTGAAACTGCAGCGCTGGCTGCCCCATCATTCATACCATAACAACTGATATTTTCCTGTGTATTGGTGGAAATCATTTCTTCAGGCGCTGTGATTTCAATGGTATTACTTGTTGTACAACCGTGTTCATCCGTTAATACAACTTCATAAATTCCTGTAGAAAGATTATCAATACTTGCGGTTGTGGCGCCCGTATTCCATAAATAAGTGACAGCTCCTGTACCCCCTGTAAAGGAAGCATTTGCAGAACCATCGCTTCCACCAAAACAAAGGACATTTTGACTGGCAATTGAACTTTGTAAGGCTTCCGGCTCCGTAATTTCTACTTCATTGGTAGTGGTACAGCCATTGCCATCTGTAGCTGTTACTACATAAATTCCAGAGACGAGGTTTTCTACTATTGCCCCCTGTGCACCATTACTCCATGAAAAGGTAACATTTCCGGTTCCACCAGTGAAAGTAGCTTCGGCACTTCCATTATTTCCCCCAAAACAAAGGACATTTTCGGAAGAAAGCGTCGTCATCAATTCATCTGGTTCTGTAATTTCTTTGGTTTGAACAGCGGTACATCCATTTTCATCAGTTGCGGTAACGTGGTAGGTACCGGCGGAAATATTTTCAATCGTTGTTCCTGTTTCACCAGTGCTCCATTCGTAAGTTGACATGCCGGTTCCACCTGTAAAGGAAGCAGTCAGCATGCCATCTCCTCCACTGTGACAGAGGACATTATCAGCAATGATTGAAACATTAAGTGCTTCGGGTTCAATAACTGCCATTGTTGTGATAGCAGTACAACCATTTTCATCTGTAGCGGTAACTTCATAGTTTCCAGCCGGAAGGTCTTCGATAGTTGCTCCCTGAGCACCATTGCTCCATTCATAATTGACGGTGCCAGTTCCACCACTAAAGGAGGCGGACAGTTTTCCATCCTCTCCACCATTACAACTTACATCTTCACTGCTTGCTGAGACGGTTAGCAATTCAGGTTCTGAAATTTCCACAGATTTGACTTTAGAGCAACCGTTTTGGTCGGTAGCAGTGACTTCATAAATTCCTGGTGCCAGATTTTCGATTATGGCTCCTTGCTCGCCATTGCTCCAATTGTAATTCACCGAACCAGTTCCTCCTGTGAAGGCAGCTTCAGCAATACCATTGTTTTCATCATAGCAGGTTGCATTTTGGGTAGAAAGCGAAATTTGTAATTCATCTGGTTGGGAGACCTCGTAGGAGTTCATAGCAGTACATCCGTTTTCATCTGTTGCCGTGACTTGATAAGTTCCGGTGGGGAGGTTTTCAATGGTTTGGTTTGTTTCGCCATTACTCCATGTGTAGTTGACGTTGCCAGTTCCGCCTGCAAAGGTAGCGGTTACCGATCCGTCGGCTCCTTCATAGCAGTTCACATTTTCGCCTTCTGTATTTACTATAAGTTGCTCGGGTTGCGTCACTTGAACCAAATTGGTAGCCAGGCATTGGTTTTGGTCCACGACCGAAACTTCGTAAATACCTGGAGTCAAATTGTCAATGATTGCTCCCTGAGCACCTGTGCTCCAATAATAATTGACTGTGCCGGTTCCACCACTAAATTGTGCACTGGCCGAGCCATTATTCGCACCAAAACAATCAATATTATTGCTACTTGCAGAAACAGATAAATGCTCGGGATTGGTCACCTCTGCTTCTAAGACTACGGTGATGCCCACTGCATCTGTCACCGTAACCGTATACACATCTGCCTGCAAGCCATCTATGGATTGATTGGTTCCTCCATTGCTCCAATTGTATTGGTAGGGTTCTGTGCCTCCCAGCACTGTTGCAGTTGCAGAACCATCTGAATCTCCAAAACATTTTGGCTGAGTAGTGGATATGCTTGTGGAAAGTGGCAGCACAGACTCAAAGGCTACATAAGCAATTTCTTCTGTGATATGCGATCGTTCCGTATCAAAAATCTGATCTTCATCGAATGCTAAATACAAGCTCGAGCCTCTAAATGGAAATTCTCCAAACAGAACTGGCCATCCACCATTTCCACCATTCATTCCTATCGCACTTAGAACAGCTCTTGTGGCATTGTTCAATGTTAGATCATAAGCATAACCTGTTTCTCCAGCACCCTGAACGCCAGCAACGGTATTTGCTCCATTTTTGACTTCCATGTTGATTCCATTGAAGAAATAATTGCCCTCTTCGATCACGAAATAGCCAATTTCCTCATTATTCCGAATCTGCATAGTATCCTCAGCCACGTGCTTGCCTGCTGCAAAGTTCGTGCTGTCAGGAGGTGTACTTTGGCTATTCGCTTGGGAAGCCCAGAATACAGACCATTGTGGGTCTTCATAACTCATCACTTGTCCCAACACAACAGGCACTGAGTAAGCCTGCTGATAGGTTCTTGCTTCTCGTACCCATCCAGATGCATTCGCAGTTAAATAAGCTGTATCCTTTTTTGCTTCCATCTTAATTCCATGTTCCTCTTTTGTATATACCCCTTCTTCTGCCACCATATATTGAATCTCATAGGGTTCTTTAAATTCATTACTTGGGTTTTGAACCAACACCTCAAAAGTATTGCCTTGAGCATTTCTGATTCTGGTAACGACAGGTGGATGATCATCAGTAGGCATGATTGGGGTAGCCACCACCACCATAGAATTGTAATCATTGGTTAAATAAACTGTACGCCATTGATTGGTCACATGTGGTTCCACTCCATATTCCATCTTTGATGAGATCGGAACATTGGTATCACAAGCATCCGGCATCCCATCACCATCAATATCAATCGTATCATCATATCCATCACACAAATCTTCTGCATTGCAAACCCCGTCTCCATCCGAATCGTAAAAGATGCCCACACAACCACAATCTGGCGTTACTACATCCAAAAGTGTACAGGGGTCACCATCGTCACAGGGTCCCCAAATTGTTCTGTCGTCGCAGGGATCACAACCATCAGGCGTACCATCTCCATCGGCATCCAGATTGTCATCATCACCAGGACATATGTCGTAGGCATCACAGACGCCATCATTGTCTGAATCAATTCCCACAAAAGTCCCGATGCAATTGCAGTCCTGATCTATTTTATCATTTTCTGTACAGGGGTTTTCATCATCACAGGGCGTTCCTATCAAACTATTGTCACAGGTATCACAAAAATCCGGAATTCCATCATTGTCCAGATCTGCATGGTCATCGCCTCCTTCACAAACATCTAGTGTATTGCAAACCCCGTCTTTGTCATCATCCAAATAGGCACCACCACAGTTGCAATTGGTATCAAAAACATCATCAATGGTGCATGGATCTCCATCATCACATGGCGTACCTGCCAGGTCGCAATTGGAGCAATTGGAGACAATCAACTGATCCAGATTTACTCCGTTGCCTTGTTTATTTACTAATTCAACTTTATAGCTTCCTACAGCTAGAAAATGAGATGTTTCAACTGTATCCCACACAGTCCACTCTAGGGTTGTTTCGAATAACAGATTTTGAATTATTAAATCCCCATCAATACGGATATCAATAAATTTATTAGAAGTCCCAAGTGCATACCTGTATTGGAAAGTATGTAATCCAGTTTCCAACACCTCAATATCAAATTCAACTATATCCCCATTGGAAGCATAATCCACATAAGCCAATCCTGAAAATTGAGGAAAGGAATTTCGAGCCTGCAAATTTCCTGTCAAGGTTGCATCTTCTGCTTCGTAATTGATGTCTTTACATCCATCTACACCGTCAAAAACACCATCTTCATCACAATCCTGATAGACTCCCTGGCAACTACAGAATACATCATAAGTATCATTGACAGTATATACATTATTGTCATCGCAAGGGGTACCTTCCCCAGGGCAATCACAAGCCAAAGTTCCCACATCATTAAGCGCATCGTATTTGGTGATAGTGATAGAGCCTGAACCATCATCAGGTTGTGCCTGATTGAATTGTGTATGGGTTGGGTCAAAAGCAATATTTGGCGCGGAGCCTTGCCTTAATATATCAAAGCAAATGATGCCTACTTCATATTCGCCTTCCTTCAATGTTGGGCAGGCATTGTCATTGTCCCAAAGATTAAGTGTGACTTCAAATTCACCAGCTCTTGAATTGGCATCATATTGATGAGGTGCCCAGGCATTGACACCATTACAGATTGCTCCATCATGGAATTGAAGAGAAGTATAGTTTTTAAAAGCCAGCACATCCTTGTCATAGGTCAACAAAATAGAAGAAGTGCCTAGCTCAAAACCTGTAACCTCCTTTGCCCTCACCAAAACCGTCGCGCAATAGGTCGTTTCTCCACAATTCAATTCGGGCGACAAGCCCAATTCAATGTTTTGGCTAAACCCCGGAATAGTTTGAAAAGCTAGGAGTATAATGGATAGTATGGGTGTGTATATTTTTTTCATAATGAAATTGAGATGTAATGATTGAAATTCAATTTCCAGTCCTGCACCCCTAACCCCTGAAGGGGAACCGCCTTCCGCATTTCGTATTTTGCAAATCAAAATTCACAAATGCGGGAGGATGCTCTCCTTTAAGAGCTGAAGGTGCGCAGAGCTATTTAAGGTTCCCCAATTTACTTCGGTTCTCAAACCACAAATTGTAGTCCTGGTCATTTACATTTCCGTCTGCATTTAAATCAGCAGAACTATAAATCGAGGATTTGCCTTCATTCTGCTTCCAGACATTGAAATCCCTATTGTCAATGACATGATTATTATCTGCATCGCCAGCAATCATGCACCAGGCAAGTCCTACTCGCTTTAATTGTGAGTTTCCGGCTGCCGCCAATTCACTTTGGGTAAAGTCGAAAATGAAACTCGGCGCATCTGTAGGTATTGGCTCATTGCTGATAATAGGTAAATGGGTTCTGTGAATGATGGCAAGATGGTATTCCCCATCTTCTACATTTTCGAAGAAAATTCCCGGAGTACCGTCTGGTTCCATAATGGTTCCATCACTTTTCAGCAGAACAGCTTTGCGAACGATGACGGAATTGAAGTCAGCAGATTCGCGCAATTCAACCAATAACCAATCTACTGTTCCATCTGGGAATTCTGTTAAACTCTCATCTCCATTGTAGTTAAATGGTGTACCTGAATATGGTTGTGTCATTGGTACCAATCCGGCATCTACCAAATTGGTTTTCATTATTTGTTGATTTTCATCATAAAAGCCTTCCAATGCGACTTTTACATGAATACAAGCACAAACGATGGGCACCTCTGGTTCTACGTAACAACTAGCTGGAACCAAATTGCTTTCGTTGATCAAATTCAATTTCTCAGAATAGAACTCATTTGATAAGAAAGTGGATTCCAATGAGGTGTCATTGGCGCCTAACCAATCCTGTAATAAGGTTGCAAATACCTTCCTGTAATCATTTTGCAACTGAGAAGGTCTTGGAGCGCCAGGGTTATCCTGATCTGAAAGATCCACATTTTCCCCAATTACACCTCCTTCAACTCCTTTTCCGACTACAAACATATTGGAAACAGTTCCGTGGTCAGTTCCCATGCTATCGTTTTGGATAATTTTTCTTCCGAATTCTGAAAAGACGACTGTGAGGACATTAGAATCTAACGCTAATGCAGTCAAATCATCCTGGAATGCTTTTATAGAAGCGCCGACGTTACCTAACAAATTGGCATGATTTCCAGTAGTTGTATCCAATTCATCCACCAATGAAATGTGATTGTCAAACCCACCTGTAGTTGCCATAAACAACTTCGTCCTGGAACCTCCCTTTAGCATTCGGGCGATGGTGCGTAACTGATTGCCCAAGTTGCTGTTTGGATATACCACTGAGCTATTTGAACCATTATTGAAAGTTTCTGAAATTCTTTGAGCATAGACATTCACACTGTTTTCAATCTCAGCGATATGCGACAGCATTTCCCCATGTTCCGTCAATGGAATATTCTGAATGGGTGCTCCACTCAAAGAAGAAATCAGAGTATAAAAACCAGCTGGGTCTTGCCCAGTCAAATTGATTTCATAATTGTGCTCCTCAAATGTGTGGAAGCCCGTTTTATTCATATTTCCAAACAAAATGCCTAATGGATCTGGCTCTCCGAGGAAGGGATTGCCATTGTAGCCGGGATAGCGATCTTCCAAAAATCTTCCCAACCAGCCTGTTGGTAAATTCGCGAGATTTCCACCGCTACCAGTCAGCATGTTGTCCAAAGACTTAAAGTGAGAGCGATTCGGAGCAGGATACCCCACTCTTTGAATCAATGACAACATACCATCATCGTATAGAGACTTGAAATCTGTCAAAGCTGGATGCAAGCCCAATTGTTGCTCATCTGGCAGAGAATTATCTAATGTAATTAATGAACTCTCTGGCAACATAATGTCTGGACGAAATTGGGCATAAGCCGACATTTGATTGAGCGGAACTGCAGTATTTACAAAATCATTGCCGCCATTTAGAAATATGACAACCATACTGCGGTCAGTAGGCTCACAGGGTCCAACCATAAATGGGCTGGTCGCCGCAATAGAGCGAAATGGCAAGCCGCCAACCATCATAGGATATAAACCTAAAGGGATTGTGGTTTTGAAAAAATTTCTTCTATTCATATTGGTGGTTTGTGTCTTTAAAAATCGTACCACGGCTCTCCAGAGCCGTGTCTATCGCAACACCTCTTTCCAAATTCGAGCATAATAGTTCTCACGACTTTGAAAAGCTATGCTACGCGCACTCGATCCTTGCGGATCGCACTGCTTTTATTAGAAAGTTTGAAACTCTGGCGATGAACAAACGGTCTCAAACAAATCAGATAATACAACTTCCACAGAAGAAGCATCACCAGTTTGTTTGTAAGCAGTCCATTCATTGAGCCAATTAATTGGGCTCAAACCCGCTAACAGTTTTTCCTGAAAATAACCAAATCGCTGGGTATCAGGATTTTCGGGAATGGTGTATTCCAGGAATTGACGGACAATTTGGTCAGCATATTCGTGGTATTCGAAATTTTGATCAAACCATTCTACCACATTGATTCGGAATGGTAAATTGGAATTGGAGTTTGCCGTTTTGCCATTGAGCAATGCAAAACCGAGTTTATACCGGAAGGCAATGCTGGATTGATCAAACCAGAATTTGCTGTAACTGGGCGATTTATAAAACCCAGGGTAGCCTTCCACTATGGGTGCAAATTCTGGAAAGCCCATTGGCACCAATACATTCAAAATAACCCATCGGGCTACAGCATTGTAGTAATCAGGGGTATCATTCAAAACCCCCATATTGTTGGCATTGAATAAATTGATACTGGTTATATAAAGTTCAAGTGGCGATTTGATTTTGCCACCAATGATTTCATCAGTATTGTCACTATCATCTTCATCATAGAAATGCACACTGGTTAACAGGGCTTTTAAAGTGTTTTCTACTTCGTAACCATCATTCTTGAGTTGTATAGCAAGTGGTTCAATAATATCTCTTTCTATTTCATCTGTGATTCGGTCACTGACAAAAAAGCGATAGAATCTTCGAACAAAAGCTCTTGCTGTCTCCGTTTGTCCAAAAACCATATTCACAAAATCCCACAATTCGCGGTACATGTCATCAACAGAAGTAGCCCCAAGTATGGTTTGATATTGGAATGCAGCACTGAATTTTTTATTTCCAACGTCATGATTGCCATATTGGGCAATTCCAGTTGCCAATCCGGTCTCAGGATCTTTATTTGCAAAATTGCTATCCCGAAATCCTGTCAATACCCTGGCTGCCTCTGCAATATCATGTTCTGTGTAATTGGTGTAATTGTCTGTACCTATTTGTTCACCTTTCAAGATGGTAAACAATTCCAAAAACTCTCGGGCATAATTTTCATTCGGGCTCCCTTTTCGGTTTACGTTATTGTTCAGGTAGCGCGACATTTTACTATCCAGGGTCACTTTATAGGCAATGGTTTTTATGTTGCCGGTAGCAAACATTTGAAACAGGCGCCAAAGATCAAACAGGCGCCAGTCTTCATCCAAAGCAGTGATAAAAATGGAATGCCAAAACATCATCATTTTGTGACGAATGGAAGTGTCATGAATCATTTCATTGTATACCCACCACTGCACAGAGCGTCGCCGACCACCACCACTTTCAGGGCGATTGTCATAGGGACCTACGGTGAGCCAGGGCGTAACTCCGTCCTCATAACTAATGGGTCCTTCCGGATGTACAAAAGGAGGAATGACGAATAGTTCGTCTACCGCTTCTGCAGCCGTTTTCTGTGCAAAACTATTGATGCGGGATGGAGAAATCTGGTAGGTTGCCCGGCGAAGCAAATGGGCAGCCAAGCGTTTGCCCAATACACCTTGTCGTTGGTAAAGTGATGCCATTTATTGGGTGTTTTCAAGTTAGGATTATTGAATTTCAAGGGTTGTGATAAGTTGAGCAAAATTGCTCAACTTATCACAACCCTTGAAATTCAATAAGGATATACTTCCTATTGCGAACTTTTACAAATGCTTTTCTTTTTTCGGGAATGTGATTTCTTAGTATAAATCACGTGGTAATAACAGTAGTTGTTGTTTTTTGCTTTACTAAAAACAAAATGTGACGGGAAAACATTAATGTTCGCAATATATATCATTTTTCAAAATAAAACATATTTTCTTTTGAAAATGAACCTGGAAAGGGAGTATTTGTCTAATATTAGAAATATTTGCGGAATATTCACTAAGCTATTAATGGTAGGTGTTGAGCTGATTTTTTGTTCAGAGTAGCATTTAAAAAGCCTTTCAACCACAAGAGTCGAAAGGCTTTTGTATTATGTATGTATGAAATTATATCAACTATTTCTTCAGTAAATAAATCAAATATCCTACCAAAGGAACAGTCAAGGTCATTCCTATCAAATCATCAAAAATGATTTCGCCCCATACAGTATATATAAATAAGAAACCAAGTGGAACGATACTCAATGCTATTTTAATGGCCTTGATGTAGCCTGCCTTATCAAATGGCATTTGATTGAAAGAGAATTTAACAGGTGCTTTGTTAGCTCCTTCTGCGCTCAATTGCATTTGAGTTTGCAAATGAGTTACATATACAACTCCCAAAATCAACATGATCAAAGCAAGATAGAATAAACTCCACTCACCCATAGTAGGGATTGGGGCTGGCATCGCACAAGTTGCAAGAAATGGAACTGTAACGTTTCCAGGGCTTAGTTGCCAGTTTCCGCCAAAGTTTTCCTTACTCCATAGAACATTCAAAGAGAAATCCGTAGGAGGAACAGCCCAGGTCAAAGTACGACTGATTTTTCCGGGAACAGAAAAGTCCTCAGGAGAAATAACTGCGCTGCCCACTGGAGGTGGAATTAACAAAAAGTCAACAGGATCCCCGAATGCAGATTCGATCTCCACTTTCACCGTATTCGGATCAACGTTTACAATAGTTAAGTAAATTTGAGAAGCTACTTCTGCTGGATTGCCAAAATGATAAACTAATGTATTGCAATATGGAGACATATTTGGATTTGGTGGCGGTGGCGGCGGACCTGCAGCTGAAACCACTAAATTATCCCAGTAATAGGTTCGACTTGTCGCTGGAGAAATTCCAAAATCAAAGAACAAAACCACTGTGTTGTAGTCAAATGGTGCAGCAGCTTGAAAAGGTCCTTCAATTGAAGGGAGGGATAAATCAAAACATAGCTGCTCCCATGCGTTTACTGTGGTATTGTCAACCGTTCTAATCCAATTTTGACCGCCATTGGTGGAATTTTCCAATTTTAATCCCAAGTTTCCAAGTTCAGGCATCCAAACATCTATGCAAATCTCTGTAGCACCGCCGCTTAAGGTAACCGGAGTTGTATGAGGAGGATTTGGAAATCCACCAGCCCATACTTGAGCTTGCTCAGGCTTGAAAAAATCTGCAACTGTTGCAGTGGTATTGATGCCGGAAGGATCTGGATTAGGAATTACATTATTACCTGGAGGGCCTGGAACCGGAAAATGTCCGAAATAGGTATAATTGGTAGAAGTCCCTGGAGTTTCGAAGTCTAATATTGTTACTTGAGCTTCAAGCAACATAGTCGTAAACCCCAATACGAATAAGAGGCATAGTCGTTTAAGCATAAGATTATAATTTGTTAATTAAAAATTGAAAGTGTGTTAATGGAGGATATAAACTTTTCACACTTGTATCTCCAAATTTAGCGTAAATTATTACCTATTATTAATATTGTACTCCTTTACTGCTACTCTCCAATTAATTTTCACCACTTCATTACTACGCAAATCTCCTTCGCCACCTACTCATATTAAATTTTTCATTATTTTCATCACCTGGAAAGAAAATTCATAATGAATAGAAGAATCCCATACTTATCATACTTTTTATTGGTCTGTATTTGCCTGTCATTAAAAGGGTTAGGACAAAACAATATAGGTACACCCTTCGTCAAAAACTATTCAAAAGCGGCATATCAAGGAGGACTTCAGAATTGGGATATAGATCAAGATCAGTATGGAAAGATATACTTTGCCAATAATGAAGGACTACTCATATTCGATGGTTCTAATTGGGAACTATACCCTGTCAAAAATAGAACAATTGTACGATCTTTACTAATAGATGGGGCAAAAATATATGTTGGTGCCCAGGGAGAGTTTGGATATTTTGAACCAAATCAGAGTGGAAGTCTACAATATAATTCTCTAAAAAATCTAATTTCGAAAGATTATCAAAATATTGGAGATGTTTGGGATATTGTCAAACATGAAGGTAAAATCTTATTTAGGACTTCTAATAAAATATTTGTCTACCAGGACAAAATTGAAGTGTTAGCAGAGGATAAAAACTTCAGTTTACTGACTGTTTTCGAAAATACAACCTATGTCCAACCCGCTTACAAAGGATTGTATGAAATAAAAAACCGTCAATTGGAACTTTTATTCGACAATTCTCCATATAAGGATTTTTATATAACGGGAATCACTTCTATAGGAAATGACCTCCTAATAGGAACGCATAGAAATGGAATTTTAAAATACAATGGAAATTCTTTTCAGGTCTGGGAAACGAACGACAACGATTTTATTAAAGAGCATCGAATCAATCATATTATTCGAATTGATGAGAATAGAATTGCGGTAGGTACCTCTTCTGGTGGATTGTTTGTACTCAATAATGATGGGCAAGTCCTACACCATTATAATGTCGTGAAAGGGCTTCAAAGCAATGATGTATTAAAAGTCTTTAAAGATGGTTCCGGAAATTTGTGGCTTGCCCTTGGCAATGGGATTGATTATATCGAGATTAGTTCACCTTTTTCACACATCATACCTGACAGGGAATTAGTGGGAACGGGCTATGCCGTCAAAATTCATAATGATAAAATATATTTTGGCGTTTCGAATGGACTTTATGCTGCGGATTGGAAGTCGTATTATAATCCCCTTAATTCTGATCCATTTAGATTGATCAATAATACAAAAGGGCAAGTTTGGAATATAGATATTGTAATGGATGAAGTGCTAGTTGGACATCATGAGGGTACTTTTCGTATTGAAGAAAGTAATGCAATTAAATTATCGAATACACCTGGGACTTGGGCTTTTATGACATTAAAGGATCAAAATAACAAATTGATTTCGGGAAACTACTCAGGGTTAAATTTATATGATTTTGAAAATGGGCAATGGAAATACGAAGCTATATTGGAAAATATGCCAAATGAATCCTGTCGAATTTTGGAAGAGGATCAGCATGGCAATATTTGGGTTGCGCATCCTTATAGGGGGGTATATCGAATTGTTTTGGATATAGAAAACAAACAAATAGATTCTATCAAATTATACAATTCAAAAAACGGTTTTCCGTCTGATTTATACATTCATGTTTTTAAAATTGCCAACAGCGTGGTCTTTACGGGCGAATACGGAATTTTCGAATATAATGCCCAAAAAGATACCTTTCTAATATCGGAAAAATGGGGCAAACTAATTTCTCTTGAATCGCGGGTTCATTATTTAAAAGAGGATAAAGATGGGAATATTTGGTTTGTAGCTGATCATAAAGTAGGGGTCTTTAGAGTAAACGATACTGGGGTTGAAAAGCTCTGGAATAGTCAGAATTTCCCTCAATTGACAGGGCGGCTAGTCAAAGGTTTTGAACAAATATATCCCTATGATGAGCAAAATGTTTTCTTTCCAATGGAACAGGGATTTATGCACCTTAATCCTTCGAAATCATTAGAAGAAGACGCTCTTTTCCAGGTTCACTTGGCAGAGGTAGAATTGAATGGCAATTTGACAGTTTTTGGTGGCAGAGAAACAGAAAATCAAAAAATCCTGCAATTCCCACATCATCAAAATGCTTTTTCCTTTAAATATGGCGCATCAGAATACAGTACTTTTTTTGACCCTCAATTCCAATATTTGTTGAAAGGCTTAGATTCAGGTTGGTCTGCTTGGACTAAAAAAAATGAAAAGGAATACTCCGCATTGCCCTATGGTAAATATGAGTTTCAGGTAAGAGCAAAAAATGGTTTAGGGCAGATTACTGACCCAAAAACTTATCATTTCGAGATTTTACCACCATGGTATGCAACCCATACCGCATTTTGGATTTATCTCTTTATCTTTTTAAGCCTTCTTTTAGGTTTGGTTCTCATCCCTCGTATTCGATTTGAAAAAGAAAAGGCTGAATTAAAAGAAAAACAGATAAAAACAACCCAAGCTTATGAAAAAATAGTTGCTAAAAATGAAGCGGAAATTTCAGTGCTACAAAGGGAAAAACTCAAAACAGAAATCCAATTTAAAAACCAGGAATTGGCTACTACCACTATGCATTTGGTCCAGAAAAGTGAACTTATTAACAAATTAATAGAAAACCTCCAGGATATGATCTCCGAGACCAAGGAACCAAAATTTAAAAAGAGTCTTCGAGCTACAATTCAACTGCTTAATCAAAATGCCAATTTGGATGAGGACTGGGAGCAATTTTCACAATACTTCGATCAGGTGCATGCCAACTTTATTCAACGGCTTTCAAATACCTATCCTCAATTGTCTCCGAAGGACCAGCGACTGTGTACTTATCTAAGAATGAATCTTTCCTCAAAAGAAATAATGTTGTTAATGCATATTTCGGTTAGAGGAATTGAATCCAGTCGATATCGCCTCAGAAAGAAATTGGGCTTGGGTAGTGACGTAAATTTGGCGGATTTCTTGATGAAATTTTAAGACTCCCTTTTTTCATTTAGCATACCGAGAAAGTCTTTCCAATTACTTTTCTTAAAAGCCACAAAACCCCATATCAAAATAACGATGAATGAACTAAACCCCAATGAACTTAATAAATTGGTCAAGCCATCAAAAATCTTGGACCCAAACTCGCCTAATTTGTACATTTGATACTTAGATTCATTGAAAAGATTGAGTAGAAAAATGCTGAGCTTAAATACAGTAAAAAGGTAAAACAGAACCGTTCCGAATAGGATAGCTACTAGTTTTTCTTTTAGGCCAATCGGCGTGACAAGAATCAGTGCCATCAAAAAGACAAAGAAGGTTGTAAAAAAGAGATTAAAGAATAAATCCCTTTCAGTGCCTTTCATGTGGAAACTTTTTGCTCCTTGTTGTCTGGCCAACTCAGTTTGTTGACGAACCTCTTCTTTACCAGCATAAACCAATCGAATAATGGACGGGTCTGGTTGAGTGGCATCGTCTGATTCAAGTTTTAAATGTGCTTTAGACAAGAAAGTCTGTAAAATGGGTTGGGTAATTGATTTATACGCATTTGCGGATACTCGGGCAATTGAAGGGATAGAAAATATTCCATATAGTACGAAATACAATAATAGAAATAGACTCAGATATTTAAAGAATGGAATATAAGATTTCATTTTTCAGAGATACTTGCTGTTTTTTGAATTAAATCATGATTTTTCACCATTGCGCGATTTGCCCAAAACATCCAAATAAAAATACTCAAAGCCGTAAAAATGATAAACCCACCCTGCTCATGCAAAACATCAAAAAAGTCACCAGGGAAGTACAATCCCACCAGGTAAAGTCCCACAATTCGAACTAAATTGAGCAATCCCAGTGCTAGTGTACCCCATAAGATTCCTGGCAATTTCAAGCTAAATTTAATTGGAAAAACGAGGATGCCACTTAACAAAATCGCCAATGGCTCCAATCCGTCACATCCTTTTTTTACACTTATGGAAAAAGATCCTCCCTGGATTAATTCATTTAGGGTAGTCGTTTTGTGCCCGATTAAATTTAAAAGAAAACTACCGGCTCTCGCCTGGGCTTGGATGAGCGGATTCCCTATGTTTTCAACAAAAAAGTCGGAGTAATAAATGAAGTAGAAAAGAACCATGCACCCAGCAAAGCCCAATAAGAATTTTAAAACGGGAGACTTTTGGTTCCAAAAGTTCTTGACAGATTGGATGAATGAAGTATTTGGACTTGAAGATTTCCTCGACCTCTTCGCATTAGCTGATTTTGATCGTTTCTTTTTTTTGGATGCCATAAAAACCAATTTTTGTTTTTGGTTTTATTTCATTCGGTATTTTTTTGTAGCAATCACAAAATGGTAGCCCAAATCTATTTTTTTTAACCATGCTGTTCAAAAAAAAGAATACTGCATTGACCCACGTAGGTCCCAGGTACTTACTTCATTACTACGCAAAATAAGGTATTCGGACCTGTTCTTTTTAATTTGAGGCAATATATAAGGCAATTCTTTTAATTATGTTCCAACATTTCTACCAACCATTCTGCTCCAAAAGCATTGGCATTTGCTAAAAAATTATTCATTATTTCTTCTGCTTTTTCAGCTTCATCTTGTTTTCTCAAAATCTTAATCTCTGTCAATGCCCCTAATAACTTATTCTCAAAAGAAAAATAATGGTTCCGAGGATTTTTCAAAATAGCAATCTGCTCTTTAGCCTTTTCAGTTTCTCCATTCTGAAAATAAAAATCTGCCAAGTAAGCACGCCCCAACATTTCATAAAATACTTCACCTGTTTTCAAAAACTCCAGGGCTTCTTCTAATCTCCAGATAGCTTCCTCCCTGGCTTTAATAAGCCAAAGAAATTTGGAATAATATACATCAAATACATATTTATCCCGATCTTCTTTTTGGGTGCTTTGATTTAAGGCATCCTGATAATATGGAAGCGCTTCATTGATTTTTCCCTGTGCAATAAGTGTCTCACCCAAATTGGTATTGGCTTCAATAATGGCATGTCTATCATCGTCTTTTATAGCTCGCTCAACGGATAACTTTCCAAAGTATTCTGATTTTTCAAAATCTTTTTTGAGTCGATGTTGCCAGGTCAAATTCATCAATGTGTACCATCGTCCATTGTTGTTTTCAGTTTTGGCAAAATAGTCATTGGCATATTTGGAATATTGGATAAGGCTATCCAAAGGAAGCGTTCCTGCTATCGTATAATCATATCCAAAATTATTGTAAACCATTGCCTTGGCAGCATCGTCCTCCAATTGATTGACTACAAAAACCTGCCTTTTTTCATGTTCCAAAATTTGTTCAAAATCATGGTCCGTTTCAAAATAGGACCAGCTCAATACATTGTTATTTTTGTATTCCAAATCAAAATCTTGAAGCTGTCTGGACATTTCAGCTCCAATTTTCCCATAATCAATCGCTGCTTCAAATTTTCCCAGAAGGGCAGATGCTCTGGCCAATAGGAATAGCGATTCCGCCATCCCTAAAGAATCAGAACCCGATTTGCTGATGTCAAAAGCTTTTGACGCATCATTTAAACCCAAATCGTAATTCTTTTGCTCTAACTGCTTTAATGCTTTGGTTCTAAGCTCTTGGGCTTCTTTTAGGTTTTCCTCGCCAGTGGAGCAAGAAAACTGAAATCCCAACAATAACAGAATTATGGTTAACAGGTGATTTTTCATTATCGGATGTTTTTATGTTAAAGATTATCCAAGTAGTTGCCCAAATTTTTGGGCTTGTATAACAAAAATACTTCTACTCTTTTTAACTCGCCCAAAAATTTGGGCGGCTACAAGTCGTTCATTTCCGAATAGATACTGTCCAATTTCGAACAAAAAAGGAAAAACATTCATCATTACATTCCATTTAAACAACTGACTATCAGAACATTGAGAACATTGGTACAAGCATTGAAATAATTCTATAGACTAATCATATTAAAAATAAACCAGGTACCTATGTTTCAAAACTACGTAAAAATCACCCTTCGCAATTTACTCAAGCAAAAAGGATTGGCGTTCATCAACATTTTTGGTTTGAGTGTCGGATTGGCCTGTTTCAGTTTGTTTTTGTTGTATGCCATTCATGAGTTCAGTTTTGATCGTTTCCACACAGAAGGCGACCAATTGTATCGGATGTATCGCTGGACAGAAGATTTAGACGGAGAAGGGACAGAGGGTGATCCGCATTTACCAATGCCCTTGGGACCAGCAATGGCGGCAGACTTTCCGGATGTGGAAGCTTTTGTCCGTTGGAAATCAGCCTGGGGAGAAAGTTTTGTAAAAATAGCCGGACAAGTGAGTCGTGCAGAAGTGTCCCATGTAGAATCCAATGTATTTGAAGTGTTGTCTTTTCCTCTAAAATACGGTTCCCCTCACACAGCACTTTCTGATCCGCGAAATGTAGTTTTAACAGAAGAAATGGCTATAAAATTATTTGGAGAAAGCAATCCTACAGGAAAGACCATTGAAATTCAAATTGAAGATGAATTTGAGCCTTTTACAGTCAGTGCTGTAGCTGAAAATATTCCTTCCAATTCTTCCAGGCAATTCCAGATCATGGGAAGTATAGATTATTATGCGACCACTACCTATGGGCAAAGACGGGCAGAAAATTGGGGAAGCTCTTTTTTAAGCACCTTTATTAAATTGAGAGAGGGCAGTGGCTTGGCGTCCAATGAAGCAGCATTATTGGAATTTCGTCAGCGCTACTATCCCGACGTTGAAAATATGCTTAGAGAGCGAGGAATCTGGAAAGGAGAAGGTCCTCCAGTGACTTATCGCCTACAGCAATTCAAAGAAATGCATTTGAACACCAATATCTACAGTGGTGAAGTTGCAGCTATTGATCCTCAAAATATATGGTTGTTATTGGCAATTGCAGCTGGGGTTTTATTAATTGCAATAATCAACTTTACGACGCTAGCCATTGGTCGTTCAGCTGGCAGAGCCAGAGAAGTGGGCATTCGAAAGGTTATAGGTAGTACTCGTGCAGCCCTGGTTCGCCAATTTATGTCAGAGGCTATGCTCCTAAGTGTCGTTTCCGTCTTCATCGGCTTGGCATTGGCTCAATTTCTACTCCCTTATTTCAATGAATTATCCGACCGGGAACTTGCCTTTTCCTTCCAAAAATTTCCGGAAATGACATGGTTGCTCATAGGTATTACAGTGATAACAGGATTACTAGCGGGTAGTTATCCGGCAATAACATTATCAGGTTTTCGACCAATTGAGGTGCTAAAAAATAAAATCAAATTAGGCGGTTCCAATTTTTTCACAAAGTCTTTAGTAACAACCCAGTTTACACTTTCAACAGCATTAGTAATTGCTACTTTGGTAATCTTGAACCAGCTGAATTTTTTGCAATCCAAAAATCCAGGATTCAATAAAGAGAATGTTATCGTCGTCGATGCGGAAGGAACAGATACAGAAACCATTTATCCTAGATTTAAAGAAGCACTTTCCCAAAACCCTGAAATTCTGGGTATTGCTTCTGCAGATATGTCTATTGGGGCAGGAGAAGGCTGGAGTCGTTCAGGCTTTGATTATAATGGGGAAAACAAACAGGTTTTTGAATATTTCACGGATGATGATTACTTGAATGTGATGGACATGAAATTATTGAGAGGGAGAGCATTTGAGCCCGGCAGGCAAGATGGAGAAAACCTTTCAGTGATTGTAAATGAAAGTATGATTAAGGACTTTGGCTGGACATTGGATAATGCGGTTGGACAGGAATTGACCGGCTATATGGAAGCGGAAAATGAACCAAAGGTAATTGGGGTAGTTCAAGATTTCAATTTTCGCCCATTGACAGAAGAAATACGCCCCCAAATGTTTCACCAATTTGAGGGAAGGGCTCCTTTCCAGTTTTTTGTTAGAATCCAACCTGGAGATCCAGCTCCTGTTTTAGCCAATTTGAAGCAACAATGGACCGCTATAGTTCCGGATTTTCCATTCAAATACAGCTTTTTGGATGAAAACATCAATCGATTTTACAGTTCCGAAACCCGCTTTAGTAAAATCATCGGCTGGGCAGGAGGTATTTCCATATTCCTGGCTTGTCTGGGTCTGATGGGCTTAGCAGCTTTGGCAGCAGTTAACCGAACCAAAGAAATTGGCATTCGGAAAGTATTGGGGGCAAACGTTGGAGGACTCATAGGTCTGCTCTCCAAAGATTTTATGAAACTGGTTGTTATTGCTTTGATTATTGCCAGCCCAGTAGCTGCCTACTTTTCCAATCAATGGCTAGAAAATTTTGCTTACAGGATTGATATTCCATGGTGGATTTTTGTCATCTCAGCAGTTTTGGCAATTGGAATTGCTTTTTTGACAGTGGGTATTCAAAGCATAAAAGCAGCGCTGGCAAATCCTGTTAAGAGTTTGAGAAGTGAGTAGTAAATCTAAGTCAGGAACTGGTAACTAAAGGATAGCCATTTTCTACCATTATTTAAATCAAACAATGCAAACTGATGCTTCAAAACTATATTAAAATCACTCTTCGCAATCTTCTTAAAAACAAAACATTTTCTTTTGTCAATATTTTCGGATTAGCTGCAGGTATATCAGTCTGCTTCTTGGTCATCATGCTGATAAAGGATGCGAATAGCTATGACAAGTTTCATGAGGATAGTGAAAATGTATATCGCATTTTGACGAATGCCATTCGGAAAAATGGAGGGGAAGAAAAATACGCTTCATCTCCCTATTTGGTAGGCAAAACATTAACAGAAGATTATTCCCAGGTTGAATTGTGGACTCCACTGGTTAGAACATTTCGTTGTAATGTGCAGAAAAATAATAACCTCATCCAGGGGCGTGGGCTTTTTACAGATGCCACCTTTTTTGAAATGTTTGGATTTGAAATGGAGGCAGGAAATCCATTGACAGCACTTGAAGAACCCTACTCAGTGATTTTGACAAAAGTAATGGCAGAAAAAATATTCAAAGATGAGGATCCAATTGGGGCATCACTTAGTATGCCTGCTTATGAACAGGAATTCAAAGTGACAGGTGTTTTAAAACCCTTTAAAGGAAAAACACATTTGGAATTTGATGCTTTGGGATCTCTCTCTACCCAAATTGCATTGGATAAATTACCAGGTTCTTTTAATGCTACAAGTAATTTTTTGAATTATTACAACACCTACAATTTCGTTCGCCTAAAAAATAACTCGGAAAAAGAAGCAGCCTTGGCGGCTTTAACCGATATTTCCAGGAATCGTTACGCAGATTTGGATTTGGAAACAAGGGATGCTGGTTATGACTTTTTGCTACAACCTTTGAGTGGTATCACCCCAGGTCCTGCCATGTCCAATAATATGGGACGGGCTTTACCAGTTCAAGCAATTTGGTTCTTTTCCGTTCTATGTATTATTATCATTTTGTCTGCCTGTTTTAATTATACCAACTTGACATTAGCCAGAAGTTTGACCAGAGCGCGTGAAGTAGGTGTAAGAAAAGTCATGGGAGCAAATCGAAAGCAGATTTTTGGACAATTCATTAGTGAAGCATTGGTATTTTCCTTGCTCTCTTTGTTTTTGGCTTACCTACTTTTGGAATTCACAATTCCTGCATTTAATAGTTTAGAGTCATTATCACAATTGGATATTACATTTAAGGTAGATTTTGTAACTGTTGGATTGTTCTTTGGATTCACCCTACTGGTAGGTTTGATTGCAGGTCTTTTACCGGCCATAGCTCTTTCCAAGTTCTCTCCACTATCTATTATGCAAAAGCTGGAAAATGTAAAAGTCTTTAGGCGTATTGGCTTACGTAAAGCACTCATTGTCAGTCAATTTTCAATTTCTTTAATTTTCATTTTAGTTTTGAACATTGCATGGAAACAAATCAAATTTTCCATCAAAGAAAACTTTGGTTCCAATAGAACAGATGTGGTCAATGTTCAATTGATGGGAAATAGCTTCGAAAAAACTTCTTCTGCTTTTGGACAATTGCCTGAAGTCCAAAAAATGAGTGGCATATCGCATTTGATGGGTACCTGGCGAGATAGCAACGTGGATGTTCAAATTGACAAAGCGGAGGAACCCATTCAGGTTAGAGATTATACCATTGATCACAATTATTTGGACAATTTCAATATTGAACTGGTGGCAGGAGAGAACTTCCCTGAAAATATGGCTCAACAGCAAGAATTATTTGCCATTGTGAATGAAAATTTCCTTTCCAAATTTCAGATGGGAGATGCTTCTGAGGTCATTGGGCTACCAATTTATGTCAATGATACAATTCAAATGACGATTAGAGGAGTGACGAAAGATTTTTTATACAAACCGATGGTTTACAATATTGAACCTATGCTGCTCAGGTATAATCCCGAACGTCTGAACGTGTTAAATTTAACTATTTCAGGTGGAGACATTCCTGCAACAATAGCAGCTATGGAACGAACCTGGAAAGTCATTGATAAAGAACAAGCTCTTCAATACAGCTTTTACGATCAAACGATTTCAGAAACCTATGCTGATATTGGGGACATGGCAAATGTAGTTGGTTATTTTGGCACCTTGGGCTTAATCATCGCATACCTTGGATTGTTGGGAATTGTGATTTACTCCGTTGAAACAAAGACAAAAGAAATTGGTGTTAGAAGAATTATTGGCGCTACAACTCATGATTTGGTGGCTTATTTGTCGAAAGGGTATCTTGCGCTTTTGATTTTGGCAATTATTGTGGCTGTCCCTTTAAGTTATTTCATTGGTCAACAGTTCTTGAACACTTTTGCCTACTCTATTCCTATGAACATTTGGGTATTTCTCCCTGGAATAATGCTGTTAATAGTCTTGGGAATAATTACAATTGGATCACAGACTTTTAAAGCTGCAATAGCAAATCCAGTTAATAGTTTACGAAGTGAGTGATCAGAACTTTTAATTGAGTTACTTTCAATTCATCATACCGTTTGTGATCCTATAACTTCTCTAGCTTAACTCTCACATTCTTGTGATAAGGTGTTTTCGCCATTGGATCGCAATACTCGGCAGAAGTCAATTCATTGGCAGCCGCACCTATTACTTCAAAATTCTCTTCGCCATCGTATTCTAATCCATAAGCATTCGGCATTGAAATAATCCCTTCTGGAATTTCTTTAACCACTTTCGCGATGATTTTAATAGTGCCCTTTGAATTGGCACATTTCACTGTGTCACCAGTTTCTATATTGAGCTTTGCTGCATCTATTGGATTGATCTTTAAAAAACCTTCTTTGTCTGTTTTTCGCCACTCTGGATTGCGAAGATTGGTATTGGCATTATAGGAACGCCGCTCGCCGGCAATGAGATTAAAGGGATAATCGGCATTCAGGGCTTCTAAGGCTGCATTCGTTTCTGGCAATTTGTCCAGCCAATCCAACATTTCCGGTATTTCCAGGTGGACTTTTTTATCCTTGGTTCTCATCAATTGCCAATGGTCTTTTATATCGTGTTTACTCAAAATAACACCTGATGGGCTTGTAAGGATTTTTCTAAAAATAGCCTCGCCCAATGCATACCCGTTGCCTTTAATTCCGGCATTGTTGATAGCTTTTGCATATTTTTTTGCATATCTGTGTGCAGAAAACCACAATACTGCTGCAGGCTCATTTTCCTTTGACAGGGCTTTCCCTAATGTTTCCCTTAAAACAATGACTGCATACTTCGCCCAATTTGGATTGAATTTGAAAGTGATACCCAAAGCTGTCTGAAATAACTTTAAGTAAGGCAGCCTGCGATCCAACTTTGCAATGGCTCTTAATATTGGAAAAGAGGAGGGTAACTCGCCCATAGCTTTAATGAGTCGAGTGTGAATTTCATATTCTGGCAAGGTCCCATCCAGGGGTTTCACAAAAGGCTTGCGTAGATGGAAAAAGTTATCAGCAAAAAAAGTCGCCTCTGTTTTCTCAAATTGAGAAGAAGCAGGCAACACATAATGCGCAGCTTTTGCAGTTTCCGTCATCGCTACATCTATTACCACCATCAGGTCTAATTTCTTATATGCTTTCCTTTGTGCTGGTATGTCTGCATAAGAGCTGAGTGGATTCGCACTTTCGACAATCAAAGCTCTGGTTCTTTTTGGATGATTGCTATCAATTTCCAGTGGCAAAACATTTGGAGGAAATAGCTTACAAATTTCTTTGGCTTTGGTGACTTGTGTAACCTTGCCTCCTTCTTCTGGCTCTTTAGAATGCCCAATCAGTGGAAAGAAATGAGTACTCAAATGGTTGGTTTTTTCCCTTCCAAAATTGCCGGTCACCAAAAAGAGCAATCTTTTCAAATAGGCATTCAAGGTACTGTTATGGCTCATTTCAATTCCCAAATCTGATCGAATGCATACCGATTCAGCAGCAGCCATCTCCCTGGTTATTTTTTGTATCAATTCAAGTGAAACACCTGAAGTTTCAGCATATTCTTCAATGGGAATATTTTCGAAATGGGGTTTAATCGCTTCAAAGCCTGTAGTGTGTTTTTGGATAAATTCCTCATCTTCCAGTCCTTCCTGAATGATAATTCCGAGCATTGTAGCCATCAAAAAAGCATCTTTCCCCGGCTTCACTTGTAAGAAATGATCTGCTTTTTTCGCGGTTTCTGTTTCTCGAACATCCACCACTACCAAAGTCCGGTTTGGATTGCTGGCAAGTTGATTAATGGCTTTTCTCGCACGAGGCATCCCATGCGATTGAATGGGATTGGTACCAATTAGTACAACATAATCTGCTTTATCTACGGGTTCGTGATAATAGGTGTTTTGTCTTCCAAATAATTTTCCATGAACCCAAAAGTTGCCGGTCTTTTCCTGTGCCAGCGCAGAGTAAAAATAGGGTGTGCGGCAAGCCGCTCTGGTAGCCGAGGCATACATTCCTGGAAAATGATTCCCCTGCCCTCCTCCACCTGCATAGGCGATGGTTTCTCCACCATGTGTATCTCGTATGGAGATGAGTTTATCTGCAATTTCCTGAATGGCAGTCTCCCAGGAGATTTCCTCAAAGGTTCCATCCGATTTACGACGAAGCGGAACGTTCAGCCTTTTCTGGTTTTGGTAATAATTGAGGCGGGTCGCCTTCTGACACAGATAGCCTTTAGAAATGGGATGCGCTTCATCACCAACAATTTTGGTGAATTGCCCTTGTTGATCAACAGCTATTTTAATACCGCAATTAACTGAGCAAAGAATACAAGCTGTGGAATGAGTAGTCGTGGTTTGAGTCATGCCTGAAAGATTGGGTTAGCGAATTTTCGCTAAAATACAAATTATGATTTACCACGTATCTATATATCGACCATATCTTTCATCAATCCCTCTTTTTTCAAAACTTAACAAGCCTTTTGAAATCCATAGCCTGGATTCTTTTGGATCAATGACTTCATCAATTTCCAAAACGGATGCTGCATTGATTGCTTTTCCCTGATCATAGGCCTGCTTGACCAGCATTTCATAAAGTTGTTGCTTTTCTGCTATGTTTTCTGTCGCGTCCAATTCTTTTTTGAATCCCAGTTTTACCGCTCCTTCCAGTCCCATTGCACCAAATTCTCCACTTGGCCAGGCAACGGTAAAGAAGGATTCATGCAAGCTCCCCCCTGCCATTGCCATTGCTCCTAAACCATAAGCTCTGCGCGTTACAATTGTGAAGATAGGTACACGCAATTTAGCTCCTACAACAAACATTCGGGAAGCATGTCTCACCATGGCTGTCTTTTCGCAATCGGGTCCAACCATAAAGCCTGGAGCATCACAGAGGGAAATTATGGGAATATCAAATGCATCACATAACTGCATAAATCGGGAGGCCTTGTCTGAAGCGTCACTATCAATCGCACCTCCAAGATGGCGTGGATTATTGGCAATTAAACCAAGCGGTTTTCCTTCAATTCTAACTAAAGATGTTATCATGTTTTTCCCAAAATCTTTCCTCAACTCAAGAACCGAATCAGTATCGCAAAGTTGGTTGATCAGCTTTCGGACATCATAAGCCCATTTTCGATCCTCTGGAATAAGATCACGGAGTTTCTCTTGATCTGGGCAAGTCCAATTTTCCAAATTCCCCTGAAAATAGGATAGATATTTTTTGGATACTGCTACAGCTTCATTCTCATCTTTAACCAAAATATCAATGACCCCATTTGGAGATTGAAAATCTATAGGTCCTATATCTTTTGGGTGAAATTTCCCCAATCCGCCACCCTCAATCATTGCTGGTCCTCCCATGCCAATTGAAGTATTTTCAGTTGCAATAATCACATCGGCACAGCCAGCAATAGCTGCATTTCCCGCAAAACAATAACCGGATACAATTGCGATTCGGGGAACTTCTCCACTCAATCTCGCAAATTCAACAAAAGTCATTAGATCGAGCCCTCCAACAGAGATGGGGTAAAAATCGACGTCTCCGGGGCGCCCACCACCGCCTTCCAAAAAGAAAATAACTGGCAACTTGGATTTACCTGCCATTTCCATCATCCTATCCAGTTTTTTGTGATTAAAAGCCCCTTGTGTGCCCGCAAGGACGGTGTAATCATAACTCAGTACCAGGCATTGACTGGAAGCCTCATCAAAATCACTTCCGTTTACAGAGCCAAAACCAGCAATTAAACCATCGGCAGGTGTCTGTTCAAACAATTCCTGCATAGATTTACGCCCTCTTTGCGCAGCTATGATTAATGATGCAGATTCTAAAAAAGTGTCTTCATCACATATATCTTCGATATTTTCACGAGCAGTGCGAAGTCCTTTTTGATGTCTTTTCCGAATAGCATTTGGTCTGTTTTCATCTTTCAGGTAAGTTTTTCGTTGTGCAAGTTCACTTAAATCCTTCCGCAAGCCAGGGTTTCCTTTTATTTTATCTTTTGACATTAAAATACTGTTTTTGATGATGCTCAAAGGTGTCAAAAAAAAAGGTGCCACCTTGAAATTAATAAAAAAAATTTCGAGGTTTTGCCTATTTAGAAAAATCTATGATAATCAACATGTTGCGGGGTACGGATTGCGGGTTAAGTTACCTCGAAACCCGTACACCGCAACACATCAACAATCTACAATAAATAGAAAATCAATTACTTAGGAGAGATATGAAAAATTAGAGATGATTAAGTTTTATCAGATTATATATTAGGTTTTACTTTAATTTCATATAATCAATCAGCTGGCTGAAAGTGATAATTCTGGAACTTCAAAATGTGGACAAATTTATTTTCCCATTGATCTACTCTATTCCAGTTTTCTTTTAAAAATTCGGATTCATCCACTACCCTCCCTATCTTAAACTTAGTTTGAGTGTAGGCTTCCATTTCCTCTTCTTCCAAATACAATTGAAATTTTGTTCCATACTTTTTGAGCATTCTGCCACAAAATAACATTACATCATAGCCGGTAAAGACTTCGGGTTCTGGAGACATCCCATATTCCTCAAAATACCTTCGTTTCATTAATTGGGTACTTGGATCAAAATCATCTACAAAACTTCCGCTACTTACATGGACATTCAGATTTTCAAAAAAATCGAAGTCGATTCTTTCGTAATTCATCCAGGGTTGAAGACCATAAACGATGATTCGGTCTTCCTCCGTTTTATTCAAAGCAATTTGTCTGAATATTGAATAGATAAAGTTTTCATTTCTGTAGGAAGGAATGATAAACACCGTCGTTCCACCTGGTCGTATATATGGTGCAATATCCATGTCGTGAAAGTCGGCGGTCCTGTCATTCACAATGTATTCTTCAAATCCAAGCGTATCTCTTCCCTCTGTCAATACAAAATTGGCATCTTGTATATATGCTATCCGGTCTTTTTCGTCTGCTTCATCTCTTGCAACAATTACAACATCCTTACTCTGATAGCGATCTTTTATATGAGCAGCTATGGCTTCACAATGCACTTTCAGAGAAGGGTTCGTTTGTATGTAATATGGATTCTTATTTGAAATATTTGGAGAAGCACTATGGGGAGAAACCAATGTAATCTGCCGATTAGCTGCATAATCTGCCACTTGTTTGATATTGGCCCTTCTATAGGGACCAATGATTAAATCTGATTTATTAATATTGGTATTGCTTCTCAATAAACTTCTGACTGTATTTTCATCTCCTCTGGTGTCCAACACCTCCAAATTTAGACTAATTCCTTCTCCTTCCAGAACATCTGTTGCCATTTTCATCCCGCTGTAAAAGCTGACTGCCCACCTGGAGTTTTTGGGAAGTGTTGCACTGGTCTCACTAAATTGATTGCTAAAAAAAGGAAGCAATACAGAAACATTATAAACATTCTTCATCTCAGAGCCTTCAGGAGTAATGGTTACAGGACCAGAACCTACAGAGGGATTATTTCCCCCGGAAAAACTACCGTCAGAGGTGATGGGCGGAAATTTATTTGGTGCCAAATCAACCCATTTGATGGTGTCCAACTTTCCTGTAATTACACGTACAATTTCCCACTCACCTGTTTCGGGATTATAAATTCTGCGCCCCTGGATTTCAGTCAATTCTCCATCTTTATCTTTATAAACCTTGTCCTTGGCAGTATCTCTGGCAGGCTTAAAAATATCACAGGAAGTCAGGCTCAGGCAAATGGCTACTGTAAATAGGATGAAAAAACTGCTTTGAATTTTATTACTACTCATTTCGAGATTTTGTTGTGAAAATACCGCTTGGAATTTGGAGTTTGGTGTTCTGCAGTGTCTAAGAATCTAAAAGCAAAAATATTACTAATTGCCCAAATGCAAAATATTAGACTTCAATATCAACCTACGAACTCCAAACAACAAACCTAAAATACTTAAATCCCCCTCAACATTTTAAACTCTCTGAACCATCTTGCCAAACGCTCATTATAGTGATGGGCAGCATAACCTGATCCATTGTAATACCTGGCTACCGCTTTAAAATCATCGTCATTTGGATTTGACTTTAAAACCACCGGGCGTGTTCGTGAAGATGCCGTCAAAAATCTGGCGATAAACAAAATTTGCTCATCCAATGGGCTGGTAAACATCGCTTTCGCTGAAAGCGCTCCTACCCTGGTATAATTGACACCCAAAATTTGCCCCAAGCCAAAACTCATTGACCGATACCTCAATTCTGATAAATCTGTGCCTGGGCTACCATTATTATATCTTGTCAACAAATGTTGTTCAAATCTTGGACGAACAACTCCAGCTGTTTCTTGCCGGATAATGGAAAGAATCCACTCAGGCCTGATGACTCTATTTTTTTGGGACTTCAAAGTCTCAGAAGCTTTTTCTGCCAATGCACCATACTTTTGGTTGATGGTTTTACAGGTCAGGTACTTGTTGGCATACAAATTATTTAATTGAAAAATAGCTTCCTCAAAATTGCCACAATTTACCTTTTTGGTGTCGATGTTGTCTTTGCAAACTTCCAGCATTTTTATCAAAGTTGGGATGGTCAATTTTACATCGGGAATTGACGTTATCAATTTACGAGCATTCCTCCAGGTACAAGGATAAGTTAACACTTTACGCGTCAAACCTCCGCTTGCCAAATCCTGCTCAAATTTGAATTGTGCCAATCCACGATTGGTTCCTCTACCAAAATCTCCATCAATGGAAAATGCTCCTGAGGAAGATGTGGAATAACCTAGAAAAATAAGTAAGCGTTGAAAAGCCCTAATGGAGTTTTCTCCGGCCGATCTGCGTGTGAGGGTAACATCCCCGGATTCTAATCGACTCAAATCACTTCTCCAATCTGCATCTGCATTTGGAGGATTGATTACTTTTTTAATTTGTGGGTCTTGTAATAGGGTAAGCATAATATTGAATAATGAATAATGAAATAATTTAGGAGTGTAACTTGGGGTTTTAGGCAGGGATGTTAAATTCTCTAGTGAGAATATTTTCAATTAAAATTTAAATGAAAATAAAAATGAAAAAACCAAATATTCAAAAAGTCATAAGGGGAATTTTTGATTTTCATTTTTTTTTAAATAACGTAGAATATAACACGCCTGGGGTTTTGAGTGTTAAAAACCTCATCGGATTAAAAGTAGGGTTAATTCCAGAACTTTCCTAGTGCTTGACCAATATTGAAATGACGAGTTGATTTTGGGTGTTTTTTGGATTTTAACAAGGCGAAGGTTCTTTTGCCTAGCCGAAGCTAAGGAAAAGGTTCTTCAACGAAGGTAAAATCCAAAAGACGCCAAAAGCAGCCGTCAATTTTAATTTGATCAAGCATTAAGTGTGTTTTGTCCTTTTTAGGTTAGGAAACTTTTCAGGTCTGCTTTTCCTTTCTAAAATGTACTTTTGTCCCTGGGTTCTGGTTCCTGGTTTGCTAGTTACCAGCAACTAGAACCCAGTAAACCAGCAACCAGTAAACCAGTAACATGGAATCAAACGAATTGAATGACCTCCGAGCTGCCATAAAAGCCTCTCCTGAAAATGTGCCTTTACGGAAATTATATGCAAATGCGCTCTTAAAAAACAGCCGGTTTGTTGAGGCCGAAATTGAATACAAAGAAGCATTGCGCCTTGCTCCGAATGATCTTTCCTTAAAAATTGGCTTGTCAGAATCATTCTATGAGCAGGAAAAAACTTCTCTTGGATTGGTCATAATGGAGGAAATTACTGAAGCTGCAACCCCACCTGCAAGGGCGTGGTTGGTTTATGCAAAATTATTATTGCAAAGTGGCAATGCATTGGATGCAAAAGATGCTTATGAAAAAGCCATATTGTTGAATCAAAACCTAAAAGATAACTTTCTGGAATCAGAAATCAATCTGGAAGCACAAAAAGAAGACCCCCAGGAACCTGAAAAAATAAAACTGACTGCAGGAGGGTTTGAAGATTTTGAAGATGATGACAAATCTGTAGAAATTGAAAGACCTAAAATATCTTTTGAAGAGGTGGGCGGAATGGAAAAGGTAAAAGAAGAAATTCGTTTAAAAATCATTGCCCCACTTGAACACCCTGAATTGTACAAAGCTTATGGGAAAAAAATAGGAGGGGGTATTTTGCTATATGGACCACCCGGCTGTGGTAAAACACATCTCGCCAGAGCCACAGCAGGAGAAGTAAATGCAAATTTCATCCCCGTCGGCATTAGCGACATTCTGGATATGTACATTGGTCAAAGCGAACGCAACCTGCATTCGATATTCCAAAAAGCGCGTCAACTAAAACCTTGTGTCCTGTTTTTTGATGAGGTAGATGCTCTGGGTGCCAATCGTACAGATATGCGCAACTCCGCTGGAAGACACGTCATCAACCAATTTCTCTCTGAAATGGATGGAGTTGAATATGACAATGAGGGGGTGCTCATACTTGCTGCAACCAATGCTCCCTGGCACCTCGATCCAGCTTTTCGACGACCTGGTCGTTTTGACAGAATCGTTTTTGTTCCACCTCCAGATGATACTGCCAGAGAAGCTATTTTAAAGATTAAATTGAAAGAAAAGCCCATTGGCACTTTAAATTTCTCCAAAATCGTGGGACGGTCAAAGGAATTTTCCGGAGCAGACTTAGAAGCAGTTATAGACATGGCCATCGAGTCAAAGTTGGAGGAATCCATGCGAAAGGGTCGTCCTCTACCACTTGAAACCAACGATTTCCTAGTAGCAGTCAAAAAACACCGACCAACAACAAAGGAATGGTTTCAAACGGCAAAAAATTATGCTTTGTTTGCCAATGAGGCTGGCTTGTACGATGATATTCTCGATTACCTCAATTTAAAAAAGTAAGTATTTGAATTGGAAAAAATAACATGACCAGACACTTTCAAAACGCACAATTTTTGTATCAACAAAATAGGGTACCGGAAGCGGAAGCCGAGCTAAAGAAATCGCTGTCTCAAAACCCCAACGATCCTTTTGCATTGGGGCTTTATGCAGCTTGTCGAATCAACCAGAAAGATTTTCCCAAAGCCATCGAGTTGGCGGAAAAAGCGGTAGGCATACAGCCATCTAATCCAAATTTGTTTTACATATTGAGCCGCTCCTATTTCTACAATCAAAAAATAGGAAAAGCAAAAGAAGCTATTGAAGAAGGTCAACGTTTGGCACCTAATGACCCAAGTTTTTTCATTATCAAATCTGAGATTGAATTTTATCAGGAGCATTGGAAAAAAGCCTTGGAAGAAGCCAATCGTGGTCTGGAAATAGATGCTGAAAATGTAGACTTGATTAATCTCCGCGCCCAGGCATTGGTGAAGTTAAACAGACAGGATGAAGCTGCTGCGACTTTAGACTATGCATTGAATAAGGCGCCCGAAAACACCTATTCTCATTCCAATAAGGGATGGGTTGCGATTGAAAAGGATGAATATGATAAGGCTATTGAGCATTTCAAAGAAGCGCTTCGTTTTGACCCAACCAACAGGTATGCAAAAAGTGGATTAAAAGAGGCCATTAAGGGAAAAAACATCTTTTACCGCATGGTTTTGAAATACTTTTTGTGGATGGACAAGATGCAGGAAAAGGGGCGCTGGTTTTTTATTATTGGCATTTATTTGCTCTATTTACTGCTGCTGGAAGTGTATGAAAAGTACCCGGAGTTTGGTCCTATACTTCTGCCTTTTATTGTTTTCTACGTCATTTTCGCTTTTTCGACCTGGATTGCCAAACCAATTTCCAATCTGTTTTTGCGCCTGCACCCTCTGGGCAAGAATGCCTTGAGTGAAGATGAAATTATGGGCTCAAACATTACTGGTCTCCTAGCTGCCGGTTCACTTTTGATGTTCATTTCCTTTTTTGCATCGGACAATTTGCTTTTCGCTTTTCTTGGTGGCTTTCTTGGATTCATGATGATTCCTGCAGGTGGTACTTTTGGGGTTCCTCCAGAAACAAAAGCCAGAAAATACATGGCCTTGTATTCTTTTATTCTTGGAGGCATCGGTGCTTTGTGGTTTTTAATGCCCCAATTTTCAGGTTTGGTATGGGCTTTTGGATTGGGCATTTTCTTTTACAGTTGGGTAGCTAATTACCTGATAAGTCTGGAAGCAAAGCGCTTCGGATAGTTCATAAAAAGAGAAATTGAGATGTTGAGAATTTGAGAGATGGCTGGATTTTAAAAGCCTTTTGGACTCATTTATTCAAAAACGGCTTAAATTTGAGATATTTTTGAATTCATTTTTCTCTCAAAAATTCAGTTTCCTACGCGCTCAAAACCACAATTATGAACGCTAACAACTTTTCAGAATACATCAAAAACCCATCTCAGCTTTATCAAATTTCCTATCAGGAATTGAAAAGTTTGACTTTACAGTACCCCTATTGTCAAAACCTAAGGTACCTCCTCCTACAAAAAAGCAAACTTGAAAATCACAAAGATTTTGACAGGAATTTGGAAATGGCTGCCACTTACAGCACCGATCGCCCATTTTTGTACAAACTGCTGAAGGAGATCGCCACAGAAATTGAACAAGAGGAAAGTTATTTGATGTCAGATGAGATTTTGGAATTGAAAGACTTACATAGCCTTGAAGAAATTGTAGTTGAAAATACAGGTCAACTAGAGGGCGTAAAAATTGAGGAGTTGTTGTTCAGTCCTGATGAGTTTGAAGAGGAAATCATTCCAATACCAGATATTCCAACCACTGAAGAAGAAGAGGAAGATTACCTGGAAAATCTTTTGCATGAAGAAACCGAAACCAGTGCCTCAGTGGAACATATGGTAGCCGAAGAAATAGATTTTACAAAAACAGTTGATGAATTGATTGAGACTACCTTAGCTGATGAGGATGAAGTAAGTCCTGAACATACTGATATTCAAATTGAAGAATCGATCGAAGATGTAATTGAACACATACAAGAGGAACCTTCCATTATTGAAGACAGTTTGGTGGCTGATATGGTGGGACATTCGTTGATAATCGAAAACCTTTTAGATGATTTTGACCAGGAAGAAACGCCTACCTTTTCATCTTTAAATATCCCACTTGAGATTACAAATATGGAAGCCCAGGAAGAAGAAGATTTCTCAATTCCTGAACCAAAAACTTCCTTCAATAGCTGGCTTAAACAATTTGAATCGCCTGTCATTGAGCAACGATTTGAAGAATTGTTAGAAATTTCAAAAAAAGCAAAAGAAAAGCGAAAGGATAAGATTAAGGCAATCAATGAGTTGGAGGCTAAAGTTGACAATCAATCAAATGAGGTTGAACCTGCAAAGAAACCAAAAGAGTTAGCTAAAGATAGCATACAAGAGGATAATGAAATCATTTCAGAAACTTTAGCACAACTTTTGGAAAGACAAGGTCATGTACAAAGAGCGATTGATATGTATGAGCGGCTTGGTTTGCAAAATCCCGAAAAAAGCAGTTCCTTTGCGGCCAAAATAGAAGAGCTTAAAAAATCTTTATAGTGCCCGGTTCTGAGTTCCCTGGTCTTGACGTGTAAAAAAGAGCAGAGAACTGATAACTGAGCATCTAAAACAATAAACTGATGGTACTGATAACTATTTTAATTGCGCTGGTAGCGATCTTGTTGATGGGCGCAGTATTAATCCAAAATCCCAAAGGTGGTGGAGTGGATTCAACGTTCGGTGGTTCTTCCGCTAATCAAATGTTTGGAGCAGCCAAATCCACAGACTTCATTGAAAAAATTACCTGGTATTTGGCAATTCTTCTTTTTGCACTTTGCATCGTTGCTACATTTATGGTAGGAAGTGAAGGTGGTGCTGGCATTCCTGATTTGGGATAGAAACGACAACTTTACCATAAAAAAGAGACCTGATGAGGAACCCTTGTCAGGTCTTTTTTATTGGTATAAACTATGAGTAAGTCCTAAATTCAGAATTAATTTTTCAATATGCTCAATCAATCTCTCCTAACTAAACATGGCAAACCCATAATCATTCGGGAGGCAATTCCTCAGGATGCTGAAGCCGTTATTCAATTTGTTAAAGAAGTACTCCCCACCACAGAATTTGTACTCACTCAGGCACACGAATTCAATTATACAGTTGAAGAGGAAGCACTGATTTTTGAAAAAACACTTCAAAACCCAAATGCTATTTACCTATTGGCAATTATGGATGGTGAGATTGTTGGCAATTTGGGTTTCCTGCCCAACAGGCAAAAACGCATTCAGCATTGGGCAGAATTGGGTATGACCATTTTGAAAGATTACCGAAATATGGGAATTGGGGCAGCATTATTAAAAGTTTTGATCAAATGGGCTATAGAGAGTCCAGGAATCGAAAAAGTTTGTCTGTCGGTAAGAGCAGATAATAACCGTGCCATACACCTGTACACCAAATTGGGCTTTGAACAAGAAGGAACCAGGAAGAAAGCCATCAAAATGAAAAATGGCGATTATTTTGATTTAATTGAAATGGCTTTGTTTGTGAAATAGAATAGCTTTATTCGGTTGGCGGTGGACGGTGGACGGTGGACGGTTGACGGTTGGCGGTGGACGGTTGACGGTTGACGGTGGACGGTTGGCGGTTGACGGTTGACGGTTGACGGTTGACGGTTGACGGTAATAAAATCTGGATCTTTTGAATTCGTTCATTTGGTTCATCATTTTTTATACTTTAAACGGGGTGAAAGTCTTTATAGAGGTTAGACCGCTATGCTGTCAGCCGTCAGAAATTTTGTGGCGTCTGACAGCATCGCGGTCTGACCTCTGAAAAATTTAATAATCACTTTTCTATCCCATTAGATCTATATTTTTGGACTACCCCGTATTCCTCGCTTCCTCCTTGGCACGGGTATCTTCGGGAAGCATGCGCCATTTAAAGCGACTTAGCCAGGGATTTTCCTCATCCAAGGCTGCAGCTGCAATTACATCTCCAAGAATTGGGGCAAATTTGAAACCATGACCACTCCCTCCTGTAGCAATAGTCAATCCTTGCAACTCCGGATGCTTGTCTATCCAAAAATCCCCATCGAGTGTATCTGCATATACACACTTCCGAGTGAATACAATTGGGTCTTCTGCAATGGAAGGGATCGTCTCCTTTAAAAAGGTTCTAAACTCAAAAATTTCCTGTTTTGTCACAATTCGCTGATCCTTTTCAGGATGTACGTTCAAGCCCACACCGTGATTGGCAATTTTCAATACTTTTTCTTTTGGATGAAGCGGAAAACCATACCAACCTGTATTGGAGGTGTCAGCAGAAAAAACAGGAAGGTTTGGAGTAGAAAACAATGCTGGTTTGCTCGGTTTAATATGAAAAACAGGGTGACCAGTTGCCCTTGTAAATGGCATTAATTCACGAATCAGATATGGTGTATAAGGGCCAGCACAAACAACGATATGTCCTGCAAAAAATGAGGTCCCCTTCTGAGTTTTCACCCCTTTAAGCATATTTCCTTCCACAATCAACTCTATGGCGCTATGTCCTTCAAATACCTCCACCTTCAATTCCCGGGCATATGAAGCAAGGGTCCTGACCGTCTCAGAAGCTTCTGCAAATCCAGCCTTTTGATGAAAAATGGCTTCTTCATAATTGGCATGTTGAAAAACGGGAAACCGTTTCCGAACTTCCTCTGACTTCAATCGCTCTGGTTTTTGCCCCAATCTTATCAAGTTTTCATAACTATGCCTTTCAAATGCCTGTGCGGCTGATTCCAAAGGCTTTTTGCAAGCTAGTAACCAACCAACCTCGTGATAAAGGTTTTTTTGAAAAAAGTCATTCCATTCATACCATTTATCGATTGCGGCATTCCCCATTTGCATATAAAAGAAATCGGAACCATATTCCATCCTTACTATTTTGCTAATATCTGTAGAAGCTGCCAGTGGATGTGGGATTGAATCTGGGTTCAAAACAGCAACGGAATATTGCTTTTTTTTTAATGAAATGGCAGCTGTTAATCCAAAAATACCTGCACCAATAATCAAAAAATCGTGGTTCTTCATTTTGTCACTTAAATGTTTTCAAAGTTCACTATACAATATGCCCAATTCACTTAAAATGGATTTCCCTTTGTTTCAATTGCCCCTACATTTGTATTCGAAAACAAGAAAGGAATAAATTTAGAAATCCCCAATCTAAAAATCATTTGAAAACATTATTTAAAAACCCCAAAACTCCAAACCCCAAAAACCTCAACTTTAACCCTTAAACAATACCTAACCAAAAACCTTCAAAAACCAATTTAACCTCAGAAACTGAAACCCTAAAAACCAAAATTATATCCAATAAACCATTTGAAAAGGGATCTCAAAAACCAATTTTTATCTAAATTTCTCTTTCCGGTACGAATCTTGTATTAGCCTAACTATCCCCTGGCGTTGCTCGCCTAACTTTTCTCAAAACAAAGCAAACCAGCACTCCAACGGAATTAATTTCCATTCTTTTACAAAACGATAGCCTTCGAGTAAACTAAATACGGAAATCTACGTATTGACAATTAACAAAATAATAACCGAAATTAGAGCTATTATTTTCAAACATTTAGTCTTTATTTCCGTTTAAAATTTTGTGGAAATCATTTTTTTTCAATCTCTATACAACGAATTCAGTTATTATTGAATCTTTCTTTAAACCTCAACCTCAAAAACTAAAGATATTAATAGTCGGTTTCAAGTTTCATACAATTAGTGAGAGTAAATTTTTTGCGGCTCAATTTCTTATTGAGCCGCTTTTTTTTGTCTTTTTCAAAAAACCAGTAAGGATTTTAACGTATGTTCCTAAAATAAAACCGCCAGCCATTATCCAAGCCCCTTGATTTTCATAACTTTACCCATTAGCCATATATTTGGCTTTCCCAATTTATAGAAAATGAGGCACTTGTATCCAATCTTGGTGGGATTCCTATTATTTGGAATTTTAACAACAACATTAGCTCAAGGGGCTTTGTATGAAAATATCGAACGATTTGGTCTTTCCTCTGGAGCTACCATTTATTTTATTAAGGATGAATTGATTTCCCCAGTCATTTATGATGGTACGACCGTCCCTATTGGGATGCACTATGAAAAGACCAGTGGAATCAATAGTTTTTATGTAGCCTTGTTTTTTGACAAAAGCACCTTGAGATCTTCTGTGACTGAAATCAATGAATTCACAGAATCCTTACAAGGGCATTATTCTGAATACTGGGCTGCTAATTTTTATGGTCATTTTTTGAGCAAAATTTTTGGCAAAGAGAATTTTAGGGTAATGTTAGGAGGTAGACTACATGGGTTAGGCGTGTACCGCCTGCATACAGTTGTGCCTCAATTGCCCTGGGACATAGGTTATGGGTTCTTGAATTTACAAGCAGCACTCCAGTTCCAGCAAACCCTTTTCAAACTACATTGGATAGATGTCAATTTTGCATATGGGATAGGAGCGATAGCAATGGGAAACCAATATGGTCGCGTTTTTACCGGAAGTGAATGGCAGTGGGCAAATGAGTTTAAAAACGTAAATAGCAAAATAAGTTACCACCTTCCCTGGACAGAAAAACTGGATGGTGGATTGGAATATCGTTTTAATTTCCATGAATATAATAAAGACCTGCCCTACCAACTAGCAAGCCACCAGATTTTATTTTTATTAAACTATCGGTTCTGAGCCTTCGGTTTTTTTAAACTGAATCCTCTGAACAGTGAATCACGATCTATGGAGGCGACTATGAAAAAACACCGTTTTTTGCTTCTATTTATTTTTTTGACTTTCACAACTTGTGAAAAGGCACTATTAACGGAGGCCGACAATACACCAAGAAGCAACTTTGAAGCATACTGGAAAGATGTTGACCGCAACTATCCTTACTTTATTGCAAAAGGGATCAATTGGGATGAGGTATACAACGAATACAGTCCTCAAATAACTGACAAAAGCAGCAATGAAGATCTCTTTAGTACCCTTTCGGCAATGACTCTACTCCTTCAGGATGGTCATGTAGATTTACGCTCACCATATGGAGTTACTTCTTTTGATTTTGCAGAAGGGCATCCCTTCAATGAACCCAGTCATGCACTCAGCTATGTTGAAGAACGCATTTCAAACAGTGTACTTACTTTTGGAGTGGTAAAAGACAGGACTGATATAGGATATATTCGAATCCAAACATTTGCAGGAAATATCTCAGAATTTGAAAGAATTGATGAAATCATAGAAAAATTTAAGGACAAAAAGGGAATCATCATTGATGTTCGCTCAAATGGTGGAGGAAGTGATTTCAATAGTTTGACCATTGCCGGAAGGTTCGCTGACAAGAGCCGGCTTTATAGACTTGTTACTTTTCGCGATGGTCCTGAATGGGATGATTTTGCTGAATGGACTCAACATTTTGTAACCCCGATGGGTCTCCGCCAATTTAATAAACCAGTAGTATTACTCACCAATCGCAGTTGTTTTAGTGCCTGTGAAGGATTTACGCGCATGATGAAAGCATACCCGAATGTTACAATGGTAGGAGATACCACTGCTGGCGGCTCTGGAAGTCCATTATTTAGAGAATTACCCAATGGCTGGGAGTACCGTGTTTCTACATGGCTGGTAGCAGAACCAGAAACTTTTGATGTCCTGGAGGGCAAAGGATTGCCTCCTGATATCCAAGTCAACATCTCAAAAGCAGATTCGCTGGCCGGGATTGATACCATACTAGAACAAGCAATAGAGATTTTAGATCAATAATAAACACAAACTAACCGTATGAAAAACTTCACAAAACTACTTTTTACTATTCTTTCACTAACCTTGGCCGCACCAAATTTTGCACAGGATTTAGTTAGTAGCCAATTGGTCGATAGTCAAACTGAAGATCAACTAATCTCTACTTTTGGGGTCGCTTTGACTGGATTCATCAAAAATGGAGTAAATCTTTATAAAATAACCTACACAACTCCAGATATCTATGGTGTTCAGGATACTGCCTCGGGCTTATTATTGGTTCCTGATGATCTTTCTAGAGAATATCCTGTTCTTTCCTATTCTCATGGCACCGTTGGGTCAAAGCAGGATATTCCATCAAATCTCCAGGGAGGGTATCAATTGGCATTAGTTATTGCCTCTGTAGGGTATGTAACTGTTGCAGCAGATTTCTTGGGGTTAGGTGAGTCTCGTGGATTTCATCCATACGTTCATGCAGACACAGAAGCCTCCGCCTCGATCGACATGTTGTTTGCAACGCGCCAGTTTGCAGAACAAAATGATGTATTTTTAAATGAGCAATTATTCATTACTGGATATTCTCAGGGAGGACATGCTTCCTTAGCAACGCATCGTTCTATTCAATTGGACTTTCCAGATGAATTTACTGTTACAGCTTCTGCACCAATGGCTGGTCCATATGAGATTTATGGTGCTCAAACAGACTTCACATTGGGTGATACTGAATTCTTTTACCCTGCTTTCCTGCCTTATGTAGCACTAGGATACAGAGACGTCTATAATATTTTCAGCGATTTGGAGCACATTTTCAAACCTGATTTTGTCCCAATGATTGAAGATTTTGAAAATGGGATTATCGATTTGGGACAATTAAATGATTTAATGATCAATAAGCTCAATCAGGATTTTGGAGCAGTAATACCCAAAAATATGATGCAGGATACCATCGTGGATCACATTCATAACAATCCGGATCATCCCGTTTCCATGGCTTTAGCAGATAACAATTTATTGGACTGGGTTCCTCAAGCACCTACTCGTTTGATTTATTGTGGGATGGATGATCAGGTATCATTTATGAATAGTGTGGTGGCAGAAGCAGCATTTGTTGCCAATGGGGCTCCGGATTTGCAGGAGATAGACGCCAATCCATTTTTGGATCATACGCAGTGTGTCAGTCCAGCAACGATTTTAGCCCTTAGTTTCTTTAATGAATATCAACAAATAACAGATATTCTATCCACTTTCAATCCCGATCAACTAGCCATAGACATGTATCCTAATCCGGCTTCAAACCATCTAAATTTTGAGGGAATTGCTCATGAAGCAGAATTGCGAATTTTGGATTTAACCGGAAAAGTATACCAATACGTGCAGTTAAATATCGGTAATACTGCAATTGATATTTCCAATTTGAAGGAAGGCGTTTTTGTAGCAGAGATAATTGAAAACGGAAAAGTGTGGAGACAGAAGCTGATAAAGAATTAAGATTTATTATTTGGGTTATCCCGAATTTTCAGATCGTTTCTTAAATCATTGAATTTCAACTCACTATGTGATCTGCTTTTGTTGCTGGGTGCGAGTTGCAGGTTTGACCAACCCGCAACTCGCACCCAGCAACAAATTGGATATCAAGGTATTAAGAAAGAAAATAAAAAAATGATTTTTATCGCCAAAATTTGGGGTGATTCATGTTTTTCTTTTAATCTTTAGATACCTGCCCTCTAATATTCCAATTTATATCAACTTCTCCACTTGTAAAGTCTCTCAGATTGGTCCAATCTCCTGAACTATAATCTCTCATTCTGTCACCATTGTTTTCTGCCGGACCTGGGTCACAGCCAATGGATCGCATATCTTCCGGGTGACTAAATTTCAAGCTTATCCAAAGATCTTCTCCGGTAATTTGAATCGGATTGTTCAAAGTGATGTCATTCCAGCTATTTTCATTGATGCCATTGAGGTCCTGATTGTAGAGTACTGTACCAGGCGTATTTTCATCTCCCTGTCCATAGATAATTAATTCCATATTAAATGGTACTGCTTGAGTGAAGAAGTTTACCTCATACAACTCCTTGCCCAGGAACCTTTCCAATTTGCTAAAAGTAAATTTGGCAGAGGCTTCGTATTCTCCAAAAGGCAATTGAGGAGCCGCAGCATTATCTCCATCATAGTGAAGTGTATCTGCATTCAAACGGGGATCATCATCTTTATTGCATGCTGAAATAAAAAGAGCTACAATTAATAAAAGTAATGTGCAATGTTTCATTATTAAAAATTTGATTAGGATTTAATTTAGTTCCTTACAAGTTATTTTTTGCGCAAACGTGGCAAGAAATCACCAAGAACATTTTGTTCATAAGGTTTTTAAGTTCAAGTGTCAAGCTCAAGTTCAATAGACCAAGCTTTTGAACTTGGTCTTGACACTTGAGCTTGATCTTTTATGGTACCGGCTTCGCCGGGTTAGGACTGAGGGAACAATATCTTGTACACCTAGGCTAATCCTTATTGTTTTTGATGTTCATACTAAAATCCATAAAAAAAACGCGAATTTACAGTAATAGAACGAAGCAGGTGAATGAATCGCATGTATTGGTTTTGTTAAAGTGTTTTTTTTAGTTTAACATCTTTTAACAATTCTACTGTGTGAGAAAGTGTGACCCCTATAAAATTCAGCGTCTACATTATCGAGTTTTATTTTATTCCAATAGGTTTTCGATAGTATTTTTCTCCAAAGACCAAAAATTTTAACGGGTGATTTATCATAAGCGAAAGCTTTTTAAATTGATTGTTTTCATTAAGTTTTTTGGGTTAAACGAAATGCTTCCAACAGGAAGCATTTTCTTTTTTTTTATATCTAACTCAAATTGCGGTTCATTTTTATTGGTCACAGACAATATAAGCAAAGAAGTTACCTTTAGAACCTTTTTTCGCAAATTGCTTCTTTTTCCAAATTTTCGATCCTACATTTGTCATTCATCAAAACAAAATTATATGGAATATTTACCTGTTGTTTTAGGTGGAGTCGCCGCTTTAGTAATGGGCTTCATCTGGTATCACCCAAAAGTATTTGGAACCGCCTGGATGGCTGCTACTGGGATGACTGAAGAAAAAGCAAAAGAAGCCAATATGGCAAAGACTTTTGGAATTTCTTTCGTAGTAGCTTGCATACTGGCATTTTATTTAAATGGACCAACTACAGCTCATGACCCTCAGTCTTTATCTCCATTTGTGCATGGTGCATTTCATGGAGCTCTGGTAGGGTTTTTCGTAGCGATGCCTCCGCTTCTAACCAATGGATTATTCGAACAAAGAAACATGACGGGAACCTTAATCAATATTGGTTACTGGATTGTTACGATGGCTGTTATAGGAGGAATCTGCGGAGCTATGTAGGCTTACGAGGTTTGGTTGTCAGAAAATAGCTTACAAAAAAGCCACTTACGTTATAGTGTGAGTGGCTTTTTTGCTTTTATGCATTAGAAAAATAGAATTATGTATACAGACCTTACGGAAAACATTATTCTTCCCTATTTTTGCGCGAATTTTTGGAAAACGATATGTATCACCTTCAACACAGTCAGATAACAATAAAAACAATCTTTACCTCTCCCAAGTCGTTCTCGTCTGGCTACCAAACAAATACTAAAGGCATATGAATACAAATAAAATTTTAGCTATCATCATTGCTATCCTTGCATTGCTCCTGGTTTGGTCTGGTTGGTGGGGTTTGCAACAGAAAAATGCTAAAAACTTATTGGCAACTGAGAACAACATGCTCAACCAGGAGGTGGAAGGTCTGGAAGAATTAAAAATCAATTTGGAGGGAGAGGTAGATAGCCTCGTTGGTCAATTTGAAGCATTGGCTGAAGAAAACGAATTCCTTCAAGCAGACCTGGAGGAGGCACAAAGTAAAGTTCAACAGCAAAGAGCAACCATCAATAACCTCAAGAAAAGGTCTGCAACTGAATCAAGTAGCTTACGCACCCAAATAGAAGAATTATTGGGAACTAAAGCAGAATTGGAAGCTCAAATTGCAGATTTACAGGTAGAAAATGAGTCACTTCGTTCTGAAAATGAACAATTGACAGAAGACCTAGCTTCCTCCCGTGCAGAAACAGATGCGTTGGCCAGGCTGAACAGAACCATTCAAGATGAACTAAAACAAATGACGCTTGCTAGTTTTAAAGCCAGTGGTTTTAGAGTAGAAGTAGAAAAACGAAAATCCAGGGCCACAGCAAGATCAAGGAATGCCAGAAAAATCCTGGTCAGTTTTGATTTGGTCAGCGTACCAGAAGAGTATCGTGGTGTGCGTCCATTATATCTTGTAGTAACAGATGACAAGGGAACCCCCATTAAAATTTCTAACCCAATTCAAACACAAGTTTTGGTCAATGGACAAACAATGGATATCCAGGCAGTTGCATCTCGTGATGAGAATATAGGTGCTAGTCAAAGGATTTCTTTTAATCATAACCTGGAAGAAAAACTGCGCTCAGGTTATTACCGAGTTGCAGTTTACACAGATATAGGGCTTTTAGGGGCCTCCAGTTTCCGACTTCGATAATGATGAATGATGAATGATCATTTAATCTCACCCTAAATGATCATTCATCATCCATCATCCATCATCCATCATTATTCATTCTTTCATTATAATAGGCTGTGAATCAAAACACTACTTACCTTTTACTCTTTTCCATTTTTATTTTTGCTTCTTGTATCAGCAAGAAAAAATACCAGGCTGAGATCAGTGGCATTCAGAAAGATTACAATGCTCAAATCCAACAATTGGATGCCCAATGGAGAAAAGCAGATCGGACGATAGATTCGCTCAACTTAAAATTAGCTGAAAAAACAGGAGCAAATGAAGCATTGATACTAACACAAGATAAATTACAAGACAGGATAGATCTACTTCAGGAGGAAATTGAAAATAGAGATAATTTGGCAAACACCCAGAAGGAAGCTTCCAGCCAAACCCTAAAACAAAAAGATGAGGAAATTGCCCTCCGGCAACAGAAGATTGAAAGTATATTGGAATTGATAGCAGCCAGGGAAAAATCTATGAAGGATCTTTCTTTTGAAATGGCCAATGCAATGCAACCTTTAGATAGTCTTGGTTCACATCATGAGGTAGAAATTGTTGATGGGAAGGTAAAGATTACCCTTTTCGAAAGTTTGATGTTTCGTGCAGGTAGTACAAGAGTGCGAACCTATGCCATTCAAATGCTGGGTAAAATCGCTGGCGTATTAGAAAATTATCCCCAATTTAAAATTATTGTCGAAGGGCATACAGACAATAGAAAACCTAGAAATTATAAGGATAACTGGGACTTAAGTGCCCTGCGAGCAAGCTCAGTGGTAAAAGTACTCACAAATGATTACGGCCTCAGTCCCAATCAAATCACAGTAGCTGGAAAAGGGGAATTCTCACCCAAAGCTTCCAATGAAATGTCTGAGGGTCGATCCACAAATCGCCGAATAGAAATTATTGTGGCTCAAAGAACGGACATCATCCTTGGAACCATCAGACGACAGCTACAGAATTGATTTTTATACTATAAAAACATTATATAGCATCTTAATATATACGTATTTTCCGCTATTGCCTTCCAACAACGCGTCACCTACCTTTGCTATTCTAGTTTAAATAAACAAACACTCATTAAGAAGAGGTCTTTTCAAAGGAAAAGCTTCAATAAACCAAATGTTGACAAAAACTGTGAACTATCCGATGACCTGCCGCCAACCTATCAGGCGGCATTGTCATCCATCCTCAAATATAGTTTTGTCAAAATCGAAAAGCCGCACGTCCTTCAAGTGCAATTGCCCTTTCCACTATTCACCACACCACCCTATGAGACAGGTACGTATTCTGCATTATGAAACGTGACGGTGACCGACTATCCAGGAAATAACTCAAACCTCACATTTTTACGGTCACCGTCCTACTAAAATATAAATTCCGATCAATTTTGGCATGGTTTGCCCTGGGGGCGGGGCAAACTTGCCAAAAGTCCCGCTTTAATTTTAGCTTTCCAAACTTACATTTTCAAAATTTTCCCGTGGATTTTTTTTATTTTCCAAAACCATTATTTACAAATTCTGTTATCTTTGCGAAAATTAGATTAAATCTAAATAAACATTAGTGTTTTGAGAAAATAGAAATAAAAAATGAGATTTTTCACAACAAAATCTCTGCTTGGTTTTTGTTTTCCTTTTTCGTTTTTAATCAAAATAATGGATAACAGAAAAATTTATCTAGACAATAATTCCACCACTCCTGTAGATCCAAGAGTTGTGGAAACGATGGTTCCTTATTTCTATAAAATTCCTGGAAATGCAGCCAGTCGCAGTCATCCTTTTGGCTGGGAAGCAGAAGAGGCAGTGGATTATGCCCGTGAGCAAATTGCAAATTTAATTGAAGTAGATTCCAAGGAAATCATTTTCACTTCTGGAGCTACCGAAGCGGATAATCTTGCCATTAAAGGGGTCTTTGAAATGTATGCTCGTAAAGGCAATCATATCATTACCCTAACTACAGAGCATAAAGCAGTTTTGGATACCTGCCAGAAAATTGAAAAAATGGGTGGAGAAGTGACTTATCTGGAGGTAGATAGAGAAGGCCTGGTTGATTTAAAGGATTTGGAAGCAGCCATCAAACCAAATACTATTTTGGTTTCCATAATGTGGGCAAATAATGAAACTGGAGTCATTCAACCAATGAAGGAAATTGGAGAAATATGTGCCAGGCACGGTGTACTTTTATTCAGTGATGCAACTCAGGCAGTTGGAAAAATTCCAGTCCTTCCAAAAGATACAGGTGTCCATTTAATGGCCTTTACTGCTCACAAAATGTACGGACCAAAAGGAGTTGGTGCTTTATTTGTAAATCGCAAAGGTCCACGTGTAAAAGTTACAGCGCAAATGGATGGCGGTGGTCATGAAAGAGGCATGCGTTCTGGTACTTTAAATGTGCCTGGCATTGTTGGGTTTGGGAAAGCTGCTGAAATTGCAAAGCAGGATATGGAAAAAGATGCAGCGAGATTGAGCAAATTGAGAGATAAATTGGAAAGTGAGTTATGCAAGCTCGAAGAAACATATGTGAACGGAAGCATCGCAAACCGAATGCCTCATGTAACCAATATCTCATTCAAACATGTGGAAGGAGAGGGGTTAATGATGACTTTTAATCAAAACATCGCAGTCTCTTCAGGCTCTGCTTGTACTTCAGCTTCTTTGGAACCTTCCTATGTTTTGGTAGCACTTGGTCTGGGAGACGATCTGGCTCATTCTTCTATTCGTTTCAGCCTTGGTCGTTTTTCTACAGAAGAGGAAATTGATTATGCAATCGAAAAGGTTGCTGCTGGCGTAAATCATATGAGAGACCTCAGCCCAATTTGGGAAATGTATAAAGAAGGGGTTGACTTAGAGTCCATTGAGTGGGCGGAACATTAAAAAATGATATTCGTTATCTAGTATAGGGAAAATAAAAATTCCCAATGCTGTTTAGCTAATACCAAATATCAATTCAAAATGGCTTATTCAGAAAAAGTATTAGATCATTTTAAAAACCCTCGCAACGTAGGGACATTGGATAAAAGCAAAAAGAATGTAGGGACTGGTTTGGTTGGTGCCCCTGAATGTGGCGACGTCATGCGTCTTCAAATTGAAGTAGATGATGCGACAGGGACTATCAAAGATGCCAAGTTCAAAACTTTTGGATGTGGATCTGCAATTGCTTCTTCTTCTCTTGCAACTGAATGGTTGAAGGGCAAAAGCGTAGATGACGCAATGAAAATAGACAATATGGATATTGTCGAAGAATTGGCATTGCCTCCGGTAAAAATTCATTGTTCTGTACTGGCTGAAGATGCTATCAAAAGCGCAATTGCTGATTATCAGCAGAAAAATGGCATCGAGGTTACAGCAGAATTGGAAACCAGCCATTAAATCGATGTTATGATACTATAATGTTATAATGCTGTGATGAATACATTACAGGATTGTAGAATTAAAGAATCAATAAAATGTTATTTGTAGCGGATAGTGCCAAAGAACGGGCAAAAATGTTAATGGAGGAAGCTGGGTTGACAGATGACTACTTCATTCGAGTCTCTGTAACCAGTGGGGGCTGTAGTGGACTGACTTATCAAATGGATTTTGATAATGAGTCACAGCCCAACGATCAGGTTTTCGAAGATAACGACGTTAAAGTAGTGACAGATTTAAAAAGCTTCCTTTATTTATGTAATACAACTCTTGAATTTTCTGGAGGACTCAATGGAAAAGGATTTTACTTCAATAATCCCAATGCAGCCAGAACCTGCGGGTGTGGAGAGAGTTTTGCAGTATAACAAAATGATGCTATAATACTGCAATGCTGCTAGACTACGATGATTAATTCTGAAATGTTTTCATTTCAGAATTATAAAATAATAGAAATAAAAAACTTTCTTTTTTATTTTGTTGCGAAAACGAATGCTTCAATTGTTATAATTGGAGCATTTTTTATTACCTTTGCGCTCCTTTTTTAAAAATCTGCTTTTTGGCATTGCGAATTTCCATGATTTTGATACCTGAAAATCAAAGTCCGTAAAGCGAAAGCAGAAAATAAATACATAGCTTACATGCGAAATTATGAAGTTACCTTCATCGTAGATCCGGTGCTGACAGGCGATGAGATTAAAGACACAGCCCAGGCATATGTTGATCACATTCAAAATGAAGGTTGTAATGTCGTTGCTGTAGATGAGATGGGATTGCGTCAATTGGCTTATCCTATCAATCGACGTACAACTGGGATCTACTACTCTATTGAGTTTCAGACTGAAACCGGAGCTCTTGTAGATCCAATGGAATTGGCATTGCGTCGTGATGAACGAATCATGCGATTCTTAACTGTCAAATTGGACAAGTTTGGCGTTGAATACAACCAGAAAAAACGCGACGGTTTGATTGGCAAATCCAAGCGAACCAAAATGAGAGAGCAACAAGAGGCTGCTCAAAAGAAAGCACAAAAAGCCAATCAGCCTCATGGCGACAACTTGAAACGCATTGAAGGAATTGGACCTAAAGTTTCTGAAGCCTTAAAAGGATATGGTATTACCACTTTCCAGATGTTGGCAGCAAAAACGCCTGAAAGAATTAAGGAAATTTTGTTAGAAATTGATCATGACCGTTTCCAAAACCAAGATCCAACAACCTGGCCTCAACAAGCAGATTTAGCAGCTTCCGGCGAATGGGAAAAGCTAAAAGCATGGCAAGAAGATCTTAAAGGCGGAAGAGCAGCTACACAAACACAAGGTCAACCTAAAGGTCAAGATCAATCCGAAGAGGAATAGATTGCTTTACAGATTAGAACAGGAAAATGTTCCTTGTTCTAGTAAAGTGAGTTGGAAAAATTGAAAAATGATTTGGACTTATGATTGATTCTTAATCATAAATCCAGAATCGTAAATCCTAAATTAAAAATGGCATCAAGAGACGATATAAAATTCTTAAGCAATCCCAATTTGGGTTCTCAGCGTCAAAAATACTGTCGCTTTAAAAAGTTTGGTATCAAACACATCGATTATAAAGATTCAGACTTTTTGATTCAATTCGTTAATGAGCAAGGTAAAGTCTTGCCACGTCGAATTACTGGTAACTCTTTGAAATATCAGCGTAAAGTAGCTACAGCAGTTAAACGTGCGCGCCACCTGGCTTTGCTACCTTATGTAACAGATTTGTTGAAATAACATCCGTTTCTAGTTCCCAGTTCTGAGTGCCCAGTCCGGAAACTCAGAACTGGGAACCGGGAACCCAGAACTGAATAACAATGGACATTATATTGCTTCAAAATATAGACAAGGTAGGTGGCAAATTTGAGTTAGTCACAGTAAAAGATGGCTACGCACGCAACTACCTCATTCCCAATAAGATGGCATTGATCGCAAATGATACGAATCGCCGTCGTTTGGATGACCTGAAACGCCGGGAGGCAGCCAAATTGGCCAAGACCATTGATGAATTCCAAGCTATCGCAGACAAGCTCAAAGATGTAACTTTGAAAATTGGGGCAAAAGCTGGAACCAGTGGCAAAATTTTTGGTAGCGTCACCAATATTCAATTGGCTCAAGCAATTCTTGAACAATGTGAATTGGATGTGGATAGAAAAATTATCGAAGTCCCCGAAGACGCTAAAACTTTGGGTATTTACACTGCAAAACTCGATCTTCATCCAGATGTTGATGCATCTGTAAAATTTGAAGTCGTGGAAGAATAATTAAACTTACTATTGTTTTGAGAAGCCAATTGTCCTACCTAGGCAATTGGCTTTTTTTTGGTGTATACCTTAGACATTCAAACAGGATTGAAAGCAAAAAATTAATTCAACTGGTTGTGCTGCTTTTAAAAACCCTTTCCGCTCATATCCAACAATTTCAAATAATTGTTTTTTCCAGAATTGAATCTCCCCACACTTTTTTGTAATTTTTCCCATCTTTATCAGGATTACCCATTGCCCACGGAAGTCGGAAGCTGGTAAATGAGGAAAATATGAATCAATATACCTTCAGCCGTAAACCGTTGACTGCCAATCTATCCAAGTATGTTTAAATTATTTACAACTGTCCTTTTGTATTTATTTATCCTCCAATTAGGTATAGCACAATCTGTTCTCCTTTCGGAAGATTTCGACAATTGTGAATTACCGGTAGGTTGGACAATCAACACCATTGGGGATGGCCCACCTAGTTGGTATTTCACCAATACCCACGATTTGATCAATAGCGATTCAGACGGTTCTACAATTGATGGAAGCTGTATGGTAATCATTGACGATGATGAAGCAGGGGAAAATGCAGATCCTTTGACAGTTCAATTTATTTCACCCCCATTTGATGCTACCCTACACTCTACAGTTAAGTTGAGTGTGGATGTGCACTTCAGGTATTACGAAGAAAGTGCCTTTTCAATTCATGCATTTGATGGAACTGAATTTGTGCAATTGGTGCATTATCAGGGATATGATGATGAAACTGGGGAACAATTCAGTGAATTCGTAAGATTTAACGTTGATTTGAGTTTTTACGCCAATCCAAACATGCAAATAATGTTGGAATATGATGATGGGAATACCTGGGCCTGGTGGGCAGGATTTGACAATGTACATGTGGAAGGTATAGGAACAGCCGATAATTTAATATTGGAAGATTTTAATGATTGTGAACTTCCTGCTGGATGGCTAACACAAGTATTAACAGGAGATGACGACTGGCAATTTGGTTATGTAGATAATGAAAACGCTCAAACCAACTCCATGAATGAATCCTGCTTTGTTTATTTTGATGACGACGGATTGGGAAATGACGCAGCATTTTCCACTGCAGCGCTCATTTCTCCTGAATTTGATGGAACTCAATATGCCAATTTCCAGGTAGATTTTGATGTTATCCTGAGGAGGTACGAGGATTTGGAAAACCTTTCGGTTGGGGTTTTTGATGGGACAGATTTCACTCCTATCAATTCTTATTTTACAGATCTGGGAGGTCCACAATTTGATTTATATGTGACTGAATCCATTGATTTATCAGCTTATCGAACCCCTAGTATGCGGGTAGTATTTCTATATGACGATGGCGATACCTGGGGCTGGTGGGTAGGTATCGATAATGTAAAAATAAGTGGAGAAGGTGCTATCAATGACCTATGTGAAAATGCATTTGAAATCAAACTCAATGAGCCATGTATGGCTGGGGATAATTTGACTGCACTTTTTGTTGGCGACCAACCTTCCTGCTCTTTTCGAAATGTAGGCGCCTTGTGGTATCATTTTAAAGCAGCTGGTAGTTCGATAGTAAAGGTAGAATCCAATGCCAATTTTAACGACGTCATTAGCATTTTCGAGGGAGACTGCACAAATCTTGGAAATGAGCTTTGCAGCAACTGGGACGAATTTGGTTTTGTAGGAGAAAGCTTTCACTTTGACGCCGTAAATGAACAAGACTACTATATTCGAATAAGTGGTCAGGAAGGGGATTTTGGTATTCCCAGAGGAGATTTATGTATTGAATTAAGGCAAGTTGCGGGCTGGCCAATTATCCCTCAAAATGACCTTTGCCAAAATGCGATTCCACTGCAAATTGATGGAGATTGCTCGATTGGCAATAATAACAACGCCACTTTCACGGGACCAGCACCAAGCCTGAATTCAAATTCAAGAGCAGACATTTGGTATACATTTGAAGCGACATCAAGTGGTAAAATTGCAATTATAAGTGAAGCCAATTTTTCTGATGTTATTGCATTGTATGCTGAATCTTGTGGAGATTTGGCAGAAGTTGCTGTGAATGATTACGGTCAAAAGCTGGAAGTAGAAGGATTAAATACGGGAGAAACTTACTTTGTTCAAATCAGTGGTTTTTTCGCTACTATTGAAGGGGATGTTTGCGTTTCCATTCAAAATATCGATGATACACCACCTTCCAATGATGATTGCATAAATGCCCTATCCCTTTTTATAGATGACAACTGCCTGGAGGTCAATAGTTTCAATGCAAGCTTCGATGGACCTCAACCTAGTTGTGAGGTATTTTCTTCAGCAAATATTTGGTTTCAATTTGAAGCCCCAATTGGTGGTGAAGTTCAATTAAACACCGGAGCTGAGTTTGTGCACGTTGTTTCTGTTTACAGTGGCCTTTGTGGCGATTTGGAAGAATTGTATTGTTTTGATAATCCCCTTCCCTGTGATGGTTATGTGCATATTGGAGGCTTAACTGCCGGAGAAACTTATTTCATTCAGATAGCTACTGCCGAGGACATATTTGCCAATTCAGAAAGTGGTTCCTTGTGTATTGCTCTTTTGGATGGAACTGCAATGCCAACACCTCCTTTAAGCCTGGATGTAGTTGTTAATTGCATTGAGGATGGTGTTGGACAGTTGAGTATACAAGCTAGCGGCGGAGAAGGCGATTTGACTTTCGAGGGCAATGAAGATGGCGAAATTTTAAGCTCGGGCAGCTCTTATTTGATAGTTGTCACAGATGAAAACGGTTGTGTTCAGTCTGAAAGTGGTATCATTTCCTGTGGCAATTTCGATTGCGCCCTTTCTGCTGTAATCACCACTACAGATGTCACCTGTAATGCTGCAAATAATGGTACCGCTGAAGTCCAGATTGAAAACGCCAATGGGCAGGTCACTTTAAATTGGTCAAATGGTGCTTCAGGAACAACTCTGTCCAATTTGGAACCGGGAGGATATGCGTTAACCCTTACAGATGAAACTGGATGTGCTTCCATTGTTGTAGCCACAATTGAAGAGCCAGCTATGCTCATTGCACAAGCGTCTGCCACAGGAGAAACCATATACAATGCCAATAACGGAACTGTCAATGCTGATCCTACTGGTGGGACGGCTCCATATAATTTCTTTTGGAATAATGGTTCTACTTCTCAATCTCAAAGCGGACTGGAACCTGGGACCTATACAGTTTCAATTACTGATGCCAATCAATGTCAAACAGAGCAAACAGTAACCGTAGAAGCATTTGAATGTGCAATTATTCCCGATCTGCTTATACAAAATGTGTCTTGTAACGGTGAAAGCAATGGCTCAGCAAGTATTTCTCTGGAAGGAGCAACCGAACCTGTATTCTATGAGTGGTCTAATGGACAAACAGATTCCGCCATTGAAAACCTGGCTCCCGGAACTTATTCTGTGACGGCTATTGATGATAATAATTGTCCGGTTAATCTAAACTTGACCATTACACAGCCTGATGTCTTGATTGCCAATTCTACTTCTACAAATGAGACTGCAAACGGAGCCAATGATGGTTCTGCTTCAGCTGACCCGCAAGGTGGAACAAGTCCTTACGAATATTTGTGGTCAAATGGAGAAACAACAGCTATTATAAATAATTTACAACCCGGAAGTTATTCCGTTACGGTAACCGATGCTCAGGGTTGCCAACAAGTTGAATCAATTGCTGTAAATCCTTTCGACTGCTTTTTACAAGCCAATGTGAATAATTTCACTAATGTAAGTTGTTATGGAGATGATGATGGCATTGTTTCTATTGCTTCACAAAATGGAACAGCTCCGTTTTCCTATACCTTGTCGACAGGAACTATGCAGTCAAACGGGCTCTTTACAGAACTTTCAGCAGGAAGTTATACCATTACCGTTAGTGATGCTTCTAATTGCGAAACAATCGTAAATGTCACACTTGAAGAACCAGACCCACTTTCAGTTAATATTATTCAGTTAACTAATGTTGATTGTGCAGGAAATGCAATTGGTTCTGCAGCAGTCAATGCCGTAGGTGGTACGGGTCCCTATACCTATGAATGGTCAAATGGTGGAAATGGAACTAGCCAAACGAGTTTAACCGAAGGGCATTATACCGTAATTCTAACAGACGCCAACAACTGTGCAGATCTCATTGGTTTTGATATTGAAGTTGTAGACGACCAAAATCCAGTGGTTTCAACCCAAAACATAGCTCTTGAGCTGGACGATTTCGGACAAGCTTTGATTACAGTTGATGACATCAATAATGGCAGTTTTGACAATTGCGAAATTGAAAGCATGACACTGGATAATACCCATTTTGATTGTGATGATATTGGGGAAAATGAAGTCATACTCACAGTTATAGATATTAACGGAAATGAAAATTTTGCTGTTGCAATTGTCACTGTGGAAGACAATACCTCCCCTTCCCTGCTTTGCCCTGATAATATCCTTTCCAATGACTGTGAAGGTATTATTGAATACGATACCCCTACTGCCACAGACAATTGTTCCACGGGTGATTTGATTTTAGTTGATGGATTGCCCAGTGGTTCTGAATTTCCATTAGGTGAAACCCAAATAATTTATGTGATAACGGATCAGGCAGGAAATACAAGCTCTTGTAATTTTACCGTTACCATTTCTAATCCACTCACCGCAGGAATCGAAATCATCAAACCAGATTGTAATGGAGGAAGCAATGGATCAGCGACGATTACAGTAGAAGGAGGAACAGGGGTTTATCAGTATCAATGGGATGATCCTTTAGAACAGTCAACTTCAACTGCCGACAGCTTGGCTGCTGGATTATACACGGTTCTTATCAAAGATGAAAACGGTTGTGAAATTATAGAGCAGGTGGTGGTAACTGAACCAGCACCTTTTGAATTTGCGGATCTTCAGGGGGCACAACCCAACTGTAATGGTGGGAATGATGGATGGGCAACCATTATTATTGAAGGCGGCACTGGAGCCTATACTTATTTGTGGGATGATCCACTCATGCAAACTGCTGCCACAGCGGTCAATCTCTCAGCAGGTTTACATAATATCACGGTTACAGACGAAAACGGATGCGCTGAGATATTCACTTTCCAGATGTTTGAGCCAGATCCCATTGAAATCGTTATTGATAATTTGACACATGATTGGGACAATGAAGGTGCCGGTGCAATTGCAATTTCGCCTATGGGAGGTATTCCCCCTTATAGTTTCCAGTGGTATTACGAAGGAAGTATCTTTTCTTTTAATGAAGACCTGACCAATTTATTTCCTGGAAATTATCTATTGGAAATTACAGATGAAAACGGTTGCATTGTAACAATGGAAGCCATCACCGTAGAAACGGAAACCGCAGTTTTCGACCCAGATTTGGATGGCAATATTGCCCTGTTTCCAAATCCAACAGCATCAAAAGTCTTTTTGGAATTGGGTCTCAATCAAGCTCATGATATTCAAATGACCTTATATGATGTGACTGGAAAGGCGATTTATTTTCGCGAAGCATTCAACATTACCAACCAAACTTTTGAACTGGATTTATCGGTTTGGAGCAATGGGGTATATAATTTGAAGCTTCTGGTTGGCGAGAAATTATTGGTAAAGAAGGTGGTTTTAACGAAATAAGAAGGTTTAGTTCTCCAGGAGTTTTGCCCTGGGGAACTAAGAGTATGTTTTAATTTTTGCGAACTGAAAATCAACAGTTTAGAGTGATAGCGAAGGATTGAAGAGCGAGTTTATCAAGATAAATGAGCGAATCAATCTAAAGCTAGCACCTAAAGTATTGGTTTTCAGGAAGATAAAATATAAACATACTCTAAACCTTAAAACAAATATACAACTGCTATATCGTTTACCAGTCGGTTTAACTCCAATTCAAGACCATCAATTCGGTACTCTCCTATCTGCTCATTTTCATCCATATAGGATCGTTTCCCAAAGTGATAACTAATCTGTGTACCAAACTCAACCGTAAACATCAGCCGATCTGTCAGGGGTAATTTTGTTCCCAAATGGGGTATCAAACCAACTGTCAAATGCTGATTGGATAAGCCCTGAAATCTTTTACAGGAGGCTCCAATCAAACATTGATCGACTTCGGTATCACCCTGATTCCAGGCGATAGCAGCATCTACACCTATGTATATGGGCAAATCACGTGCAATTTTTTTATAGGCTACGCCCAGATTTAAAGCAATCGTTCTGTGTGGTCTGAAGTAATTCAATAATTGGATAGAATCTTTTGTAGAACTCTGAATCAGGTTTCTTTCCGTAAAGTTGGAAGCCAACAATAATTTAAACCTCAAATCCAGTTTATCGTGACTTTCCTTGAAAATCAACTCAACATCTGTACTAACCGGATTGTGCCCCGATGCCGCAACTATCATCCAGGTCAAATCAAGACCAAATTCACGAAGAAAGGGATTTTGCTTTTGTCCAAAAAGGCTGGCGGAAATGCAGAAAAAAAATAAGCATGAGAGTAATCGAATATTCATGAGTGGAATTTGAGTTTTAGAGTTTTGCATTCCGTCTGCAATGTTTTGTTTAGTAGTTCACGTTACAAAAAACCAAAAGCAGAATAGATCACATGTTTTAGAATTCTTCTAAAAAAACGAGTATTTGAAAAACATATTTTGAGCTTAAGGATTTGAGTGGTTAGTTTTTTCTACTATACACTTTTTTGAAAGTCGTGAAAAACGCCAATGAAGATGACCAAAATTTCAAATGTGTAGGCTAGATAAAAGAATTTAAGGCTTTTTGGAACTTTGATGTATGGAACTCGCCTTTTTTTGCCAAACTATTTATTTTCGCACCTTCTTTTGAAAAAGCTCGTAAATAAGGGTTTGATAATAAACAATTGGTCAATCATCCAATCCCTTAAAAATAATTTACGAATCGAAAAAAATCTAAAATGAGACGTACAGAAATTGCTACTGTTTTGACAGCAGACTTTCAGAAAGAAAAGTTAGACCAGTCTGTATTGGTAAAAGGTTGGGTAAGGGCTTTCCGCGCCAACCGATTTATTCAACTCAACGACGGTTCTTGCTTCAATAATATTCAGATAGTTGTTGATTTTGAGAATTTTGATGAAAACATATTAAACAAGATCAAATTCCATTCATGTATTGCTGTAACTGGAAAGTTGGTTGAATCTCAGGGAGCAGGTCAGACTGTTGAAATTTTAGCCGAAAATATTGATGTTTTGGGAGAATCCAACCCTGAAGAATACCACCTTCAGCCGAAGCGCATGACAATGGAATATTTGCGTGAGAAAGCACATTTTAGAATGCGTACCAATACGTTTAGTGCTGTTTTTCGTATTCGCCATGCCGTAGCCTTTGCTATCAATAAATATTTCAATGACAGAGGATATTATTACATGCATACGCCAATCATTACAGGAAGTGATGCTGAAGGAGCAGGTGAAATGTTTCACGTAACGACTTTGGATGTAGGCAACCCGCCAAAAGATGAAGATGGCAAGGTAGACTATAAGGAAGATTTCTTTGGGAAAGCCACCAACTTAACCGTTTCAGGTCAGTTGCAAGGTGAAATTGCAGCATTGGCCCTGGGTAAGATTTATACCTTCGGACCTACTTTTCGTGCTGAAAATTCGCACACTCCACGCCACCTGGCTGAATTTTGGATGATTGAACCTGAAGTTGCTTTTTTCGATATATTCGACAACATGGATTTGGCAGAAGATTTCACCAAATACCTCATCAATCACATTTTAGAAAATTATCCGGATGATTTGGCTTTTCTCGATCAAAGAATTAAAAATGAGGAGAAAAACCTTCCGCAGGATAAGCGTCGCCCAATGGGCTTGGTAGAAATGTTGCGCTTTGTAGTTGATAATGATTTTGAAAGAATCACTTATACCGAAGCTATTCGAATATTGAAAAACTCTAAACCTTATAAAAAAGGAAGATTTGAATTTCCGGTAGAATGGGGAACAGATTTACAGTCTGAGCACGAGCGGTATTTGGTAGAAAAGAAATTTAAGAAACCCGTTATCGTTCGAGATTACCCTGCAAAAATCAAAGCCTTTTACATGCGACTCAACGATAGAGATGAAAATGTACCCGGTGATACGGTAGCTGCCATGGATGTTTTATTCCCTTATATTGGTGAAGTCATTGGGGGTTCTCAAAGGGAAGAACGACACGATTTATTGGTTGGCAAAATTAACGAGTTGGGAATTCCTGAAGAAGAGTTGTGGTGGTACCTTGAATTGCGAAAATTTGGAGGTTGCCCACATGCAGGCTTTGGATTGGGCTTTGAAAGAATGGTACAGTTTATTACAGGAATGAATAATATTCGAGATGTCATTGCTTTTCCAAGAACACCTGGGAATGCAGAGTTTTAAAAAACCAGGTACTGGTTGCTGGTTGCTAGGTTCTAGCAACCAGCAACCTAATTAATTTTCTTTTTTACCATAAAATCAGGAGTTCTTCAACCTCATTTTTCTCAAAATACTATTTAAATCGCTTTCTAAATTTTGTGCCTGTTCGGTATATCCATGATTGTGGTTATTGGCAATTTGGCTAAGCAGGTTTTCATCCAGTTGGTCCATTCTTAAACCAGCCAATACACTTGTCCATTCTACATTTTCTTTGTAATACTTAAAGGACAGCTCGTCCATCTTTCCAGGATTACTCTCCAGAATTGCAATTAAATCATTGAAAGTCCTGATAGCTTTTTCATAGGTTCCTGCTTGAAATTGTTCATGCGCTTTTTCAAACAATTTATAAAAGGGCTTCAGCAATTCATCGGTACTATCTCCCATCGTTTGACTGGAAATCGGAGCACTGTAAAACTTGTCTGCCAAGGCTTCATTGGAATAATTTTTGGTTCCCCACCAGCTCATGCCAAATCCCAGAAGCAATATTATACTTGCAGCCAATGCTATTCTTCTATACAACACACCTGCTTTACGAATCCCAACCACTACATTTTTTTCCTTAAGGTCAGCCCCCCATTTGGCAACTTCCCTTTCAAAGTCTTCCTGTTCCAGGTGCTGAAAGCCCTTAAAAATAGTCTGATAAGCTGCTACCTCCTGCTTCAGTTCAGGATTGGAAGCCAGTTGGGACTTAAAGTCTGATAATTCTGAATCACTCAATGAGCCATCCAGATAAGCTTTTATATTTTCCAGGTTCTGTTCCATAATCATTTATGGTTTTGAGAAGTCAATTTTTACATCAACTTCCTCATTTTTTTTAAACAATCAAATTGTCCTTTCCTAACTGCACCTTCACTTGGCATTCCCAAGGTTTCAGCAACAGCATCTTTTGAATAGCCTTTAATAAAAATCAGGGTTAAAATATTTCGGCAGCGTTCGTCCAGTTGTTTGAGCAGATTTTGGACAAGTTCCTTTGTATGTTTTTGTTCGGTCTCCAGTTCGATACTTGGTGGTATTGAGACATCAGGGATTTCGTCAGAAACCACTTTTGAATTGCTTTTTTGATGGCAAAGCTTTTTTCCTATTCCAAAAAGGTAAGTGCGCAAGGCACTTTGAAGCGGTAATTCCAAACCTTCATTTTTCACCTTCCTGTGAAAAATAATCATCACATCCTGATATTTTTCTATAGCCGCTTCTTTATCTATTCCACAAAACTTCATAATAAACATTAAAAAAGCCTGGCTATGCATGTCGAAAAAATCTTTCCAGATGAGTTGATTTCCGGTTTTCAATTTTTTCAAAAGTGCTTCATCCTCCCTGTATTTATTCATTGATGACTAGAATTTGGCAAGTGTTACAAAAATTGTTGTGAAAATAATTTTTTTTAACCATTTCGGTAACACATCTATTTTTCCCATCAATAAGAAAGTGAAATGCGAAAAGAATGCATTCCTCCAAAAAATCAATACTCCCACATCAAACACCCTTTATGCTTATGAATCCCATGAAAACAAAGTGGAGAGCGAGCATGTGGACACATTGCTCCATAATAGTCTCGCCTCTTTCACTTTTTGATATGGCTTTGATAAAAAAAACAAAATCTAGAAAACCTAAACAGTATAGTCTTATCGATACAAAAATATAGTTCAAGCAATAACGCTTAGAAGTTAAAAGATTAGCGGTTTTTGCTCTACACTCAGGGGCAACAAATTGAGTGAGCACAGTAATCATTTTTCGCCGGGCAAGATAACTTGCCTGGCTTTTTTGTTCCCAAACAATTTTAGACCAAATAATACCCAACCAAAAAGCAATTTGTCCTGTCATTATTTTAAAAATCCCTAATTTCCACGCTGAAAAAAAATTCCTAAAAATAGTTTATGAAGCAATTTGCGCTTTCTTGTTTTCTATTAATCACGGCTTTTTGCAATGCCCAAACTGTAAAAAATTTAAGGCATGAAATCAAGGCTGATAAAGTGATGATTTATTACCAATTGCCTGATTTCAATGAACGTTTTGTTTTTAATGTTTCCGTCTTGTGTTCAATAGATGGTGGTGAGCGTTTTGAACTGGAAAATGTACAGGGCGATATGGGCAATAATATTAGAGCCAATCTAGAGACTTACAAAGTCATTTGGGATTATAAAAAGGAAGTAAATCAATTAATTAATCCGGAATTTTGGGTTTCACTGGAGCTGGTCAGATTAGATCCTCCAGAAGGAATCTCTAGACTTGAGCCTAAGGAAAAAATACGAACTCCCGAACAAAGAAGCTGGTACATAGGCTATAATGGCAGCTTTGGTTATGAAAACCAGTCTTTAGGCTGGCGTATCGCTAATATGGGAAAAGTAGGAGGGTTTTTGGCATTTAGTGTCGACCCGCAAGATACAGGAGTTGGTACCATTACAGGAGGTCCAATGATCCGATTGACACCTAAGCAAACCTATCAGATACACTACTATTTCGGAACGGGAATTGGTGATTATTTTGACGAAATAACCTTTGAATCCGGGATCATCCAAAACTTCGGAAACCTTTCACTTGCATTGGGAATGAACTTTGAAACAGGAGTAGATGAAACCAATTTCGTTTTTGGTTTTGGAGTTAAATTCAAATGATGTTCGCGCCACATATCTGTACTAAGGAGGGTTTTGGCAACTTGCTTTAAGAAAGGATTGAATAGAATTCATACTTCTCATGAAATAGTTTCTTGAAACAATTAGCTGTTAAATAAAACTCTTTGTCGAGATATTGGGTTATGTGTCGAGAAGATTGAATCACTCATCTGTAAGTGGTTCCCAAATGCATCTTTAGGAATAAATTTGTGTCTATATAAATGTGCATTCACCCGAAATTAATACTTTTTAAAACATTCTTGGGGTTTTTATAATGTCCAAGAATTATTTTTCACCTGACTGAATTAAAACAATCATGAAGAAATCACCTGCACTGTTGGCGCTGCTATTGGCGTTGACCACTCCTCTGCTATCCGCAGAAATTCCAGAAATTAAATGCCGGAAAATGATCATCGATTTCGAAGGAATCATGAGTCCTGCTGAAGTTGCATCCAAAGATCTGCTTCAAGGCATTTGGATCAACAAAAATGAAGCTGCCAATACAGAAGAAAGGCTTCAGTTCAATGATTCTGGAACCATTGACATCATTATCAACCAATCAGGCAAAACTGCTGATTACAAGCAAGCTTATTGGCACACAGAGACAATTGAAGGAAAAGCACTGCTGGTTTGGAAAGAAACCGGAGCCTGCGAACGATTCCTTAAAATTGACCTCACTTGTGAAGGCATCACTTTGACTGACCTGGTAAGCGATACAGATGTCCATCTTACTTACTTGCCAAAAGAGAACGGTTCAAGAATTGACTTTCTCAAAAATTCACTTTATGGAGGTTGGACAAACGTGACCTATCCTTTCGATATCGCCGAAAATAAAGGCGATTGTGGTACGACCCAAATCATGAAGGGTGCCTTTCTCAGCTACAACTTTAAGGTAGATGGCAGTTATTCCAAGCGATGGGGAAATTCCAAAACGACCTTTGTTGAAAATGGTCATTGGGAAATTTCCAAGGATGGCAATCATATTTTACTGCATGTTGGAAAGGAACTTTCTGAAAATGGAAGAAAAGATATTGCCAGGATTAAGATGATTGATATGGACAAGCTGGTACTTGAGCAATCTCTTAATTCTCCTGATTTAGAGGATTCCTTTTGTACCAAAAAGAAAGACTTTGTTTTTGTGAAATAAAATATAGAGGTTGTATCATAAGTCACGCCGCCGCAAGCGGCGGCGAACAATATTTCCTGGAGGCACTCATTTTTAAAATTTTGCAAGCAAAATTTTAAAAATGAGTGCCTCCAAAGAATTTTCTTCGGTGGGTTTTGCAGCCGAAGGTGGGCGCAATTCAATTTGTCGCGTATAGAGCGCATCAACTGTAATTGGCGGAGTCTCTCGGAGAGGACTCCGACCACGTAAAAAGCCAATTCCAAGATGCCGCCGAGTCCTCTTCGAGAGACTCCACTTGTTACTGCAGATGCGACAAATTGAAATACACCCCCGAAGGTCTTATGAGACAGCCCCCAAATCACTTTTTCTTACCTCCATCATTTTTACTCTTTCCTCTCTTTGACATTATCGCAACAGAATCCTTTTCTTTTGAGTATGGGTTCAATTTATAGGAAACTCTGAATGCAAGGACTGGCCACCATCTATAGGAGGAAATGCCGTCTTCAATTATCTTTTCATTGTTAAATCTGTCAATACTTCTCAAAATGTTGGAGCCTTCAATGTCCATCGTTGGACGACCTTTGTAATAAGTTCCAAACTGGAAGCTAAATCCTAGTTTCTTTTTGGGAATAGCTTTACCAAAGGAAATACCGATATAAGGAGAGAAATTTGAGCGATAGGATAAGGTGCCTTTTACATAACCTATTTCCCCTGGGGTCAGTCCAATATCGAAAAACGGAAACGTATCTCTTGCTTCACCTTTTACCGAAGCTTCATTGATTGGAAAAAAAGCCAAACCAGCTACCGCATTAATATTTATTTTGAAAAGTCTAATCGGACGTTCTACCATAATTTCAAAGTTGCTCATCCGCATATCTGCATCTATGCTGGCATAATATTCAAATCTATTGAAATTGGTTTCGTAATCTCTTATTTCAAATCTTGTCGTGTTGTAACCTATTCGGATATTTAGTTTTGGAGTAATTTGAAAAGCTGCATCCATTCCAAAAACAGCATTTGTACCTGTCTTAAATCCAAATGCAATCAATTGTTCCTCCTTCCCTGGCTTAACCATTGATATTTCATTTTGACCAAACAACTGATTGGCGCAAAACAAAATTGATAAAAATAGTAGCTTTAGGTGCATCCGTTTCATAAATCCAGTGTATTTAGCGTGCCTCCTTAAGAGATAAATAGCCGCCCTAGTTTTCTATAATATTTTTGAAAAATCAAGTGCAGGAAGATGAGACGCTTCCTTAAGGATTTTACGATTAGATTGATTAGAAAATTCGATTAGGGTATAAAGTTAGGCATCGATTGAAGAATATCAAAATTTAAAAAATGTTGTGCTATTCAGATGGTGTTTTTAAACCATATACCAGCACTATGCCAGTACCAGATCCGATGTAAGTCAATTACTTAAAATAGAAATTGGGTATCCCAATAGGATGTACTATTTTTCGCAAAAATTGAAAAGAATTGTGGTTTGGAGTTCGGGGTTTGGTGTTTTGACACCAAACCCCGAACTCCAAACCTATAAATACCATTTCCATGTTTGGCACCCAGACTTACGTTCAGCGAAGAAAAAAATTATTGTCACAGGTAGATTCCGGATTGTTGCTTTTTTTGGGCAATAATGATGTCGGGATGAACTATAAAGCGAATACGTATCATTTTCGCCAGGACAGCAATTTCCTTTATTTTTTTGGAATCGATCAGGCTGGATTGGCAGCAGTCATTGATTTGGATGAAGGTACAGAAACCATTTTTGGCAATGACCTAAGTCTGGATGATATTGTATGGATGGGTCCACAACCCACTTTGGCTGAGCTTTCTTCACAAGTAGGGGTCGCCAATGTCAAACCTTCGAGCGATTTGAGTGAAGTTATAAAAAAAGCAAATAAAGATGGACGAAAAGTTCACTACTTACCGCCATACCGTTACGACAATATGTTTAAGCTGAATGATATGCTTGGCATTGCAATAGGAGAATTGAAGCAAAACGCCAGTGTAGATTTCATCAAGGCGGTAGTCGCTCAACGTTCTTATAAAAGTGCAGAGGAAGTAGTAGAACTGGAAAAAGCAGTAGCTACCACAGGTGCCATGCATTTAGCAGCCATGCGCGCAGCGAAAGAAGGACAAACCGAAGCAAACCTTGCGGGAATTGTAGAAGGCATTTCCGTTAGCATGGGAGGAGGCCTGTCTTACCCTGTCATTTTAACCATTAATGGTCAAACCCTTCACAATCACTATCACGGGAATACCCTGACCAAAGGAAAATTGGTATTAGGTGATTTTGGGGCTGAAACAGCCATGCGCTATGCAGGAGACCTCACCCGCACCTTTCCGGTAGACAATAAATTCACTCAAAAGCAAAAAGATATATACGAAATCGTACTCAAAGCCGAAGTAGATGCTATTGCTGCTTTGAAACCTGGAATACCTTACCAGCAAATTCACCTTGATGCAGCAAAAATACTTGCCGAAGGCTTGAAATCATTGGGTTTGATGAAAGGAGATATAGACGAAGCAGTTGCGCAGGGTGCGCATGCCATGTTCTTTCCACATGGGCTTGGTCACATGATCGGTTTGGATGTCCACGACATGGAAGACCTGGGAGAAGACTACGTAGGCTATTCCGATACCATAAAAAGAAGTGATCAATTTGGCACCGCCTACTTGCGCCTTGGCCGGGAATTGGAAGCTGGATTTGTCCTTACAGTTGAGCCAGGTATTTACTTCATCCCCGAGCTCATTGATCAGTGGAAAGCCGAAGGCAAGTTCGAGGACTTTATCAATTATGATAAGGTCGAAGCATATCGGGATTTTGGTGGCGCCAGGGTTGAGGACGATGTACTAATTACAGCGGATGGGCACCATATATTGGGGCCTGGTATTGCCAAGACTGTGGCGGAGGTGGAGGCGGTTCGGAATGGGTAGGGGATTTCCTCCTTCGCCACACCAAGAGGTGCGGCGAAGGAAACATTCGCAACATAAATTATTTAAGCACAATAATTTTCAAAATCTTCGATTCATCAAAGTTCTCCAAACGGATATTTAAAAAATAAATTCCGGGCTGTTCAAGATAGAACTGCTTTTCCAAGTCCAGGACCTGCTCTTTTATGATTTTTTCCATTAATTTTCCCATGGGATCATAAATTTCAATGACCACATTATCCCTCTGCAAAATCTCCATTTGAAATTTGAATTCTCCCATTGAGGGGTTGGGAAAGATTCTGCTTTTTATGACTCCTTCTCCTTCCAAATTCAGTTTTCGGCAATTTTCAATTTCAATGGTTTTCTCCAGTGAAAGATTGCCACATTCCTCATCAAAAACTTCCACTTGAACTAAATAAGAACCTGGATTTTGATAAATATGAAAAGGGTCTCTTTCCGTAGAAGTATTTCCATCTCCAAAATCCCATTGGAAGGCTGTAGGTTCCAAAGTCGTTTCCGATACCTCAATCATTTTCACCGAATCGCCCACACAAGCCTGATTGGTAATAAGAAAGTTAGAAATAAAGCTCTCACCCAATACCATTTCAATATCTATCATTGCAGTATCCAAACAGCCATTGGCATCAGAGCCAATAACTTCATAGGTTCCCTCTACACCAACACTATTGCTCAATGTAGGATTTTGCTCTGTTGAACTAAATCCACCTGGACCAAACCAGAACCAATCGGTGACATCACCGCCTGTTTCCATAAGGGTGAAGAACTCTTCTCCTGCACATGGTTGCCCATCCGTTTCTGCCACTACATTAGGCGAAGGGTAAATGTCAAAAACTTCGGTCGTTTGATTGGTACAGCCATTGGCATCTGTGTACAAAAAGGTGATTTGATAGTTGGCAGCCACTAACTGACCTGGAAATAGTTCAACACTTCCATTGCCCAAGTCAATCACACCGTTACCTCCTGTGAAACTAAAGATTCCACTCGTTTGATTGGTATTGATAATAATTTGTGCTCCTGTATTTACACAATAACCAGGTTCTAAATTTAAGAAAGCAACATCGGGTAAAGAATTGATGACAATGTTTTGAGTTGCCGAGCTAGTACAGCCATTGGCACCGGTAATTTCAAGCATATAATCTCCCGATGCATTGGGCATTGCCCCTGTAATGCCTGTATTTTGAGTAGTTTCATTAAAACCGTTGGGTCCGATCCATGTCCACTGAACGGCATCCCCGCCGTTATCAGCAAGTTGAAGGTCTTCTCCCTCACAAAGGGGTGCATTGGTGGTTATGTTAATATCTGGAGCCACTTGCACATCTATATTTACAGATGCTGTTGCCGAGCAATCATTTACATCTGTGATGGTTACTTCATACGCTCCCATAGCCATTAAATCAACTCCAGAAATTGTCCAGTTTTGTCCGTTAAAACTTAAACCGCCTGCTCCCATCCATGACCACTGTGTGGCATCTCCTCCGGTTTCGGAAAGTTGAAGGTCTTCACCTTCGCAAGGAGTTGTATTGTTGACGTCAATTTGAATGGCAAGGGGAGCTTGTTTTGTAAACATTTGACTGACCTCATTCGAACAATCATTGACATCTGTTACAAAATAAAGGATTTCAAAATCACCTGCATTGAGGTTTGCTAAAAGTAACTCTGCTGTTCCATTACCCAAATCATTCAAACCCATAGATGGATTAATGGAATAATTACCATTAGTGGGTGTTCCTGTGATTAAAACTGTGGTCATATCATCGTTGCAATAAGCATCTTCCAAATTGTCGATGCTCACAGCTGGTAAGGCATTGACAGCAATATCCAAATTATCTGTTGCGGTGCATCCATTAGCAGCGGTAACAATGACTTCATAAGCACCTGAAGCATTTAAATCTGCGGCAGTGAGTATTGGACTTGAATTATTTGAACTAAAGCTGTTGGGTCCTATCCATGACCACTGTGTAGCATCGCCTGCAGTTTCAAAAAGTTGGAGGTTTTCACCTTCACAAACAGGTGCATTGCTTGAAAGGGAAATCCCAGGATTGGCATTGACAGTTATCAAAATATCATCTTCATTTTGACAATCATTGGCATCCGTTACAGTGACAAAATAAGTGCCTGCCGCTAATGAAGTGATGTTGGAAAGCAAAGGATTTTGAACGGTAGAACTAAAACTATTGGGACCTGTCCACATCCACCCCGTGGCATCTCCTGCTGTTTCTTCCAATTGCAAATCGGCATTTTCACAGGGTACATTTGAAGTCAAATTGACTGTGGGAAGTGGTTGTACTTCAATACTTATATCTGATTGATTGGTGCAACCATTTGATCCAGTAACTTGAAGCTGATACAAGCCTTCATTTTGAGCGGTTGCATTGTTCAAAGTAGGATTTTGAAGGGTTGAAGTAAAACTGTTTGGTCCCATCCATAACCACTGCGTCGCTTCTCCCCCTGCCTCCATGAATTGAATCGTTTCATTCAAACAAATCTCCGAATCAGTTTGAATATCCATCTGAGGTTGTGTCTCTATGGTCACATCGGTCGAGGCAGTAATCGAACAACCATTGCCGTCCGTTACTGTCACTGACCAGAATCCAGATGCAGAATCCATTATATCATTGAAGAGTGGATTCTGAGCTGTTGAGTTGAGTCCATCCGGACCTACCCACGACCAATTGGTGCCATCTCCTTCCGTTTCAAAAAGTTGTAATGTTTCTGCCTCGCAGAGAGGCGCATTGCTACTCACCGTCGCACTCGGAAGGGCATTGACAGTAATATTCAAACTTGATTCTGCTGTACAATTATTGGCATCTGTAACAATTACTGAATAACTACCCGTTGCATTGAGTGTTGCATTATTTATAAGTGGATTCTGGTGGGTAGAACTAAAATTATTCACACCTGTCCATAACCAACCGGTGGCATCACCTCCACTTTCATTCAAGCTTAAATTTGCACCTTCACAAAGTACTGGTCCTCCTTGAATATTGACCATGGGAGTATCAAAAACAGTAATGTCTATCATGTCTGTAGCAGTACATCCCTCTGTAGTTGTGGCAATGACCAAATAAGTTCCTGAAGCATCTGAGTTGGCATTGGCATAAGTTGGATTTTGATCTGCAGATGCAAAGCCCCCAGGACCTGTCCACAACCATTCGGTGGCTATGCCCCCTGATTCGGTTAATTGGAAATTGCCACCGGCACAGAGTTCATCTGTTGAAGAGTCTACATCAATAATAGGGTTTTGATTGATCTCCACATCCAAATCTGCAGTGAAGGTGCCGCCCGTATTAACTGTAATGGTCAAGGCATATGTACCTGCTTCGACATTGGACACATTACTAACAAATGGATTTTGAGCATTGGATGAAAATCCATTCGGACCAGACCATGACCAATCCACAGCCATTCCGCCAAATTCGGAAAGTTCTAAATTTTCGCCTTCACATAAGGGACTATTGCTCCCAATCGCAATAGGGCTGGTGATGATATACACTTCGGTTGAACTCGTTTGGCTACATCCATTGTCATCTGTTACCGTGACAAAGTAAGTGCCTTCTTCAGTTGCAGATACACCGGATATCGTCGGATTTTGGGTATTTGATGAATATCCATTCGGACCAGACCATGTCCAATTGCTCCCATTGCCAGCAGATTCGAATAGATTTAAATTTCCACCCGCCACCACTGGGCTATTACTCGATAACTCAGCATTAGGAAGACTATTCACCATGACATCTACTGTTTGAGTATTGGAACAACTGCCCATATTTTTAATCTCAATCGTATAGGTTCCACTTGCTGCTACCGTTGCATTATTGATAATTGGATTTTGCGCATTTGAGCCAAATCCATTTGGACCTGACCATGTCCACTCATTCGCATCACCACCTGACTCACTGAGTTGAATTGCATCTCCTGCACAAATGGTTCCATTGCTCATTGCGGAGATTATAGGTTTAGTAAATATTTGAATATCAACGTTTTCAGTATTTGTACAACCATTGCCTCCAGTAATAACAACTGTGTAATTACCCTCCATTTGAGTTGTGGTGTTTGGTATATTGACTTGCTGTGCATCGGAGGAAAAACTATTGGGCCCAGTCCATGACCAATCAACTGCAGCTCCTTGATTTTCAGTTAAGATAAGTGCATCGCCTTCACAAATCGCGTCTTCGCCATTGATGCCCACAGTAGGCAAGGTGTTGACCAAAACAGTTGTGGTTGCTTCGCTCGTGCAACCCTTATCATCTGTTACAATAACCGCGTAAGTACCTGCATCACTGAATTGAATATTGTCAAGCATTGGATTCTGGTCAGTGGAATTAAATCCAGTGGAACTCATCCATTCCCAATTGATGGCATCTCCTCCTGTTTCCATTAAAGTAACAGCTTGAGATTCACATGCTGCTCCACTTGTACTGGCCTCAGCAATTGGTGCGGGATTTACCTGGAGATTGAGGGTCTCGCTATTTTGACAACCATTGTCATCTGTAATGAGTACTTCATACGTGCCTGAATCAGAAAGGGCCAAATTAGATAAGACAGCGTTTTGCGCTGTCGAGTTGTAACCTGTGGTGCTTGTCCATTCCCATTCAACTGCATCATCGCCCGTTTCAAATAAAGTGGTAGATGAATTTTCGCAAGGTGGAGTAACGATGCTTATTGCAACACTTGGTTTTGCATTTATTTGAATATCAATGTTCTCTTCATTGGTACAGCCATTAGTTCCTGTAATCACAACGATGTAATTGCCCTGCATCTGACTTGTTGTATTTGGAATATTGATTTGTTGGGCATCAGAAGAGAAATTATTAGGACCTGTCCATAACCAATCAACTGCAGCTCCCTGATGTTCTGTTAACATGAGGGTTTCGCCTTCACATATTGCATCTTCACCGTCGATACCAACAGTTGGTAGACCGTTAACCAAAACAGTTGTTGTTGCTTCACTTGTACAACCATTATTTCCCGTAACAATAACCGAGTAAGTGCCTGCATCGCTGAGTTGAATATTGTCCAGTACTGGATTCTGATCAGATGAAATAAAGCCTGCAGAATCCATCCATTGCCAATTGATGGCATCACCTCCTGTTTCCATTAATGTGACCGTTTGGTTTTCGCAGGCTGCCCCGCTTGTGCTGGCTTCAGCAGCTGGCGCTGAATTTACCTGGAGATTGAGGGTCTCGCTATTTTGACAACCATTGTCATCGGTAATGAGGACTTCATACGTGCCTGAATCAGAAAGGGTCAAATTAGAAAGAACGGCATCTTGTTCGTTCGAATTAAAACCTGTAGTGCTTGTCCATTCCCATTCAGTTGCCGCTCCGCCAGTTTCAAATAAGGTGGTGGATGAATTTTCACAAGGCGGAGTAACGATGCTTATAACCACAGCTGGTTTATCAAAAACATCAACTGTAAGAGTTGATTCATTGGTACAGCCGTTTGCATCTGTGATGACAATCGTGTAATCACCCGCTGCTGAAATGTCTATGTCATTTAAAACAGGATTTTGATCATTTGAACTAAAATTATTAGCTCCAGTCCATTGCCACATGGTAGCCTCTCCACCCGTTTCCATTAGATTCAAATTCTCACCTTCACAAATTGGCGTATTCGAATTGGCTTGAATATTTGGAAGGCTTTCTATTTCAATATCAATGCTTGCTTCATTGGTACAGCCATTGGCATCTGTTATCAATACAGAATAAGCTCCTTCATCATTCTGAGTAGTATTTAAAATAGTAGGGTTTTGTTCGCTTGAAGTAAAATTGTTCTCACCAGTCCATTGCCACATAGTTGCCTCGCCACCCGTTTCCATTAATGTTAAATTACTTCCCTCACAAGGAGCATTCACCTGTGGGATATTGACTTGCGGGGTACTATTGATGACCACATCAACACTAGACGTAGCTGTAGTACCATTTGACAATGTAATGCTGACAGAATAGGTGCCAGCATTGATGGTATTTGCATTAGAAAGGATAGGATTTTGCTCATTTGAGGTAAAGCCATTTGGGCCTGACCACTGCCAGGACTCAGCGAAACCGGCTTCTTCTGAAAGCTCTAAATCAGCACCTTCACAAAGCGGTGAATTACTTTTTGCCAGAGCAAGCGCATCGGTGACAATAACCTCAATTTGATCGGTATTGGTGCAGCCATTCGTTCCAGTTACGGTTACAGAATAGGTACCGGAATCAGAAAGCTGTGCATCAACCAAATCGGGACTTTGCTCATTGGACAAAAAATCTGGTCCCAACCATGACCAACTTTGGCCATCACTGCCTGCTTCAACGAGCTCAATCGTACCATTGACAGCTACGGGGCTATTGCTTGAGAGGATAATCTCGGGCAAATTGAGGACGACTACGTTTGTGAAAGCGCTATTTGTACAGCCGTTTGCATCAGTGATGGTGACTGTGTAAACACCTTCCATTGTTAGATTGACATTTGAAATAATCGGATTTTGTTCGCTTACAGAATAACCATTGGGACCCAGCCATGACCAACTTTGAGCATCCCCACCAATTTCCTCCAATTGAATATTATCGCCCTCGCAACCGGGGCTATCGCTTAACGCCTCAGAGATCGGTTTGTCGTATATCACAACCCCAATAGAAGCAGTTTTGGAGCAGCCTTCGGCATTGGTAGTGGTTACGAAATAGGTTCCATTTTGGATGATCGTCGCGTTTGAAAGGGTGTTGTTTTGAAAACTCGAAGCAAAATTATTGGGTCCCGACCAAAACCAGTTTACCCCTTGCCCACTTGATTCAGAAAGCATTAGGTCTTCTCCTTCACAAATCGGTGCATTGGTCGCAATGACTGGTGTGAAATCTGGGGCGATAGTTACAACGGTACTCGCAACTTTAGTACAACCTAATGCATCAGTAATTTGAACGGAATAAGTGCCCGAATCGGATACCTGAGCATTATTCAGAATTGGATTTTGTAAAGAGGAAGCGAAATTATTGGGACCGGACCATTGCCATGAGACGGCAGTGCCACCACTTTCCATCAAAGTTAGATTTGTTCCCGCACAACTAGGACCGTCGTTCTCAGCAATTGCTATAGGATCCCCTATTTGAACATCTACAGAGGCAGTGCTTGCGCATAGGTTGCCATCAGTTGCGGTAAGGGTATAAGTGCCTGCACTGGCGAGGGTCACATTATTGATTACTGGATTTTGTTGGCTTGAAGTAAAATTGTTGGGTCCTGTCCATTCCCAAAACAACGCGCCTGTAGTGTTTGCCATCAATTGTAAATCCCCTCCCGTACAAGCTGGTGTTACATAATCTGGATTGGAGGTTGGTCCGGTATTGATGACCATATTTACGTCATAGGAATTTGTGCAACCATTGCCATCGGTGATGGTAACGGTGTAAATGCCAGCCATCGCCACCGTAGCATTGGGAATAAAAACGGATTGTCCACTCCCCGAAAAGCCGTTCGGACCTGACCATTGCCAACTCGTAGCCGCTCCTCCACTGACGCTCATCACAATATTTTCAAATTGGCAAATTGGGCTATTGTCAAATACAGAAGTAGTCGGTTTTGGGAAAACGGTAATATCTTCAGAAGCAGTATGCGTGCAGCCATTCGCATCGGTGATCACAACGGTGTAGGTACCATTTTGACTTGGGGATGCGTTGGAAAGAGTAGGATTTTGGTTGCTTGAACTAAAACCATTTGGTCCAGTCCATTGCCAGTTAATTGCATCGCCGCCGTCTTCTGTAAGTTCAATGGATTCTCCTTCACATAGTGGACTATTGCTGGATGTATTCACATTGGGAGTAGGATTTACCATAACCTCCAAGGTGACATAGGTATAACAATTGGCATCAATAACGGAAACGCCATAAGTTCCTGAATTTAACGGCGTGGCATTGGGAATAACTGGATTTTGCTCAAATGAACTAAAACCATTTGGTCCTCCCCATGCCCATGTAATACCATCGCCTCCACTTTCGAATAATAACAAGTCTTCTGTTTCGCATATGGGACTATTGCTGGAAACGATCGCTGTAGGTAAGGGATTGACCACTACATCTGTGGACATGGTATTGGTACAACCATTGATGTCGGTTATGGTCACCGAATAATTACCAGAATCAGATGGATCGGAATCGAGAATTATGGGTACTTGTAAATTGGAGCTAAAACCATTTGGTCCTGACCAAGACCAGGAAATTGCCTCATTACCTGTTTCTTGTAAAACAACCGTAGCATTTTCACAAACAGGTCCATTATTTGAAACAACAATAACCGGGCTTGGATGGACAATCACCGTAAGGGAGCCACACATCCCGGCTTCCACCAAACAGCTCCCCTCCCCTCTTGCGTAAAAGGTGGTCGTTGTAGTTGGGCTTACTGTTATAGAAGTGCCCGTTCCAACTGGATTGGTTCCGCAAGTTCCCGCATACCAATGCCAGTCATCAGCTTGATTCAAAATGCCAGAAAGCATTAATGTAGTTGATTCACCAATGCAGATTTCATCATTTCCCGAAAGGCTAGGTATCCCAGGTTCAATAACATTGAATCCTATTGTAAAAAAATCGCCATCTGAAAAATCGATATCTGTAAAGGTAACCACCTCGTTATTCAAACTTGCAGCTACAATCGCTGTGGCATTTGAAAAGTCGGTGTCCGTATCTATCAAAAGATAATAATCATTCACATCTTCATAGCATACATCATAACCTAGGCCATCTAAATTAAATTGTACCTCCAACAAGCCAACATCACCGTTATTCTCCTCTATTTTCCAAAGTCGAGTCATCCGCTCATCCACCTGACCTGGAACATCAGTACTCGTATTTTCTGAATCTGCCAGTCCTCCGTTATGTCCCCAAATCATGTATCGATTATCAAGTAGGAAATTATTGGGATTAGAGGCATTATCATTCGCAATTGTTCCCAAGCCTATTGTTATAATGGCATCTGAGGCTATTGATTTTGTCTGTTTTTGATTTAGAAAACCGCCAATACCTATTCCTGCAACATTTTGACTGTATCCGAAACAATTAGGTCCATCCCAGATGATAGCACCGTTCCCGCCTCGGTAATTTCGACCACTTACACCTTGATTTAGGGGAATACCATATTTAAGGGCTAAAGCAGACTCTATTATCTCGCGGTCGAATGGATTTAGTAATTCGTCAAATATCATCACTTCGGCAATGTCTACATCTGCATAGAGCGAATTTCCAAGCACTTGCTTTCCCATATATATGTCAAAGGCAGGAATAAAGTTAATTGTGGAAGTTGTTGTGACCGTATTATCAATTTGTCCATCTAAATAATAGATATTTGTTGCCCCATCAACGGTCAATCCATTAATATTGAAGTTATTCAGAATGTTGGTATTGGACAAAGTAAGTCCATCTGTATCATTTGGAAAATCGTATTGCCCTTTTGTGCCATTAATGTTAAATCCGAGATGATTTGATTGGTTATCTCCCACTTGAATAGCCACCCCACTTGATGAACGAAAACGGCTTACTACAAAAACAGTATTATCAGATTGAGTTAAGAAACAAGCTCCTGAATGACCTGTTGTATTCAAAAAATCATTCGTGCCATCAAAAGTAACAGCGGGATTGAAATTGATTAAATCGGATTGAATGCTGGGTTGAAAAGAAGTATTATTTTGAATTATATTAGGTATTAAACTTTGACGACGGCCACGATTTTCCCACTCGTCTGCTGTCCCATTTGTCACAGGAGACCCATTGTTTTTCACACCCTCATCAGCGCTAAACCAGAGTTGCAACCCTGATCTTCTTGAAGTTGCCAATGAAAAATGATCACCATGATTGAAGTCAATCCCAGAAAAACAAACCGAATTTCCTGAAATAGTGACTCCATCTGTGATAATGGTTGATGAATTAGAAAAAAAACTGGAGATCGGATCAATTAATAAGGCAAAATCACATGGAATGGCAGGAGTAATTCCTGTAGGCATTAAATCAAAACAAATATCCACTGTGCCCAAATCTCCATCTTCATCAATTCGCCAGACTTGTGTCAATCTTTCATCAAATCCATAGGTAAATAGGTTTGTGGCCCCAAAACCACCTCCATCGTGACCTAAGGTGATGAACTCATCCGTCGTATTGTTACTTGAAGGATTATCAATGGTCACAATATTACTTTCTGCTTCATCAATGGTTAGGATAGCTCCACAAGCCGTTGTGACCAATTGTCCTATGCCATTGATGTCATTTCCATAATTGGCATCGAATTCATAATGAACGGAGAGATCAATAAAATTCGTCCCATATTTATCACCAAGGTAAATACTGATTTCCTCAATCTCGCAGGCTGTTAGTTTTCTACAATAAACAATGACTTCCGCAATGTCACCATTATAGGCGGAGTTATCTCCATCGAAACCAATTCGAAAAGTCGGTTTACTAAAAGTAGGATGTGTATTGTCAGTAACCGTTTCAATCAATTTTCCATCAAAAAAAATCTCCGTTCCATTTGCATTTCCGGCTCCACCATCATAATTAACTGTCAACAGTCGAGTCAAACCCTCAATACCTGAGTTAGGTATATCAACAAAGCCAGTTGGAAATCCAACAGACACACCTCCTTCCTGAGTAGGGAAATAATTGGTTAAGTAAAAACGATCAAAACCTCCGTCATCTACTCCCCAAAGTCCCTGGTTGTCTGTCATTGCATTGATTGCGCCTTGCTTATATACCGTAATAATGCAAACGTCTTCATAACTCGAGGTTCGAATATCCACATTGGGCACTTCGAGTACAGAACCAAGGTTATCCGTGATTCGCGTAAATTTCATCACCGGACTTCCATTGATTAAATCATCAGGATCAGAACCATAAACCGGAGCATTTTGACCGACCAAAACGGTAGCATCATTACCATTTCCAGAAATATCAGTCCATGTATTGATATTTGAACCATCCGAAGGGTTATTTCCCGGATTGCCATCTCCATCGGGGTCGCTAGCATCCAACCACAATTTAATGCCGTTGGAGATATTGGCAGGACCACTCAGATTCATTTTCGATTCGTGAATAGTAACCTTATGAAGTGTCGTATCTTCTGTGTTATACAACCCATTTTCTGGATTAGAGGCTGAGATATTGACTGAAAAACAGAAGTATAAAGTGACTCCCAAACCGAATAAGGAAAAGACATTCGAAATACGATAATCCCTTGAAAATTGGATCATTTCAACTTCTTTTTTATTGGTGTGTACGTTTTGATTTTTAGGTTCCATACCCCGTTCTTTTTTTTCTGTTGTTTTGGCTTATGTGCGAAGCCTTTATTTGTCGGTTCTTAAGCAAACAAAGCCTTCGCCCCTTCATCCAAGGGTTGATCAGTTCTAAAAATCCTCCATATGCATTTTCTCAAGTTCAAGTTCAATATTTGCACTTGAACTTGGTCTTGAACTTGAACTTAAAGGCAATTGGAGGAAAAAACTCCAATGAATCCTATCACACATTATGAAAATAAAGAACAGATCAACCCTTCCCCTCGCCGCTATATATACTTATCCTCCCTCCACCATAATGGATTTAATCGAACTCAATTGACTCGATACTCCATTGTTGTAAACCACCATCACTGCGTAGTTGTATAAAGCTCCCGATTTTATGTTTTCGTCTTTGAAGATTTGAGTATTTCCATCCAAAACTTTGAACTTCTCTACTTCCTTTGAGCCATAGGATTTGAAAATGTAAAACTCGTAAGATTGCATGGCAGAAGGAGTCACAGTAGGAGGGTTAAACCCCCATATCAAGTTCGCCGATTGGCTGTTTTCATCGTAGTAAACTTCAAAGTTTTCAATCTTAAGCACTTCATCATCAAAAACCAATTTACCACTCAGTGCCAATGAAAATTCGGAATGATTGCCTGAAAAATCTCTTGCGCGAACCTTGTATTCGTAATCCTCATCATAAAGGCAATCAGTATCCAAATACCCAAAAGAAGAATCGGCAGGCATATTTCGTAATAATTCCCAATCCTGGTTTTCTTCTATTCTCCTTTTGTACAATTCATAAACCTCCACATCTTCACTGACACTTGGCAAAAAGGAAACGGCAATCAGGCTATCAATTCCAATCGGTTCTTTCATCATGGGAGCCTGCGGCGGAATGATGTCCGGTCGCGCCAGTTCGATCACCTCTGACCAATCACTTCGATTGTAATTGTCATCCTCGGTTCGGATAGAATAATAGACCTTCTTGGTCAGGGTTTTTAGTTCCAGGGTATCCCGAAATAGATTGCTCGTCAAAACAAATTGATTCACGGGTACCCACAATTCATTCAAATCATTGGTCATATATACCCAGTACCCTTCTGTATCATCAGAAACGCTGTGATCCCAAACAATCAAGACCTCACCGTCGTCATTGACTGTAGCCTCAACATTGGTTGGCGGTTCGGGAGGCACTAAATCAGGATAGTGGATGTAAACCGCTTCAGATCCGGAAGCATTTCCCGATTCATCATAAGCCAGGACTTTGAAAAAATGAGTTTGATCATTTCCATTTTCCAGTTTGTAGGCGTAGGTCAATGTATCGGCAGGCAAAAGATTGGTCAAGGTGTCAAAATCGCCATGAGTCCCCCTTCCAAAAAGCACTTTGTAGCCAGCAAAATCTTCAACATTAGCATCACTTCTCCATTTAATGACCATTGTTGTGGTGTCGTCCAAAAGTTCATTGTGATAAATAGCAGGCTTAGGGGGAGGAGTCAAATCCACAGCCATGGCAGTTGTGGTAGCCGGGTTGCTTTCTTCCGCAAAAGGATTTAGTCCGATTAAGCGATAATGGAATAATTTGTTGTTTTCTACCGAGTCTACAAAACCGAAGGATCTCATCGGCGCACGGTCATCTTCGAGAAAAACGATAGGGTTTTGATTCAATCTTTTAAACGTGGCGCCATCATCGTCTGAGCGTTCGACATGATAAGCCGAAAATCGGGTATTATTTTCATGCTTGTCCCATTCCAAAAAGATGACTCCTTCTCCTTCCCTCGATGTAAATTTATGAGGCGGTTCTTCAGGCAAATAAATATTTTCCACTTCAATAAAATCCCTAGCAGTCAACATTCGTGAAGCATTTGTAGAAATGGCGTAAGTATAGGTTTGTCCTGGTTCGACGTTTCTATCCACATACCTCAATCCCAAAATATTGGCTGCCAAAATGGAACGTTCTGCTGCGAAAAGCGCAAAACCCAATCGATTTTCAAGTAAACTGGCCTGATCCATAAAATTGGTCGGTGGTGTAGCAATACCTCCATACAAAACCTGTGCTGCGATTAATGCGACTGAGTCAAATAATATATCATCACCCAATGCTTCCTCCGGCCAAGGGCGTACCGTATCTAAAGAATCCGGAGTAGCCTTGCCAATCATTCTTTGAATGAGATAGCCTTCTTTATTGGCTTTTTCCCAAAAAACGGCGTGATTGGGTCCCCATCTGAGCACAATCGAGTCGCCATAGGCTTTGGCGGTTATTCTCACGACATCGAAGGGGCGTTCTTTGAGACGACCACTCATGTCTGTAAGGGTCAAACCATTCGGAATTTGAAGATCCAGCTCCACCTCATCGCTCAACCAAATTCCTTTTTCCTTATCCATATCAATTTGAGCAGAAATGCTTTGTCCGTTCAATTGAGCAGAAACGACGTAGCGATAATGCTGACCATCTACCCGAGTCGTATCAAAAAAATGGAGTCCCAATAAATTCGCTGCCATATTATCACTCAATTGGGCTTCGTAAATCAAATAATTGTAGCGCATCGCACGCGAATCCAACTCAGAAGACTCAAACTGAAAAGTCGAATCGTATAATAATTTTCCTAAAATGCCTACATAGCCATCCATCGCTTCTTCGTTGAGGGTAAACCACTCTTCACTTTGCGGCTTTATCAATTGGCTATTTAAGCGAGTCTGGGATGAATGATTCACTCGTCCATTGTCATCCAATTCATATCGATCAATGGAATAGCCCACCTCCTTCAAAGCCTCCCACAATTCAGCATTGAGTGGATACCATTTGACCTCATTGAACCTGCTGCCCATCGCAGTGACTTCGACCAGCAAATCATTGCCCTCTTGTTGCCCACGTGAAGAACCACAAACCAATAAAACCAGGAATAAAAAAGCGATGTATTTTTTCATAGTTGTATGGTGTCTTTTCTGTTTGATTATTGAACTCATTTAAACTTATTCTGATAATTTGAATGAGTTCACTCTCTTTCAACCCAGCCGTTTGTTTCAAGTCCGCCTTTTAATGTGCCGGTTTGATTTTTCTTTTTATCGGTAGTCGTAGTTCCGCTCCCCTCATTCAAATCCCAGTAATAAAGCAAGTCGCTGTGATTCGCATTTATTCCATCCATATCATTTGATATCTCGGTCACAGTCCTTGCTTTTGACCAGACTGCTAGGTCATCCATTTGTCCATCTAAATACCGTCCATCATAACTTTTAGATATGAAAAACTGCTCAGTTATATAAAATGAACCACTTACACTCTTACTACCTTTTTCTTGACCGTCAATGTAAATTTTAAGAGAGCTTCCATCATATACCCCAGTTACATGATGCCATTCATCCAATGGAAAGTCGTAATCGGAAGTCACTACCTGAGGTACCCCATCAAGTATTAACATAAATTGTAAATTATCTTTGAGGTCGGATTCCCAATTCCCAAAGCGTAACAAAGCATATTCCCCACCACCCTCTATTCCCATAACCGTAGAAATGTTAACCGACTCCGGTGCATACCCCTCCAACTTCACCCATGCCATCATCGTCAATCTGTTACCGCTTAATGTTACTTCACCACAATCCAGGTAGTCATTAGTTCCGTCAAAATCCAGTACGTAATTTGTACTGCTACCACCACTATTCCCTCTTCCTCCTTCAGGGACGACAACCCAATCCTCACTGGGTTCCATATTTTTCAAATCTGCACCTTGGTTTTTTATTTCATCATTAGCTATGTTACCATTTCCCTCATTCAAATCCCAGTAATAAAGCAAGTCGGTATGATTCACATCTATTTCATTCATGTCATTTGATCGCTCACTCTCTGTCCTTGCATTTGACCAAACGGCAATGTCATCCATTTGTCCATCTAAATGTCGATCACCTAAACTTTTTGATATAAAAAACGGTGAAGTCATATTAAATGAACCACTTGCACTCACACTTCCCTTTTCTTGATTGTCTATGTAAATTGTAAGAGAACTCCCATCATATACACCCACAACATGGTGCCATTGTCCATCCAACGGAAAGTCTGAATCTGCAGTTACTTTCACAACAGATCCATTAAGTGTTAATAAGAATTCTAACCTTTTCGGAGCATTATAATCTCCTATCCGAAGCAAGGCCACTGTACTACTTTCCTCTATGCCCAAAACTGTAGCGATATAAGGTGGATTAGGTGCATATGCATCCAATTTCACCCAAGCCATCATCGTCAATCTGTCACCGTTAAATGTAACTTCCCCACATTCCACATAGTCATTAGCTCCATCAAAATCCAAAGCATAATTCTGATTACTTCCCCCACTATTATTAATTACACTGTTGGGCCTGTAAATGAGAACCCAATCTTCACTAGGATTCATATCTACTAAATTGGCACCATGGTTTTTTACTTCATCATTAGCTGTGTTACCATTTCCCTCATTCAAATCCCAGTAATAAAGCAAGTCACTGTGATTTGCATCTATTCCATTCATATCATTTGATACTTCGGTCACCGTTTTCGATGAAGACCAGATGGCTAAATCATCCATTTGTCCATCTAAATACCGTCCATCATAACTTTTGGAGATGAAAAATGGGGCCGTCATATGAAAGGAACCACTGGCACTCCTACTAGCTATTTCTTGACCATCAATGTAAATTCTCATAGAATGTCCATCATATACACCCGCCACATGATGCCATTCATTCAATGGAAAATCATAATCAGCAATCAATACATGATGTACCCCTCCAACTACTAATAAAAAATGTAAATTATCTTTGAGAAAGGATTGTCCATTCCCAAAGCGTAATAAGGCATATTGTCCAGCCTCCTCTATGCCCATAACCGTAGACATGTTAACTGGCTTCGGTGAATGCGCATCCATCTTCACCCATGCCATCATCGTCAATCTGTCACCGCTCAAGGTTACTTGGCCACATTCCACATAGTCGTTCTCTCCATCAAAATCCAGGGCATAATTTCCAGGTGGTAATTTGTATGGATTGTCAGACAAAATTCGCGTTAGGTTCTCTTTAACTTCGCCATTGAGGTTATTCTTGGAGTCTGTTAGGACAGAGCCGAACTCATTCATTTTATAATAATGTTTCAGTCCGGAAAGACTTTGGTCGAAATTTTCGGCATCGGTTCTTATTTCCTGAGCTGTTCGAGCAACGGTCCATACTGCCACTTCGTCTATCAAACCAATCCAAATTCGACCGCCATAACTCTTACCTATTTGAAAGGTACCATTTGCATTCAACCTTCCTAATACATTAGTTAAGCTTGCTATACACTCTCCCCCAACATATAGTCGCATAGTGCTCCCATCATAAACCCCAGCGATATGAGTCCAAACACTCTTTTGCATATCCTCCACAGATTTGACGACATATTGTTTGTTACCAATTTGAATAACAAATTGGGCTTTTTTATTCTCAATTCTCAACAAGCATGTCCCATTGTCTTCTTCTATTCCAGCGATGGTATATACCTTTGTAGAATAGTCTCCTTCCCATTTCACCCATGCTTCCATAGTGACTTGGTTCCCATTAATGATAACATCTCCACAATCTACATATTTAACTGCATTTGCACCCCACCAGTCAGATTCATCAAAATTTAGAGCATAATTAAGACTGGGTGAGGGTAATTCGTAAGGATTATCAGATAAAATTCGTGTTAGATTCTCTTTTAATTCGCCATTGAGATTATTAATGGTCTCCTTAATAAATAAACCAAACTCATTCATTGTGTAATAATACTTCAGCCCAGAAGCAGTTTGGTCGAAATTTTGGGCATCCGCTCTTATTTCACTACCAGTTCGAGCAGTTGTCCATACGGCCACTTCGTCTATCAAACCATTCCAATATCGACCTCCATAACTCTGTCCTACCCGAAAGGTACCGCTTGCACCCATCGTTCCAGATACATTGGACTTTGTTCCTTTCAATTCTCCACCTATATAAATTTGTAATTTACTGCCATCGTAAACCCCGGCAACATGTGTCCATTCATCTTTATAGGTTTCGAAATTGTATTCAGCCAAATGTTGTTGACCGTCAATACTGATTACAAATTGGGCTTTCTTGTCTTCAATTCTTAACAAACAGGTGTTCCCAGTTTCTTCTAACCCTGCAATGGAATATAACTTATTATTCCCCCCTGCCCATTTCACCCAAGCTTCCATAGTGACTTGATTTCCGTCTAAATTAACTGAACCACAATCAACATATTTATTTTGTCCATCAAAATCCAATGCATAATTAAGTACAGGTGGGGGTAACTCGAATGGATTATCAGATAAAACCCGAGTCATGTTTCCTTCAATAAAGCCATTGTAAATACGGTTTGAGCTGAGGATAAAAGGATGGAACTCGTTCATTGTAAAGTAAAGTCTCAGTCCAGAAGCTGTTTGATCAAAATTTTCAGCATCCGTTCTTAATTCACTTGCCGTTCGGGCTGTTGTCCATACTGCCACTTCATCTATCAAACCTTTCCAATATTGGCCTCCATTACTTTGTCCCACTCGGAAAGTACCATTTGCATTCATTGTTCCTGTTCCCAATGGAATTGACTCAGTGCCTAACAACTCTTCGCCAAAATAAATTTGCATATGGTAATTGTCCTTATCATAAACCCCCGAAATATGCGTCCAAACACCCTTGTGGATCTCTGCATCTGATCCTACCTGGTAATATTGCCCATCAATTTTGATTACAAATTGGGCTTTTTTGTTATTGACTCTCAACAAACAAGCTTCGTTCTCCTCATCTATTCCGGCTATGGTATATATTTCATCATCGTCGCCTTCCCATTTCACCCATGCTTCTATCGTGATCTTCTCTCCGTCCAAATTTACTTTACCGCAATTCACAAAATCATCTGAACCATCAAAATCTAAAGCATAATTCTTACCGTCATATCCACAGGCACTTTCATCACTTTGAGGATAATCCAGTCTTTCTACAACAGAGCATGCTCCTAAATAAGCAGAAAAGTCATTCCCCGAGATATCTTTTGCTATTGCACAATAAGTTCCTTCATCAAAAGGAAGACATAAATGAAGGGATTCATCGCTCCCCAAAGGTTTTTGATTAAATCCTCCTGATTCTCCTGGCTTTATCCAATTATGGAAGTTGTCAAACAGGAAAGGCTCTCCTTGTCCTCCAATAATAATATCTGTTGAAAAAAATGTAAATCCTGAATACGCATGTAAACTACCCGAACGATAATGTCCTGGGTCTACGTTTTTTCCATTAAAGTAAAATTCTGCACCCCCGGTTCCAAAATTTGTCCCGGCAATATGACACCATCTTGATAAATCCAAATCGCTTATCGTTTGTTCTACTGTAGTACTGCCAATGGTAAGGGTTAATTTTTTGTTAGCAATTTTTATATCTACATCTTCAACCACATCAATATTCCCATTATTCCCATAATATCTCTGGCTTTTTAATAATTGATAAGTCCCGGTTGTGGAACCCTCCAGTTTAACCTCAAACTCAAAGAAAAATTTGTCTTTATAACCGGCTTCAGGAATAATTACTTTTTTGTTGGGAAGTACTTTTAGTGCATAATCGTCAGAGGATTCACAAACTGGAATGGGATATAGGCTTTTATCATCAGGCACTTCCTCTTCTTTCCAAATCGTTGGTGGAACAACCCCTCCGGCTCCCGCGTACAACTTACTGTCTTGCATCTTATCTGTTAAATCATATACCTTTTCTCCTTCTCCAGCATTAAAATTATGACCAATAACCAATCCTTCCGGAAAATCAAAATAGTTGATAGATGTTTTCATCAAAGCTGCTAGCTCACTATCTGATTTTTTTGAATCCCAGACTCTAAATCTGTCTATTTTTCCAGAAAAATCTTTACCTCCTAATTCATTTATATAGTACAGTACCTCCCCTTTTTTAGTCTTAATTTTAGCATAAGAAGGCGCAGGAATTTCATCTACTATCTGCCCGTCCACATAAAATCGAATATTGTTTTCAGCATCATAAGTCAGACCGAAGTGATACCATTCATCATCGACTAAGGACAATGGCCTTGAAGTGACGGAATAACCCAATGTTTTAGGGAAAGAATCTTCATCGTCCAAAACCTCAAAAACCATTCGACCCTCTTCTACTTTCCAGCTAGCATAAATACTACCGTTAGAATCTCCTTTTTTTTCTGTTAGCAGCGTGAAATTATTTGCATTCCTGGGTTGAGCCCATAATTCAACTGTGAACTCATCATCTTTAGCTTTAACTAAGGAAAGTTGATTCTTGATATTTACCCCATGACCTGAATCATTAAATTCCAGGACATATTTTTGATTCATGTCAAAGTTCATAGCAGGATCTATGCAGACTGGCATAGGTTCTAAGTTATCTAAAGTAAAAGAGGAGGAGAAATTCAATTTATTTTGTCCACCAAGCGGATTTTTATATCGATCTTTGAAAACCTGCTCAGCAGTTTGACCGCTAAAATTATAGTATCCTCTTAAGTTATCTTCATTGCCTCTCAATTCCTGATTCATTCGCTCCAGGATTTGCTGCTGCGAGAGTTTAATATTCCAAAATCGTAATTCATCAATGGCTCCTTTAAAGAATTCCGTTCCAATGAAGTTATTTCGAGGGGGCATCGGCCCTCCATAATACTTTTTGGGAGTCTTTTCCCCGTTGATATAAGCATCTCCCTCAAAAACGGAATTCCATGTAAATGCCAAATGATACCACCGCCCTGGTTGTATAGGGTAACCATAAAATTCATTGTTCTCATCCAGTCCCAATAATCCTGCAATGCTAAATCCAGTCTCGTTGTCTGCCGGCAATTCATCAAACCTAGCCCACAATTCTATGGTTTTAACCCAAGAGTTAGTGATATGTGTTGGGGCATCGTTCAATTTCAATGTTTCATTTTTATCCAGATAAAAAGCCGTATTTGGGCAGTTGCTCAAATCAACCGTTTCCTCCACGAAATAATTGCAACAATATCCTTCACCGTACTGGTTAAAGCGATACAATCCCGATTGCTGCTCCCAAAATTTCTTTCCCAGAACAAATTCTTTCTGACCTTGATCCGTTTCTACAAAAAGGATGTAATTTTCATCGGGTGTCAATGAAGAAATATTAAATGGACTTGTCCAATTGGTGGAGTTAAAACCACCTGAGGGTTGGTCATTCACATAATTTGCAGCCTGGAAGGTGGAATTATTGTTCAAATCTTTAAAAAAGGAGAGCCTTTCTCTGGCGTCTTTATAAAGGCTTCCGGTTTTTAGCTCGATATTGCTAAAATCCCCCAGTTTGGTAAAAGCCAATTGTCCGTTGCCCTGGTGAGTGACATAAAGCATGGGGTCTAGATCCAATTCAGGTGGTCTTTGGTTTGTTTTGTGAAGTATCCAATTTTCGGCATTTGGACTGTAGGTGAAAATAGAATTCTCATGTTGATTTGAAGAGGGGACATAATAACTGCCATCACTTGCCTCAATGTAAAAAACAAAATTGGACGAACGTTCCATTTTCTTTTTGGCATCAGACAATTTGAAAATCATTCCGCCGGATTGAGTCAGCGGTTTAATTGGCTTTAATATTTCAATACCAGTATTAACCCAATTTGAAGAATATAAGAAACTAAACAGTTCTCCCAGGTCTTTATCCCAATAATAAGATATATATTCTTCACCATTAAAATTGTTTGGATAGTCATAAACCACAATTCGCTTAGGCTCAACTCCCTCGGGGTAAAATAAATATACCTCATCACAGTGCTGCCATTTTTTAAAAAATACTTGGTCTTCCTCCACTTCACATAAAATGCCACATTGGGCATTCGCATGACCTCTTAAATCTCCTACCTCTCTCCATAAGTCACATACCACCGTTCCCTCAGGGGCATGCAATGTACCATTGGAATGGTAAGCTGAATAATCTAAAATAGGTGCATCGAGTTTATAACCAATTTGGTTGAAATCATAATACAATATTTTTTCTCCAACTAAAGGGTCAGAGGATGTTTCACAGATGGTTTTTCTTTCTTTTATTATAGAGATAAAATCGATTTCCCCATGATAATTTTTGCCAATTGTATAGATGCCATCTAAATTGAAAGTAGATAAGGATAAGTTCTCAGAACCTAATAATTTATCGTTGGCATATAATTCTATTCGCTCTCCATCATAGGTCGCCATAAACAACACGTAATCTTTTAAATCTATATTACTAAGACTTCCATTTACTGTAGTCGATCCATAAGAAACAGATAGCGAAAGATCACTCAGTTTTAATTGTAATGGTCCATCCAGTATTAGTTGGTCCATCTTCAATGAATCATAGATTTTCAAATTTGTAATTATCCCAAACCCTTCCCCTCTCGCGTAAATTTGCTTTGACTCCACATACAAATCGGAATTGCCTGGGAAGTACAAACTTCGCTCCCTTGCTGAGTAGGGAGTGAATTTACAGACTCCTACATCTGTATAATTGGCACTTAAAAGAATAGCTGTTTTATTATTGTTCCAAAAGGTGTTGTCATCAAGGATATGTTTTAAATCTCCTTTGTTCGTATGGACATACAGGTTGTATTTTTTATTTTCATTTTCATTTTCATTAATGATGCTTCCCGTGCTTTCTTTTTGGGTAAATCCAGCAATGGGAAAGTCCTTTTTTATTCCAATTTCGTCTTCCCTGGCAATTTTTATTTGATAATATTTTCCAAAATTATTGAGTTTGGGTTTCTTGTTAAAATCCGTCCATGCATTAATATATGCCAAACGGTTTTCCTCATTTCCATTTTCACCCATTAGCTCAAAAAGTGTGATAACTTCTAATTTTGAATCTGCATGTATGTAATGAGCACCTTCACCCAACCAATCCATTCTCACCCGCTCGCTTCCTTTGTGCTCAATTCGAAGATTGGGATAGTTTTTTAGTTCGACTGGTCTGGCATCTGTTTTTTCGATGTTGAATTGTTGACCTGCCTGGGTTACGTTGATCATTGTTGTATAATATTCGCCTGTTAAATCTGCAAATACTTCATAACTTCCCGAAGCAACAGGAATGGTATGTAGTCCAGTATTTCCACTTTCCGATTCAAAATCAACCGTCATTTGAATGTTTTCTCCGGCATGGGTGTAATAGTAAGGCTCAGCGAATTCCCCCTCCCAGTAATAAATCAATTGCTGACTACTGTTATAAATGGATATTTCATTGATCCGGCAATCCGTCACCTGGAGTGCCAATCCTCCATCTTTTGAAATGGTTTGAATGGGTTTGTTTAATGAATTAACGGCTTCTGTTTGGTTGGTTTCTTCCCAATTGCAGTAATATTCAGTAGCCGTGAGCTTACCGGTATTCGAAAATTTACCTTTATCGAGAATATTTGATTCTCCATGTCCCAGATTAAAATCATAGTGCAATATGACGCCGGGAACATTTGACATTTCAGTTTCCGAATTCACATTTTCGAGGGTTTCACAGCCGCTAAACACTTTATTCCAAATCGTTAAATAATCTATAGACCCAAAATAGTTCTGCCCGATTTGTAATTTGCTATTCACCAATTCCACGGCTTCTGTCTCTGTTAAAGCCACAGAATTCAATAAAATCCCATTGATCAATAAATCCAAATTTTGCCCATCTCCATCATATACCGCCGTCACCAAATGCCAGTTGCCATCCGCCAAATTCACGGCTGCCTTACAGGATTTATTATTGAAAATAAATTCCAGTGCATTTTCGGACTCCACAAATCGAAATTCAAACTGCCCACTCGTCGCCTTAACTAAAATCCCTTTTTGGGTGTCCGGGCTAATTAAGGCTTCAATGCTTAGTTTTTTACCTTGAAGGGCTACTTCCTCATCAGTTTCAATCAAATTGGTGTTGGTTCCCTCAAAAATCAAAGCCAAATTGCTTTGCCCAAAACCCAAATTGAGGACTAATGAAAAATATATGATGAGTAATCGTTTTATCATGGTTTTCTTTTTTGGACTCAATGTTTTTTCTCAGTTCCCGGTTCTCAGTTCCCAGTTTGGAGTTCACCAGACTTGGAACTGAGAACTGAGAACCGGGAACCTTCTTTAATCATTACTCGTCGGTGGCGGCACAAACTTGCAGGCCTCTATTTGTTGAATGAAGCCTGTCTGAAGGAAGGTTTGTTTGCTTCTCTTCCAAAATTCGTTGCTATCCAGTGTTAAAATTTCTTCCCCGTCCTTCGTCTTTAAATATATTTTGTATTCATGACCATATGTCATCTCTGGGAGCTCCACATCTGGAATTAAACCAATAGAAGTCTTACTTTTAAAAATAGGAGCGTTTGGTCTTTTGGTTATATTATAAACTATATTACCATAGCGCTCAGCAATATCTACGGGATATTGTTGGCTCGGTACACCATTTAGATACTCCGTAAAATCGTTTTTGTAAACCTCTCCTGAAGGGCCTCCTAATGCGGCTTTAAATTTCATCAATACCAGGCGCTTGTGATCAGGGCGATACATGGTGAGGTCTAAAATTTGTGGCGTTTCATTGCTCACTATCTGCTCCAATAGGAAGGTTTTGTCATTATCATTAAAAATTGCACGGAAGAGCGGATAGTCTGTTAAAGTGGCATCTTCATTTTTGACCAGATATTGTTCTTCGCTGGAATTGATAAATGTCTTTTCAAAAATTCCATCCTGAAATCTTGCCCGAATTGTTCCAGAGGAAATATCACTACCCAATATGGCTCCATCCCCTTTGAAAGTCGGTTCGTAATTGATGTCTTTAAAGGCTAATTGTCCGGTCGAAGAGGTAAAGAGATATTCATGGTCTTCATCGACATCTTCATCCCAGTAAAAAATCAGTCGATCCTGCTCATCATATACACCTACCGCTTCCAGGGTGTTGATATAATCCAGGTAGTGAATACTGAGTTGATTATTAGTGACTTTGACGTGGTATTTGGTGTCTTCATCTTCTTCCATCTCTGGGGATGAAGGAGAGACACTACTGCTTTCTTCTCTGTGAATGATCTCGATATAAGGAGCATATTTCCGATCTTCTTCGGAGAGCTCCTCTGTAAACCCTTGCCATTGATTGAGTTTGGGAAATCGCCATTTGGAGGTGATATGTTTGGCATAGTCCAGATCATATCCATCTATCTCATTTAGTGTGGGTCTATAAGGTTGAGATTCCGATTCACAATCCCCGTGATTGATTCCAACGTTAAAAAGAAAAGGAAAGGATTTTGCCAAGTAAGTTTGGTTTTTCAGAATTCGTTTACTGCCATTTTCCAAAGCCATATCCCAGTAATTGTTTCCCATATCCATATGCTCAATGGTATTTTTAATTTCGACCGGTTTGACTTTCTTCGAGCTAATTTCATCATTGGTTAAGTGTTTGGCTTTAGTTAATAAGTCATTGTTAAACTTAATTTTATGTGCCCAGCCTGGTGTTTCGTAATAAGGCTGAAGCATTAATTTTGTGAATGTTAACCAACTCTCCATACTACCACCATATGATTGATTAACCTCAGTAGAAAAAGAAAAGGAACCCGATTCTGTCAGCCAACCAACTCCCCATTCCTCAGGATCATAATCTTCCCAATGACATTCCCAGGCTGCCAATGGTATGAGTTTTCGAAAAAGAGAAAACTTAACGGTGGATGTTTCCTTATAAAAGTTTTCATCCAAATCGCCAATGCCAATGGTTTCGCCTTTTTCTACCATTGTCGACCAAGGAGAATATATACGTCCTGAAAGCAATCTCGGAGAATAGATTTTTAAGTTTTTCGTGATTCGGGCTTGATCATATTCATCAAAACTTTCAGGGGATTTAAGTGCCAAATAGCTGTCTTTTCCTTTTGTAATAGTCCCAAGTTTATTCATTTTATTCTCCTCAGGATGACCATAATCATCTTTCGTAATACCAGGAAGAATTAACCTCTGAACATCTACTAATTTATCTGCAAGATTATCGTATTCACTTACTGCAAATTCATAGCGATAGAGGGTTTTGAATAATTCGCTTCCACTTTGATCAATCGGTTCCAAATTGGTTACCTTCCTTGTCAGGGAGCCATCCTCACTATTTATAGAGCCGCCAGTCAATTGGACATCTCCTTCAGATTGTGAAGTCGTTGCTGAACTTAAATATCCCGGTGCAGGTGACCTGGAGATCTCTAATTCATACAATCCTTTTTTGATTAGATCTATGTTATTCAATTGGGTATATTCAACTACTTTACCTGAAGTATTTTGAATTTCGACATAGGGTATTTTAAAACTTCGAAACTGAAAGAAGGTGACTACTGCCACCTCTTTTATACCGTCTGATCCCGGGTATTTCCCAAGCGGAAAGGAATAGGAATTACTATGGTTTCCTTCTGTATCATATTCGGTCACTTGAAGCGTATAAATCAGTGGAATATCATCGGGTATGCCATCTGTATCCTTGTCTTGTTCCTTCATCACTTCTTTTAGTTTTGTGGAATTTTCGGCGAAGAGATAATCCCAACCTTCATGTTTAAAGACCAATTCAGGAACTGCGTAGTGTTTATGCCAGTATCGTTGTCTAAAACCAGGGGCCTGGTAGTCTAATGCTTCTTTGACAATGACGTCAGGTCGTGGCCCTGTCTTAAAAGAGATGTTTCGCTCTTCATAATAAATTTCGTCGTTGTACAGAAAATCCTTCCAGCCAGATCCTTCGTTTTCCTTCCAGCCCACACGAACCCGCAATTGATAATCCGTCTTAGGTTGTAATAGCTCCTCCAACTCCAAAGAAGCACTGTACCAGTCCTCTGCATAAGTAATCGTACCATTGGCATTGTTACCTCCTTCTTTTTCATTTAATGTAATATCTTTTAGGTAAGGTTTGAAAGTCCGAACGGTCGAAGAGCCATCATCATCGTATTCCGTAATCGTTATTATTTTTTCTATTGGTATAGAAAAGGAGACCGCTGGGTTTTGGAAGATATTGACATCTTCTCCTTCATTTACTGGAACTACATCTTCAATTACGGGAAAACTTGCTACCGGATTGCCACTATCTGAGCAGCGTTCACCCACTTCCAGTTTAAAATTGACATCGCCCGTGATGGCGCCATTTAAAACACTGAATCGTCCCTTTATCATTGCCCGCATCCAGGTCGGATTGGGTAATTCAGCTTGTAGCACAGCCGCTGCATAGACATCGAATAAAGTGAACCAGCCTTGATAAAAGAATAAATCTATATTCATTTCCAGGACACCTCGAAAATAACCATAGGCCTGGCCTTTCGCATACCAGTTATTGATTCCGAAATTGCCGTCGGGATCGCCGCATCCGAGGTTTTTCACAAATTCTGGCTCGTAATGTTGAAGTCCAACATCAAATCCTGCCCCTGCGTATATTCGGGCTCGGAATATTAAAAACTCATAGGTTTTATCAGGGATTTTAAAATTCGCTCCAAAGGCGACTCCATTGCCTTGCGCCCAATTGATTGAGGAGTTTCCTTCCCGAGGCTGCATGGCATCTTCAGTATCCCACTCCGGCACGACTTCGGAGATTCTGGGCATGGGATCGAGTGCATGCCCTGCCTGAAAATAAGCGCCCATTTCCCTCAAAGTGATGTCATTAAATTTCAGCTCCATTTTCAGACCAGGTTCAATGGGCGTCCCCATTTTAATTTGCCATTCTCCTTCTTCTGCGATGGGCAATCCCGTCCCCTCAGCTGCATCTTTGAACAGGAATAATAGGTAGCCATTTCCATCTGCATCCAGAGAAAAGCCTCCACCGGAAGATTGTGATGGCGGTGGGTAACTATATTGAAAATTCGCAACGAGACTGGCAAAGCCTTTTTCAAAATTTACCTGTGCGGTTGCAGTACCAGTTCCTGCTGCATTATCTGTATCTCCTACATCTCCAGGAGAACCATCTTCCTTTTGAACCTTCAGATATATATTGGCAACTGCATCTATACTGTAGATTGCAAACTTGTCAGTCGTAAAGGTCATACCCACTTCCAGATCTCCCCAGGCCAATTGACCACCATTGTTAATACTCAATACTGTTTTTGCACTAAATCCTAGCGTAGATGGACGTGGTTTGTATACGGTGCCAGAGAGAGATTGACCTGGTCTCAATTCATCTTCCAATGAATGCCCTTTTGGCAAGATAGCTGAATCATAATCGGGCTCTCCCACATTTTTTTGCCCTTGGTTTACCATAAAGGCGGCATAACTTTCATCATCGGGGAAGTTGTCCTCCGGTACCATATTGTATCTAAATCCACCGCCTAAGCCATGGAAGAAAACAGGAGGCTTCAGCAGTACGCCGTGGGTGGCAATAAACTGACCATCAATGAAGAAATAATAGTATTCATCTGGTCCTACGTTCGAAATGGCATCGTTATAAAAAGTCTTGCCCGTTTGAAAAAGTACATCGAATTCAATTGCAGCTGCAAATCCTCTTCCGAATTTTGCGCCTATATACCCTTTTAGCCCTGTGCCGTAAACAGCATCTTTGTTAAAACAAACAAAACCACCTTTCAATTCGAAAAATTTATATGCTGCATCAACAGTAATCGCTTCAACCACAAACTTGTCCAGCTCAAATTGCTTCCCATCCTCAGTGGGTTTCCCGACGATGCCAAATACCCCAGAGGCTACCAATTCCGTATCACTCTTGGTTTGACTATCGTTTGTTTTTTCTTCGTCCTTATTTTCATCATCAGAGCCCGATTTAAATACATAATTTTTCCCTTCTTCCGGTTTCCCAATGAGATTTATCTGGAGGAAAAAGGAAATTTTATAGGCTGCTTTCTCATCATCTCCTACAACACAATTGAATTTAATATCAGAAAGGCTAAACGGCAAACCTTGAAATCCAGGTTTCTTATCTTTTTTATCGTCTTCGGATTCCTCATTATCATTATTTGAATTATTATTGTTATCTGCCAGGCTACCATTCAGATTCACATTACAAGTACTGTGTAGGGGATTCACCGTAAATCCAAAGGCTTTGACCGTCAAATTTTTGACACCTTTTATTACTGCAGATTCGGCTGTGCAATCGCTTTGTTTTTCGGGATTGTTAATTTTAAACCCTTCAAAAGTCAATTTTGGTAAAAAGAATCCTGGGTTAAAACTTTCGGGGTCTGGCAAGCCTGTCTCAGGGTCAGGGTCACTGGGACTGAAATCAAATTCGAAATAGCCATTCATGTCTGCATAGGGTTCAAATTCCGATTCGAAAAAATAATTGCCCTTGCTTTCATTTCCCAATTCCATGGTAATCTGGGCAGCTGGTGTGGACTTATCCGTGCATAAAAACATTTTTGCTTTCCACATACCCATATCAAAACCTTTGCCCTGTTCCGATTCCTTAATGAACATATAGGCCAAAGGAGCATTGGAGCCAATGCTGAAGGTCAACCCCATATCAAATTTCATGAAATTCTCCTCTGTATTATCCACAATGGGTAGCCTGATTTGACCTTGCATGACCACAGCACTATTTGGAGAATTGTTGTCCCATGTCACTCCTTTCAGGATATCGGTATTAAAATCTGTCCTGGCGATGTTGGCATCCATCCCAAACTTTAGTAAATCGATCTTTACATCCCATCCACCAATGTCGCCTTCTTCTACCACATCCGTTTTTTCTACTGAACCATATATGCCGTTACTATTTGTGTATCCGAAGTTTTCTATAGGAATTCTTCTGGGCGTTCGGTCATTGCCTTCGGCTGTACCTTGCATGATGCCGATCAGGCACATATCCAGTTTTTTGAAATAAAGCCCTTTGAATTTATTGCTGACTAAATTGGTAGGTTTATCAGTTTCCGAGGCCCATCCTTCTTCGCTATCTGAATAATCTACGTAGCCCTCATTGATGTAAAAGAAAGCCACATCAAATTGATTGATTATAAAAGGCATGTCATCTTTCAAAACGCCAATCTTGGCAATGAAAGATTCCAAATTGTTTCCGTTAATCGTAAAAGGCACCGTTAACTGACGAGTGAGCATGGCACGACAAGAAGATTCACCACTTCCTTGCTCTTCCTGGTCAGCCTGGATGTCTTCGGGAGGGCGCATTTGATAAATTTTCGTATCACTCGTATAACTAGCAAAACATCCGGTACTTCCATTCTCCACACCATAGGGAGCTAAATATTGGGATTGTACATTGTAATGCATAAAGCCCTCACATTTGATATATGCATAACTTCCTTCATCTGCTTCATTGCTATAGGATTTTTTGTAGGTAAAGGGCAGTCTCGAATCAGACGTATTCTCTAAATCGTGCAGTAAATAAAGGTACAAATGCTCAAATCCGACCAAATTGGGTTTGAGTTTAACCTCACCCGCTCCAAAAACCAAATAGTCATCGCTATCCTCCTGATCAACCACCAATAATAATTTGGCAAGCGCTGCCTCTGCATCTTTTTCGACTTCGAAACCCGCCAATAACAGTTTGGCATTATCCGGAAATGGATTATCCGTTTCATTATAATAGGCTGCTAAAAAGTTCGGAATCAATTCTGTTATATCATAAGGTAAATCGCCTGTAAAATTTGAATTGTGCTGCCCCAAATCTGACATGAATGAATTCGAAACAGTAAAACCATTCAAATTCAATCCCGGAATTAAACCTTGTTTGTCCAATTGTATGTTGCCTACGTCCTGACCTGCAAGGGTTTTGGTTTTGGCAGTTATTTTATTTCCATCATTGTTAATATTCAATTTTAAATCTCCCAGGTAAGAAATGGTCAGGGTACTGCCGTCATAGGTAAAGCCAGCGAAATCCGAGTTTAGTCCGTCTTCTCCTTCATATCCTCCCACATTGGGTCCATGGTGATACGTAATGCCCATTTCATCATATGGGAGCATACCTCCAGAGCCTTCTTTCAATTCAATAGAAGCGCAGTCGCAATCAAAAATACTGGTTTCAATTTCAATGGACTCCAGTAAATAACCGTCTCCATCTTTGATTGCCCAGATAGTTATTGAAATCAAATTCTCATCTGATTTGACGATCAAATTCAAGCCTAGTAATTCTTTATTATCTTCTATCTCGCTAATTAGGCCCATAGAGTTCAAGGGAAATTCCTTAACGCCTATTCTTACCTTTCTATCCTTTTCGAATGATTCCAACTCATATCGTTCCTCAAATGGCAGCAAGGGGTCAATTACCAAGCCCTCTATGCCAATTTTATCAAAACTCAAATCAATAGCTTCCCCTTCTTCATAACCCAATGCCGTCCGAACTCTTTTCAAGCGAGCTTCCTTGTCTCCCCTCATTTTTTCCTTAAAGGTATCCGGATCAATCGCCAGTGATATCTTCCCGCTCAAACTCGCTCCTGGAATCAAGGTCAAATTCCCATTGATTTCTCGACTGACAATATTTATTTCGTTTTTGTCATCAAACTCAATCATTGCATTCCACAGGCTCATGCCATTTTGAGTATGTAGGGTATCGAGTTTTAATACCAGGCTTGGACCTTGATTCGAATTCACGGTCATGGTGCCTACATAATCGATGGGCGTGTCCAAAATAGGGACTTTGATTTTGCCTATTAAACTGGAATTATCCAGTTCACTCTCTGTAACTACTACGCTCAATAGGTTAATACTAAATGGCCAGTCATGGACTCTGCCTTCTTCGAGTTTTAATAAAAATTGTGCCTTCAAATTCGAATAAAGGCCTTTCATGTCGTAAAGCGAATTGTCACTGTTAAGAGATGGCAAGGTTAATTGTGCTCCGAAGTTCATGCTTTCAGGCAATTTCATTTCGACTTCCTTGAAAAGAATCCCTCGCCAGCCAGTCGTAATTTCAGCTTCATAATTTTTTATTGGCTGCAATCCTTCAATATTTTCCGACATGGACAAATCCAATTCTCCTTTGTTTAGATTGAAAACATAACCCGGCATTTTGGGCAATTCGACATTAGGCAAGTCTTCGATGGAGGCGATAAAGTTTGAGAGGTCTCTGGTTTGACTTGTAAATTTGGCTCTCACCTTTTGAAAAGGATTGTCAATTTCAACCAAATTGTTTAAATCGAAAATGTAAGACCCGTCGAGATTAAATTCGTCGAATCCCAAACAATTGAGGGACAAAGTAGAATTTCCACCTGCAAAAATTTGATAGCGATCTTTATTATCCAACTCGATTTCATAACCATTCAATAATTCCAAAGTTCCACTTTGCGCAATTCCATTTGGATTAATGGGAATATCCACGCCTGCAAAATCGAGATGTTCTTCTTTTCCATCTATGACGATTCGTTTTCTTCCTACCGCACTCAAGACCGCCGTCCGTTCTGTAAATTCAATTTCCAATACAGTGATACTGGGATCGATCGTCAGGATTTTTTCAAAAGTTAATGGCAATCCAATGGGCGTCTCCTTGGGTTGACCTTGGGTAAAAACAGTTCGTTCCTCCGTTATAAAATTCACCAATTGGTCGATTAGACCTTGGTTTACAGCATTGGAAAGACTTTGCTTGGTATATCCGTTTTGAGGAATATTGATCGGCGCATCCATTTTGGTGACGATTCTTTCCACCTGGGTCACACGCCCATGTTCATTCAACTTTACGCCTTTAAAATCAACCTTCAGTCGATTTTTCAAAAAAGGCACATCTATCCAGCCTTTCCCATTGTATCCATTCGATAATCCTTCAATATTGTCAATCCCCATTTCAAAAAAGCCCAAATTGACGGTTTCACCAACGACCATCGTACCTGGAATTCCCGAACTATTTACGGGGCCATAATCCACAATATTGGCCTCACAATTGGGAGGTGCTTGTTGGTCGTCATCTCCATTTGAACCATAACTAAAGGTGCAAATCTGGCTAAATCCTTCATTTAAAAATATATCGCTACCCATGGGATCTTTAGCCTGTACGCGCCATGCGTAATTTTTGAAAGGTTCCAATAATGGTTCTCCTTCCGTATAAAGTAATGAAGGGGTAAATACCGTCGTTTGGTAAATTTGAATCGCACTGTTGAACCCGTCATTTGGATCTTGAATGCCGGGTAAAAGCTCCACCAGGGTGAATTCATATTCGACCAAAGGTGGTGCATTGGGTAAGCCTATATGGCGGGGCAACCATTGAAATAATAAATTTTGCGAACTAGATAATTGTAATTCCTCTCCACAAGCCGGAAGATTTAACATTGGAACCTCAATTCGCTGAAATAAACCGCCCACACAAGCCTGTTTGGAAATTGGAATGTCTCTTTGAACATCCATTACCTCCAGGCAAATCTGATTAAACCCCTCAGGCAATAAATTACTTGGCGTACCTCCATTGAGGCTAATCATTCGATTAAAGTCCAGGTAAGTCGCCAACTCCGAGCCAGTAATCAACTCTGGGCTAAATTGAAAAATGGTCATCGGCATGGGCACATAATTCGGGTCAGTCATCATGATTTCCCGACCATTATTCTTTACGGTTATTCGAAAATAAATATCTCTACTGACATCTACAGGGTCATTCAAGGTCACCGTAAATATGATATCCTGTGAGCGGTCGCCTCCATAATCCGCCAATACCAGGGAGTGTGGGGGTATCAAGGTACCAGACACATGAACAGGAAAAACAGTTTGAGCAGAAGTTGAAATGAGGATTCCGAATAACAAATAAAATTCTATCAGGAAGGTCTTGCAATACTTCATTTGACCGTGGTTTTTCTTTTTTTATTACCGTTTTTTAGGTTTTTTATCAAAAAATAGAAGAGAGAAATAACTAAATCTTAGGAAACTAGTCCCCTGGTGGTTTTTTATCTTTTTTAAATTCGGGTTGCCAGGCGAAATTGTAACGAACTCCCAGGGTTCCAATGACTTCAGTTATGGATTCTTCATTGCCTGTATCGTCCGATTTTTGGCGATTCATTAAGCTGTAATTTAGATTGAGCGACAAAGGATCACTTATTTTATAATTCATCCGCAAGCGCAGATTCAGGGTAGCATTCTCAATATTCGTTATCGTTTCAACGGAGGCTTTGAAATAATTTACGTTCAATCCAAGATTCAATTTGTTTTCCAAAAATGATTTTGAAACACCACCTCCTAGTCCCCATCGATTCACATCCATTTGGGCTAATTGATTTTGATTATAATTTGCATTAGCGGTAAAATTCCAGCCCGTTTCGGAGAGTGTATAGACATACCCTAGATTTGCGTTAAACATTTTGGATTCGGCACTTTGTTGTGGATCTTCCATGTCGTCCACCACACTTTGGACAGCAGTTGCAAGTGTAAAGGTGTGTTGGTTACCGCTTTCACCTTCGATAGCATAACTAGCATTTGCACCTAAGTCCTGTGTAACTACTACTACATTTAAAGAGTCTAATTCAAGGTCGAAAACGAATTCGATATCTGAACTGTAATTCGAATAATTCAGTCCCAGGTTAAATTTGTCTTTTGTATAGTTAATGTTTCCGGAGCCAATAAATCGCGTTAGTGTGGAAGCTTTCGAATTATCCAAATTATCCTGCTGAACCCCGGCACTCACAGCAATTTGGACTGCTTGATTGAATAAAGACCAACTTGCATTTCCAGCAATATCTTCAATATCATTGTTGAAAAAATAAGCACCCAATGACTTATAATCCGGATCAATCCGACGATATTTCAAACCCAAATTATAACCCTGCCCAGCATAATCTACACTCGTTTCCAAAGCATTACTGTAAATAGTATTTTGCCTTCCGTCTAATAAGAAGGCTGGATGTGGAAATTGATTAGCAGCAGGTGCATCGCTGATGTCAGGCGTTAAAGCACTATTTGCATAGTCAACCATAAGGCTAAACTTTTCAAAAAATGTCTTTTGTGCCTTTATTCCAATGACTAAATTTTCGTTTACAAAAACCTCCTGTGGTATGGGTTCAGGAATTGAATTTTCATCATCCCAACCATTAAAGATCATAAAATCAATAAATTCAGATTCGGATCCATAGCCCAGTTTTACCCCCCACCCCATTCTTTGAAAAACAGGGAGATTTGGTTCCAAAAGAGATAAATCCTGTGGTTCCGCTTTTGCTAACCTTCCATACATTGCCGCTAATCGTATATTGCCTGGATTCAACTCCACCCCACCTCCTAGATATGTCAGATTCGATAAAGTAAACTGCGAAAAAGTCATGTTTCGATGCCCTGCATGCAGTTTTAGCCATTTATAATAAGGGCTAAATCCAATCCGATTGAAACGATTAGTAACATTGTCCTTTACTGGTGGCAAGCCAGGTGCCTGAGGCTTTGTGACCTCCAACTGATTGAGACTAATCAAAGCCGAAAACGGGATGTTTAACTTGTAAATACTAATGTTAGCATTCGCATTCAAAATCCAATAAAAAGGTGGTTGTCGATTATCTGTACCCCACGCATTATAGGTTCTTGCATTCAATCCCAGTCCTCCGTTCAAAACAAAAGGGTCGCCCAAATCAGTAAAATCGGAAAATAATCCCTTTACGTATTTAGCCCAGAAGCTTTTTGAGCCCAATTCTTCCACATTTTCAAAATCACTCACTTGTTGAGCCGTTATCAAAAAAGGGCTAAGCATGAAAAACAGTATTAAGTATTTTTTCTTCATACCCAAAGGATTTAGGATTTGGGTATTCACAACAAGGGTGAATTCCCAATCACAAATGCTTATGAAATAGCCGAGCTATTGCACAAAAAAATTGGTAGTAATTATTAGAAAATCAAGAAAAAAGTTATTAAATATCGGAAGCCACGTTTCTGTAGTTTTTGGGATAAAGCCAAAACAAATCTAATAAAAAATTAAAAACTTAATAGTTTTTACCAATTTTTTATAGACATGAAAAAATTTACTATTTATAAAACTATAAACTGCCTTGAGTTAAATCCATTAAAAAATTAACAACTAAAATTCGTCCATATGTTTCTATCAGTAAAAAAAAACATATGGTAAGGAAATGTCAGCTAACCTATCTTTAATACTTGGCAACAAAAACATTGGTTATCGTACTTTGCGATGACATGTTGTTCGCATAATTTTGCAAACTTAGGCGGACTATTTGCTCCTTTACAACGAGCTAGGACGGGTTGTTCTAATTCAATAAAAGGTAAAATCTCGTCAAAGACGAGAACATCCTTCGTTTAAAAATTGAAAATTTTAACGAACATACTTTGTTTAAAAAATTCAGCTTGCCCCTTTGGGCAGGGGTGATTGGTTCTAAAAATATGCTCTGTGATTTTTTTCAAATTCAAGTTCAAGACCAAGTTCAAGCCCAAGAATTGAAATTGAACTTGGTCTTGAACTTGAACTTTCAGGAATTTAGAAGAAAAAAACCTGCATAATCCTTTAGCACATCATGAAAATTATAGAACCAATCAACCCTGCCCTTTGGGGGATGATACATGTTTGTTTTCCGTTGTTAAGCAGATTTTTGCTTCGTTACTTTCCAATACAGAAAGTGATTTTATATTGATTTTCAATTATTTAGAACTAATCAGATACAAATAGGGTACAATTTTTCATGCTTAATTGAATGTGTATTTAAAATTGGTTTATTCAACAATGTTTAATATCCCCATCATCTACAGTGTAGTTGAAAAACTCATGGAATAAAAATTTGTTGTCGTGAGTCATCAACTACAATGCCCATCTTTTGCAGCGCGGTTGGAAAAGTGTTTTTTGTATTCTTTAACCATTCATTGTGATGTTACAATGCCCATCTCTTGCAGACTGGTTGGAAAGCCAAAATCCTCACGTGATCTATAACTACATATATGTTACAATGCCCATCTCTTGCAGACTGGTTGGAAAGTAAACAGCTAGTGAAACGCTTCTCCTCGCTGGTTTTGTTACAATGCCCATCTCTTGCAGACTGGTTGGAAAGTTGACGTGAAAACGTTATTTATTTTGGGGTTAAATAAGGTTACAATGCCCATCTCTTGCAGACTGGTTGGAAAGTATTGCAGTTAATAGGATAAGCTCAGATCATTAAGGTTACAATGCCCATCTCTTGCAGACTGGTTGGAAAGTTTCGAAATGGTTCTTGCCTCTTATGACAGAGGATGTTACAATGCCCATCTCTTGCAGACTGGTTGGAAAGTGCTATTTATGTGTCCTACCAGGACATTGTAAAAGTTACAATGCCCATCTCTTGCAGACTGGTTGGAAAGAAAAATGCGAACATATTAACTGCCCTAGTGTTGCAAGTTACAATGCCCATCTCTTGCAGACTGGTTGGAAAGGTTAATTTCCTTGATAACCCTTTAAGTTCAACGAGTTACAATGCCCATCTCTTGCAGACTGGTTGGAAAGCGCCACATAAAAAGCATAGCACTAGCAAGTTAGAAAAAGTTACAATGCCCATCTCTTGCAGACTGGTTGGAAAGCAGGGGTTTTCTTCTTATTTATTCTCCTTTTATCGTGTTACAATGCCCATCTCTTGCAGACTGGTTGGAAAGATTTATGACTAGCTCTAAACAATAGGCGGTTTTCGTTACAATGCCCATCTCTTGCAGACTGGTTGGAAAGTTTAAATTAGGCGATAATTTTGATGCTTGTTGAGGTTACAATGCCCATCTCTTGCAGACTGGTTGGAAAGTCGAAACAAAAGCTTGATGAAGAAAAACTTAGTTGTTACAATGCCCATCTCTTGCAGACTGGTTGGAAAGTCTTTGAAAATTTTCCCTTGAAATTTTCCCTTGTTGTTACAATGCCCATCTCTTGCAGACTGGTTGGAAAGTTCATAGTTGATTTTTTTTTCATAAAAAAATTCCACGTTACAATGCCCATCTCTTGCAGACTGGTTGGAAAGATCTATTTATTCCAGATAGAGGAACCCTTTGCCAGGTTACAATGCCCATCTCTTGCAGACTGGTTGGAAAGCCCTCCTCGGACCCTAAGTTTGCCTGTCCGCTTCACGTTACAATGCCCATCTCTTGCAGACTGGTTGGAAAGTGGGCTGCCAATATTCCAACAACCCCTTGCCAGACGTTACAATGCCCATCTCTTGCAGACTGGTTGGAAAGAACACAATAAACAATGGCCACATTGCCTGCTGAAACGTTACAATGCCCATCTCTTGCAGACTGGTTGGAAAGTTGCCCAGACGAGCGACGATTGATCTGCCTGTTATCTGTTACAATGCCCATCTCTTGCAGACTGGTTGGAAAGGTGCAACAAACAAATGAGAGTTTTTTTCACCTCCAGGTTACAATGCCCATCTCTTGCAGACTGGTTGGAAAGTGATTATAATTTGTTAATAGTAACCGAGTCAGGAACTGTTACAATGCCCATCTCTTGCAGACTGGTTGGAAAGTAGAACTTAAACCGTACTCCCAAAACCAAATGGAGGTTACAATGCCCATCTCTTGCAGACTGGTTGGAAAGTATAACATTTTTTACCCAGTTGTGAGGGCTAACTCGTTACAATGCCCATCTCTTGCAGACTGGTTGGAAAGCGCTGATTTATGCACGCAAGTGCCTTAACAATTTGAGAGAGTTACAATGCCCATCTCTTGCAGACTGGTTGGAAAGAACTAGTTCTCTTTCTTATCCTAATTCGTTGTTAGAAGTTACAATGCCCATCTCTTGCAGACTGGTTGGAAAGTAGATTGAATTCCTTTTTTTGGGGGGGGCAATTTTTTGTTACAATGCCCATCTCTTGCAGACTGGTTGGAAAGTTCTCATAGTATGTTTGTTTAAATTAACTCTCTTGTGGTTACAATGCCCATCTCTTGCAGACTGGTTGGAAAGCACAAAAGTTCGTTTTTTTCAAGGAGTCACTGTTTGTTACAATGCCCATCTCTTGCAGACTGGTTGGAAAGTATGGTTTTTCATTATTTTCGCACTTTGTACAATATAGTTACAATGCCCATCTCTTGCAGACTGGTTGGAAAGACATAAAAATACTAATATGATAGCAATGGCAAGGGTCCTAGGGGAAATATTGAGCGCAAAAAGTGTTAAAGAATTCTTAAAAATATTGACTGAAAAGCCAGGAATTCAATACATAGGTTGATTTTTCCAATGTTTAAGCGCAAAATTTCACAACTGATTATCAAAGAGTTGTGTAAACTTTATTTGGTTTTTGTCGATTTTTAAATTTGGGACGTTCAGACAAAATTTTTAATATTTGAGCGCAAAAACAAGGTGCCTGCTTTTAATGATTTGCAACTTTGTTCAACCAACCTTTTTTTTGTATTGGATTTGGCTTGTCACGCTCCACGAATATATGAATCACCTAAGCAAATCACATTATCCCATTAAATCCTACCACAAATAATAAACGAAAAACAACGATAAGGCTGACCTGACATAATCTCATGAAAAAATTAGGAAACTAATAAACGTAATCGTTGAATAAACGTGGAGTAATGGGTTTTGCCTAAACCCTACTTCCGTTTTCAGATTTAAAAAATCTGTAATCATGGATATTTTCCTGGACAGCTATGGCACAAAACTAAAAGTAAAAAATGGACTTTTCGAAATATCTTATTTCGATGGATCGGATAGATTGAAAAAGATCCAGCATGCTCCAGCTGAAGTAGAAAGCATTTGGATGAGTAACCACGCTATGATTTCCACTTTTGCCATGGAGCTGGCTATCAATAATGGAATTGATGTTGTTTTGACTGACAAATACGGTCACCCAAAGGCTCGTCTAAATCCAATACGCCCGAATAGTACCAGTTTGATCCAAAAATCCCAGGCCTACATTAGCATTAATCCTATGGCTCTCAAATATGTAAAGGCTTGGGTTTTGATTAAACTCCATAACCAGATTCAGTTCTTGACAAAACTAAAGTCTTATCGAAGCAAAGAGAAAAAGAAGTTATTGAGTCAACAGATTGAAAAGATCAGGAAATTAAGAGCCGAAGTTGATGCTATTGAAGATCAACCATTGCCTCAGGTAGCCAATAAAATAAGGGGTTTGGAAGGGGTTTCTGCAAGAGTGTTTTTTACCTCACTTTCGGAATTATTGCCAGAACGGTATCGTTTTCACAAAAGAACTCGACGACCTGCAAAGGATCCTTTCAATGCATTTCTGAATTACTCCTATGCTATTTTGTACAATTGGGTAGAGGTGGCTCTAGTCAAAGCAGGACTCAATCCGTATCTAGGATTCTTGCACCGCGACGAATACCATTTCAAAAGTATGGTTTATGATTTTGTAGAACCCTACCGAATCATCATGGTACGTATTGTATTCAGGCTCTTTTCTGGAAAAAAGATCAATGTGGTTAAGCATGTAGCTAAAGCTGGAGGAGGAATCGTTTTGACCGCATCAGGGAAAAAACTGCTCTTGTCAAAGATAAATGCGACTTTTCTCAGAAAAAAGATTCCCTATGGTGAATTGAATCTCAAACAAGACCAAATACTGCTAAGAGATGCCAGGAAGTTTGCACAATCATTGATAAGGGATATGAAAAATATTGAAAAAACCCTAGTCCCGGAGCAAGAAAAAGAAATGGAATATCCCGAACTGGTTTAATTAGGTCTTTATAATTTCTAATCTATTGGAGGATATCAGCCCTGTCAATAACAATAAATATTCGTCATGACTGTTTGGGTTTTTTACGATATATCTAAAAATAAAGTACGCAACAAGATTTCTAAACTTTGCCTTCAAATTGGTTTGAAAAGAATGCAAAAATCTATTTTTCTAGGAAAAGTAAGGAGAAGAGAAATTGAACGATTCAGAAAGGAGGTAAATAAACGAATCAACTTCCAAACGGATAAAGTTTTCATTTTACCTGTTGCACCTCGCAATCTAAAACGTATGCGCCGATTAGGACAACCAACTCCACTTCCCAAATTGAAAACCAAAGGAAAAGTTGTTTTTTACTAAAATTTAATATCATGTACTATTTCCAGATTTCCAATCCGCAAAAATTGACTTCCTACCAATTGCGAAAAATGGCGGAGCGATTTTTATCCCTCAACACAATTGATGAATTGGCTACACTATTTGAAACCAATTCGGTTGTTCTGGGTGATTTGGCAGGTAAACCAGCCTATCATTTATTTCACCTTCCAAAACAAAGTGGGGGTCATCGTTTAATAGAAACTGCTGAACCTGAACTGAAAAAAATGCACAGGGATTTAGGCAAATACCTTCAGGCTGTCTACTTTACATATCGTCCAGATTGTGCTTACGGTTGTTTGCTGTCTCCAGCCGATGAAGCCATCCCAAGAAGTATCTATACTAATGCAAAACAGCATCTTGGCAAAAAATGGTTGTTCAATATTGATTTGAAGGACTACTTTCCGAGTATCAGCTCCAGCCAAATATTTCAGCTTTTTACCGATGCACCCTTTGGCTTTGAAGAAGATCTTGCTCAGTTGCTAACTAGTCTAACAACTATTGAGGATCGCTTGCCTCAGGGGTTTGGAACCTCACCTATTTTATCCAATATGGTTAGTTTAGAGCTGGATAAAAAGATCCTGCAACTAGCACGAAAGAACAACTGGATCTACACCAGATTTTTAGATGATTTGACCATAAGCAGTAAAGTGCAATTCAAAAACAAGAGGATAAAGCAATTATTGGAAATCATTGAAGAGGAAGGTTTTGTGATACATCCAGAAAAAACTGCCAAACAAAGAATCCAAGATGAGCCGATTGTCACTGGATTGGTATTAAAAGAAAAAAAACCTGATGTAAGTAAAAGGTTTCTGTCCGATTTGCGTGGAGACATTGTATTGTTCAATCAACTCATCAGGAGAAGCTCCAGCCCTTACCAGATATTCCCTGCCAGAACCCTTGAAACTTTTCGAAAAAACCTATTTGGAAGACTCAATTTCCTGAAATTCATCCGAGGAGAAGATCACCGCTCTTACCTGAAATTGAGAACAAAATTATTGGTGGAAATCTGAGAAAGTTTATAGAGAGCGAGCTTTAGTTCCGGCATTGGCTTAATCTAAAAGTCTACGCAGAGTCTCCAAATAGAAGGCTCTCTGTTTTTTTAATGCCCATCTTTTGCAGTGTGGTTGGAAAGTATGCATAACCCAATAGACTTCGCCCCTGGCGGTGAGGTTACAATGCCCATCTCTTGCAGTGTGATTGGAAAGTTGTAAAAACAAAAACTATGATCATTCTATCTATCTTGTTACAATGCCCATCTTTTGCAGTGTGGTTGGAAAGAAATATACTGGTAGCGGCTATTCCAGATAAAAAATGTTATAATGCCCATCTTTTGCAGTGTGGTTGGAAAGTCATTCAAAAATAAATAAAATAACATGAACCAAAACGTTACAATGCCCATCTTTTGCAGTGTGGTTGGAAAGACTATACACTAGGGAACGTAACTGAATTGGTGGGCAGTTACAATGCCCATCTTTTGCAGTGTGGTTGGAAAGTTTTTTTGTTTTCAATCCCTTCTTTTTCCTTCTACGAGGTTACAATGCCCATCTTTTGCAGTGTGGTTGGAAAGTGGTAATGACCTTTATTCTATAATTTAAGTTTTTGTTACAATGCCCATCTTTTGCAGTGTGGTTGGAAAGATTGATCCTATTGATCCTTTTGCACACTCCTCCTCGTTACAATGCCCATCTTTTGCAGTGTGGTTGGAAAGCTCGTTTTACAGTAATTGTCTTCCAATAGAATAGGTAATTGTTACAATGCCCATCTTTTGCAGTGTGGTTGGAAAGTAAAGATTTGCAAGAGTTTTACTGAGAGGTTGAAGGTGTTACAATGCCCATCTTTTGCAGTGTGGTTGGAAAGGACAGTTTTAATTTATTAATTGTTTAAATCTTTTTGTTACAATGCCCATCTTTTGCAGTGTGGTTGGAAAGGCCTCGTCACTTCATAGTAGCTATTTCAAACGAATTGTAGTTACAATGCCCATCTTTTGCAGTGTGGTTGGAAAGGTTTTAAGTGGTGTTTGACACCCAATTAAACGGGTTACAATGCCCATCTTTTGCAGTGTGGTTGGAAAGCTGGTTTTAACGACCGTTTGTAAATTTAGAGGAGGGTTACAATGCCCATCTTTTGCAGTGTGGTTGGAAAGAAGTACTGGCTCCCATAGTGTTAAAATGAGTAAACGTTACAATGCCCATCTTTTGCAGTGTGGTTGGAAAGTCTAACCATAATAATCTATTCTTCCATTTAACAAGTTACAATGCCCATCTTTTGCAGTGTGGTTGGAAAGAGATCTAAAAACAGGTAAATCGGTTTTTGGGAGTGTTACAATGCCCATCTTTTGCAGTGTGGTTGGAAAGCAGATTGAATTCCATTTGAGTGTATAACAAATCGGTGGTATAACCAAAGAGAGCGGGAGGGAGAAAAAACTCCCTAACTTTAAAGTTTTCTAGAACTAAAAAATCCCGCTCATGGAAATAAAGGAACAAAAAGTAAAACAGTTACGCAAAAATTTTGAAGAGATCATTCAAGGTCTTGAGGAGTTAAGTGGCAAAGGGATGCATCTTCATCAAGTAGAGCAACAGCTGTTTAAAAATTTGATTCTGCTAGGGAAAGCCCTACTGCAGTATTACATTACTTTGGTAAGTCAGCTTGTGATTTCAAGAGGAGTGCCGATTGACAGTAAAGGTAAACGGATGAAAAATACAGGAAGTCGGATTCGCAACTATCGAAGTGTATTTGGAATAGTAGAGATTAGTCGTAGGAAGTATTATTCGAAAGAAGATAAAGTGATTTATCCTGTAGATAAGGTGCTAGGGTTACCCCAAGGCGTGTATTCGTATTTACTAATGGATTGGTTAAGTTATGGAGCCACAGAAATGGATTTTGATCAAAGCGTGCGGTTGCTAAGTCGGATATTGAACCAAGAACTACAGGCGATGCAAAGTAGTCGGGTGACCTATAAATTGTCAGAGGGTGTTGAGCATTTTTATGAATTGGAAGATTGGTCAGAAAAAGAACAAGCAGAATGTTTGAGCTTAAGCATAGATGGCAAAGGCATTCGAATTGTAGCCAGGGAAATGAATCGGCAAGCTCAAAGCACGATTACTCGCTTAGGAAAAGGGAAGCGAAAAGGGCTCAAAAAGGAAGCCACAGTATGTGTAAGTAGTTCATTTAGAGCAAGAAAGCGAGAAGCCCAAGAAATTATAGGAGCTTTGTTTGGTCAACAAGATTCACAAAGCACTACAGTTAAGGCGAGTTCACATAAATTTCATGAAGATAAACATATGAGAGCTTTTCTATCGAACAAGAAGAAGGCTATTGCATATGGGATTGACAATTTGATAAAACGAGACCCACTTGGTAACAAGCCCATTATCATTCTAATAGATGGGGAGCCGGTGTTAAGAAAACAAGCCGTTGAACTATTGGAAGCAAAGGGACTAGGGGATAGACTAGAAGCTTGTATTTTGGACTTCATCCATGTCATGGAAAAGGTCTGGAAGGTGGCTAATGCTTATAAAGGAGAAAAAGCAGTTGACAGAGAAGATTGGGTCGAACAACAAGCTTGGCTTTTACTCAATAGTCAGACAGCGCATGTCATTGAGCAGTGGGAAGTAATAGCTGGTTTGAAAAAGTACTCAAAGGTCCAAGACAAAAACATTAAAGACGCAATTAATTACTTGAAAAAACGAAAAGAGATGATGGATTATAAAACTTTCCTACAAAAAGGATATCCCATAACAACGGGAGCGGTTGAAAGTGCTTGTGGTCACTTTGTAAAAAGTAGAATGGAAAGAAACGGAATGCATTGGAGTAAGGAAGGTGCTCAGAAAATGCTTGACATCAGAGCTGTTAAAAAAAATGGAGACTGGGAAAGTTACATTGAACATTTCATCGCTCAACAGCAAAATCAGATTTACAAATCGGCTGCTTAGTTAACAACCGATTTGTTATACACTCATTCCATTTTCATTCAGGGGAAGCAAAGTTACAATGCCCATCTTTTGCAGTGTGGTTGGAAAGATGCAATTTTTCAAATATATTTGCGTGTGGATTTTGTTACAATGCCCATCTTTTGCAGTGTGGTTGGAAAGAGGAAAGCCTTTATCTCAATAGAGTTATTAGTGAGAGAGGTTACAATGCCCATCTTTTGCAGTGTGGTTGGAAAGTAGATTGAATTCCATTTTCATTCAGGTTCAGGGGAGTTACAATGCCCATCTTTTGCAGTGTGGTTGGAAAGGCTTTTCAACATAACAATCGCTAAAGCGGATGTGTGTTACAATGCCCATCTTTTGCAGTGTGGTTGGAAAGTTGAATTCAATACTACTGCGCCTCTCTCATTTTTTGTTACAATGCCCATCTTTTGCAGTGTGGTTGGAAAGGGGTTTATAATTTGTTAAAAATAAAGTCCAGGCGTAGCTGTTACAATGCCCATCTTTTGCAGTGTGGTTGGAAAGGAGGAATGACTGTGATAGATATGTCAAACAGTAAAAAGTTACAATGCCCATCTTTTGCAGTGTGGTTGGAAAGTTCATCTGGGTATATTTCCCAACCTCCAGCTCAAGTAGTTACAATGCCCATCTTTTGCAGTGTGGTTGGAAAGGTCTTACCGTAAGTTCATGGGAATACTGCGAATAATCGGGTTACAATGCCCATCTTTTGCAGTGTGGTTGGAAAGTCAAAATAAAACGAAAACTATATACGCCCAGGCATGTTACAATGCCCATCTTTTGCAGTGTGGTTGGAAAGAGGTTTTGATAGCATAAATTCAAGCCCTGATAATGGTTACAATGCCCATCTTTTGCAGTGTGGTTGGAAAGACATAAAAATACTAATATGATAGCAATGACAAGGGTTTTAGCCGAAAAATCGAGCGCAAAAAATGATAAGAATATGTTAAAAAAGGACGGAATAACAATCTGTTTTCTACCAAATGATAATAAATCTAATGTTTGAGCGCAAATTAAAAGCATTGATAATCAATGCTTTATTAAAACTTTTTGAAATTTATTCAAGAAAATCAAATTGGGACGTTGCCTCCAATTCTGGAGTGAATGCCATAACTCAATGTAAAAACTAAATCAAGATAACGACGACCAATAAGTAGCCAAAAGCTATTGCCAAACCTGCCAAGGATGCAGCAATCGCCCAATTGAAAAGTCTATATTTTCTAGCAGATATGTCGCTGTGTATCAAAATGCGATCTAACAATTGTTTTTCAAAATATCCGGGCTTCCATTCTTTATCAATCTGGTTTAAATAATCTGTGAACTCCTGGACAGATATTTTGCTCAAATCACTGGCTAATAAAATATTAATGGATGTTTTAACACCATTTTTCCTGAATTTACTGAAGGTATTGGATTTTGGTATTAACGAAACAAAAGAGAATAATAAGGACAAGCCAATTAACAATGCAATAATCAAGAATATTATTTTGATGTTGGGTAATCCAGCAATATTCTCGAATATACCTAATAAGCCTAAAACAACTGCTCCATTGAATGCAATCAATGCAGCATGTTTGGCTTCTGCAAATTTGAGCCATTCGTTGATTTCCGATAATATGTATTTGAGTTTTTCTTCCATGAATTAACTATCTGTTCTCAGGGTTTTTGCAATATGGTCGTTAGCAATTTCATAAATATTTTTTTGGTTAACATCCATATTGAAAAAGGTTAGCCAATTTTTAAACATAGTTTCAAGGTTAGGTATTTCATTTTTGATATTATTAATGGTAACACCCTTCCCACTGTGAGCAATTTGATTCCTCAACTTGTCGAGCCCTGTTTTGGGTTTCGAATTATTGACAGAACTGTGAAGCGAAATAAAATCAACAATGAGATTATATAAAAAAGTACTATGAATATTTTGCAAGTTACCTTGGTGATTGGACTTCTTTAAAAATCGAAGTTTTTGAGAGATACTATCCTTCTCAAGCAAGTTCAAAATACCTTGTTGACTTAGGTTATTTGGCACCCATTTTCTGGATTTAATTTGGCTTCCGTAACCTTGGAAGTGATGGTTTTTCAAATAATTGGTCGTTAACTTTTCCAAAAAAACTTGTGTGGAAAGAACCCAGTTTGATAATTTGCCCAACCTCCTGTAATAGTCACTAACAGTAAGAGCTTCCCAGGCTGTCCAGTATTCTTCAATATTTGGAAAAATGGTTTGCCAATTAGAGTTGTAAAAAGCATCGTGAGAGGCAAAATAATTTTGTACTTCAGGATGGTTCCTTCTAAATATTCTAGTAGAATTATGAATGATTTTTTTTGCGTCATCAGTCATCAACAGAATACGTTTTCGGTAAAAATCTAATGCCCTTAAAGAAGTATCGGATTTTACCGAAAAGTCTGACTTCCTAATATTCCAGGCTGCATCGTAATTGCCTTTGCTAATTAATAGGAGGATATTTTCCTCATTGACTATTTTTCGATATTCAACTCGGTGCAATTTTTCCAAAGTACTCTTTTGTGGATCAATAATCCCATTTTCAGTTTGCTCTACCACTTGAAAATATTCGTATTGAGATTCCTCTAACAAATACTCAGCAACAATTTTCATGGAAGATTTTTGCTGTGGAGTTCCGCCGGAATCACAAAACATAAGGATAGAATTGGGGTTTGATTCAAGAATTTCATTTATATAAATCCGATAGGTGGTTAACAAACCGTCAGCTTTATTTACAGCTTTATCAATTTCAATAATATTAATTGCTTCATGGGTTATTTGGTAAGCATTTTCAACTGCAATAAGATGTTTAATTATTTCTCCGGCATGCAAAGTGTCATTGTGGGTATGGGATGAATTTTTGACTCCTGACTGGTTGGAAACAAACAAATAGATTCGGTCTAGTTCTCGATGTTTTTCTATCAAGAGGGTGTTTAGGATATTTAATTGAACATAGTCAAACAGTTTTTCATTTAATATTTTTTCTGTGGTTTTTAGAAAACTTTCTTGAATAAGGGTTTTACCATCACCAAGGTCATAGGTTTCCTCACCAATAAATTTATTGTCGTGGTTTTTATAGATCAAGCTTCTGTAACCAATATTAGCGATGAGTATTTTTCCCATTAAATATTAATTTTATACTTTATTTAGTTAGTTAGAAACTGAAGAGTAAAAGAATACAGCCGTTATCCCAATTTTATAAATCCAAAGGGATAAAAAGAGGGATTTCCATTTTGCAATTCGAACGCGAATCGCCTTGTTTTTTTACCTTTTTTGTTACCAATTCTCCATTCTGTTAGAGTATCCTGATGATGTTCAAATTGCCAATCACCTGAAATTCCATGAAATCCAACACCTGAACCTAAGCGCAAAAAACAGGAGCTGTTGTCTTCAGGAATTGTATTGATTAAGTCTTTCATATAATTTGTGATAGCATCTGTATAGGTTGTTCGATGAGACTCAGGATAACAAAGGAATTCTATTTCGCGTGTTAGATGAGTCTTGGTAAATTCATTGATAAGCGAAAAAAGGTTTTTTAGCGGACCTTTCGTGAAAAGTAGTTTCGTATTTGGAGGCAAAGACCTTCTTGCTTGCTTTAGTACATTTAAAAGACCCTCTGCGAAATCTATTCGAATTTTGGATTTTGCTCTTGGGCTTAGTATCTCGTAATAGGTGGTGAATTGTTCTTCATCAAACTCAGGCACACTTCCTTTTCTATCATGTTTCCATGTCATAGCCAGCTCTTCACCACGACTCAAAACTTTGGTATTAATTATTGTCAAATCCTTACTTGTCCATTCAGCATCATAAATCCTTAATAAACGCATCAGGTTATTTTGGATTTTTCCAAATGCTTCTTGTTGTATGTTCCACCACCTTTCTCCACGAAACTGGATTTTTGGATTTTTTTCAAGATGATGAAATAATACTGAACGAATTGAACCTTTTAAAGAACTCCCTGGAAGGATAGGATTTCCTCTTCCATTTTTTACCATCATTTTTAAATCACTGGAATCTTTTCCACTGACTGGAAAACTTCTCTCTTGACAGACCTCTGAAATGGAAATCCCTAATTCTTCTTTTAGATAGGAATATAATCGAATCTCCCCCATAGCCAATCTGTCAGCAAAGGTGGCAATATCCACCTTATGAGTTCGGAGTGTTTTGAATAATTTTTTTTCCTGTACAATCCAAAGGCTACCATCTTCCCAAAAGAAATCAAAGCCTGCCTTTAGATTTTTCTCAGAAGCACCACCAATATGAACTGGCGATACCACTTCGACAGGTACTTCAAAAAAATTATTATTGATATTCTTTTTGTTGGTCATGGTTAAAATGATATTGGGACAAAGAAGCTTTTCCCTGTTCTAAAAATGGGATGATAATTTTTGTATCCCTTAAATATTTTTGGCATCAAATCTACTGTTGCACCCGGGTTTTCATGAAAACTGTTGCCCGCAAAAACACTGCCCTCTCGAAACATAAAAACCGAATTCTTTTTCAAGGTCAAATAAGGCTCTGTTGTAATCCAGCCACCACGCCTTAAGAGATAGTATCCTACATTTTCTCCTTTCAATATTTCCTTTAGTTGACTTTGGCTTTGAGGAATGAATAGTGAAAGGTTGAGGTGGTAATCCGATGAGTTTTCAAATAACATATCGAATTTATTCAATGTTTCTGTGTCATTTTCTTCTATTAATTCAAAGGTCCCATTTCCATAGGTTCGATCACTCCCAATTCCTTCTTCTGATAAAAAGTCTAAAGCAGTTCGGACAGCTTCGTAATTTTCCCCTTCGAATAAAAAATAAAGTCCACTTCCCTTCTTGAAATTCAGTCGCTCCATGTAGTGAATGTCAGGATCTTCTCCGTCTATTCTTGGGACACTCACCTTCGGTTCTACTTGCCCCTGAATGAATGAAACGTCGATTTTGGAAGTAGAAAGATAGATCTCCTGAATATCTTCCATTATTGGTTCTATCCCTTGACTTGTTGAAACATGACTTGGGAAATAGTCCAAATCAAGCCATTCTATTTCTTTCAACACTTTATCAATATTTGGAATTTGACTGCGCCGATCTAAACTAATATGGAATTGTTTAAAAGGACGAGGCAAGAAATAAACAATGCCAGTTTCGGTTACGGTGAATGGAAAAGCAGAGGATATTTTAAAATTTGGTCCGACTGGAATACTTAGATCCTGCAGGATATCTTCCATGCCCAAAACAGCCCATGCATTAATAATGGCTGCATAAAGCGTATCAGAATGTAATCGACGGGTACTTTCGGCGAAATCATCCCGAACATTGCCCAAATGCAATGGGGCATCAAACACCATTCTGAAAAGCTTAATCTGCCTCATCGGTGATAGCATTTTCTATGGTTTCGTAAGTGGAAAAAACTTTTTCTTCAATTTTGTCCTTATTTAATTCAATTCTAACATGCCCTGAACCTCTAGAGCCTCCTCCACCTAGATAATCACTGTTTAATAGGTCTATTCCTTCATCTAACAATTTCATAAATTCTGTTTCATTATCTTGTGCTTCCTGGGGTGTTTTACCAAAAACATTGATGACAAATTCTATATTAAATTTTGCTCCTGCTGGAACTCTTTCCTGACTACGCACCCCCGATCCTGCTACAGTTCCAGTTACCCTGTCAATGGAGTTCTCATATTTTTGCTCTGTAAAAGGCATATCTGTAAATGGAGAATTCTCTAATGCTTTCACAGAATCTTTAGATAAATAACTGTCCCGAACAATTAATCTGGAAGCATGAGCAGGGTATTGGATTTTACCGTTCACTTTTTCACCATCTTGTGCTCCAAACAACCTTGCTATCTTTGCATTTGGACCATTTTCAAATCCTAATTCCCCATAAACTTGTTGGAGCAAACATCTAATTTTCCCCTTTAAAGAACTTCCCGGAACATAAGGTTGGTTTTGACGTAACGCTGCTCTAATAACAGGACCATCTAATCCTCCAATTTCAACATTATCTTTAGAGTCTCCAATATGAAGTCCTGATATGCATTCCAAGACTCCATTATATTTTATTTTTTTATACAATTTCATGATTAATATGATTTATTTTATTCTATGAGTTTACTTCTCTGGCTTTATGATACGCAACAATGGCTTCATATATTCTGACGAAATTTTCAAATTGATTCTTAGCTTTTTTTGGCTTTTTTACCTTGATTGCATCTAATGCTACTGCAAGTTCAGTATAGAAATGACCAATTTTCGTTTTCTTTTTAGCTTCATCTCTTGCTACTGCATATGCCAATTTGGGTTTTAGCATTAGAATTGAATGCTTTTCTTTTTTAAACTCACGTGAAATCTGGATTCTTTTTATTTCTCCAAAAAATCGCCTTAATTGCGTTGTTGTTAATGGTTTAGAATCTTTTGTTTCACGGGCAAGGAAATCCCCAAAGCCTTGAGCCCAATTGATAGTTTCTTTTGTAATTTCCTTTAACCAATCAGTATCAAATGTGGGCCCTTGAGTATTGAAATATTTTTCGATATCATTCCAATCACGATCGAAATCAACAGATTCAATAAGCCATTTTTGTTTTTTTACCTCTGACATATTATTTAGAATTATCGTGAATAATAATCCGCCAACTGCCCTGCTAAACAAAACAAGTCTAGCATTCGAGAGGCACTTGGAGATTTGTGTTCCAATTCTTTATGTTGAAAATGAGTACTAACAATCGCTTTTTTGGTGGCATTGATAAAAGTCTTGTCAGCTCCTTCTTTAGCATTGGATTCATATCTGCTTAGATTATAAGCAGATTGCCAAATCCAATCAAGTTTATTGGCATTCTTCAAGGTTTTATACACAAATAGTTTGTAAATAAATCCTTTTGTAATGGTTTGATTTTCAAGCAATGATTTGAGTCTTTTTGCCAATTGAATTACAAAATCAAATTCATTTGAAAATTCACCATCTTCAGACCAATTCAATGTAAGTCCAAAAAGGTGTATGGCATTTTTATCTGGTATTTCAAATCCTGACAGTTTATAGTTAGGATTCAGTTTTCGATTTAAGAAATGTTTTGCTTCCTCAAGTGCATCTTTTGCCATAGATGCTGCTTTAGAGATAGGGAACTTGGGATTCACCAATATCAACCCTGCTGATATAGTCAAAATATCATCCCCGCCAACATACTTTCGGAATTTGGTTCTAAGTCCTTTAGTAAAACCAATCAGCTCCTTCCACCTCCCTAGGATGAATAAATCGTCTCCTCCTCCGTAAATGATATTAATGCGACTGCGAAAAGCTTTTTCTGTCCGCAATGAATTCAAGTAGGCACTAAAGAACCAATCCAACTGTTCAGACAAAGCAGAATACTGGGCAAAAGTGGCGTATTCGTTGGAGTGATTTTGGACAAAAGTTTGCCCCAAATTGTCAATATCCATTCTCAATATACCCAGCTTATTGAAACCCGATATTCCCTCGTCAGGCATAGCAATTTCATTATGGGGCAGGATGTCCCCTTTTTTTTCGCCAGAAGAAAATTCGGCTACCTTATTCCCCCCAATGAAAATATATTGATCCTCCTCGTTTTTATAAGTTGGATTGATTCTAAGATAGGTATAACCATCTAATTTTTCTTCTATCTTATTAGTCTTTAATAATCGATAGAAAAAACCTAATTCAATGGGATTAACCCAGTCATTGTAATCCTCCGGCTCAATTTCTGTTACCACGAGGAAATTAGCTCTTCTCAGGTCTCGTCCAAATCGGATTTGCTTTTGGACTTCTATATGTACAGGGATTTCCTCTCCCTCGTCGTTAATTTTCATTCTGTCCGTAGTTGGACGCCCGGTAACTGCACAAGGTTCTGTGCCTTCTTCATTATATTCCACATCCAATCCACCTCGAAAGAATTCATCAAAAAATGAGTTCTCAATATTCTCAGAAACCATCAAATCCTTCAATTTCAGTTGTTTCTTCCTTGACGCCTTAAGCGTAACTGCTTTCCATAGGTCACCCAATCCCGTTATTTCCAAATCATTAAGCTTATCTTCGGTATGGATTCTGTGGTTGTTGTCAACATTTAGATTGAAGGAAATATAGTCCAGACACAAGTATATTTTCTCTTGTTGCTCTTCCCATAAGTTCTCAGTAAGAGTTATTTCTAAATCCTTTAATGTTTCCACAACTTGAGAAGTATTGGGCAACAAAAAGTAGAATTTCCCACCAGTGGAATAAATTAGGTTGGCAGTAGTAATATCCAAATCTTTAATGCATTTTCTGACAATAGCATCAAAAAGAAGCTGAAGATAAAAGGAACGTCCCTTTAGGCTTTGTGCAGCTTTATTAGAATGAATGTCATAAATGAAGTCTTGAATGCCTGATAAGTCACCACAAAGCAAAATGAAAGGATAGTCTGAACTTTTATTTTGAGCATGCAGACAATGAGCCCAGGCAGCTTTTGACTTTAAATGTTCGAAAACACTCAACGTATCAGGCGCTTTAAAAGATTTTATACACCAGGCATATCTTTTAAAAATAGAAAATAATTGTTGACCAAATGATTTTGCACTTAAATTGCTTGATGAATCATTTAGTAACCTGTCGATCTTCTCTTTTATAGAATTAATTAAACCCGATTCAGACGATTCATCTTCAGGATCTGGTAAATTTTCGTCACCAATATTCCGAGGAAAATGACCATAGTATGAATTTTGTTGTGTATAGCCTTTTATAAATGGAATAGCTGATTTTACATATAGACTATTGGATTTTTGATCCTTTAGGGAAACGAATTTATCCGCTTTTTCCAAAAGGGCATCAATATCTTCCTTTGTATCTTCCTCCAACTCTAATCCAAAATTTGGTTCAAAGCCAAGATCAATCTTGAAGAAATCATTGTTTGTCAGACTTAGTAAAAATAATGTGTCTTTATCCACGGGGTTAAAATATTTCTAAAATGATTGTTGATTGTTTTTTCCAAGTTGTTTGACTATTCCCCAGCCAACACTTGCTCCCTTTCCAAGTCCTACGTAATCAGGAATTGACAGATTGGTTGAAAACATCAAACTGAATGTCAGCATTTTTACACCTTTAAAACTCTGCCATCTGGGTTCTTTCAATTCAAGGATTTTGGATTCTATTGGCTTTTCATGACTTATGCCGATTCCATAACTAAAAGATACCAGGTGATTTTTTAATAAAAGCTGCAGAAAGGCTGTCTTTTCTAATATACCCTCTAGTTTTTGCCATGTTCTAAAATTATCTGAGTTTAAAGGGAGCCAATTTCGCAAGTGATATTTGAAAGTCTGATCCCATGTTTGTACCTGGTGCTTACGCACATCCAATCTGTCAATTGACATAGATTTTCTTTCGCCATTTAAATCCAATGTCCAGTCGGGTTTGGAAAAAAAGTGATGCATTTGTTCTACCCCCTCATTGAGGCATACAATCATTGGCGTGTTGTGGTCAGATTTATATTGAATTAAAGGATACCTATAGTGCATTCCACCTTCTACATTATTATGATTGTGGAAATGATCATGCTGATATCCTGCAATTTCGCTAACTGCTCCCCTAAAAGAAGGAATTTGCCAAGGACTTATTTTAGAATCAAAGGAAATGGTCAGGAGACGTAGGGTTTTCATTGGATAGAAATTGAGTGAATGAATGAAATTGAAGAGTAATTTACACTTAGGTAAAACTACTTAATCCGTCATTTTATAAACCTCTTATTTTTTGATAGGTAAAAATTTGATGGAATACGGTATTATCCAATTAGAAAACGGCTAATTGCAGAATAATCATTTGTTTATAATTTATAATTTAATATAAAATTTTGTAAAATCTGTGCCAAATAGTCCCACCAATAATTTGTGGGACTACTGTTATTGCACTACTGGTTGAATCCTAATTTTTCAGAATTTCAAAGGCTTTTTTGGCATTGTATTCACTCTGCCTTCTCTTCTTGTAATATCTAATAATTGCATACGTCCCTCCTCCAATTAATATTAATCCCCCTGCGATTATTCCTTCCGCACCACCATAATAACTGTTTTCAACAATCCCATGACCAAGTAATGTAGTTCCCCCTGAGGTTCCAATAAGACCACCAATCATGCTAATGGTTGCATCTTTTTTTTGGTTAAAACTAAGGTTGAGATGTCGATTCACCATTGGGTTAGTCCCATGATAATTATCAAAATTGTATCCTTTATTATAAAGCCATTGTTTTTGATTGGATAGCATAAGGAAATCAGATTCAGAACTGCTATTTGTACTTTGTCCTGACAATTGTACGGACACAATAAAACCCAATAAAAAAATTACCAGATGTTTTTTAATAGTCATAAATAATGCTTTTGGTTAACAAATTAATTTGAAATAATAAGCTTGAATTCCTCTTTACTTTTTTCAGAATCCTAGCGCATTAAATCCTTATTGGGTTTGTTTCTCGTAATAGTGGAAGTTGGTTGATAATTAAGCCTTGCTACGTTGAATTATCAGAAGGGTGTTCGACAAATGTTCTGCAAATAAAATTCCTCCAACTGCAGCCTATATGCAGTGAGAAAAAAATTGTAATTTTTCGGAGAATTTTAATCAACTATCAGATGCCTAAAAACCTATCAGCACAAATTAGATATGTAACAATTGACAAATGCCTGCGGGATATCTCCAAACGATATAGTTTAGAAGCACTATGCCGAGCCTGTGGGGAGCGTTTATATGAATATTTGGGAATAGACAAAATTCCCTCTGAAAGGGTTTTATATGAAGATATAAGGATCATGAAAAGTGGGGCATTAGGATACCAGGCACCTATAAAAAACGTAAAAATCAGTGGAGAGAATGAGTTTGAGTTCGGAGCAAAAAAAACGAGTTACTATATTTATGAAGATCCTGAGTTTTCCATATTCAAATTTCCGTTACCAAGTGAGGATGTTGATCTATTGAAGCAATCACTAGCAATCCTAAACCAATTCAAAGAGTTTACTTTTTTAAAAGAGATTGAGGGTATTATTACTAAATTGGATAAAAGAATCAATTCCATTCAAAAAGAAAAAAACATTATCGGATTTGAAAAAATACCCAATGCCACTGGGCATTTTAATATTGACGAATTATATGGCGCAATCCTTCTAAAACGACCCCTAGAAATCCATTACCTTCCTTTTCAATCCAAAGTAGAAAACGTTTTCGAAGTGCACCCTTATTATTTAAAAGAATATCGAAACCGATGGTATCTGTATGGATTTAGTATTGAAAAAGATGGACAGCAAGGCATCTTTCCAATGGGGCTGGATAGGATTACCAAAATCCAGGAATTGGATAAATCATTTATTCCAAATACGAGCTTTGATCCTCAAATCCATTTTAAAAATATCATCGGAATTACCAATATCCCTGAAAGCCAACCAGAGGAGGTGATTTTATCTTTTAAACCCACTCGTGGGAAGTATGTAAGATCAAAACCCATCCATTGGACACAGGAAATACTAGTTGATGATTCCAAAGAGTTTCGAATAAGTTTGAATGTAATCATCAACAAAGAATTGATCCGGGAGATATTGAGTTTTAGGGAAGATGTGCTAGTTATAAAACCAGTATCGTTGATCAACCAAATTAAACACAGTTTGAAGAATAACCTTGAGATGTATGAGAAAAAAAATAAGATTTTTAGAAAATCAAGATAATCTAACAAAGTCTATTTAGTCCAATGGGATAAAACATTATCCTGGAGTAAAAAATGTTAATAAGCATTAATTTAACATTTTTTGTTTGGGACCGAGTAGAGTTTTTTTTTGCTTCAAAATTAGATTTGAGATGAATTATGAGATTGAAAGGAAATTTCTGGTTAATTATTTACCTCAAGAAATATTTACATTTCCTTCCTTTATTATTGAACAAGGATATTTAGCTGTTGAGTGTGGTGGAAATGAAGTTAGAATTAGAAGTTTTGATGGAAGCTACTTTTTAACAATAAAATCTACAGGAGAAGAAAAGAGAATTGAGGTAGAAATAGAAATTTCAAAATCCAAATACCTTTCATTATGGGAGTTAACACAAGGAAGAAGGATTAAGAAAAAAAGATATTTGTATAATCAATTTGAAGTTGATGTATTTGAAGAAAATTTAAAAGGGCTAATAATAGTAGAAATTGAATTCAAAGATCAAAAGTCATCTAAGCAATTTATTAAACCCAATTGGCATAAACCATAAATTACTGATATACTGTAGGCAAGTCTATATTAATTAGTTGTAATGTATTATTATTTATGAATTTCACTTTCCAATACAAAAATTCGAAAAAATATTCCCCAATAAATCATCTGTAGAAATCTCACCAGTAATCTCACCCAAAAACTGCAAAGCTCTGCGAATATCCATCGCAATAAAGTCGGAGGTGATGCCAGCATCCATTCCTTTTAGCACATCTTCTAAACTTTCAAAGGCTTTTTGCAAGGCTTCAAAATGCCGGGCATTGGTGACAATGGTGTTTTCCAGGTTGATTTTTTGATTGATGACGGCTTCGTAGAGTTGTTCCTTGAGGTAAGGGATGTTCATTTTGTGCAAAGCCGAAGCGGTTATTAGTTGTCGGTTGTCAGTTGTCGGTTGGGCACTGCCTACTGCCCTCTGCCTATTGATTACTGAAGCCTGTCGGTTTTTGAAGAAGTAATCTGGAATTTCAGGACCGGTTGGATTACTTAGCCATTCTGGTTTGAAGTAGGGGTTTTTGTCCATTTTGTTGCAGACAACGAGGAGGTGGATACCTTCTTTGGAGAGTTTTTCGAGGTCTTCCAGGACTTCGTCAATCTTCATTTCAGAGATATCGAAGACGTAAACCAGTAATGCAGATTGCTGAATTTTTTCGAAGGTTTTTTCTACGCCTACGGCTTCGATTTGATCTTGGGCATCGCGAATGCCTGCAGTATCGATTAGGCGAAATTGAATGCCTTTGATGTTGAGGACTTCTTCAATCGTGTCCCGAGTAGTGCCAGCGATGTCGCTAACAATGGCTCTTTCTTCATTCAACAGGGCATTGAGAAGCGTGGATTTGCCGGCATTGGGACGGCCAGCTATAACCGTGTTTACTCCATTTTTGATGACATTCCCTAGTTTAAAACTGTCAATCAGTGCTTTCAGTAAATTTTGAATTTTTTTGACCAATTCCTTCAATTTGGTGCGATCTGCAAACTCGACGTCTTCTTCGGCAAAATCCAATTCCAATTCAATCAAACTGGCAAAGTCAATAAGCTCTTGTCTCAACTTTTGGATTTCATCACTAAATCCTCCTCTCATCTGTCGCATTGCCAAATCGTGCGAACTTTCAGAATTGCTGGCAATCAAATCTGCGACTGCTTCTGCCTGACTCAAATCCATTCTACCATTCAAAAATGCTCTAAGCGTAAACTCTCCTGGTTGTGCCATTCTCGCTCCATTTTGAATAAATAGCTGAATAGCTTGTTGTAAGATATAATTGGAGCCATGACAAGACACTTCTACTACATTTTCACCGGTATAAGATTTGGGGGCTACAAAAAGGGAAATCAACACTTCATCCAGTATCTGATCTTCATTTCTAATGGTTCCAAAATGAATGGTGTGACTTTTTTGCAGCGTCAAGTCCTTAGAAGGAAAGACTGCATTGACAATTTCAATCGCTCTTTTCCCAGAAAGGCGAACGATCCCAATGGCACCTACACCTGGTGGAGTAGCCAGTGCAACAATGGTATCATTCAAATCATGGCTATGGATCATGTAACCATTTATATTCCGGCGTGACAGGGTTTTGAACCCTGCGACTTCTAATTCCTACAGGGTTCAAAACCCTGCCACTCACTCTTTAGAAAATTTAATTTATTGAGTCTTTACAGCAAAAGTTCAAGAACCTTTTAAATTTACAATTCAAATCAAATGGGCTTAGGAAAATAATAATCTAACAGTCTGGCTTGTTATTTTTCTCTTATGCTGCGTTAAAAAGCCTTGCTGACGCGCTGCGTCACCTACGTTTTTTGCCTTGCCTAAGAGAAAAATCCCTACACCATTTGTGATAGATTATTAATTGCCTAACCCCAAAACTAAAAAAATTCTCTCTTTGACAATTTGGGTGTCCAACCGAATGGTCAAAGATTCAAAAAATCCAATAATGGCTGACGAAGTAAAAAAAGAAGAAAACAAAAACGAAGAAAACAAAGAAGAAACTTCAAAAGTGGAAGAGGCGAAAAAATCATTCAGGAAGTCATTAAATTCTTTTTTCCGAAAATTCAAAATCGCGATGTTGATCTTGTTGGTAATTGTATTGGGGGTTGGAGCATTCTTCGTTTTCGGTACCTATAGCACTGGATATCGCGCAGGTAATGTCATGAAGGTTAGTAAAAAGGGTTACGTTTTTAAAACATGGGAAGGACAGCTCAATGTTGGTGGACTCCAGGGAGATGCCAATGCAGGAGATGTTGCGACCACTGTCTGGAATTTTACAGTAACCAACGAAGCAGTTGTTGAAGACATTGAGGCTGCTGTTGATGAAGGCACTAAGGTCAAATTGCATTATAGAGAGAAATATATCCAAATAGATTTTCGTGGCGATACTAAATACATTGTTTATAGAGTTGAAAAGGTTGGGGGTTGACGGTGGACGGTAGACGGTGGACGGTGGACGGTGGACGGTGGACGGTAATTTCTTTTTTAAGTACTTTTCATGCTTAATATTATGGGAGATTTTAAAAGTCTAAGGGTTTGGAATGATGGTATTGACTTGGCTGAAAAAATATATCAACTAACCAAAAGGGGAAAGTTCTCGCAAGATTTTGCCCTCAGTGGTCAAATTCGAAAAGCAGTAGTTTCAATCTCTTCTAATATCGCAGAAGGAGATGAACGAAACACTAACAAAGAGGCTATTTACTTTTTTAATGTCGCAAAAGGATCAGCCGCTGAGGTAATTACTCAATTAAATATTGCATATAAAATAGGCTATATAGATAAAACCACCTTAGAAATTTTGGAGGACAAAACAGAAAAAATCAGAGCCTCTTTAAAAAACTTAATAAAAGCTAGAAGCAATAAGAATAAATAAAAGTATGTTTAAATTTCTATCAGCTGATTATCAATATTTTAGGAACCTAGCTGCAAAATATTCAGCTTATTTAGCCCGCTAAATGCGCAAATTATTCTTTTTGCTAAAACCCCAAATTGTTGATAATCAACATGAAATAAATTTTTACCAAACTCTACATCAATATTTCCCAAATCCCACCAAACAAAACCGTCTACCGTTGGCCGTCTACTGTCAACCGTAAAGAGTGAAAGAAGTTAAGAGCTCGTTAAATAACCAGGCGTTAGCCTTTGTGTGGAAACATTTTTCCAAATTGAAAGTATATTTATCGCAGTATTTGCGTTAGCATATTTGGAAATGTATCTTTGATGCAGATTTTTTTACAGTTAAACCTGAACATTATGAAAATTAAAAGCCCTGTCTTATTAGTGATTGTACTTGGAGCACTGACCTTTTTTGCATTTTACCCACCTTATAACCAAGCAGAAAAAGAAGCTGTTTTAATGCAATCCATTCTCACAGGATTGAATTATTACCATTACCAACCTCAGGAAATTGATGATGAATTTTCTGAAAAAGTTTTTGATCTATACCTCGAACGCATAGACATGGGCAAGAGATGGTTGACACAAGCCGATGTAGATAAACTGACTCCTTTTAGGTATAAGTTGGATGATGAAGCACGCGCCGGTACCTATGCGTTTTTGACACTTGCTATCGAATTACAGGAAGCAGGTATTAAAAAGTCACAAGCATGGTATCGTGAGTTTTTGGCTAAGCCATTTGATTTTTCAACTGAGGAGGTTGTTGAATTAAATGGAGAAAAGAAAGCTTATGCTTCCAGTGAAGCCGAATTGAAAAACTATTGGCATTCACAAATGAAATATGAAACCCTCACTCGCCTTGCTGATAAGATAAAAAGCAAAGAAGAGGAGAATGAAGATTACAAAGACAAAACATTCGAAGAATTGGAAGCAGAAGCCAGAAAAGATGCATTGAAAGTCTTTGATGATTGGTATTACAGAATGGAGAAGCGCGACCGGGATGATTATCTAAGCAGTTATTTGAATGCTTTCGTAAATATTTTCGATCCTCACACAGGCTACTATGAACCAATTGATAAGGAGAACTTCAACATTGGCATGTCCGGAAAATTGAAAGGCATTGGCGCCAGATTGGTGACTGATGGTGATTTTACAAAGGTCTCTGACATCATCGTAGGTGGTCCTGCCTGGAAATTGGGAGAATTGGAAAAAGACGACAAAATTTTGAAAGTAGCTCAAGAAGGGGAAGCAGAAGCAGTTGATTTGACAGGAATGGTTTTGGACGATGTCGTCCAATTGATTCGTGGAGAACCTCAAACGACGGTTCACCTCTGGATTAAAAAGGTTGATGGGTCAACAAAGAAGATATCCATCGTTCGCGATGTAGTGGTTATTGAAGAGAGTTTTGCAAAATCTCTGATTGAAGAATCTGAGGACGGTCAAAAAATCGGATACATTCGATTGCCTCGTTTTTATGGCGATTATCAAAATAGAGATGGACGACAATGTTCTGATGATGTGGCAAAAGAAATTCAAAAATTGAAGGGAGAAGGTGTAGAGGGAATCATCCTCGATTTGCGTAGCAATGGTGGAGGGTACTTGACAGAAGTTGTAAAAATGAGCGGATTGTTTATAGAAGAGGGACCAATTGTACAGGTAAAATCAAAAGGTCGCAAACCACATGTTTTAAATGATGAAGACCCACGAGTACAATATCACGGTCCACTTGTAGTGATGGTCAACCAATTCAGCGCTTCAGCTTCTGAAATCCTTGCTGCTGCATTGCAAGACTATGGAAGAGCCGTTATTGTCGGAACGGGTAATTCCACTTTCGGAAAAGGAACGGTACAGCGATTTTTAGATTTGGATCGCACCATTTCCGGTCATTCAGATGTGAAGCCTTTGGGTGAAATCAAATTGACCATCCAAAACTATTACAGAGTCAATGGAGGATCCGTTCAATTGAAAGGAGTGACTCCTGACCTTGTGATTCCAGACAATAATTTCTATATCGAAGCAGGTGAAAAAGAGCACGATTATCCACTTCAATATTCTGAAATTCCTGCGGCTCAATATAGCCAGGATGTCTATCACCTCGACCACTTGCCAAAAGTGAAAGAAGCAAGTATTTACAGGGTTAAAAAGAGCAATGCTTTCCAAAAGATTGATGAAAATGCTCAGCGTCGCAAAGCACAAAGAGATGATTCTGAATATACCTTAAATTTGGAAGCACATCAGGCAGAAGAGGCTGAATTAGAAGCTATCAATAAGCTTTATAAAGATATGTTTGATAAGGAAGTTTTGACCGACATCCGCAATTTGAAGGTTGATGAAATAGAATTGCGATCTGCTGATGAATCGAAAGTTGCTCGAAATGATGATTGGCTTAAAAACATCAAGAAGGACGTCTTTTTGGAAGAAACCTTAAACATTATGAGAGATTTGATCAGATTTGATGATAGAATAGCAAAAGATTAAATCAGACTTAGGTTTGATTATAAAAAATGGCGGGCATCTTGTCCGCCATTTTTTTTTGGCAAAATGGAGATATAGACTTTATTCCCAAATAATTTGTATGGCTAAAATTTATCTTTTGAATTTAAAGCATCCCATCCGCAGGGCGGTTCATTCGCTTGAATGCCCACCGGGCATTCACCCTTCAGGATTGCTCATTCACATTATAAAAATCTTGCAGCCTTTTCGGGATGCTGCGATTTTGATGCCTAGATTAAATGTAAAATCCTAAATTTTTTCTCATAAAAACCATCTTGGAATAAAGTCTATTAATTTTGCGAAATTTAAATAAGAACATTATCCAGTTAAGTAATAATTGAGAAGCAGGGTTTTGAACCCTGCGAAGACTAATGGTGCAGGGTCCAAAGCCCTGCTTCCCAGAAAAACTGAAAATATTTTAAGCTTTATTCAATGAATTACCTCACACTCGAAAACGTTTCAAAAACCTACGGAGAGAAGGTCTTGTTTAAAGATTTGAATCTGCAAATCAGCAAAGGTCAGAAAATCGCATTGGTAGCAAAAAACGGTACGGGCAAAACGACTTTATTAAGGGTCATAGCCAGTGAAGAAGCAGCTGAAGGGGAAACAACCAATGTCAAAATACATAAGGATATTCGAATCGGATATTTAAAGCAAGATCCAGATTTTTTTGAAAAGCACACAGTTATGGAGGCAGTTTTTGATTCTGAAAATAAGATGATACAAGCGGTGAAAAGATATGAGACTGCACTGCTTTACCCCGATAGAGAAGCAGAAATGCAGGCTGCACTTGCACAAATGGACGACCTGAAAGCCTGGGACTTTGAAGCTAAAATCAAGGAAATTCTTTTTAAACTCAATATTACAGATCTCGAACAATTGGTCTCAACACTTTCCGGTGGACAAAAAAAACGCCTGGCACTCGCCAAATTAGCCATTGACGAACCCGAATTTGTCATCCTCGATGAGCCTACCAACCACCTGGACATGGATATGATTGAATGGTTGGAAGAATACCTTCAGCAGCCCAATTTGACCATTTTTATGGTAACGCACGATCGCTATTTTCTTGAAAACGTCTGCAATCAAATTGTAGAACTGGAGGGTGGAGTTTTGTACAAATACAACGGCAATTATTCTGATTTTTTGGAGAAGAAAGCCATCAGACATGAAAACGAAAGCATTGAATTGGATAAAACCAAAAAACTTTTCAAAAAAGAGCTGGATTGGGTCCGCCGCCAACCCAAAGCCCGGGGAACTAAAGCAAAGGCTAGAGTAGACAAGTTTTTTGATATAAAGGAAAAAGCCCACAAGAAGATTGATAATCAGGAAATAAGTTTGGAACATTTAAAAGGTGCTCGTTTAGGAAGCAAGATTTTAGAATGCGAATACATCTCCAAGTCCTATGACGATTTGAAGTTGGTGGATAACTTTTTCTACAAATTTCGAAAGGGAGAGCGAGTCGGAATTGTGGGAAAAAATGGTGTAGGAAAAACAACTTTTCTCAAATTATTGACCAAAGAAATTCGCCCGGACAGCGGAAAAGTTGTCGTTGGGGGCACGGTATCGTTTGGATATTATACACAGGATGGCATCTCTCTGGCAGAAGACAAAAGAGTAGTAGATGTTGTAAGGGATGTAGCAGAATACATTCCGCTTGAAAAAGGAATGAAGCTCACCGCCCCTCAGCTCCTGGAACGATTTCTTTTTTCCAGAAAACATCAACAGGTTTATGTTTCTCAACTCAGTGGAGGTGAAAAACGCCGATTATATCTCCTCACCGTTTTGATGCAAAATCCCAATTTCCTCATCCTCGATGAGCCTACCAATGACCTGGACATCATCACTTTGAACGTTTTGGAAGAATGGTTATCGGAATTTCCAGGCTGTGTGGTTATCGTTTCTCACGATCGTTATTTCATGGACAAACTGGTGGATCACCTATTCATTTTTGAAGGAGAAGGAAAAATCAAAGACTTTAACGGCAATCATCGGGAATATCGGGTTTACATAAAAGATAAGGAACAAAAAATTAGAAGCCAGGAACGAGCGGAAGAACAAAAACGCAAAGCCATAGCGGCACAAGAAAAAGCGAACAGTGAAGCCCCTACCCTATCTTATGAAGAACGGAAAGAAATGAACCGCATCGAAAAGGAAATCTCTAAATTAGAAGAAAAGAAAACAAAACTCCACGAGAAATTTACAAACCCTGAAATTACGCAGGAAGAAATTCTGAAGTTCTCCAAACAGCTAAAGGAAGTTGAAAATTTAATGGAGGAGAAAGAGATGCGTTGGATGGAGCTGGCAGAACTTGCCTGAATTTGCGTATCCGCAAATTCAGGCAAAAAACTTTTTATCGCTGAAGTATTAATTTTTTGGAGAAAATGCCCTTTGGGGTTAAAATTTTTAAGAAATAGATACCTTTTGGAAATTCTGAAAGATTGATTAATTGAGTGTTATTCCCAGCTGGTTCACTATCATAAACGATGATTCCTTTTAGGTTTGTAATTTGAACCCGAGCTTGCTCAATTTCTTTCAAATCAACAAGAACTTCACCCTGTGTAGGATTAGGGTAAACAGATAAAATAGAATCATCGTTTGCTATTTTCCATTCTGCATATCTTATTTCAGAATGGTATTTCTTTCCATCCAAATCTTCCTGTTCCAACCGATAATAGTAACCACCAGCCTTTAAAGGGATATCGATGTATGAATAATTGTAATTTGCATTTGAAGTACTGTTTCCTTCCACAAAGTCAGTATTTATCCATACTAATCCGTCTTCACTTCTTTGAATATGGAAGCCTAAATTGTTGATTTCATTAGCCGTCTGCCATTTCAATAAAACATGGGATTCTTTTGCAACAACCTGAAAATCAGTCAATTCTACTGGCAGCCCTTGCACCAATCTTAAAATCACCTGATTTGATGTATTCAAATCTATCTCCCAGGCATTTGGATTTCCTCCGGGATGATTAATGGTAGAAAAATTGCCGCTACATCCTCCACTACAGGTCAATATGACAAACTCATCATTGATGCTTGGTTCAAAACCATTCAGGAAAGAGATATTTAAAGTACCGCCTAAAGTCACTGCGCTGCTTACTTGCAGTTGATCATAATCAGTCCCGGCTGTTGTACTTCCTTGCATTTCTATATTCAAAGTGCCACCTGAATTGTCAAATTTGTTTAAGGCAAGAATACCAGGAGAGGTGCCGGGCGAGACATCGCTGTTTTGGCTAAAAGTAGAATTGAAATTTACGGTTCCAATGCCTCTTACCAGATTGTTGTTGGTAAATGGAGCCCCGAAACCAAAAGTCACCGTTCCTGTAGAAGTCTGCTCAAAGGTACCATCATTGATGAAGTCTGCATTGATGGTCAGGGTGCCTGTACTATTGCTTCTTGTAAAGGTGCCATCATTGTCAATGGCTCCATTGGAAGCGCTGGAAAAGGCAGTTCCATCAAAATCTACGTCAAAGGTTCCTGTATTATTTAACTGTGCCGAAGTGCTATTGAAGTCAATATTGCCACCCGTCATATTGAAGGTACCAGAATTGTTGAATTGCGCATTGTTGGCCGCAAAATCAATTTCCCCTCCCGACATATTATAAGTCCCGCCATTATTGATAATGTCGTCTGTAGAAAGGTTTAGGGTACCTTCAGAATGATTGGTTGTACCATTGAGATTGAAGGTGTTGTTGAATGTTTTGGCTCCTGTACCTGAAATATTGAAAGTGGCTCCCGAATTAATGGTTACAGGAATATTGACAGAAATCCCATTTGAATTTCCAACTGTCAAAGTGTGGGATATAGTCAAACTTCCCGTTCCCGAAACACTCGTCCCGCTGCCCGGCTGAAAATCAATATTACCTGTAGTAGAATAATTGAGATTCATGGTCAATCCGGCATTGATATCCCATAGTTGTCCATTAGTTAGGGTAAAAGTTGCATTTACAGTTGTATTATTAGTCTCCAGTTCTTCCGTTCCTTGAAGGTTAAGTGTACCGTTTTGGGTAAGCGTACTGAATTCCAGTTTATTTCCTGAGTTGTGATTAAAAGTTCCGTCGTTGACAAAAGCACAGGAGATTTCCAAAGTACCAGTACCCCCACTTCTCGTAAATGTACCGTCATTGTCAAAAGTATCTGAGCTACCGCCGTCAATAGTCGCATCAAAATTGACGTCAAAAGTACCCGTATTGTTGATCTGCCCTCCATTGAAAATAATCCCTCCACCTGTCATATTGAAGGTACCGCCATTGTTTAGAATGCCACTCGATTGCATTCGAATGTTACCATCTGAATGATTGGTAGTGCCATCCAGTGTGAGCGTTGCATTGATGGCTTTCTGTCCAGTGCTATTCAAAGTTAGGGTTGCACCTGAATTGATGGTAATGGGAGCGCTAACGGTTGTCCCATTGCTATTTCCAATTCGAAGAGAATTAGAAATGGTCAAACTTCCTGTTCCGGTTATGCTTCCAGAGCCGGAAGGACCAAAATCCAGTTGGCCAGGAGTGGAATAATTCAAATTGAAGGTCGTACTGCCGTTCATGTCCCAAAGCTGCCCATTGGCGAGTGAAAAGTTGGCACTGATAGTAGTAGTGGAAGTTTCCAGTTCTTCGCTACCCTGCAGGTTAAAAGTGCCATTTTGAATGAATGGTGAGCTGTTGAAATCCAGGATGGTTCCCGAATTGTGATTAAAGGTCCCATCATTCGTAAAATCACAGGCAATTGTCAGCTTTCCAGAACCACCACTCCTCGTAAAGGTACCATCATTGTCAAATGGACCTCCAAAACCCGAAAAGGCCTCTCCATCCATATTCACGTCAAAAGTGCCCGTATTATTGAACTGCGCCGAATTCGAAATATTGATATTTCCCCCTGTCATATTGTAAATTCCGGCATTATTGATGATATCTCCAGAATTGGTTTGTACCGTTCCAGCGGAATGATTCGTCGTCCCATTTAAAGTTAAGGTACCATTCAATACCTTAGAGCCTGATGAAGAAATATTCAAAGTAGCGCCATTCGCAATAGTCAATGGAGTGCCTATTGTTCCTGCTGTCCATGCCATGGTTCCGCTTATTGTCAAAGTATTTGCACCTGAAATAGAACCGCCCGAAAAAGTAAAATCTCCAATCGTTGCTGCAACATCCATGCTTGGCGTTCCCGTAGAAATAGTCACATTATCATCGGTAGCACCTCCTTCACCCGGATAATCACTCCCAGGACAAGACCCAGTACAATTCCAATTACCTGGTTCACTCCAATTGCTGTTTACTGCTCCGGTCCAAAAAAAGTTATCTGCCTTTAGCGTGTTTATACAAATAGAATTTGAACACATTAGGAAGATAGTCAGTCCAAAAAAGTAAAATAATTTTGCCTTCATAATGATTGTTTTTTTGGGCAAACCAAAATTTGAGAGAGTATATAAGCGCCATTCCATTACTTGGCAAAGCAATGAATTTGGTTGTTTGGTCGGTGTGTAAAGTTTTGCTCATAATTGGGTCAAATTTCTACATAAGTGGTCATCTCTTCAAAGACATTTTTTGTATATTGTTACATCTTTTTTTTCAGTTTTATCATTCATTTAATTTCAATAAATGCATTTACAGTATTTGTAATCAATTATTAATACATATTTTTATTTATAATTATTGAACAAAAAATGCAATGCACAATTCCAAACTCATTCATATACTAAAATTACTGTCCAAAGACGAGTTTAAATCTTTTGGGAAATACCTGGAATCCCCTTACCACAACTCGAATAAAAAACTCCTTGTATTTTTTGAAATATTGAAAAAATTCCATCCCAGTTATGAACACCCTAAGCTGACTAAGCCCTGGGTCTACGAAAAACTGTACTCAAAAAATAAATCATTCAATGACAATCAGTTAAGATCTATTATGTCTGATATGGTTAAGTCAGTTAAAAAGTTTTTAGCTCACCAGGAAGTACAAACGGATTCAGCATTACAGCAAAAGTTATTTACGCAATCACTTTCAAATAGAAAACATTTTAAACCATTTGAAAAGGCTTCCGAAAAAGCAAGTACATTAAATGAACTCCAGGCATTCAGAGATGCGAATTATTTCCTCGAATTATACCAAATAAACCGAAAACTCTATTTCCACCCTGAGACTACCCCTTTTCAAAAATCCCGGCACAGAATACAAATCATAGATCACTACCTGAATGCACATTTTATATTATCCAAATTGAGATTAAGCCTGGAGTTTTTGGCGAGAAAACGGATGTTTGGAGAAGATAATGAAATTCCTTTTTTGAATCAGATTTTAACAATTTCCAATAAATCCAGGTTCGGAATTTCATTGTTTGGACTATATGCTGATTTAGTGAAACTACATCTTGAGGAAACATCTCTTGATGAATTTAGAAAACTTCGCCAGAGTTTTGAATCACAAATTGATCTTTTACCCAGAGATGAGCAGGAAACCGTTTTGAGGAGTTTGATCAATTTCCTTACTTCCAAGAGCACTACCTGGGACAAAGAGGCACAAAGAGAAAACTTTGAATTATACAAATTGGGATTGAGTCATGGATTATTTACTCAGAGAGATATGCTGCCTACCAATTCTTTTCTAAATATGATAACAACAGCAGTTTACCTAAAGGAGTGGGATTGGGTGGAGCGTTTCATGATAGAATTCGAATCAAAATTGCCTTATCCTGATCGGAAAGATACATTGCATTTCTCGCATGCATTTTACTATTTCCATCAGCAGGAATTCTCTAAAGTGGTCGAGCAACTAAATCAAATCAGAAGCACAGAATTAATTTTCACTTTAAGGTATAAGACCTTGCTTATCAGGGCTTTTTATGAAATCTCACTAATAGATGAAAGTTATGGGTACGAATTCCTTCTTGCACAAATTGAAGCCTATGAAAAGTTCTTAAAGCGAAATAAACGCTTACCAGATAATAGAAGAAAGCCTTTTTTGTTGTTTTGCTTCATTTGCAAAAAATTATTGGAAATCCGATTTAGAAAGAACCATACCAAAACTAAAAAAGGCAATTGGCTTTCACTAATAGAAAATAATGACATCATCAACAGAAAATGGCTTCTGGAAAAATTGGCAACCCTTTGAGCTGCCAATTCCTTTGTTCAATACTAGCCCATATTGATTTCTTCTACCCCTACTCCATCGTTTCCACCTTTTAGGGTTTGCATCTGCTTTTTGCTAATCTCTAAAAGTTTAAGTTTTTCGATTTTTTTGGAAGTCAATTGTTTCATAACAACTATCGTGTTTATGCCTGTCATAGTGCATGGCAGTGCCTGAACGTCTGACAGACGAGTTAGGAAGGAGAAATTGATTTGGTTGAATATTTGCCTTAAGTGGCCGCTTTTGGGCAAATGTGAAAGGCCATTATTCAGGTCAATTCAACTGATAGTCTGATGAGCATTATGAAACGTTACAATAAGAAGGGATTTTATTTGGAGGAGTGATATTTGGGTTGTCGGGTTGCAGGGTGTCGGGTGTCGGAGTGTCGGGGAGACGGGTTGGCAAATTTCAACCGTAATTGTCAGCGTCTCTCGAAGAGGACTCTGACGGAAATATTCTCAAATGTATTTGGCAGCGTCTCTCGAAGAGGACTCTGTCCAGGTAACGTATGAAACGAGTATGAACCCTGCTTATTACTGTTGGTAGTTAGAAAGGTCACGAGAAAGGAAAGATTTTTTTCAACTCCTCCTCTTTAAAAAAACAAGAATTACACAAAATAAAGACAGACCAGCAATCACTGCCCACCGTGGAAATCCTCCAAAGCTGATCGGTTGCATGTCTCCTATAGCTACAAATGTTGCCCAAAAGAAAGGATGTGCATTCCTGTGTTCAACTTGTCGATCCAAATAAGACAACCTGGCATTGTTGAGTGCAACTTCTTTTGATACACCATTATTTAGGTTCTCGTAAAAATCAACCATGATTTCTGAGGCAGATTTGTCGTTGACCTCCCAAAGGGAAGTAATAATGCTCTTTGCACCAGCATAGGCAAATCCCCTGGCAAGGCTGATAATACCTTCTCCTTTTTGAAGTTCTCCAATACCAGTCTCACAAGCACTCAAAACCACCATTTCAGCCGGGAGATTCAAATTGTAGAGGTCGCGAATAAAAAATTTTCCAGTATTTGTAGAATCTGTCACCCCTGCCAAAGCAAGATAGGCATAGTCACTATTTTCATCATCCAGTTTGGCATGGGTTGCCAGATGGATAACTGAATAGTCGGAAGCAGATTGAAGAAATTTTTCAACTGTGGCTTCATTTTCAGATAATACTTTACCCCCTACCAGATTAATTATATTGCTGGATTCTGTAAAGTTATGAGCCAGGGGTCCTAAGTTATTTCTTCGATAAAAGTTCACTTCTGCCAATAAATCGTTTTGGTGTTCAAAATTAGGGGCAATTGCCAATACACCTTTGCCAGTAGCTTTTTTATCCTTCATTTCCTGCCAGAGTGTTGCAGAAAAATTATAACTAATGTTGTGCTTTTTTCCTAAATAAGCATGCGTTTTAAAGGCATTGGGATCCCTTGGTTTTTCCAAAAGCAATGCTTCAAACGGAATATAACCAAGAATACCATCAGGTACAATAATTAGGTTCTGTGGCAAGTCGCCCAGTGGTTTGATTAGAAACTCAAACAACCAAAAAGCGTTTTCTGCATACAAGGTGTTTAATCTGGCATACAGGGAGTCCGATTTTTCATTCGCCACCCAATAATCGTACAAGCCTTTTCTAAAATCTTGAATATGCTTTTCCAATAGAAGTGGCTTTTTCAATTCCTTAACTTTGAAAACTTCCTTTCCCAGCAGAAATGCAAAAATGGAGGAATCTCCTACAAAATATTCCACCAGCATTTGAGAAGGTTTTAGTTCTTTTTGTAGATCCTCTAGGACTACTGCTTTAGGATTGTATTTCAAATTATAATAGGCTGGATATTTTTTTTCTAAGGTTTCAATAAGGGAGTTTTGCTCCTTTTTTAAATCAAATAATAAAGCAGCCTTGCTTGTTTTTATGGAATCGTGGTTTAGGTTTTTTTCCTCCTCTTTCTTGTACTGTTCTTTTTCTACAAAGGCAATTCTTTCTTTTAATTCCATTTCTTTTTCCAATATCGCTTCCTCGATATCTGAAAATTTTCTTGCTTTGGATTCAATTACCGATTTCATTAAGGAGAAGTATTTGCTTTTTTCAGAAATTCTAAAGGCTTCTCCTAAATCTGATGGTTCTGAAAAATGGGTTGATAAAGCAACTTTGGACTTGATAGCATTTTCAAAAACGTAAAAATGAATATCCAGTAAATTACTAAGTGATTTTGTTTCTAAAATTTTACTACCAAAAAAATCAAACACTTCCAGCCCCTTTTGATAAAAACTATCCGCCAGGATTAAGTGATCCTCTTTTTTTTCTTTGGCATACCAATCTGAATACAAATCCCCCAATCCATTAAAAGAAGACATGGCACCCTGACCGTTATAACTTTTCTTTACCGAAGAGTCAATTTGAGTAAAGTATTGAAGCGATTTTTCAAAACTTCTTTGTGCTTCTTCTTTCTCTTTCAACTCGTATTCTATAAAGCCTAAATTTTTATAACAATAGCCCACGTTTGGGTGCTGCTGACCATGATAGGATTCCAGTTGTGGACATACCATGTCATATATAGCTTTAGCCTTTTGGAGTGCTTTTGTCTGTTTATAATACTTCGCAATTGATGTATTACATTCCATAGTCAAGGGATGTTCTTCTCCCACAAGCCCCTTTAAATATTTGAGACTCAAATCTTTATAGAAAAAGGCTGAGTCAAATTCTTCCATTGACAAATAAGCAGACCCCAGGGCCATATAATGTTTTCCCAAACTAGGTCCGGGAGAAGGTTTTATTTGGTCAAATTCGACCGCCTTTTTTAAATAAGTTATTGCTTTTGGATATTCTTTCAAATCATAATACGCAGTTCCAATATTGTGATAATAATACCCAAAGTTTTGAGTCAATTTTTTCTTTTTTAAAAGCTCAATGGTTTTTTCATAATGTAAAATAGCGAGGCTGGATTCTCCCTTTCTATAAAAGTTAGCACCCTGCATATTAAAGGTTCTTGCTACCATCGGATGATCATTTCCAACAGCTTTTACATATATCTCTAATGCCTGGTCAAAATATTTTTGTGACAATGAATAATTGCCGATGCCATGAAAAATATATCCCAAATTGTAATAAGAATTTCCTTGAAAATAATGGGTACTCAAATCAATACTATCCCGAATTTGAATGGCTTTTTTGACAGGTTGAATGCCCCTTTCATAAAGGCCCCAGGTAAGATATAATGCCCCCAAATTACTGTAAGTATCAGCGAGCGTCACTAAATAATTATAAGGTTTATTGTTATTCACAAATTCTATTATAAAATTGTAAATCTCAGCTGCTTTCTCGTATTGAGCATTTCGGGTATAATAATGTGCCAGTACTAGATTAGCATTTTCCAAATAGCTGTTCGTTGAATAGTCGCCATTTTGTATTTCATTAATTACAAATTCACAATACTGAATACAACTGTCGTTACCTGTTCTATTTAAGGTGTTACAAAGAAAATAATTGAAATCTATTGGGATTAAAGCGTTTTTTTCAACTGGATGGTCTTTTAATATTTTCAGTGCCAATCGATTCAACTCAATGGCTTTGTAAAAATTGCCCAGATTGGTGTGGTTGGTTTGTAGTATCTCCAGGACTTGATATTGCTCCGGATAAAAACCATCTGCTTCTTTAGGAAATAAATTATCTGCTCGCTCTGCACTTTTTATGGATTCTTCATAAATGCTGAGATTGAGTTGACATCTTGCTAATTTTAAATATATTTCGCCTCGCTTTTGATTTTCATCTTTTGAGGGCAATATTTCTGTTAATGCTTTTTGATAATTTTCAATTGCCACATCGTATTTTGAAGAATCAAATGCCATTTTGGCTTTTTCGAGAGGAGAGAGATGTTCAAGCGAATCTTTTGATAATTGAATTTCTTTTTCAGAACCTGAGGAGACATTGCTTTGAGTAATGGCAGGATGAATGATTAGAAGGATTGAAAGAAATAGAAAAAGTATTTTCATTTGATATTTTGTTTTTTCAACAAAAATTAAAAAATGCCTGCTCCCAAAATGCTAAAATTATTTTAGAACAAGAAATAATGTATAACTGGTAGCAGGTGGAATATAACTGTTAAGGCATGTTCTCAGCAATGGATCATATAATCAATAATTCTCAGAATTCTTTAAAAAAAAGTAACATTTGATTACCCTCAGTAGACAAATAAATGACAACACACTACACCGATAAGGATTTAATAAAGGCTATCAAAAAAGGGGGAAATAATTTGAGCACCGCAGCAAATTATATGTATCAGGATGAAGATTATAAACAATCCATTATTAAATTAATTCATAAACACAAAGGTAGCCTCCAGGATGCAGAAGATATATTTCAGGATGGCATCAGGCATTTAATTGTCAACATACGCAAGGGCAAATTTGAAGAAAAAAGCTCCCTAAAAACCTATCTTTCTGTAATTTGCAAAAACCTGTGGTTGACCAAATTCAATCGACAAATCAAGCTCCAGGAAATAAAAACCAATCTTAAAGTAGAAAACCCCGTAGAACCAAGTCCGGAAGGAATTTTTATTCTAAAGGAACAGGCAGACCTCCTCAACACTGTTTTGGGAAAATTGGGTGATTCCTGTAAAACCGTTTTGGGGAAATGGTCTTTGGGATATTCCTTTAAAGAAATAGCTAATCTTATTGGAAAGAGCGAGGGGGCAGTTCGAAAACAAAAACACGATTGTTTTAAAAAATTGATGCGCTTGATGAAATCAAGTCCAGATTTGGTAAAACAATTAATCGATTAAGTCATTGGAATGGAAGCTCTAAAACATTTCGAAAAAATAGAGGCATATGTTGAAGGCAAGATGTCAACATCAGAGCAGCAAGATTTTGAACTAGCCTTGAAAAGTGACTCCGAACTTCAATCAGAATATGATGCCTACCTGGCGACCCAAAAAGCAATGCAAATATTAGCTATGGACGAAATAAAATTTGAATCAGCGGAGCAATCATCAGCAAGCAAAACACTCCTATTCAAATTACCAAAAAGAACATGGGCTATTGCGGCAAGCCTTGTATTTCTTATTGGCGCTGGCATGTTTTGGTATGGCAATACTTTTTACAACAATGCAGTAATCGTTCAAAATTATATACAGGAGCCCAATTTTAGTTCTGTAAGAGGAGAAGGCAGTTCAGAATTGTATAAAATTGCTTCCGATTCTTACTATAGAGGCAACTATGCAAGAGTTAGAGAATTGCTGGAGCCCCTTCCTCCCAATGTCCCAGGGTATCTGGATTTTAGGATCTTATTAGGTCATAATTTTATTAAATCAAACCATCCAAAAGCTGCAATTGATGTGTTTAATAGCATTGCCACCTATGGAGAAAATACCTGGAAAGAAAACGCCGAATGGCATCGGATACTCGGAAATATACAAGCAGGAAATGATTTACAGGCAATTCATTTTTTGGATGAAATCATTCAAAATGAAACACATTCCTACCATGTATTGGCGGTAAAATTGAAAAAGGAGTTGAAAAGTATATGGAGAGGGTTTGTTCTGGAATAGCCACCAAACTGCTATCAATTTGCGAATGTGATAAACTGCTTGCTCCTGGCGGGTGAAAACCTTCCTTTATCCTAAAACCTCAGGCAGAAGCTTTTCTTCGATGTTTCTTTCCATGTTTTTTCCAATTCTTTTTGCCCTTCTTCCCTCCTACACGGCTGGTTTCTCCGTCATTAACCCTAAGCCTTCGTCCTTCAAACCAGCTATCGCGAAATTGCTCTTTCACTTCTCTGGCGATATCCTCATCTACATCAAAAAAGGAAAATTTTCGGCTCATGTCAATTTTCCCAACTGCACTTCCCGGAATGCCTGCATGACCACAAACCAATGCCAAAAAACCACCTTTCCCATCTACGTCCATTGTACCCACATTGATAAAGAGTCTGTGGTATTTCACTTTCCCTCTTTTTGCGGATCGATCTCTGCCTTTTGAAGAAGGGTTGAGATCAGGGGCATGCCGATATGCTTTAAAAAAGCGACTAAATGAAAGAGAGGCCACATGCTTGATAAGATCTTCCTTGGAAAGCGTCTCTAACTCTTCCTGGATTTTTGGTAAGAAGTCTTCTATATCTTCTAAAACCGGGACTTCCTTGACCAATTTCATATGTGCCAGTAGTCGACGTTCGCAAATTTCCTTTCCAGTAGGAATATGAGCCATTTTGAAACGAATTTTGACAACTCGCTCAACCTGGCGCAACAAGCCCATATCTTTTGGATGAGCCAGTACAAGTGATATTCCTTTATTCCCAATTCTGCCCGTTCTTCCAGCCCTATGCGTATAGAATGACTTATCTTCTGGAATGTTATAGTGAAAAACATGTGTAATATCCTGAACATCAATTCCTCTTGCTGCCACATCGGTAGCCACCAGCACTTGTAATCGCTTGTGACGGAAGCGCTCCATCACACGATCCCTTTGAGATTGGTTCAAATCACCATGTAGGGCATCCGCATTGTAACCATCCTTTGATAACTTTTCTGCCAGATCACGCGAATCATTTCTTGTCCTGGTAAAAATGAGTCCAAAAGTATCTGCATCGTAATCCAGAAACCGTTTCAAAGCAAGGTATTTTTCAGAACCCCGTACCATCACGTATTGATGCTCAATATCAGCATTGGATGTATTCTGTTGACCAACTGTAATTTCCAGTGGTTCTGCCATATAATTCTGAGCAATTCTTCTTACCTCCCTTGGCATGGTAGCAGAAAACAGCCAGGTGAGTTTTTCATCAGGAGTATCCTTCAGGATGTCATCGATCTCCTCCTTGAAACCCATATTCAACATTTCATCTGCCTCATCTAAAACCACATAATCAATATCTGTAACGCTGATTACTTTTCTTCTCATCAAGTCTCTCAACCTTCCGGGAGTAGCAACGATGATGTGCACCCCTCTTTTTACTTCCCGAATTTGTTTCCCAATATCTGTTCCTCCATAAACTGCCAAAAGCTTCAAGGCAGGAAAGTTCTTTGCAAAAAGGGTCAATTCTTTATATATCTGAAGACAAAGCTCCCTGGTAGGTGCCAACACCAAAGCTTGGGTCTGTCTCAATTCATCATCTACCAGGTCAATTAATGGCAAGCCAAAAGCAGCCGTTTTACCGGTTCCGGTTTGCGCCAAACCAACCAAATCGGTATCATCTTCTAAAAGTTTGGGAATTGCTTTTGATTGAATAGGGGTTGGTTCTTTAAATCCTAAGCTCTCAATGGCATCCAACACTTGTTGGGAAAGCCCCAACGATTCAAAATCACTCATATCATTTATTGAATCTTTGACATTTTGATTGATCCTCCAAAGTCAAAGAAAGATTTTTAAAAAGTGGCGCAAAGGTACAATTTCAACGGAGAAAGATGCAGGTAGCGTGATGAATCGTGATTTTTTTAGACTTTTGCTCAATATTGGTGACTGGTTGGCTGGGTACTGGGTACTGGGTACTGGGTGCTGGGTACTGGGTGCTGGGTACTGGGTGCTGGTGACTGGGTGCTGAAATAAATTGGCTGGATTCTCAAATAATTCTATCAGATACTTTATTTGACCCTCCAGAAAACCAGTACGCTAAATTAGAGTGTGTTTAAATTTTTCTTTCCTGAAAACCAACATCTTATGAACCTGACTGCAAATTGCCTTAATCATTTATCCCGATAAATTCTTTCGACAATTTATTGTCAGAACCTTAAGCTTTTGATTTTCAGTTCATAAAATTTTTAAACATACTCTTAATTCAAAACACAATGTCAAATAAAAAATTAAGGGTTTGTATCGCCGGAGCTACTGGTTGGGCTGGTTCGGCTTTGAGTAAGGGTGTTCACAATGCAGATGATTTGGATTTGGTGAGTGCAGTTTCGAGAAACCATGCAGGGAAAAATCTTACCGATGTATTGGGACTGGAGGAAGGAACTATTCCCATATTCGCTACTCTCCAGGAAGCGATGAACATCAAATGCGATGTACTTGTGGAATATACCAAACCCGATGTAGCCAAACACAACATATTGATTGCCCTGGCAAATGGTACGAATGTGGTAATTGGCACTTCAGGACTGAATAATCAGGATTATGCTGAAATCGAAAAAGTTGCGCAAGCCAATAATTTATCAGTGTTAGGAGTCGGCAATTTTGCTATCACCGCTGTCTTAGTCCAAAAATTCTCTGAAATGGCAGCCAAATACATTCCCAATTGGGAAATTATTGATTATGCTCATCAAGGCAAGATAGATGCACCAAGTGGTACCGCCAGAGAATTAGCCAATCGTTTGGGAAAAATTCGGGAATCCAACCTAATTGTACCTATTGAAAAAATTAGGGGAGAAAAAACAACACGTGGAGCAAGAATCGATGGCTCCCAAGTGCATTCCATTCGCTTGCCCGGACACGTGCTCTCAGTAGAAACTATTTTTGGTTTGTCTGACGAAAAACTAACCCTACGCCACGATGCCGGAGCCAGCGCAGAACCCTACGTCCAGGGCGCATTGTTAGCTATCCGAAAAGTTGGCACGTTTAAAGGATTAAAAAGAGGTCTTGATGCCATTATGGAATTCTAAAAAAAGAATCTCATCAAAACATCGCAGCATCGCAGCATTATAACATCTCAATATTGTAGCATAGTAGAATTGTAGAATCAATAAAAGTAAACCCGAACCCCCAATCCCCCTCCCAAAGCCAACATGAAATTCCCAATAACACTTAATCGTGGTGTCAATTGTCCATAGGTTTCTAATTGTCCAAAAGTGAGTTGCAATCCAACGTTTGCAGTACCTCCAGCTACAAAGAAATAACCTCTTCGGTAGGTATCTCTCAACCTTTCCCCACCTGCGAAAAAGCCTGGACCATAAATGATATGTATTGGACCTCCGCCCAATTCGGTTTCCCAAAGTCCATGTACGTTGAGGAAAAATTGATCCCTACGCTTATCCCAGGCAGCTAAAAACTCTAAAGACATACCACGAGGATCGTGTAATTTGGCAGTAATACCTGAAGGAGAACCTCCCTGCAATCCGATTCCAAAATCTGTTTGTGAAAAAATGGAATTGTTAGGGAATAAACAGAATAGAAAAAAAAGAAAGAGCGCTAAAACGAAATTTGAGAACGTGACTTTCATAAAAGTTGTGGTTTGTTGAAGGTGACGAGTATTTATTTCAGATAATTCACAAGGTTATCATTATTGTTCTGGAAAGAATATAAGCAGGAACTGGGGACTGGGGACTGGGTACTGGTATATAGTTCTGAAATAGGTTGACAACAAAAAGAAGGGTAGGAATAAAGGTGTTAACAATTAAAAAATCTTCATTTCATAAAAGGTCTTTTCTAATTGCTCCGAAGATTGAAAATGAATGGCTTTCATGCCAACAGCTTCTGAGCCTTTGACATTTTTGAGGTTGTCATCAATAAAAACTGCCGTAGCTGGGTCGACCTGGTATCGGTCAAATAGGATTTGATAAATTTTGGGATCTGGCTTGATCACTTTTTCAACTCCCGACACGACAATACCCTCAAACCAATGAAGAAAGTCATACAGTTTCAAAGCAGTGGGAAAAGTTTCCTGCGACCAATTGGTCAATGCCAAAACACGGAACTTCTTTGATTTAATCAATGCGTCAAGTATTTGAACAGTTTGATGGATGGGACCACCCAACATTTCCTGCCAGCGCCCATAATAGGCTTCAATTTCCTGTTCATATTTGGGGTGTAATGGTTTCAATGCATCCATTGCTGCTCTAAGCGGTCTGCCAGCATCTTGCATTTCGTTCCATTCAGAAGTGCAGACATTTTCAAAGAAGTAATCTTTATCAGTCCTACCCTCAAAAATCTTATCGAAAACATACCTGGGGTTCCAGTCAATCAAAACCCCTCCAAGATCAAATACAATCGTTTTTATTTCAGACATTTTTGTCAGTTGTGGGTTTTCAGTTGTCAGTTGTGGGTTGTCTGTTGTCTTTTCACTTTAACTCACAACCGACAACCCACAACTGACAACCCACAACTGACAACAGATTAAAGACTCCAGCCTTCGCGGTATTCACGTTTCACAAATTCGTTGGCTTTTTCAAAATTGGTGATTTTCATATTTTGACCATCCCAAAGCAATTTTGTTCTTCCGGGATAGTCGTACGGAGCCCACCACCCAGGCTGTTTGCCTTCCTTCAAAACCTTGTAATCATAACTTCTGATTGCCAGGTTGCCCATTAAAATGGCTTCTGTAAGTGGTCCGGCAAAATCAAATGAGGAGCTAACGGCTTCAGGTTTATTGGCTTTGACAGCTTCTACCCATTGCATTTGGTGGCTTATTTTTACTCTTTCCAGGGTTTGGTCAGGCGTTTTAAATTCATTCATCAATTTGGTAGGCAATAGTGTAGGATTCATACCATAAACACCGCACATGATTTTGCCCTTACTGCCTTCAAAAATGACGCCTCCATCCCAGTTACCCATTGGCTCATCAACACCCAATTCGGCCGGACGAGTAGGCATCATACCCCCATCATACCAAACCATTTCAACAGGAGGCAAGGCTCCCCTTTTGGGAAAATAGAAATGGACTTTGGAAGAAGGAGGGCAGCTATCTCTATAATCCGCCTCGTAAAAATCACCAATATAGACCTGAGTTGTACTCGCCTCAACAGCTTCTGGATACCCTAATTCTAGAGCTCTGAATGGCGCATCAATGATGTGACAACCCATATCTCCCAGCGCACCTGTACCATAATCCCACCAACCACGCCATTTGAAGGGAAGGTATGCTTCATTGTATTCGCGATAAGGTGCTGGTCCAAGCCACAAGTCCCAATCCAACTCTTTAGGGATTTCATTTTTGCCTTCAGGTGTTGGTATTCCTTGTGGCCAAATCGGGCGATTGGTCCAACAATGCACTCTGGAAACATCTCCTATCACACCTGCTTCAATCCATTCACATATATCTCTGGTGCCATCATTCGAGCTTCCCTGATTCCCCATTTGAGTAACCAATTTCCGCTCTCTGGCAGTCTCCGTCAGCATTCTTGCTTCATAAATATTGTGAGTCATCGGTTTCTCTACATACACATGTTTCCCCATTTTCATAGCTGCCATGGCAATGGTCGCATGGGTGTGGTCAGGGGTAGCAATCATAACCGCCTCAATGTCTTTTTCTTTTTCGAACATTTCCCTAAAATCTCTGTATCGAGGTACATCCGGGTGTTTTTGGTAAGTCTCTTCTGCCCGACGATCATCGACATCACAAAAAGCAATTAGATTTTGGCTATTGACTGAAGCTACATGCCGTCTACCTCTCCCTCCAACAGCGACAAAGGCAATATTTAATTTATCACTAGGTGGTGTAAAACCTCTTCCGAGTACATGCCGGGGGACTATCATTACCCCACCTGCAGCCAATGCTGTATTTTTCAAAAAGGTCCGACGTGTATTTTTGGGATTATTGTTTGTTTCGGAATTTTTCATAAGGAAAGATTTGTAAGCATAAATAGAATTTAAAAAGGAGGCTAAAAGTAATTTTTAAATTGGGGAAGCCAAAGTTCCTTTTTCTTTTTCCGCCAAGATTTTAAAACATTCTACATCATCTTCCTCTTCACTTGGATCTGCAGCAAACCAGGAATCCAGAATTTCTTTAGCAATGACTTCCGAAACTACCCGTAAGCTCATTACCAGTACATTGGCATCATTCCATTTTCGAGCCCCTTCTGCAGTACCGGCATCATTACAAAGGGCAGCTCGAATGCCAGAAACCTTATTGGCTGCAATCGAAACCCCAGTGCCTGTCCAGCAAAATAATATTCCTTGATCACAATTTTTGGAAGCTACTGCTTCTCCTACTGCAAAACCGACCTTTGGCCAGGGTGCCGGTTCTTTCATCAAAGCCCCAAACTTGGAAACTTCATGACCTCTTTTTTCCAACTCTTTTACAACGACCTCTGCAACATGCATTTTCATATCACTACCAATGGCTATTTTCATTTCTTCAGATTTGGCTTTTCATCCTGCACTTTTGTTTATATTGGTATGGTGTTTCTATCAATTGGTTCAAAAAAAAAATAGAACGAAGGGTTCTTACGCTGAAAATAGTTTCTAAAAAATGACATAAATGTCCTGGAACCGTACAGCTTAGAGGTTGTTTAAATTTCCATGATTGAACGAGAGAGAGCAAATTTTGTTCTGAACGAGGCAAATTTTGTCCCGATAGCTATCGGGAGATGCGGGCAATCTGGCGAAAAATTTAACGAAGTGCAGGGTAAAATTTGTCGCTCGCAGCCAATTGATGGAATTTTAAACAACCTCTTAATTGGTTTCCAAAAGTAAATCGGTAATAGACCCTAGTACGGCTCTCCCTAGCCGTGCAGACCGAGAATACAAAATGGCACGTCTAAGGAGAGCCGTGCTACAGCTACAGAATTAATTAATAAAACCCTATATGACTTTGTTGACAATTGCATAAAATATCATTCAAAAGTGTAGAATGAAATATTATTAAATTACGCTCAGCAAATTTGAGGCAATTTTTAGAATTTTTAAAAATAATAGAACAAAAAAGGCGACCGATGCTCAGTCGCCTTTTTTGATCGCCCTGCTGATACTGTAGTGCCAAGAAAAGCGCGATTGCAAAACAGCGTTAGCAGAATGTCCTGTCCCCGGAGTAGCGTTAATCAAACAAATACCGAACCCCAACATCGATTCCATACAAGGCATATTTCTGTCTCAAGCCATAATCGGAATTGGTGAAATCATTTGGAAAATACCGCATAAATGGAGAGACATAGGCAGAAATATTGTCATTGAAGGGATGTTCAATGGATACGCCCAGGTAATAACTCAATCCAATATTCGTCTTGAAAATATTGGAGTTGTTTATATCAATATCCCCTGTTTCAGTTTCCAAAATTCGACCTTTAGGCGTCATACTCAAATTGATAAAGGTACCCGCCTGGATCCCAAAAATTGTTTTCTGTGCTTTGAATCGAAACCCTACCAAAACAGGGACTTCAAGCAATTGATATTTGTTGAAATATTTCTTTCTAATAAGTGTATCTACGATATGTGGAACAGGTCCGTAAACAGGTATGGTGTCTCCCTCCAGGGTAATAGAGTAAGCCTGAATACCATTGATGGAGTCAATAGTAGTGGTGCTATTTCGATAGTCAAATCTTTCGTTGATTTGAGTAAAGTTGATTCCTGAACCAAACTCCAAGCCTGATTTCAGGTGTAAATTGAGTCGCAAACCAAGCTGCACTGTTTCCAAATTTCTTTCAGAAGATTCTCTTAGGCTTAATAAATTGAGGTATTGCGCTTCTTTGGCTTCTAACTTTCTGTCAGTCAAGCTAATACTACTTTGAAAAGCTGCTGAAATGCGCATTTTATCCCTTCCATAACTTGAATAGGGTTCTTTTTTTATACCTAAATCCTCATCCGTTAAATTGTGAGCATGCATGGTAAGTCTTTCCGCCAGCTTTTGATTATAGTCTCTGGGAACTGGCCAGGGATCCTCCGTCCGTTTTACTGATTTCAAGTCTAATTGATTGAGGTTTTGAATAAACAATAGTACTTGAGATTTGTCTGGAACGGCTATTTGGCTATCGGGAGTATGCTTTATCTCAGCTTTGGGTTCATCATTTATTCCTAAAAACGATTGAAGTTTTTTGTATTCTTCCTTATTGAGCAAAAGCTGAGTGGCATCCGTGTTTTCTGATTTATTCTCTTGAACTTTTAATTCATTTTCATTTTGACGGCTTTTACTTTCAATGCGCTTGGAATCTGTTTTACGATTATTGTCAACTGCGCTTTGAATTGCTGTTTCATGTGATTGCTCCTGATTTTTCCAACTTTCTACAACAATTTCCAGGTTTTCAGAAGGCTTCCTATTCTCCTTTCCAAATTCACTAAGTAAAAAAGCTCCCAGACCCCCAGTTACCAGCAAACCAGCAAACAACCACCAGAAAACTCCTCTCCGTTTCTTTTTATTAGAAGCATTAATTGCATCTACTGAAGGTTCGATCGCAGCCCATAGTCCATCTACATCAACATCGGAAGTATGATTATGTAAGGATTCTTTTATTTTATTATCAGATATTGACCGATTCATCTTGTACCTAGATTTTTGAATGACCTATTATCAGAATTTTGAGAATGGGCAACCCTGAGGCTAGCTCCATTCATTTCTTTTTTTTCACGGGATTCCAATTTTTTTTGAAGCATTTTTCTAGCTCGAACCAATTGAGAACGAGCAGTACTTTCTGTAATATTTAGTAAACGACTAATTTCCTTATGGCTATAACCTTCTATCACATAAAGGTTGAAAACTGTACGGAAGCCTACAGGTAGTTCTCGTACAGTTTTCAAAATTTCTTCTGCTCCCAACTTGGCAAATACTTCCGGCTCCACGAGTTCTTTGTCTGGTAACTCTGAGGGCTGCGTTTCATGCTGAAAGCAGCTTTTCTCTAACCATTGCAATGATCGCCGCACCGCTATTTTCCGCATCCATGCTTCAAAAGAGCCAGTTTCCTGATATTTATCAATGTTCTGAAAAATCCGGATCAATGATTCCTGAAGTACATCTTTTGCCATGGCTTCATCGCGGATGTACCTTCTGCAAACAGAGAAGAGCATGCCTGAGTATCGCTTTACCAAAAGGTATTGACTCGATTTGATTCCTCGTTGACAGTCTTGTATGAGTTTTTTTTCAGTTACCAAAATCGGGTAGTTAGAGATTCGTGAGAAAAAAAGTTTTAGAAATTGAGTTGAATGTTTTCAACTCAATTTCTAAAAGATAAAGTATTTATTGCCTTATGATATGGAAATCCCCCGAAACGCTGGATGAGACAGGTGGTTGTGTCGCTCCATTATTAAGTGTTCCACTAAAGTTTCCAATGATTGGCTCTCCTATATCTCCAAACTCAGTGACATTAAAGGTATCAAAAAATCCACCGGAGAACGACCAATTGCCATCACTGATCACCTCAATAAAGTTACCATTGCCTCCACCAAAGTCTCCAACATCATTGCCCAGGAAGGACAAATAGATATTAGATTGATTGGTTTGGTCATAAAAGGAAATACCGGTACTTCCGATTGAATCTGGAAAAATGGAAGCTGGAGTATAAATCCTTTCTTCTCCATCCACATCGATTCTGATATAATTTTGAACCTGTTGGTCACAAACACTGATTTGCCCTACATTTTGAATACCTCCAACAGAAACTGTAACTGGATCGCTTTCAAGCAGGGCGTCCAAATCGATACCAAAAACGCTGATATCCGTAGTAGCGTCACAACTTGAAATCAAAACACTGAAAGGATCTCCATTGGTATATTCGTAAATGGTTTTTCCATCAAATTGGAAGGTCGCAATTCCATTTTGAACAGGGTCTCCAAAACAATCAACTAATTCACCTTCAATGGTAGTTGGATTCAGGGATGAATTAGGAACAGTAATGGTACCCAAATTCACGTCATTTGGATATGGACCTATATCCTGAGAATAAAGTACTTCTCCACAAATCCCATATACCTCTAACAATAATTCATAATTTTGAGGAATCAATCCATTGACAATACCTCTATCGCAGGTATGTCCTGAACCTGAAAGCCAGGTACCTGGTTGACTGATAACTACCAAATAATTTTCAAGTGGCGTTCCATTTACATCCACAAATGTTGCGGTGAATTCAATTAATGGATCTTTGAAATCGTGATTCCAGTAAGAGAAATGAGAGACTTGACCGACATAACTGTTCCCTTGTTTGTAGGAAACGCCTTCCTCTACCCACATGCCGTATTCTTCATTAAATGACCAATGAGCTATTTCATCAGGTACTGCACCTAATTGATCAAAAGCTTCTGGAAATGGCATTGAAATCTCAGCGGTTTCCCCATCTAAAATATTCAAAGCTGCTCCGGCATCACTTTCCAATTCGACTACCATCATTCCTGCAGTTCGCAGGGCGACTTCCTGAGACAAGATATCCACTCCTTGAAGGTTTCCGGGCATTCGATTCAGGGTATTCAGATCAGTTGGGTCAAGCCATTTTGCAGCAACCCTTACATTTCCGGTATAAGGCGTTCCATCTGCATTGGCAATTGAGCCAGGACTAAAATTAACAGTAGCTCCACCATTCATTTCAACAAGTCCACCAGATTGTGCATCAAAAGCGTGTTCGAATACTTTAGCCATTAGCTCAATAGTTACCCGATTTTCAGCATCCTCAATTGCAAAAAAGCGACGACTCCCTTTGAAATAACCTGCTTTTTCAACTTGAACAAAAGTTCCTCGGGCATTGAGTGTGACATCTTTAAAAAAGAAATGTCCATAAGTATCTGTTATTGTCGTTAAATTGCCCATGCGAACATTTGCACCTTCAACAGGTTCTCCGGCTTCATCGGTTACAAATCCAGTTAATGACCCATCAACTGGTACGACCAATTGGTCATAGCCATCCAGAATAGTGGGAACATGAGGCGTTTCAGTTACTACTACTTCATCTATGTTTTTCCGGCAAGAGACAATAGCAAGGGCGAAAAGCAATATGAATAATCCTAGTTTTTTCATTTGAATATGTATTTTAAGTTTTAACTTTTTGAAATAGATCTATTTTTCAAGCGTACATATCCTAAATCGGAAGGATTTCAATTTCGCTGCATGGGTTATTAATTTTTTTTAGCTTAAAATCCCTAATTACTGATAACAGCTTCTAGCTCGCCCCTATTTCAGCACTCAAAGGTATCATCAGAAGCGCTTGCGCAAGTCGACTTACAAAAGATTTTGGAATATAGTCTTCCAAAACGATGTTTCTTTCTTGAACCAACTTCTTGAAAAAGACGATTCCCTTTACAAAACATTAAAAAATACCTAAATTGGCATTTCCATATTTCCAAAACTCTTTCCTCTATGTGCAAAAAGCATCAAACTGAAAAAAGCGTACACCCCGGAATTTCTAAAAAACACAAAAAACGGCTTGGCTCTGCCCTGGAGCATGGACAAGCTCATGAAAAAGAACATGGCAAATGGAATCGTCGAGATTTCATGCGGATGACGGGTTTGGCGACGCTTGGTACAGGTTTGATGTTAAACAATATACCGGTATCTGCAGCTGCACCCAGTTCATTGATATCAGCCTTAAGTAATTCAGATTGTGGGGATAGGATTTTGGTATTATTGAGATTGAAAGGAGGCAATGATGGATTGAATACAATCATTCACAGAGGAAATTCAACTTATTACGACATTCGTCCATCGCTGGCCATCCCGGAATCTGGTCTTTGGGCACTAAATGATGATTTTGGGATGCCCAATTCTATGATTGATGTGCAAGCCTTTTGGGAAGAAGGCAGAATGCAGGTTGTGCACAATGTAGGCTATCCGGAAGCCAATTATTCTCATTTCCGTTCCTCAGATATTTGGGCTTCTGCCTCAGACTCAGAAGAAGTAATCAGCACAGGCTGGATAGGTCGTTGGCTGGATCAGGATTTTCCAGCCTTTCAAAGTGCACCTCCCGTAGTCCCTCCTGCCTTGCAAATAGGTGTACAAACCAATATGATATTCCGGGCTGCTGCCGGCTCAATGGCACTTTCCATCAGCAACCCAACAGAATTTTATCAAATCGCATCTTCCGGAGAATTGTATGATACTTCAGGCTTGAATGTCACTACTCCAAATGAGTCGGAACTGAGTTTTGTAAGGAGTGTAGCTAATAGTGCTTTTCGATATTCAGAATCAATTAGAGATGCGTTTAATGCGAGCACGACCCAGGTAAATTATCCAGGAAATTACCTGGCTGAACAAATGGGCATCGTTGCCAGACTCATCAAGGGAAATTTGGGAACCAAAGTTTATATGGTCAGCATTGGGGGTTTTGATACCCATTCTGATCAGGAGCCCTTGCATTCCACTTTACTAAATTATGTCGCCAGCTCTGTTAAGGCATTCTATGATGATTTGACTGCAAGCGGTCATGAAAAAGAGGTATTGACCATGACCTTTTCTGAATTTGGTCGAACCATTTTTGAGAATGGCTCCTCTGGCACTGATCATGGTACAGGTGCTCCAATGATGCTATTTGGAGGAGATGATAGCATCGGCAATGGATTCCATGGTACTGAGCCAGATTTAGACAGTGTCGATGAATATGGAGATCCCATTTTCTCTGTGGATTTCCGGCAGGCTTATGCAACTGTTTTAGCCAATTGGCTTTGCGTTCACCCCGACGTCATCGAAAATGTGTTGGGGAATCATCAATTTGATTTAATCAACGGTTTACTTCCACCATCTGATCCGCCTATAGGCTCTAATGATCGCGCAGCATTATTAGGACACAATCCACATCCTACCCAACAAGGAACCATTCAAATCAAATATGCCATGAAACTTCGAGGCAATGTACGTCTTCAAATCACCGATCTTTCAGGTCATGTTCTGCGCACCATATTGAATGAGTTTAAGGAAAAAAATTCCTATACATTGGATTTCAAGCCTTTGGATTACTATTTGCCTTCTGGTGAATATGTGTACAAATTGGAAACGGGAGGAAAGGTTTATACCAGACCGATTAGATGGTAATGAGGCGTTTTGCCGAACTAAATGATGAAGTTATTTTTTAAGGGTTCCTTAAAACAGAATTCTTTTCAATCTCAGGCCAATACCCGTCATACAAATTGTTGTTCAATATAATTTCTGTATTTGACAAAAATTTAAACACCTCTTATCTGATTCAACGTATAGTAGACTTTATTCGAAAAGATTTTGTACGGGAAGCCGTCAACCGTCCGCCATTTACCGTCAACCGAATAAAGTCTAGTATACAAAAACTTCACTCTCTCCATACTACATCACCCCATCTATCGATATAGGCCCATTTGCCTTCATAATTCACCCAAGCCAAACCATCCCGAAATGGCAATACCTCTTCGAACCTGGGTGGAATAGACATTTTTCCTTCTGTATCAATGTATCCCCATTCATTGTCTACTTTAACTTGTGCCAATCCGTCTGCAAAAACGCCGGCATCTTCATATTGTGGTTCAATCGCCGTATTCCCGGATTTGTCAATATAGCCATATACTCCACCCTTCTCTATTAAAGCCAGCCCCTCGCCATAATCGCCTGCAGAGGGAAACTGGGGCTCGACGATGATTTGACCTTGTTGATTGATAAATCCGTACAAATCATTTTGTTGTATCATTGCCATCCCATCAAAGAATTCACCAAAAGGCAAGTCTTCCGGCACATCAAACTGGGGCTTCAATAACAAATTTCCCGTTTTATCAATTAATCCCCAGCTTTGGTTTTCAACAATCACGGCAACATCTCTCTGAAAAGAATAACAGGCTTCAAATTGAGGTTTGATGACCAGGTTTCCGGTTTTGTCTATATACCCTCCCACCCCATGTACCATTACAGCTGCGCGATTGTTTTTAAATTCTCTGGCAGCATCAAATTGCGGGATGATTACAAAATTTCCTTTTTTGTCGATGAAGCCATATTGTCCTTCTTTTTTGGCTGGCGCGAGGTTTTCGCTAAAGTCACCAGCATCCTGGAATTGTATATCAATGGATAGACTACCTCGCTCATCTATATACCCCCACTGACTCACCAATTGAGCTTTGGCAAGTCCTTCCTCAAACAAACCGACATAATTGAACAAATGCTTCATTAAAAGTCTGCCCAATGCGTCTAATGGCACCAATTTATTGTTGAATCTGACTCGGGAGAAGCCATTGTAAAAATCTTCTGTTTCATAATATTGCGGCTCAATGACAATTTCGCCCGAAGCATCCATAAAACCGAACTTTCCTTTTTCCCGAATCCTGAATAGGGGTTTTCTCATGAAGATGTTCTGAGTTCTCGGTTCCCGGTTCTCAGTACCCGGATCCAAAACAGGAAATCAGGAACGGAGAACCGGGAACGCTATAAAAGTTGGGCTAAAATAAGAGGTTCTTAAAGATTTTTGGTGGAATTGGAGAAGGAGTTGTTTTATTTTTTACGAAATCACCGCACAGGGGATCATTCACAAGGTATAAGAACAGTATTTTCAGGAATATGAAACACAGAATCGGGAACCGACATTTCAATTATCTTGGTCGCAATACCATTCATAGTGAATTTGGGGAATTCATGTTCTGTTTTTAAGATTATGCCACCATCGGCTTTTTGAAGGTAGAAATACCAATTGTAGGCCTGGTGTTTTGCAAAATTTTCAGGATTGACTTTCAAATCTGTACTTACCCAAAAACGCGTTGTTGAATTTTGTCCTTCGATTTCCAGAATTCGCGTATCATAACCCAAAACGGTTTCCTTACTTGGTAGCGTTCTAAACGTTTTTATGCTTTCCGTTCTTTTGGTATAATCTTCACAAACTGCTGTATCTGTTTCACTACTAAGGTACCAGGCAAATCCTGTTTTACCATTCACGACATAAGAATCTCTTGTTTTACTAATGAAGGAACTGAAGTAAAGAGAATCTTTATAATAAAATTCAGATGAGGTAGGGCGATATTTGGTTAGCGTATCAACATTAAGGGAATCACTTTCATAAGTATATTGGTAGTTGATAAATCCTTCAAATTCGGGAAATTCCTCAACTGTACTGCAGTTGAAAAAAATGACTACGTTTAAGAAAAAAATTAAGAGGTACTTCATAGGTTTTATCGTTTTGTCAACCGAAAATACAAAGGCATTATCATTGCGCCAAGGATAATCTTTACGATTGCCCCCCAAATAAAAGGATAGAAGCCCCATTCCAAAGCTTTTTCAAAATCATACAATTGGGCAAGTCTAATAACACCAAAAGTCATAATAATTATCGTCCCCAGGGTCATTGCCAACAAACTTTTTCCAAAATTCCTGGACCAACCTTGCTCTGCCAACCATCCTACAAAAAAGGCTGCTACAATAAAACCAATTAAAAATCCTCCACTGCCACCAGTTATGACTGCCCACCCTGATTTTCCATCAGCAAATACGGGAGCCCCAAAAATCCCTAAAAGTTCATATAAAAATATCGAAATCGTTCCCCATTTTTTTAAAAGAGCATAAGCCACCAGCAAGACGGCAAAAGTTTGCCCGGTTATTGGAATCCCTCCTGAATTGGTGGGTAAGGTAAGGGTGATTTGAGCAAAGACTGATATAAACAGGATAGCAAAAATCACCTTTGTAATTGGTCTTTCAAATATTGTTTTGATTTTCTCCATAAGTGCTAGTTTAAAAATCAAAATCGTGAAAAGCAAAATCCTAACAGCATTTGAATACTGTTAGGATTTTTTAGAAATTGTTTTGAAATCGTGGGATGCTTAAGCTACCAATCCCCAAATGCACCTCCTCCATCAAAGCCACCAAAACCGCCTCCGCCAAAGCCGCCAAAGCCTCCGCCACCGCTTCCGCCAAAGCCGCCTCCGCCACCCCAGTCACCACCGGGGATGAATATCCAACCTCCACCTCTGCGTCTCTTTCGTCTTCTTTTGTGAGGATGATCATTGTCATATCTGCCTCCACGATAATATCCGCCTCCATCATCATTTCTATTGATCCAGATAATAAATAGAACAACTGCCAGGAGAACAAAAAATTGCCAGGGGAACTCACTCTCCTGTCCACGACGTCGAGGATTTTCATTCTGAAATTCGCCACTAGCCAGCTGAAAAATAACATCCGTGGCTCTATCCAATCCACCGTAATAATGATTTTCACGAAAAGCAGGTGCCAATACCTGGCTGATGATTCTTTTGGCTATCGCATCCGGTATATTTCCTTGTAAACCTTTTCCAACGTGAATGCCCATTTTTCTATCCTGAATAGCCACATAGATTAAAACTCCGTTCCATTTTCCTTCTCGTCCAATCCCCCATTCCCTGGCTATTCGGAATGAATAATCAAACAGATCGTCACCTTCCAGGGAATTTTCTATCACTATTGCAATTTGAGAAGAAGTAGTATCATCGTAGGCGACCAATTTTCGTTCCAGCGCGTTCGCTTCACTGGCATTCAATACACCAACATAGTCATTGACCAATCTCGGAGGGTTGGGTACCGGGGGCGGTTCTTTCGCAAAAAGGCTTATAGTGCCTATTAGAAAGAGACATAAAAAAAAGAGTTTAACCAGAGTGGTATTTGAAAATTTTATCATTGGTAGTCGTGTGACATCTTTTGATTCATTCTTGCATATAGCATGTTTGAACCACCTAAATAATTAGCTGCCATAAGAAATATCATCTGGCAATTCATTGACATCTTCCTCGCCCTGATAGGGGAAATGTTCCTGTAACTTCTCTCCAATCAACCGAACACCTTTGCAGACACCATTTACATAATCGCCTTCTCTAAATTCCTGTTGCATGACATTTTTTACATCAACCCAAAATCCTTCAGGGACCTTTTCATTAATGCCTCTATCTCCTAAAATGGCAAACTTCTTTTGGGGAGGTACAATGAAAATTAATACACCATTGCGCAATTCGGTAGCGTCCATACCCAAATGGTGGAATACTTTATATCCATCTTCCATCACGGATTTACGGATTTTGCGTTCCAAATGAACCCGAATTTCACCAGAAGTCACTTGCTCCGCCTCCTGAATAGCATCAATAATATATTCTTCTTCTTGTTTACTGAAAAAATTGACCATTCAAATTAGAAAATATACCTAGGATCGTTTAAAAAATAGATTCGGCAAATTTGATGAGGTTATTTTGAGCTAAGACGATGAAAAAAACGGAACCATAGCAGCGCTACGGTGAGTATTTTTTCCCGTCCCAAAGGGAGTCCCCTGGACAAGGGATGCCTTTGGCAGAAGAAGGCTTAGCTCAAAAGAAGCCGTCAAAATGTCGAAGTTATTCTTTAAATGATCCCTAGTCCAAAGCGATGACTACTTTTTTTGCCTTGAATAGAATTTTAGAAAGACACCAATCTTTTAAAAGGTGTCCTTCTAAAAATATTTCTTGTGCCTGAAAAGAGCTGTCAAAACTCAGATAGGGTAAAACGATTTTTTAGAAATTTACCTTAGGCGCTACGTCCGAACCTTCTTGTGCTTCGAATTGTGACTTTTCATCAAAGCCAAACACGGTTGCAAAGAAATTACCAGGAAAGCGGCGCACTCCGATATTGTACTTAGTTACTGCATCATTGTAATTGTCCCGAGCTACTTTGATTCTATTTTCAGTGCCTTCCAATTGGGCCTGTAATTCTACAAAACCAGAATTGGCTTTCAAATCGGGATATCGCTCAACAGTTACCAGCAATCTTCCCAAAGCGGAACTCAGTTGCCCCTGTGCCTGTTGAAATTCAGCCATTTTTTCTGCAGAAATATTAGTAGGGTCAATATTGACAGAAGTTGCTCTGGCTCTTGCTTGTACAACAGATTCCAAAGTGCTTTTTTCAAAATCCGCCTGTCCTTTGACAGTGGAAACCAAATTGGGAATCAAATCTGCCCTTCGTTGATATGCACTTTGCACCTTTCCCCATGAATTTTCTACAATTGCCTCTTGTTCTACAAAGCTGTTGTATTTCCCACAACCCATAAATGTTAGTATCAAACCGATTAGAATCAAGGCGATAAGTGTAATAGATCTCATTGTTTTTAAAGTTTTGTTTTATTGTTTCTAGTTAGAGTTTGTTTAAAAATTTAAAGAATTGTGCCAAAGGCATCCCTATAGGAAAAATCAAGAGTTTGTGGTTCTGACGAAAAAAAGCAAGATGATTTTGTCAGGACAAATGAATATTGATTTTTGAAGTCAGGTTCGCAAAATATTGGTTTTTCCCAAAGGGATGCCTGTGGCACAGGAAGTTAAAATTTAAACAAGCTCGTATTTTAGTGGAAATGATTAACCACAAAACATTTCTAGGAACTGGTTCAATTTTTATTGACTTCCAAAACTGCAAAAGTCACAAATTCCGCTTAAAACATGGTTATCATTTTGGAAAAGCTTCTAATTCAAATACTCGTTTAGCTTGATTGAAGTGTCTTTCCCCGTGATTGCCAAGTACCGTACAGGCAGTTTTCAAAGTATAGGTAATGAATTTTGCAACTGGAGAAGAAATCACTATCTCTGAATGTGAAAACGAGTCCAATTGTTTTATCAATTCGGCTAAGTCCCTGTTTTGTTCTACGAAATCCTCTACTATGCTGTCAGGAATGTCACTTTTTGCGGGCTCAAAAGGCGCCATCGTTTTAGCTTTCAAAGTAGGTTCGGGAAGCGTACTCTTTAGAACCATTTTCCCCCAAAAATCCAGTAGCCATCCTCTCTTTTCAAAAAAGTTCATTTCCCTGTTCCCAGCTAATAACTTTTTGAAAATCTCTATGTACAATTTATTAGTTACGATCAAATGATCGAGACACTGCCCAACACTCCATTTTTTGGGATGTGGTTTCCAATTGAGTTGCTCATAATTCAAATTACCAAACTCATCCTTGGAGGATTTGGAGACCTGCTCAAGTTGAGCTATAACTACATTGAGATATTCGTTTTTCATATTGACTAGATTACATAAATCCTGAAAAAAAGTTTTAGTTGGGAGAATAAAAATAATTCAACCCAAAGAAAAAAGACCCTACAACTGACAACCGACAACCAAATCTACTCCCGCTGCACAGTCACTCCATAAATCACATCTCCATCTTGAGCAAACTCTCGGATCTTTTCGATTGGAGTCTGGAAAGTTTCTAACCAGGTCATTCCCCAGTCTTTGGATTGATAGACTCCGTCATGATGACAAGCAATAAGAACATCATTGATTTTTACCATATCAAATACATACGCATAGGAAGCCATTCCCTTGTCTCGCCTTTCCCAGGTTTTGCCCCAGTCTTCTGATATTTCCGTTCCATGAGAGATGTACATCCCAACAATCTTTTCATCTAGAACCGCAAGATTGTGAATGGATTTGTCATTGGAAATCCAATTCCAGGTTTCTCCATTATCGGCTGAAATCAAAATCCCTCGTTGTGTACCAGCCAAAAATTTGTCTCCTGATTTTCGAATTTCAACAGTTTGAACTGACTGGTATACTTCTTTCCATTCAAAATCTACAATACTCGCTTTCATAATCCCAAAATTTTGTCCCAGCAATATTTCATTTCCAAATGGCAAAATGGAAATTGCGCTTAAGTCTTTCAGGTTATTATTCAAAGATTGCCAGGTGTTGCCATTGTCTTCAGTTTTAAAGATACCTGCTTCATAAACACCAACATATATGATAGGGTCATCTACCACCAATGCCGTGATTTTAGGATTCGGTAAGCCATCTCCTATTTGTTGCCACCTTAAGTCTCCATATTTCCTCATATACAAACCATGCCCCTCTGTAGAAAGTACCAAACCATCTTCCTTCACAGCAATAAATGAACATTGTAAATCATCTGGGAGATTTTCTTTAATGGAAATCCAGCTCAAGCCATAATCCAAAGATTGATAGATAATTCCACGGTTTGAGTTTTCTGAAACTCCAGGCAAAAGTGTCGTTTCAACAAATTCTGGATTTTGGGTTTTGGCTTTTTCATTGCAGGCAAAGAGGATGCAAATGAAGAGAAAGAAAAACATTTTTTGTAGAAAGGGAAATTTGGAAATTGTTTGTGGTTGATGCATAGTTATTGTTTTGGTAACAACGAATATAATGCAATCCCTGCTGCACAAGCGACATTCATAGAAGTATTCACTCCAAACATGGGAATATGTATACTTTGGTTTGCCATTTCCAATAATTCATCAGAAACACCATGTTGTTCATTGCCCAATATCAAAATCGTTTCGCCTGGTGGAACATATTCATTAAAGGGGATACTTTGATTGGTCCATTCCAAGGCAGTCAGGTTACAAGTCTGTTTTAAAACAACAATTTCGTCTAAAGAGTCCAAAATTTCATAAGGCACATATCTGGAAGCATAACGAGAAACCCGTTCCATTTTTTTGGAATCAAGTTTCCAATCTGGTGTCCCATAAACATAGATTTTTTGCACCCTGGCTGCATCTGCTAACCTAAAAATGGCTCCTACATTTCGGATGTCAAATACCCGATCCAATAAAAGGGAAATGGGGTGCCGATTTTGGTTAATAGTATCCAGGTAAGATTCCAGGTCAGGACGTTCTTCACGGAAAGTTCTTTGCTGTTCCATACTTTTTCTTTGTTGGATACAAATACGAGCTTGTTTAAATTTTTACTTCCTGTACCACAGGCATCCCCTGGCACAGATTTTAAACAAACTCTAAACAAAAATCCCCATAGCTTGAATACTGATGAATTAGACTTAGCGCTACTAAAGCTATCATCTGAGTAATAAAACATCTCCTTTTAAGATTTCTCTTCTTCCATCTACAAATTCAATTTCGGCAAAGTAGACATATACACCAGCCCCCAAAGCTTCCCCTTTGTGTTCTCCATCCCAGCCAAATTTAGCATCGTTCGGAGAGAAATTTTCAGCAGAATAAATATGTGCTCCCCATCGATCAAATATTTGCAGAGCGTAGACTTGAGCAACCACATTGGGTTTAGCCAAAATCGTGAAAACATCATTATTCCCATCACCATTTGGGGAGAAAACATTTGGTATGTAAACACCCAAACCTTTTTGAACAAAAATCTGGATGGTAGCTGTACCAAAGCAACCCTGGTTGTCCATAATTTGAACAGTGTATTCAGTATTTTGAGTTGGCGTTGCTATGGGAGTGAGGCAATCAGAGCAGTCCAAACCAATAGCAGGGGTCCAAAGGATTTCAGCGATTTCACTCTCTAAAATGTTAAAAGTTGGAATAATCTCATAGCTATCTCCTAGTTGTAACGCTACTAATTCTTCCAAAAATATGGCTGGGCTTTGAGCATCAGAAATTTCTATGCTTGCTTCAAGAATGCAATCGTCACTATCCTGAATTTGCAAAATGTAAGGACCCGGATCCAGGTTTTCAAATATAGGGTCAGATTGAAAACTTGCACCACTATTGATAGAATATTGGTAAGGACCATTACCACCATTGACATTCCCGAAAAGAACATTTCCAAAGGGTTCAAGACAAGTTGGATTAGTAAGCTCATAATCAAAATCAATGAGGATGCTTTCAGAAATGACAACCGCGTCGCTGGAGGAACAGCCATTTTCAGTGTTGATAACGGTTAGCGAATAGGTACCTGGCTTATTTACCAGAGGCTCCAAAGTCATTTCACCACTAAGAATATTGCCATCAGCAGTCGTCCATAACAGGCTGGGAATAGCAACATTTTGGACATTACCATTTAGACTAATTTCACTTAGATTACAATTTAATTCTATTGGTTGCCCCGCATCTACACCTGGTGGTGTGATGTCTTGTTCTACCAATACCTGATTGCTTTCAGTACAATTGTTATCTGTATCCAGAATAGTTAAAATATAGGTTCCAATTGAATTAATTTCAGGGGTCAGGGTCGAAGATCCGGATAGAATATTTCCGTCTGCTGTGGTCCAATTGTATTGAAAATTAAGCCCTTGACTTGAATTCGAAGCATCGAGTTGCAGTTCGGTTTGAGCACAGGTCAACAAATCTGGCAGTTCAATTTGAACCTCTGGAGGCTGATTGTTTCCAATAACTTGTACCAGATCGGTATTGGTGCAACCATTCAGGGTATTCAGGACTTCAATAGTATAAAAGCCATCTTCATCAATTTCAGGAGTCAGGGTATTCGCCCCGGAAACGATATTACCTGTTGTTGTTGTCCAGGAGTATTGAAATTCAATACCCTGACTTGAATTGGAGCCATCCAGATTAAGAATTGGTACAAAACAATCTATTGTCAAATCTGCTCCTGCATCAGCAGTTGGCTCCTCATTATCTGCTATTAATTCTACACTTGCTGAACTGCTACAACCATTTTCATTATTGATGACAAAAATTTCATAAATACCTCCTTCAGTTGCATTTAACTCTAAAATACTGCCTCCTGGTTGAATGTTTCCACCGTCCGTTTCCCAAAAATAACTAAACTGCGGACCCTGACTTGACCCCGTCGCATCAATCAGCACAAAATCTACCCAACAAGTTAGCGTATCAGAAACTGTGACTTCAGCTACTGGCAATTCACCTCCATCCTCGACTTTAACTATTTGAGTAGCAGAACATGCGTTTAAGGTATTTATCAAAGTTAACTCATAAATACCAGGTTGATCAACCACGGGATTTGGGCTATCGCTACCACTTACGATATTGCCTGTTTGGGTACTCCACTGGAAAATCATCGAGGGGTCAGAACTGGAATTAGTTGCATCCAATGTTACTTCTTGTATATTACAATTGAGGGTATCTGCTTCCAGAATCTCGATAATAGGAGGAATGGTATCTGTATCTACTGTTACTTCTGAGGAGTTTTCACAATTATTCAATGTATTGAGGACTGTTAAAATATAGGTGCCAGGTGTACCAATAGTTGGATTCGGGGAGCCATCACCGTTAATGATTGTGCCGTCAGATGTCGTCCAGGTATAGTTGTATTGAGATCCTGAGCTGGAATTGCTTCCATCCAATTGAATAAAAGAAGTTGCACAACTAAATGGTGCAGGAGGAGCAATGGCTACAGCAGGAAGCATCTCATCTTGTGTCACTTCCACCCAATCAAAATCAGTGCACCCATTGATAGTATTGGTAACTGTCAACATATAATTGCCCGGAGCATCTACCAAAATGACAATAGAATCTTGTGCTGAAATAACATTCCCATCCGAAGTTACCCATTCGTAAATAAATTCATCACCGATACTGGAAGTGAAGCCGTCTAACTCAGCAGTGTCATTATCACAATCCAGATTGGCATTATTATTCGCATTGGCATCTGGGGGCTCTAAATTTTCCAATACCACCATTGTATCCACACTTTCACAATCTGTGCTATCATTCCATATAATCAATTCATAAATCCCGGGAAGGTCAACAATTGGGTTCAAGGTTTCTTCCCCACTGACGATATTACCATTCGGGGTATCCCATTCATAAAATATATTGGAACCAGTTGAACCACTTCCATTTAGGGTAAGGGTGGTTTCAACACATGTCAAATACATAGTATCCCCAGCTTCTACCGCTGGAAAATCAGCAAAACCATTAACAATAACCGTTTCAGAGACGAAGCAATTTGCTACAGTATCCGTTATTTCAAGAAAGTAAGCTCCTGGAGCATTCACTTGCACAGTAAAATCATTATCCGGTCCAATAATATTGCCATCCAAAGTAAGCCAGAAAACAGCGATATTATCATTATCTGAAGAGTTGGTTCCATCCAGCGTAATTTCAGGATTTTCGCAGGAAATTTCATCTGGAGCAGCAATATTTACAATAGGATAATCGAATAAACTGACTTCTACACTATCCTGATTGTTGCAATCGTCCTTTTCTACATTAAAAAAATACAATCCAGGAGCGCCTACTGTGGGGTTTAAGGTACCCTCGCCGTTTAATATGCTCCCATTCATCGTAAACCAACTAATTGTAACGTTTTGAGTATCTCCCTGAATGGTTCCATTTAATTGAACCTCTCCTCCGTTACAAATAGATAGTGGCATTCCCGCATCAATATCTGGAATATCCAAGTCCTGTAAGACTTCAACAGTATATGAACCTACACAATCTGTTTGCTCATTGGTAACTGAAAGGGTATAAAATCCAGGAGCTGAAATCGTTGGGTTCAATCCATTTTCACCGACTATGATATTGCCTCCTTGTGTCGTCCATTCATAACTAAATTGATTACCCTGTGAAGAATTGGAGCCGTCTAAAACCGTAAAAGCGTTTTGACAGCTTAAAACCTCAGGACTTTCAACAAAGACTATAGGGACATCGGCATGTTGGGTGATTTCGACAGAATCAACAGAAAAGCAATCATTACTGGTATCTGTAACCGTCAAAAAATACCATCCCGGAGAATCTACGGTGGCTATTATGGAATCAGTGCCAGATATAATGTTTCCTTCATTAGTCTGCCAGGAGTATTCAAATTGATTGCCCTGGCTCGAATTAGTTCCATCCAACTGAAGGGTTTCGTTACCACAATCGAGTTCCGCTGAGGTACCTGCATCAGCAATTGGAGGGACAAAAACTGAATCTTTGTTCCCAAAAACTGGATTCGTCAGAAGGCATTGACTAAAAAGTAGTATTGTGATGTATCTTTTAATTCTGGTGTTCATTTGGGAATGTCTGCTTTAATTTAAGTCGCAAAATTAGTGAATCTTTTTAGGCTAATTTGGAAATGAGTTTGCTTTTGCCAATTGCGAGGCAAATCAATAGTATTTAACACTTTTGCATTCCTTTTTTTGACAAACCATTCAATACAATGATTCTTGAAAACCTTAGTACAAACCGCTTAACATTTAGAAAGCTTACAAGTACAGATAAACCCTACCTGATGGAGTTTTTCCGGGATGAGGAAGCAACCCGTTATTTGTACATCAAAGAGGAATTAAATGCTTATTGTGATGCCTGGATTGCCCGTCAACAAATGCGCTATGAAAGGGATGGCTACAGCCTGAGCGGGTTGATTTTGAAAGAAACAGGAGCATTTATTGGACAATGTGGATTGATAAAGCAGGAAGTGGATGGAGTTGAAGAATTAGAAGTGGGTTATCACCTTTTGCCACGTTTTTGGGGCAATGGATATGCTACCGAAGCGGCGCAGGCTTGTATGCGATTTGCTCATGAAAACAATTTAGCAAAAAGCATTATTTCTATGATTGAAGTCAACAATATTCCATCTCAAAAAGTAGCGGAACGAAATGGTTTAATGAGGGAGAAAAGAATCATGTATAAAGGATTTGACATTTATATTTATCGAAAACATCTAAGTTCCTGTTCATAATTATGTATAAGTTATTTCGAGATTATTTTTTTATCAAGGGAGGCGAAAAACGCAGTCATAGCATAGCTACGGCGAGTATTTTCAACGATGTTTGATTAGAAAAGAATCCGAAATAGCTATGCAATAATTGTGAACAGGAACTTATGAAAGAAATTTCATCATTTCCAAACAAAGCTGATCAGCAATACTTAGAACTGATTTAAACTTATTCTGCAGCAATTCTCACTTTGGAAACATTTAAGGTGAGAATTACCTTCAATTTCACCCCAAAAGTCTAAATGAGTAGTTACTCAAAATAAGAATCTTTTAAACCCAAAATCGCAAAATAGAGCATTACCGAAATCATGATTCCCGTTAGCCATAGATTCCAGCCAGGATACAAAATGATGATAAAAAACATAGTTAATATCCCAATTGCTGAAACAGAAATTATTATCACTTTATTCTTTTTGGTTCTGCTCGGATAAGCAAATTTGATAGGCACAAAATGTAAAATGGAAAGTAGTATTACCAGCCCTACATTTGCCCATTGTGGAAATTGAAAAACGAATACCATATAAAATACCGCCAAATTCCACAAAACGGGAAAACCCACAAAATACTGCTCATCAGCAACCATTCCATCTTTTCCATAATACAAAACCGACACTATCAAAATCAAGAAGGTAAGCGGTAGTCTCCATTCTTCTCCAACCAAATCCGTCTGATAGAAAAAATAAGCTGGGATGATGGCATAGGTAGCAAAGTCAATGATATAATCCATCTCTTTTCCATCCATATAGGGCAATACAGTCTTCACTTTAAATAGTCTTGCAAATGTTCCATCAATGCCATCTATGAGCTGACATGCCAGCAACCAAAGCATCGCTTCCTGCCAATCTTTTTCATTGATTGCCAGTATCGCCATAAAACCCGCCAATATTCCGCTGGCAGTTAACAAATGAACCAACCAGGCCAGTATTTTTTGAAGAAAAGTGAAGTGTTGTGAAGGATTCGACATGAAAATTTTTGATTCTTTGACACGAATTTCAAGAATTTGAATGGTTTTTTTATCCTTGGAGCATGATTGATGCAATAAAAAAACCTTTGATTCCCACCTTCTGGCTGCTGATCTTTTTGATTGTGGCTGCTTGCTATCTTTTCTTTTTTACTGGAAATAAAGTTTTTTGGACGGGATTTATAGCCATTGCATTTTTCTACGCTTTGATCTTCTTTGTAGGTGCTTTTGCTCAAAACAGGCAGCAAAACAAGGCTTTGGAAGGCCTTATGCTGGCAGATAGGTCCTTGCCATTAGGTGTTGCGATTTTGACGATGAGCGCTACCTGGGTAGGTGGGGGTTTTATCAATGGTACAGCAGAGTATGCTGCTTCCTCTGGATTGGTATGGGTACAGGCACCCTGGGGCTATGCTTTGAGCTTAATTATTGGCGGATTATTCTTCGCTCGAAAAATGAGAAGGTTTAATTTCAAAACCATGCTGGATCCATTGACCCAAAGGTTTGGCAAAAAGATGACCGCTGTACTTTTTCTACCCGCGCTCTGTGGAGAGTTGTTTTGGACTGCTGCCATTTTGATGGCATTGGGAACTACTTTTGGCACCGTACTCGGATTGGAGACAACTCCAGCCATAATCATTTCTGCTCTCATAGCCATTGCCTACACCGCAATTGGAGGCTTGTGGTCTGTTGCCTTGACAGATGTTTTTCAATTGTTCTTACTATTGGCGGGTTTGTTTTTGGTCGTACCCTTTGCACTCGATGCAGTCGGTGGTTGGGAAACAGCCTGGACAAACTATTCCGTAAAGCATGGCGCTGCCGCTTCATTCATTCCAAGTCGGGAAGCATTGGGTAGTTATTATTGGAATTGGTGGGATTATGCCTTGTTGCTCATTTTTGGTGGCATTCCCTGGCAAGTTTATTTTCAAAGAGTCTTGGCTTCAAAAGATGAAAAAACTGCAGTTCGACTTTCCATTTTTGCTGGATTTTTTTGTTTGATTGCAGCTACACCAGCTGCTATTATGGGAGTTGTAGGAGGAGTCGCTGACTGGACTGCTATGGGATTAGCATCTCCTCCAGACGCTGCCTCTACCCTACCCTGGGTCATCCGGCACCTCACCAATCCATGGGTAGCCACTATTGGGTTAGGTGCTGTTGCAGCAGCGGTTATGTCTTCAGTAGACTCTTCTATTTTGTCAGCTTCTTCTCTCGCAAGTTGGAATGTTTATCGTCCACTTTTGCAGCCCCAAATCAAATCTGAACAGCTTACCAAAGTCATCAAAAAATGCATTTGGATAACTGGAATTGCAGCAACCATCCTGGCATTGAATATTGGAAGTATTTATGAATTGTGGTTTTTGTGTAGTGATTTTGTGTACTGCCTTTTGTTTCCCCCATTGGTATGTGCCCTTTTTGACAAGAAAGCCAATGTCTATGGTGCAGTAGCCGGATTTACAATTGCTTTTGTATTGCGATTTGGCGGAGGGGATCCTACTTTGGGATTGCCCATTTTAATTCCCTATCCGATGATTGAAGATGGGGTGGTTTTATTTCCATTCCGGACGGTGGCTATGATTTCGGGCTTGGTAGCAATTTTGGTAGTTTCGAGATTGACACAAAATTTGGAACCACCAAAAAAACTCCAATTAGCTGAAACTTCCTGAATTCTTTACTCGTTTTTTCGGTTATCAATTCTAAAAATCTGAAATGCAAAGCTTAACCCAAATTCATTTCTTTCAACAATTGCAAGACAGCAAAAACATCCTCTTGGCCGGTGCAGGTGGGGGCTTCGATATCTATTCCGGTATCCCATTATATTTTGCTCTGAAGAAATTGGGCAAACAAGTCGTTTTGGGCAACTTTTCCTTTACCTGGCTCAATGAAACTACTGCCCGCCCAGTTTTTAACCATTGTTATAAAATTGAAGCAAAAAACATGGACATCTCCGGAAGAAATTATTTTCCGGAAAAATATTTGAGTCTTTGGATGGGTATGCAGGGAGAGCAGGCAGACATCTACGCTTTTGAAAGAACGGGTGTAAATCCACTTAAAAGTGCCTATAAATATTTGATCAAAACGCATCAAATAGATACCATTATCTTGATAGATGGTGGTATGGATAGTTTGATGTTTGGGGATGAACAAAGTTTGGGTACGCCACAGGAAGATATTTGCTCAATGGCTGCTGTTTATCGAACCGGCATCAAAAAGCAGTTCTTGGTTTGTTTGGGTTTTGGGATTGATCATTTTCACGGCGTTTCCCATTACCGTTTCCTGGAAAATGTAGCTGAATTATCTAAATATGGTGGGTACCTGGGCATAATTCAGTTGACAAAAGAAATGGAGGAATCTCAAAAATATATGGAAGCTATAGATTTTGTGAACCAAAGAATGGGTGGAATGGAAAGCATTGTTTCGAACTCAATTGTAAGTGCGCTGGAAGGTCATTATGGCAATTATCACAAAATCAATCGAACCAATGGCAGCCCACTTTGGATAAACCCACTTATGACAATATATTGGTGCTTTGAATTGAGAAGTGTGATTCGTAAAAACAAGTATTATGAACTCATTAAAGATACAAATACGATTGGTGAATTGAATGGAAAATTGGCAGGTTTCAGGAGTAAATTGGAAAGTATTCGCAAGAATCAGAAAATTCCAATCTGAAAGAGTTTAAAAAATTGATTACTTTCATGAACGAATGTCTCTTTATAAGAAAATAATAGCCTACGCAATACTGCTTGTTCCTTTTTGGGCGACAAGTCAAACGCATCTTACTTTCAATAATACTGAATACTTCATCAACGGCATCAATATCCCCTGGAATTCATTTGGTACAGATGTAGGAACTCACTATCAATGGGGAGCGCTTTACGATCCAGACTGGTTTGAAATCTTTTTCTCGGAGTGCGAAGATTATGGCGTCAATACTGCCAGGCTGTGGTTGCATGCAGATGGAAGATCGACCCCAGAATTTGACATCAATGGCTATGTAACAGGTTTGGATGATAATTTCTTCGAAAACCTGGATGATATCTTTGAGAGAGCGGAAAATCACAATGTGATGTTGATTTTATGCCTCTGGTCTTTTGATATGATGAAAGACAGAACGGCCAGTGCTGGGAAATTTGCAGGGGTACATGGAGATTTGGTGAGAGATTCGACTAAAACGAATTCCTATATTGAAAACGCCCTGATTCCAATTGTGAATCGTTATGCTGAACAATGCAATTTGTTAGCTTATGAAATCATCAATGAACCCGAATGGGCAATTGACATCACCCAGGGAGCCGGGACAACAGAAACCTCAACGTTAAAGGAAATGCAACGATTTGTGGGCATGCAGGCAACTGCGATTCATGCATTTTCAGATAAAATGGTGACGGTTGGGAGTGCAGGTTTGATGTTCAATTCGACCACACCCCCAGCAGCAACCAATTTCTGGGCAGATTCCATGTTGCTGGCAGCCAATGGAGGGAATGAATCCTGTCTTCTGGATTTTTATCAAATCCATTTCTGGGATTGGATGTCCGATCTCTTTGACCCATTTTTGGTTGATTTTGATTATTGGAATTTAGATAAACCAACCATCATTGGAGAGTGTCCTTCGAATAACGATGGCAGTCACTCAGTGGATTTCATGGTCAATAAAACCTATGAAAACAATTGGTCGGGTATCCTTCCCTGGTCCTATTGGGGGATGGATGGAGCCGGCAATTGGGAGGAAGCAAAAGAACCATTGCTTGCATTGAGAAATGAACACCCAGAAGCAATAGACTTTAGTTGTATCCCCACCTTTTTTGAAAACCCTAAGCCTGCAAAAGTATCTTTCCAGGTTTTTCCAAATCCTACAAAAGGCAGGCTAACCATAAATCGAATTTCAAGTAATGAAGCTCAGCATATACAAATAACCAATTCTTCAGGAACGATTCTCTTTGCTTCAAAAATTCAAACTTCAATTGACATTTCTCATCTCCCGGTTGGTATGTTTTTTTTGCAATTTTTTAATTTAGATGGAGCATTGATTCATACTGAAAAAATGATAAAATCCTAACAAAATTCTCCCCTTGCCCTCCTTCTAACAAGTTTTTATTTTTAGTACCATGAAAAAGCACCTAACCAAACACCACCAAAGCCCTTCACAGCTTCCAAACAAAAAGGGGCAAAAAAAACCCGAATCATTAACCGATAGTGATCAATCGGCTCCTTCTTTTCTCCAACTCGCAGTCCTGATTATTTTCCTGCTGCCCTTCAATATAAACGCCCAATCTCTCTACCAACCCAACCTACTCCCAACTTTCCAAGCCCTCATTTACGATAATCAGCAAGCAAAAGAGGAATCGCTGAGCTTTTTAAAAGAAAATTGGTTGCCTTCTCATGTGCCGCTATTATTGGATATCATTCATCTTACAAGTGACGATTGGTTAAAAAAGGAGTTGGTGAAATTGCTAAAAGACAATACCAAACAAAAACACGGTAGTTCTTATTTCAATTGGTTGCAATGGCTTTGGAATGAAAAACCGGTATATCCTTATTACTATGCAGATTTCAAAGCGAGTTTATATCGTCATTTAGATCCCAAATTTGAGACTTATTTTGCCGATAGAAATGCCCAAACAATTATTCGTTTGGATGAGGTCGTCTGGGGTGGAGTAAAACAGGATGGCATTCCCCCATTGCGTTATCCAAAGATGTTCAATGCAGTTGAAGCAAATTATTTAGCCGATTCTGATATTGTATTTGGCATTTTCATAAACGGCCAAGCCAAAGCTTATCCCAAACGAATTTTGGGCTGGCATGAATTGTTTGTGGACGAAATTGGAGGAAAAAAGATAGCAGGGGTCTATTGTACACTTTGTGGAACAGTCATCGCATACCTTATGGAACATAAAGGCATTACACACGATCTCGGAACCAGCGGTTTCTTATATCGTTCCAATAAATTAATGTATGATGCGGCCACCCAGTCATTGTGGAGTACTATTGAAGGCAAGCCAGTTGTAGGTCCACTTATCAATCAAGGAATTGAACTGGCAACTTTCCCTGTTGTGACCACTACATGGGGAGCATGGAAACAAGCTCATCCTCAAACCAAGGTCCTTTCTCTTGACACTGGTCATCAACGCGATTACAAAGAAGGTGCAGCTTACAAAGATTATTTTGCCACAGATCAATTGATGTTTCCAGTTCCTGAAAGCAACTATAAATTGGAAAACAAAGCAGAAGTGCTTATCATTCGTCTTCCTGGATATCAGCAAGATCCATTGGCTATTTCTATTACTTTTTTGAAAAGGAAACGTCTTTATAATGGAACAATGGCTGGAACTGCCTTTTTAGTGATTGCTGAAAAAGATGGAGCTGCCAGAGTATTTGAACGAAAAGACATTGAATTTGAAAGTTATAAAAAGGGAGTGCTCAAAGATGCTTTTGGAAATAGCTGGATTATTTCTGAAAATGAATTAAGTGATGGAAAAGACATTATGCTCAAAAGAATACCCGCACACAATATTTTCTGGTTTGCCTGGTATAATGCATATCCAGGGACGAGGTTGGTAAAATAATGCTTACTTTACATAAGCATTTGCACTTCCTTTTCGTTTGTTAATTTTGCTACCAAATTTCAAAACCAATTACCCTAAAAAATAACTTCATCGTTTCCCCAAATAATGGAAAACCGAGAACCTGTAAGAAATGAAGTTGAGTTTATTTGGAGAAATCAACTGGATGGAGTTAATTTTTAATCATTAACCAATACATGAATCGAGTAATCTTCATATCCCTAGCTGTTTTTTTCCTTTTCAGCAATTTTGACACAAATGCTCCGGAGCATAAACCATTGCATGATCTTGGCTACCATTTTGATGAACCTGATCAAACTTTTGAAATGCCTGCTAGCCTCAGAGAAATTTCGGGTCTGAGTATTTCACCGGATGGCAAAAGTTTGCTTTGCGTCAATGATGAACAAGGGATCATATTTTTCATCAACAAGCAAACGGGTGAAGTAGAAAAGGAGATCAGTTTTCACAAGGAAGGAGACTATGAAGGCATTGAGGCTGTAGGAAATGAAGTATTTGTAGTAAAAAGTACAGGAACCATTTATGAAGTCAAAAACCTTGGAGAGGCAAACCAGGAAATGGTAAAACACAAATTTTTCCTCACCAAGGAACACGATGTAGAAGGATTGACTTATGATGCCAGAAACGACCAACTTTGGCTGGGATGCAAGGGAAGTTCTGCATCAGATGAAATGAAAATGGAAAAATCAGTCTTTGCCTTTGATCTAAAAACAAGAACACTGCTGGAGCAGCCAGCTTTAAATATTACTGCTCACAATTGCCATCACTATCTGGGGATTTGTGAAATTGAAAAAGATCTCGATAAACTCAAAGATATTTTCAGTCTGGAGAATGATGAATTCAAATTCAATCCTTCTGCACTTGCTATTCATCCTTCCACTGGTGAAATCTTTGTCACTTCCTCAAAAGGCAAGACCCTATTGGTGCTCAACACTAATGGAGAAATAATTCATATAGAAAAATTAAAAAAAAGCCTGCATCCCCAACCAGAAGGTTTGTGTTTTGACGAAGATGGAACTTTGTATATCAGCAACGAAGGGAAGAAGGGTATACCTGCGACCATCATGAAGTTTGAGTATCATAAATCCTGAATTCAATTCAAGCCATCCTCCAAAAACCGCAGTGCATAATATCGATAATCCAGAGCCCGGTTGCTCGATTCATCAAACAGGAAATAAACAAAAGCAGTGCCTTTGCCTTCTTTGTACAGAGCAAGCATCCGACAATGTTTGTAATAAGCAAATTTTTCTTTGGGCTGAAAAAAATAGATCATGCCCCAATCCGCATTAAAATCCTGTTTTAGACTCAGTTTATCCAAGGGTATGGCAGAAATGGCCTTTTCGGGATCGTTGGTTGCCACAGAGGTGATGGAGCGCATGGTTAAAACATGTGGGTTGGCACTAAAGGGATGATGCTCCTCAAAAGGTTGAATAGCATATCGAATTTCCAAATCTTCTCTTTTGGAAAAAATGGCAAGCTGATAATCCTGATAGTCATTTTTAATAACTCGAATATCTCTATAGGCTGCATCTCGGGGAGCATTCAAATCAACGCCTACCTCAGACAGCAAATTTTGGAAACTATAAGGAATATCGATTTCTTGAGCCTGAAGGGAAATTGAAATGACAAAAAGGAAAAGCAATATCGGAATTTTCATAATACTCACAATTTGGATTAGGTGAAATTACGAAACTATCCCATTATTTTAAGTTCAAGTTCAAGAATCAAGTACAAGTTCAGGGTATGAAACATTGAACTTGTACTTGATTCTCGAACTTAATATTGCCTTTATGTTTTGGGTTATTGAGAAGGAGCTTGCCGGATTTTTTCTTTAATGGAATAGAGCAGGGAAGGATTGACTTTTTTGCGTTGGATGCGATTTTTGATAAATTCTCTAAAGGAACGTTCTTTACTTAATATCTCCCGATACGAGGGATTGGTTTTGATTTCATTTAAAAAGGCTCTTTCTGCCTCTGGAGATAATTCATTGTCAAGGAGCAAGTTCATTCTTTGAATGAGTTCTTGATTGGTGGCTTGATTTCTCATTGGAATCGCATTTAAAACCATCCTATCGAATCTCCCTGGGAAGCCACCCCGGGACAGTCACTCAGCGCAGTACCATCGCTACAGACTGTCCCGCCGATCACATCGACAAAAGGGAAGTTTGTAGCTAGTATGGTTGGTTGTTGTGAAGAAAACATGATGCTGAGTTGATTTTTATTGAATTATGAATGATAAAATGATTCAATATTCACAATTCAAATGACTTTAGATTCTATAAGACAGTTTAGTTAAACAAAAAAGCAAAAAAAAAACAGCAAACAATTGGGTCGGATAAGCATTTGCCGACTGCCAACTGTTTACTGCACCTATATTTATCCGCGTTTATCCTTATAACCTAAGGAATGTGCGTAAGATTTAAGTTGTTCCTTCAGCATATTTCGCGCTCGAAACAATCGAGAACGTACGGTACCGATAGGAATATCAATTATCTTGGAAATTTCTTCATATTTGAATCCTTCGATATCGCAAAGTAGTATCACGGTACGGAAATCAACAGGTAGAGAGTTGATAGCATTTGTAACTTCATCTCCCATCATTCCCTGAAACATTTCTTCCCGTAAGTCCATGTAACTAGAGTAGTTGGTGTCTTCGGTCTCCTTGTGATAAGTCACAATTTCTTCGTAATCCACTTTGTTTGGACGCTTGGTGGCTTTGCGATAGTGGTTGATAAACGCATTCTTCAAAATCTTGAAGAGCCATGCCTTTGCATTCGTACCTTCCATATAGCTGTCAATGAAACGATATGCCTTCAGGTAAGTTTCCTGAACAAGGTCATTCGCGTCATCTTCATTGAAGGTAAGATGGTAGGCAAAATTGTACAGCGCATCAATTTGAGGCAAGAACTCCACCTCAAAGACTTGCTGGCGTCGCTTTGTTTCGTTGTCTAGCATTACCATCATAAAGGTAGAAGGTTTTGTTTTTGAATGCAGGCATGAGAAGTGAAATTTTTAGAACGTTCTTTTCCACTTTTCATAAACCTACTTGCGCATGCACGAGGAACAAAACTGAAAGCATTTTTAAAAAGTTCCCGAGAAACGAAAAAAATTCATTTTTTTTTTCAAAATCTTTTTTTTCATTCCCTCTCATCGTGCAAAAACAAGTGTACCTTCTATCTAATTGTTATTATTAAAATTTACATTTTTTCTGGCATCAAGTCAAAAATAATAAATTGGAGGTTTTAGGAGGAGAGGCTTAATAAGAAGCTGATTTTCAGCTTCTTATTAAGCCTCTCCTCCTAAGTTTAGTTGACGACAGCGAGCCCATAGGGCGATGCTGACGTCAACTAAACTACCGATTAAACGGATATTCATTTACCCAATGAAACCCTCGATTCGCCAATAAAAAATCTTTTTTCTTTTTTTCTTTAAAAACAATTTTCAAGGAATCATTTTTATAAACACCCTCTAATTGGAACAAACTCGAATCGGGTCTGGAGTAAAACATCGTATCAATCTGGGTAGAATCCTGCCTTGAACTCAATTGGATGAAATGATTCGTCGTATCTGTTTCAAGTGTATGCCATTTTTTTTGATCGTCCATAGTTTGAACAGCAGCCCATCCTTTACGCTCTATCATCAATCTTCTCCATCGGGAATACTCCGTAAGCAAAGGAGGAATGGTATCTCCATTTTTTTCAAAAGATTCCACCTCATACAATCCATACAAGGCTGGTTTAGGAGCTTTCCAGCCCCATTTATTGAGCATTTCGTTCATATTGTATAAGGAAAATGCCAGATAACCAGCTAATACAATCCATTTGATGTAATTTTTGACCTTGGTAAGTTCAGGGCTTGTAAATAGATCATCCTGTATTGCCGAATCAGCGGGCTTGTTTAAAATAAATACATGGTACAATCTTTTGAAATCCAACATTATGAGAAACAATGCCATGAATACAATATGCCCGGAAAGTATTTTGACCGGAACGTCGTAGAAGAAATTCAAAGCCATCACATTTCCCATGACGGCAAGGGTTAAAATGGCTCCAAGAGTCGTGGTTCTTCTGGTCAGTAATAATAAAGCGGCTACAGTCTCTCCAATTCCCGTAAAAACAGTGTAGCCTTTGGAATAACCCATAAAAGTCCATAACAATCCCATGGGAGACGAATCCCCATAAGCTTGCGTCAATCGGGCAAAAGAAGGAAACTGAAACTGACTATAAAACACTTTTGCAAAACCATACATCAACATTTGATAGAAAAGGTAATATCGAATAAGCACCACTAATCCCTTTAACAAGCCATTATAATGAGGTCGATCATCATCAAAAAAAGACCAAACAATAGCAATGATAGCCGCCAAAGCTGCATAACACAAAAGTGACACCCAATTGTAAGTAGTATCACCACTTCCATTGGTAAAAATGTTGATGGTACCTGGCAGATTCATGAAAGCATCTTCAAACCAGGGAACAATTTTTCGCCAGACAGGATCAATAAATCCAGAAGTTACAAATTGATTGGAAATGATAAAAAGCGTCAGGTAAGTTGCTAAAAATCGAAAGCCAATTTTTTTGGAAAGGCTCCATTGCATGGTTTTAGTTTTGTTTTGAAACGCAGTTGAGAGCCAAATATAGGAAGAGCGTTTGAGATTTAACAAATTGAAGGAAAAAGTAAGAGAGACAACATGTGTCAACCCCCCAGAGGCAGGGTTGATTGGTTCTAATTTAAACTGTTTTTAATCAAAATTAAAATGAAAATCAAAATGAAAAAGCCAAATATTCATAAAGCCAAAGGGGCATTCTTTTATTTTAATTTTCATTTTGATTTTCATTTTTTGAAAAAATAATAGAACCAATCAACCCTGCCCCAGAGGGTCAAGCTGAATTTTGGCAATAAAAAACCTTTCATTTATCTTTTTTTACTAAATCTATTGATATTCAATTTGTTGCGGGGTGCGAGTTGAAATTCAGTGATTTAAGATGTAATCTGAAAATTGGGAATGATTCATGTTGCCTCTTGCTGCTTATTCTCTAATCGCACTCAAAAAGAAATCCCCAAGTGGCTTGGCTGCCAAGTAATGATCCATACACAAATCAGTCAAATCATCTCTCAAAATAGCATCCGCTGGAAATTGGCCAAAAACATAGTAGGACTTGTTGTACAAAAGCGGCTGTTCTTCTGCAGCTTCTACAAATTCCTTGGGCAGACGCTTGTTTTTTTCTCCCTGAATTTCTCCAAATTTTTCTACAAAATTTGCGTCCGAAATCAAAGCTTCAAATCCACCTAAATCTGCTGCAATGGCTTCCCTGACTTTTTGCAATTGGTTTTTCTCAGGCATGTAAAAACCGCTGTAAATCCTGAAATCTTCATGGCTTGCCTGAATATAGATACCGCCTGCTTTTTTCCCTTTTCGTCCACCCTCCGCTACAACGGCCGACATTTGAGTTTTATATGGGGTTTTGTCTTTTGAAAATCGGGTGTCCCGATATATGCGAAACATCCCATCTTTAGCTGTCATTGAGATGCCTGCGTCTATTGCACTTGCCCGATCTATCAAAATTTCAACAAAATCGAGAAAGGGTTTTTCGACATTTGCTTTAAAGCGTTTTTTGTTTTCATTAAACCATTCGCGGTTGTTGTTTTTATCCAATTCAGTTAGGAAATTGATGAAGTCGGGAGTGAAATGTGCCATGTTATTTTTTGTTTTTCTTTTTTTATTCGTAAGCCCTTTGGCGGCGAATAAAAAATCATATTTGCGCAGAGGGCTTAAAAATTTTGCACAAAATTTTTAAGCCCTCTGCGCATGATATATTTCTTCGGCGGTTCTACAGCCGAAGAAAAACCAACTGCAGACTGCCTACTGCAATCTGCCTACTCCTCAATTAGGGCTGTGCAACGCAATGCGGTTCCCTTCTGTGTCCATAAAAAATGCAAAATAGCCAATTTCATCGGATATCTTGGTTTTGGGCATCACCACTGAACCCCCAGCATCTTCTACCCTATTGAGAATAGGTCCAAGGTCTTTTCCACCATTTAAATAAGGAACAGTTCCCTGAGCACTTGGTGCATAATTTTCACCTGTACAAATAGACCCGCCTACACCTCCATCAGGAGCATTGAAAAAAGCCATTTGGGTGCCATTCATTTCCTGGGTAAGCATTTCCGCATCAAAAATTTTAGAATAAAAATCTTTTGCTCTGTTGAAATTTGTAGCTGGAATTTCAAACCAGTTAATTGCATTTGCCATTTGTTTATAGTTTACTTGAGTTCCCGGTTCCCGGTTCTCTGTTCCCTGTTTGTTTCTTTTTCAAAACAGGGAACAGAGAACCGGGAACCCAGAACTGATTCATTGATGGCACAAAAATAAAATCAAACAAAATGTGTTTTTTGAAAAAAATATAAAAATCGTTTTGTTTTAAATTCTCAAAACACTTACTTTTGCATTGATTATCAATTATTTGAATTCAAATAATTCATCAAAAACGTAAAATTCTATGTCCAAAAAGGGCAATTTATTTTTTCTCATAAAGTCCTTAACTAAATCTGAAAAGCGGTATTTTAAAATTTTTTGTTTTAGCCAAAAAGTAGGTAAAAACTACCTAAAACTATTTGAGGCATATGACAAAATGGAAGTATTGGATGAAGCCTTGATCAAAGAGAAATTTAAAAATGAAAAGTTTGTCGTGCAGCTACATGTCACCAAAAACTACTTATCCAATCTCATACTAGCAGCACTTAGAAATTACCATTCGAAATTTTCAAAAGCTGCAGAATTGAAAGATTGCTTAAGAAACGTTGAAATCCTCTTCTCTAAAGAATTATATGACCAATGCTATTATGAACTTCAAAAAGCAGAGCGGATAGCCTTGGAATATGAACGTCCAACATCCCAACTCGAAGTTTTGAATTGGCGAAGAAGATTGATTCTGGCAAAAAAGGGATTTCAAAAGGAAGATTTGCTTGAATTGGTTCAATCTGAAAATGTGGCTATTCAACAATTGGAGCAACTAAATAAGAATTGGTCCTTATTGGCCAAAGTTTTTGATTTTATCAATGATGTAGAGGGAAGCATTTTAAAAAAGGAGCTAAAAGAAAATTCAAAACAGTATGAAACCTTGCAGTCCAAAACACTTTTTCACCATTTCCTATATACCTATTACACCATTAACTCAAAACCAGAAAAAGCAAAAATCAATTTGCTTGAATTGATCGAACTATTGGAAGCCCACCCCAATCGCATTGTGGAAGATCCTGGTTCCTACATGACGGCCCTGAACAATTTGGTCGGTTTTTATTTATTCCAGAAAGACTACGAGGCGGCATATCCCATTTTGCAAAAAGTAAAAGACATTCCAGAAAAATACAACTTAAGGCAGGAAAGCAAGTTTACCCTAAAATTACAGCTGCGAACGCATAATGTTGAATTGGAAATATATCGCGACACCCAGCAATGGCAAAAAGGAATTGAACTAATAGAAGCACGAACGGAATTTTTGGAAAAAAATAGAAAAATCATCCCCGAAGTCTATTTGCTACAGCTTTGGTATCAATTTTCATACATCTACTTCATGGCAAAAGACTACAACAATGCCCTTAAATGGGTGAATGAAATATTGAACTTTAAATTCGGGAAGGAGCGAAAAGATTTACAATCCTATGCTCGCATACTCAACCTCATGATACACCTCGAATTGGGCAATAGCTTTGTACTCAAATATGCCGTTGAAAGTACTCGTCGTTGGCTCAGAAAACAAAAAACAATAGAGCCCTTTGAAAAAGTGTTGTTAAAATTCTTCTCTAAAATCAGCAATACGGCTAAAGGGGATTTCAGATCGATGTTTCGGAAATTGTCGAGTGATTTATTCTATGGAGAGGAACCTTTGATTACGGAGAATGTATTGGATTATTTGGATTTTAGAGGGTGGGTTGAGGAGCGGAGTTGACCTATAGGCAGCTCTACAAGAGTTTGGGAACTCCCTGAGAGCGCCAGCGTTTGGCTTTTGGAATAGATGGGTCATTTAACACGGAGTCGGGGTTGTCTCGTAAGTTTACTTTAGAAGAAAGATGCCAAAGCTAAATTTGTCCTCCCCTATTTACTTATGATACAGCCCCCTATTGTCTATTTTCTCTCAATACCCCTCCCAACTGACAAACTCAAACTTTCTCCCTCATTTTTCCTCCAAATTGAAAAAACATCCCCTATTTTGGCCCAACAGATTGCATAATCCATTTCAAAAGCATCCCTTTTCGCTTCACCTACGCCTTTTCTATTTGAGCATGTTTGAATTTTATCTTCCTAAAAACCAATATTTTAAATGCTGGCTTTAGATTGATTCACTCTTTTATTCTAATAAACTCGTTCTTCAATCCTTCGCCATCACTTTAAACTATTGATTTTTCCCAAAGGGATGCCTTTGGCACAGTTCGCAAAAATTAAAACTTACTCTTACCAATTTTCAATCAAGGTTTTAATCACAATTCTTAAACTGCTATGAAAATATTAAGAATAACACTTTTACTGCTCATTGCTGTTTTCATTCAAATTGCTTTACTAGCGCAGGAAAAATTTGAACGGCTGTATCGTTCATCTCAATGGGATTTAAGGGCAACAGACATTGAGCAAACTGCTGATAAAGGATATCTCATTCTTTCAATTGGGAGGCACGCGGATAGTTTGGAGTACTCACATGTCAATGTAACCAAGCTGGAACCCAAAGGAGATATTGCCTGGACCAAAAACTATGACTTTGAAGAAGATCTTTTGCCGGTTGGACAATTGACTTTATTGCCCGCAGATAGTTTTGTATTCACTACCCTATTCAAAAAACCCGATATGAATAAGGTAGTCACTCTTTGTACCGCAAGTGGGGATATCACCTGGTCCAATGCTTTTGGAGAAACAGATGATACAATTCCATTGGTAGCACTGGGCAATGTGAATTTGCCTTTGTTACCTGATGGCGGATATGCCCTTTTTGACGAAGCTCATGCTCCGATTGGTGATATGGATATTTTTATGTCCAGATTGGATACGCTGGGCAATCAATTGTGGGCAAGGATCATCAATAGTCAGCTAAATAGTGCTGATTTGGGGGAAGAACTGTTTGATGCCGAATTTACTCAATTGGACAGTGGTTTTATTGCAGCGGGTATGGCTGAAGAGTTTGCCGTAGAAATGCCACTCCTTGTAAAATTGGATTCCCTTGGGGATGTGGAATGGGGCAAAAGATACACTTTTAACTTACCAGGCTCACCATCCGCCATTGCTCGTTCAGTCAAAGCGACCGTTGATACGGGTTATATTGTCGGAGGGCACTACACTACCATAACCCCCATTTTGCTTTCCGCTGCTTATGTTATGAAAGTAGATTCCATCGGTAGGCTGCAATGGGCATACGTCATTGGAGATTCAGACATCCTGGTCCCGAAAAGTACAAGAGTAAAAGAAGTATTTGAATCTAAAGATGGAGGAGTAATGGTTTTGGGAGAAATCACACCCATTGGTACAGGAGAAACCAAACCTTTCTTTTTAAAACTACAGGCAGATGGTACGATTGAGTGGCAATTTGGCTATTTCGCAAGTGGAACCGGATCACTGTCCATCAATCAATTGATTGCGACCGAAGATGAAGGTTTTGCCGCAGTTGGATTCTCGTCTGAGCTGGATTCAACCGGACAGTTTCTGAATGTTCCTTATGTCTTAAAGCTGGACGAAAATGGTTCCTCTTCCTGTGAAGATACCACAGCATTGATGACTGCTCCACCGAATATTACGGTTGATACCTTATTTTTCAATTCCCAGGACATTGACACCACTTTGGTTTTAGAGCCGGAATCTGAACCTTACAGCAGATTTACAGTACCGGTATTAAGTCTCGATGCCCCTTCGTTTTGCGAAGGCGAGCCCATATTGCACACTTTTGATGCCACCATAGATGGCGCTGTTTCTTATGAATGGAATACGGGGGAGACGACCCCTATGATTACTGTCATGCAAGAAGGTATGTATACGGTCTTTGTTCGGGTAGAACAAGACGTTTGCTACGATATGTGCGATACAACAATGATAAACATTATCGGTCCACCGACAGCCGAAATCATTCCCAATCCAGATACCTATTGTACAGAAGGGTTTGTCTTGCTGTTCGCTGAAGGTACAGGGACCTATCAGTGGTCCACTGGCGAAACAGCATCTGCCATCGCAGTTACAGAATTAGGCACCTACTCTGTAACCATCACCAATCAATGTGACTCGGCTGTGGCTTCCTACAATTTGACCTCTTTTCCTGAGGCTCCAGACATTGACATAAAAATTCTTGGTGATGACTATTGTGAAACAGGGATTATTGAGTTAACTGTTCTCAATGCATCTGGAGCGAATGGAGTGGAGTGGTCAACTGGTGAAACCTCAGATACCATTCAAATTACTGATTTATCGCTTATCTATTCTGTTACAGCCGATTTTGGGGATTGCGGAACTCGAACATCAGAAACAGATGTCGAAGCACCTCCTTCTCTCCTGGAAGCAAATATTATCTTAATTGATTCCTTTTGTACCGCTGGCTTTGCTACGCTCATCGCCAATGTTCAGAGTACTAATGATTTTGAATGGTCCACAGGAGAAACGACGGATACCATTCAAGTCACCTCAGAAGGAACCTATGTACTGACAGCACTTTCCAATTCGCAATTTTGTCCAAATGCGGAATCAGAGCCCTATATCAGAGGTGCCTGTATCTCTGATTTCGATTGTGTTCGAATCCCAAATGTATTTACGCCTGATAGTGATTCAATGAATGATGATTTTTGGCCGGTTATCCCTACAGAATGTGGTGACATACAGGTTACAGAGATGAAAATCTTCTCCCGTTGGGGTGAATTGATTTATGAAACCAACAATCCCGATCAACCCTGGGATGGTAACTACAAAGGAGAACCTGCTGGTTCTGATGTTTATGTTTATATGATACGGATGATCAATGGGGCCGCAGAAGTCGCCCTGGAGAGTGGAGATGTGACTTTACTTAGATAGCGCTTATTGAAATTCAAAGGGTGTGACACCCTTTGAATTTCAATCACGTAATTGGCAGAGTCTCTTGCATAGGACTCTGTCCAAATAAGGTGTAAATTCCATAATGCCGTAGCTTCCTCTTCGAGAGACACCTTTAGGTTTAACAAATTTTATTGATCCAACCACTCCTTAAATCTGCCAACCTTTTCTCTACTGATTAAAATTTGCTCCTGCTTGGGCAAGTCGTGCAGGTTCACTTTTAGGCGACTGTTTGAATAGGTAAGTATGCTTTGAATAGAGGGATAAGCCACTAGATATTTTCTGTTCAGGCGAAAAAATTGTTTTGGGTCTAACAAGTCCTCCAATTGTTCCAATGTATAATCAATGGCGTGCTTTTTAAGTGCTTGAGTTTTCAGCCAGGTCGTTTTGTGTTCACTGTAAAAGTAAAGGATTTCTGAGACGGGGATGGAAGTGATGTGATTACCTGCCTTCACGATGAAACGAGATTTATAGGTTTTGTTCATCATGTTCATAACTTGATGAATCAGGTTTAAATCAGTAACCTTTTGTTGAGTTGATGGTTGCTGAACCAATCCCCGGTATTTATCAAATGCTTTTTGAACCCCATCCAAATCAACCGGCTTTAGCAAATAATCTATTGAATTGACTTTGAAGGCCTGTATCGCATATTCATCATAAGCGGTGGTAAAAATAATGGGACAGGTAACCTCTGCTTTTTCAAAAATATCAAAGCTCAAACCGTCAGCAAGTTGAATGTCCATAAAACACATATCCGGAGCGTCATTATTTTGAAACCATTCAATTGACTCTCTCACACTATCCATAACGTCCAAAATTTGAATTTCGGAATCCAATTTCAATATCAAATCTGACAGTCGTTCAGCTGCCAATGGTTCGTCTTCGATAATAAGGATTTTCATACAGGTTTCAATTTTCCAATTTTACGATTGGCACTTTCACTTCAAAATAGCTTGCTGTCTTTTGGACTTCTATGGATAAATCAGAGATAAACTGGTAACGTTCCCGAATGTTTTCCAATCCTACACCAGAGCGATGTTGTTGCTGGCTTTTTTCCTTTAATTTGTTTTTGACAGAAATATAATCTCCGAATCTGTTTATTTGAATATCCAGCGGATAGCTCTTCGAAATTTCGTTGTGTTTAATGGCATTTTCCAATAACATTTGCAAGGTCATTGGGGCGATCATTTCATGATGCGCTGGTACAACATTTTGGATGATTTTTAAGCTATCTCCAAATCTTATGTTCATCAAAAAGATATAGGCTTCGATATTGTCCAATTCCCTTTGCAAAGGCACAACTTCCTTTTCCCGGGTATCCAATACGTAGCGATAAACACTGGACAATTGTTTGATAAACTTGGCTGCCAGGTCGGGATCTTTATACACCAATGAAGACAAGACATTGAAACTATTAAAAAGAAAATGAGGATTGACCTGGTTTTTTAAAGATTCAAACTTTGCAGCAATATGTGCTTGTTTGATTTGTTCTACCTCCAAAAGTGAAGATTTCCATGCCATTAAAAAACCCCTCCCGTGTACAAATAAGGTGATGATCAAAGTTATGGCACCTGTAACGTAAAACATACCAATACCAGCTCGCTCGAGAAAGGTGCTGAAGGGTACTCCTTTTGTTACCCAATAGTACAATGCATTGGATCCAACAACAATAAATATCGCGTAGGAAGTAGTGGTGATAAAAGTCAATAAAAAACGCCAAAAGGGTTGTTCCAACCAGGATATCCACTTGTCAAACCAAAGTACCATCTGTTCAATACCCACCCAAATTAAAATCGAAACCACGGCATTGAGTCCAATTTCTCTCATAACCCTCAACCATTGAATGTCTCCCTGAAGCGGAAGCAACATCAAAGTGATAACCAAAGCAATGATCAAGCTAATGATCAGATATTGCCTTACATTTCTCAACTTATATCTGGAATCTGGTATAGTAGTCACTAGATTTAAAAATTATACTTTAAATGATATGAAAGATGAAAAAAATTAAGCGCATGAACTCATTTAGACTTTTGGGGCAGCAATTCTCACTTTAGGAAGAAGCTTGAGTAGCAGGGTCAGAACAAAAAATTGAGTAAAATGAAAACAAATTTTTGTCAACAATTCTCACTTTAATTATTTGAGGTGATGCCTTGAGCTTAGATTTGTGTAGAGCCAAAGGTGTTGCCTCAAATTTTTTTTTAAGGCAACACCTTCTTCCTCCCTCAATCCCAATTTCTCAAGGCATCACCTTAAAAAAATCCAAGGTGAGAATTGCTGCTTTCGGGGTAAAATTGAAGGCAAAGGCTTGATTCCCGCTATTTTAGGTCCTGTTCCGCCTTTTCCAGAAAATAATTATTGGCTCCCATCCCCCAATCCGGGTGGATAGCCGAAGCTTTCACAAAAGTTTGAAACTTCTCATTGGCTTCTTTCAAAAACGGCAAGGCATTTTTTGCTCCTCCACCAAAGAATTCAGGCGTAAAATAGGTATTCTGCCCTTTCAAATAGTAAGGCCTAGGATTGGTAGGATCCAGTTCGATGGCTTTGTCACACGTCGCAATGGATTTTGGAGCGTAAGTTGCACCATTGACCATGGGATTTGGCCAGATTCTTCCCTGATAAATATATGCCTGAAGCGACAAAATTTCACTGTTATTTGGTTCCAGCTTGGCTGCTTTATCCAATGACTCCTGGGCTTTGTCAAGATAAGGTTCAAATTCCGTTTTTTGCTGATAACCGTTTAAAGCCATCATCATATTGCAATAGGCATGGTAGTAAGCAGGTAGCCACTGATCACTTTCCGCATTGGCAATCCTTTCAAAGGCATTGGCACAAGCCTGCCATTTTTCAGTTGATTGTTGAGGTATCATCTGTGCAATGGTTTTCTCCATAACAGCGATGTACTTTTCATTTTGTGCAAAAGCAAATGTTCCAAAAAGGACTGCGAAAAATAAAATTGTGATTTTTTTCATTTCTTTAATTATTTAGTTTTTGTTGTTACTCCATTGTCTTTTGAAAACCGTTGTCCTATGGAGATAAAACAACCCAGAAAAAAGAATCTTTTTGCAGGAGGTTTGACAGCAATGCTTGAAAAATTGCCTGCCTCGTCCTGACTAAACCTAAACCCAAATGTGTTGTCGAATCCAGGCAAATTGGTAATGGAAGCAAATACAACTGTAAAATTGCCCCAAATGTTTGTCAGATAACTCATATTGAAACTCAAATCCTGAAAAGCTGGGGTTCTTTCATTATTAAAGCCTTGTGTTGTTGGGTCCTCATAAGGTCTCGGGCTTGATATTGAATAGGTAAACCCAATGCTTGAGGTAATTTTTGGCAACCAGTGCTTATACACTAACGAAGCATTATGCTTAGATGCAAAATATGGGGTAGCTGGTTCTGGATAAAATCTCCAATCCCGTTCTGTATCCAAAAAAGAATAGGAAATCCAGAAATCACCATTTTTGATCATCCCCGCTCTGTCTCGATAAAAAACATCAATGCCCCTGGCAAAGCCATCTCCTGAGTTGTCAGAATTCCATTGCGCTTCAGGATCGTATTTTATCAGATCCCTGTAATTTTTGACGAAGCCTTCTATTCTAAATGTCCTTGTATCTTTTATTACCTGATAGTTAAGCATGTAGTGATCCGCTGCTTCAAAATCGACAAATCGGTTGTATTTCAATTGTTCATTTTCAGGCGTTTGGTAGAATTTTCCATAAGCGAAGGAAACATTACTGTAATCCCCTGTTTTGTATGCCAGTGAAACCCTGGGAGCCAGATTCCATTTATCCAGCAAAGCAGAGTGCTCCAGTCGCCCACCAAGTCGCATCACAAATTTTCGACTGAAATAAATATCGGATTCCACAAAACCAGCAGCATAATGTTCATCTAAATCTGAAAGAAATTGGTTGGTTTCATTTTCAAAATCTTCATCAAAATCATTTTTCAAATATTCTCCTCCAAATTTCAAACTGATTTTATCGTTGATGTAATTGGTCAAGGTTACTTTTCCCTGAAGGGATTGTTCTGTTGTCAACAATGAAAAATCGTTCACCATTTCGACATCATCCACATTATGTGTGTAGGCCAATCCAGCAAAAAAGGACCATTTTTCATTCAGGATATCTTTGTAAGAGGAATTGATGTAATAGTTAATATTGTCGAGTGACAGATTATTGAGTTGATTGACATCCGAGGCCATGGGATATTGTAATTCAAACCAGCCTCTGCTTACATCGGCGTGCAATTTAAAAATGCCCGTTTCAGAGGTCTTATGTCTGAAAATAACTTGTCCGTTATAACCCTGATAAGGTTTGTCCCATTTCATATTTTGGTCAGGAGCGATGGCAATGTAGGGCACCAGGTTGGTATAGGTGCCTGTCGCAGATAGAGAGGTATTCTCCCAACGTTGTGTATGAGCAGCAGACAAACCGACGGTCATCAATGAAAGTCCTGTTGTAGTAGAGGGTGCCAGGTCCTGAGAATTCAGAATCAGTGCAGAAGATAAAGCCTGTCCATATTCGGCTGAATAACCCCCTGTGCTAAACATAGTACCCTTAAACAAAAAAGGAGAAAATCGACCACGTGCCGGGATATCCGGAACCGAGCTACCATAGGGATTTTGAACATACAAGCCATCGATAAAAGTTCGGGTTTCGTAGGCTGCACCACCTCGAACAAACAATCGTCCCTCCTCCCCTACTGCCTGTGTTCCGGGCAGGGTATTCAAAGCTCCTGCAATATCCGCAGAGGCACCTGCAGTTGTCACAATATCCAGGGGACGAAGAATAACGGATTTCTTTTCATCACTTGCTTCAAATGCACCAGCAGTGATGGTTACGGTATTTAATTCGTTGGCCTCTTCTCGTAATTGAACATTTATTTCGATAGCTTCTCCTTGAATATCAATACTTTGTTCATATTCTTCAAAGCCTATGTAAGTAATGACCAAGGTTTGAGATCCAGTTTCGAAAGTCTTAAATTCAAAAGTACCATCCTCTGCAGATGATGTCCCGTCATAGGTATCTTTTAGAAAGATATTGGCACCAATGATGGGTTCTTTTTTCTCACCAGATACCAGACCTTTGATCGTAACCTGGCTAAAAATAAAATTAGCGCTTAACAAGAGAAAAAGTAGGGTGATTCCTTTCATTTTGAAGCAAATTGATTTCATAACACAAAGGTGAGATAAAGGAAAGGAATAATAAAATTAGATTGACTGAAGAATAGTATAGGAGGGATGAAATGCAGTTTTTAGGGAATGAAAATCACATAGGATAGAAGTGAAAGATTTTGGAAATCTTCCACTTCTTAAAAAGTCTACTTCACTTTGCTCATCGTCCAGGCGGTTACTCCACCAATGACAAAAGCAACAACTGCCCATGCTACTACATTCACAATAGCAGAAGTATAATCACCTCCAGTAGAACCTCCAATTTGAAAGAAGCCATTGATTATTCCTAAAATAGCTCCAATCAAGGCCCCTGCTTTGCCACCAGTCATGAAAGTGGAAATTTGGGCCCATTTATCAAATACCACTGCATATAATCCAGCAGTTGCAATGCAAGCCAGGGCAATAGCAATCATATCTGGTGGATTTTTCACGGCAGCCAATGCTGCTTCAGAGGCATGTGAATCATTGAAGCCTTTCAATGCCATACCCCACACTACATAGCCAAGAATGAAATAAACGATGCCACCTACTATAGCTCCGGCGGCGACTTTTTTTACGTTCATTTTGTTTTGATTTTGATTCTTTGACAAGTTGATCGATCATTCAAATTGTCAAAAAAGATGATTTTTCAAACTTCAGTCGCACTTTGGAAAGTACCACTTTCAAGACAGCAACTGAATTTTTTGATTTTCTTTGATTGTTGTGGACTTTAAAAATTACTAACTTAATTCACTTTGCCCATCGTCCAGGCGACAATGCCTCCAATAACAAAAGCTACAACTGCTGTAGCAACTACATTCACGATTGCAGAAGTATAGTCCAATCCAGTACTACCTCCTAATCTGAAAAAGTTTTCAATAACTCCGAGAAAAACGCCAATTAGCGCAGCAGCTTTACCTCCTGTCATGAAAGTGGAAATATTTGCCCATTTATCGAAAATAACGGCATAAAGTAAGGCTGTTGCGAGACAACCAACAGCTATTGCAATCAAGTCTGGTTGAGTACGCATTGCAGCGAGCGCTGCTTCAGTTGCATGAGAATCATTGAATCCCTTCAATGCTATTCCCCATACAGCCCAGCCAAGAAAGTAGTAAACTATACCACCGACGAGTGTACCGGCGGCCACTTTTTTTAGATTCATTTTGTTTTGATTTTACAAGTGCCAAGTGCTTTTTTGATAGAGGTGGGATCAAAAAAGGCAAGTGACTTTGTTGTTTAAAATTGGTTTAGGGGTTAGGAAATAAATAAGCTACCAAATTTTACGAAGCTGTAATTTTCTCAGGCAAGGCAGAAAACATGAACACAGTGTTGCTTTAGCAGAAAAGATTCGGGGAATCTTTTCAACGAAGTGAACCGCTAGCGGATGCGATGCAGCGCATCTGCGCTCCGATAGCAATCGGAGTCTACCTCAGCATGAGGAAAAAAGAGCGAGTAAAAAGGGTAGGTTATTTTTTGCCTAAACCCTTAAGGCATCCAAGATACAAAGAAATGTGAAGCAAGGGACAGATTTTTTAATCTTTTATCCTGTCAGTTGAGGCAATGACCATATTAAATTCTTTAATTGTCAGAGAAGTCTTTAGTTGAATCCTTTTCATACGGCTTTATCAAATTCCTTTTTTACCTACCTTTGTTAGATGTCTAGAATTCCTCTTTTTCTAAAAGTTATCCTCGTATTGGTATTGCTCACTGGGATATTCGGTCTAGGCGTTTGGATGACCCATCGCTTTTATCAAAAACTGGAAACCAAAGAGCAGGAAAGCGGGCAGGTTTTGCTGGAGAAAATCAAAACGGTGGCAAAGATGATTACCGTTGAGGGTTATTTTTCTGAAATTTACGATTATGAAGATTACTGGGGTTATGATTTGAGTATTTTCAAAAAAAAGGCGCTTTTAAGGGTAAAGGCCAAAGTTTCGGCAGGTTATGACCTGTCAAACATGACTATTGAGGCAAATTCTGGTAAAAAAAAGATTGTCATTAGTAACATTCCGGATCCGGAAATCTTATCAATTGATCATGATGTGGATTATTATGACCTTCAGGAAGGAATTTTTAATAATTTTACAGCTGAAGATTATACCAAGCTGCAAGTAAGTGCCAAGGATTTTATTGAACAAAAAGCCAAAGAAAGTGATTTATTCCTGGCAGCAGAGGAGCAAAGTGGGCAAATGTTGGATATGATTCGATTCATTGTTGAAAGTGCAGGTTGGACACTCGAGTTTAGAACGAGATTTGAAGAAACTACTTTAGATTCCATAGATACAATTAAACACTAGTGCATCAAAAATTAAGTTATGGATAGGTTAGGGGAGCGTATTTTTTGCCTAACCGAGGCACGAGAAGTAAAGATCCCGATAGCTTTCGGGATAACTATCTGAACGACGAATAAGGAAGGGTAGGTGCAAAAGAAGCCGCATTACCTGTTCAAAATTTAGTTCTTTATGCACAAGATGCTTAGAGTCAGCAATTCTCAGTTTAGGTAGAAACGTTGAGCAGCGGGGTTTTGAACCCCATATTCTGACGAAATCAGAAGAATGCACGAGAATCGACGGGGTTCAAAACCCCGCTATTCAATGCCAAAACCCAAACTGGGGTAAACTGGTAAAAGATTTTTTAAACCATTCCCAAATGATAAAGCACATAGAATACGATGAACTGCTCGAATGGCAAGAGGAGAATAGAGATTTTAATTTGATAGATGTGCGCAAGCCTTATGAGCATAAGCGGTTCAATATTGGAGGCAAAAACATTCCGCTAAACGAATTTCTAACCCAAATACACAAAGGAGAAGTCGATGTTTCACTGCCTGTGGTCGTTTATTGCAAGCAAGGCGTAAGAAGTCGCCAGGCGGTGCAAGAATTGCAAGAAAAATTTCCTAAAGGTGAATATTATAATTTGAACAGAGGAACGTTTGAACCGGAAAAACTAGCACGGGCAGGTAAATAATTGATGGGCAAGGTTGTTTAAAGGTTGTTCAAAGGTTGAATCGTATTATTTATATGAGTCACTCTGAATTTTCTTAGTGAAAACAGAGCTGTAAAGAAGTATCATTCCTAACTTTTCTAAAAAAATATCCCTTTTCCTGCGAGATATTCCTTCAAGAACACTTCTTACCTTCAGAAGCTGTTTGAGTTTAACCTTTTCCCCATATGAGGCTATTTTTTTGCCACGTTTCGTTGCCAAAATGCTCATTTAGCGTTGCTAAACTTCACTTTTGGCGCCTCGCCTGACAAAAAACTATCTTTCACATGCGTAAAATTCAAAATTCAAACAGCTTCTGAAGCAGGAAATCTTTTATTAATTTCCCAACTGAAAAGAGCTGCAATAAAAAGTCCATTAGCATCATATATTTATGAATCTGGCAGAAATCAACATTTGCAAAAAAGCAATAGCTGAACTTCAGGTTATACCAAAGGCTGAACGCTTGCTTTATCTTTTGGACAAAGAAGATAAACTATTGTGGAACATGTGGAGATTGGATTGTCAAGAAGCCCTCATGGCCTTGTATACAAAACGCCATCAAACCATCATTATCCGCACCTATAGAAGAACCTACGAAAGATTTCAACTTTCGTTATCGGAAGTACAGGATGCCTTCAGTGAATTCATGGAAAAGATTCTGGCAGGGAAATACAAGCAAGTAGCTTTGAAGAAAAATTTTGAAGCATTTGCGATATACCATACGATTTTTCTCATTCGAACCAAAGCCAAAAGAAAAACACTTTATCCAGTCATATCCTTTGAAAGAGCAGCTTACGACGAGGCCTGTTCAACTTCCTATCTAAGGGTTGAAAAAAGCATGGATTTCAGCAAGGTGATAGATTGCATACCATTGATTTCAAATCACTTGTATCGCAGCCTGGTTTATTTGATTATCATTCTGGGATACAATAGCAAAGATCTCATTCCACTTTTTGAAAAACCAGAATTGGCCTATGACAAAAGGTATCGCGCATTGACTGCGTTCAAAAAGGTTTTGAAAAAAGAGGGACTATGGGAAGAAATGGAGTTGGGGAGGGGATGATAAGTTTAAGTTTAAGTTTTGAAATTGGACTTATTAATTCAGACTCTTGGGAGTGTAATCATCAAAATTTTAAAAACAGTAATAATATATTATAGGAAATGAAAACACACAAAGGATTGAATCAAAATCTGCATCAAAAGTTTGAAGGAGACGCAGAACTAATGGAAGGACTGAACATGATTGTAGAAAATGAAGGAAAGACCTTTGCCCAAATTGAGCAATTTTTTGCGAAAGCAGCAGAGGATTTTGAATCAAAACTAAATTATGAATTAGCGAGGCAGGCAGTGATAATTGATGCCTACAGATATGCCAATATTGCCAGTATTGTGGCATTGCTAATTGTTTTTATGATGATTCCTTTGGTAAATATGGCTTCGGTAACAGAACCAGTATCATTTGAATATGTGTATGGACGAACATTTTCTCCTTATTGATATCCAGCAGCCAGACTTTGAAATAAAAAAGAGAAATTTATTCCCAGATACAATGGTGGTGATAAAAAATAACTCCATCTTTTAGATTTCGTCAATTAAGCTCGGCTTCATTTCATTTCAGACATTCCGCCTTCACTTATTTGACGAAATGATAATTTTTTTTTTTAGGGTAATTAAAAAAATCTATTTTTAGCAGCGATTTTATAAAAATATTCTAATTACAGTTCTTGAGCTTTAATCTTCATGCTTATGGTAAGAGATTAAAAATCAAAAACTTATGTTGAAAAACCAACTATTTTTTAACTAAAACCTTTGCTTATGCATCCTGCTTATAAGTTAATGATTATTGCCTGGGTTGCCGTTGCCGCCTGGGTCGTATTCGTCATTTTTACTAACAGGAAAGTCCATCCGAGAGCCCTGTTTGCTTTGTTTATGGTGGAGCTTTGGGAACGTTTCAGCTACTACGGTATGCGGGCGATTCTCGTTTTATATATGATTTCTGAAGTTGCGGATGGTGGATTTGCTTATGATGATGCCACTGCTTATGGAATTTATGGGGCCTATGGAGCACTAGTTTATTTGACTCCTATAATCGGTGGATATTTTGCTGACAAAATGATGGGATTCCGAAAAGCCATCATCTGGGGGGCCTTGTTAATGGCTGCCGGTCAGTTTACCCTCTTCCTCGATAATGAAACAACTTTCTTTATAGGTCTTGCCCTTCTTGTAATTGGTAATGGTTTCTTTAAGCCAAACATTTCCAGTATGATTGGGCGCTTTTATCCAGAAGGAGACCCACGCCGAGATGGTGCATTTACCATTTTTTACATGGGGATCAACATCGGTGCATTCTTAACGCCGCTTACTTGTGGTGCTATCGGTGAAATTGAAGGCTGGCGCTGGGGATTCTTTACCGCTGGTGTAGGTATGTTTTTGGGCTATTTGATTTTCCTTTGGGCTCAAAAGAAGGATTATTACGAAGAGCAAGGCTTAGTTCCCGACGGTGCTGACGATGTCAAAATCGCGGGCATGGGAAGTAAACTACTTCCTTATGTAGCTACTGTTGTAATGGTCGGTATTGCATGGATATTGATAATCCAAAATGAAACAGTTAACTGGATATTAGGGGTCATTGGAGCTGGAGTGATACTCTATTTATTATTTATTATCGCCCCGAAGTATGGAAAAGAACAGAAAGAGAAGATTTGGGTAATTGTAATATTACTTTTCTTCACAACTGTCTTCTGGACATTCTTTGAACTGGCGGGATCTGCTATGAACGTATTTACAGAGCGAAATGTCAACAAATCTATGTTTGGGTTTGAATTTGAGACTACCTTCTTCCAGTCAGTCAACCCACTGTTTATCATGATTTTCGCACCTATTTATTCCTGGATGTGGATTAAATTAGGTCAGTCTGGAAAAGAGCCTGCTGCTCCTTATAAATTCGGTGTAGGTTTGATTTTGCTAGGTTTGGGATTTGTTGTACTCAATATGGGACAAGGCTCTGCAATGGCAGGGTTGGTTCCTGCTTTCTTCCTCGTTATGCTATACTTGTTACATACACTTGGTGAATTGGCTTTATCTCCGGTAGGGCTTTCTCTGGTAACAAAGTTGGCTCCAATGAAAATTGTGGGATTCCTGATGGGTATTTGGTTCCTATCATCTTCTATTGCCCATCAGGCAGGAGCTGTTATTGCGAAGACTATGGAGGTAAGAGAATGGGAAATCGTCGCCTCTGAAAGTTGCCAAAATTGCTTAACCGATGGAGTAATAAAAGAAGCGCTAACTCAAGACTTTGCTCAAAAATATATTGAAGATGAAAGTCTGGATGCCAATTTAGTGAGTGATGAATTTGTAACTTACATCAACCAAAAAGCTGGCGGCACTCAATATTATGTAGGAAAGATTCAAATCCAGGAATTAAAAGAGAGAGCTGAAGGAATTTCTAGAGCGGACAAACAAAAGAAAGAAATGGATAAGAGTTTTGTGTCCTTTTTGACGACTGATCAAAGTTATGTTGCAAATGCAGATAACTCAAATGTCCAGCTGTTATCTAAAGGGGATGCAGATAATTTATTGAATGAAAGTGCTCAAGGACAAGTCATTAGTTGTTTGAGGAACGACTCATTAAATATTGGACTTAGTGTATTCCGGAAATTGGGTTACTTCGCCATCGGTTGCGGTATCCTCCTCTTCCTACTCGGTCCAATCATCTCTCGTTGGATGCATGGCATCAAATAGAAATACTTTCACTGAAAAGTGACATAATAAATGCCAAGCCCTCATTTGGAATTTCTGAATGGGGGTTTTTTTAATCAATCCCACCTGCCATGCTAGTCAAATTCTTCCTCAATAAAATCAGGCCTATTCCGATTAAGAAGCAGACTAGTGCCAGATTAGCAAACCAATTTTCATGGGAAATCAATGAAACCATATAATAAGTTTCCTTCCCTATTTGGTGTGCTATAAAACTCGAACAAAAAAACAAGCCCATCACTGTCGCTGCCAATTTCACTGAACTGAGTCTGCTGATGTAGGAGATGGCCATAGCAGAAATCAACAATTCTGCCGCTGTCTGTAACATATACATATTAATGAGTGGACCCCTAATAACTAAAATAGGTGAGGACTACAGAAATGTAAATGACCAAAAGAGAAGCAATAGGGCTTTGTTTCATGGAGTAGGGGTATTAATATGAGTGATCCCGAATTTCTCAATTGCACCATAAATCATTGAATTTCAACTCACTATGTAATTTATCTTGTTGCGGGGTGCGGGGTGCGAGTTGCGGGGTGGTCTAACCCGCAACTCGCACCTCGCAACAAATTGAATATCAAAAGATTAATTAAAGAAAATATACGAAAGGAATTTTATTACCAAAATTCAGCCTGCCCCTTTGGGGGTTAGAAAACGAATTCGATATTTTTAATTACCTCATTTTGGGTCGCTTCCTTTTTCCACCAGGATTCATAGGCATTCCTTTTCCTTTTCTTCCCATGCCAGCTCTGGTGGCGGCTTTCATTTGACCTCGATTGGTCAAGGCTTTTTCAAATTCACGGATTTGTTCCTTCATTGCGGACTCTGTAACCTTCAATCCTTTAATGGTTCGAAAATGCAATTTAGCTTGGTTCCATTTATTCTTTTTAGCTGAAATGTTTGCAAGCTGAAGTGCTACGGCTGCCTTTTCATTGTCCGTTGGCAGTTTTAAAGATTGCGCATAATTGAGGTGTTCCTCTGCCAAATCAGAATTGCCTTTAGATTCTTCAATCGTTCCCTTTAGTATGTAGTAATAGGCCTTATTTGTCACATACAGGATTTTAGGAAAAAGGGTCATATTCAGTCGCTTCTCTGCCCCTAAAAAGTCCATTGCCTGAATGTATTTTGCGGAAGACTGAATCGTACCCAAAAACAAATAGCTCAGGAGTAGAATCAAACCTATCAACAAAAATGGAAAGGCATACCAAAATCCTTGAGCAAATGCCAATACGGTGCCTCCCACAAGGCATATTGCAATCAATGCAAGTTTTAAATAAATATTAATGCTAAACATTTGTTAGATTTTCTATTTTCAAATTTTTCGCAAAGGTATAAAAAGATACTGGTTCTGAGGGTTGGTTGTCTGGTTGCTGGGGGCTGGGGGCTGGGCAGGGGTGATTGGTTCTATTATTTTCATAATGTGCTAAAGGATTATGCAGGTTTTTTTCTTCTAAATTCTTGAAAGTTCAAGACCAAGTTCAAGTTCAATTCTTGGGCTTGAACTTGGTCTTGAACTTAAAAAAAATCACAGAGCATATTTTTAGAACCAATCACCCCTGGGGGCTGGGGGCTGGTTGTCTGGGGGTTGGTTGTCTGGGGGTTGGGCAGGGTTGATCAGTTCTGCCTGCACAAGCCCTGTATCCTTGGTTTTTACATTACAAAATAATTTTCAATTCAAATTCAGCTTGTCCTTCTAATTCTTTGTAGGGCAAAACTTCAACATTTTGGACCCAATCAAATGCTTTTAATTTTTTTATCCAAACATTCAGAGACGTACTTCTTTTACAGTATCCTTTGATAAAAATGGAATGCCTGTCAAAAAGGAAAAGTCGCTCGCTTTGTTGTTTTTGGTTTGCAGTTGAAGGGAAGAGGTGCATTTCTGACAGCTGAATCCCTTTTGGCAAACTGGCGCCTATTTGATCAGCAAAAAAGGATGTTCTGGAAGGTTTTAGCAGGCTGTTTTGTTTAATGAATGTTTGTTGTTGAACAAATCGGTTTTTTAGAGAGTCGAGCTGGATTAATTGGGTTTGATGAAAAATCAGATCCATTTGCTGTTGCTGAATGTTGGAGTTTAGCCAGTTGAAAATCAAAAAATTAAGCGCGAGTAATGCAAAAAATCCAAGTAAAGCCACCTTTGCCGATTTTTTGAAAATGCGATGGTAGAAATAGGCTGCTTTTTCCAGTTTTACAAATTCGACATTTATAAGCTTTTTCTGAACTTGTAATAAGTATTGAAAAGCAACCGAAAATGAAGGAATGGCATAATTGGAGATCACCTCATCACCAATTTGAATATTCAATTCTTCTGAAGTATTGGTTTTGCCATAACTTTCAATTGCCCTATTCAAAAGAACCAATTGGTAATTTCCAATATTCAAATGACCTATATCTTTTGGCAGCAACGGAATAACATGTTGAACTGAAAATAGCCCAAAGCTGACATCAACTACTGTCAATCCCGCTTTCTTTAATTTCTCAATCATTGCTTCCAAATGTACCTTGCGCATCATACTTATCCAAAATCCATCCACGGCAGTATCTACCTGACAGCAAAATTCAGCTCCGTTCGCTTCTGGCAGTAGCCTGGCAGGAATGTTCAATGGTTGTTCCGGTAAATGACTGATTTTTTTTTGCAATACACCTTTGCCATTTACAAGCAAAATCAATGGCAATTCAGCAGAAACAAGGCTTGAAATAGCTTTTAGGTTTGAAACCAAAGTTTGTTTTTCTACAATGCTCAATTGTTCCTTTTTTTTCTCAAGAATTGTCAAATTCATTTGCCAGGAGTTATCCTCCTGATTAAATACTTCAAGAGCTGCTATTTTTTGAACCTTGAATAAGCTGTTTTTTAAATGAAAGCGCATAAATAAAATTTGATTCTTTGACAATCTCGTTTCTCAGGGAAGGATTGGTGCATGCTTAAAATCAATAAACAATGGTGGGCTTTACAAAAACCAATAATTTATTTTTGGACCTAGCCCTTTTCTTTTTACCAAAAAACCACCCAAGCACTGGAATTCGAGCCAAACCGGGAACTCCTGCCCTGGTTTTGGAATCTGATGCTCTTTCTAACCCTCCTAGCACAATGGTTTCACCATTCGCTACTCTTATCATCGATTCGAAACGACGGGAGACTTGGGGAGGAGGAGCATTTTCTGGCAAATCGATAAATTCGGATTGTTCAAAATAAATTTCCAAAGTCACTTCTCCTTCTCCCGAAACGATGGGCATGATGTCAATATCCAAATTGGCATCTACTGACTGAAAACGATTGGACTGAACGGGGATAGGACGATCCAGTCCTGGAAAATTGACTTCCTGAATTTGATAATATCTAGTCTGACCTATGCTTAGGGTAGCCAGGTGGCTGTTTAAGGTAGAAAGCTTGGGAGTGGACTTTATCTCTATCAGCCCTTTTTCCTCTATAGCTTTGAGATTGAGAAAAAAGCTGGAAGGAACAGAACCCAAATTCACAATATTTGCACCTGCCAGCGCATTCAATATCCGATTGACGCCTTCTGCCCCGAAGGTATAATTAGGTCCCAACCTCCCTTCATTTCCACCAATGATGATTCCACCAAGACTTTTCTCATCACCTGTATTTCCCATCTCCATCCCGATTTCATTGAGCAAATTGGTCTGTACATCAACAATGGTCAATTCAATAGTAATCATAGGAACTTTTTGATCAATCTCTTCAAGGAAGTATTCTATTTCAACGATATTTTGCTCAGAACCACTGAAAATCAAACTATTCAATTCGTAAAGTGTATCTACCGCCACATCCTTCAATATTATTTCAGGGATAAAAGAAAGTACGTCTTTTGCAGATCGATACTGCAATTGCTTGATGACTGTAGTTCTCAATGATTCCGCACTGCGCTTGCCAATAATTGCCATGCCATTTTGAAAACGGAAAGTATAATCAGAGTTCCTGGTAACCTCCAATAATACAGCTTCGAAATTGACAGATTTCATTTGAATACTGGCTACATTCCTTCCAGATGGATCCCCGTCGTAATTGCCGGATTCTGAATTTCGATTGTTATTGCGACTGCGTTCTCTTGAGCTTTGTTCTTTTTTGAGGCTTGCATCATCAGTTTCCGGTAGCAAAAAATAATCTGCTTCCAGGGCTATTGCAACTGCTTTTATAATATCCAATATAGGTACCTGAAAGGCTTTGACAATCACTTCATTCTGATTGACTTTTTTCACCCACAGATTTTCAGTTTGCAATCCAGGTTCCCGATAGGTATTTGTTGTAACCCGCCCATTTCCTTCAGCCATTTCAGCAAAATAATAGTAGTCTTCCCGCTTCTCAAAAAAGAGATTATTGCTCAAAGCCAATTGCTCTAAAGCTTTTTCCAGCGGAGCATTTTTCACAAAACTATTGACTTTTAAATCATGTATTTGAGGTTGCAATACTATATTGAGATTGGTTCGGGTTGAAATAATAATAGCCACATCCGCAAGGGTGTCACCAGATAAATTCCAACTGATGCGAGCATCTGATTCTTGAAACAAAATATCAATGGAATCAGCGACAATTAGCTTCGGAGGAGGACGGTGTGGAATCAATCTAATAATATTTCCAGTAACTTTTAATTCCAGCTCAAACACTTCGCACAAATGCAATAGGATGTCCTTAATCCTGGCATTGGAAAAAGTAAGCGAGATATTTGCTTTCAATTCTTCAGAAACAGTAATATTCAGTCCAGTACTTTCCGCTAAAAAGAAAACAAAATCCTGGATGTCTGAATTGGGCATGGCAATAGAGATAGAATCGTAAAGTGGTGTTCCATAAGCAGCCAGGGTATCCAGTTTCTCAGCTATCAAAGTCATTCTATCTTGTCCGTTTTGGCCCTGGAGCAAACCATAAATTCCAAATATTAAATAAAACAGGATATAGAGCGAGTATGTCTTCATTTTTCCAATTTTGGATGGGTATTTATCCTTAACTATCTTGAATTAGCCAGGATTGGGTAGATTTCCTGAATTGAAGTTTCCCCCTTCTTGAAAATAGTAAATGCGTTTTCTGCCAAACTTGAGAACTCCAGTTTGTCCAAAATGTCATGAATATTGGGTAACAGGTTTCTTATTGCTTCTGATAATTCAGCATCTATCAAAATGACTTCAAAAACTGCCTTTCTCCCTTTATAACCTGAGAAGTGGCAGTATTCACAAGCTCCCGGTACAAAATGTTTATCGGGGAAAAAAATTGGTTGGAAATTTCGCGGTAACAAATGGTCGTGAAAATTTTCTTCTGACTTGCAATAGGGACACAAGATCCTGACTAATCGCTGAGCTACCGCCCCATTGAGGGTATCTGCCAATAAATAGGAAGGCACCCCCATATCAATTAACCTGGGCACAATGCCCCAGGCACTGTTGGTGTGAATTGTGGAAAGAACCAGATGACCTGTCAAAGAAGCCCGAATCGCCATATCCGCAGTTGCTACATCGCGAATTTCTCCAACCATAATTACATCAGGATCCTGCCGTAAGAAAGTCCGCATGGTATTGGCAAAGTTCAATCCAATCGCTTCTTTCAATTGCACCTGATTGATTCCCTCCATGGTGTATTCAATGGGATCTTCAATGGTCAGAATATTGCGTTTAGATTGGTTGAGCAATTGTAAGGTAGCGTAAAGGGTTGTCGTTTTTCCAGAACCAGTAGGTCCTGAAATCAATACCATTCCATTTGGTTTTTGAACACACTGCAAATAGCTTTGCAAATTTTCGCCCTTAAATCCAAGTAACTGAAAGTCAATACTTTTTTCACTTCCACCCAACAAACGCATGACTATTTTCTCCCCATGAAGTGTTGGCAATGAAGATACCCGTATATCAAATCTTTGCTTTTCTCCCTGAAAAAATATCCTGCCATCTTGCGGCAATCGCTTTTCCGCGATATCAAGGTTGGATTTGATTTTTATCTTATTCACCAAAGCTGGAAACTGATCTTTTGGCAATTGAAATCGCTCTACCAATACTCCATCAATCCTCAGTCGAATTCTGCATTTTTCTTCATAAGGCTCTATATGAATATCACTACTTCCCAGACACTTTGCCTCTTCAATCATTTTTTCTAAAAAATCATCAGAATCTATTTTTAAGGCATTTCTTAAAATTGAATTTCCATTTGTCTCTTGTTTTCGATAATATTTTACCAGTGCAGTTCTAATTTCATTTTCATCCCAAGGTGTCAATTCAATTTTTCTTAAAAACAGCATTTCCAGTTCTTCTTCAATTCCTTCATTCTTCTTCTGTTCAATCGCAAAAAATCGAATGACTGCTTCATTCATTTGATATGGTAAAATTTGATAGTGCCAGGCCTGCCGAGGCGTAAGCACCTGAATGATATCAGTAGGAATATTTTGAAGCCTCTTGTGCATTTTTAAAGAATAAAAACTTCGAGGACAGAAACTAAAAGCATAAGTCCCCGAAGCTGGTATGTCACTAATATACGCTCAAGGTTGTTTGTGCTATCTCCAAATCTAAAAACCAACTAGCAATCAATACGCCAATCAAACAAATCGCCATCCCTCCAGCTAAGGGAATTGTTGTTGCATTTTTAAAGAGGAGAAGCCTTCCTATCAGAAAACCAGTTAGCACAGTTATCAAGCTAAAGGAATAAAAAAGAATAAAAGAATGGGTGGGAAGTGTGAATGCTAAAACCACAAAAAACACAATATCTCCCCAACCCAAATATCTATCCGCAATATTTAAAAGTCTCCCTTCTTTCACACAAAACCAGATTGTTAGGAGCACCATCTGAATTCCTACAAAAAGCAAATTTACCAATCCAAACCGCCAAACCTCCGATACGCCATATTCCCAAACCCCCAAACCAATACCACAAATCCCAGTCCCCAAAAACCACAAAACATGTACGGCTCGAAACCGAAAATCTTCCAATACAATTATCGATAGCATCAAGAGCAATGCGATTTTCAGAAATAGGATCATCTGATGATTTTGTTATAACTAGTATCCTAAGCTGGCGAAGCCAATGCCATAGAATTTGAGAGACTGAGCGTGTGAGAATTTGAGAAATATTTTCATGTCTCACTCTCTCACTCTCTCACTCTCTCACTCTCTCAATCTCTCAATCTCTCAAATTCTCACACTCTGTAACCTCAAGCCAGAAAAGACTTTATTGAATTTCTTGCCACCATTGCGCAAAAAATAACTTGGAAGGAACTAATCCTTTATCAATTCTCTCAGGACCCCATCCTGCGAAATCTCCCATTCATTAAAGATGCCATCCTGGTCAAAATCTACAACTGCACGGGCTATTGCGATGAAATGATTGGGAGAAGCTTCTCTTATCTCCAGCAAATATTTAGCCTGCCCACCTTCAGGAATTGTGCGTTCCTGTTCAAATCCCAAAGCCAATAAATCCTGGGTATATTGAACATGCATTTGGTGATAACTCTTCTGCAATTTTTGAATGGTGGTCAAGGCCTGCTGGGCTTCCAGGCTATGTGTTTTGGCAATCAAAGGCATCAAATTTGGCAATGCGATCAGCATCAATATGCCAATGATGACCAAGACAACCAACAATTCTGTAAGTGTAAAGGCATGGAGCCTTTTTAGTTTGAAAGAGCGCATGTTTTTTTGTTATGAAATTCGAACAGTTGAGAAAATTCCTTCTTTTCTGTTCAATTCTGTATGATTTATTTGTTAGTTCCTTTTTCGGAAAAATGGTAATGTACAATATGGCATTATTTAAATTCTTCTATTTCATTTTAGGGCTTTCGAAATTAATAACCTCTGCATCTGACTTGCCCTTTTTTCATTTTGCTGCGTTTGCCAGGGGCACTCCTTTGGAAAAAAATTTCAACCGTAGCGCTGCTATGCTGAAAATTTTTGCCTTGCCAAATAAAAAAACATCTTCGCCATTTTGCGTAGTTTATTAATTGCGAAACCCCTTAACAAACTTACGAACCCTTTTTTGCCCATTGCATCCATTCATTTTTAAAAAATACAAACCATTTCCCAAGTCCATAGGCAGGTTAATCTGTACTTCTCTTTGAAAGCTAAAATCAATATCCAAATAACTTGCTATCAACTTACCTTGGGCATCAAATATTTCAACATCCAAAAATTCTTCGGTCGGATTTTCAAATTGTAAAGTCAAAATATTGGACCCAAGGGGATTAGGAGATAAATTCAATATCTCACATGATTCAACTATTTCAATACCAGGAGGGGCCAATTTGTGCAGCCAAATATCCAGGCTACCGTAGTGAGGGGTATCTCCGTATGCTTTGATATTAGAAGTATACAGGAATCCTCCGTCCGAGGTTTGGATAACATCCGTAATGGTTTCCTGCGAATTCCATTCGCCATACAATTGGGACCAATTTAGTCTTCCTTTATCATTTAATTGAATAACCCAGGCGTGTAGTGAATTCGACATACCTTCAAGAGGGATGACATCACCATCTTGTGAAAATGAATTGCCAAAGATAAAATAGGTGTCACCCTCTCCAGGCAAGACTTTGGTCGGAACTTCCGGTTCACTTCCACCAAAAATATTAGACCATTTCAGGTTGCCTTCAAAATCAATTTTAAAAATCCAATATCCTTTTTGGTGGGCTTTACTGGTTCCTGTAATCACCATTCCATCTGCTTCAACAAGGAGGTGTGTCCCACCATCTTCTTCTTCACTGCCATAATTTTTTTCCCAAAGTAATTCCCCTTCCGTATTTACCCGAATTATCCAAATATCTTTGTGACCATAATTGTCTCCAACGTCTCCATCATTGGAAAAAGACCCACCAATAAGAACCAGTTCACCATCAAGTGCAACTGTCATATAAGATAAATATTCATATTTGCTGCCACCGTAGGTTTTGAGCCATTCTTTATCGCCATCTTTATCTAATTTCATAAGACCATAGTTAAAATCTTTTGAGGTACCTTCGACTGTCTCTATTGTACAACCAATATAAAATCCACCATCAGGAGAAAGTAAAATGCTATGCGGTCCATCCAGCTCATCTGTGCCATAGGTCTTGGACCAGATCAATTCCCCATCATTATCTAATTTCAGAAGCCAATGATCGAGGTTATGTCCAATTGTATTGGCATTGACATCGCCATCTTTAGACAATGAACCAGCAAGAATCATTAGTGACCCATCGGTTAGTTCCAACAAACCAACCGGATACTCATGATCATAACCCCCGTATGTTTTTGACCAAATAATATTCCCATGCTTATCAGTTTTAAATATCCATAGATCCGTACCGTCCTTATAATCGTGATTTGCCAGATCATGATTGAATGAATGAGAAGCTCCGGTCACAATAAAATTCCCATCTTTGGTTTCCATAATTTTGCCACTTTCGTCTGTCATTGAACCGCCATAAAATGCACTCCATTGAACCGGCGGTTGAGCCAAAATTTTGAAAGTAAACACGGCACAAGTAAATAGGAAAAGAGTAATAATCTGTTGCATCTTGAAAAGTCTTTTTGGATTGGTTCCTTTTACAGGAAAAAGGTAACTTCTCAAAACAAAGTTTTAGTGAAAGTGGGTCTGTCTCATAAGATTTATAGAGGTGTGACCATATAAGTAATTTCTCTCGCAGAGAACGCTGCGGCACCTTCCGGCAAGATTCTTTACTTTGTCAGCGTCCTCTTCGAAAAAGGGTAATTCCATTTTACCTATCGATGATCATTTTCTGCGAAACAATGGCTTTTTCTGAAACACCTACAATAAAATATATCCCATTTTCCAAAAGGTGAGTTGATATTTCCAATTTCTCTTTTGAAATTAAATCCTTGATAAATAGATTTTTGCCATGGACATCCCGAATTTTTAATTGATATACTTTTAGATGTTCTGGAATATAGAGGGTAATCAAATCACTGGCAGGATTGGGATATACCTGAAAAGTTTTAGGCTCTTCCTTTGCAAATTTGTTTGAAAAATTAATAGTAGAATTATCTCTAAATTTGGAAAGATAACAACCACCTTTAATAGTTTGAATATTGCCTTCCTCTTCCACTATCAGCGGGTTGGGTGGCACTCCATTAAAGCCAGGCGGACAAACTACTACATTAAAAGTTTCATTTGAAAGCCCACAAATATTTTCTGGAACAAAGTCAACAACCATACAAGTATTCCAGTCTAAAATAATAAAGGGATTCAAATCTGGGGTAGTTCCTGAATTGGCTGCAATTTGCTGTCCATATTGATTGTAAATGGTATAGTTGTAATTGTAAAATTCTGCTCCATACACATTCCCAAAAAATACTTCGTACTCCATAGGGTTATTCATGCCAAACAATGGAGTAAAACTATTAGATCCTGGAATACCACCTGGTGGGACAACTCCAAACTCTTTTACAAAAGTCACTGCCCCTCCATAATAATAAAAAGTCACTTCAACATAGGTAGGTCCATAGTTTAGGGTTTCTACTTTGATGGTTTGCTCCTCTAAATCGCCTTCAATCAAATTTAGGTTGGGTCCTAAACCCCAGGTATGTCCTAAATCATCGAAAGAATTGTAAAACGTAAACGTCAACTCATCACCAAGACACACAAATGGGTCGATGTCATTGAGAATGATTTCCTCAATGCTCAAAATCACTTCAAAATTGTAATTATAGGCAGGAGGCTCAACCAAACAAATATCTTGAGGACGATTGTAAATATTATTCCAACTGTTTAAAAAACGGCACAAGTATTCATGGTTGGTTGCTGAGATTTCAGTACTTGGATCAGCACAAGTGATATTGCATGGATCTGTCCAAAAACTTTGAGCAGGTCCAAGCATTAGGGTACATTCACAGATATGCCTCATTCCCAATGCATGACCTAACTCATGCATCAAAACATCCCCTCCTGCATCGTCAGAAATGGAGTAAGAGTCTAACCAATAGATTGACTGGTTTTGATTGAGGACATTATCCATTCCGCAAGTTGCTTCTGAGGCAGCAACTCCATCTGGTGTCATATTTCTACCAGAAAAATAATGGACATGATCCCTGTGAATGTGTTGCTGATTTAAATTCCAATAAGCTTGTAAATCATACCACACATCTCTCGAATCGTATCCTGAATATGCATCGTTACAATTACTGGCATCTCCCCAAAAATGAACATATACCAATATAATTCGGAGATTAACGGCTCTAGTATATAAGCCATCAGCATCGTTCACCATTTTTAACAGCACATTAAGGGCATTATCACCATGCTTTACGATAAAATCACAATCCGTTTCCGCTGCCAGTTCCAGAAACCTGGGTTTATCTACCCATTCAGGATAATAACCAGAACAATAAGGATATGTGGTTCCTTCCCGTGGTTCCAATAAGGGATTTGGTAGAATAGGTGATTCATCTACACCACAAGTCATGGTCGAGCCTATTGCTTTGCTTTTTTCATAAGCAATAAAGCTTTTGGAATTCCCTTCCTGCTCCGTTAAATAATTATTCAAGGATTCAATCATCACTATCCCAACTTGTGTCGTAACAAATCCTCCAAAATAATTTTCTGCAATGACCAACCGAACCGGTTTTTGAGGATCGCCACCTACTGTGCCTTTGTAAGTAACACAATCTCCTTTTTTATCAATTTTGTTTCCATTTTCCGTAGTCGTAATGGTAACAAAACCTTCAGAGCGGATTTCATTTTCTTCAATGGAAAGATTCCATATTTCGGTTCCTCCAATGTTCAAGGCAAAAGAAGCAGATTCCCCCTGGCTCTTGACATAGTTTCTTAGAATACTGGTATTTAATTCGAAGACCGTATACTCCTCAAATTTTGCATCTAGTATAGCCTCTTCAGTAGCATCGATGGTTTTGTGTGGTAGTAAAAATTCCTGCTGAGACAGGCTCCAATGGGAAAAGAAGATGAATAAAACTGATAAAAAATAATTGAATCGTTGAGGCTTTGATTCCTTTAGAGCAATGCTGTAGGGGTCGAAAAATAGGATCTTTTTTTTCATGATGGCGTGTTTTCATTTCTCCAATACCCACCCTACCGGAAGCACAGCATTCATGCCCTCCGGTTCCAAGACATTTATGTAGAATGAAAATAACTACACCAGTTTTCCAAACTAGGTGGCATAAATGCCATCAATCCGGGCATGGTAAACTATGTACTACCAGTATAGGAAAAGAGCTTTGAAGAAATTTTGTAAAACAATAAAATGATGCCTCTAGCTTTAGAGCTTGTTTAAAAATTTTATGAACTGAAAATCAAAAGCTTATGGTTCTGACAATAAATTGCCGAAAGAATTTATCGGGATAAATGATTGAGGAAATTTGCAGTCAGGTTCATAAGATGTTGGTTTTCAGGAAAGAAAAATTTAAACAAGCTCTTATTACAATTTTTAGGCTTTTAAGCTAGAGTGGACCTACGCGGCTAATGGAAATGGATGTGTAGCTTAAGGTATTGGGTAAAAGCAAAATCAATTGCTCACTTCTGCCAGGTGGAGTTGTTTTTTTGGATCGAAACCACGAGTTAGACTTGCTTATTGGATCCTAATGATAAGGGCTCGCTGCTACTTCTGGTAGCCAGGCGGAATTGGTACAGGGCTCCTGACCTGTAACATTTATTCTTCCTTATTTTCTACAGATCAGAAGGTCTATACTTTGTTTCGTCTTGCCAACCGATGGTAGCAACGAACAAGTTTTGATGGAACTTGCCAGAAAGGGCATCAGCAAGAAATAAGCGTTGTCTTGTTTGGATCTAATTTAGTTTGATTCAACATCTTTGAAATGCATAAAAACCAATAAAACCAATGAAATACATACCAGTGTCAATCCTATATAATGTAATTCATATCTGAATAAAAAGATAAGCCCAAAACCTACATTTAATACAAAGAACAAGACATCCCTAATATCAATGGGGTTTTTACCAAAAAATAAGGTAATAAAAATGAATAAAAGTGCTAAAGAACCTCCAGCTCCAATAATATTCCCATCAGCAGACAAAGGGTGAGAAGCCGCAAGCACAAACCAATAAAATAACATCAACCAGATTACTTTAATCCATTTATTAACTTTTTTCTTTTGCATTATTTAAGCATTTTTGAAAATTGGTTATGAAATAGCATTTAGAATTTACCTGATATCACAATAAGACCTGAATTGATTTTCTTTAAACAGTTAGTTCACTCCCTAACCAGCAATGTCTCTTTCTGAGCAGTGATAAAGGGTGGGACATTGCGGAACCCATACCTCTGAATCCCACTATGTCCCTCTGTCCAACCAGAATTCTGCCTTATTAGGATAGTCAATTTGTTTTTTATGAAATGCAATCCAAATCGTTATTCAACTATTAAATATAGATTGCATAAATATCCAATGAGGAATTAGATTAAGTGTATGTTTAAATTTTTCCTTTCTGTGCCACAGGCATCCATTTGGGAAAAACCAATATCTTATGAACCTGATTTCAAAATAAGAAGCTACTGATTTTCAGGGTGTAAAATTTTTAAACATACGCTAATTCAAAACTATTTATTTTGAACCTCATTTAATAAATTATAAGTAGTAATGATTTCTGCATCTGACTCCAGTTTAAAAGTACGGTGATCCGGAGTACTAGAAATTGCATCTCTAGGACCAATTCTTTGCATTCTAACAGTGACAAATGTTTCTATTTTTCCTTTATATTTAAAAAATGTTTGGTCTTTAAGGTTAGTTATGCTTCCCATTGAAAATGAAACAGTTTGCTTAGTATTGTCAAATAGTTTGGCAAAAAATCCAGAGTCTTCACCTCCTTTTTCATTTCCGCCCGATTCATCTGTGCCACTATCAAAATTACTCGAAAAGGTGAGGTCACCTTGACTTTCCCCAATTTTAATTAGGGAACTTTCAATAATTGAATGGCTAATTTCAACAGTGATTTTATCATTAATGCCAAAAAAGGAGTCTTCTAAGGTTCCTTTATATGTAGAAAACCCTTCATCAAAAGAAGCCTGAATCGCATTATCTAATGGTGTCTTTAAAGAGCTTAATCCTCTCTGATCCTTACCATCAAGAGAGTTTATTTTGCCATTTACCATGGCTGTGAAATCAAGGATTGGGAATAGAATGTTTAATTTGGCATTTGAAGGAATAGGTATTGTACCACATTCAGGACACAAAGGCGCCTTCCCATCCGGATCAATCAAAAACACCGGATTCCCCAACACGTAATTATAATCACTCCAGCCAGGAAACTCAACAGCCATTGGATCCAAACTCAAGAATCGTCCCAGATCCGAATCATAAAAACGGGCACCTCGGTAATCCAATCCAGTTTCTTCATCTCGTTCGTGATCGGTTGTTTGGAAGCGTTCTCGTGCATAGACATACTCCCGAAGCGTTTTGCCATATGGATAATAATCAACTACATGTTCAAGCACGTAAAGTACGGAATATTCATCACATGCTTCAAACTGATTTTGGTACAATACCCTGGAATTGCCCAGGTGGTCTTTGATAAAGAAAGTAAATGTTGGGAATGGGTCTCCAGTCGGGTCAGGTCCAACTGTAGCTGCCACACCTAACTGCATGATCCGATTGTCGGCCCGGAGCTGGAAGATGGTATTCAAGGATGTATTCCCCATATTTACGATTTGATTACCTACCCGAAGGGTCAGATTCAACGGAGTATCATCATCTGGGAGTGGAATTGTGCCAATGACCTCTCCACATGGGTCGGGAATGGTTTCCAGTTCTTCATCCAGAGCAAACAGGGTTTGACCATTACTTAATCGCACTTCGTTTAGGTTATTCGGATAACTGGTCAATTCAGCACGTTTGAAAACCATTTCATTTGGAAGGATCATTTGCAAAATGCCTGGATCCCCATCTGTATATCCACCCCCTCCGCCATTGGTGTCTCCTCCCTCTCCACCATCACCAGGTGGGTTTGGTTCACAACAATCATCTGGCAATTCAGGCAAAGGCAGATCCTCATCACATACAGTGTATTCACAATCTTCATATACCGCTAATGGTGGACCACATGTTACAGTAAAATCTTCCTCTGGAGCTTCGCAAACCGTACTGACAGGAGGATCGGCTGGTAATGAGAATGGAAAAGGCCCCGGGGTAGATGGCGTCAATGTTTTCCACTCTGTTTGATTTAGATCTACTACATGATCAGCATACCGAATTCCAATTTCATTACATGGATTGAAGGTTGCCAACCATGAGGAAATGGTATTTTTCTTTTCAACAGTGGCTACGCAACTGAAACTTCCATTCATGGGGTAAAAGTCAAATGATGCATTTTCAGGATCAATATTGACATATGGTCCTGCTGGTTCGTGATAAACCAAAAATTCAATCCGGATGCCATGCCCCGGGGGTGCAGGAAATAGCTCCACCTCAAAGTCATAAATGACTCCACCAGTTCCACCAGTGACACTAAGCCCCCACTGATCAATAATATAGTACAAGGCAACTTTTACCGCACTTTGGAATTTCATTGGATCGTTGGGATCAAAATACAAATCCTGTGCATTGACCCAATTTTCTATTCCCGGATGGCTTATATAAACAGTATTTGGGCTCAAATCCACATCCAATGTACCTGATGGATTATCGGTTGCCAATTTAAACGCATGAATATATCCTCCAGCAAACAACTTACAAGGATCAGTTGGGGAGCGGGAAGTTGTATAATAGTTTTTTCGATTTACTACAACTTCCTGCGTTTCTTGTTCTATTAAAAATGGTGCACCATTTTTAGTGATCACCTTGTCATAAGTCACAGTCATCTTAGGACTATTTGGAATCGGAGCATAAGTCCAGTTTTCCTGTTGGATGGAGAATTCACCTACAAATTCTGTATCTGTTTCTTTGATGATGCAACCTCCACCATTAATGAGGATTTCCTGGTCGGATGCTCTTAACAAGAGGATTTGTTGTACAGTCAACACCTGAAGCGTACCATCCACTATAACTGTAAACTCTTGATCCAGGTTCTCTAATGCTATTGCTTGAGAAATATAATGATTGCCAATATTGACACCATCCATTTCCTCTTTCAGTAAGTAAAGTGCCGTACCCTCACAGAAGACCACCATGTACAAAAAGGTCGACAGAACCATCAACTGAGGGTCAAAAGTTGCAAAACCAGCTTCATAATCAGCAATTACCTGTTGCTGAGCCGAAATTTCTTCTGGAGTACAATCCGGTTCTTCCAGGAAACATGGGTCAACCGCTTCACAGGGTTCGTAATCTCCAACAATTTCCAAATTTCCATCAGCTCTGTAATTGAGAAAATCCTCAAAATTGCCTGTAATTAGGGAGCCATCAGAAAGCGTCAATGTCAATGGATCACTTGCATTATTGATGGATATTTCTTGCAAAAACACAAAATTGCCTGGTACCAGATATAGTTCTTCTTCAAGCACGTACCATTCTTCTCCAGAGCAAAGCCGAATTCGAAATAACTTAGTCGGCAATGAATAATCCCCAACTTCAGCATTGGCAATGACTTTTTCCAGTTCTTCAAAACCATTTTGTTGAGCAACAGACTCATCATAAGTACAATCTGGCGGGCTTGGATCACAAGGTTCATCAACTGGAGGATCATTGAAACAAGGTTCATAATCATTGATAACTATGTCGTTTTCGGTATCCAATAAATAATTGACCAGTACATCCAATCCAACAGTTATTGGTCCGACACCATTTTGAGTCAAGTCAAAAGTTTGAGCGACATCATTCACATCAATTTGTTGTAAAATTGTAGGGGCACCAGGAATCTGAACCCATTGAGTTAGCAAGACATACATTTCAGTAGCATCGCAAAGCCTTATTCTGAAAACAGTATTAGGAATTGGAATATCATTGACATTGGGAGATCCCTGGGCTTGGAGGTTAGCAACAACTGTAGCTTGAGCTGAGGAGATAGCTGGATTACATGCATAAAATTCATCTGGACAAGGCCAGGTGCTCGTATCACATGGATCGTAGCCATTGACATAGAAGTTTAAAGCTCCAGTACGCATTTGTAGTATTTCAGCTAAACCAATGACACTAATGCCGCTTGAGTTTTCTATCACAAATTCCGTATTGATATTGGGTACATCAGTCTGTTGCATCAAAACAAAAATTCCAGGCATATTTGCCATTTCTTCGGGCAGCAACAATTGCTCTGTACCATCACATAATTTAATTCGAAATAATTTTGTTGGGAAAATCAACTGATTGGGATCAGTGATATAATTCAGGTTATCAAAATAAACCTCTTGTTCAATATTCATCCCTTCGCTGCATTCAGGTGCAGGGACACAATCTTCATCTTCAGGTTGAGGCACATCAGAGCCAATTTTGGCGATTCGATCGTTTCCATAAACATACCAGGTGAAGTTGCTGTAGCTAAACGCTCCTGTAGTTAGATCATAAACGAAAAGTTCCTGTCCTGTAGCATCTCTAAGATAAAACTCTGTCGCACCAGAATGACTTTTAAAGATTCTTGAATCGTTGATATCATACAAATAACTCACTGCATTTCCTCCTTCATCACAAGGGTTGGTAATACTGAGGCCATAAGGAAGATTTGCCCTACCATAAGTCACTCCATTAAGGCCTTTTTTAGCGTCTGAGGTTAAATTGCCATTTCCATCATAACTATAGGTATATCCAGTCAAAGGGCAGGCTGGATCAACCAATCCGGAGACAGCTACACTCATTAGCTTGTTATTGCCGCCACCATAACTGTATCCATAATGAGTCATATCGATAAACATGGTTTCTCCATCTTCCGAATAAAAGGAATTGCCACGGCTTAATGCTTCAAAATTGCCTATTTTATCATAGACATAATGTCCATCCCCCATCACATCAGGGTTGCCTACTAAAGTTGGAGCCAAAGGGTGTGCTGGATTGTAAACTGTGACAATAGCGTCAGCTCGTGTAAGGCGGTTTAGGTTATCATAATGGTAACCGTATATAGTGCCGCCAAAGAAATTATCTGGTGGATTGAGAACTTTATCTTCTGGAAAATTGTAGGCAGCAATCGTTCCATTGATATTGCCATTCCAGTTTTGTGAACTATTGTTGATCACCGTACCATCATAAGCCATTGTCCAATCAAATAAGGTGCTGTTGATATTGGTCAATCTAAAACGCTCATCATACGCATAAAGAACCTCATCCACCTTGATATTTTTACAACTTTGACCTGTCAATTCTCCATTTTCGTCTACAATTGGTCCACTATTAAAAAGGGTTTTTTCAGCAACTACTCCTTTGACATCGTCATAGGTGTATTCAGCTGCCTTCGCTCCCTGAGCTTCCAAATCCTTAAAGTTGGCATATACTTCTTTGATTCGATTCCAACTGTCATATACATAATGTTGTTGGTAATCAATAGGTCTGCCCTCTCCAATGATATCTACATTCTGAGTAATAAAACTTCCTTGTCGATTGTATTTTGGGTAGCTGATCATCACCGCAAAATCTCCATCTCCAACTAAGCCGATGGCATTGAACTGCGTAATTTCCCAACTTACAAATCCATCAACATTATGAGAATAGAATTTGAACTCAATGGGATTACCCAATAAATCATAACTAATGCCATGAGCCAATCTGCCTAGTACTCCTGTTTGCCCTGTAAGCAGATAGCCCAGCACTTCTCCATGAATTGGTTGGGTATTATCGAAAATATTAAAGAACCATTCTTTTTCCAAAGTTCCAGCTTCAACGGAAGCCTGTAATTGTCCTAGTAAATCGGCAAAGGTCCAGTCGTATTCAACCCAGCCTGCACCTTCATTTTCTAAATAGGCACTAATGCTGGACGTTGTCGCTTGCTGAATCAACCTACCAAAATTGTCATAATTGTAAACCCTATTGACATTATTGCCATCTTGTTGGGCAATCATCTGACCTGAATGATTATAGCCAAAAAGTGTTTGTCCTCCATCTACTGTATTTTGCCTGAACAATTGTCCTAAAAAATTATGAGTATAGGTACTCAATTGTTCTTTTGCATTGGAAATCATTTTTACATTACCATGCGCATCATATCGCAAAATGGTTCCTACATTTTTGTCAGCATCAACAGCTTCGTTTTCTTTCCTGTTGGTGATGGCAGCTACTTTTTGACCGAGAATATTTGAAAATTCTATCACCATTTTATCATCTTCATCAATAGTTTCCACTCTCCAGAATTTATCCCCCTGGATCAAGTCTTGTGCAGAGGTTGGTCTTCCAACATCTCCCAATTCAGTTTTTACAGAATTTGCATCTACAATCGCATTGTTAAAATACATTGCATGATCTCCGGTATAGGACAGGGTGTATTTTGAGGATCTTGTAATTCGACCTCTAGGCGCCATTTCATATTCAAATTCAGCATTAGCAGCATTCGGAAAGCTACTATTGATGGTAGGTTCAGAACCTGTATGTGGCTTTATACCTAAAATCGTTCTATCCCAAATATCGTAAATGTTATCCTCCAGAACCACATTGTCTTTTAAGCTAGCCAACGCACGACCTATCGGATCAACATAGGAGGTCTCTGCCCACTTTTTTGCACCCGTCACATAATGGGTGGTTTTCACATAATTTTGCGTAGCCCGGTCTTCAAAACTGGAATATGGCCAACTTCCCAATGGAGTTGGAGGCGCAGCGCCACCATTACAACTTGGCCATGGATTACAAACATATACTTCATTGTTCCAATGGCTATAATCAACTTCCAGAATTAAGACCCCATTACGCCTGGTTTCTGTCATCCGATTGTACCCATCATAATCATAGGACAATTCAGTATTATTTGGGTCAGTTGCCGTTTTTATTTGATTTCCATATGTATAGGTATAATCTGTAGTTAATGCAAAGGTTTCTCCTTCTCCAATTGTGACAGAAGTAACAAGTGCAGAATTGGGATCATAGGTGTAACGAGTCCTTAATTCCTTTTCATCCAATTCTTCCAAAACTTGCCCAAATGAATTGCGAGACTCAATTGAATTAACTACCAATACATCATAGGGGTATTGTGGGACTCCACCAGTAAAAGCCAAAACCTGCTGGGTTCCCCCTTGAGGCACATCACTTACCTGCGTCACTGTTTCACTCAAATAAACATTATTATTCCATTCATCAGAAAAAATAGAATATACCGAACGTGTAATGGGACTTTCCCCGGCAGCGTAGGTAGTCGTTCTGGTTTCAAATGGAATGGTTCTCATTCCATTGTCTCTGATTTCATCTAAAACAGCAAAACTGTTTTGGCCAGGGACATTCGCCAAATCCCAGTAATAGAATAGTTCTTGAAAAGAAATTGGACCATAGTCTGGTGAGCTGGTATAAGTAGCGGCCAATTGCCACGAGGGTTCCCAGGACAATCGATTCCCAGTAAATCCTAAATTATTATAAGCAGTTGTGCTACCTGAAGAAGAAAGCGTGCCATTGTATTTGGCATCGAAGTAGACATAATCTGTTTGTGTAGACATGGAAGCCCCATTTACATCAAAGGATTCCTCCGACTCACTGGTTTTTTTAATAAAATAACTGTGCAAATAGTAATCCTTGTGCCATCCCTGACTCGAAAGATGGTCGTGATACCTGGTATCATAATAGTAGGGAATATCATAGGTATTTTCCTCAATAAAAAAATCTGGATGATTTGAAAATTGAATTCCACCTAACCAGGTTGTGATGGCGTTGATATAATCGGAAGTTACCTGGTTGCCATTAATGACAGGTCTACTGGTAGATTCATATTCACTATAATCCGTAGCTCCATTGTTCAATTTATATAGAGGGCTTTCATAAGCTAAAACAGCTTCATATTGATTGGTTATTTTATTGAGCAGTTGACCATTGGCATCTTTGGACTCTACTTCAAGCAATTTTCCCCAGGTCAAAGGATCTACACTATGTGTATACGTAACCACCGGCTTATTATCACTTCCTCCTCCTGGGTCTCCTACTCCCTCATCTCCGGGAAATGGTCCGGAAACCACTACCTTTGAAATGCCGTATTTAGGGGTAAAGGTCTTATCCCATTGAAAATTATCCTGAAACTTGGTTTGTTCAAAATACAGGGTTCCTCCTAAATAATCGTATTCCCATTCTTTGATTTGATTGCTTCTATCCTGTACTGTTTTTCCTTTAACGACCATGTACACTTGATAGGAATAGGGAAGTCCCATCTTTTCCTGCCCATATTTTATGTCTCCACAGACTGATGGCTTTAAACAATAATTGCTTTCATAGGTACAAATTGCACCTGCCCACTGCCCTGGTTGCAGGCAATCCAAACAAACAGTATGTTCAAAACTACCTCCATTACCAGTAATATTTCTCCTGACTGGTCTGGCCTGGTATTGAAAGCTTGAAATAACATAAGAATATCCACCTTGATTAGAAGGAGGGCTAACCAGTGGATTATCAATAATTTCCGGGACTGGAAAGTATTCGATCTTTGTCAATTTCCCAATAGGGTCATTGATTGCTGACAAGATAAAGTTTTGGGGTGCTACAGTCCCCTCGCAATGGGGTTGCCATCCATATCCTCCAAGATCAGAAAGTTCATAATCAAAATGGGAGGTCGGGTTTTCAGCTATTGAACCGCCACTTCCATCAACTGGCAACTGTTCTATGGAACCCAGCAAAAGGATGTTTCTTTCATCAGTCGTCACGCCAGAGAAATCCTTTATCTTTTTATCATTAGGATTTTGAATAGGATTCCAGCAAAAATCTTCAACTCTTTCATTGACTACCCGATTTACTTTATCTAATCGATAATTTAACTTTAATTCTTTAACCTCCACTAAATTTCCCAATTGATTTCGCTCTCGCAAAGTAGCAGTTTTAAGCATATAGGGTCTTTTGGCAAATCTTCTGATTCTAACATTATTGAGAAAAATATCTCCATTTTCGCAGCTTGTGGTCGTTTTTCGCGCCCGTGTTGGTTCATTTACCCAAGGAGCATATTGCCAACCGCAGCTTTGATTTGGATCACATGGGGTACAGTTGCCAACTCCATTTTCCAAATTCCACCATCCTGTTTCTCCATCACCATTACAAGCATAAAACGGAACTTGACTATAAAAATCTCTAAGCATCAACCAGGGTGCACCAGTACCAAAATTTTGGGGAATGGCTCCACCTGAAGTAATACGAGGGGTATTTTGAGAATTTGAGAATGGATTTTCATCCATGGGATCATCCGGATAAATAGGATACATTAAATCACAATTTGGGAAGGATTGACCAGCATATACATCTCTTGGTATTTTTTCCATCATTTGATCGGTATTGGCTGGTCCTATTTGCAAATACAATGGGCGATCATTCTCCATATTTGGCATCACAAAATAATTCTCAAATTCATTATCAAGTCCACTCGGGCTAAACCATTTCAGAGCTTGTTGGTAGGTTGAAAAGACTGACTCTCCCACTGTTTTGTCGTAACATCCGGCATCCATTTTCTCAAAAGGATATGAATTACTTGAAAAAGATTGGATTCCTTTACCAACAAATGCGGGATCTCCAGTAGCCAAATTGATATCAAAAAGGCAATCATAAGCACCCTGATTGTCCAATAACCCTTCAACTTTGTAAATGTCTCCTGGAGGTAAATTGGTCAAATCAATATTTTCTGATTCCAAATACCCATGTTTGAATGGAGCTCCAAAATTGGGATCCCAGGCGTCCTCCCGAACATAGAAATAACGATCATTCCCAAAATTGGCTTCTGATGTTCCTCTGTATGGATTTACAGGTGAGTGAAAGTATTCCTGGCAGCAATCCCCTTTTGTAAGTTCCGACGATTGAAGGTGCAGGTACCGTTTCCAGTTTTGCATATTTGCCTGGTAAACGGTAACATCACTGTACAATGGATCTTCAACATTATTTCTATCCTTGTATAAAGGGTCATTTTCCAGCGGAAATTTAAATCCTTCACTTGCATCTATCTGATCATAAACATCTTGATATTGAAGGTCTAATTCACTAAAAACTACTCCGAATTCTTTTCCAATAATTTTATTCAGGAAGATATCCTTACAGGCAATGTCCAGTGGAGATTTATTCTGACCTGGGAAAAAAATGGCTTCTATTTCAGAAAAGTAATGACGATATACTTCGAAGAATTCAAAACAGCCATGGGATTCATATTCCAAAATAATTTCTCCCGTCGTATTTGGGTGGTATATTCGTTCGCAATACCAGGCTAATGTTTCGGTTTTTGGAACCACCAGGTTACCCAAAGCTTGAGGTGTTAAGCATTCGTCCTGAATCTGAACCCTTTGATTTGAGGAATTTCTTTGAGAAAAAACCCTTCTGGTCATTTCGTATTGAGTGCCATCATCAGTCACAATTAACCAGGTGTTATCTGGTCTCAGGCGAGCTTCTAAATATTTTTCAAATCGATGTGGTATAAACACGTAGGCTTGCCCCTCTACTTTTTTTAAAACTAATCGTCCACTAAACACTCCAGGCACTGAAACCATTGGCGCATACCAGTACAATCGACCTTCTTCTACCGCAGCATCACAATTTTCATTTTCAGAATTATAAAAGATGGGCGTAAATGGAGGCTGGCTTGTGAAATTTTTATCTCTAATCTGTCGCAATTCCTCCAGGTCATACTTATTGTAATCTTCAGTGCTTACACTAATGGTAGGCATTTCTAAACTCCAACCCTCCCCATACGGAATTCCGGAAGTATGGGGTAAATTATTCCCTGCAGCGTAGGTGGAAGCATAAGACAAGTTTGCAGAAAAGCTCATTCCAGAAGGCGTTGTTACAATTCCCAGGTTGTAAGAACTATTATAAGTCCCGGTAAACAGATTGACATCACCACTGTAAGCACCTGCATCAATCTCAGAAGCCTTTACCTCAGCAGCAGGTGCTCTTCCATTTTCATTGCTTCCCACCAATTGGGCTTTTAGCCCTTGATAAGCCGCAAATAGGTAGAGCATCATAAATAGAGAGATTCGTGTTTTCATAATTGATATTTTTTAGTTTTTATAATAAATTCAAAAAGCGGCTGGGCAAATTTTGCCCAGCCTGCGAATAGAACACAACTCCATTTCCCTAGCGCAGGGGACATGGATGAAAAAGAATTGTTTCAGTAAATTCTAAGAGATGTTTGACCCAAAACTTCATATATGATTCAACCGGATAGCGAATCGCGAAGTCTAAATAATAACTATGGTGGATGAGGGTAGAAGCGTCGAGACAATATAGAACGATGAGACAGACCAACTGGAGAGTTAGTACAATTTTTCATAAATTTGAACTTTAGTTTTACAATAAATTTTTAAACGAAGCCGCCAACGGGTGGCTTCGTTTTTTATTTTTTTACTGTTTTAAAGTCCTGTCTCTCCCTCCAGGGGCGATTAAAAATAATCTGTTGTCTTGTTGTTCGTCTCACCAATTTTAAAAAGGTAACTTGTTATTGTCCTTTTTCTCAAAAAAAAATTCCAAAAACATTTTTTAAAAAATTTCATCTTCATTTGAAGTTACCTTTTGGAAGGAGATTATACTAAGTAAGTGTTTGGACATAAATAATCTTCTAAGAGCTATAAAATGAAGTATATCTGCCATCCATACCAATATTCACTTCCTGCTAGTGCTTTGTTTTATGCATTGATAATAGCGGTATTGATGGCAACTTTTAGTACTGCCATTATCTCACTCTTTTTTCAAAATCGCATTTTCACAAATCAGATTGACCTACAAAAGAAATTGAACAGAAATGCAAACGCTGCATTGAATCTGCTAAAAGGAACAGAACAGGAAGTAAGTACAGCTTTTCAAGATCTATATGGAAAAGGCACTGACTCAGTATGGCTATCTAAGTTTCGATGGGGGCTTCACGAAGTAGTTGCTGTACAAGCTTTCCAACATACTCCAGGAGGAAAAGAGCAGTGTTCCAAAGTTCTATTTTTAGGTTCCAGACCAAAGTCAGGAATACAAACTGCTGCGCTTTATTTAGAAGACAATTCAATGCCTTTGAGTCTGGTAGGCAATACGCATATAGTCGGTACAGCTTATTTACCGCTGGCTGGAGTCAAAAGTGGGAATGTAAATGGAAAAACATTCTATGGAGATGAATTAATATCTGGAGCCCAAAAAACCAGCTCAAAAAATTTACCTCTTATTGATGGTAATGCTATTGAGCATTTAAAGAACTTGTCAGGAAAGACTAACACGCACTCTCAACAAAGTTTGCCGGACTCGGTCCGGCATTCTTTTTTTGAAGAACCGCTTTTCTATCGAAGTGCTGTTATCCATATCCAAAATCAAATACTTAAGGGGAACATTTGTTTGATTGCAGATAGCCTGATTTATTTCAGCCGTGATGCTATTGTTGAAGACATTCTGGTTATAGCACCAAAGATTTATTTTGAAGAGGAGTTTGAAGGCAACTTGCAGGCATTCGCAAGTCAAAAATTGGAAATTGGAAATGGGATTCATCTACACTATCCAAGCATTGCAGGAATCATACAACCTGAATCTTCAGAAATTTTGTCGGTTCTGAAAATCGCTTCCAACTCGATAATTGAGGGTTTGGTAATATCCATGGATGAAAGCCTTGCGAAGCCCATACCCCTGATAAATATTCAAAAGAACAGTTTGATAATAGGTCAAGTTTACTCCAGTGGCAATCTGGATTTGAAAGCAGAGGTACATGGCAATGTTATTACGGCAAAATTTAAATTGCAAACTCCTTCTTCCAACTACGATAATCACTTATTGGATGTAGCTATCCGATACGATGAACGATCTGAATTTTTCATCCCTCCCAGTTTTCTGGAAGGAAAGGGAGCACCAGCAATTGTAAAATGGCTTTATTAAATCAAATGAACAGATCTCTTCAATCCAGCACACTTGTAGAATCGGTTATTGGGATGGTTATCATCGCCGTTAGTTTTTCTATAGCATTGATGACCCTAGGAACCGTATTGAATAGTCATAAATCCACAATGAAATTTCGAGTTCAAAAAGTCCTGGATTCAATTATAGCGGATACCCACCGCCAGCAGCGCTATTTTGATGAGTCCATGGTGTTAGAGGATTTTTTGGTTCAGAAAAAAGTGACGGTACTCCCTCATCAAGAATCACTTTTCCAAATATCATGGGAAGTTTTGGGTATAGATGGAAAACTGATTTGTGAGCAACGAGAAATAATATTTTTCCATGAATAATTCTTTAAAAGCTTTCACCGTAATGGAACTATTGGTTGGCATGACGCTGACAGCCATCCTTTTACAATTGGGCTTCTATGCTTTTCAATTGGTTCAAAAACAATTTCAACAAAAAAAAAGAATTTCAGAGAAACTGGAGCAAATACAATTTTTTGAATCCTCCCTTTTTCATGACAAGCTTCAATCCTTTCAAATTGAAGCCAAAGAATTAGAGCTAAATTTTACAAAGGAGCATCATTCTGTAACCTATTCATTCCAGACTGGTTTTGTTATCCGATATCATTCTGGATTTCCAAATGTCGTAGACACTTTTTGGATTCAAGCTGATATCAAAAACACTTTTTTTCAAAAGGAACCATTATCTCATTCATTAATTGACCAATACATCATTGATTTCGAACTTTTTGGACAAGCTTATCAAATCGTTCATTCCAAAAATTACAGCGCTGCGGATTTAATTCAATATTTCAAATGAGTATCAACCTAAATACCTACCAATCACTTAAACAAGCGTCTGATGGCTCCAAATCCATGAAACAGCCATCAGTTATTAATTGGGGTTGGCTCCATAAAGACATACAGTTCTCTTCCAGGCATTTGAGTATGAAACAAAAGGAAGCTTTCTATTCAGAAATGGAGGTTTTACTTACGGCAGGATTGGATTTGAAAACTGCCTTGGAATTGGTGGAGGAGGGTTGGTCTAAAGACAATGAAAAACAATGGATTGCTCAAATTAGGCAGACTGTATTAAACGGAAACAATTTATCTACAGCATTGGAGCAAACCGGTAAATGCTCCTCATACGAAGTATTTAGTGTTCAAATTTCAGAGGAAAGTGGAAAAATGGCAACCATATTTGGGGAGCTTGCAAAGCATTTTGCCAAAAACTTGCAGTACAAAAGATTGCTTATTGGTGCACTTTCTTATCCGGCATTGGTCATATTTGTCTCTTTCCTATCTCTACTTTTTCTCTTGCAGTTTTTGGTACCTCTATTTGGCGATATCTATACCCGATTAGACCAGCAATTACCTACAATAACCCTTGCGATAATTGAACTATCTAGGTTTGTCCAATTATATGCCGGATATTTTTCAATCCTGATTTTTTGTTTTGGAGCTTATTGTTATCATCAAAAAGACAAAATGTGGTTCCGAATATCGATGGCTTGGCTGCTAATGAGTATGCCCATATTTGGTAAACTCATTCAAAAAATTTACCTGGCAAGATTTGCTCAGGCACTAGCTTTTTTGTTGAATGCAAAAGTGCCGCTTTTGCAGGCATTGGGATTGGTCAAAAAAATGGTCAACTTCCAACCTATTGAATCCTCAATCAATATCCTTTATGAGGAAATTCAAAAGGGAAAGTCATTCTATTCAGAGCTTCAAAAATTTCCTATTTATCCAAAAAGGATGATTGCCCTCGTCAAAGTTGGAGAAGAAGCCAATCAATTAGAAGCCATATTTGCTAAACTAGCTGCTCAATACAATGATGCCGTAGAACAAGAGACCAAATTGCTGGGAAGCCTGATTGAACCAGTATTAATTGTTTTTTTGGCAATTGTGGTAGGTTTGGTTTTGGTTTCAATGTATTTGCCCATATTTAAACTGGTGACGAATTTTGGGATTTGAGCGCAAGCGCTCTGGCAAGCTCTCCAGGAGTGGACAACTCCTGGAGAGCTAAGCAAAGCCTTGCTAAGCCGAGCCAGTTTCTACTGCTTCACCACCTTTACCATCTGATTCAACTCCTCATCCAGAAAGCGAACATAATATATACCTGCAGGATATGCCACCAAAGACAATAGACCTGTATAGGTGTTATCGTACTTCACCAATTTGAAATTTTGGATTTTCTTACCAGAGGCATCTATGATTTGAAGCGGCAAAAAGACCTCGCTCCGACTCAATCCATTGATGTCTAGGCGGAAAAGTCCCTCCGTTGGGTTTGGAAATACTTCAATGGAATAACCAAACAAAGATTCTTTGCTGGATGTCTCCAAACCTAACATCACTGTAATCTCAAGTTCACATCCCAATGCGTCGCGCACAGCCACCTGGTATGCTCCTTCAGAAAGATTGGCAAAAAATGGCCAGGCACCAAAAGCTCCGCCATTCAGACTGTATTGGTAAGGTGGAACCCCGTTAGAAGTAATCACTTCAATTTGTCCATCGCCAGCTCCCGGAACTGATTCATTTGTAATTACGCCGGAAACATTTAAAGCACAGGTTGGCAAGGTAAAGACAACTTCATACAGACAATCCAAATCGCCCTGGATGACAATGACATAGTCACCTCCAGCCAGATTGTTAAACATATTGGAAGCTTGAAAGCTCATACCTCCATCTATGCTGTATTGAAAAGGTCCGATGCCATTGACGGGCGTAATCAAAATAGTACCATCATTGGCTCCTGCAGCACTTTCGGACACAAAGTCAATATCGCCTTCCATCATACATGAAAAAGTGCCACAAAAGTCGTTGCTTTCCGAAAATCCAAAATTCACCTCCAGAATGGAAGCTAATGGCAATCCATTGGCATCTGTAATTTCGTAATAACCGTTCAAATTCTGTCCGCCAAATGGGTTGTCCAATCCATCACCTACGGCATCAAAAATAGTAAATGTGTAACAAGCCTCTGGATCCAAACACCAGGTTTCATTGATGATGGAATTTTGATTCGTATAAGGACCTCCTGATAAAATGACATCACCAGCTTCATTTGTTATTTCCCAGGTCGTCTCTTGAGGGAAGAAATCAGTTTTTAATTCAAAATTGATATCTACTCCATCCAAAATAGCATCAAAACTTCTACTAAATCCATCATTGTCAGGAATCTCATCTGTCATGCCATTGGGGTTTAAAGTAGAAGCAAAAACTTCATTGGAACCATTCAAAAGTCCTAAAAGATTATAAGTGAGCGTTTCTGATTCTCCGGATGCCAAATCCCCTGTCCAATTGACGCCTAAATAAAGATCTCCATTCAACTGGATTTCAATTTCTACAGTGGTCAAATTCTCTGTTCCATAATTGATCAAAACAATATCTACTGGAATGGAATCTCCACATAAGATGCCTTCCAATCCATTGATTTCCAAAATTCCGGCATCAAATCTCGGTAGTTTGGAAACTACAACTCTAAGGGTATCATTGTTTGGAGCATCATCGCCTGTCAGTTCAGTAAATATTTTAAATTCGTAATCTCCAACAACAGACATATCTACAGTCGGAATAAAGGTATGGGCATAGACACTATCAGTAGGCAAGATAAAATTGATGGTATCCACTATTGCAGGTCCGTTTTCGAAAATATAGCCCACATTGAAATTTGAAATCGTATCAATTCCAAAATTTTTCACTTCAATACTGACCAATTCATTCGCAGTCAAAGCTGGAGAAGAGACTGGTTTGGAAAGGGCACTTGGTCCCATATCAGTGGTATCTCTCCCTAAATTAAATGCAAAAATTTTGGTGCTCCAAATATTCTGAGCACGGTATTCCCCCGTATACCAAAATGTTTTGTCATCATAAGGATCAACTGTCATTTGGGCATAGTCTCCAAATCGTCCGGTCTGATTGGTGCTAAAACCTTCTGTAACAACATATTCTTCTACCGTCATTTCACCCAGGGGATCGCTGGCTCTCCGCCCCGTGAAAGCCAATCCTGGATGTGTATTTGGACTGGAAATGGAATAGCCCAAAGCTATATTTCCATTTCCATCAATAGCAATCCCTCCCATAAATCGATGCAAGCCATCATTTGGTGCGAAAGTCCCTTCTTGATAAATCGTCCAATCTCCACCAGGGTTCCTTCTCAATTCCATCCATCGAATTCCGGAAACATTATTACCCCCAGAAGCATCCGTAATAAAATTCAATACCATCACCTCGTAAGCTCCAAAATTGCGATAATGTACCTGATGCATGATAACTTCTGGCAATCCATCAATACCTTGCCCGCCAAGCTGAGGAATACAACCAAAATTGGGTCCCGGAGCTGCACATGGGTTGGAATCATATGGAGCAGTGACAATGCTTGAGTTGTGAACAACGGTATTATTTGGATTAGCCCAATCTATTTCAAATGTAAAAATTTCAAGTTGGTCCTGGGCACTGCCTCCCCATGCATCATCACTCATGGTCATGATCATTGGCAGTGCATCTTGGGGGGGTGCAGTCATCCCGGTCCAATCTACTGGAGTAGCCACCTGAAATCCTGGGCCTCCTCCTATCCCCGGTAATTGTATTCGCTGAATAGGTACCGTTGGTTCTCCATTCAACAAAGCCTCCCGATTGATAAAATAAGAAGGGAGCACACCTGGGCCCTGTTCATTGGTAGTAACAACCAAAGCATTTGTCCACAAACTATATTTTGGATAATCCGGGAAATTGGGTGTAGCAAAATTGTAGGCATTCCAACTGCCTAATGGGTCAGAAGTTTCGGAAACTGCTACCAATAGTTGATTGCCGCTTGGAAATTCTGTTATATACCATCTTTCTGCTTCCTGGTCGTACAAAATAATCGGGTCTCCAGAAGAGGAAAAACCTATACTACTCCAAATGGTATTCGTTGCAATAGGGTTAGAGACTGGATTGCCTTCTTTATCAAATACCCGCAAATATGAAGCATTAATTTGCTGAATGTAATAGTCCTTTCCGATATCACCACAAGGATCCGGCGGATTTCCTCCAAAAATATTTTGACCCATTCCCTCAATATTTACAACTGGTTCCACGATGATACCTGCATCTCGGTTTACCTCCGATTGCCGGAGTTTATCTTCCCCTTTTGGCAAGGCATTCGGATTCACATTTGGACGAATTCTTCTACCCATAAAATTGGGAACCTGTTTCTGTTTTTTGATTTCAGCTCTTTTTTCCAGGCTGATGGCATCTCTATTGGCTAAATGTCTGAGTGGAGGTGTTTTGCCTAGAAATTTGGCATAGGTGGTTTGTATTTTAAGATCGGTGACTTGTTTAGTAGTAGTTTGAGCTGGGAGATCCATTTCAATAAATAGCATCAATAGTCCCAATGCCCAGATTAGGTTCTTTTTCATTGTTGTTTTGTTTAGAAAGTTAGCACGTAGTTTAAAAAGTCAGACAAAGGTGACTAAAGGAAAGCACTTTAGAAAAGTAGAACCTAAAAAACCAGAATAATATTAGGTGCAAGACAATTGGGTGACCAAAGGTTTGCCCTTGCCTTTGCTCATTCCAACAAATCCTTTAATTCCTTTTCTGTCTTCCTCAATTGCTCCTTACAAAACTGAATCAATTCTCCAGCAAGCTTCACTTTTTCCGTCAAATCGTCCATGCTGACTTTTTCTTCCTGTATTTGAGAAACGATGAGTTGCAATTCCTGCATGGCGGATTCGTAGGTACGTTTTTTTTTGCTCATTTTTTATGGTTCAAAATTGATCAATGCTGTTCAAAATGATAAATAATATTGGACATGCTAATTTTCCACTTTACTTTTTACAATCCCGTTCCAAAATGTGGTGGTCAGTTCATCTCCTTTTTTGATGCTTTTTTGAGAATGGATACTTTTACCATTTTTGGAGGTAATGGTGAATCCTCTTTTTAAGGCTGTTTCAGGATGCAATAATTGAACAAGGGTTTCCAAATTGTCGAGGTTTTGTGATTGACTTTTCAAAAAATGTAAAACAGACTTAGGTAGCTCTTCTTCGATGTACCCCAGCATTTGATTTTGTCGAAAAATTGAGCTTTCAGATTGAAAAGTAATCGCTTGTTGTATTTTTTGAAGCTTAAGGGTGGCCGCTTGCAAAATCGCAGTCACCTGATTATTCAGGAGTATCCCTAACTGAATCATTTCAGATTCAAATTGCAAATTTCTATGAATTAGAAAATCTGCCACTGCGGTAGGTGTTTTTAAAGCTCTATGAGCGACCAAATCTGCAACAGTCTCATCAATATCGTGTCCAATTCCCGTAAATACCGGCAAAGGACAATTGGCAATGGCTTTACACAATTCCAAATTATCGAAACCAGCTAAATCAAGTCTTGCTCCCCCACCCCGGATGATCACAACACAATCAAATTCTGACTTATACCTTTCTATTTTTTTTAGTTGTTGAATCATTTCGGATTCTACATTTACCCCTTGTACAGCAGATTCAAATAATTGATTGCTAAAAGCATAAGCATATTCATTGCCCTTTAATTGCGCTAAATAATCCTGATAGCCTGCAGCTCTTTCCGAGGTCAATACTGCAATTTTCTGGAGTACTCCCGGCAAAGGCAATTGCGTATTTTTTTCCAATAAATCAAGTCTTTTCAACTCACGGATAGTTTCGCGACGTTTCATTTCCAATTTACCAAGCGTATAAGTTGGATCGATGTCTTTTACCATCAGCTTCAAGCCATAGCGTTCATGGAAATCTACTTTAACCAACAATTGTACTTCCATCCCTTCCTGCAATACATAATTCAATTCTGTCCCTGTTTTTCGCAAAAGTCGCTTGTGGTCTTTTGCCCAAATAACCGCCGAAGATTGAGCAACAATCTGTTCTCCTTGTTCTTCTTTCTCCACTAGTTCCAAATAATAATGTCCTCGAGAATGGCTCACTTGTGCCATTTCACAGCGTACCCAAAATTCATCAGGCAGATTGAGCGCCAAAATCCGGCGGATGAATTCATTTAATTCAAAAAGAGAATATGCTTGCATAAAAACGTATCGCGGTTCTACAGAACTGTATAAATTGGGAAACGGTTTTGGAGAACCCCACTACACAAAGTTGCCAAAATAAAAAAGACCAAACAGAAAACCTGTTTGGTCAAAATTAAAGTTGTAAAATTTTTCGTTTTGCTTGACTAATATTTGAGCAAATGTGTCAGAAATAATTTTCCCTTATTCCTATCGTAGTGTTTTGTGTTTTGGTTTTATTGATTACTAGTCAAGGCAGTGGAATTAATAAATTCAGCATTATCTAACTGAGCCAAATATTTATCTCTTATCTCAAAGAATCCTGGTAAATCTTCTGTAGGTAGCGGTTTAGGTGGTGGAAATTTCAGCCTCAAATGATTGACTTGCCTGCCATTTTTCCAAAATCTGAAACATACATGAGGACCAGTTGCCAAACCTGTAGAGCCTACATAGCCTATCACTTGTCCTTGTCTTACATGTACTCCAGGGCGAATTCCGTTTGCAAATTTTTGCATGTGCAAATATTGCGTCTGATAGGTATCGTCGTGCTTGATTTTTACAAAGTTTCCATTGCCTCTGGTATAACTGGCTTTAGTCACCACTCCATTTCCTACGGCGTAAATTGGTGTACCATAAGGTGCAGCATAGTCCGTTCCCAAATGCGGTTTGGTGCGCTTCAATATGGGATGGAAGCGACGCAGGTTGTACCTGGAAGAAATTCTGGAATATTTTACAGGCGCTCTTAAAAATCCTTTATTCATTGGACGACCTTCCCGGTCATAATAACCTTCTTTATTGATGTCTTTGTGAGGATAATAAATGGAGTAATATTCATTATCCATATTTTTATAATAAGCAGCAAATACCTGACCGATTCCAACTCGTGTTCCTTCTATATACTCTTGTTCATAAATCAACTTAAATTGATCACCCTTTAACAGATGGTGAAAGTCAACTGACCATTGTAGGGCATCTTCCATTTTTGCAGCCAACTCAAAGCTCATTCCGTTGTCGACCATTGCATTCCATAAAGAAGATTCGATTTCACCTGTTGAAATGCTCACTTCTTTTGTGATTTCTCTTTCGACCTTTCTTACTTTCAAATCACCTTTCAAATCAAATACATAGTAAGCATAGACACTAGGCTCATAAATAAAATGGTCAGCTGTTTGAGCTGTATCTTTTGTCAAAATGGTAAATTTTTTCCCTGCTCTCAATTGCCGAACGTCAAAAGTGCCTTTAGCATTCTGAACCAATTGCTCAATGTCTAAATAATCTACCTTGTGCTTCATCAGGATGTCCGCCAAAAATTGGTTTGGTTGAATTTCCTGCTCAATCACAGAAAAAGTATCTATCGCAAATCCATATTTCATTGTAGGAATATCAACTGGAAATGCGCCTAGCTGTTCTTTTTCAAGAGGTGTCAGTGCTGCTTGTAAGTGATCTCCGGATGGCTCGGTTCTGCTTATCAAAGATCCAACAAGCACTACTGCTAATGCAATAATTACCAGGGTTCGCCATCTATGGTTTTTCAATTCTGCTTTGATACGTCCAAACCAGTTTTTTTGTTTGTCCACGCTATTCAACATTTAGGGTTTAGGAAATCAATTTATTCAATAAAAAAGTTTTTTGCAGTTCACGGGAAAGTAATCTGATTCATTTGGAATTTCAATCGTGGGATTATACTAAGTTGGGATAGGTAATCGAACGGTCTTTGGATATGTGAGCGTTTTCTCGATTGGTTGATGAGGAAGTGCTTTCAGGACAAGTGCAAATATACTTGACGGGCTTGGACTCACCCAAAGAAAAATGTTAAAATATTTCAATTTTTATTTCAAACATCCATAACTAACTGAATTACAGTAAATTATTTTTTCCACATTTTAAAAAACAGCTCATTACCTAGTCTGGGTTTAATTGAATTTTTGGCAATTTCCAATGTCTCAATTTCAAAAAAGGGTTCGAATAATTTTCGATATTCCGTAGCTGTTCCACCAAATGGAGGGCCTTCCATAGGAAACTCGGAAGCAAACAACAATCCAGCAATCAAGCCGCCAGAGGATAACAAATCAGCAGATTTTTGAACATATTTATGTCTCAAATTGGGATCAATGGCACAAAAGAAGGTTTGCTCTAAAATCAAATCAATTTCCAACTCCAATTCAAAAAAATCGGATACAAGCAGATGTGATTTTGGAAAAGTAGGAATTTGGGTTTTTAATGAATCAAAAGCTTCCTCCGCCCAATCACAGACAAACACATTTTGAAATCGGTTTTCAAATAAATAAACCGCTTCATAGGCGTTCCCGGCTCCTGGAATCAGAATCCTGATGTTTTTATTTTTGATTTGGTCAATAAAAGACTTTAAGGGGGGAGATACATCCCCAATATCCCAGGGAGTATTGGAATCAAGGTATTTTTGATTCCAGAATTCTTTGCTTAGATTTTTCATAAATAGGAAGTCCCATTACCCAATTAATTTGGGCAATTACAAAAAAAGACCTCCCAATACACTTGAGAAGTCTTTTTTTTGTTGGTCTTTAGAAAAATTTATCAGGCAACAGTTGCATCAGCAACCTCTGCGTCAGGCGCATTTTTCATAACAGAAGCGATACCATTGTCCAATCCGGATTTGCCTGCATACATTTGGCTTTTACCGATTACTTGTTTGTTGGCAGCAAGTAAAGTGAAATAAAGCTTGCCGTTAGCAGCTTCCTTGGTTTCAAAATTATTGATGTCTTGAGAGTTCTTGCGAACAGACTCAATGCCATTCATGGCTCCTGCCTTCTGAGCATAACCCTGGCTGGAAAGAATAACCTGTCCATTTCCTGCTTTCAGGTTGAAGAAATACTTGTCATTTTTGTCACTTTGAAATACATCGAACTTCATAGTAAGGATTATTTGGTTTGTAATTTTTTGTTTTCGACGCGAATATAATGGTATGGTCACTTAAAAGGAAACTTTTAATCGCGCATCACCCTGAATTTTGTTCAAAAAACCATCAGTTTATATTCTTTTTAAGTAAAATTATGATAATCAGGCTGTTGCGGGGTGTGCCTTTCGGGTTATGCTAACTAGTAAGGCACACCCCGCAACACGACTCTAACAGGTAATTATTTATAAATCAATGACTTAAAAAAGTTTACAAAACCTAAAAGAGGCTGGTTTTCGCTTGCTCAGGTGCTAAGGTGTGCAGAAAATCAAATATAAAATGGTCAAGTTAGAGGCTGATAATTTATTCAAATTGGTAGGCTTTAAGAATCCGTTTCCTCAATTCTTCCTTTTTCTCCTTTGATGTAAACGAATGTTCAATTGCTTCCATATTGCATTTCAGAAAATGTGCAATTCGCCAGTCAAAATACTTTTCCATCGTTTGGTACTCACTTGTCAAGGTAATATTGGACAAAGTCCGACAATCTGTATTGATACTCATTGAAAGACCATGTCTGAAAATAGTATCCGCCGGATGATTTTCAATTTTATCGAAAACATTCACCTGAATATTACTAGTTGGGCATACCTCCAGGTGAATCTTTTCTTTTTTCAAAAAATCCAATAGCTTCAGATCCTCCACACTTCTTACTCCATGCCCAATCCTCGAAGGGTGAAAATGTTCGAGGGTTTCCCAAACACTCTCTGCTCCTTTGGCTTCACCGGCATGGGCAGTACAATTCAATCCTTTATTGCTCGCATATTTAAATGCTTTAATATGATTAGCAATTGGAAACCCTGCTTCATCGGCTGCAATGTCAAATCCAACAACAGGAGTACCTTGAAATGCTTCAACGAGCTTTACCGTTTCCATGCTTTCCGATTCAGAATAATGCCTCAAGGTGCAAAGGATAACCCCGGCTTCTACTCCAGTTTGATCAATGCCCTCTATCACTGCCTCATTGACCACCTGAACCACCTCCTTAGCCTCCAAACCTTTTTGCAAATGCTGCAATGGTGCGTAGCGCAATTCAGCATATATCACATTATCTGCACTTAACTGTTCAAACAAATCGTGGGTGACCAAACGCAATTGTTCCACAGTTTGCATCAATTCTATTCCAGTAACGGCTCTTTTGATATAATCTGCCAAATCAAGGCATTTGGGGGGTGCTACAAAACTCTCCTGGTAAGTTTCAAAGGAGATGGAAGGATCCAATTGCTGGACAACTTTATAACTCAATGAACAATCCAGGTGTAGATGCAATTCAATTTTAGGTAGCTTAGAATAGTCCATTGAACAATGATGAAAATTGTATTTTTAAGTAATGACCAGCCTGAAGGTCAAACATTATTTAGAGATTTGAGATATGCATGACCTGAAGTTCCTGTGAATGCTTATTCAATCACTTTATTTTGATTAACAGGTTTCAATTCCAATTTCTCTGCTTCTTTCATCATAAACTCGAATGCTGCATCAAATTCATTGGGTATCACGCCATCCAATATAGCTTCCCGAATCGCATTTTTGATAATCCCAACTTCCCTTGATGGAGAGATATTAAAGGTTTCCATTATCAAATTTCCGGAAACCGGGGGCTGCCAATTGCGTATTTTGTCCTTTTCTTCAACTTCTTCGAGGCGCTTGCGCACCAATTCATAATTAGCCAAATAACGTTTGACTTTCTTGGGATTCTTGGAGGTAATGTCTGCCTGACAAAGCAACATCAAATCATCAATATCATCTCCAGCTTCAAACAACAATCGTCGTATTGCTGAATCTGTGATGTTCTCTTTTGTCAGCGAAATCGGGCGCAGGTGCAACCGCACCAGTTTTTGTACATACTTCATCTTCCCATCCATGGGCAGCCGCATTTTTTTGAAAATACGGGGAACCATTGCTGCTCCCAATGCTTCGTGTCCATGAAAGGTCCATCCGTGCTCAGGGTCAAATCTTTTAGTAGGTGGTTTGGCAATATCATGCAACAAAGCTGCCCACCTAAGCCAAATATTGTGGGTCTTCCTACATAATTTATCAACTACCTCCAGGGTATGATAGAAATTATCTTTGTGTCCCTTGCCGTTTTGGTAATCAACTCCTTGCAATGCAGCCATTTCCGGGAAAATTACGCTCAACAAACCTGTATCAAACAACAATTTAAAGCCCACTGAAGGACAAGGTGAAGCTAATATTTTTTCAAACTCAGTTGTGATTCTTTCTCTCGAAACGATATTGATACGATTCCTGTATTTAGCTATTGCCCGAAAGGTTTCATCTTCAATTTCAAAATTCAATTGAGTAGAAAAGCGAATAGCTCGCATCATGCGCAGCGGATCATCAGAAAAGGTTTTCCCTGGCTCAAGCGGTGTTTTGATTATTTTTTCCTCCAAATGCTCCAAACCATCAAAGGGATCAATGATGGTTCCAAAATTGTGTTCATTTAAGCTAACTGCCAATGCATTGATGGTAAAATCCCGGCGATTTTGGTCATCTTCCAATGTCCCTTCTTCAACCGTCGGTTTTCTGGAATCATGGCGGTAAGACTCCTTTCTGGCACCGACAAATTCAATTTCCATATCTTTATGCTTCAACATGGCCGTCCCAAACCGTTTGTATACCGTTACTCTGGGAATAGGACGCAATATAGAAGCCAGATTTTGAGCCAACTCAATTCCACTTCCTATACATACAATATCCATGTCCTTTGAGGGTCGCCCCAAAAGCCGATCACGCACATAACCACCAACCACATAAGCAGGATAGCCAAGGTGCTTAGATGCCTCACTAATTAACTGAAAAATCTCCCTTTCGTGTTGCTGGATATTAAAAACCACTTATTAATGTTATTATGCTACGATACTATTATGCTGCGATGCCAAAGCATCAAAAAAAAACTACATCGTAGTATCGCAGCATAGTAGTATTATAGTATCATTAATTCCGCATAATGTTCTTCGATTTCATCCAAAACCTCAAATATAGCTGCTGGCTCGTTTAAAGTAACCAAAAGTTTTCGGAAATCTTTGATTCCACGATAGCCTCTGAAATAATTGGTGTAATGACGGCGCATCTCGAGGATACCCAATTTTTCTCCCTTCCATTCGATTGAATGTTGAACATGTTGCCTGGCTGCATTGGCACGTTCATGAATCGTTGGAGGTGGTAATATTTCTCCTGTTTCAAAAAAATGTTTGATTTCTCTAAAAATCCATGGATTACCAATACTGGCACGACCAATCATAATACCATCCACACCGTATCGATTTCTATATTCAAGCGCCTTTTGAGGACTATCAATATCGCCATTACCGAAAATTGGGATCTGAATACGAGGGTTCTCCGCAATTTTTCCAATCAATGTCCAATCTGCTTCTCCCTTATACATTTGCTTTCTCGTACGTCCATGAATTGAAAGTGCCTTGATGCCCACATCTTGAAGTCGCTCAGCTACATCCTCAATGAATTTAGTATTGTCATCCCAACCCAGGCGGGTTTTCACGGTGACAGGCAAGTTGGTCGATTTAACAACCGCCTCTGTTAATTTCACCATTCTTGGAATATCCTGAAGAATGCCAGCACCCATCATCTTGCAGGTTACCTTCTTTACCGGGCAACCATAGTTAATATCCAGAACTTCCGGTTGTGCTGCTTCCACAATCTCAGCAGCCCGCATCATGGAACTCAACTCTGCACCAAAAATTTGTATGCCAATTGGTCGCTCGTGATCGTATATGTCCAATTTTTCCACACTTTTTCGGGCATCCCGTATCAAGCCTTCTACAGAGATAAATTCTGTGTACATCATATCACATCCCTCCTTTTTGCACAAGGCTCTGAAAGGAGGATCGCTCACGTCCTCCATTGGTGCCAATAGCAGTGGAAATTCTCCAAGTTCAACATTTCCTATCTTGACCATAAAAAATTATTGATGTAATTCTATACAGATTCTAAAAAGTCGCAAAAATAAGGCTAATTGATTGAAACGTCTTTATTGAAAATTGATTTCGCGTGGATATTACTATTTTTCAAGGTTAAAACAGCATCCTAACGTGAAAAAGAAAACCAGACTTTGAGGTTTCCGATTCAAAAATTTATCCTTCTACATAATTCGAAATCGGCTAAAATAGCTCTCCATTAATTCTTTTTTAATAATGACCCTAAATAACAAAGCTACCTAAACAACTGTAAATCAAGGCTTTATATTGAAAAAAATTATTTTCCTTTTTTGGTTTAAATTCAATTTCAACAGTTACCTTTGCGCGGAAAATTTCATGGTATCTGGATGATTTAATATTAAACACAAAACTGGAAATGAGGTATTGCAAAAATCCTCCTGTCAAACTACTTATTAAATTATTCAGAGCTTATTTATTGACAAGACGAAGCTTTTAGATTATGCTCACCGCTGTAATTATTTGTTTTATTATTGGATATGTAACCATTGTATTTGAACATCCACTCAGATTGGACAAAACGGTCCCTGCTTTAATAATGGGAGCCTTAACCTGGGCTTTTATTTCTTTAGGGCATTTAGAAGTTGTCGACCATCACCATCATGTAGCTGCACTGGATGGGGTATTGTTGCACCATATTGGAAAAGTTGCAGAGATTTTATTCTTCCTCCTGGGGGCGATGACCATTGTGGAATTGATCGATTTGCATCAGGGATTTTCTGTAATAACCAGTCGTATCAAAACGACCAGTAAGAAGAACATGATGTTTTTGATATGCATCCTGGCATTTTTTCTATCTGCAACTTTGGATAATCTGGCTTCCACCATTGTTTTGGTCTCCTTGTTGAGAAGATTGGTACCTACAAGAGAAGAGAGGTTGTGGTTTGTGAGTATTGCAGTCATCGCAGCCAATGCCGGCGGTGCCTGGTCTCCAATTGGAGATGTTACAACGACCATGCTTTGGATTGGTAAAAAAGTCTCCACTCAGGGCTTGATCACGCATTTGGTTTTACCTTCTATTGTATGCATTGCTATTCCAGCTTTTGTCGCTTCCTTCCTGCCGGCATTTAAAGGCAATATCACGCTTATGCAAACTTATACGGAGGAGAAAAAGCGAAAACAAAAACTATTGAGTAGTAAAGCGATGTTGTTTGTTGGGGTTGGGGCTTTGGTCTTTGTGCCCATTTTTAAGGCTTTGACCGGACTGCCTCCATACGTTGGGATGATGCTTTCATTAGGTTTTGTTTGGTTGGTTTCAGAATACATACATCCAGAAGAGGATTTCACTGAAGAGCGCAAACAAATGTATTCAGCCCACCATGCATTGTCCAGAATTGAAATGTCGAGTATTCTTTTCTTCCTTGGCATTTTGGTTGCTGTAGCTGCTTTGGAATCTGTAGTCGTAATGGGACCCAATGGCGAGAAAATGGGCTTGTTGATGTATCTGGCAGAAGAACTGCAACTCGCCATCCCTAATCAGGATGTCGTTATCATCATCCTTGGATTTCTTTCTGCTATAATTGATAATGTTCCACTGGTTGCTGCCTCAATGGGAATGTACCCTATGGATGTTTATCCCATGGATTCAACTTTGTGGCATTTTATTGCTTATTCAGCAGGTACAGGTGGTAGTATGCTTATCATAGGAAGTGCAGCTGGTGTTGCTGCAATGGGAATGGAACGCATTGACTTTATATGGTATCTAAAAAAAGTGGCATGGCTGGCAATGATAGGATTTTTGGCGGGAGCTGCCGTATTTATTTTAATGGGTAAATTCTTCTGGTAAAAAAATAACCTGGCAGGTCGATCATTCACTATAAACTGTCGAACCACGACCAATCGACCTGTCAGGGTCGTTCTTCCCTTCTGATTTGAATTTCTTACATTTAGTCCCAATTAGGGTATGAACTCATTTAATTTTATCAATTCCTTTTCATCATGAAAAAAGCAATTCTCTTTTTGTTGGTTGTATTTCAAATAAGTTGTGCAAATGAAAGAGCACCATTACTCATTGGGAACTGGCAATGTGCAGAAATTACAGAAGAAGGAGTAGCTCTAAAAATCAATTTTGCAGATGTGAAATTTCGATTTGATGAAACAGGTTTTTACCAATATCAAAGTACACTTGCCTATAAAGAAGAGGGGACTTATCGCCTGCAAAGAGATTTGCTTTACACTACAGATACGCTTGACAAAACCGCTGTAGAGAAAGTAGTGAGAATAACAAGCATTACAGTCGATTCAATGTATTTAAAGATGAACGATAGCGGAAGGGAACGAATTATGCGATTGTTTAAAGTGCAATAACAAAATCCTCTGACCATCAAAATCCCTTTACGTCTACATTCAATTTTCCCATCATCCCTACCCGCACATGAATGCCATCTGGTGCGACATAAACATGTGAAACTGCCAATTCGTCCAAATTCCCAGTAAGGATAATGCCTTTTGCTATTTCATAATGCTCCAATTCTTCTTTTAGCATCTTTTTTATTTCCTCCACATTTTCATCTAAATAAAAATCCAGATTATCCTGAACGGCTCGTTTTAAAGAGCCTTTGAATAACCAGCTTGCACTTTTGAGCAAAAATCGTTGGGAGGTAAAATCAAATTCCACATTTTCCAATTCTATTCGGTTCTTCCGGGCATTGTATTTGGGTTCACCAAGAAAATATAAATTGCCCTTGTAATTGCCATCCAGGAGGGTATTTACGACTAGTTGATTTCCTTTTCCATACAATTCGATATCCTTAATTACTACTTTTTTTCGACCTACTTCATACTCCTCTCCTATCATATTTTCTTTGGATATGCGCTCTGCTTCTGCAAAAGAAACCGATGTTTCCATCTCAAAGAAAAACGCATCCGTTCCTTGTTCCACCTCTACAAAATCAGGCAATTGGGTCTTCAACAATACATTCGGTTTTTCTCCAATGACTATTTTTGGAAAGGCGGTAATAGTGATATTTCGGGAAAAAATATTGAGGGATTCCCTAAATGGAGACATCTCAATCTTTTGAGGATTGAAAACAAACCAGGTCTTGTATTCTTCGGAAGCCAAAATAGGTTCTTGAAATTCCGTCCATGCTGCATTCATCTGTTCTCTAAGACTGAAGGATTCCCGAATGCTTTCATCAATGGTGGTTGCCAGATTTTCTTTTAAATTATTTAAAACCAAATTTGCAATAAACTTTATGGGCAAATCCGCAAACCCCAGTTTTAAAACAGGTTTCTTTTGCCATTCATAACCTTCTACCTCTGTCTCCGTAATCAATGACCAATCTGGCAAAATTTGATATCTGGTCTTAAAGGCAAGTGTCAGATTACCTTCTGCCTCGGCATTACCAAGAAAGAGCGACTTTTTTATCCACAAATGAAGTGGAATTTTGTACTGAATAAATTCATTATCGATGTCTATTTCAATATTGTCTTCTTTCTTCGCCTTAACCGACAAACCATTTTCCAAATCATCATCTTCATACAAGATATCTCCAAATTCTTCATTCAAAGCAGCCTGAAGTTGAGCTTTGTGTATTCTGATAGGAATATTCAAAATAGATGGGTTCACTTCAAAATTTACGTCATTATAATGTTCAGATGGTCGCACTGGAAAAGATGATTTACAAGAAATTTGAAAAAGAAACCCCAATAACAGGATGTATTTAAGAACAGATGGCATAATCAAAATTTTAAAAGAAGTCGTCGTATTTTTTCGATAAAATTAAAAGAAGTTTAGGAGTTTGAGGATTTGACTTTATAAAAAATCAACATATTTTCGAATCCTTTATTCTGCTCCTATATTCAGGGTAATCTATATTACTTAATATTGGAAGGAGCAGTTGGATTTTGCAATCCAACGTTTTTCAACTATTAATTCCACGAATGGTTTTTATTCACCCCCTGGCATGTCGGGTTACAAAACCCGACCGCTCACAGTCAATTTTAAGAAGTTTCAATTACTCTGTACTAAATTCTGCAAGATTCTTCAATTAATAATAATGATGGTTTCTAAAAACACTCCTTGCACAAAAAAGCAAACAAAACCAATTCTGTTGAATTTCTAGTACTTTCCCTACAAAATCATCCTATTGGAACCCTGCAACCCTCAATAAATTCTCTTGTCCTTCCAGAAAACTTTTCCCACAATAATTTTAGACAAAAAATAGGAGCAAATCTAATTACTACAGCTTCCAATTTTTGTCCTTGGAAAAAAACTGAAAAACAATGAAGTATTTTTTAACTCTTATGATGGCGATGCTATTTGTGCTGCCTGCTTCAACTTTTGCACAAACAGATCTACAAGCCGAACTCGAAGATCGAGTCAAAGAACGAACAGAGCGTCAACGGCAATTAAGAGCCGAGCAAAGAGAGAAAAGAGATCAATTGCGTACTAGAATGGAAGAGAGAAGAACTGCACAACAGGAAGCTATGAAAGAAAGACGGGAGCGAAATCAAGAGCGCATAAAAGCATTTAAAGACCGCAGTCAAGCCAGAGAACGCACCAACAGGGACCCCAATAATGAACGTGCCAGAGCGCTCCGAGAACAAAGCCGTGAAAGGGCTAAACGAAGCGACCAAACCCGCCGAACTCTTGTAAGTTGTCCCGACGATGCATTTTTAGGAATTGAATCCAGTTCTGTCTCTCGCGAAAAAGCAGACAAATTGGGTTTTGACAATTATTATGGGAGTTATGTCACCAAGGTCATCAACAACTCTGCTGCCCATAATGCAGGACTTCAACCTTTCGATTACGTTTATGGCATTAATGACGATTTAACATCAGATAATGATGATTTAACCGATTTGCTAAACAACTATGAATCTGGAGATGAGGTTACTGTTCACTATGTCAGAAATAACCAGAAGAAATCTGTAAAAGTAGCACTTGGCAACAGAGAGGATGCAAAATGGGATCAGGGTCATAAAGAAAAAGCTTTTTTGGGGATAAGTCATAAAAGTAGCTTTGGAGAGAACCAGGATGGGGTAATGGTGAGTGTAGTTTCCAACTCAACAGCAGAATCATTGGGATTGAAAAATGGAGATGTGATTACAGCTATCAATGGCAATCGTATTTTGGATTGGGATGATGTGACAACTGCCATTGAAAATATCACTCCAGGAGAAGCCGTCAAAGTGAACTATGTAAGAGATGGTCAGCAAAAATCAGGCAGTCAAACCATCAAATCTTATAGAGAAAACAAAGAACAATCCTGGGCAGATACCAAGCCCAAGCCCGAACCTGCTCCAAAAGCCAGGTATGAGCCCAAAAAAGAAGCTCATGAATACGCCTTTTTAGGTATTTATTCAGAAAATGTATCCATGGAAAAAGCCAAAAAACTGGGCTGTGATAATCCTTATGGAAGCTATGTTACAGGTGTTATTCCTAGCACTGCAGCTGCAAAAGCTGGCATTCAAAAGATGGATTATCTATATGGTGTAGATGAATACCGTGTAGGAAAAGACCAAAGGTTCACAGGTATTTTGAAAAAGTTCCATCCAGGAGACCAGGCAGTTATTCATTTATTCAGAAAAGGCGAAGCGACCAAAGCCAATGTAACTTTTGGTAGCAGGAATAGCGTAAAAGAAACCGAAGAGAAAGAAAAAGAAGATAAAAACAACAAATGCAAAGATGCATTCTTTGGCATTAGCAGCGCTGCTCAAAAATCTTCCAAAGGGGTTTCCATTAATGTTGTAAAAAATTCTACTGCAAAGGAAATCGGTATTCAAAATGGAGATGCAATTTTGACAATCAATGGCTATGTGATGACTGATTGGGATGATATAGGATCAGCTATTGATATGCTTACTCCGGGTGAAAATATCAAAGTCACTTATTTGAGAGACGGAAGACAAGGTAGTGCCTCTGGAAAAATCAAATCCTATGCTGAGGCAAAAAACTGCAAAGATTGTGATTGCAATGATTACAATTACGCTTATGAGGAGAAAAAAGATCACCATGAGTACAAAATTGAAAAAGCAGATGCATGGGTTAGACCAACAGAAGAGGGACGAGTTGATTTAGATGATATTTCCTTGAATATTAGCAATATGACTAAAGAAGAATGCGCTGTGTTAAATGCAGATGGTACCAACGCCATTCAAATCAATGCCTTACCAGTTGAAGATTTTAGTTTAGAAGCAGTTGAAGATATTGGCTTATTTGAATTGGAATTTGATTTGCCAAACTCAGGATTTACAATGGTTCGGGTTTATAATAAATCTGGACGGGTAATTTATGATTATGAATTGGGCAATTTTTCAGGAGAGTTTAAGGACAATATTGACCTGGCTCAAAATGGTACTGGTGAATACTTCCTTCATATCCTTCAAGGCAATAAGTCTTTGTCCAAGAAAATTGAACTTAGCGACGATTGATATTTGTGTTTAGGTGTTTATGTGTTCAAGTATTCATGTCCTAAAAAACACGAACACATGAACACCTGAATACGACCAAATTGAAAGGGTATTTTTTCTCAATAAATGTCGAAGGGCTGTGAATTCTCGCAGCCCTTTTGACTTTGTGGTCTATATAATGTGACGCTTCTCTGCCTGGCAGGTGGAACTACGTTTTCAGAATCCATCTATTCTACCTATTTCTCCACTACCAGTTTCTTCCCAAACACATGGTGCTCATTTTCGAAAACAATGACATAAAGACCAGCTGGAATTTGAGAAAGATCTATATGATAATTTCCATTTTTCGCTTTTTCTATTTTTTCTTCAAAAATCAATTGACCTAAATGATTGATCAATTGAATGTCGAAATTCAAAGCTTTGGGAAAATGATAGGAGATCACAGATTGATTCGAAGCCGGATTAGGTGCGATGTCAATTGCGGCTTCAAATTCCGATTCATGATCATTGACCAAATCACAAGTCACACAATGGTCGTAGCAATTTTTCAATTCTGAATTGGTAGTTATAACTCCTTCAAAACGATTATAGCCCCCCACTCCATCTGATACTCCACAGTCTACTAAATTGGAACCTGGCATCCCTTCAAAGCCATCTGAAGCATCATCGCCCAATACAAAACGATATTCTAGAGCAATATCTGGTTGAAAGTTATAAATAGCCGACCAGGTTTCATCACCATTGTCTATCATGGGTTCTATTGCCCAATTAATGAAATCGCCAGTAATGTGCATGCCTTCTGGACTTATGGTACCACCCAATTCCAGGAAAATATCCATTTCCACTGTGAAAGTCACTTCAATAGTTGGTACCCCTGCAATTTCCAAAACAAAATCATGAGCCCCAATTCCCTGAAAACCCAAATTGTCAAATTCGATGAAGTAAGTAGTTCCGGCTGTGACCTGCCAATCGTAAATTCCTGACTGCATATCACAATTGTCATCAACTGTTGTCAACAATTCCAAACTTTCAAAGGAATCACAACTACCTGTGTAAACCCAAATTCGGGTATCTTCCAAAGTCAAATCACAGGTGTACAGATTTACAATAGTATCTTGATCTGGGGTAAAGGAAAACCACTCAGATTGTACATTGCCCGAATAATCGTTTAATGGTTCCAGGTTTGGGCCAGCCACACTGGCATTGCCTGTATAAGCATCTATAGTATGGGTTCCAAACGAAATCGGGGTAGCTGTTTGACAAAAATTGCCGCCTACAGGAGGAGTAGGAGCAAAAGTCAATTCAAAATCGAATCCTTGGTCTTCCCAAATATTGTCCCACATGATAAAGTATGTTTTCCCCTCATTCACAATCGCTTCTTTGTAGGAAGCGAAGGCATTTCCACCACCATCTGCACAAATATCATCGCTCAAACCATGAATTTGAAATTCAGAACAATCTCCGGAAAGAAACCAGACACGAGTATCAGCCCCACCATTACAGGAGGACACTGAGATCCAGCCATCTGTATCTGGCGTGTAGGTAAACCAGGCAGCAGAAGGAGCGCCATGCTCAAAATCCAAACCTCCAAAACAAGAAAAATCCATCACGGTGTGAATTCCAGGATCAACAGGCAAAGCAGTGTGACAATATTGTCCTTCACCAGCTTTGGGAATTACTCCAAACGCTACATTATCTATGTAAAAGTCATAATCGGAATCCTCAAAAGTGAAAAAATTAACAGCACCCAAAGTTAAATCAGGATCTGCAGGATCTGAGCCATCTCCAGCATAATCGCCGATGCTAAATGCCCACCCTCCTACAAATTGACCATCCACATAAAATCGAACCAAATCATTGTGCAAATCAATTAACAACACCACTTGAAACCATTGGTCGTGTGGAAATTCAAAAGGAAACTCCTGCGTATATATATCTACATAAGCATTTGGCAATTCGAAATAGCAGTTAAAGGCATAATTCCCGGTAGCTTCTGCATGTTGAATATTGAAATAGCCCTCCTTCCCATCTGGGATGTACATTTCCCAGGCAAGTCCATAATGTCCAGAAGTTTTATCTCCAAGAAGCATCAAGGCATCCTGATTATTGAAATCGCCGCTAAAATGAAGGGACTGATCTGAATCTGAAGCAAAATTGGCACTTACAATTGCCCCCTGATTGGCACCTGGCCACACTGTCCAAAATGCAGAATCATCGGAATAATCTCCGATGGGTGCATCTTCCAGATCATCTTCGTATATGATTTCAGGTTCATCACAAGTCGGACAAATAGTGCAGGAATTGAAGCAGTATAAAATGGTTTGTCCTCCTCCCTGAGGAGTTTCTATTGTTCTATTCCCTGAGCCAGATTCGGCTGCACAATCCGCTGTAAAATCAGCTTCCCAGCCATCCATCCCATTTAAGAATTTGTATTCATGAATGGTAAATTCTTCCAAATCCACTATAATTGAAAAAGTGCCATCACCATTGTCGTCCATAGCCTCCGGCATCCAATCATTAAAAGAGCCAGCTATAAAAGCACCTCCAGGAGCAATATTTTCATTGTTCATGTTGACATGAAAAGTAACCTCCACTTCTGGCAAGGCATCCGTTGAAATTTCAAAATCAAATCCGTCCGAACTTTGCCCATCATCCCAAATGATAAAAAAAGCATCTCCCTCCAATGCAGGAAAAGTCAAATTAGAAGCTCGGATGAATCCACTGCCATCATCACAATCATCTATTCCAGCAGCCAAAGGTCCAAAGTCAACATACAAATGGTCACTTAAGGCTTCACAGTTTTCAGAAGGAATGACAATCAACCTGGTATCCGCGCCCTGATTACAGGAATTGATAGTAACCAAGCCACTGGAAACCGCTGTATAATGATACCACCTGGCATGCACTGCAGGATCAATGATTGAGCCACTAAAACCTGAGTTTATATTGGAAACGCTATACATCCCAGGAGTTACTTCAGAAGAAGAAATACAGGTTTCTGAATCAAAAGGTGGGATGATTGTGCCTGTCGCTCCAGTGAGATTAGTTTTAATGGTATTGCAAGACTGCAGGTCTAAAAGCATTGCAGGTATCACTAATTGCCCATTGGTACTTCCAGGCATCATAAAGGAATTGCCTGATTCATTATTGCAAATAACCACTGCAATTGCTCCAGCAACCTGAGCGTTCAAGGCTTTTTGAGTAAAGGTGCAATTGCCTCTATCAATTAATACAATCTTGCCAGTCAAATCATCAATCGTTTCACAGCCATCGGAAGCCGTTCCCATTCCGTCATCTGCCAACACCAAATCACCAGATTCACCATTAAAATTTCCGGAAAAGAAGGAAACTGCTACAGGATAGATCCCTGCAATCCCTGTAGGACTGTCAATTTGCAGTGCAGATTGGGCATCAACATAAATACTATTCAAGAAGAACAGTCCAAAAAAGAAAGCGAAATGGAGAGAATTGTTTTTTTTCATGAATAAGAGATTTTAAGTTTTTTTGGTTCTTATCTACCATTGGATATGGCCATACCTAGTCATAAATGGCATACTTATCGGGGTCAAAACTTTAAGAACCTAATATTCTCCAACAAAACAGAATAGCAAGGTAAGTTTGAATGGCAGGTCGTTTTCGAGTGCACAATTTACAGAATTTGTAGATATGTACGATAATTTGGAAGAATATTCTGAGTTTCCCAGAAGTAGGTTTTTTGCTGGAGTAAGCGCGGTTCTTCCTTTGTCGCTAACTAACCTAATTTGAGAACCTAATCATTGGATACTATTTTTTCAACATTTTTTTCAATTCCTGAAACTCTTTTGGTGTCAGCTCTCGCCATTGTCCTGCTTTCAAATTACCCAAATGGATATTCATGACACGGATCCGTTTCAAAGTGATTACCTTGTAGTTTAGGTATTCGCACATTCTCCTGATTTGGCGATTCAATCCTTGCGTCAGAATAATTCCAAAAGTCGTTTTTCCTTTTTTGTGGACAATGCACCTTTTGGTAACTGTTCCCAAAATTGGAACCCCTTTTTGCATTTTTTGAATGAACTGTTTGGAAATCGGGCGATCAACAGTTACGATGTATTCCTTTTCGTGATTGTTTTCTACCCTCAATATTTCATTGACAATATCTCCATCATTGGTTAATAGAATCAATCCCGTGGATGCTTTGTCAAGTCTTCCGATGGGGAAGATTCGCCTGGGATAATTGACAAAATCAATTATGTTGTCTTTTTCCCTTTGGTCAGTCGTTGAGGTAATTCCCGGAGGTTTGTTTAATGCTAAATATATCGGTTGGGGTTTGTTTTTCAGGGGTTTTCCGTCCAGGGTCACTTTATCATTTTCAAAAACCCGGTTCCCTTTTTGAGCAAGTTTGCCATTAATTTTAACCCTTCCGGCATCAATCCACCTATCTGCTTCCCGACGGGAGCAGATACCAGTACTGCTGATATATTTATTAAGACTAGTCGAATTTTTTGAATCCATTCTTATTGCAAGTAAAATTATTCCTCCAACATTAAATTTAATAATACTGCATTGGTCCAACCATACCCAAGCACTCCCTCAAAATCAGCACCTCCAGATGGCTTTTTCAGGTTTTGAATATTGTATTTCTCTACCATCCTGCCTTCCTCGTGATATATTTTCCTGCAAAGCCTTATCCAACGAGTTTTGATTTTTTCTGCCAGTGATTCGTATCCATAATTTCGCAACCCTTGAATGGTCATCCATTGAAGTGGCGCCCAGCCATAAGGGGCATCCCACTGATGTCCCGTAAAATGAACAGTAGTTAGCGCTCCTCCTGGGCGCAAAAAATCTTCCTCAAGGCTTTGTGCAGCTGCCGTGGCATATTCCTTTGTCACCATGTTTAAGAACAATGGATAAATACCAGCCAAAGAGGGAATATAAGTTGGTTCTCCATTAGTGAAATCAAAATCCATAAAATGTCCCGCCGGACCATGCCAATGGTAATTTAGAATAGCCGCCTTGCGTTTCTCTGCCTTCTCTAAATAACTTTTTGAAGATTCCTTCTTTCCGGTTATATCAAAAGCTTTACTCAAAGTCATCTCCAGGTGATACAGTAAACAGTTCAAATCTACCGGTAAAATGTTGGTAGTATAAATACTTTCCATAGTCTTAGTATCCTTTAGCCAACGACTACTAAAATCCCAGCCAGATTCTGCTGCTGCACGGATATCTCTGTAGAGCTCATTTGCCGGACGATCGCTTTTTTGAGCAATGGCTACATCGTGATTGTAAAATTCAGGACGTGGTGTATCCAAATCATCCCAGTAGCGGTTCAAAATATTGCCATCAGAAAGACGCACAACTCGTCGATAGGTCCGATAAGTGGGTGTCAATTTATCAGAACCATCCATCCAGAATGCATATTCGAATTCTAAAGCAGGCAAGAATTCTTTATACACCTCATTTCCTTTCTCTTCCGCTAATAAATCAACCATCAAGGAAAAAAATGGTGGTTGGGAGCGACTCAAATGATAGGTTCTGTTACTAGCGGGCACAAATCCAAAGTTGTGTATCAAATCTGCAAAATTGTCCACCATGCTTTGAAGCAAATCAATTTTCCCCTGCGTTTTTAAGCCTTGCATCAAAAAATAGCTTTCCCAGTAATTTAGTGTATGAGTTTGAGCATGGGTTACAACATGCGGATTTGCCAGTGGAATAAGGGTGCCATTTACATATTTTGACGCTTCTCCTTCTTTTGTTAAATGGGGAACCAATTCAGTAATATGTTCAATAATGGTTCTTGTGCTATCGCTTCGAAATTCAATAGAATCAGACGCTGGAAAAATAAAATGTAGATTTATAAAGGAATTCAAATCAAAACCTTCCTCCTTCTTTTGTTCTGTGTAGTTGGAAAGTATTTGGGAAAGTTCTTTTTTTGGAATCGCATCCAGCAAAACTTTAGAAGCAGTGTAGATTTTGGCTTCCTGAACATCCCTCAATAGTTCACCATAAGCGATCTCTGGAGCCTCTAAATTCCGATAAACACTATATTGAAATCTATTAAATTTGAGTTCTTTTTCAACCCGATCTTCAGTTGTTTGATGACAAGCAAACAAAAAACAAATACAAATTGGAAAGATTATTTTGAACAAACTCATTTTTTTATCAGAATTTCAGAAGAATAGGACGTGTAAAAATAAATAGGATTGGGTTAATTATTAGTAAAGACTTTCCAAACATTAAAAGCCAATTGTTCCAATCCTTTTTCTGTTGACTCTAGCGCTTCTACCAAAGAAACAGGTTTATCCAAAATAGAAAAAGCTGCCTGTAAACCCAACTCCTGGGTCTGGAGCGGATTTGCAGCGAGCGTTCCACAAAACGCAATTACTGGAATATTGTATTTTATAGCTTTTTGAGTAAGGCCAGAAATTAATTTGCCGTGAAAAGTCTGGTGGTCAATTTTCCCTTCTCCTGTGATTATCAAATCTGAACCTTTTGCAGCTTCTTCAAAATCCAAAACCTCCAGTATGGTCTCAATTCCAGATTTAAGGGTAGCACCCAAAAAAGCCAGGCATCCAGCTCCCATTCCTCCTGCTGCTCCTCCGCCTGGAACACTAGAAAAGTCTTTATGAAAGCAATCTTGAAGAATATTTGAAAAATGCTTTAAGCCCGCATCTAATTTATCTACCTCAATTTTCGAGGCGCCTTTTTGTGGAGCGTAGACATGAGCAGCCCCATTTTCTCCAAATAAAGGGTTGTCCACATCACAAATGACTTCTACTTCAATTTTGGTTTTATCAAATTTTATATTGGAATCGTCAATGCTTGCAATCTTGATAAGGTTTTCTCCTGTAGGTTTCAATACAGCACCTTGATTGTCCAAAAAACGGAACCCCAAGGCCGTTGCCATTCCTATTCCACAATCATTCGTAGCACTACCCCCTATTCCGATGATTATTTTTTTCATTCCTTTTTCCTGAGCTTTTAGAATCAATTCCCCCACACCAAAAGTAGTTGTCCTTAGAGGATTGCGCTTCTCAGGACTTAATAATTGTAAGCCTGCCGCGGCTGCCATTTCGATAAATGCGATTTGATCAAAGTTCGAAATTCCAAGACCTGCTTCCACTTTTTCAAACAATGGATTGCAAACAAAATATCTCTGAATATGGCATTTTTGATGAATAGATAAAATATCCAACATTCCCTCCCCTCCATCTGCCAATGGAAAAATTTGGACATTCAATTGATCTTCAGCTGCCAATAAGCCTCTCCTGATTGCTGTGCAAACGCCAATAGAATCCAAAGCATCTTTAAAGGAATCACAAGCAACCAGGACTTTGGTCATTGATTATCTATTTAGGAGTTTAAGTTCTTGTTCAAATAAATTAAGGTATTCTGTTTTTTAGTTATTTCTAGGATAATTAACATGTTGCGGGGTACGGAGTTGCGGGTTTGGCTAACCCGCAACTCCGTACCCCGCAACATATCAACAAAAAGTAGTTATTTAAGGATCATTTAAAAAATAGATTCGACAAATTTGATGAGGTTGTTTTGAGGCAAGGCGATGAAAAAAACAGAGCCATAGCAGCGCTACGGCGAGTATTTTTTCCCGAAGGGATGCCTTTGGCAGAAGAAGCATTGGCACAAAAGAAACCATCAAAATGTCGAAGTTATTCTTTAATTGATCCTAAGAATCAAAAACTTAGGAGAGGTAAAAACTATGCTTCAACTTCTTCATAAGCCTCAATTGGTGGGCAAACGCAAATCAGGTTTCTATCGCCATAAGCATTGTTTACCCTTCCTACTTCGACCCAGAATTTGAATCCTTCTCTTAAATAATGAACGGGGTAAGCAGCTTTTTCTCGCGAATAACCATAGTTCCAATCATCACTTGTCATAATGTGCAATGCATGAGGCGCATTCGACAACACATTGGATTCAGCATCCGCCTCTCCTGTAGCGATTTCATCAATTTCTTTGCGAATTTCAAGCATAGCATCACAAAAGCGATCCAATTCATCTTTACTCTCACTCTCCGTTGGTTCTATCATCAAAGTCCCTGCAACAGGGAATGACAATGTAGGAGCATGAAATCCATAATCTATCAATCGTTTTGCTAAATCCTCAGCACTGACAATGCTTTTGAAGGGACGTAGATCAATAATCATTTCATGTGCGGCGCGCCCTTGCTCTCCCGTATAAAGCACATCATAATCATTTTCCAGTCGTGCTTTGATGTAATTGGCATTCAAAATGGCATATTCGGTGGCTGCCTTGACCCCATCCTTTCCGAGCATTCGAATGTATCCATAGGAAATGAGCAATATACTGGCACTTCCCCAGGGAGCTGCAGAAACAGCATGTGTGCCATTTGCTCCTCCAACCTCCACTAACGGATGTTTGGGCAAATAAGGGGCTAGGCTTGCATTTACACAAATAGGTCCCATTCCAGGTCCACCACCTCCATGAGGAATGGCAAAAGTCTTGTGCAAATTTAAGTGGCAAACATCTGCTCCAATAATTGCCGGATTGGTCAGTCCAACCTGTGCATTCATATTTGCCCCATCCATATACACTTTTCCGCCATTCTCGTGAATGACTTCACATATCCCCTTAATTTCAGTTTCAAATACACCATGAGTAGAAGGGTAAGTCACCATCAAGCATGAGAGATTTTCAGAATGCGTTGTGGCTTTCACTTTTAAGTCTTCCAAATCAATATTGCCCTGTTCATCGCACTTCACTACAACTACCTTCATCCCTGCCATAACTGCACTTGCTGGATTGGTTCCATGCGCAGAAGATGGAATCAAAGCAATATTTCGATGATGATTTCCATTGGCTTTGTGGTATGCACTGATAGTCAATAAACCAGCATATTCCCCTTGTGCTCCAGAATTAGGTTGTAAAGAGCAAGCCTCAAAACCTGTCACCTCACAGAGGTATTTTTCCAAATCATTGAATATTTCCCGGTACCCCTGAGTTTGTTCCTGAGGAGCAAAAGGATGAATATTTGCAAATTCTGGCCAACTGACTGGAAATAATTCTGAGGCAGCATTCAATTTCATGGTACAGCTACCCAATGGAATCATGGAATACATGAGTGACAAGTCTCTGTTCTCCAAGCGCTTGATATAACGCATCATTTTTGTTTCCGTATAATAGGAATTGAAAACAGGATGCGTCATGTATTCGCTTGTACGAATTAGTTTTTCAGGAATATTCTGATTTTCTTTTACCGAAAAATCAATATCCTCTTTTTTGTTCATCACCTCATTGAAGATACTGAAAATCAGATCTACATCTTCGTCTGTCACCGTTTCATCCAGAGCAATATAAACATGGTTGTCACTGTAGTAAAAGTTGATTTCATTGGCGTTTGCCAAATATTTGATTTGCCCTTTAAGTGCTTCTGAAACTTCCACGCAAAGAGTGTCAAAATAATGCTCATTAGTTTGTTTAACCCCCAAACGACCCAAATTTGCATCCAGTATTTGGGCATAACCATGAATTCTTTCCGCTATCCTATAAATTCCTTTTGGACCATGCCAGGCACCATACATTCCAGCCATGATGGCCAGCAGGGCTTGAGCAGTACAAATATTTGAGGTAGCTTTTTCTCGCTTAATGTGTTGTTCACGCGTTTGTAATGCCATGCGCAAGGCTGGATTGCCATGAGTATCTTGTGAAACGCCAATGATTCGCCCGGGAATTTGTCTTTTGAAATCTTCTTTTGTGGCAAAATAGGCTGCATGTGGTCCTCCATATCCCATGGGCACACCCAATCGCTGCGTGTTACCAACTGCACAATCTGCTCCCCACTCTCCAGGAGGCGTTAACAAAGCCAAACTCAAAATATCTGCTGCAACACTCACATAAACCTCATTTGCCTTCGCCTTTTCCACAAAGGCACGATAATCTTTTACAGCCCCATTTTTGGCAGGATATTGTAATAAAACACCAAAAGTTTTTTCGTTAAATTCATAAGAATCCCAATCACCTACAACTACTTTTATATCCAAGGGTTCCGCTCTGGTATAAAGTATATCTATCGTCTGGTCAAATACATTTTTGTCAACAAAAAACTCATTCATCGCTTCTCCCCTATTCCGCTTGTTTTTTATACTATAAAACATTGCCATTGCCTCTGCAGCAGCTGTACCTTCATCCAAAAGAGAAGCATTGGCAATCGGAAAACCAGTCAAATCGCTCACCATTGTTTGGAAATTTAACAATGCTTCCAGCCGTCCCTGTGAAATCTCCGCCTGATACGGTGTGTATTGGGTATACCATCCCGGATTCTGGAAAATATTTCTCAAAATTACAGAAGGGGTGATCGTGCCATAGTATCCCATCCCAATATAAGATTTATACACCTTATTCATGGAGGCCACCTCCTTCAGCTCACGCAAGTATTCAAACTCGGTTTGTGCTTCAGGCAAATCCAGTTCCTTTTGAAGCCGAATATGAGCTGGAATGGTTTCATCAATCAACTGTTCCAATGAGTCTACTTTGATGATTTGAAGCATTTCAGATAGTTCCTCCTGGTTGGGTCCAATATGTCTATCGGTAAACTGATCGTGGAAATTAGTTTTGCTCATATGCGTTTAGGCAGTGTTTTGTGCATTTCGCCCCCGAATGTTTTTATTCGAAGAGGAAGGGTGGTTAGGAAAAATTGTTTGAGTAGCAAATGTACGGTTTTGAGCGTTAATCTAGAAACACAAAAACCATCAAAAGTTTTGCGTGTTTTTGGTTAAGTTTGTAAAAACTAATTCCTCCACATCTATCCTCCCAGGGGCAGGGGTGATTGGTTCTAATTTAAACTGTTTTTAATCAAAATGAAAATGAAAATCAAAATGAAAAAGCCAAATATTCATAAAGCCAAAGGGACATTCT
>JBGTQJ010000002.1:0-17612 GCA_041941305.1 Saprospiraceae bacterium
TATCAAAAGCAGTTCCACAGTTAAGCCGTGAGATTTCACTTCTGACTAATCGAGCAGCCTACGCACCCTTTAAACCCAGTGATTCCGGATAACGCTTGCACCTTCCGTATTACCGCGGCTGCTGGCACGGAATTAGCCGGTGCTTATTCTAAAAGTACCGTCAGCTCTGGAGTAAATCCAGAGGTTTCGTCCTGATTAAAAGCAGTTTACAACCCATAGGGCAGTCATCCTGCACGCGGGATGGCTGGTTCAGGCTTGCGCCCATTGACCAATATTCCTTACTGCTGCCTCCCGTAGGAGTCGGGTCCGTGTCTCAGTACCCGTGTGGGGGACCACGCTCTCACGCCCCCTAGCTATCGTAGCCTTGGTGAGCCACTACCTCACCAACTAGCTAATAGCACGCACGCCCATCTAATACCGCCGGAGCTTTACTTGTTCCACCATGCGATAAAACAAGACCATGAGGTATTAATCCCAGTTTCCCAGGGCTATCCCTCTGTATTAGGTAGGTTGCGTACGCGTTACTCACCCGTGCGCCGGTCGTCAGCACAAAACTAGGTTCTGCCTGTTACCCCTCGACTTGCATGTATTAAGCCTCCCGCTAGCGTTCATCCTGAGCCAGGATCAAACTCTCCATAGTAATTTCTTCCGTAGTAACATCCGAAAATGTACTACTTTATCTTTTATCACTACTTCAATTTCTCCTAAACTCACTCAATGAATTCTAACTTTAAATCCAGTCATTATATCTCTATAACAACCAATCCAAAAAAATCCGCATAAGTTTATTCTTGCACTCTTATTCTTACTTCTCTCTCTTCCATTTGTGTCAATGAACTTTTTGGGAACACCATTTCTTTTATAACTTTCTATAAATCAAGAAGATGTTCCTAATATTTTTTATCATTTGATGATTGATAATTCAAAATTTCAATTCCCTCTCAAAATTGGGACTGCAAAGGTATATCGATTTACAACTCTAGCAAAATTTTTTCAAAAATATTTTAAAGAAAAACATAAAAAATTTTGCCTCAATGTCTTTTTGATAGGACTTATCAAAACTTACTTCTGAAAAACTATCTTTATAGTCCGTTTTTGCGGGGCGCAAAGGTATGTTCTCAAATATTTCTAGACAACATTATTTGAGAAAAAAAGAAAATTTAATTTCCACCTGTTTTCCACAATCGGCTGTGGAAAACCCCAGTCCTTTTCTGGCTTCATTTTTTTTCATATTTGCACAAGATTGTCCACATATTCTTTCAACTACAATTGATTCTTTTTTTCGGTTAAAAAAGAAATGGAAAACAGAAAAACACTTTTTACTGCACAACTTTTGAAGTGGTATGCTAATAGTAGCAGACCACTGCCCTGGAAGGGTGAGAAGAATCCATATTTGATCTGGCTGTCTGAAATCATTTTACAACAAACCAGAGTTGAGCAAGGACTTCAGTACTTTGAGAAATTTAAGCAGAGATTTCCCAAAATTGAAGATCTGGCAAATGCTCCAGAAGATGAAGTGATGAAACTATGGGAAGGCCTGGGTTATTATTCCAGAGCCAGAAATCTTCATTTTACTGCAAAATATATTGCTAAAGATTTGAACGGCGTATTTCCAGACACCTATCAAGACATTTTAAAATTAAAAGGAGTAGGACCTTACACCGCAGCTGCTATTGCCTCTTTTGCATATGGTTTATCTTATGCTGTAGTGGATGGAAATGTGTACCGTGTGCTTTCTCGTTATTTTGGAATTGAGACCCCAATAGATTCTACAAAAGGAAAAAAATTATTTAAGGATTTAGCAGCTGAATTGATAGATGCTTCTCAGCCTGGAAATTATAACCAGGCGATCATGGATTTTGGAGCTACTCATTGTTTGCCTCAAAAGCCTAGGTGTTCCAACTGTTTATTGGCAAGTAATTGTCAGGCCTTGAAAATGGGGAGGGTTCAAAACCTTCCGATAAAATCCAAAAGCATAAAAAAGCGAACCCGATATTTTAATTATTTAGTGGTCAATTCGGGAAAGTACACATTATTAAATAAGAGGACTCAAAAAGACATATGGCAAAATTTGTATGAGTTTCCTTTAATTGAGAGTTCAGCAATTATTGAAGATTTTAGCCACCTGAAAAAGCAAAACCTTTTCAAAATGCATTTTGAAGAGCATTCTATCACATTTTTAAAAGCATCGAAGCCCTTCAAACAGCTCCTAACTCATCAAAAAATAATCGCCCGTTTTTGGGAAGTTGAACTAAGCAATTTGGAGAATTTGTCATTCTTAAAAGTGGAAAAGCAAAACTTATCTAAATTTGCATTTCCAAAATGCATTGATTTGTATTTAAATGATAAATCCTTAACTTTAGAACTGATTTAACGAGGCTGTAGGTTGTTTGTTAACTCAATTCTTGAGAAAACAGATTCAAAAATTAAAACAAAAACAAATGGTAAACAAAGTTACATTGATTGGACGCCTGGGAAAAGACCCTGAAGTACGTCGCTTGGAAAGTGGGGCTGTAGTAGCAATTTTCACTATGGCGACCTCTGAAAGTTACAGAGACAAGAACGAAGAATGGCAAGAGAGAACAGAATGGCATAATATAGTTGTATGGAGATATTTAGCCGAACGAGCTGAGCGCGATTTGAAAAAAGGAAAACTAATTTACCTTGAAGGAAAATTAACGCATCGAAAATATCAAACTGCAGAGGGTCAGGATAGATACATCACAGAGGTCGTAGGCAATAATTTTAGATTGCTTGAAAAACGTGAGGGAACTGGCTTTCAAAATAGCTTCCCTGCTGCATCAGATGAGCCTTCCTCTGCACAACAATCATCTACAAATGGCGGAAATACCTCAGCTCCAGCCCCTGAATCTACTAATCAACAACCAGAAGAAGTGACCGATGCCACTGGTGATGATTTACCTTTCTAAAATGCTAAAATCGAAAACAGGCATTACTCCGAGTGCCTGTTTTTGTTTTTTAGACATACCAATTCAATAATTTTTGGAAAGCGAGCCTTCCAGTTTACAATGCCAGGGATTTTTTCTTTTTATCCTCTTAATGATGCCTTCTTTGGAGGTATGGGTCGTCATATTCTTTATCCTTATTTTGCTCTATGCCTCTGCCATGGTTTCTGGTTCGGAAATCGCCTTTTTTTCACTTACTCATAACGATTTTGCAAAACTCAAAGAGGACAATAGTCGCTCTGCCAAAAGGATTTTAAAACTCAAAGAAAAGCCGAGAACCTTACTTGCCACCATTCTGATTGCCAACAATTTTATAAACGTAGCCATTACCATCTTATCTGATTTCGTTGTGAAAAATATTTTCCCAGATGAAATCTTTAGTCGTTGGGCTACATCAATTTTAGAGACTTCTTTTGCCAAATGGTTCGTAGCTAATATTAAATACATCTCTCAGGAAGCCCTAACTGGAGGAATTCGCTTTTCCATTGTGGTCATTGGCGTCGTTTTCATTTTAGTCCTTTTTGGAGAGGTAGCACCAAAGATTTACGCAAAGGTTAACAATATTCAGCTTGCCCGTTTTATGTCCTCACCATTGGTGATTTTAATGAAATTGTTTAGTCCTTTCAGCAGACTTCTTGTAAAAGGAACAAACCTTATTGAAAATAAACTTGAAAAAAGAAGGCAAAGTGGGACCCTAATGAGTAAAGAAGAAATTGGAGAGGCTATAGAACTTACAGTAAGTCATGAAGAAGATTCACATCGCGAAATCGATATTTTGAAAAGTATTGTCAACTTTGGCGATGTAGTGGTGAAGCAAATCATGAGATCTCGGGTAGACGTAGTTGCGGTTGATTTCCGAAGTCCTTTTGTAGAATTACTCAAAGTTGTCAAAGAATCCGGTTTTTCCAGGATCCCCATTTATGAAGAAGACTTTGATCACGTAACTGGCATTTTATACGTAAAAGATCTGCTCGGACATTTGGGAGAAGACAAAAATTATGAATGGCAACTGCTTATTAGAACCAATGTTTTTTACGTTCCAGAATCTAAAAAAATTAGCGATCTCTTAAAAGAATTTCAAGCCCAAAAATTACATATGGCCATTGTGGTAGATGAATATGGGGGAACATTGGGTATTGTAACACTAGAGGATATTTTGGAAGAAGTTATAGGAGAAATCAAAGATGAATTTGATGATGAAATCGAAGTAGAATTTCAAAAAATTGATGACTACAATTATCAGTTTGAAGGTAAGACCATGCTAAATGATGTTTGCCGAATAATGGGATTAGATACGAACGTTTTTGATGAAGTCAGAGGAGATGCTGATTCAGTTGCAGGATTACTGTTGGAAATGATAGGCCATATTCCCAAAAAAGATCGAGAAATAATTTACGATGATTTTAAGTTTAAAATAATAGCTGTATCAAAAAGACGAATAGAGCAAATTTTGATTACGATAATGAATTAAGAGTATGTCTAAAAATTTTACAAACTCTAAAGAAGATGGAAGCAAGAATGAAACTTCAAGTCCTATTTTTAGTTCTGACTATTCTTTTTATAAGTTGTGAAGAAGTTATTTTTTCTCCTAAACCTCGCGGTTATCCGAGAGTTATTTATCCCGAAAAAGCATATCGGGATTTTACAGAAGAATATTGTGACTTCAAATTTGAATACCCAGCATACAGTATCATTCAACAAGATGAGACTTATTTTGATGAATCACCTGCTCACCCTTGCTGGTTTGATATCTATATTCCCTCATTTGATAGCCGAATTTATTGCAGCTACATTCCTATCGAGGATAAAAGTCACGCAGAAAAGTTAAAGTTGGATGCTTTTAAAATGGCAGATTGGCATTTGAAAAAAGCGACTTACAAAGAAGAAATTCCGTTTAGAAAAGCTAATAATGTAAAAGGGATGCTTTTTGAAGTTGAAGGCCCTGTTGCTTCCCATTTACAATTCTATTTGACTGATAGTTTGGAACAAAATCATTTTATGAGAGGGGCATTGTATTTCAATACACAAGCTCGACCTGATTCCCTCGCACCAATTTATGATTTTGTCAAAAAGGACATCGAATGGTTATTGGAGACATTTGAATGGACAAACTAATTCAAGCAGTCTTTTGGTGAAATTTCACCAAAAGACTGCTTGTGAATGTTATCTTACCAATACTATATCTCCTTTTTTAAATACTTCAATCACTCTGCCACAACTTAGGACGTTTGCAGTCATCCAATAAACATAAACAGCTGCATTCATATCCCTATTATTCAAAATACCGTCCCAGCCTTCTTCAATGTTTTCAGTGGAAAAAAGCATGTTGCCCCAACGATCAAAAATCATTAGCTCGTAGGAAACCAATTCTATTCCACTTGATAGATACCCTCGATATTTGTCATTTACACTATCTTCATTCGGAGAAAATGCATTTGGCATATAGATGAAGGATTCACGGTTATCAATCCCCCAAAGCACCTCAATATCATGCGTTATCGTTTCGCATTGATCACTTACCTCAACTGTGTAGACACCTGCATCTCTGGCAACAAAACTCTGTTCAGTGGAGCCATCTGGCCATAGCCAAGAAAGGGTATTTAAATCTCCAGATATCACGAGCGGGGTGATGCGTATTTCCCCCTCATCACAGGGTATGAATTGGTCTTCTACCTGGATTTTCAATTCGGGAATAATCGGAATGGAAATAGTCTCATCATACTGACAACCATTCACATCTTCTATTGTGACTGTATAATTTTCAGGCATCAATCCATTAAACGTTGGACTGTTTTGGAAATTGATCCCATCAATAGAATAAACATAAGGATTGGATACTCCCTGAATATTAGTCACCTCTATCTGCCCATCCGTGCTGTTGATACAAATCGTATTGGAAATCAAATCAAAACTACTTGATGGAAAAGCATCAACATTTACCAAAACAGTGGAATCACAGCCATAAACATTTTGAAATTGAAATGGGGTCTGAGTACCAATGCCTAAATCTTGCCCATTATAATTTGCCATTAGTCCTTCACAAACCTGAATGACAATACTGGTATCGCTCAATGGTGCAGCATCAACCGTTACAGTAACTGTAGAATCGCAACCCGTTTGGCTACTCTGCAAAGTGAATGTCTGCACATCTCCGGGGAAAAGCGTCTCTCCTTTGTAATCAACTGAAGCATTTTGGCAAGCCGTTAAAGTCAAATCTGAATGCCCTAATGGAATTCCTGAAACGCTTACTTCTACCACAGAATCACAGCCAATTTGATTTTGAAAAATAAAATCCTGAGCATCGCCAACAAATAATTCAATACCCTGGAAGAAGGTAGAGGTGCCTTCGCAAATTTCCATTTGCATTTGGGACGTGTCTGAAAGAATTGCCTGTACTGTAACTGTGACAATTGAATCACAGCCAATTTGGTTTTGGAATGTAAAGTCCTGCATGTCACCAGGGACAAGTGTTGTTCCACTATAGATAACAGAGCCATTTTCACACGCATTCAATAAAAGAGGTGTTTGATCTGGTGGAACCCCAATTACTGTTACGGTTACTACGGAATCACAACCATTTTGGTTTTGAAAAGTAAACTCTTGCACATCTCCCGGGAAAAGCGTTTGTCCATCATAAATTGTTGAGCCATTTTCGCAGGCATTTAGACTTAGCACTTCCGCACTCAATGGCAAGCCTTCCACGGTAACTTGAACAACCGAATCACAACCATTTTGGTTGACAAAAGTAAAATCCATCATTTCACCCGGTGAGAGGTCAGTACCCTCATAGTTGATCGTAGCATTCTCACAGGTTTCTAATGTCAAAGGCAAGAAATCAGTACTCAATTCTAAAACTGTCACATTGACCACAGAGTCACAATTGTCTGCATTGGATAAAGTAAAACTTTCAATATCTCCCGGATGCAGAAATACCCCCTGATAACTGATACTATCACTTTCACAAAGGCTCAACTCTAAGTTCGTTGGTGGGGAAGTGCAGTCGAATGTCAATAACCAATTGACTTCTTCTTCTACATCGCATCCTATTAAGGTTGTGTTTTCCTCAGAAGAAATCGCACTCCAACCGGCAGGCAAATTCAATGTATCAAGGTATAAAGTGTAATCAGTAGATAAAATATTAGCAAAGGCATAATTACCTGCTCCATTGCTTGAAACCGTATCTAAATTGTTTGTTCCATCATTGATGAAAATATTCACCTCGTTAACCAAGGTATCAGGGGCATCAATGATTCCATTTCCATTTACATCAAAATAAACATTGCCCAGGATCGTCCCGAATCCATCATATAAATCTAGCGTCAAAGTACCTGAAATAGAAGTACAACCCCACCAATCCGTCATTTCTACAAAATATTCACCACTCTGGTCAGCAATAAGGTTTGGAACAGTACCATTTGGTCCAGGGATTGGGGAGCCATTGAAGTACCATTGATAGTTTGCTACACCAGGAATAAATGGCAAACAAAGAGTATCAGGGGTACATCTGGAATGACAGCCTGAAGGAATTTTAGTAATATCTGGTGCATTTTGAATGGTCAAGTGGTTGCTCTCGCCTTCACAACCAAATTGATTGACTCCACGAACAAAATAGGTCCCGCCAGCTACCACGGAAATACTTGTTCCAATTTCCCCTGTATTCCAAATATAAGTCAACCCAGGTTCAGGGTTATTGACAGAAAGAACAGCTTGATTGTTTTCACAAAGTGGACCAGAGGGAGTGCTTATGATTTGAATATCCTCTGGGACAGGATGTACGGTTACAGTAAAAGGGCCTTCTACCGCCGTACAGCCATTTGTATTATCCGTTATGGTTACTGAAAAATCATGATCACCTTGTGGTAACGTATTGTCTTTAATTTCTGTAAAAGAAATTTCGTCGCCAGGTTCTCCATTTGACCAAATATAGCTGTAATTCAAACTTCCAAGAATAACCAAAGTGACATCCTCTCCTTCGCAAACAGAGTAGTTGTCATCAAAAATGCCAATTGGTTGTCCAAACTCATTGTATTCGACTGCTCTAATATCGCCATTGGGTGCCTCAAAGACCTCAACTATTGCTGGGTCCGGTGTGAATGTACAGCCTTCATCATCTGTTATAGTTACTTTCCAAACACTTGATTCATCAGCGATAACAGTTTGATTAGATGATCCGTCAGACCAATTCCAACTAATTCCACCAGAAGGGGCTGTAAGTGTAATTTGATCTCCTTCACAAATTGGGGAAGGTTGAGAATACTGAATATCTCCATTTAAATTGTTTGGTTCTATGGTAAGGTTTTGAGCAAAAACCTCTGAGCAGCCGTAAATATTTTCTGCTGTAAGTGAAATGGTATAAACACCAGGATTTTCATATGCATGATAGGCATCCTGTAATTCAGAACTATTCGCATCGCCACTTGCTGGTTCACCAAAATCCCATGAAAGGGAAGTAACATCTCCAGATACATTTGCCAGGAAATTCAGCGCCAGCCCTTCACATGATTCTGTAGGTAAATTAAAACTAACTACAGGAGGATTGAAAACATCCACTGCTTTTGTAATACTGGATTGACAGCCTTCTGAAGATACCACAGTAAGGGTTACATTGTAATTGCCGACTGAATTGTAAACATGGGTCGGATTTTGGTCGGAAGAAGCATTCGCAGCACCACTTGCAGGGTCACCAAAGTCCCATTCCCAACTTGCGATAGATGTAAATTCCAAATAATTGGAAATATCGGTAAACTCAGTTGGACTTCCCGGACAAGCTTTTTCAAATTCAAACTCTGCCACAGCATAAATTACGTCCTGAGATAATTGCCCGTCAAGGCAGGTAGCTCCTGGGTTATTGGCGTCTGGAACCTGACCAATCAACAAGACTGAATAATAGCCTGGTTGTGTAAAGGTATGACTCGGGTTTTCCAAGGTAGAAGTATTGTCTACTCCACTTGCTGGATCACCAAAGTCCCAAATCAAACTGCCGGGAATAAAGTTGGTTGAAGTATTTACATAGTCATGCGTTAAACACTCTGAAGTAGTATTAATATCAAAAGAAATATTTCCAGCGGGCGTGCATCCGCCGCCAGGATTATCACAGGCTGGATTTGTACAAATGCCTCCTACACAAATACCACCTGCCGAGATACATTCGAGCAATTCCAGTTGATTAGAGTTCCCAACACAGCCATTTTGATCAGTAACCACTATTTGATAGGTCCCAGGAATGTTTGTTGTAAAAGTAGGTGTATTAGAACCCACCGGACTTCCATTTAGAAACCATTGATAGGTAAAACCTCCCCCAGAAGTTGTCGCCTGGATTGTTGCTGTTGGACCACCAATGCAAAAACCTAAATAGATCGGGACAGAAATACTGGCTGTAGGAACCGAATAGGTTTCAACCTGGAAAGTAGTTTCACCCACGCACCCAAAACTGTTTGTAACTTCTAATTCATAATAACCAGGTAATAACATGGGGTCTGGGGCAGTAGAAACAATAACTCCTGAAGCATTTTTCCAAATATAGCTGTTGTGAGTATCCACCGTCTGAATCAAAGCCGTCTCACCACTGCAAAGACCATTTGGATGAATCACATTTGGACCGGGTTTCCCTCGAACAATTACATTTGTATTAACAACCTGATCGCATAAATTCAAACGTACAGTCCCATTTCCCGGAGAATGCCAAAGCACTTCAATGTTTTCAGAATTTTGTCCAGAAATGATAGTTCCCGAATTGTCAGGTAAAATTTCCCAAACATAATCTATATCCGGGAAAAAGGTCGTTGAATGAATAGTGGTTTCCTCTATACACACTTCAGAGTCTCCAGTAATGGTAACTTGTGGAACAGGGTCAATATTCATGGAAAAAGCATCTGATTCGCAGGGTAATCCACTAGTGCTCGTTTGGGTTACTGAGAGTGTATAGGGTGGGGCACTTCCCCATAAAACGTTTACTGGATTTCCCGTTTGAGTACTCACTGTCCCACCATTATTGATGACCCATGCGAAAGAATTTTCAGGATCACCAATTGCTTCATAAGTATAAATTTCATTCGGACAAACCAAAATTGTACCTGCGATTGAATTTGGTGCAAGAGGAGGTTCAATGATTTCAAAAAAGACCCGGTAGTCGCCCGTACAGTAAGCGGAAGTGTTCACGGGCGTCGCCGTCATGGCGTACCGACCGGGTGCATGGTTCATAGTTACAAATGGATTGGGGTCATTTGGTATAGTAACAATTGTAGTTCCCAACCCATCAGAAATTGTCCAATCACAAGCGACAGGGGCCCCTGTAAAGGCATTGATTCCAAAAAATTGGGTGGTTTCGCCTTCACATATTTCGATTGGTCCTTGTACATAAAATTCTGGAACGATTTTCACGTCTAATGTATCTCTTCCACCACAGCCCAAGTAGCAGTTGTCAAATTCGACGGCTACGAATTGATCAGAACCCGTTGGGCTTCCAAACCAATTAACTGAAATCTTATTGGTTCCAAAACCATCGATTATAAAACCCCCATTTGAGACGCTCCAGAAGATGTCTGTTCCTCCAAAATCTGGAATGAAATATTCTTCAATAGAGCCAGAGCAAACTCTTTGTTCTCCTTCAATTTGTGCATCGTCAGATATAATGGGGATAGGGACAATATTGGGTTGGACACAAATATTTCCAGCACATCCACTAACTGTTAAATCAATAAACCCTTCTGATCCTGACGTCCATTCGATGGTAATAAAATTATCAGTTATACCTCCACCATCTAGAATTGTTCCTCCACCGATTACATTCCAGTTATAGGTTCCACAATTAACGTCTGTAGAATAGGTCACAGTTTCGCCTTCACAGACAGTTCCAATGCAATCGATCTCAGGAACTGCTGCATCCAAGACGTTGACAATCATTTGTGTGGTATCATTGCAATAGCATTCGTTTCTAGCAATTAAAGAAACAGTATAGGATCCCGAATTTTGATAGGTATGACTAGGTTCGAATTGAGTAGAAGTATTAAAGTCTCCAAAATCCCAAATAAAAGAAGTGGCATTCATGCTCTGGTTTTGAAAGAAAACCGTCTGTCCCTCACAGATTTCAATTTGATTGTTTGTGGCTGATGGTGTAGTAATCATTTCAGCCCTAGGATCTTCAATAATATCGACACAATAGGATGTGGAAGCGGAGCAACCTTGCGGACAGCCAATCGTCAAATCTAAAACTTCTGTGCATCCAAATTCATCTACAATTGTTAGCGAATAGTTTCCAGGACAAAGACCTTGTTGAGAAGGTGTGGTAGAACCATTTGACCAAATATATTGGAAAGGCTGAAAACCACTTGTTTCAGCCAAGCTCACCCATCCATCACATGAATTACAATCACTTGCATGTTCTATTTCCTCAAAAAAACCCGAAACATTACATTGATCTGGAAGTCCTTCATCGGAAATCAAAAAATTACAATTAAAGACCAAATTACCATTTAGCACTACCTCGATGATATAGGTGCCTGAAATAAGATTGTGAAAGTCAATTAAGCCCTGGCTTGCGGTTACTACCGCAACAAATCCTCCAGGTCCAGTTAATTGTATATCATAGGGTCCCTGCCCTCCATCTATATAAATATATCCTATCCCATCGGTACTTCCCTGGCTAGCACCCTGGATTTGACCACAATAAGCATTGAATGGATCCGCACCGTTACTATCAGAAACTTCAGCAGTAATTTCTCCTTGCCCAGGCTCTCCCCATTCTACAGTGACCTGATTGCCATTCACTTCATAATCCTGGGCTCCAAATACCTGCCATTGTACATCTGACCCAGGCGTAGCACCTATTGCCTCATAGGTCATTTGGCTATTGGAACAAACTTTTTGGCATGGGTTGGGAGACAAAGAATCCTGTTCACAAAAAATGATGGAGTTAGGGAGGATTTCGAGATCTGTAGGTGCTATTGAAACGCAATTTTGGCCAGAACAATCGAATTGGTTAAAAACTTGTAAGCAATAAGTCCCGGATCCACTAATTACAGGTGTGCTTGAATTAGTCCCACTAATAAAATTTCCATCTGTTGTTGTCCAAACATAATCCCAAAACTGTCCTCCTGTAGGATCCACAATATTGGTTGATAAAGTAGTGATTGTGCCATCATAACAATCTGGAGCAAAAATCTCTACATCAACAGTAAAGCCTACAAAAATATCTAAGGTGTAAGTGTCTCCAGTGGTCCAATTAATCACAGTCAATATGATGACAGTTTGGGGAAAAACATCTGAGGTTAAACAAAGCGTCCCAACACTTCCATTATCTGTAAAGGAAACTCCTGTATCCCCCGTTGGTCCACTTACATCATAGCTCCAGGAAAGGGTTGTCGCATTTGCTACATAATCAAAACAAGCCCCTGAACAAACTTCGCTAGGACCAGTTATTTGAAATTGTGCAAAAGATGAAGCGGAGAAAAAAGCAAAGAAAGGAATGAGCAAATAGGAAATTATGTTTTTCATTTTCATAAGTAGGTTAATTTGTAATCGGCAATATTTGACTATCGTAGCAGTTCGCCACAGTCAAAAGTTGGTATTCAAACCTAGTTTTTTTCGGAAACCTAAGACATTTTGAACAACTTAACAGCTCACCGTAGCCATAGAAGCGTAAGGAAGTGATAATATACTTTGAAAGGATACTGTAAAGATAGGAATGTGCTGCTTGATGATTTTGCCAATATTGAGCAATCGAACAATCATTTTCTTATTACCTCAAAATATTTTCCCGATAAGTCTTCTTTTGGCATTGGATCAATTTCATAGGTACTTACCAAATCCCCTTCGATAATGCAGTTTTTCATTAAAAAATCCAACCATTCAGGAGAATCAACCTTTGCGCCTTCAAAATTAGTTTGACTATTGGCAATGACAATTTTGGCGCCTGCTATAGTAATCCCTCTTAAATCCGAATTGCTTAAATCCGTATTTAAAAGCGTTGCTTCTTTCAATTCCGCCTTTTGCAAATTGACATTACTCAAATCAGAATCAGTCAAATCGGAACCTTTTAGTTTAGCTCTAAATAAATCTGCCGTTTTTAAATTGGCTTTTCGCAAATCAGCCGCACTAAGATCAACTTTTCGCAAATTACAATTACGCAAATCTGCATTCTGAAGAACCACCGTACGCATTCTTGCATTTTCAAAATTGCAGCCTCTTAAATCTGCCCCAGAAAAATCCGCACCATCCAAAGTAGCGTTGGTGAGAAAGGCTCTGTTCATGTAGGCATTCCGTAAATCTCCCATTTTGATAGAAGCTCCAGACAAATCTGCTCTCTCAAGTTCCCCTTCTACCATACGAATATTGTTTAAGTATGCTTTATTCAAATTAGTACCCGTAAGCTCTGCCTTATTAAAATTGGACTGGTTGAAAATCGCCAGATAGGATTTATTGTCCATTTTGCTTTGAACAAGAGACAGCAATAATTGTCCTTTTTCAGGACTAACTGGTCTTGGAATCAAAGAATCTCCCTGGAGGTAACGGTAAGGTTTAAAGGATTGACTCATAGCGGCAATTCTACCAATCAATTCAGGAGATAGTTGTCGCCTCTTCAATAATTTGTTTTGCTGCAATTCGGAATCTACTCTGTCTAATACACCTCCCATCAGGGACCCTGCAGACCCTCTTCTTTCTGCTTCAATTAATTCCGTTTGTTGATCAATACTCTCTGTTTGTTTTTCAACAAGGGTATTTTGTTTTTTTGCCAAAGTAGTCTGTTCCTGAATCATTACATTCTGATTCTCAATTTGATCGATTTGCTGCTCAAACAAATCTGTCTGCTTTACAAAAAGATCGCTTTGACGATCAATATGTGAAAGCTCTTCTTTGAATAACTCATTCTGAGTTTTGATAAAAGCATTTTGAGCATCTATCTGATCAATTTGTCTAAAAAACAGCTCATTTTGATTACCTATCAAAACATTTTGAGAATCAACCTGTGCATTTTGGAGAGAAAACAAATCATTCTGGCGGGCAATAAATGCGTTTTGGGTATCTAACTGAACGAGTTGCTTTGAAAATAAATCCGTTTGGCTATTCAGTAATACGGTTTGCTTTTCCAACATATCGGTTTGCCGATCCATTAATCTGGTTTGGATAATCAAAACCAAAACAGGGGTCACAGCAACAATTAATGCCACCATCCCAATTCTGGTGAACCGCCATATCACATGAGCTGAAACATCTGCTAAGGTGTCTTTTGAGACTCTGTTAGGTACTTCGTTGTAAAGCCTCAAAAAACTCTTTTTCAAGCCCCGCCCGAAATACAATGTTGACACTGCCTTTGCAAACCATCGGCCAAACTTCTTTCCTGTGTTTTTGTATTGTAACTCTCTTAGTTGCTCGCGCAACATTTCATTCTCCTCGAGCAGTTGCTCATTCGTTTTCTTTAATAGTTCGAGTTCCCTAGGTTGGTCCATTTGGCTGATTCGTATTATTCAGATGTGAAAATCAAACTTTTTTGCAAAACAAAAAAACGCCTGCTCTGAAAATCTTTCAAAGCAGGCGTTTAATTCAGTAATACAAATTCCAAAAGTTGAAAAAGTATTACGCTTCTGTCATACCATTATGCTCTTACAAGCAAAATAATGGAGGTAGTGAACATTTTATTTCCTTGGCGGATAGAAATCAAATGAGTTCCTGGAGAACTATTCTTGATATTCAACTCTTTGTTATAGTTGCCATCAAAGTTTTGCAGGTCCTCCTTGTAAATAACTTTACCCATAATATTGGTAATGATCAAGTTTGTAGGAACTGCCTCTCCAGAGAAGCGAAGGTTAAAGTTTCCATAAGTTGGATTTGGGAAAGCATTCAAGTCTTCCAAAATCAAAGTATTGTCGACCACTTCTATTTCGGGTTGTTCAACTTCAACTTCTTCGATCAATGCTTGCTCCTCTATTACTTCTTCTTCTACTTCATCATCCGGACACTCTAAAAACTGAGCATCAATTTCCATGATGGCTCCATCTCTATCCACTGTAAGGGTGAAATAATCACCAGGACTATTTTTATCTCTTTCGACTTGCAACTCCCTATGCGAATTGGTTGGAACATCGTTTAAGGCCAAAATGACATCACCGCGTTGCAAGTCAGTCTTTGAAGCAGCGGTATTAGGAATGATACCACTTGCACGTACTCCTTTGCCTTGTCTGTTGTGTCCTCCACAGTAAACACCTATGAAAACCTTACAAGGATCTCTCTCTTTAGTGTAGCTACTAGGGGTTCCGGAAAGCGTTGCTTCAGTAGTTCGGGTTTGACCATTTCTTAAATACGCAACAGTAACTTTATCACCTGGCTCATGATTGTTCAGTTCAAAACGCAAATCACTCCTGTCAGTGATCGAATTGCCTTGAATAGCCGTGATAATATCTCCTTCTTTCAAGCCAGCAGCAGAAGCACCGCTACCTGAAACTACACCATCGACATAAATGCCTTGGCCATCCGCGTCATCATCCAGATAGATTCCAAGGAAAGTCTTTTTGGAATCATTGCTATACTTGTGCTTATAGTGATAAACGTGTTTAAAGGAATTGTCAAATTTGAATTCGTAGTCACGATCGTCGTCATCATCATGGTCGTCATCATCATCCGCATGGTTTCCAATAATTATTTTTAGACTTTCCAATTCGTCATTTGCTTCTTCTTTGGCGCGACGAATAAATAGTAAAGTTTCTTCATCTCCATGATTTTTCAAATGAAGAACTTCTTTTTGACCATCATCAGCCAACACTTTTACTTCTACGTGCTTGCCATCAGGGTCTTTTAGTTCCAAAGCTTTGAGATAAGCATCCAGGCTTTGACCTTTTTCAATTTTTTTCTTTTTAACAGTGACGACACCGTCTTCGTGGGTGATTTTCTGAACAACTGTAACGTCGTCAGATGAAGTTGATTGAGCTGTGATTTGAGTATTCCCAAAAGCAAAAATCAACGCTAGTAAGAAGAAAAATTTTGGTGTAGAAAATTTCATACCGAGCGATTTGTTAAGTGACCTTTAAAAAACAACTTTCTCGTTTTGTCAAAATTGCGAAGGCTGAATGCCTGATAAGAAATGAAGCTGAGCTAATTTGACAAAATCAAAAGGTTAAAGCTATTTTTTAATCACTACTATTGTGAAAAAATGAGAAAGAGTTCAGACTAGGTTTGATACAAATTTTGAACTTCTTTCTATTAGATTTGAAGAATTATATTCCAAAGACAACCTTAGATTTAAAAGGATGCTTTGATTTTATGAATTTGTTAAAAAGACGGGAATGATTTTGAATTAGTTACAAATCCGGAGCATTCCAATAGGCATTATCTGGTAATGGTGCTTTTATTTCAACAATGGTATCTGTAACAGGATCATTAAAGGAAAGTTTCCACGCATGAAGAGCAATTGAATTTTTTGAATATTTTTTCTCCGATCCATATTTTTCATCCCCTAAAATGGGATGCCCTATCGCTGAAAGTTGAGCTCTTATTTGATGAAATTTTCCAGTTTGAGGTTTAATTTCTAATACCAGGAATTCTGAATTTTTGGCAAGCACTTTATAGGAGAGGTGAACTTTAAAAGCATTTTCAACTTTTTTTGAAAATACCCTTGCTTTCTTATTCTTTTGATCTTTTTGAAGCCAATGACTCAAATTTCCTTTTTCTTCCAGGGATCCACTTTCTAAAATTGCCAGGTAGGTTTTTCGAACCTTCCTCAAACGAAATTGTTCATTTAATTTTTTTAATGCACTTTTCTTCTTTGCTAAAATTAAAGCTCCCGAAGTGACTCGATCCAGTCGATGAACAATGCCTAAAAAAGGGGTTTTTATAGATTTTGAGAGGTATGCTAAAACAAAACCCTGAATAGAATGCTCCCAAGGGTTTTCTTCAACAATGATTCCGGCAGGTTTATTAATGGCAAGCCAATGAGAATTTTCATGAATTATTGGAAGGTTCATTCACCTGTATGTTTGTGGCTTGGAGGTCAGGCAGCAAAAAACTCAAGACATTCTTTGCAAAGACATTGATTGCCGTATTCCCCTTTTACTTGTTCCAAAGTTCTTTTAAATACCTGAGTCCCCATACACCAACAGCTTTTGTCTTCATAACAAAGCATAGGACGACTACAACGAGCACATTTTTTGGAAAATTCGCCATCTACTTCTACAAAAGCACGCTTTACGATTCCACCTAGTGGAGGGTTTTTCTTGGAAACCCGTACCGTCAATTCGTGAATCCCACCAAATTGGTGTTTCAATCCCAAAGCAATTTTTTCAGCAACAGTCTCCAATAATTTGCAGGGCTCTCTCATCGCGATTTTGCAAATCAAGTATACTGTTTCATAGTTAATCGTTTTGTCTAAGTTGTCATCTATTGCTGCCTTGGTTATACGTGTAGTAATATAAACATCTACCACAAATTCTCCACCGATGATTTGTTCTTCCTCATAAAAGCCATGTTTGGCTTGAAACTCCATTCCTTCAAGGGCGATGACTGCCATGTTTCGAAAGTCAAGATGTTAGAGGTAAGCAACATGTTTCATCCCGAATTCCTCTTTAGCCTCATAAGTCATTGATTTTCAATTCACTATCTAGCATACTGTTGTTGCGGGGTGGGGGGGTGGGGGGTTGGAAAACCCCACACACGCCCCCC
>JBGTQJ010000002.1:17622-354306 GCA_041941305.1 Saprospiraceae bacterium
TTGCGCCTCTCCAACCCCCCAACCCCCCACCCCGCAACAACCTGAAAATCAAAAATTTAAGCAAAAAAACAAACAAAAAGGTTTTTAGTGCCCAAATTCGGAGTGTTTCATGTTGCTTACCTCTACTTTACCTAATAAATTTTCGTTCGTAAACTTTTTTATTCCCTCTATTATCTTGTACAACTATTCTCAATTGATGCTCGCCAGGCGGAATCCTTTCATCAAAACGATGCACAATCGTATTGCTTTTTGCATCGTGCTCCATCAAAATCCATTCCCCGTCAACGGTTGCCTTAAAGGATAATCCTCTCGCTCGACCACTCGTCGGATAATTGTCCCTAATTTTAAAAGACATCTTACTCCTTCCCCGCATATCATGCCTAAATGAAATTGGGGTAATCGTAGGAGCTACATCATCAATCATGATGCAATAACTCCCCAATGAGCGAACTTTTGTTTGCAGCTTTCCTTCTTTCCATTTACCTCCACAATTGTAAATTCGTTTGCTACCATCCATAAAAGCGACAAAAGCTTTACTCTTTTCGGCTTCTGAAAGTTCAACGGATGGTTTTATGGCTATATCAAAATACCTGTGGACAGGTACTTTATCATGATGTAAGTGATGTACATTTGAGCAATAACTGCTAGAAGGCTCTGTTGAGGAGGAATACTTTAAATAGAGGTTTTCATACAAAGCGCCTCTTGGGATATGAACATATAATTGATCCCTCTTAATTACATTGTCTTCATTATGTGGTAAGGAGTAACTGTACTCAAGTGGTTCAGGTGTTTTTACTTCGCCGCGTTTCACCCAAAATTCCAGGGATGAAGTATTGCCATCTGCATCTGAAGCAACCAGGGTAACCTTAGCTGGCTTCCCTTTGTGTAGAGTAATGACTCCTTGATTGACTTTGTCATTATAAATTGAAAGTCGATTGCCAGGTAAAGTGTAGCACCGGTTAAAATATGCTTTCTTGGTTACTCGTTCACGATAATCAATATGCGCATTTAAATATCGGGTTTCATCAAAACTGAAGGTCTCTAAGTCAAAATTATAAACGGGTTGATCATCCAAAGACATTTCGAGTTGGTAAATACCATTCCAATTCGTCACATTATCGTGATGGTCATACACTTTTAGACCAAAGCCAGCTCTCCATGCACCAATTGTCAAGGTGTCCCCTTTAATCTTATAGCCCCTTCCTACTTTGGTCAGATTGTAAGTATGGGTTCCAATTGTTTCCCTTTTATCATTTAACTTATACACCTTAAGCTGATGCATTCTTGGGGCACGATTGTCTGCCATTTGAAATCCAAATAGCAAAGGGTTGATGGGCTTTTGAGTTCTCGAGTCTCGAATCTCAAAATGTAAATGGGCACCCTGTGAACTTCCTGAGTTACCTATCAGTCCTATTCTTTCTCCTTTTTTTAATGGAAACTCATGAGCTTCAGGATATAAGTCAACGGAGAAAGATCGATTCTCATATTGTTTCTGCTTCACATAAGTTGCTATCTCTTTTGAAAATCGATGCATATGTGCATATACACTTGTGAAGCCATTAGGGTGCTTGATGTATAAGGCATTGCCATAACCTCCTGCCTGGACTTTTATTCTTGCAACAAAACCATCTGCAATAGAAAATAAGGGATCTCCAACACCTCCATTACTCGTTTTTATATCAATGCCAGAATGAAAATGATTGGGACGTAATTCACCAAAAGTTCCCGAAAGTCTGATGGTATGATCTACAGGTGAGCGGAAATAATCTTGAGGGTATTTTTCTGGCTCTTCAGACTTATTGGAAAAAGCCAAACTTAGAAAAACACAGCCAAAAAGCAATGCAAGTCGTCTCATGGGTTGTCTGTTTTCATTCAACGAAATAAATGGTTTTGTCAGCAATGATTGACGCCTTGAGTTTTACTGCAGAATTAACCTTACATGTTTCTGTAAATCAAGTCTTAAAAAGCTAACTTTTATTCCTCTTCATCATCGGCATCTAGCGAAAGTAAGCTTCTTTCATTTAAATAATTAAACCATTTAATTAATCTTTTTATATCACTATTGTGTACTCTATCTCTATCATGGTTGGGTAAGATTTTGTTAAAATAATCTCTCACCTCATCCGATTTCGCAGAAGCTGACACTGGTGGATTAGCATCAATCTGCTCCAGCATTGCCCGAAAAACGGTTTTTAATTCAGTAGAATCATCATCGTCTGTATAAATCGATATGGACTCAAGTGGTGTAAATTGATGTTTTCTGGCGGAAGCAAATTTGCGCTTTCCGTTATCTAAATCTTCAATTATCAATCCATTGTTGCGGTTAGCCGCCATTTTGAAAATGCCAGACATGCCGCTGACAGATACAAGGTCTTTTAAATTCATTTAATAATTGTGTAATTAAGTTAGTATATAATTGTAGGAATTAAGACTCCTCACAATTAAATACTAACTTCCTCAATCTCTCTTTATGCCGTAAAAGTAGAAATTTTACGATGTTTGGTCATTTTTGAAGAAGGACTTTTCTGTATGTTACCTTATTGGATTTCATCGCTGAAATTCTAAAAAAATAAATTCCACTATTTGGCGGCAAGAAAATCTCCAAAAATCCTTGGAACTGTTCTCTTATTAAAACGGTCCCATTTTCTCTAAAAATCAAAACCTCATACGGGTCGTCGGCAATTGTTTCTATTGTAACCTTTCCATCTGTTGGATTAGGACCAAATTTAACGATTTCTATTTCAGGAGGAGTTGTTTTTGAACTTGTTTTGGGTGTACAGTCAAATACATTTTCAGTTACAGCAAGGTATTTTGGAAAGTCGTCAAATGGCGAATTTTGAGTAAATTGATTTTGCAAAAGCCCCCAACTGCCATATCTTCCGCTGGTGGGTCCGATAAAAGAGAAGTTCATCAATACTGTTGGAGTGTCATTGCTCACAAAGACTCTCAGGGAATCATACCATTCATTATACAAATCGTACATCTCAGGATGAAATTGAGCATCAACCAAGGCGTCGTTATAAGGTTGTTCTGAACCAAATGGTTGAGGTGTCAAATGCTGGCCACCTTCATAATAAATCATCGGGATTTCTAATTCCTCTGAAATACTTTCATGCTGAGACTTTGTCCACTCAAAAGCATATTCCAACATTCCTTGCCTCGCCCAAAAGATGACATCATCTGCAGTTGCATTAGCCCCTAAAGTTTCCATTGCTTCATATCCTTCATCTGAAAAACCAAAATATGCAGCAGGGGAAAACGCATCAAAACTTCCTGGTTCCATATTGAAAACGATGCGGTTGCTTACATCCTGCCAGGAAAGCTGAACCCCTACTACCCTTACCAATCTATCCAATTCTCCTGCCCATTCCTCTGTCCATATGTCTAATGCATTTTGAACAAAAGGAACAATTCTTTCTGGCCAATCAACATTCTGATCACCATTATCAAAGCAGTAATGGGTTTGTTCAAAAATCCAATTCCAGATTTCATTTGAGTATTCTACATAACATTTCAAGTTGGGATCAAGATTATCTCGAAATAATGTGGCTAAATTTCGGATAAACGTTTCATCGGCAGCATGTGGGATACACACCCAGGCATCTGATTGCCTAAGGTTTGAAATTTCAATCATCCACTCATAGGGCATTCCATTGAGCGTATAGGTATAGTCATCAATTTTTGGACGCTCATCCCAACTAACCAAGGGAGAACTATTCGTGTGCCCCCAATCCATAAAACGCAATGTTTGAAAGGGTTCCAGCTTTTCGAGCCACTCTTCTGACCAGGGGTTTTCCTGATAGGTCGATTCTGTTCCCGGCATTAACACTCGAATATTTCGAAGATGATCACCCAAAGAAGACTCTATTAACTCTAAAGCAAAAAGATCATCCTGGAATGCTAAATCAAATTCAATTCGCCCTGGCTCCTGGTTAATTATTGTTGCATCACCCCATAAATCGATTATTCCTTCTCCATCATACAAAACCACATATGTCCCCTCTTTCATTGACTCCGTGTTTGCCCAAACCGTTCGAACAACCTGAGGAGCCTCCATTCCGGGTATATCTACTGGAAGTTCTAGTGGGTAACCATTGTCATCCAAAGGGATTTGATCCAAAACATCTGTATCCCAGGCATTTGTTCCACCACCCACCCATTGGTTATTGTGTGTAATCCATCTTCTACTATATTTCATGACATCAACAAATGGCCATTCTGCACCCCAATCCACCGGGCCTGCCAGGTTGGTTCCAATTTGTAATTTACATGAATCGGGAAGTTGTGCTTGTGAGGGATTGGAAAATAGGAAAACAACAAATAGAAAAGTAAAAAGCAGTTTCATATTGGTTAATTGAAAAGTGAAACAAATCCAGTTTTAAGAGCTTCTCAAAAAACAGGAATCACTACCACATTTTCACCTGGTAAGGGTATCGCACCTCATATTGTTCTTGTACCATTTTGGACAACATCTTTCGAACGCCATCAATATTCTCCTTATTTAATGCGGAAATAAAAACATTGTCGTGTTCATAATTGTGTTTGAGCATGTTTTGAAGTTCTTGTTCAAGGTTTTGCTGCACTTCATTTTCCAATAAATCGTCAAAATTCAACTCGCGATAGCGGTCAATTTTGTTAAAAACCAAAATGGTTGGTTTTTCCAAAGCATTCAGATCCCGGAGGGTTTCATTTACTGCTTGTATTTGTTCCTCGAACAAAGGGTGGGAAATGTCTACGACGTGAATTAAAATATCTGATTCACGTACTTCGTCAAGGGTGGATTTAAAACTTTCAATGAGGTGATGGGGTAGTTTTCGAATAAATCCGACTGTATCTGAGAGCAAGAAAGGCATTCCATCCCATACAATTTTTCTTACGGTCGTATCCAGCGTAGCAAATAATTTATTTTCAGCAAAAACATCTGATTTACTCAAGACATTCATCAAAGTGCTCTTCCCAACATTCGTATAACCGACCAAAGATGCGCGGATCATTTGACCTCGTTTTTTTCGTTGGGTAGTGTTTTGCCGATCTATTTTTTCGAGTTGCTTTTTCAGCAAGGAAATTTTATCTCGCACAATCCTTCTATCTGTTTCGATTTCTTTTTCACCAGGCCCTCTCATTCCAATACCTCCACGCTGTCGTTCAAGATGCGTCCATAAACCACGAAGTCGTGGAAGAAGGTATTGCATCTGAGCCAATTCTACCTGTGTTTTTGCTTGGGCAGTCTGAGCACGATTCGCAAAAATGTCTAAAATCAAAGAACTTCGATCTACTATCTTCACTTTCAAAGTTTCTTCAATAATATTCATTTGCTTGCCTGACAGATCATCATCGAATATAACCAGATTGATATTTTCGTGAGCTTCGATATAGTCTGCAATTTCCTGCAATTTTCCACTACCGATAAAGGTTCTTGAATCGGGGCGATTCATTTTTTGCACAAATCTTTTGACGGTATGTGCCCCTGCAGTCAAAGCCAAAAAAGCCAATTCATCCAAATACTCATTGACCTGTTCTTCTGTTTGGTCTCTTTGAATCAAGCCTACCAAAATAGCATTTTCCTCTTCTTGAAAGCCCTTCTTTGCGCGCCTACTAACATTCCATTCGTTCGCCATAAAATTGTTAATTATTAAAATCAATTAGATCAAGTTACCAACAACTTGCGTTAATTATTATCTCTTTGTAATCCAACCAGTTGGATTGAGATTGGTTTTATTTTTCCAAATTTCAAAATGCAATTCTGAAGTCCGGGTTTGTGGATTGATGCCCACTTTTCCAATAGGATCCCGTATTTTCAAAATTTCATTTTCTTTTACAAATGCCTCCTGTAAATTGGAATAGACGGTAAAATAGTTCCCATGCCGCACCATTACCATTTTATTATTCCCTGGAATTTCCTTAACGCCCACTACTTTTCCTCCAAAAACGGCCTTAACCGTAGCATTTCTATCTGTTTGAATATCAATGCCATTGTTGATGATTTGAATATTTTTCAAAGTAGGGTGGGATTGTTTTCCAAATTTACTAGAAATCACTCCGCTTTTCACTGGCCAGGGCAATTTGCCTTTGTTGTTGTAAAAAGCATTGGCCAAATTTTCAGCTCGGGGGAGTTCCCTATCTGTATTTGGATAACTGGAAGCAGTTCTTTCCTCTCTTCGTCTTTTCTCCAATTCTTTACGAATCAATGCTTCGATTGTATTATTTAATTTATTGTGTGCCTTTTCTTTTGATTCCAAATCAGAAGCTAACCTGACTTCATCCTCTTTTAAGTTTTGAAGCATTTCGTTTTTAACATTCATTTCTCGCTCCAACAGCCATGTTTGTCGCTCTTCAGATTCTAAAAGTTTTTCCTTTTCCTCCTTACTAATTTCGAGTTGAACTATTTTGTCGTTTAAGGTTGCCTGTGTACTCGAAATTAATCTTGCCTGCTTTTGTCGATAATTGTCATACTGTTTTAAATATTGCCATCGACGATATGCTTCATTAAAACTGCTCGCTGAAAAAATAAACATCAAATCCGTTTGATTTAATTTTTGTCGATATGCTGATCTCAGCAATTGCCCGTATTCAACTTTCAGTCGTTCTATATCTTCAGTTAAAGATGCTACTACCTCGGTGGATCTATTGATACGGAAATTAGAAAACTCAATTTCCTGTCCCAAAGTTTGAATCAATTGGCGGCGATTTTGAATTTGTTTTTTAAGGGTAAGATAACGATCCAAGGTTACTTCATGACTTTTTTTGGTTTCATTTAGGCGATCCGTAGTAATGCGTATTTCGTTGATCAAGCGCTTTCTGCGGGCTTCGAGTTCTTTTCGTTGTTGGGAAAAAAGAAGAGATGGCAGGAGTAGGCAAAGGAAAAAAAGCAATGTTGCACCGCCGCAGCGCCCTCTTCGAGAGACGCTGCTCGAACAGTGGGTTTCTTTTATAGCAGCGTCCTCTATGATGGACACTACTATCTTATGGTCTAACTCTTTTATATCGTTCTGGAATTTCAAACCGTATGCTCTTTGGGACGTTAATTTCAACTTTTGACAAATCAATTTTAATAGACATATCACCATATGTGCGACTGCTCAAATTAAGGTGACGAAAATACGAAAAATTCTGGCCATCAGGCATTTGCTGATAATCCTTGAATTGGACATTGACACTTCTATTATTCCTAAAATCCTCAATTTCTAATTCACTCAACAAGAATCCCGCCGCTCTCAGCCAATATCCGGTTTCATACCTATCTGTTTTCCCTGATAAATAGTACCTGCCCTTGTCAATTTGGGATTTATGATCTTTAGTGAAAAATATGGGATTGCCTATTGCCATCATTTGAAGCCCTTCAAAGCTTGTTGGCAAGCCGTAATTTTTTTGGGCTAATTCAAAAGATTCTATGAAGTATTCATTGTCCAATCGATTGATTACAGATATAGAATCTGGTGTGATTTGCAATCTAGCTGCTTCAACGCTTAATTTTTTAAAATTCATCCAAATGACACTGTCTTTACGCATTCTAATATTTGCGCTAAACTTACGGACACCATAGTCGTCGCGGTAGGTCACTTTTGCTCTGGCGCTCAACCAATCAGCATTCACTTGATTCTTGACCAAACGCTTCATCAAAAATTTGGCAGACTTGGGTTTCAACTTCTCTGATTGAGCTGTTTTGGCAGTTTTACAACTGGACGAAAAAATAAGACAGGCGAATATGATTAGTAAAAAAGCAAAGTGCTTAGGTGTCATTCGAAAATTCTTTTTGTTGAAAGGGCGATATTGTTGAGCACCCATAATTCCTTTTCCTCATCATCTCAACGATCTCAATTAAAGCATGTTACCAGATTGAGGGAATTTTTAACTTTTTAACAGCTTCTCAATTTTCAAAACTTTCTAAAATTTGTTCTGCATGCCTTTTTGATTCCACTTTTGTATATACTTTTTCTATCATCCCACCTTCATCAATCACAAAAGTTGTTCTATATACACCTTCGTATTTTATTCCGAACGTTTCTTTTGGTCCCCAAACGCCGTAAGCCTTTATCACTTCTTTTTCGGTATCTACTAATAACGGAAAGGGTAAATTGAATTTTTTAATAAAGTTTTGATGTTTCCGAGCACTATCCGGGCTTACGCCCAAAAGCTTGAATCCTTTTTTCTTTAATAGTCTGAAGTTATCTCGCAAGTTGCATACTTCTTTTGTACAAGTAGGGGTGTTGTCTTGAGGGTAAAAGAATAAAATTAATTTTTTACCCTTGAATCTTTCTAGCTTGACCTTTCTCCCTTTTTCATTCAATCCTACAAAATCTGGAGCTGAATCGCCTTCTTTTAAATGTGTCATTTGTATGTTTTGCTTAATTGAAGGCGCAAAATTAAAATTCTATATGAATATTAATCTTGAAATTCAATGCATTCATCTTATAAATCAAGTCATACAACCAACTCATAGTACCTGTTAATAGAAAAAACCTTTTAAAAACTAGTACTATGTATTGCATAGTACCATGTCTTTTCCTACATTTGCACCATGAGTTTTGAAAAACTAGACATAGAAAAAGAATTGGAAAAGAAAAAGACACAAATCCGGAGAGGGGTTTTGGAGTTATGCATTTTGTCTATCATTTCTCAAGAAGAGGTCTACCCTTCTGATATTATTAAGAAATTAAAAGAATCTGAATTGATTGTAGTAGAAGGAACCTTATATCCTCTTCTCACCCGATTGAAAAATGCAGGATTACTTCACTACACCTGGCGTGAATCAAACGCTGGGCCACCCCGAAAATATTTCCACATTACGGAAAGCGGTAAAGAGTTTTTGAATGGTTTAATGAAAACCTGGAATCAACTCGTCAATGCCGTCAATCAATCCACCAAATCCATCACCACTTCTAAATCAAAGCGCACAAAATGAATAAAGTATTCAACATCAATTTAGGGGGATACCCTTTCACCATTGACGAAAATGCGTACGAGTATCTGAGCAACTATTTGAAAACAATCCACAGCCATTTTCGCGCTTCGGAAGGTTATGAAGAAATCACCTCAGACATAGAAACCCGCATGGCAGAATTATTCCAGGAAAATCTGGAAGGTCGCCCGATTGTTACTATTAAGGATGTAAAATCCGCAATTGCCATCATGGGTACGCCGGAAGATTTTGGAGCTGAACCTCTAGAGGAAGATGCGCCAAAAACTTCTGCTTCCGGCAAATCAAAATTCAAAACAGGTAAACGCCTCTTCCGAAATCCAGAAGATGAAGTTATAGGTGGCGTATGCTCTGGAATCGCTGCATATTTTGGCGTCCAGGATCCGCTTTGGGTAAGATTGGCTTTTATTATTATTGGCCTTTCAGGAGGTTTTGGTATTCCTGTTTACCTCATTTTGTGGGCTATTCTTCCAAAAGCAGAATCTGCCAGCGACCGCCTGGCGATGCGGGGAGAGGCTGTAAATGTGTCCAATATTGGAAAAATTATCGAGGAAGAAATGGACCATTTTTCTAAAAAAATGGCTGACCTTGGCGATGAATTGAATAAAGAGTTTGGCTCAAAAAAAAAAGTTTTTTCAAAACGGACACTCAAGATACGCCGACCAAAACTACGAAGAGTCGGGTCTTCATCGTCGACATTGGAAGCGCCCTTAAGAAAGGGATTTATTTTCTAGGACGAACCATAAAAACTATTTTTAGAACTGTTTTTAGAATTTGGAAACCGATTGTATTCCTCGTTGGTGTTGCGCTAATCATTGCTTTTGCTATTTTCTGGATAGCCTCCATCATTGGTCTCTTTTATGGCTACGCCTTCTTTGACTATTTACTCCCAAGTTCTGGTTTTCTCTCCTTTCTGGGCGTAACCAATTTCCTTGTTGTTATTGCCATCCCCATGATTGCCATGATTCTGTTTGTCATGCGGTTCTTTTTCCGCTCGCATATTCGACCAACCATGCGAACTGGTCTTTGGGGATTTTGGGCTTTGAATTTGGCTTCATTAGCAGCAATCGTTGGTTTTACGAGTAAAGAATTTCAGACAGGTCGTGATTTTACTCAATACGAAGTCCAGGATTTGATTGCTACCGATACCTTAACAATTAGCCTCGCTGATAACCCTTATGGAGAAGATTGGGGTATTTTGATGGATGATTTACAGATTTCAGGAAAGAGCTTAGTGAGTAATGATGTGTTTATTCATGTTCGTAAAAGTGAAAGCGAGCATTTTGAGATGGAGCAAAAATCTTCTTCCAGGGGTGTCAACTCAAAGGAAGCCAGGCAATTAGCTGAAACGGTTGACTATCAAATAAACCTTCAGGGAAGTAACTTAATTCTTCCACCTAATTTCCTCATTCCAAAAGGTTCGAAGTGGCGAAATCAAAAAATACATTTATATATAAGAGTTCCTGAAGGTAAATACATCGTTTTTGAAAATGATGCTGACAGAAAAATCAGGAGTATGGACATCAATGATGATTATGACCACCCTTGGCGCTATCACAGTGATGGATATCTATGGAAAATGGAATCTGAAGGACTGATTTGTCCAGAATACATTGAAGATTTGCAGGAAGAATTTGATTTCGAGGAATTTTCAAAAATTCATATTGAAGGAGAAATTGAAGTAAATATCACCCAGGGAGATGATTTTGAAGTAGCGCTAACTGATAAATGTAATTGTTCAAAATATATTGAAATCGTACAGTTTGGTGATAGATTGGATATTTCCTCCAGCAGGCATATTCACAATGCTAAACTCAACATTACCTTACCTTCTCTTGAAGTTTTGGATCTGAAACATACTTTGGATATTAATGTAAGAGGCTTTGAAGAAGAGTCTATGGATATTTGGATTGAAAATACCCATAAACGAAAAACCAAAGCGTATCTCGAAGTTGGAGAATTGACAATTAAACAAAAAGGCAATCATAAATTGGAAATTATTGGAGAAGGGAAAATATTAAAAGCAAGTCTTGATCATTACTCAGACTTAGATGCAGAAAGATATGAAGTGGATGTGGCAGATATCACTGCCAAAGGAGCAAATGAAATTGATCTCCTGGTAAATGACACCCTTCGCCAAAACATAGACCCAAATGTAGAGTTAAATGTAGAGGGAGAACCAGTTATCGTTTCCGGAACAGAAGTAGAGACAGCTCCCGAACCTGAAGTCCAACAAGAAATTCATTAGGCAAAAACGAAAATAATGTTTTGAGTCCTGGCAGCCGATTCTGGTTGTCAGGATTTTTTTATTTTCGTGAAGCATAAATAAACTGTAACCACTTCAGTTTTGTGCAAAAAACACCCACCTTAGCCAAAATTGCTAATTTGTTTTGTTACTCCTTTTAGGACTTATTTATGAAACTTCGCACTTTCTTTTTGCTACTTTTTAAATTTCAGTTTCTGTGGTTATGTTCACAAGAACCTTTCTTTTGGCAATACACGGATGAGGACGGGTTGCCAAGCATGACTGTTTATCAAATATTGCAGGACAGAAAAGGTTTTATTTGGGTAGGAACTGAGAGTGGGCTCTGCAGATTTGATGGAAAGGAGTTTAAACCGTTTGATACCTCCCGACTGACAGATACTGAAATTTTAAAAATGCAAGAAGATGAGGAAGGAAAAATATGGTTTAGAAATCTATCTGGGCAAATGGGCTTTGTGGAGGGCGATAGCCTTCAACTTTATCAACCAGATACACTCCTTAGAGATGGAAAAGTCAATGAATTTCAATTATTGCCAAACGAAAAAAAGCTACTCTTTTATGTTTATCCTTCTCAGGATAATTTTATCGAACAGGTAATAGTTTATAGAAACAATCAAAAAGTAGATTTTGACAGTCCTGATTTTGCAGGAATCGGCAAAATAAATTTGGATCAAAATGGCAATATTCTTTTTAGTGGTTTAGAAAAGAGATTTTTTTCAGAGTCCTCTTCTATTTATTTTGTTGATAAAACCTTGTCTGATATAAAAAGATTAAATGCAACCCTCCAATTCAAAGAAAGGACCTTTTTTCATGTTTTTCCTTTTAGCCCAGATACGCTGGTGCTATACACGGATTATGGAGAAGTTTCCATATTCATTGATAAACATCAAACAAATTTTTTAAAACTAACAGCAAAAATTCACAATTTATCCAGAGTGGATGATCACCTCTGGATAACAACCGAAAATGGAGTCTTTATTTATGAAAATTTATCTGAATCCAAACCTAAACTAAAGGAACATATATTAAAAGGTTACTCCGTAAATGGAATATTGAGAGATCGGGAAAATAATTTTTGGATCATTACGTCAGGAAGTGGAATCCTTTTTTCCCCAAATTTTGATTCTCGTGTTTTTACCAAACAAAATTCTACCTTTTCTAGTGATCAGGTTTTTAGCCTCCATCATGATGATTTGAATCAACGACTTTGGATAGGTCTAACCGATGGTCAGGTTTGTTTTTTGAATTACACTGATCGAAAAATTAGTTCAATTAAAACCAAGCTTTCAGGAAGAATTTTATTTTTTGAAAATAATACTGAATGGCTCTTTGCCGGAGGAGATGGTGGAATTACCAAATTCAAATCAAAACAGCTAAATGATCAGGTGTTTTTTAATAAAATTCCTGCAAAGTCAATGATTATTGACCATGAAAACAACCTTTGGTTAGGAATGGTAAAAGGTATAACCAGTCTTCCTGCAAAGTTTATTGACTCTATCAATTTAAGTCCTTTGGATTTGCCTGTAAGGAATAGTGTTCTTTTAATCGGTACTAGTACAATAGGAAGGACTTACGCATTGTGTGAAGATTTTGAAAAAAGAACCTGGATTGGCTCAACAAAAGGAATTTATTATGTATCGAATGAAAATGATGCCTTTTTTCCATTTTTGGAAAATGGAAAGCATCAACCTTATAGAGTCAGTAATATCACACAAGATTTTGATTCCACCCTTTGGATAGGTACCCATGGTGATGGATTATTAAAGCTAAGACAAAATGAAATTATTGATAGAATAAGCAAGGAAGATGGATTAGTTTCAAATATGGTTAAGTGTTTATTTGTTGATTCAAATAAACAATTGTGGATCGGTACCGATAACGGCTTAAATATCTTGAATCTTCAAAGTGAAGATATAACATACATAGACAAGACCAAGGGGCTACCCTCAAATGATATCAATGCCATCATCGCCCATGAAAAAGAAACATGGATTGGCACCTCAAAAGGGCTCACAAATATTCCTTCCAAAACACTCACCCCCAATTATACGAATCCTCTTATCCATATCAATGCTTTCAAAATCTGGGAAAAGGATACTAGCTTACAGGAAACTTATGTTTTGTCCCATCTACAAAATAATCTAAATATAGAATTTATTGGTTTGGCTTATAGAATGAAGGGAGAGGTAACCTATCAGTATCGCTTAATTGGTTTGGATTCAACCTGGGTATCCACAACATCAGCTTTTGCACGGTATCCATTACTCATTCCTGGAAATTATGAATTTCAGGTGGTTGCTGTCAACGAAGACGGATTCAATAGTTCAAAACCAGCCATTATTGAATTTGAAATTCTCCCCCCATTTTGGCAGACCTGGTGGTTTAGAATAGGGAGTATACTCATAGCTGTTTTCGTATTATGGCTAGTCTTTTATTTGAGGTTTAAAAGAATACAACAAAGAGAAAGAGAGCAACAAGCATTTAAAACCAAAGTGAATGAACTACGAATGCAGGCTTTACAAACACAAATGAACCCACATTTCATATTCAATGCATTAAATGCTATTCAGCAATACATCACGACTAATGATCAAGAAACTGCAATGATTTATTTGGCTAGGTTTGCAAGACTTATCCGTTTGATTTTTGAGCAGTCTAAACGAAAAGAAATTAGTCTTGAAGAGGAACTGGAATTCTTGAATTTATACCTTAACTTAGAAAAATTACGCTTTGGAGAAAAAATAAATATTGATTTAAACGTCGATCAGAAAGTCCACCAAGTAGCGGAGGATTGGAAGTTGCCTCCTTTATTAATTCAGCCAATTATTGAAAATGCATTCAAACATGGATTGCTTCACAAGAAAGGAAGTGGTGAACTAAAAATAAGTTTTGAAATTGAAAATAGTCGTTTAAAATGTACGATTGAAGATGATGGTATTGGTAGAAAACGTTCAAAAGAAATAAACAGTTGGAGACTAAAAAATCACGAATCATCTGGTTTGAAATCCACCAAAGAGAGATTAAAAATACTCTCTCAACAAGAAAATTCCTCTACGGAAAACTTTACAATTACAGACCTTTTTAATGAAAAAAATCACCCAATAGGAACGAGAGTAGAAATTTTCATTAAGTAAGTGCAAGGACATAGAAATAAAAGATATCTTCATTTTTTTGGTTATCTTAATATTTGAATCAAATAATATGGAAAGTCAAGCTTTAAAAGCAATTATTGTGGATGATGAAAAAAGCAGTCGCATTACCTTAAGGAATATGCTGACTGATTTTTGCGTAAATGTTGAAGTTTTGGCTGAGGCGAGCTCCGTAATTGAAGCGGTGAAAGAAATAAATAGGCTTCTGCCTGATATCGTTTTTTTGGATATTGAAATGCCCGAACAAAATGGATTTAAGCTTTTAGAGTATTTCCATGAAATAAATTTTGAAATCATCTTTACAACTGCCTATGATCAATATGCTGTAAAAGCTTTTCGCCTCTCTGCAATTGACTATTTATTGAAACCCATTGACCTGGAAGAACTTCGGGAAGCTTTGCAAAAAGTAGCTGAAAAAAAGCGATTTGAACAGAGTCAACAAAAAATCAGTGCCCTGAAAGAGAATCTAAATAATGTTTTAAAAAAATTGGCTTTGCCTACTGGGGAAGGATTCATTTTTGTCGAAATATCCTCTATTTTAAGATGTGAAGCAAGTGGAAATTATTCCCAGTTTTATTTTATCGATGGCAGCAAAATTCTGGTTTCAAAAACACTTAAAACCTTTGAAGAAATTTTAGACGATTTTAATTTTTTTAGAATTAATCGTTCCAATATTATCAACTTAAGTCATATCAAAAAATATGGTCGACAAAAAAATGCTACCATTACCATGACGGATGGAAACGTTTTGACTTTATCAGAAAGAAGGAAAGATGATTTTTTAAAACGATTTGAAAATATATAATATAACTACTTTTCAATAACAGTAATTTCTCGATCAAAACTTAATCCTGTAAAAATACCTATCGCATTTCCTTCTAAATTAGTCAATAAAGCACCTGGCTGAGCAAAGGGATTTCCATTTGCATCCACCGCGCCATCTACACTCTGAAGAAAGTTGTAATAAGTTTGATCTATGTGATAAATAGAGTTGATGACCGTATCCCCGACCAGATAATCGAAACCAGAGCCAAAAACCACAGTCCCATCATCCACAAAATCATCATCCGTTTGAAAATAAAATTCAAGCCCATATTCCAGATTTCCAAAATGAAGCATTCTACGGTAAAAATTCTTAGTATTGGGGTCATCCTGGAAATAGGTTAAAACTCGAGCCAATGATTTATTCTGTTCATCAAATTCTACAACTACACTATCGATTGGAACAACAGGAAGGATTCGAGTTGTAGCGGTTACCTTCTCCCCATCTTTTGTAATAATTTCTAAACTAAAGTCATTGTTGTAGTCTTCCGGAACAAGGCTTAGGTTTACATAATTGGAAACCAGCATCGTTGTCGGAATAGGAAATAATTGATTGTCCAATTTATAAACTTCCCCATTGTGGCTGATGCGGACTTCTGCACTATCTTCCAAAATATTTAAAAAATCCTCTTCGGTAAGATTGAATTGGTCAAAATAGGAAACGCTTCTCGATAAGAGACAAGTGAAAGGTAGACCCGGTCGCAGATAGCATTCTACTACTAATTTCCCTTCATACGCCGGTAGTTCGAGGTCAATTTCCTTTTCGAGATTGCCACAGGAAATGCTCAAAACAACAAAGAAAAGAGATAGGAAACCAAAAAGTATATTTTTCATTTTTTGCATTTTAGTACTGTTAAACGGGCATTGATGTTTTTGCATTTTAAAACTTAAAATTCCAGGTCAATGACCCAATAATTGGAAACAATGAAACTTGCTTTGCCTTTACACCGACAGGAATTTCCTGAATAGTCCCCAAAAAATCTTGTTCCTGAATAACTGGTTCCAAATAAATAAAAAAGGCATTTCGTCTATTGGTGACGTTAAAAATGCTAAACGTTAGATCACTCTCACCCCATTTGGGATCAAAATTTAGTACCAGTCCAAAATCAGCCCTTAAAAAATAAGGCAAGGTGATATTATTCCTGGTATCTCCAAAATCGGGAACGATAGGTTGAAATTCCCCTCCATAGACATCTAATATAGCTGCTCGCCCTGGGGGGATCCAGGCTTTGTCACCTGAGCCATAAACAACAGTTGCAGAGATTGTGAATCTTTTCTTTACACTATTTTGTAATTGTTTGCCAAAATCAAACATGGTTACAATTGAAACGTCATGCCGCCTGTCATATCTCGGCTGAAAATACCCATCTGGGCTACTTGTAAATACTTGATCATTTATAGTTTTAAATTTTCCTCTTCTAATCCAGGCAAGTGTATAACCTGCCCATCCCTTAAGATTTCCAACTTTCTTTTCAAGCCCCAATTCAAAGCCATAACCATATCCCTTTCCGATGGCAAATGTCTCTTCCAATTCATCATTTGCAAATAAATCAGCCCAATCGACAAATGAAAGTTGATTGTCCAGGTACTTGAAATAATATTCATTTGTAAGAAAGAAGTCTTTTCCAATCAGGTAAGATCCTCCAATCGCAATTTGGTCGGAGGTTTGTGGTTTAATTCTTTCTGTGGAAGGGTACCATACATCTGTAGGAAGTGCAATACCTGCAGTAGAAACCAAATGAACATACTGATGCATTCTGGCATAGCTGCCTTTCAAAGTAAGTCGCTCATTTACACTGTATTTTGCTGCAATTCTTGGTTCTACCCGTAAGTGCCAGTTACCGTCATTTGCAAATCCGGAAACCCTTAGACCAGAGTTGATTTTAAATTTTGAATTTGGTTCATATTCATCTGCAAAATAAAGCCCGAATTGCAGCCCATCGAAAGTTTGTCCCGTTGAAAAGGATACTTCACCATCATCACTTCCAGCTTTAAGGCGCCCTACATTAAATTTATGATAGGTTACATTTCCTCCAAAACGCAAAATGTGACGGTTATTTGGCGCGTAATAAAAATCTGTTTTCAGATTGGCATCCTTTACATCTGATCCTACTTTAAAAGAGAAACCAGTAACCTTTGTATTGATGTTGTATTGATAATCGGAATACGTAAAGGTGGTATTAGAGAATAACTTGGGAGAGAAGACATGATTCCAACGAGCTGTTCCTGTAGCATTACCCCAATCAAAGCTAAAATCAAAAAAATCGCCCTCAAAGCCAAACTTATCTCTTCCAAAATACCCACTTACAAAAAGTCGATCTTTTTCACTCAATTGATAATTGGCCTTGATGTTTAGGTCATAAAAAAAGTAATCTGGAATGGGATCATAATCAGGATCATCTTCATTTTGTTTGTTAATCGCTCTCGTAAAAATATCTACATAGGTTCTACGCCCGGAAACAATAAAAGAAGATTTCTCCTTCTGAATAGGACCTTCCAAAGTTAAGCGGGATGTTATCAAGCCTATGCCCCCGGTGCCAGAGAATTTTCGATTGTTTCCTTCTTTCATTCTGACATCGATCACAGAGGACAATCGTCCTCCATACTGAGCGGGAAACCCTCCTTTGTAAACTTTTAAATCTTTTACTGCATCTGTGTTAAAGGTGCTAAAAAAACCAAATAAGTGATTGGCATTGTACACAACAGCTTCATCAAGAATGATTAAATTCTGATCATTCCCTCCTCCTCTCACAAATAGCCCAGTTGTTCCTTCAGACCCAGAAGGAATGCCCGGCTTTAACTGAATTGTTTTCAAAATATCTGTTTCACCAAGTAATGCTGGAATAACTTTGACCTCTGCTGTCGAAATTTCCTCAACGCTCATTTGGGTAGAATTCAATTGTTCCTTATAAGAGTTTGCTTTCACAACAACTTCCTGTAATTGAATACCGGTACTCAACTCAATATTTAGTAAAATGGTCTGATTTGGAAGAATCCTTCTGCTTTGAGGTTGAAATCCCACATAACTAAATTCTATTTCCAGGGAATCACTGACTTTTGGAATTGTAATCGAATAAAAACCATATTCATTGGTAGTTGTTCCTATCGAATTGGGTCTGATGATAACACTGGCCCCAATTAATGTTTCTCCACTTTCTGCATCGCTTAGTGTTCCGCTTATGGTTATCTCTTCTTGTCCAAAAATCACAAAACTGAAAAAAAGCAATAAGGTAATCAGAGGTAATCTATTGCACATATGGTATCTCTTATTTGTATAAAATTGTTTTTTAAACTACTGGAAATCAATAAGGTTTTTCAATTTGTGCGAATGTATTCAATTTGAAACATTCACGCTGTTCATTTCACTGAAGAATGATATTCAAACGACCAAATTTTAACCTGCATGATTTTTCAATAAAAAAAATTGCACTTTTCATTACGTAATTTCAAAAACTGGTACCTACTAATAGCTATTGTATATTTGGAATGGCTATAATTCCAAATCACTAACTCAACTTCCTAAACATTTGAAAGCCAAAAATCCAATTGATATGAGAAAGCGATGGACATTTATTCCTGCCGATGATAAAGAAGTAGCTCACCTACAGAATGAGTTAAAGATTCACCCCGTTTTTTGTAAGCTATTAGTCCAACGTGGTATAAAAACGTATAAAGACGCCAAACGCTTTTTCAGACCTAATTTATCTCATCTCCATGACCCTTTTTTAATGAAGGATATGGAGGCAGCAGTAGACAGAATTGAAAAGGCAATTAGAAATAATGAGAAAATACTAATCTATGGAGATTACGATGTGGATGGTACAACAGCAGTCGCTTTGCTTTATGACTTCTTGAGTAATTATCATGAAAAGTTGGATTATTACATACCGGATAGATACAAAGAAGGATACGGAGTCAGCTTGCAAGGAGTAGATTTTGCCAAACAAAATGGGATGACATTGATAATTGCCCTTGATTGTGGCATAAAAGCATACAGACAAGTATCCATTGCAAAATCATTAGGAATTGACTTTATAATTTGTGATCACCACCTGCCACAAAAAAGCCTACCTGAAGCTGTTGCCATCCTAGATCCCAAAAGAACTGATTGCAATTATCCTTTTAAAGATCTCTGTGGTTGTGGGATAGCCTTTAAATTAGCTCAGGCAATGACTCAAAAAAATAATTTCCCCTGGATAGAATTAATTGATTTATTAGAATTTGTCGCAATTGCAACTGCCTGCGACATCGTACCAATTACAGGAGAAAATAGAGTCTTGACTTATTTTGGGTTAAAAAAATTGAACATTACAAAAAGGCATGGAATGATTGCCTTAATTGATGAAAGTGGCAGAACACCTCCATTTAGTGTTAGTGATATTGTTTTTGGTCTTGGTCCTCTAATCAATGCTGCTGGAAGATTAGCTGATGCACATATCGCCGTAAGATTAATGCTTTCCTTAAATAAGTATGTAGCTTATGATGATGCCCGTACTTTAAAAAGAAGAAATCAACTTAGAAAAGAATATGACTTGCTTATCACCGAAGAAGCCAAAGTCTTAATCAAACAAGATAAAGCATTTGAAAAGAAAAAAAGCATTGTATTTTTTCAGGATCATTGGCATAAAGGAATAATTGGGATAGCTGCATCAAGACTAGTAGAAAAATACCATAAGCCAACCGTCATAATAACCGAATCAAATGGCAAAGCAATAGGATCGGCTAGATCTGTAAAAGGTTTTAATATCTACCAAGCAATAGAATCTTGTTCAGATTTATTAGACAATTTTGGTGGTCATAATTTTGCAGCTGGACTTAATTTGAGTCTTGATAATGTCAATGCTTTCCAAAAAAAATTTGAACGTGTTGTAAAGCGATCTATTTCTGAAGCATCTCTAATACCAGAAATAAGAATATCCACCGTATTGAATCTTGATGATATCTCATCTGACTTTTGGGAAATAATTAAACAGTTTGCTCCATTTGGTCCCGGAAACCGAAGTCCTGTTTTTATTTCAAAAAATGTTTACGATATAGGCTATTCCAAATTATTAACGGGGAACCACTTAAAGCTGGCGTTGAAGCAAGGAGAATCAAAACCACTTTACGGTATAGCATTTGGAATGGGTCAATACTTAAAGGATATTAAAACCAAAAAGCCATTCCACATTTGTTATAAATTGGAAGAAAATAATTGGAAAGGAGAAAAAAGGCTTCAAATCCTGGCCAAGGACTTAATGTTTTGAAATTGTTAATATAAAGCTCCAATTAGGCATAAGGCTAACATTCCATTCTCAAGTTCACCTTGTTAGAATGGACAATAATCAACCTAACTGTTTGGGAAAACAATTAAAGTTTCATTTAATATTCTGGAAATTTGAGAATAAACGTCATCCCTTCAGACAGTTCACGAAATCACAATTAAGGCGAAAATATATGTGTAAGGGATTGATAAGTAGTTAATAAAGAGCGGTTATAAGCAAGTGTTTCAAGAAGGGGGATACAACAGAAGATTAATTGCAACTAGAACCTCCTGCTTTTTTGTGCTGTCAAGTTGGAAATCAATGAGATTCCTCCGCCTATGATAAAGGCGCCCATGGCAATGTAAAGAATGAGCATGGTCTGCTAGTTTTGTGTTTAGTTAAAGATCAGTTAAATTATAATTTGAGATGCTAATATGATAAAAAAAAATTTGATTGCAAACTAAAACACAAAAAAATAAAAAATAGTACTGTTGTTACGCAACAATTTCACTTTTTACAACCTAATGCTCAGCTAATTCACGATTCATAACTTCTGCCTGGTGGTTAATTGACTCTTGATGAATTGCCTTTAAGATCGCAGAAACAAAATCTTTACTAAGTCCCAGGACATTGCCTTTTGCAATAGCTTTTTCTAAAACTTCATTCCATCGGCTCTGTTGCAAAATAGAGATATTATTTCTCTTCTTGTATTCACCAATTTTCTCCACCAATTGCATTCTGTTGCCTAATAAATGGATTAGTTCGTCATCTAACTCGTCGATTCTATGGCGTATATTTTCAAGTGATTCCTGGAATTGAATGTCAGTAGTATTTGGTTCCCTAACCACAAGTTGGTCAATTAGATCAGAGAATACATCAGGCGTAATTTGTTGTTTGGCATCACTCCAGGCATCATCTGGACTTGGGTGCACCTCAGTCATTAAGCCATCAAAATTTAGATCCATCGCTTTTTGAGCGACATCAAGCAATGTATCTCGGCGACCACAAATGTGGCTATTATCACAGATGATTTGTATTTGAGGAAATTGCCTCTTCAATTCAATTGGAATTTGCCAGCGAGGAACATTTCGGTAATTGGAATCACCGTGGTATGAAAAACCTCTGTGAATAACTGCAATTTGTGAAATTCCTGCTTTTGCTATTCGCTCAATGGCTCCTAACCATAATTTCAGATCAGGGTTGATAGGATTTTTGATCAATACCGGAATGTCACATCCTTTTAGCGCATCAGCAATTTCCTGAACGGAAAAGGGGTTTACAGTGGTTCTGGCTCCCAACCAAAGTACATCTATCCCGTGTTTTAATGCTTCAAAGACATGTTCTCTGTTTGCGACCTCAGTAGTGACCTTCAACCCATATAATTCTTTAACTTTTTTTAGCCATCCTAAGCCAACGGCACCAACTCCTTCGAAGGAGTTTGGGCGTGTTCGAGGCTTCCAAATTCCGGAACGGAAAAGGTCTATATTTTGGGTAGAAAGTTTCTTTGCAGTTGCTAAAACTTGTTCTTTTGTTTCAGCACTACAGGGACCAGCAATAAGGATAGGCCTTTCTTTATTTTCAAAAACGGGTAATAGCTGCATGAGAAATATATTTTTAATGTCAAGTAATTTTGATTTAATTCTTTTTCAAGATTTTCTTGATTGAGTTTGCTTTTTCAATGTTTTTATAAAAATTTTCAAAATCATTTTTTATTAACAGACTTCTGAATCTCGCCAAAGTATTGATATGTTCATCTAAAACATCCAGTACGTTGTCCCTGTTTTGTCTAAAAATTGGCACCCACATATCTGGAGAACTTTTGGCTAATCGTACGGTAGAACTAAATCCACTACTCGCTAATTCAAAAATTCGCTCCTCATCCGTCTCCTTCTCTAATACAGTAAGCGCTAATGCGAAAGAACTGATATGTGAAATATGAGAAACATATGCGCAATGGACATCATGCTCTTTGGCGTTTAAATAAGCGATATTCATTGGAATTGATTTGCAAAGTCTTTCCACCATTTTCACGGCACCATCAGAGCTATCTTCAACATCACAAAGAACATTGTACTTGTTATCGAATAAATTTGGAATAGCTGCCTCAATTCCAGAAAACTCTGTCCCAGCCATTGGATGTGTTGCTACAAAGTTTTTTCGCTTAGGATGATTTTTTACTTTCTTTAATAACAATTCTTTTGTAGATCCAACATCCAGAACGACCTGCTCATCTACCATATCCAAAATCTCTGGAAGTAAATCCATCATTACATCCATTGGCGTTGATAATACAACCATGTCACTTTTTTCAATTCCTTCCTTTAAAGGAAAAGCTTCATCAATTATTCTTCGTCTAAGTGCTTTATCTTCACTTTCCTTGTTGCTGTCTACTCCAATTATATAATCTGCAAAACCATTTTCTTTCAAGGTAATCGCCAAGCTTCCTCCAATCAACCCTATTCCAACTATCGTTATTGTCATTTGAAATTATTTGAAATATTATTAATTGCTTTTTCAAATACTACCGTAGAGTTGCATAAAGAGACCCTGATGTAATGCATCCCTCGAGAACCAAAAATACCACCTGGTGTGATAAATACCCTTGCTTTTTGAAGGATTGAATCCGACATTTCAAATCCACTTTCGTAATGAGCCGGAATTTTCGCCCAAACAAACATTCCAACTCCATTTTTTTCATATTTACACCCTAACTTATCTAGCAACAAATAAACTTTTTCTCTCCTAATTCTATACACATCATTTAACTTTTCGTACCACCCATCTCCATTTTGCAAGGCTTTTGCTGCTGCTAGTTGAAGTGGTTTAAACATTCCAGAATCCATATTGCTTTTGAACCTCAATATGGCTTGCAAATAATCCGATTTCCCAGCAATCATGCCTATTCTCCAGCCTGCCATATTGTGGGATTTACTCAACGAATTTAATTCCAAAGCAATTTCTTTTGCACCATGTACTGAAAAAATACTTAACAGGCTTTCATTTAATATGAAGCTGTAAGGATTATCATTTATAATCAGGATTTGGTGTCTTTGTGCAAAAGCAATTAGTTTTTCAAAAAATGATTTTGAAGCAGAAACCCCTGTAGGCATATGGGGATAATTGACCCACATAATTTTCACCCTTGATAAATCGTGCTTTTCAATTTTTTCCAAATCCGGTAACCAATTGTTCTCTTCAAACAGTTCATAATCAATTATTTCTGCCCCAGCAAGCTTGGAAACTGTCCGATAAGCCGGATAACCAGGGTTGGGAACCAGAACTGCATCACCTGTTTCAAGAAAGGTCATCGCTATATGCATCAGTCCTTCCTTTGATCCAATCAAAGGTAAAATCTCATTCGATGGATTCAATTGGACATCAAAATATTTCAAATACCAATCAGCAAAAGCATTTCGCAACTCCACGATACCTGTATAACTTTGATAAGAATGATTTCCCTGATATTGATTCTCCAAATTTAATTTTTCAATTACCCCTTTGTCAGGCGGCAAATCCGGGCTACCTATTCCCAAATTGAGTACCTCAACACCACGAGTTCTCATCGCAGCAATTTCTTTGAGTTTTTGTGAAAAGTAATATTCCTTTACCTCTCCTAATCTTTTTGCTGGTTGAATAATCATTTGACCTATTTTTTAATACTCAAAATGAATTCCTTTATGATAATTTCCCAAAACTTTGAAAGTTTTGGTTAATGGACGAATGGCTTCTAATGCATGCTGCCAACCTACCTTTCCTTGTGTCACAAAGTCTACGAAAAACTGATATTCCCACTGCTTCCCAATTATTGGTGCTGATTGGATCTTTGTGAGATTAATATTGTAAGCTGCCATTACTGCCAAAACTTTATGCAAACTCCCCACTTCATGCTCAAGGCTGAAACAAAGTGATACTTTATCAGCATTGTTTGAAGGTTCAGGGGTTATATTTCGTTCTAGAACCAAAAAACGAGTATAGTTCTCTTTGTTGGTTTCTATACTTGCCCCTATGATTTCCAAATCGTATAAATCGGCTGCAAGCGTACTCGCAATTGCGCCCACATGCTTCAATTGCTTTTCCTGAACCTCTTTTGCGCTCAATGCCGTATCAATCGTCTCTACCATTCGGATGTGAGGAAACTCTTTAAAAAACTCCCGACACTGGGCAATGGCCATTGGATGAGAATGAACTTCTTTTAGGTCTTCAAGCTTTTGCCCTTTCAACACCATCAAGTTTTGTTTTATCCTCAGGTATATTTCTCCCACAATTATTAAACTCGAATCATTAAGCAAATTATAATTGTACATGATTGACCCTGCTAAAGTGTTCTCTATGGCCATCAACCCTGAGTCTGTTTCATTTTTTTCGATCATGGTAACCAAATCTCCAAAAGTATCTGCAGGTACAATTTCAATTTCATCGCCTTTATAGTATTCTCTGGCTGCTATTTCATGAAATGCTCCAGCATAGCCCTGTATGGCAATTTTTTTCGGTATTGTCTTGGTTTTATATTCCGTTTCCAGTACATCATTTTGTGTGTGCATAATCAGTAAATTCAGTGCAAAAAAAAAGTCCTAAACATGTAGGACTTTCAGTATTCATTTTAATCTGTAAATAACCAAAAATCCTTCATGGATGTCCATAAAAGAAATAAAAATAAATGTCAAAATTGTGGTGGTTCTGAAACATATCTTGGTTAATACAGTGCAAAAAAAAAGCCCTGCGTGCAGGACTTTTAAATTTTATTTCAGCAAATCTGAACTTCAAAATCTAGCAGTCCTTTTTGGTGGATCCAAAAAAGTAAAAGCTAAAAAAATAAAAAGAATAAGATTTGTTCAGATTCATTTTAATTCGATTTGATGGTAGCAAACGTAAAGCCTTATTTGGTTAAAGGCAAGTTTTTAGGGCTTTTTTTAAAAATTTAATAATTAAATAACGCTTTTATTGCGCTTTCCACCTTTTCTATTGAAGGAATCATCGTTTTTTCCAAAGTCGCATTTAATGGAATGGCAGGCATGTTTTCAGAGCCAAGTGTCCTGACAGGTGCATCCAAATATTCAAAGCAGTTTTCCTGTATTCGGGCAGCAATACTCTGTGCAAAGGAATTATTCACAGGTTCTTCAGTAATGACTAAAATTTTCCCATGTCTCCTTGCTATATCATAAATAGCTTCTTCATCCAAAGGATAAAGTGTTCTTAAATCAAGAATTTCAATTTTTCCTTCAAAGCTTTTGGCTGCATTCAATGCCCAGTGAACGCCCATCCCATAGGTGACCACAGCTAAGGATTCTCCTTTTTCAACTTTATCCTGAGAAGCTTCCAAAACGACATTTGCCCTCCCAAAAGGAATGACATAATCTCCATCAGGCATGATTCCTTTGGCCATTTCTGTTCCTTTGACTTTAGACCAATAAAGTCCTTTGTGTTCAAAAATTACAACTGGATTGGAATCATAAAAAGCTGCTTTCATCAATCCTTTCAAATCAGCACCATTGCTAGGGTAGGCTATTTTTATTCCTCTAATGTTTGTAACCACTGATTCTACACTGGAAGAATGATAGGGGCCTCCACTTCCATAAGCTCCAATAGGTACCCGAATGATACAACTCACTGGCCATTTTCCATTTGTCAAATAACAAGAACGACTAACTTCGGTAAACAATTGATTGAGTCCAGGCCATATGTAATCAGCAAATTGGACTTCCACAATTGGCTTTAATCCTACTGCAGACATCCCCACAGTACTTCCAATAATAAATGCTTCCTGAATTGGTGTGTTAAAAACGCGATTGCTTCCAAATTTATCAGCCAATGTTGCAGCTTCACGAAAAACGCCACCTAACCTTCCTCCGACATCCTGTCCATAAAGCAAAGCCTCTGGATGTTTTCTCATCAATTCTTCCACTGCAAATAGGGCGCAATCTACCATTACCTTTTCTTCTCCATTTTCAGGCTCACGAAGTCCTTTTTCTTCAGTGATTGGGGTGGGTGCAAAATCATGAGTGAATAAATCTTCTGGTCGTGGATCTTCTGAATTAAGGGCTTTTTGATAGTCTTCCTCTACTTCCTTTCTAGTTTCTTTTTCAATTCTTTTTAATGCTCGTTCACTAATACCTTCTTCTTTTAGTTGATTCCTTAGAATCGGATAAGGATCTCTCTGCTCATGATCTTCCAAATCATCGCGATACCATTCTTTTCGAACACCTGAGGTATGGTGGTTCAATAAGGGCACTTTTGCATGAACAAGAAACGGTCGTCGTTCTTTCCGTATCGTTTCAATTACATTCCTCAAAACCTGATGCGATTCAAAAAAATCATTTCCCTCAATGGTTCTGACTTCTATCCCATGAAAGCCCTGGGCATAGCCCGTTGCATCCTGAGCCCTGATTTCTTCCGCATTTGCAGAAATATCCCATTCATTGTCTTGAATTAAATAAAGGATTGGAAATTGTTTCAAGGCAGCCATTTGGAAAGCTTCTGCTACTTCTCCCTCAGTTATGGAGGCATCTCCAAGGGAGCAAACAACTATGGGACTATCATCTCCTTTCCAGTCTGCCAAACCTTCATGTTCTTTGTATTGAATACCCATAGCTATTCCAGTTGTTGGAATAGCCTGCATTCCGGTTGCAGAAGATTGATGCGGAATTTTTGGCTTGTCCGAATCTCTCAAACTGGGGTGAGCATAATAAGATCTGCCTCCCGAAAAGGGATCCTCCCGCTTTGCCATCAATTGCAACATTAAATCATAAGGGCGCATGCCAATACTCAATAGCATGGCATCATCGCGATAATAAGCTGAAAGATAGTCTTGAGGTTTGAGTTGAAGGCCAAGTGCAATTTGAACTGCCTCATGTCCTCTCGAAGTTGCGTGAACGTACTTGGAAACAACTTTAAAGTTTTCTTCATAGACCTCCGTCATGCTTTTGGCCGTGGCCATCAAACGAAAGGCTTTTATCAATATCTCTTTTGCTATTCCGGCAGTGGTTTCAATCATAGTTTGGTCAGGCTTTTAATCAAAATACTGAGGATAATGTTCCTCCATCAGCTCTCTAATGCGTTTTAAGGGAAGCTCCGCAAAATTACCATATTCTTCAAGGTATTCCATGAATTGTCCACCCTCTTTGTCAAACTCTTGAAAAATCGAATCGTTTTCTTCATCAAAGTCTAATAACTTCATTTATCCAAAATTGTTCTTAATTCACTTAGAGAAGAAACGATTGATACTTGAGCAGATTCTAATTTCTTCGTAGAGTGATGTCCATGTGAAATCAATATACTATCTACCCCTATATGTTCTGCCACTTCAAAATCATGGAATGTGTCTCCTATATAAACGACTTCTTTTGGATCTGCATTTAAGTCCTTAATTTTTTCTTTCCCAATTTCAACTTTACTTCTTGCCAAATTATCGCTCAATCCAAGAATTTTTCCAAAAAAAGAGGTCAACCCAAAATGAGTTACCATTTCATTCAATATGCCTTGTTCTGCGGCAGACAAAATAGATTGAGTACAACCTTTATTTGCAAGGTGATCCAAAATTTCTGAAGAATTCTGGTGTAAATTACATTCCTTCACTCTGGTGCTGTACGTCCCAATGAATTTGTTTGTCAAAATTTGAAATGACTCTTTTTCAAAATCAAAACCCAATTCCCGGTAATACCCCTCGATGGGAAAATCGAAATTATTCCGATGAAAATCTTCTGTAATATTTGATTGTTCATGAGTCTCTAAAAGTCCGTTTACAATTTCCACACATAGCCAGACATCATCCAATAAAGTGCCATTCCAATCCCAAATAATGTGTTTGTATTTCATTTGCGTAAGTGTAACTTTAATTGCCAGTTGAAGGGTATTTTTTCTTCGGTTGGCAACCATAGGATTTATTTATAACTCTTCAGTCAATATTGCTAAAATCGTTTTGATAGCTTCCACATAATTTCCTAATCGAATATTTTCATTGGGGCTATGCTGGTTATTATCTGGATTCACTGTAGGGACAGTTACTGCTGGAATGCTCAATGTATTCACAAATGGAGAAATCGGAATAGACCCTCCAGAAGTTCTAATTCTAATTGGCTCCTTTCCAAAGGCCTTTTTTAATGCGTTTGAAAGCCAAATCCCGATTTCTGAATCAAACTCAGTTCGAAATGCCAAATAAGAAACGCCATATTCAAATCTACAAATTTTATTATGCATCACTCTTTCACGAGAAGTCGGATCTCTGTCCAAAACCAAATACCCCTGATCTTCAATGTGTTTTTTGATCAATCCGATCAAGCGCTCCGGGTCACTTTCCAAAACCAAACGAACGTCGATTTCCGCAATTGCTGTGGCAGGAACAATCGTTCTAACTTCTTCTCTTACCCAGCCCGAGGACATTCCGCGAACATTTAATGAAGGAAAGTTTCGTGATTCCTGTAAATTATCCGCTACTTTATCATTTCCAGCAATACCCAATTGAGTTTTAATATATCTTTCATCATCGGGTACTTGTGCTAAAATCTCTTTTACTTCATCCGTCAAGGTAATTCCATCATAAAACCCTGGTATGGTCACCCGTCCTTCATCGTCTTTCATGCTTGCCAGCAATTGTGACAGCCTTAAAGCAGGGTTAGGACAATAATTTCCATAATGACCACTATGCTGAGGAAATCTTGGACCAAAGACCGTCAAAGTGACATCTGCAATTCCCCTGGCTCCAAATGTCAAGGTGGGTTCATTGATTATGTGGCGGGGCCCGTCAAAAATGACCAACATATCAGCAGCTAATTCTTTTTGATAATTCAACACCGCAGGAGGTAAATTTGGAGAACCCATTTCCTCCTCAAAGTCCATTATGACTTTCATATTGAAATTAGGCTCCTGTTGATAATCATTTAGCGCATCCATGGCAGCTAAAAATGCGGCTACTGGTCCTTTGGCATCCGAAGTAGACCGGGCAAAAATGCGCCACTCTTTATCAAAATCGCCGTGGATATTTTCCCAGGGTATTTCTACCCAACCTTCCCCTTCTACTTGTTTTTTTAAAACTGGTTTGAAGGGGTGCTCTTGAAACCAATGATCTGGATCAACTGGTTGTCCATCTACTTGAAGATAAATTAAAACTGTTTTCGCATTCCTGGATGAAGTTTTGCGTTCTGCAAGTAGGAGAGGTGCTGCTGGTGTAGTCAATCTTCTTAATTTAAATCCTCTTTTTTCAAATGCAGCTTCACACCATTTTACATTTTTTTCAATGTCTTCAGGAAAGTGAGCATCGTTTGGAATAGATAGTAGATCTCGAAATGTTTCAAATGACTTTGAGGCATAGGTCTGCGAAATCTGGTCTAAATTAAATTCTTGTGAAAGTATTTGACTTGAACAAAACAGAAATAGGATGATGAGTTTTTTCATAAATTATTTTTCCTGCGAAAATAAAATAGAAAACGGGCAAACCGAAATGTTCGATTTGCCCGTCAAATAGAAAAATATTCAATAAACAGGATTCATCAACTATGGTGAGAATGCCTGATAAAATTTAACTTATCCTCCAATAACTCTAAATTCAGTACGCCGATTTTGTTGATGTTCTGCTTCTGTACAATCAACGCCATCAGCGCATCTATTTTTCAATCGCGTTTCACCATATCCTTTTGCAATCAATCTATCTTTAGAAATACCTCTGGAAACCAAATAAGTCACAACTGACTCTGCTCTTCTTTGAGATAGAGACATATTGCTTTGTGAAGAACCCCTTGCATCTGTGTGGGAACGAAGTTCAACTTTGATTAATGGCTTTTCTCTCATCAATGAAAGCAACTTTTCGTCAATGATTCTACGGGAATCAGCTGTCAATCGGGCGCTACCTAATTCGTAGAAAATAGGAAGTACATTGAAGTCTTTCAATTCACAATCAATTTCTTCCCACTTTTTAATTCCACCTCTTGTTTTGAGTACTTCGATAGTTTCCATATTGTATTCAGCAGGAATTTCAACTTCATTTACTTCCTCATCTTTAACCAAAACCCTTTTTGTAATGGTTGTGGATTCCGCTGGAATGGTGATTTCCTCACAGTAGGCTTCTTTTACCAATTCCTCAACTTCTATAGTGATAGTCTTTCCTCCTTTAGGAGCTTTTGCAATAGATGCATCTTTATCAATCACCTGAATTGGAATATCCATATAATCTGCAGGATATTCAACAGAACAAAAAACAACACAGTCGTTGGGATCTTCGGATTCGCAATTTTCGAAATTTGGTTGAGGTTCCCATCTAACTGCCTTCGGACGAATTTCAATTCTTTCTGATTGGCTGGCAAAAGTAGCTGGTGTCACTGTAATTTCATTGTAAGGATCTTCGGTTTGGATTTCTCTGGTAACTGTGCGGTACTCAGCAGGATGATAAACATAACGTTTACTAGCTGGTTTGATTTCAATAGTTTCTTCAACAGTTTTGTACTCCGCCGGAATAACTTCAATTTTTTTAAATGCTGGGCGGGTCATAATTCGTTTTTCAGTAGTTTCATACACGTTTGGAGTTACACATCTTACGTAGCATTTTCCAGGTTCTGGATTCTCAGGTAGCTGATCCAGCTGACCAAATCCAAAATTAGCTACTAAAAGAGCAGCAAAAATTAACAAAGTTGATTTCTTCATAACAAATTTAAATTTTTATTAAAATTCACCAGTTATTTAATAAATTGATTATCAATTGATTAATTAGAAACTGTTATGATAAAGAATAAGAAACTTCAAATGATGGAAGAATTTTGTTAACAGCTTAGCCGACGCAAAATTAATAAGAGCGTTTGATTATAAAAAAGAAAAAAATAACGTATATTTTTATAGTAGTTAAGTGTTTAAATATTTAAATAAATATTGATGTATATCGGAGCAATTCCACGAGGGAAATAAAATCAGACAAATTAAATGAATATTTATCAAATATAAAAAAATTTCAATTTAACTTTTGACTCCATATTTCTTGCCATTTTTTATTCCATATGTTTGTTTGACTTGATTCTTTAAAAAAGTCACTTTTTCAAAGCTTCAATTTATACTCTTTTTAAACTTGTAAGTTTTGAAGGGCAGCCTTTGTACTTTCCAACCATAGCCTTACTTTTGCCCAAATTTTGAAAAACCACTTTTTATAAAAAAATAAAACTGCAATGGCTGATAATATTCAAAATGCTGGAAAGAAAGGAAATTGCTTGTTATGGTTCTTTTTGTACTTTTTTTTCATTTCAGCGGTCGTCCTTTATTTATATTGGTATAATTTCGATCTGACTTTTTAAAGTCAACCTTTATATCATCTCTAAAATAATAAGCCTCTTAAAGGAACCATTCCTTTAAGAGGCTTGCTATTTAAAAAGGCCCACCTTAATGGTGACCGCAACCTATAGGAGAGCCATCCGGCATTTCAGGAGCTTTCGGGATTGAGTATTCGTCAGGATCATTTAAATAAAGTTGAATTTGACGTTCAAGATATTTATCAAAATAATTTTCCCCCAATCGGTTTTGGATGCGTTTTATTTGGGCAAATGCCGCTGCTCCAATTTCCGGACTCCCTTTTTTATGATTTGCCAAACCAAAAAAAGCGTTTAAGACCATTTCCTGGTTTTTCTTTTTTATTTCCTCTTCTAATAAATCATTCACTTCGATTTTAGCCCCTCTGTCCCATAGTGTAGAAAAAAGGGATTTTAAATCTTGCCCTTGAGCTACATACCTTGAAAGTCGTTGAGTATTCAAGAGCATTTTAAGCGTGTTATTTATTGAGCTTTCGGCTGCTGCAAGCGGATCAAATGTTAACCCCGTATTCGTTTTAAACAACTCCCTATCTCGATCATAACCAATAGGCTGGGGTGGAATTAATTCAACAATATGTTCTGGTAAAGCCAAAAATTTTGGCTCTAAGGTTTTCAACATGAGTTCAACCGCTTCCTGTTGAATTTTCAAATCAACAGGCCTATTGGTTGCTTGACCGTCACCATTGGCTGCATAGGTATAATTTACGCCCCCAATTAGTTTAGAAACGGCTTCGACCTGATAGCGATGCATTAAGTATAAAGGAACCAATACGCGCTCCAAATCAGCCATTGGGGTGCCTTTTGGAATATTTTTTTCCCCAAAATCATTCAATGCCTTTGCTCGAAGTTCAAACAATCTACTCAATTCCTCAATAGGCGTTTTCCCATTGTCCCATAAATGCCCTGAAGGATGTGCTCCTCCATGAGGGCGGGCATCCTGATCGGAAATGTATAAAAACCCCTGTTCAATATTATCTTTCAAAATCTTAGTTAAAGCTGCTTTTTCATCAGTCCCTTCCGGGAAATCCTGATAACCATAAAGCACCGTCCGCTTATCCCACGCTCCTATTTTGTTATCATAGGCTTTGGAAAAATCTATTGCTCCATTTTCATCGAGCTCAATATATGGATGTGGATAATCCATAACAGAGGCTCGATCGTTTACACTTGCAGAAAAGTTGTGAGCTAATCCTATAGTGTGACCGACTTCATGTGCAGATAACTGGCGCAACCTGGCCAACGCCATTTCCAATAACCTTGGGTCGGGCGTTATCCCATCTTTTTCGTAGGCAGGAATCAACCCCTGGGCGATTAAAAAATCCTGACGAACCCTTAAAGAACCCAGAGAAACATGCCCTTTAATAATTTCTCCTGTACGTGGGTCTGAGACTGAACTTCCATAAGACCATCCACGAGTAGAACGGTGTACCCATTGGATTAGATTGTATTGGACATCCATCGGATCTGCTTCGGCTGGCAACTCTTTAACTTGAAATGCATTGATATACCCAGCAGCTTCAAAGGCTTGATTCCACCACATCGCGCCTTCAATCAGCGCTGATTTTATTGGTTCAGGTGCTCCTCGGTCGATATAATAAATGATTGGCTCTACAGGTTCACTTCGCGCTGCACCTGGGTTTTTCTTTTCTAGCCGGTGGCGAGTAATAAATCTTTTTATCAAGGGTTGACTTATTGGCGTGGCATAGTCCTGATATTTCATTTGAAAAAAACCGCACCTGGGATCAAATTCCCGCGGCTCGTAATTATCATCAGGCAATTCTATAAAAGAGTGATGTTGGCGAACAGTGACTGAACTGGAGGAGGGTGTTACAGAACGAATCCATTCATGTTTGGCATCTCCCTTGAATGTGAGGACAGCTTCAAACTCTGAATTCTTTTTGAAGTTTTTTGTGCGTTCTAAATAAATTGCAGATCTGGTTTCATCTAATTTATACTCACCTTGTTTTCGCCGCTTCAACCTTCCTTTTACATTGTGCGCATCTCTTAGAAAGAACTCAGTTGCATCAACGAGCATTCTCCCGTCGGACTCGGATTCAATTTTAAACCCCCATAGTACTGATTGGGCAAAAGCCTGTTCTACGGATTTTTGTTCCTCGGGGTTGTCGCTGACCGCACGATAATCATAGTTGAGTTGAGTCAGCAAAACTTTATTACCACTTCTATAAAACTTAACAACCCTATCATCTCCTAATTGTCCTCTGTCCAATCCAATGTCATTCGATCCAATGCCTGCTGGAAGTGAATTGACGTATAAAAACTCAATATCAATTTTGTCTATTTCCAACCAGATTTTACCTTCCTTATTATCCCAATAGAAATTAAAAAAGCCTTCATGCTTTTTCATTTCTTTTGTTTTCTCGAGAATCGGGTTTGATTCTGATTGAGCAGAAAGAAAAGGATTAAGAATAAAGCTCCAGATCATCAAAACAAAAACCTTATAAAACATATTCAAAAATTTAGCTTTTAAAAATGAGCAGCTAAATTAGAATTTTTACATGGTTTATTTTTCTAAAGCTTCTTCTACAATAGCATCCAGACATTGAGTAATTGTCCAGCCATATTCGAGAATTTGTTGAGGGAAAATGCTTGCAGGAGAGAAACCGGGAATTGTATTTGCCTCTAGAAAATAAAAGGTGTCTTTTACTAAGATATAATCAAACCGGGCCATCCCTCCACAGCCAAGTATTTCATAAAGCTTTTTTGAAATGGCCTGGCATTCTTTAGTTTTTGAATCTGAAAGCCTTGCAGGAGTGATTTCGTCACTTGCATTCTTGTATTTAGCTTCATAATCAAAAAATTCATTTTTGGGAACAATTTCAGTTATCGGCAATACAATTATCTCTTTGCCATTGCGAAACACCCCATTGGAAAATTCAGACCCTTCCAGAAAACCTTCTACAATTATTTCATCATCATACTCAAAGGCAAGTTCCACCGCAGCTGGCAGATCATATTTCTCTTTTACTTTTGAAACACCATAACTACTTCCATTTTTATTGGGTTTTACAAAAACAGGTAAATCCATACTATTTACATCCTCCCAATCAATTGCTTCTCCTCTTCGCAATAATTTTGAAGGTGCCATTTGAATATCATAAGGGGCGACAAAACTTTTACAGGCTTGTTTATTAAAAGTCAAGGCACTTGAAAAATGATCGCATCCTGTACATGGAATTTCCAGCATATCAAAGTACCCTTGAATACATCCGTCCTCAGCTGGATGTCCATGAAGCATTAAAAAAACAAGATCAAAATGTACTTTAGAACCATCTTTTTCCAATGAAAAATCATTTTTGTCCATTACTGATTGGCTATCCATCTCCACAAAATCTTTTCCAATAAAATCAATTAAATATTTATTGTATTTGCCCGAATCTAAATTATCGAATATGGTTTGACCACTCAGCAATGAGATTTCTCTTTCTGCCACATTTCCCCCGGTAAGTATGGCGATGTTTAATTTTTTCATAGTTGGAAGGATTGTTTTATGATTCAGACTTGAAGATAAGGCTTGTTAAAAACATTTCTGTTAAAAGAAGAGTAAGCGTAAAGGCTGAACAATTATTTGTAGTAAGTACCAAATCATAATTATCTACAAGTAATTGTGGGTTGGTGCTTAGGTACAAAAAAATCCCTCACAAATCAATGACTTGTGAGGGATTTTGGAATTCCGTACAATCTATATATTAAGGTCTCAAAGAGTTTTTGGAAACTCGTAAAGTCTTAATGATATCATTGTCTTTATCCAGAAGACTTACCAAGTACAAACCATTTGGCAAATCTGAAATATTGTATTGGCGGCCATTTTCAGCTGAAAAAGATCTAACTGGTTTGCCTATGATGTTGTAAACAATCAACTGCTCAACAACACTATTTTCATTCAACGTCAGATAATCAGATGTTGGATTTGGATATAATTTCACAGCTGCTTTTTCAGCTTCAGATACTGAAGTAATACCTTCAACCGTCACATCATAATCTGCTGTAGCAATTATATTATCAAAATTATCTGCAGGAGTTAGATGAATTTTGGCTTTCACATTTCCAGCTACTCCTTTAGGCAGGATGTGAAACTCAAGAAGCGTAGTATCATTGGTTGCTAATGTGACAGGGATGTTTATTCCTAAAACTGGATCAACATTACTTGTTACATTAGTGCCATAACATTGCGTATTGTCACAAATTTTGAATTTCCAATCTACAGGAGCTTCCTCCACTACCAACAACCATCTTAAATCTATAGGGTCCGCTGCAAGGTTAGTTACCTTTCCATGCATAATAGGCTCAATCCAGGGATCAGTCAAATCCACCTCAACAGTTTCAACGGTTGGATTAGGCTGTACCTCGAGCTCAAATTGAGCATTAAGGCTAATAGCCGCGAAGAATATTGTCAAAAAAAGTAAAATCTGTTTCATATCACTTCGTTTTTAGTGTTGCAAAATTAGCAGATTTAATCAGACCATACTAAAAGAATGGTGAAAAATCTGAGACAAAGTCTAATTTATTATGTGTGTTTGCAACTCTTTATCATTTTCTTAACGTCGAAGCGGAGCTTCTTTTAAGAAACTCCGCTCCAATTTTGAGAATAAACATCTCTCAAACACTCTTATTCTCAATCGCTCATTTTCTATTTACTATCTGTTCAAATTAACTTTCTTGGTAATCAATTGACCATCCAATCTAATGTGAATGTAGTACATGCCTTCAGCAAGATTGGTGCCATCAAAAGGAAGAATCATGTCGCCAGAAAGCTGACCGTAATTCTTTTCTGCAATCAATTGACCCATTGCATTGAAAACAACCATTTCTACATTGGTAGCTTCCGTTAATGTTAGACGAACGTTGGTTACATCGCTAAATGGATTAGGGAATACCTTCGCCAGGTCGTGAGCAAAAACTTCCTTCGTCCCAACAATAGCATTATTAACCGCCTCATCAAATGTTTGAGAACTTGCATTGATAATTTGCCCTTGAGGATTCAACAATAAGGTAACAACATGCATGTTATCCGTATTGAATGTTGGAGATACAGATACGGGATCAAAAATCCAGGTATATCTTTCACCTGAAACCATATCCGTTGGCAAACTTCCAACAACACCATTGAATCCACCAATTAGCATTCTTCCAACATGGTCATAAACCATTTGAGAAGCAGGAACCGGGCTTGGTAAGTTTTCATAACCACCCATTGGTCCGTTTCCACCGCCAGAATAGTAATTTACCTGAGCATATCCATTACCTACACCAGAAACACCGTCTTCAGTAAGAATAACTGCCAGGCGATAGTTTCCACTTACATTTTGTTGAGCGACTGCCTCAGAAGTAATGGTCAACATTCCAGTAGCTGCATCGTATTCTGCCGCACTTTGTAGTGTTGCAGGAGGAGTCATTTGAATTCTTTGGAAGAACCTATCTTCGATATCAGCAATCGTTCCAAAAGAGAAAATTTCTGTTCTCTCATTGGACATTGTTGGATAGCCTGTAAATCCAACACTTGAGTCATAACCAGGAATATTCATTGGGTCACCATTGTGAACAGCAATACCAATAAAGTGGTCAGGATAGTAAGCAGTCATTGCATCCATCAAAACTGTTCCTCTTGGACACCATCCACACCATGTTCCTGTACCCTCCTCAATAACAACACCTCTTCCCGGTGCCGGAGTAATACCGCGAACATCTGTCGCCAGTGCATTATTGGTTTCATCTTCATCAGTGGTTCCATTTGGGTTGGAAATAGAAACCTGAATGTTACCAATTCCCTGAACCAAGGTATGTGGTACAGAGTGGGTAAAACTAGCAGTTGTAAAAGGAGCAATATTCAACCCATCAATTGTCTCCGTATTGTCACCGGAACCATCATTCCAGGTTACGTCTACAGAAGTGATATTGGTCAAGCCATTGTTTCCTATTTCACCAGAGATATTAATACTTTGACCAGTCAAACCACCAGTACGCATAGTCAAGGTTCTTAAATCAGGATCAATCTGTGCTGGTTCTTTTACAGTAATATTATCTAATGCTGCACCATACGTCCATCCTCCTCCATCATTATAATGGAATGCAAAAGCAACATTATCCATTCCAGCATAAGCAGAAACATCAATATTTTGCTTTACCCAACCAGTAGCATCACCAGGTTGTTGAGTGAGTGCATTCCAGGTTGTACCACCATCCACAGATACGAGAATGCGCATTATTTCAGTAGAACCCTGATAGGTCAATCCACCAAAGAAAACATCATAATTGAGATAAGGAGTAACTGCCATGGTTAAATCGATAACTGGCGTCATCAGGATATCTTCTGACTTATCACAATTACAGGCGTCATCATTGGTTCCTGCCATGAAGTTAGTACCATTGGCTGGTATGGGGAAAAAACTACTGGAAAGGGCGGTATTGTTTCCAACTTTCCATCCTCCGTCGGTTGCATTAGTCGTTTGAGCCATATCAACAGGAAAGGAACCTCCCTCAAAATCTTGAGAAAAATAAGTTTGGGCACCAAGATTCAACATGCCCAATAACATGAGAAGGGTAAAAAACTTCTTCATAAGATTACGATTTTAAGTTTAATGATTATTCAAAAATAATTGAGTGCCCCATCTTAAGCCTTAAAATTGGGCAGCGGACAAAGGTACTGAAATAAACCCCTACCAGATGTAAAATATGTCTTTTCAAAATTTGTCTGTTATCAGACGCTAACAGTAATTTAGACCCTATTAGATGGTTTTAAAGCAGCCAATAACTACCCTTTTAGGTAGTATTAGGATTTTTAAAAAAAAATGAAATTTTGATTTATAAAAACATGCTAATCAAAATGTTGTTAACATTGTTCTAGAATTTAAATTATCTCAAGCTAAAAAACATGAGAATTTCCGTTTTTAGAAAAGCTCACTTTAATGCTGCACATCGACTGCATAACCCAAATTGGTCAGATGAGAAAAATCAGCAGGTATTTGGTCTTTGCAATTTACCAAATTATCACGGGCACAATTATGAATTGGAAGTAAAGGTGACAGGGGAGGTCGATCCAGATTCAGGTTATTTGATCGATTTGAAAGTATTAAAAGATTTGATCCGGGAAAAAATTGAAAAGCGCTTTGACCACAAGAACCTGAACTTGGATGTTGAAGAATTCAAGACCTTAAACCCCACAGCTGAAAACATCTGCTTTGTAATCTGGAAAATCCTTCGGGAACATTTGGATTCCAAGTATGAGCTAGCAGTACGGTTATATGAGACGCCCAGGAATTATGTAGAATATCCGGCCTAAAGTTTTTAGCTTTACTATTAATAGACTTAAATAAGTCCGCAGCACTGCTCCCGAATCAAGTTCGGGACAAGTTATGCACTGATTTTTTAAGAAAAACTATCGAAAAAATCTAAATTTCAGTCAAGCATTTCTCAAAGGGTAACAAGTCTAATGATAATATCCATAATTAGGATATAACATCTCTGTTCCGGTAATTTTTCCTAATCCTTCAAAATACATTCTCATCCCCTCTACAATACCTGGAATAACAGGATGATTGTTATTATCATCTGTAGGAAATAAGGCTTTCCATGCATTGTAGGAACCCAGTGTTAAATTAAATGTCTCTAATTGTTTATATAATCCTTGATACCTGCCAATAAATGCCACAATTCCACTTGTAGTAAAGAATTTGTTGGTTTTCAACTCCCGATTGTTTTCATTTTGAAGATTTCTGATAAGGTGCTCAAAGGTTACCAAATCATCTGTAGATAGAATTTGACGATTTAATCCATTTCGGTAATCTCTACAAGTAACAATGGTTGCTTTAGGTCTCAAATCCACAAATCCTTGATTGGTAATTAGCCATTCATATAAATCTTCCTTATTCAAACGGTGCTCACGAGCTTCAGATTCAATAAATTTGATTAGGGTATTATTCTCTGATAGCACCAAATCTGCTGGTGCCAGATAGGGTCCAGCCAAAATCACTTCTCGCCCTTCGAGTGATTCAAAAATAATAGGGGTTCCCATTGAGGTAATTGAGTAAATCGTCTTTTTGATTACATTGAGCAAATGTTGAAAGAAGGTTTTGGTAAAACTAACCTCCAAATTACCTTTAAACCCAATAAAATCAGCCAATTGCTCCGGGGAATTTAATGTAAATAGTTGAGCAAACTCTTTGGCTTTTTGTTTGGGGTCATAGCTGATAATATCTTCGATAAGAAGTGGTTGTGTGTTTTTATCAACAAACTCCATCACTTCTGAATCTCTATACTTACAGTTTATTTTGTAGATTAAATTGGGGCTCAATGACTTCAATCGGTGCAATAACATATAAATTCCCGTTGTATGCAATTCACCTTGATGCTTATTGCTACCCAAGTCCTGATATGCTTTTAAAGTAAAGGCTGAAGTTTGGTAATTTCTAAATTCAGCCCTATTGCCCAACAAAGAAAAAATCAAACTTGAATTATCCGTTTCTGAACAAGGGCATACTCCATCTTCATCAAACCAGGGTTTTTGTTCATCATCTCCAAAAATTGCATTGAAAGTAAGAATATGTGCCAGCTCTTCAGGTGAAGCCACTTTCATTGTGAGATATAAGGCATAGGCGTTATCAATGGAGAAAATTCCATTTTCTCCACTCCTGATTGCAAATTGAGTTTTGATTGCAGGAGGCGGATTATTGGATTTATCAAAATCCAGTCTTTGTATAGGTACAGGTTCTCCTCTTCTATCCAGGATGGGGTGAAAAGCAGCTATTGGCAAGGCTGGAAATATTCGATTATCCCCTCTTTCTACTATTTCTTTTCTAAAGGGAAGGTTTCCAGCCTCAAGGGATTTTTGATATTGTTTATAAATCCCACTATTAATTTTCAGAACATGTTGGGGATGAATGTAGTCTATTCCTATTGCAGCAGCAGTAATCAAAATTTTCAACCCTAAATCTGCATACTGAATCGTTAGCTGATTCGCATAATATTGTTTTTCTTTGAGCAAATCACCTAAAGAACTATGAGCGAAACCTAAAGAAATGATCGGTTCGCCATCTATAATATTGTACATACCTCCTACAGCAGTAGTATGTGCAATCAAAACCTCCTTCGCATGTTTTTGCTTGATTTGTCCAAAGTCTTCTGCCAGTCCTCTCAAAATGGCAATTTTTATGCTCCGCTCTATACTTTTATCGTGAGCGCTTCTTGAGATATTTTTTTGATCCAGTAGTGAATCAATTGCTCCAAAATGGTAAGCAGCTACACTTGGAATAGGAATTCCTGAAATCACTGCACTTAATTGAAAATTTTCTGGGAGTTTTGTTATTTCTTTATATTGCTCTATAAATTCTGAAAAAGGAGAAGTCGTTTGGGAAGCTGCTTCCTGGAGTAATTTAACAATTTTGTCTGCTTCTGTTTCTTCAGCTATTAGTCCACTCAAATCCGTTTTAAACTCTGGTTTGGCAACCAGCGTGAAAAATTTTACTTCAATACCAGATTTCCGTTTTAGTGTTAAATATTCACCTGAATTTGAATCATTTATTTGCTCAAAGCCATGTCCTTTACCTTCTTCAAATGCCTTAAATAGCTTGTTAATAAAGGTTTTGATTTGTTGACCATGAAGTCCAGTCACCACAATAACCGGAAAATCCGCTTCTGATTTTGGAATCCGGATGGACATCATAAACTCAAACGATTGGATCAATTCGATAACAACCTGACCTCCAACAGCACCCGTACCTCCAAAAATCATGAAAGTCTGTTGGTAAGAATCATCACTTGCAGCAAATTGTTTGAGTTTTAATAAATAAGATTGGTTCTTAAATTTTATAAAATCACTTGTGGTCATAAATTGGATTTAATTTGGTTAGGACTGAGTAGACTTAATTCGGTGGACGGTAATTGGTTGACGGATTCCAATACAAAATCTATTCAAATAAAGTCTTGTGTAGTGGTGAAAATAGATTTATTAACCATGCTTTTGTGCAAAATCTTTCATTACATCTACCAGGGCTTGAATACTTTCCCTGGGCATGGCATTGTAAATCGAAGCTCGGAAGCCACCAACGGAGCGATGCCCTTTCACACCCACACAACCTGCTTCTGTACAAACCTTTAAAAAGTTGGTTTCCAAATTGGCGTAATTCGAATCCATCACAAACGTTGCATTCATCAATGATCGATCTTGTTTTTCTGCGGTACCAACAAAACAAGGGTTGGCATCAATTTCATCATAAAGAATTTTGGCTTTATCTTCATTCAATTTGGCCATTGAGCTAAGGCCTCCTTGTGCTTTAATCCACCTCAAAGTAAGCATACATACATAAATTGGAAAAACAGGTGGAGTGTTAAAAGAACTGTTTTTACTGATATGTGTCTGGTAATCCAACATGGTGGGAATCATTCGATTGACTTTCTCAAATAAATCTTTTCGAATAATGACTAAAGTAGTTCCAGAAGGACCCAAGTTTTTCTGTGCTCCTGCGTAAATGATTCCGAATCGATTGACATCAACAGGTTTACTAAAGATATCTGAAGACATATCACATACAAAAGGCACTTTGGTTGTTGGCCACCAATGATATTGGGTTCCTCGAATGGTATTATTGCTGGTTAAATGTAAAAATTTAGTATTAGCGGGAATGTCATAAGCTTTTGGAATATAGGTATAATCCTTATCAGCAGAAGTAGCAATAACCTCAATATTCCCAAAACGTTTTGCTTCTTTTATTGCCTTTGTTGACCAACTGCCTGTATCTACATAACAAGCTGTTTCATTTTCGTTCAGAAAATTCATACAAGTCATATAAAACTGAGAACTTGCACCTCCTGTTAAAAAAAGCACTTCAAAATCTTCTCCAAGTCCCAGGTTTTCTTTAACCAAACTAACTGCTTCATCTAATACTGCTACAAATTCAGCACTTCGATGAGAAATTTCCAAAATGGACAAGCCCATTCCATTAAAATCTTTGGCTGCCTGGCTGGCTTGTTCAAGCACGGAAGCAGGAAGTATTGCTGGACCAGCACTGAAATTATGTTTCTTCATTTTAAACAATAGGGATGTAGTAATGGAGTTTGGTTTGAAAAAAGCAAAGCTCTATTACCTATTTTTGAAGCCGCAAAAGTAGGTTTTTCCCAAGCGCTATGCTACTTTATTATTGATTGATTTGTTCGAGAGAAAAAGTGTAAATGTCATCTATTTCATTCTAAAATAATTACCCCTCTATTCTTTCAATAGATTCTTTTACAATCATTAAGATCAGTAAAATTCTTTTTGGAAATTTCTCGAAAATAAAAGTTTTTTGAATAGGTAATGGTAATGGCTTTAAGAGCAAAGTCCATAGAAACGGTAAAACCCTTTATTGTTAATAACCTTGTTTTGTGCACTGTATTTTTTAGGCTTATTTGCATTGGGTATTTATAACCAGGTAAGAAAGTACAAACATTTCTTTTCTTTGTCGAAAGATAATTTTGAGGTAGTGTAGGAAAATGTATGATGCCACACAACCAAATTTGACCTAGAATGGTCCTGATAATAACCTAACCTGGCGGAGCCAGTGCCAAAGAATTTGAGCGTGTGAGAATTTGAGAATTTGAGAAATATTTTCATGTCTCACACGCTCAATCTCTCAAATTCTCACACTCTTTAACCTCAAGCCAGAAAAGACTTTCTTGAATTTCTTGCCACATTTGCGCAAAAAATAACTTGGAAGGAATTAACAATCTTCTGAATCTCCTTCAATGAACAAAAAGAAAATAGTCAATGATCCGGTATATGGCTTTATTTCAATTCCCTATAATATTGTCTTTGACCTTATTGAACATCCCTATTTTCAAAGACTCCGTCGCATCAAGCAAGTAAGTTTGTCACATTATGTTTACCCTGGAGCATTACATACTCGTTTTCATCACGCGCTTGGCGCTTTGCATTTAATGGGTCAAGCCATTGAGGTTTTACGGTCAAAAGAAGTAGAAATATCAGAAGAAGAAGCAAAAGCAGCCTCTATCGCTATTTTGTTACACGATATTGGACACGGACCTTTTTCCCATACATTGGAGCATACTTTAATAAATGTCCATCATGAGGCGGTTTCTCTTCTTTTTATGGAAAGGCTAAATGAAATTTTTAATGGCCATTTATCTCTGGCTATTCAAATTTTTAAAAATGAGTACCCAAAAAAGTTTTTGCACCAACTAATTTCAGGGCAACTGGATATGGATAGGATGGATTATTTAAATAGAGATAGTTTTTTCACAGGAGTACATGAAGGAGTGATAGGCTACGATAGAATTATTAAAATGTTGGCTGTTCATAATGATGAATTGGTTGTCGAAGAGAAAGGAATCTACTCTATAGAAAAATTTTTGATAGCCAGGCGCCTGATGTATTGGCAAGTCTACTTACACAAAACCGTTTTGGCTGTTGAGCAAATGTTAATTAAAGCCTGGTTAAGGGCAAAAGAGTTAGTAGAACAAGGCATAAATCTGAATGTGTCTAATAGCCTTCATCTCTTTTTTTACAATCATTTCACGATTGAGGATTTTCAGGAAAATCGAAAAGAACTCATTGAGCATTTTGCAAAACTGGATGATTTTGACATCGTTTCTGCACTTAAATCATTCATGAATCACTCAGATTTTGTCCTTTCCTATTTGGCAAAAAGTATTATCAATCGGAGGCTTTTTAAAATAATCTTACAAAATGAGCCTTTTGAAGAAAAATACGTACGGTCTATTCGTGAAAAGATTTCAAAAGAATTAAACATCAACATTGATCAATCTTCTTATTTGGTTTTTCATGGAACGGAATCTAACCGAACCTATAGCACGGCAAGGGACGAAATAAAAATACTCTTCAAATCCGGGGAGGTCAAACCAATGTCTGAAAGTTCAGATTACGGACTTCAATCAAATATTGTTATCAAACATTATTTATGTTATCCAAAAGGAATCATTTGAACAAAATCCAGTTTAATGTCATGTTAGCTAATTACTTTCTAATTCTACTTTGGCACTTTAAAAAAGTGACCACAAAATGGGCGACTTCGTCGCCAAAAAACTTTTTTGAAGGTACATGATAACTAAAAATCGCAAGGCGATTTTTAGTTATCATGTACCTTCTTTAACCTTTTTCGCTGCCAAGGGTAGCGGAATATTTATAGTGCCAAAGTAGAATTAACTACCCTTTTTGAATGAAAAACGAAAAACTGATTCTTTTTGTCCTTGCAGTAATTCAATTCACACACATTATTGATTTTATGATCATCATGCCTTTGGGCAAACAGTTGATGGAGATTTTTGAGATCACTCCACAGCAATTTTCCTTCATCGTTTCGATTTATGCGGCTTGTGCGGGCATCATGGTTTTTCTAAGTGCTTTTTTTATAGACCGATTTGATAGAAAATGGGCTCTTTTTGTAATATATATTGGATTTACCATTGGAACATTTGCATGTGCCTTTGCCCATAATTATTACTTCTTTTTAATTGCCAGAGGGGTTGCAGGTGCATTTGGAGGGATTTTATCTGCTTTAGTCCTTTCCATTATTGGCGATGCCATTCCATTTGAAAGACGGGCAAGTGCAATGGGAATCGTGATGACTGCTTTTTCTGCCGCTTCTGTTATAGGTGTTCCTGCAGGACTTTGGATCGCAGCAAAGTTTGGTTGGCATTCAACTTTTTTAATTATTGGGTTGCTTTCTTCCGCTTTTGTATTCCTGATTTTGTTTGCCTTTCCTTCCATGAGGATTCATCTGGATACTGGAAAAGTTCAAAAGAATCCAATTTTAGTATTGCTTAATATCCTAAAAGACAACAATCAACTTAAGGCACTGGTATTTAACACTTTAGTCATATTGGGTCATTTTCTGATTATCCCCTTTATTGCTCCTTATATGCAATTTAATATTGGTTTTTCAGATTTTGAAGTTACCTATATCTACTTGATTGGAGGCACCTTGACTGCATTCTTATTGCCTTTTGTAGGAAAGATGGCCGATAAATATGGCAATCAAAAAGTTTTTATTATTGGCAGTTTACTAGCTATAGGCTCTATATTTTTGATTACCAATTTGCCAGTAGTTCCCATTTGGTTAGCACTATGCGTTACTTCAACTTACTTTATTGCTAGTAGTGGAAGGACGGTACCATCCGCTACTATTGTAACTTCAGTTGTCAAACCAGAAAGTAGAGGAAGCTTTATGAGCGTCAGATCTGCAACCAATCAACTTGCGATGTTTTTATCCTCTATTATTGCAGGGGCTATTGTAGTTTCGGGTACAGATGGGTTATTAGAGAATTATCATTTAGTTGGATACCTCGCTATTTTGGTAAGTTCCTTTGCCATTTTATTTGTACATAAATTGAAAGTGGTTAGTTAAATTAGTTTGAGGGTTTAGTATTTTTTGAAACAAAACTTAAATTTACTTTACAAAAAACAAGACAAGTGCAGACAAAAATCGCCATATTTGCCTCTGGCACAGGCACAAATGCTCAAAAAATAATTGAATATTTCAAACAGCACGATACAATAGATGTCAACCTTGTCGTTTCGAATAAAAAAGCTGCGCCAGTTTTAGAACGGGCAAAAGAATTTAGCATTGAAACTTTAGTAATTGACCGAAAGAACTTTTATGAAACTCATAATATTTTAAAAAAATTAAATGAGTACTCTATTGATTTTGTGGTGTTGGCGGGTTTTTTGTGGTTAGTGCCTGCGTACTTAACAAAGTCCTTTGAAAATAAAATTGTCAATATCCATCCTGCCCTTTTGCCCAAATATGGTGGAAAGGGAATGTATGGAATGAACGTTCACAGAGCTGTAAAACAAGCAAAAGAATCAGAATCCGGAATTACGATACACTATGTAAACGAAAAGTATGATGATGGAGCAATTATTTTTCAGGCTAAATGTACAATTGATTTAAACGATACCCCTGATGACATTGCTCAAAAAGTAAGAAAATTGGAACACAAATACTTTCCGAAAATAATAGAAGAAACTATTCGAAAAATGCTACAAAACGACTAACCCACTTCAAGTACACACACTACCTAAATTCACCCATAATCGATTATTGAACAAAAACTTTTTACCATGACAATTTCCAGGAACATATTCATCCTATTCCTCTTCTTTTTTGTATGCCAAACATTGTCCGCTCAGCAAAAAATTAGCTGGAAAAAACACGTTAAATTAGCTGAAGAAGCATTTAAAAAAGCTCAATACGCTGATGCCGGAAATCACTACCAACAAGCATGGCGGCAAAAAACTAAAAACAAAGAGCTCATTTACAAAGCAGGAGAATGCTTTTTTATTATTCGAGATTATAAAAATGCAGCCAGTGCATGGGAGCATGTGAAAAACGACAATGACAAATTTGAACTAATTGGTTTAAGACATGCCCGGGCATTGAAACAATCGGGGGATTATGATGGTGCAAGCAGAGCTTTTGTTGAATTTATTGGAAAATACGCTGGCGATGACAAAACCTTTGTCTCCAGTATTGTGCAAAATGAAATTAGAGGTTGTGAATTGGCAATGGATTGGAACGCACAAGGTGCTGCCCCGGAAACTGAAGTCATGCTTTTGAGTTCCAACATCAATACTCCAGAAACAGAATTTGCCCCATTTCCTTTTTCAGATGAAATTCTTTATTTCTCTTCTACAATGGCAAAAAGGGCTGAAATCTACCGCTCACAAAAATTGGATGGCTTATGGACGAAAGCCGTAATTCCCCAAAGTTTTCCAAAAGTAGAACAAGGGCATTTTTGCAATGGAACCCTTACTCCAGATCAAAAACGCTTTTATTTTACAATTTGTGAATCCGTTGAAAGTTGGGGTGGTTTGACCACCCGATGTGAAATACATGTTACGACAAGGGATAATAAGACTTGGTCTGCTCCTCAAAAATTGAGAGAATATATCAATATGGAAGGCGTGACGACAACACATCCCTTTGTTGTCCATAAAAATGGCAAGGAAATATTGTATTTCGCTTCCAATAGAGGTGGAGGACAAGGAGGAATGGACATTTGGTATACCACTCGTGACATTAGCAGTAATGCTATTGATTTTACCTTCCCCATAAATTTAGGCTCAACCATCAATACCGCAGGCGACGAAATCACGCCCTACTATAATGACCAGGAAAATTTCCTCTATTTTGCATCTAACGCCCATGTTACTACTGGTGGATATGACATTTTCAAATCCAGAGGGGCAAAATCACAATGGGACAAAGTGGAAAATATTGGAAAGCCTTATAATTCTCCTGCTGATGATTTCTCATTTGTGAAGTCACCTACAGGAAAAACCGGCTTCTTGGTTTCCAACCGGACTCACGGAATGGAAAAAATAACGACTACCGATGAGGATATCTTTGAATTTGCATTGGATATTCAAAAAGAGATATATGCCAAAGGTGCAGTTTATGAAAACGCGACTGGAGAAATATTGGCCGGAGCAACTTTGTCTTTATATGAACATCTAGAGGATGGAAGTAAAAAACTAATCATCAATAGAAGTTTTGATGATGGAAATTATTATTTCGATTTACTACCTGAAAAAAAATACTCTATTGAAGCACACAAAGATGGATATTTTCCAAAACCTTATGATTTTGATACCCAAGATTTTTTAACCTATGATGATTTTGGGGCACCGATATATTTAGAACACGTTCAAGAGGAACCTGAAAAGGAAGTCGCTGTAGAAGATTCTCCGACTTATCCTGAAGAAAATCCGGTTCAAAAAAAACAAGTCAACACCAAACCAACAAAAGAGCGAGAAATTGATCAACCAGCAACAGTATCTACCAAAGAGGAAGAGAAAATAGCATCTAAATCAAAAGAGGAACTTGAAACTGTAGATGGAAGCGATGAGGAGTTTTCTCCAACTGCTGTAAAAAATTCAGATTATAAAGATAAAACCTATCGAACAAGAGGTCGTGCTAATATTGACAAGCATGAAATTGAGACCAAATCTCCTATCAGTAAAGGAACCTACTTCAAGGTTCAACTAATTGCCGTTGTCAAATTTGATATCAATCATTCTCGTTACCGACCTGTAGAGGATATAAAAAGATTAGATACTGAATATATTGTAGACAAAAAATTGACTCGGGTTCTTTTGGGCGACTATGAATCTATCGACGATGCTTTACTTGACAGAGATAAAGTGCGAAAATTCAAAAACTTTGAAAGAGCCTTTATTGTAAAGTATGTAGATGGTGAACGAATTGGCCGAGTTCGATTGTAAATCAATTCTTTTGAATAACTTCTTATAAAAAGGCAGAATGCTCTAAGTATTCTGCCTTTTTTGTTTAAAATTCTTAAATTTTTCTGCTCTTTTTGCATAAGCATTAAAAAAAATGGCAATGTTTTTGAAAAATTATCAATACTGTCACAAAAACAGTTTCTTAAATTTCATATTTTAACGCAAACAGTTTACAATATTAGAAATATTGCATTTATTTTATTTTTTCTTTAAAAAATTTGCATCAAAACACAAAATACTTTTACATTTGCATTATCAATAACGGAAATAATAAAGATTATTTTCAAAATTGAAATAAACATTGTGAGGTGATGAAACAGGCAGCCATGCCCTCTTGTCTCGGGGGTGAGGAATCAGGGATAAACGTAGCGTAATGGGTTGACCACTATCTTCCGCGGAAAATTTGCGCTATAGCTAACCGCCTCGTGCAGGTTCGAATCCTGCTCTCACAGCCACTTTTTATTGAAGGAATGAATAATGAATAATCTTTCATCATTAATTAATTCTTTCTTTTTTCATTGAAACATTGTGAGGTGATGAAACAGGCAGCCATGCCCTCTTGTCTCGGGGGTGAGGAATCAGGGATAAACATAGCGTAATGGGTTGACCACTATCTTCCGCGGAAAATTTGCGCTATAGCTAACCGCCTCGTGCAGGTTCGAATCCTGCTCTCACAGCTAAGCCGTTGATGGTTTTTTCTATCAACGGCTTTTTTTATGCACCAATGGAGCCCTACCTTTATGCCAAAATCCTTTTATGTTTCGGCTAATAATCTTTTCCCTGCTTATCTTTCTCCTTACCAATTGCGAAGAAAAAACTGCTATATCCGTTGAAGACCCTCCTACACCAAAAGGTACTTTTTTAGTAGTGCTTGGCATAGCTCAAGATGCAGGTTTTCCACAAGCTGCCTGTCAAAAAGAGTGCTGTGAAATAGTTTGGAAGCACCGACATGAGAGAAGGATGGTTTCTTGTATCGCTATTGTAGATGCTGAAACCAACCAAGCCTGGATGTTTGATGCTACACCCGATTTCAAGGATCAACTTTTTCATATAGAAAACATAATATCGGAGGCGAATACCAACTTGACTGGTATCTTTTTAACCCATGCTCATATTGGGCATTATACCGGATTGATGCATTTGGGGCGTGAAGTAATGGGCACCAAACAAGTTCCAGTTTATGCTATGCCAAGGATGAAAAGCTTTTTAGAAAATAATGGTCCATGGAGTCAATTGGTGACATTAAAAAATATCGATTTGAAGCCTTTGCAAAATGATTCGACTATCATTTTAAATGAAAGAATAATGGTTACTCCCCTTCAGGTTCCTCATCGAGATGAATTTTCTGAAACCGTAGGCTACAGAATTGAAGGCAACCATAAATCGGCTTTATTTATTCCGGATATTGACAAATGGCAGCTTTGGGAAAGAAACATAGTTGAAGAAATTCGACAAGTAGATTATGCTTTATTGGATGGTTCTTTTTATCAAAACGGAGAGATTCCCGGGCGGAACATGAGTGAGATTCCACACCCTTTTTTGGTAGAAAGCATGGAACTATTCAAAGATCTTTCAGTTGAGGACAAAGCAAAAGTTCAATTCATTCACTTCAATCATACCAATCCTATTCTTCATAAAAACAGTGACGCAAGAAAACATATAATCCGCGAAGGGTTTGGAATCACTGAAGATGGTCAAATATTTGAAATGTAGGCTTCTTAATGCCTTCTTGGTGGTTTTCGTCTGCCATCTTTTGGTGGATGTTTAGGTTCAGGTTTCCCTATAGCCCTTTTAAATACTTTTTCCAGTTTTAATTGCTGCTCTGGATTGCAAATTTCTCTCAAGTCCATAAAATGCTGAATCAGCAATAGAGAAAAACCCTTCTCGTAAAACATATTTCAATCACAATCCTAGTTAAGCGGTAAGACTGTTAATCACCAATTTTTTAAATCATGAGATGACTCTATAAACTAAATTGTATTGAAGCATAAGCATATTTACTTCCTTTCCAACTCGTGATGTGGTAACTATTTCTTTTTCTGAAACTGATATGGCTACTGTTAATCTCAGCGTATCTAATGCTACCGGACAACTAGTCATTGAGTAAAGTCAATCTGGTTTGGAAGGGTTTTATCAAAAAGAATTACACTTGAATCACTTACCAACAGGAATCTAAGCACCAAATCAAAATTACTTGTAGATAATTTTGATTTGGTGCTTATACTATTTATCTACAAACAAACCTGGGTCTATATTCTAAAAAATTAATTGTAGCGTGAAAAAAAGATTTTGAGTTAACAAACATGAGTGTGTAAGAGTCTTTTTAAATAGAAAGGGCACAAAGACTGAATCTCTGCGCCCTTCTTTTTTAATATTAAATACAGGCTTTTATTCTTTATCGAATCTCAATTCTTGAATGAGATAATTACCTCCATTCGTTTTCATGTAAACATACACTCTGAAAGTACCACTTCCTGAGGTTAAGTTTCCAATACAATATTGAGAATCATTGCCTTTAGAGGTGCCTTGATGCACCTGGCTAAATGATTTTGGTGAATGTTGGTTGAAAAACTTTTTAACAACCTGAATAGCTTCACCTTTGCTGTAAACGTCTCCCTCATCAAGTATGGCAATTTCAACACTATTGTCGAAATAAATACCCAAGGCATTTGCATCGCCTGAACTAATGGCTTGAGTGATTTGCTGCAAACTTGCGTTTTGTGGCGAAATCATTGCCATGAGGGGCGTGAATGCGAAAAGGATCATGAGGTTTTTCATAATTGAAAAATTTTGTCAAATAAAATTCCAAATTTATGCCAATCGGCAATCATTTGGAGATTATAGATATTCTCAAAAAAGAATATGTCTGCAAATCTAATTTGGTTCAGGTGATTCTTATGACGTGTGTGGAGACCCTATGGTAACAGCCTGTAAGTTAAGGATTTAATAAAATTCTGAAAAAAGATATTTCTCAAAACTTTAATGTATTGCCTGATAGATGACCTATCAAACGCCTTTATTAAACAATAAATTTTATCTCTACCCCCAAATTTCAAAATTGAAAGGGTGATTTCGGTTTAAACATTTATTAACACGAATCACCCTCTCTAAAATTCTATTTCTAAACTATATCTTCTAATGTGAATTATTTCAAAAGTTACAAATAAGAGGGCTTTTCTACTAATACTTCATATTAAATAAACCGGTAATTTAATTGAATTTGCTGCTTGAACACTTCTTTTTCTATATAATTAATGGGGGTCAAAATATCCAAATTGGAAAAGCTCGATTTGTTAGTCATTTTTACTTTACTCAACTGTAGAAGTATAATATATCCTTGAAATAGTATTTTTGCGCCCATGAAGAAACAGCGCGTTATTTTGGTCATATTAGATGGTTGGGGAAAAGGTAAAGTGCCTGAGGCAGATGCCATTTTGGCGGCAAGTACTTCATATGTAGATAGTTTGTATGAAAATTATCCAAATTCAGAGTTGGTAACCTTTGGAGAAAAAGTAGGCTTGCCAGAAGGGCAGTTTGGAAATTCAGAAGTGGGACATTTGAATATTGGGGCTGGCAGAGTTGTATATCAGGAATTGGCAAGAATCAATAAAGCAATCCAGGACAAAACATTACATCAAAACCCTGTACTGGTGGATGCTTTAAAATATGCGAAGGAAAACAATAAAGCATTTCATTTAATGGGATTGCTCTCTGATGGTGGTGTTCACTCCCATATCAATCATTTAAAAGCCTTATGCGATATTTCGCAAGAACAAAATTTGGAAAAGGTATTTGTTCATGCTTTTATGGACGGTCGTGATACAGATCCAAAAGCGGGGAAAGGATATTTAGAAGACTTGCTAAATCATATCGAGCATCAATCTGTTGAACTAGCATCAGTTATTGGTAGGTATTATGCCATGGACAGAGATAATCGGTGGGAAAGAATCAAATATGCTTATGATCTTTTAAGATACGGAAAAGGAGAAAAAACCGCCGAACTAATATCCACCATTCAAGAAAGATATGAAAATAATGAGACAGATGAATTTTTGAAGCCCATTGTTTGTGTAAACGATGAAGACCAACCAAAAGCAAAAATTCAGGAAGGGGATGTCGTTTTATTCTTTAATTTCAGAACGGACAGACCTCGACAATTAACTACCGTTTTGACACAAAAAGACTTATATGAGCATAATATGAGTAAGATGCCATTGCATTTTTTGACCATGACCAGCTACGATGAGTCATATCAAAACTTGCAGGTACTTTTTAAAAAAGATGACATTCAAGAAACTTTAGGAGAAGTCATCTCAAATAATGGTTTGACCCAAACTCGAATTGCAGAAACAGAAAAATACCCTCATGTTACTTTTTTCTTCAATGGTGGAAAAGAAGAACCCTTTAAAGGTGAAAAACGAATATTAATAGCCTCTCCCAAAGTAGCAACTTATGATTTACAGCCAGAAATGAGTGCTCATGAAGTTACTGATGCCATTATTGAGGATATTCAAAAACACCAACCCAATTTTATTTGTTTGAATTACGCCAACCCTGATATGGTGGGGCACACTGGAAGTTTTGAAGCGGTAAAATTAGCTGTTGAGACTACTGATAAATGTCTTGAAAGACTGATTACTGTAGCTTTAGCGTTTGATTACAAAGCAATTATAATAGCAGACCACGGAAATGCAGATTTTATGATAAATGCAGATGGTACACCAAATACCGCTCACACAAAGAATTTAGTCCCTTGTTTCTTTGTTTCAAAAGATGCAAAAGATACGGAGTGGAAAGATGGAAAATTGGGAGATATTGCTCCAACCATTCTTTCTTTATTGAATTTGGAAATTCCAAAAGAAATGACTGGAAACATTTTGAATAAGCTGTAAATTTTTGATTTTGAAAAATATATTCCTTTTGTTATTTGCCTTTTTATCAAGTTGTCTTGAAATAAACGATAATATTTCGAAGCCTGATACAAATCCATTTTTTGATCTAAAAACCTACTTTAGCTCAGAGGTTTCAAGATTAAGTGGTATAAATAATGTGAAAAAAATTACAAGCGTCAATGGCAACAAAGAAATACTTAATCTTGACAGCCTGAATATAAGAACTGAATTAAAGATATTTTCTGATTCGGATATCAATCGCCCAGCCTGGACAGATAAATATTTGATTGATAGTTTAAAAAATGATTCCGGACAATTATTGAAATTGATTTATTCTACAAATGATGAAAAATTGAAAACAAAAAAAATTGAGATTGATTTTGAAGATGAAGCAATCACTCAAATAATAATTGAAAAGAATGCATCCAGTGCCATTTCTTCTATGAATCAATTACTTACCTACATTCCTTCAAAAGGCTATTTAATTGAAAGACAGCAAGATGTAACCTTGGGTGGAAAAAATGAATTTAAAGTTGAAGTGATTTTTGAAGATTAATTTAAGGAAGCTTTGGAAGGGAAAAGAAAAATGTTGTTCCTCGCCCAGGTGCAGATTCAAGCCAAATTTCGCCTCCTAAACTATCGATAATTTTTTTGCAAAGTGCCAGACCTATGCCTGTACCTGGATATTCTTCTTTGGTATGTAATCTGTTAAACATCTGAAAAATTTGCTTGTGGTAAGACTTGGAAATACCAATTCCGTTATCTATGACTGAAAATACATGATTTTTGGAATCCATACGATGACTCAATATCACCTTAGGTGTTCTACTATTGTTGTATTTGATACCATTACTAATCAAATTTTGAAATAGCTGTAGAATATGGACTGAATTGGCTTCAATCGTAGGTAGTGCCTGAGCAAAAACAACAGCATTTTTGAATTGCATTTGATCTTTGAGGTTTCTCAAAACCAGCATTAGCGATTCATTTAAATCTACTTCATCCAGGCTCGCATCGTTTTGATCAATTTTTGAATACTCCAAAACATCCTGAATCAAATTGTACATGTGACGAGCATTATCTGTAGCAAATCTGAGGTATTCTTTGATGCTTGGATCAGAAGGATTCTTTAGTTTTCTTTCAATCAAATTCAGGAAACTAATCACATTTCTCAGTGGAGATTTTAAATCATGTGACGCGATGTATGCAAATCTCTCCAACTCAGAATTAGATTGCTCCAGTTTCACATTGAAGGTTTTTAATTCAGAATTGGATCTGGCAAGTTCCCCTGTTTGTTTTTGGACTTCTCTTTTTAAGAGTTTATTATAAGCCTTTTTTCTTTTTACAGAGTTGTATAGTATGATTGCTATCGAGATGAAAAGGATTGCAATAATGAGCAATACGTAGTTTTGAAGGCGTTGATTCTGAATGGTCAATTTGTTTTCTAATTCAATAGCTTTCAGTTGCTTAACTTCCTCTTCTTTTTTTTCAGTTTCGTATCTTATTTGATTGTGAATGAGTTGAGTAGAACGTTCCTCATTGTACAATTCATCCTTCAAAAACATCAATTTTCTCAAATACGCAAAAGCCATAGAGTCCTGGCCATATTCATCGTAATAATTATAATGCGATTCGTAAATGTGCTTTAATAGTACTTTAGAGTTCGTTTCTTTTGCTGCATTTAATGCTTCTTCGTAATATTCTGAAGCTTCTATCTCATTACATAGAACGTGATAAATATTTCCTAATTCGTTTGCGGCATTGGCAATAATCCGATTGTTTTGTAACTCTTCTCCTATGTTCAAGGTCGCGTTATAATAACCCAAAGCATCTGTCAATCTGTCCAAATGAAAATACGCAAAACCAATATTTGCATTAATATTGGCAAGCTGGAGTTTATCATTTAATGCCCTGGCCAAAGCCAAAGCTTCTGAACTATATGATAGGTTTTTAGAAAAGTCCTCCAGCTTGCCGTAAGTCTGTCCGATAGCATTCAGTGTTTCTATTTTGCCCTTGATATCATTCAGAGCGCTGTATTGAATTAAAGCTTTTTCATAATAGATCAATGCCTGGTTAAAATCCTTTTGGTCAAAAAAAAGGGTAGCCAATTCAAAATTGACAATAGCGATCCCTTTGTCATAATTCAGCTTTTCATAAATTGTCAATTGATTAAAAAATGACCTTTGTGATTTTTCAAAGTCATTTACAGCTCGAAATAACTTTCCTTCATGCCCGAAAAGCATTCCACGATCGGCAATAGTAATAAAGGAAGTATCAATCGTTTTTGCCCGATTCAAATAAGCCATTGCTCGTTTAAGATCAAATTTGACTTCATAGAAAACCCTAATCAGTTTATCCAGAGCTAATAATTCTCGGCGTTTGTCATCGTGGTTCTCTGCTAAAATTAATGCAAGGTTGGCATGGTTGAGTGCTCTTTCCGCATTCGCCTCATGCATAATATAAAAATCAGAAAGCTGATTGTGCATGTCCATCCTAATGCTGTCGTGCTCAGCAAGCCTCAACTGGGTTAATAGATTCACCAATGTAGGATTACTTTGCGCCAAGGAGGTAACACAAAAAACACAACTAAGAATAAAAATAAATGCACATATACAAGTCATTTTCATGGCTATGCCATTGAGTTAGCATAAAATGCTGATTAAGCCTTTTTTCCTTTACAATGTGTCCTGTGAGCTGATAATTTGCTTTCTGATAGTATGGTAGAATCCAAAAAGTTTAAAAAATGCAGTAATAATTAGGGGAGTCTTCTAATGGATATTAGGTGGAATGTTAGACAAAGAGCGCAAAATGTAGCTTTTGTTTGTATTTGTTAAAAGCTTATTTATCAAATTGTGACAGGGTTTTCACGGAGTAGCATAAATTTCAAAAAATAAGCTTCAGGTAATTCCTTCAATGAATGTGACGCTTAAACAAGTTTCTATTGATACCTTTCATAGATAGTATCAATGGCTTTTGCCAAATTCCAATCTTTTTCAGTTACCACCCCTCCAGCATCATGGGTATTTAATTCAAACTCAACACTATTCCAGACATTTCGCCAATCTGGATGATGACCTTGTTTTTCTGCCTGAAATGCCACTTCGGTCATGAAGGCAAAAGCTTGTGTGAAGTTTTTAAATTTAAATGTTGCTTTGAGCTTGTTGTCTTGTTCTTGCCACATAATTCAAAATTATTAGTGATGGTTTTGTTTTTTAGAAACTCCAATCGTATTGATCCAGGTTTTGTAATCCTGCTTTGAGTAGTTCAATGCTATTTTTCACATCTTCTTTATGTGCCATTTCAATGACCGAATGGATATGTCGAGTAGGAATAGAGATGGCTCCGGCAATTGCCCCATTTTTTCCATAACGTTGAAGACCAGCGGTGTCTGTACCTCCGGCTGTCAATATTTCAGGTTGCCACTTAATGCTATTTTTATCGGCTATTTCCTTTAAATAACTGACCATTCTATAATCACAGATAGTTGAGCCATCCATAATCTTTATTGCAGTTCCATTTCCCAATTTAGTTACCATTTCATGAGGTTGGGCATTGGGCACATCAAAAGCGATGGTTACGTCCAGACCAAAGCCAAAATGAGGATTAATTTGATGAGCAGTAGAAATGGCACCTCGCAAACCAACTTCTTCCTGAACCGTAAATACCCCATAAATATCATAGGGTACTTCCTTGTCTTTCAGCTTTTTCAGAACCTCTATCAAAATAAAAACCGAGATGCGGTTGTCCAAAGATTTACTGTTGATACAATCTCCCATTTCTATCATTGCCCGCTCACGTGTAATTGGATCTCCTATGGAAACTATTTTCCCTACTTGTTCTTTTTTCATTCCCAAATCCACAAAATAGTCGTCAATTTGAGGAGCCTTGCTTCGTTCATCTGGCTTCATAAGATGAATAGGCTTGGATCCCATCACCCCGATCACATCCTCTTTTCCGTGAACAATCACCCTTTGAGAGGTCAAGGTCTTTGGATCAAAGCCTCCAAGTGTGTGTATCCTCAAAAATCCGTCATCGTCAATATGTGTAACTATAAAGCTTATCTCATCCATATGTGCTGCGACCATCACTCGCTTACTTTCTTTCCCCTTTTTTACAGCGATCACGTTGCCCATAGCATCTACAGAAACTTCATCTACGAGGGGCCTCACCTCTCTTATCACCAATTCCCTGATTCGTTTTTCAAAGCCAGGCGCACCTGGTGTTTCACAGATTTTTTTGAGTAATTCGACGTTTATCATACTTTGTAATTTAAGCAGCGCGAAGTTAGAATTATTTAAGCAATTACGAATAATCGTTTTTTCTCATCGAAAAATAAAGTTCAACCTTTTCATTCCTTTTTTCACAAATAAATTCAATAACCTTGCGAAACAAATGATTTTGTCAACGAGCTTCACTTCGTTCCGCACTTAAGGTTATAAAGGTAGGGATATAAACAGTTGTTTTTCAGAGCAACTGTTTATATCCCTACCTTTATAACCCGTGGAAACGGAGCGGTCAACGTAGTGCGTTAACGAGTATAAATTTTTATGTCCTTACTCAAAAAACTTGCAGGTGAAACCGCTATATATGGAATCAGTAGCATTCTCAGTAGACTACTGAACTACGTCATTCTCATCCCTTTCTTTACGCGAATTTTTCTAAATGACGAATATGGCATTGTTTCCGAAATCTTCACCTATGCCGGTATTTTGACCATTTTGTTTACCTACAGAATGGAAACCGCCTTTTTTCGTTTTGGGAGCAGAGCCGATGGGATTGAAAAAGCATTTTCTACTGCAGCAATTTCACTGATTATTTCAACTATTTCTTTTTCATTCCTGCTTTTTTTGCTGATTGATCCTTTGACTTATTGGTTGCACTTTGAAGGAAATTCAGAGTTTGTTGTTTTGACGATCTTGATTATAGCCTTTGATGCCTTTGCAGCGATTCCCTTTGCGAAATTGAGATTGGAAAATCGTCCTATTCAGTTTGCGGTTTTGAAAACTGCGCACATTATTATCAATATCATTTTTGTCTTTTTCTTTCTCAAATTTTGTCCGGATTTTATTGAAAAAGGCCATATGGGGTTGGAGTTCATTTACAATTCTGATAATAAGATTCAATATGTATTTATTTCAAACCTGATAGCAAGTGCCCTGGTCGCATTGGCTTTCCTGCCTACCTATTTAAAGATCAAACTGGTTTTTGACAAAGCACTTTGGGAAAAAATGATTTTGTATGCTTTGCCCTTAATAATTGTTGGCTTGGCTGCCGTCATTAATCAATTGATTGCATTACCAATGCTGACCAACCTTTTGCCAGATTCCGTTGAACAAAATCGAGCTCAGACAGGACTCTATGGCGCAACTGCCAAACTTGCCGTCTTGATGAATCTATTTACTCAAGCTTTTAACTATGCATCTGAGCCTTTCTTTTTCAGACATTCTGAACGCTCCGATTCAAAAACCATTTATGGACAAGTGGGACAAGCCTTTGCGATGGTTGGAAGTGTCGTTTTCCTGGGAATAGTATTGTATTTGGACATCATTCAATTTTTTCTTGGAGAAGATTTTAGAACAGGATTGGGAATTGTTCCAATTTTATTGCTGGCTAATTTATTTCTTGGTCTTTATTACAATTTTTCTATCTGGTACAAACTTACCGATCGAACAATTTACGGCATGTATATTTCTGTTGGAGGCATGCTGATTACTTTAGGGTTGAATTTTTGGCTCATTCCAACCATTGGGTATTTCGGACCTGCCTGGGCTGCTTTGGCTTGCTATGGTTTTATGTCTTTAGCTGGTTACTTGACAGGACAATACTTCTATCCAATAAAATATCCAGTTTTAAAGATGTTGACATATATCGTTCTTGCGTTGGGAGCTTATTTTGTAAGTGAGATGCTGAGGCCTGTTTTCGGAGGAAACTTGGTGTCAATTCTCGGAGTGAATACTGTAATTTTACTACTGTATCTTGGAATAATTTATGGCTTGGAAAAAAAGGCAATTATGGCAATGTTGAAATAACTGTATCTGCTAAAATATCCTCAGAAGGCTTATGGGCAATTTTATATTCAGAAATGCCTAATTCATTTATTGCTTTAGCTGTCGTTTCTCCAATGACTACAATTTTCTGATAGCTGTGTAATTGTTTTTTTGAAAAATACGCCTTTACATTTAAAGGACTTGTAAAAACTAAAATGTCAAAATCAGGCAGTTCAAATTTTTTTCGAGGCTGATTTTCATAAACAATTAAATCAATTGCCTCTATTTGATTTTTAATGATTTTTTGAATAGAACGCCGGCTATTTTTTGCAATGGGAAAAAGTACTTTCTGATTTTTCGCAACTTTTAAAAAAGACTTTGCCACATTTTCAGGGTGTCCATCACCTCTAAAATCACACTTGCCAAATGATTTTTCGATCACTTTAGAAGTCCCTTCTCCAATTCCTGCCAATTTCAATTTTTTTAGGGAAATAGATATCCCGAACATTTGAATTCCTTGTTTAAAGAATTGAACGGCGTTTTGGCTTGAAAAAAAAACCCAATTTGTTTTCGGAATACTGGAAAAAGCGATGGGCTCAAAATGAATTAGTGATTCTCCATGAACCTGCATGCCTGCAAAACTTAGCTTTTTTAGAAAAAGGCTATTCTCCTTGAGGCTTCTGGATATAAAAACGGATTTCATCTTTATTTTCGAGGTAGGGAGCAATTACAGTTTGGGAAAACCATTTACCCTCTTTTTAGAATAATTCAATAGCTTGTAAGTCCAATAAGGCGAAAAAACAAACTGTGCATGCCGAAACGTCTCCCAATGCATTGTTGGCATTTGCATATCGAGTACCAAATACTTTTGCATGTACCTCTTGCAGTGTAGGCCATTTGTAGCCCCCTATTTTACTTGGCAATTTGCAATACCAGGTTGCTTCTTGCATTAAACAGTATTTATCGCTTGCTCCCAATGTATGAGCAATGCCTTTTCTATGAAATTCGGATGAGACCACGCCTTCGTTGAATTTCATGTTGTGAGAAATGACATATTCTGCATTATTAACAGCATCTTTAAATCTCAATAATGCCTCTTTTAGTGGTACTCCCTTATCCAAAGCTTCTGCATGAGTAACTTGGTTTTGTTGCTCTATAGCAACTGGAATCTCAAAACCCTCAGGCTTGATGATATCATCTGAAGAATCAATCAGTTCCCGGTCTTTGTTATAAACCAGCCAGGAAAGATGCATCATTCTTGGCCAATTGAAAGGATCATCCACTGCCCCTTTCCAGCTTTTGGGTTTTCCGATTGCCGAAGTGTCAAAAAAGAGATACATAATAGTGATTGTTTCTTTGAAGATTAAGAATTTAGTTTTTCTACAACTGATTCAGCCAATTCATGACTTGTACTACTCGATAATCGAACTTTCTTCACTGGAGAATCCCAGGTTTTTGCTATCGCAGCCCATACATGATAGTTATTCATCTGATCTCGTTCACAATATACCCCAAGTGGCATATGACAACCTCCTTCCATCAATTTCAAAACTTTTCGCTCAATATTTGTCCTTGCGGAAACTTCAGGATGATGCAATTGCTTTAAAATGCGACGAGTTGTCATATCATCCTCACAGGTTTGATAAGCCAAAACCCCTTGAGCAGGTGCAGGAACAAATTCTTTAGGATTCAATTTTATGATTTCAAATTCAGATAAATCCATTTCTAAGCGACTCACCCCCGCTGCGGCCAAAAGAATGGCATCAAAATCTCCTTTTCGCAATTTCTCCAACCTGGTAGGTACATTTCCTCGAATGTCTTTCATTTGCAAATCATTTCGAAAATGACGCATCTGTGCTTTCCGACGAGCAGAAGAAGTTCCTACAATAGCTTTTTCTGGCAATTTCAATAATTGTCCCTCTGTTAAAACCGCCTTTCGAATAATCAGCCAATCCGCTGGATTTTCTCGATACGATACCGCTGTAATTGCTAAGCCTTCTGGAGATTCCGTTGGTAGATCCTTCATAGAGTGCACTGCCATATCGATATCTCCTCTCAAAAGACTGTCTTCTATTTCCTTTGTAAAAAATCCTTTTCCTTCAATTTTATCAAAACTCAGGTGCTGGATTTTGTCTCCTTTTGTTTTAATAATAACCAACTCAACTTCTACTCCTAAGGCTTCTAATATATCTTTAGTGAAATTGGCTTGCCATAGCGCTAGTCGGCTACCTCTGGTCCCTATTTTTAGTTTTTGATTCAATTCTTTTTAGTTGATGGCAATGAAATATTTTTAATGTTGCAAATGTAGTGAAAGGTAGAAAAATCATTCAGCTCCTTCCGGGCACTCCCATAAAAAATCTGAAATTGGAAATTCTTTTATCTGATAGGAAAAATGCCACCATTCTGTTTTGATGGGATTCAAGCCAACTCTTCTCATCGTTCTTCTAAGAATCCGGCGATTGTTGATAATTGAATCTGGTAAATCTTTGTAGTATTGATAGGCTTTTTCTCCAAAAAAATCAAAAGGAGTTCCCATTTCCAACTCTTCCCCTTCTTCATTTACAAGTGTTACATCCACGGCAACTCCTCTGTTGTGCATGGATCCTCTTTCAGGATTGGAAACGTATCTGGGATCAGGAATTTTGTCCCATAACTTTTGTTGAATGGGTCGGGGACGATAACAATCATACATTTTCAAACCAAGACCTCTTTTTTTCAAAATTTGCTGCGCTTCAGACATGGCAGTTGCTACTTCGGGGCGGAGAAAACAACGTGGACAATCGTACATCTTTTCCAAAACAAAGTTATTTGCAGTCGCATATCTCAAATCCAGAATAATAGAGGTATCCACATCTGTTAAATCTCGCCACTGAGAGGTATCGTAATCATAAGTTTTTTGAGCAGAACTGTGGATAATAGACTTTTCTACTACAGCAGACGATGATTCATTATCTGAGGCAGCTTCTTTTTCTGAATTACAGGAAAGGAAAAAAACTAAACAAGAAAATAGGGTTATTCTATTCATTTAAATAAAAAATTGAAAATCAATTGTTTAAAATAGATTTTCTGGCAAAATAATCTGAGTCATTCATTTTTGGCTGAAACGGAAATGAAACTAAATTTGCACAAATTTACGATTAAGAATGACCAATGCCTTAAAGCGCATTTTTTATCGAACAAATCGGCTCTATTTGATAGCCGTAGTTTTACTGTTTCCAGCCCTCTTGATTCATTTAGGGATGATGGCTTTTATAGATGATGAGGGCATTCGTTCACTAGTTGCTTTGGAAATGAAAATTTCTGGCAATTACATCACTCCGACCCTTTTTGGAGAATATTATTACAACAAACCACCTCTTTACAATTGGATACTCCTCGTCTTTTTTGAAATTACAGGTCTTGTAAATGAATTAACTGCCCGCCTTCCAACAATCTTCTTTTTATTACTGTATGCAGGAACTGTTTTCTATTTTTTCAAAAAACATTTTTCTACAAAAATTGCTTTTCTAAATGCCTTCGCTCTCATCACCTGTGGTAGAATCCTTTTTTGGGATTCAATGCTTGGCTTGATAGACATCTGTTTTTCCTGGGTAATCTTTACCATGTTCATGGTCATCTATCATTCTTTCCAGAAAAAACAGCTCTACAAACTCTTTGGCTGGGCATATTTTCTCGCCGCAATTGGTTTTCTATTAAAAGGATTGCCCTCAATTGTCTTTTTAGGGACTACACTTCTGGCTTATTTTATTTTTCAAAAAGAATTCAAACGGCTATTCTCTTTCCAGCATTTTATCGGAATTATCATTTTTTTGTCAATCATTGGCGGCTACTACTTTGCCTATCATCAGTACAATTCCCTTGATAATATTTTTTCCACTCTTTTCGAAGAATCCTCCAAGCGAACATTTGTAAAACATGGATGGAAGGAAACTGTTTTACATCTATTTACTTTTCCTTTCGAAATGGTCTACCATTTCCTGCCCTGGTCATTTCTAATCATTTATTTCTTTAAAAAAGAGGCTTATACCTTCATTCGAAAAAATCCTTTTATCGCCTATAATTTACTAATTTTTCTTGCAACCATCATCGTATACTGGACTTCTGTAGAAGTTTATCCCCGCTATTTATTGATGCATGCCCCTTTGATATTCTCAGTTACCATTTTTCTTCATTTCGAAAACAAAAAAGAAAGTTCCTTTTTATTCAAGATCATAAATAATGGCTTCTACTTACTTCTGATCATTGCTGCCTTTGCGACCATATCTCCTCTCTTTTTACCAGAAACGAAAGATACACCTTTTCTCTTTCCAAAAGTGTTTGTCCTTGTTTTGGCTTTGGTGGCTTTAGTTTACCTTTACCGCCAGCTTAAGACAGATTCCTTGGTTATTCTGGTTTTGGCATTATTGATCATTAGAATAGGATTCAATTGGTTTATTTTACCCAATCGAATGGAAATCGAGTGGAGTACTCAAGTAAGGACCTCTTCAATTGAAGTTGGGCAAAAATTTCACCCCATATACAGCTATAAAGGAAGTTTTGGGCTTCAACCCGCCAACGGATTTTACCTGACTAGAGAATCTGGAAATATTCTCTTTAGAGAAACAGAAAAATTAAAGCCAGGTGCTTTCTATTTAATTAATCCCATTTATTACAAAGAAGAACTCGATTATGATAAAGTTGGAGAATTGAAATTGATGTACCAAAAAACCATTCTTGATGTTGGAAAAGTAAAATGACTAAATCCATTTCATGCAAATAAAATTATCAATCGTCGTAGCTGTTTATAATGAAGAATTGAATGTCAAGCCTTTGATTGATCAAATCACAGAGGCACTGGATGGATATGATTACGAAATCATTTTTGTAGACGACGGCTCTAAAGATGATACTGTAAAGAATTTAAAATCTATATTGCACAAATCTCTTACCACCATTGAGTTAAGAAAAAATTATGGACAGAGTCTGGCTTTGATGGCAGGTATTGACCAGGCAAAAGGAGATTACATTATAACTTTAGATGGGGACTTGCAAAACGACCCTTCTGACATTCCAATGATGCTGAAATTGGCTCAGGAAGGAGACTGGGATTTGGTGGCAGGTATTCGTAAAAAGAGACAGGATGGAATGTTATTGCGCAAAATACCAAGCAAAATAGCCAATTGGATTATTCGACAAGCATCTGGTGTAAAAATGAAAGACTATGGTTGCGCCTTAAAAGTTTTCAAAAGTGAGATTGCAAAAGACCTGGGGCTATATGGGGAGTTACATCGGTTTATTCCAGTTCTGGCCGTTTTGGAAGGCGCAAAAATCACCCAAGTTGAAGTCAAACACCATTCTCGAAAATTTGGAAAATCAAAATATGGGCTCAATCGAACCTTCAAGGTCATTAGCGATTTAATGCTGATGCTATTTTTTAAAAAATACCTCCAACGCCCTATGCACCTTTTTGGAAATGCAGGTCTGGGTCTTTTTGCAATAGGTGCTATAATTAACCTTTATCTTGGTTGGCTTAAAATTATTGAAGGACAAGATATTTGGGGTAAACCCCTTTTACTATTGGGAATGATGCTCGTCTTAGGAGGCATCCAATTAATTACAATTGGCATTGTGGTGGAAATTATGATGCGCACTTATTTTGAATCTCAACAAAAGCGCCCTTATAAAATCAGACGAATTTTTGAAAACCATCAAAACAAAACCTAGAAAATGCCCAAACTCGTCAATTTAAAAAACAACCTTCTAAGTGTCCTTTTTTGGTCGATTATCGCTGCCGCATTTATTGGTCCAGGCACGGTGACCACAGCTTCAAAAGCTGGGGCAAGTTTTGGTTTGGGCTTACTCTGGGCACTTGTTTTTTCAATTATTGCCACAGTTGTTTTGCAAGAAGCAGCTGCACGAATCACAATTGCTTCTGGAAAGAGTTTAGGAGAGATTATCCGATTAAAATATCATGGTGATTCTAATCAACGGTTAAAAATCATCATATTTCTTGCTGTTGCATTTGGCTGTGCTGCTTATCAAGCAGGAAATATGTTGGGCGCTATTTCTGGGATTGATTTAGTATCGGATTTGAACTTGAAGGTTTGGACGCTAGTATTGGGCTTGATTTGCGCAATCTTATTATGGATAGGCAATTTGAAAATTATTGCCAACACTTTGGGTTTGATAGTTGCATTGATGGGAGCTGCCTTTATTTATGTCGCTTTTCAATCAGAAATTGGTCTGGGAGAAATTGTCACCAATGCCCTTATTCCAAATTTCCCTGATGGTTCCTCTTTATTGATAATAGGTTTGATCGGGACGACTATTGTACCTTATAATCTCTTTCTAGCTTCCGGAATCAGTAAAGGGAAAAATATCCGGGATATGCGATTGGGCATTACCATTGCTGTAATAATCGGTGGTCTAATATCAATGGCAATAATGATGGCAGGAACTCAAGTGACTGGAGCATTCAGTTTTCAGGCTTTGGCTGATACTTTAGGAGATAAAATTGGTAATTGGGCAGCCATATTTTTTGGATTTGGATTATTTGCTGCAGGAATGAGTTCGTCCATAACTTCCCCTTTGGCTGCAGCCATTACTGCCCGAAGTTTATTTGGTCAAGAAGATGAAAAGTGGTCTCCAAAGTCCAGGAATTTTAGAATGGTATGGGGAATCATCTTATTAATTGGACTCGGTTTTGGCATTTCAGAAACCAAACCCATCCCTGCGATTATTTTGGCTCAAGCCATTAATGGAGCATTGTTACCCGTAGTCGCCATCTTTTTGATGCTCGCAGTAAATGACAAAGCACTTCTTACTGAAAAATATGTGAATTCCAGTTTGACAAATGTAATTATGCTATTAATAGTGGGTGTCACCAGTTTTCTTGGCATGAATAATTTTATGAAGGCTGTCATTACAACTTTCACAATTTCAGAGGCTTTTATTGGACCCAACATAGCCCTAGTCGTAACTATTGTTCTGATAACCTGGTTAGGCTGGAAAGTCTTCAAAAAATGATGAGCGATAAAAAATGCTATTCATCACTCATCATTTTTCATTCACAACATGTCATTTCTTAAAAAGGCCTGCAATAAATAAAATCACTACTGCTCCAATTGCTCCTGTCAAAATATCTCCTAAAGCCCCACTTGCAATTGAAACACCTAAGTATCCCAACAAGTATTTTCCTGCGATACTTCCCACAATTCCAATAATGATATTACCGAGTAAGCCATAACCGGAGCCTCTCATGATTTGACCTGCCAACCAACCAGCGACAGCTCCAATGATAATTATGTACAACCAAGACATAAGCTCAATTTTTGGTGATAAAAAGAAGAAGCTGTTAAAATTTAACACTTTCCATCATATGAGCGTCTTTTCCAGTCACATTTCAGCTATTTCTCGCCCCATAGCGCTGCTATGAAGCTCGAAATTCCCGATAGCTATCGGGGCATTTGACAGAAAAATACTTCCCATATGAAGAAAAAGTTAAATCCTAACAGCTTCTAAAGAAACTAGAAAAAGGAGCAAAGAAGTGAAAAAACTTTCCTTGGTTCATTCGTCTTGTTTCGTTTTGTCTTGCGAAAGATAAGGAATAAAAAGAATTCTATCTTCTACCGTAATTTTAAGTCTCCCTCATGCACAATTGTATTCAGAAATCTACATTTCTAACAGACAATAGAAAAGATTGATTACTCAAAAATGATTTGTCCGAATGCTGTTAATAAAATAGGGGAGGATTGTTTTTTCAGAAAAATTACTGAACAACAATCGTTTTTACATTGAAAAAACGATGAGTATGTTTTGCCCTTTTGTAGGTCAATCGCTCTCCGTCAAAAGGCCATTCTTCAGGAACCAGCCTGTTTTCCTCTTCATAAGCTCTTCGATAATTGATGCCAGTTTTGATTTTTCTAAAAAGAAAATAACCGAAACTCAAAACACCTGCTATCAACAATGCCATAAAGAAAACCTTCGCAACAAAAAAGAACAAAATCAACCCTATAGAAAGGGTAAAAAAGAACTTAAATGTAAGTTCTTAAGCCAACTCTTCCACTTTCTCCAAAATCCAGTTTTTATCAGCCAATGCTTTACAATTCAATATTTGATTCTTAGTTTTTACTATTGTCTTTTTGTCATAAGGAGCTATAGTAGAAAGCTTTTTTACAAACCGCAAAACATTCAAATATTGTTGCCTTACTTCCTTGGAAATGAGTCGATTGCGTCTTAGGTAAATTCTAAAACTATCGATTAGAGAATCAAGTGCGATATCCTCCTCTAACTCAAAATATGTTTTCAATAGCATTAGTTTCCCACCTAGCGCATAGTCGAGATTTTTATATTCTACTTCCCTCAATTGCTCAATAACCTTTTCATATTGAAATTGCGAAAAATAGACTTTTGCCAAATTATAATTCAAAGCATTTTCCTGATTGATTTTTGGTAGTTTAGGTGTGTAATCAATAATAAAATCTTCTACCCAATCAAAGGCCTTAATATTCAATCCTACTGTAATGATATTCTTGTAGTGATGAGGTGGGAGGGCATTGTCTTCAAAAATCAACTCATTTTTAAGCGTACTTTGATACAACTCAAACAACTCGTGAAAATATTCGGAATGACCAAAATTGATTTTTTTGTCAATGCAAAAATTCTTCAAATGTGTATAGAGATTATTCAATTCCTCTTTTGGGAATACACTTCCACGTTCTTTTAAATATTCTTTTAACTCAAAAAAATGTCCCTCTTCATTGGAAAATTGTAACATTTGAATAACCAAAAAATAGGCTTTCACAGCAGGTTCTTTCAAAAAGGAGCTACCTTGTACATATTCCAAAAATTCAGGTAAAAAATGAATATTGGCTTCTTGAGATAAAAAGCTTTTGTAACCAAGCGCATCACTAAAATGTTTTAGCTTTTTGGAAATGTAAAAACAGTCAAGATGGTAGTCTGCTTTTTCCAGATTTTCAAAAGAGTTTGCTTTTGAGTATGCCAACTCTAAATGTTTATGCTGTTGACTTTCAGATATAAAACTAAAATAGTGTGCATCAGCGTTTTTCAAACCTAATTGTTGCTGCGTATTTTTTATTTGCCTTAAGACACCATCAAAATGTTTTTTCAATTTTGGATTATTTACTCCCCTCAGCAATTGAACTTGTTCTGATATTGCCTCATTTTTTAATTGTTGGTAAGCTAAAAAACTGTAAGCTAATTTGGTCAAATCAGAACACAGTCTTCTAAATTGAACATCATTGTATGTTTTTTTTCCAAAAAGCTTTTTCCAAAGCCCCAACTTACCCGGAATATTTTCCGTCTTACCAGATAGAAGAAAGTGTGGCATCAGGATATCAAAAAGGTTACTTAAATCCCCATTCTCGTTAAAGTAAGGAGAGTAGACAAATTTTTTAAACCGCGCGAGATCATGATTTGAAAAACTATCTAGTAAATTAGTTAATTTATTATTTAGCAAATTGATATGATTTTAATTATTGATTTTCAATTATTTACAATATTTGTTATAAAATTCAATACCGTACAAATCTACACTTTTGATCTAATAACTATCCTCCTAAAATCACACTTTTGTAATATCTAATGCTGTCTTTTTTTAAAATCAGTCATTATGCGAAAACGAGCTTTACAAAAAATATCTACCTTTTTTATTTTTTCTTTCCTTTCCATTACCTACCTGATTGCTCAGTGTCCCCTACAAGGTATCGTGTTTCCAGGTCAAGATCCTTCCGCTTGTGAATACGTAATTCACGCTACCAACAATGAAATTTACATTCCAGTAAATGATAACTTTGAACTGAATATTGGTGATATTATTACGTTTGGATTTGAGGCTACACCAACCATACCTACTTGCCAGGAGGGAACTCCAGTAGAACTAAACTGCCTGGTAAGTGTAACCAACCCTGGTGGTGGATTTGGATTGGATTGTGGATATGCGGTAGAGTTTTATTATGTTGACGAGGCTACTATTTCAGGCATTGTATACAACACAAATGACTTTGGTCCATATCATCCTCAACTTGTAGAATGGGTCAATCCTATGACAAGCGAAGTCATTAGTACTGAAGCCGAATTCACTTATATTTTCCCTGACCCTTTAACTTGTGGAGAACTTTGTGTGATTTTTGAAGCGACCTACCCTGATGGTACCTCTTGCACTGGAGAAATCTGTGAACCTGCTCTTGAGGTGCTGAATTGTTTAGATCCCTCACTTATTGATTTGACTATTAATTGCCCACAAATTGTTTATCCGGTTTGTGGTTGTGACGGTGTAACCTATATCAATGAATGTGAAGCCATGCATAAAGCAGGTGTAACTATTTGGACAGATGGACCCTGCCCAAATAATCCTAATTACAGCTATTGCGCAGCTTCATTTCACTACGAAGTAAATGCAGACGGCATTACCTTTATCAATACCTCTCTTGGCGATTTCACTTTTACAGAATGGGACTTCGGTGATGGAACTGCCTGGGCTTCTTACGAGCCAACCTTGTTTTATCAATATGATGAAATAGATATTTATGAAGTTTGTTTAAAAGTATGGAACGATGATGGATGCGAATCCACTTTTTGCGATATCGTTTTTCCAGGAGCGCCAGGAGATCTTTGTAATTTCTCTGATTGTGTATTTCCAGGAGATGCAAATTACGATGGAAATGTTAGTGTTTATGACCTGCTGAATTTGGGTTTGGGATTTGGAGAAGTGGGCCCTCCCAGGGAAGAAATAGCAGGTCTTTCTGAAATTCAATATGGAGACGATTGGGATTTTGAAACTATCAATGGATTAAATTATAAACACATTGACTGTAATGGAGACGGATTGATAAATGAACTGGATATAGAAGCCATTGAATTGAATTACTCTTTTCCTGAAGAAATGATTACAGCCACTACAACAGGTGAGCCTAATGTTTGGCTAAAGTTCTCTCAGGACACGATAGTTATTAATGACAATTCACCGCCCTTTTTTGAAGTCACAGTAGATCTAATGATTGGAAATGATAATGCATCAATTGAAGATTTGTATGGTTTGGCGCTCCAAATTACTTATCCTAAAAACTTTATCCAGGGAGGTTCTATTGGTGTTGATTACAATGACAATTCTTTTTTTGGTGCTTCGGGAGATATTCTTTGGATGCAAAAAAATCACAATGATTTTTCCGTTTATGATTTGGGTTTTGTGAGAAAAGATAAAAGTGTAGAAGGCTCAGGTCGCTTAGCAACGGCTACAATGATTATCATTAGTGACATTATCGGAGGACGATCTGGAGAAGCTATTCCACTCAAACTATCATTGGATAATGTCGTTGGACTAGCTGAAAATGGAGCTGTAAAAGCCTTGAGTTTGCCATCAGAAGATGCCACCTTGATATTCATGAATGAAACAACTACCAGCACTGCTTCTTCAGAGATAGATTCAAAAATCAGCATATTTCCAATTCCCGCAAATGATTTTGTAAATATTTATTCAGGAGATTTAGAAGGTGAAAAAGTAGAGGTATTCAATACGCTTGGGCAGCATTTGAAAATAGTTGAGTTTGAAACTAATGAATTAAACCTTTCAGTAAATGATTTGGAAAATGGCGTCTATTGGGTAAAAATTCATACCAATAAAGGTACTTCTACTAAACGCCTAATCGTTGAATAAACATCTCATCTCATTACAAAATAGTAGATCCCGGTCATGCTCTCTTTTTGACCGGGTTTTTTATTTTCCGTGCACTACAATAACAATTTCTCCTTTTACCTTTTTCTCTGTATCATACTTTGAAATCAAATTTGCCAAAGCATCTGTTGTAATTTCTTCATACATCTTTGTCAATTCTCTACATACACAAGCTATTCTTTCTTCTCCACAATGTTCTGCCAATTCTTTTAAACATTTGACTAGCCGAAAAGGAGATTCATATAAAATAAAAGTATAGGAAAGTTCAGCAAGATATTTCAAACGCGTTTGGCGACCTTTTTTGTGAGGTAAAAATCCTTCAAAAAAAAATTTATCACAAGGTAAACCTGAAGAGGCAAGCGCTGGTACGAAAGCGGTAGGTCCTGGCAAACATTCTACTTTTATTCCCTCATTTACACATTCGCGAACCAATAAAAAGCCGGGATCAGAAATTCCTGGAGTTCCAGCATCAGACACTATAGCAATGGATTCTCCACCTTTCAATCGATCAATTATCTTTTGAGTGACTTTATGTTCATTAAAGGAATGGTAGGAATGAAGGGGTTTAGATATTTCAAGATGCTCCAATAATCGTTTTGACACTCGAGTGTCTTCTGCTAAAATACTATCTACCTGTTTTAAAATTCGAATGGCTCTAAGGGTAATATCTTCTAAGTTTCCTATTGGAGTAGGGACAAGATAAAGCATTTCAATAGGCAATTTTCAGTAAGCTATTGGCAATATTGCCTGTTATTCTTCTGCAGCGGAAACAGAATAGGAATAAGTTTCCATTATCAAATTTGCGAGTAAATTTTTGCAGGCTTTTTCCACTTTTTCATTAGCCATTTCTTCAGATTCTGCTTCCAAAGTCATTTGAATATGTTTTCCAATCCTCACATTTTCAACACCTAATACATCCAAATTTTTCATGTTTTTTGTAACCGTTTTCCCTTGAGGATCCAACAATTCTGGATGGGGCATAATATCAATCTCAGCAATAAATTTCATGAATAATAAAATATTTGAAATCAGCAGTTTGCAAGAATCAACTCAATTTGCGTTTTGCAAGAAAATTATTGATGAACGCAAATACAATGTAAAGTACAATTATCAAAGAAAGAGCTACTTCTTTTAAAATTATCAAAAGTACAATTGCAACCAATACAAAAATAAATCGAATCTCATTTCCTTTCCAATTCAGATTCTTAAATTTGAAACTAAACATAGGAAATTCTGCAACAGGTAAATAACATAGAACTGCAATGATTGGATAGAGAATTTTAGGATTTGTTACGGTCTCCGCTAAATTGTAAGAATTGTAATAAAAGATTAGCATCAAACCAACTGCAAAAATAGTAGTAGCGGGTGCATTCAAACCCACAAAATTTTCACTTTGCCTCGTATCCAAATTAAATTTAGCCAATCGCAATCCTAGAAATACAGATATCAAAAAAGCTGGCGCAGCACTTAATGTCAATTGAATGGGTAAAACATCCAGTCCTTTAAATCCCTTCATCAAAAGCATATATAAAATAGCTCCTGGAACTACTCCAAATGAAACCATATCTGCTATGGAATCCAATTCTTTCCCTAAAGGAGAATTTACTTTTAATCTTCGTGCAATTGCTCCATCCAAGTAATCTGCCAATCCACCTACAAAGCTAAACCAAAATGCCTCGACAAATTGACCATAAAACACATTCGCCAAAGCACAACAGCCGCAAAACAAATTGATTAATGTAATAAAATTTGGAATGTGTTTCTTCATATTTTTTGCCAACCAATTGGCTTTTCGATTCCGTCTTTTAAAGCGACAAATGTACTACTTTGGATGAACTTAAAATTTTCTTCCCTTTTCTATTCGCAATATCTTTTGTTTTTTAAAATTCTCCCATAGTTATGGGGATTTAAATTCATAATTGTAAGTATTGTCGGCTTTATTATAAAGAACCAGTACTTTTGTAAGTACCAAGTCGTTACTTTTAAAACCTAAACATATTCACAACGAAATTAATAGTTTACAGCGTTTTTAATATCTAAGGTGTCTCTATTTTGAATAATGCGCTCTTCAAAACATAAGCGTCTATTTCAAAGCCATTTGAAATCTATGATTACTAAAAACTAATCACCTACTACAATGAATGTACGCCACTTATTAACTCTAATTTGTTTTTTGACGCTCCAATTCAATTCACTTTTAGCACAACCCGTTAATGATGATTGCGATGATGCAATTGTGATATCAAATGTCTCCAATTATTGTTCGGGAATTGGAGAATTTACCAATGTAAATGCTACTGAATCAAACTCAAATAATCCTTCCTGTTGGCCTCAATTTTCTACAGTCAATGATGTATGGTTTGCTTTCACAGCTGTGGCAACTGATGTAAATATTTCAATAATTGGCAACACAGCTGGAAATCCCGGTCCAGGGGGCACTTTAAATAATCCCCAATATGCGCTTTATTCAGGTGATTGTAATGGTATTTTGACACAAATTCAATGTTCTTCTGACCCGGTAGGAAATAACATTGTTTCTTCATTTGCAGGTCCGCTCTCAGTTGGACAAACCTATTACATTAGAGTTGCTGCCAGAAACAATAATATTGGCACTTTTCAACTTTGTATAAATAATTTTAATGGCGTTCCAGAACCAGACGGTGATTGCAGCTCAGGAGTAGTACTTTGCGATAAAAATTCATTTTCTGTTGATTTTGTTCAAGGAGTAGGCAGTGATGCAAATGAGATAAATAATGCTGGGTGCAATTCCATTACTTGCAATTTATCTGAATCTAGCTCTACCTGGTATAAATGGACCTGTAAAGATGCCGGGTCATTAACCTTTACTTTGACGCCCCTGGATCCGGATGATGACCTTGATTTTTTAGTATACGAATTACCGAATGGTTTAGATGATTGCTCCAATAAGATGGAATTGCGTTGTATGGCTTCCGGAGAAAATGTTGGTTCCCCTCCTGCCACCTGGGAGATTTGCAAAGGACCTACAGGACTGAGTTTAGGTGCGGCTGATTTTAATGAAACATGCGGCTGTCAGGCCGGCGATGATAACTTCGTTGCTGCCATAGACATGGAAGTTGGAAAAAGTTATGCTTTGATCATCAATAACTTTAGCGATTCTGGAACAGGCTTTTCTGTAGAATGGGGAGGAACTGGTACTTTTCTGGGTCCTGATGCAGATTTCATTCCTGACTTTGAAGAAATCTGTTTAAACGATGTAGTTACTTTAACAGATAATTCGACTTCAGTCTCAGGAATTGACAGTTGGGAATGGAATTTTGGAATTAACTCTTCTCCAGGAACTATTAATGGCGAAGGTCCTCATCAGATCAACTATTCTACACCTGGAGTTAAATCTATCGTTTTAAAATTAACTAGTGAAGCAGGCTGCATCGTTACGCACATTGAAAATATTACTGTTTTACCAATTCCAGATTTTGAAATAGAAACCAACGCAGACTACTGTGACCCTAATATTTCTTCAGGAGACATAGCGGCAATCATTACCGACGGTACACCTCCATTTTTATATAATTGGAACAATTCGGGAATCTTCTCCCCGGATAGCGTTTTGATTGACCAACCCGCAGGAAATTATTCAGTTATAGTACAGGATAGCAATGGATGTGAAAAGGAATTGGATTTCCTTTTAATTGAAGGATTAGGACTTGATCCAGTTCTTCAACCAGTTGATCCACCAACTTGCAATGGAGATAATGATGCCAGTATTACTATTGATGTAGAAATAGGAGTTGAACCTATATCTTATAGTTTCCAAGGTGGTCCTGCTGGTCCTACAAATACATGGAACAACTTAACTGCCGGAACCTACAATATCACTGTTAGTGATGCCAACGGTTGCACCGGAGATTTTAATATTGAAATTGAAGATTTTCCAGTTTTAGCAGTTGATTTAGATGGTGTAAACATCAGTTGCTTTGGAGAAACCGATGGAAATGTATTGGCAAGTCCAACTGGTGGTGCAGGGGGCTATACCTATCAATGGAATAGTACCAATTCCAATAATAATGAAATATTTGATCTTCCAGCTGGAACTTATGTTGTGACCATTACTGATGTTAATGGTTGCGTCATCACTGAAAATGTAATCATTACAGAACCCCCTCAATTATTTTTAGATCTGCAGGACAAAGAAGACATTCTCTGTAATGGGGAAGAATCAGGTTTTATTTCAGTACTAGGAAATGGTGGTACACCTGGTTTTGAATATAGCATTGATGGCAATACCTTCCAAACAGACCCCAATTTTAATGGTTTGGCTGCTGGAACTTATTCAATAATAATCAGAGACAGCCGAGGTTGCACTGAAAGAATAGAAGTTCAACTCGATCAACCTCCTCCATTATTTGTTGAAGCAGGTGCTGATCAAACCATCGAATTGGGATTTACAGCTGATCTCAATGCTTTTCATTCTCCTCCATTTAGACCAGTTACCTGGAGTTGGTCGCATGCAGAAACCTTGGATTGTCCTGATTGTGAAGATCCCACTGCCCAGCCTTACCAAACGACTACTTATGTAGTCACCATTGAAGATGAAACCAATTGTCGTTCGCAGGATTCCGTAACTGTTTTCGTTATTAAAAATTATCCAGTTTATGTTCCGAATGCTTTTTCACCTAACAATGACGGCGTCAATGATGGATTTACAATTTATGGTGGACCAGCAGTGAGAACCATTCGATCCCTTAAGATTTTCAATCGATGGGGAGGAATGGTCTTTGAAGGCTATAATTTGGAATTGGGCAGAGAAAGTATGGGTTGGGATGGTATTTTTAAAGGGAAACCTATGAATCCTGCTGTTTTTGCCTATGTAGCAGAATTGGAATTTATTGATGGAGAAGTCTTTCTCTTTGAAGGGGATGTTACCTTAATAAGGTGATCCTGAGCAACGCAATTCGGTTTGTGATAATAAAGCTCACAAACTGAATTGCATTGATCAAACAGTTAGAAGGGCTGCGCCAAATACTCCAGCACTATCACCCAACTTTGGCTTCAAAAATAACGTGTCCAGGCGATTATTGAATACATGCTTTTCTACTTCTTTAATTCCTTCTGAATATAAGAGATCTATATTACCCAGTCCTCCACCTAATACAATCGCATCCGGATCAACAATGTTTATTACATTAGAAAGGCCTTTACCAAAAAAATGGATCAACCTTTGAATCGTTTGGTTTGCAATTGTATCCGATTCATCGTAATAGCTTTCCACGATTTTCTTCAATTTCATTTTACTCCCCATCATTTCTTCATAAAATTTTTCTAAAGAAGGACCTGAAATAATCCTTTCTACACATCCTTCTTTTCCACAATAACATGGACCTCCCGATTCATCCAAAAAATTGTGTCCCCATTCACCGGCTATCCCTTGCTTACCCCCTATCACTTTCCCATTTATAACTAATCCACCACCTACGCCGGTACCCATAATAACTCCAAAAACTACTTCTGCTTCAGGCAAAACTTCTTTTACCACACCCAATTTAGTTTCTGCCAATGCAAAACAGTTCGCATCATTTGCCATTTCAAGCGGTATTCCAAGAAAATTCTCTAAATCTTTCTTGATGGGCTTCCCATTTAGGCAAGTAGTATTACTATTCTTTAAAGTTTGTGAAAGTGGATCTAAAGTGCCGGGAGTAGCGATACCCAGCTTATTGGGTCGGACGCCTACTTCAGCTGTAAGGGTTTCAACCAATTTATAAATTTGGCGAAGAATATGAATGTATCCATTTTGTTGTTCGGTGGGAATGCGCATTCTTCGCAATACATTCATGCTTTCCTTATCTTCCAAAACGACACCTTCTATTTTTGTGCCACCCAAGTCAATTCCCCAAATTGGCCCCATTGATGTTAATTTTTTCCTAGCCTAATGATGAAATGGATAGGAGTGAAAAGTTAAAAAGACAAAAGTAGAAGTTTTGCAAAACTTCTACTCATGAATGTTTTTCTATTAATACACTCAATCTTTTTTTAGTAAAAAGTCTATTTAACGCAAGTTGCGTTATTTAACTAATTTAATTTTCAGAATCATTAGAAGCTGCTCTATAGAAAAGCTTTGAGCAATTCTCTTTTGTCAAAATGTTTTTTGCCATTTCCTGAATGTCATTGACCATTACTTTTTGATACAATTTCACCTCTTCATTAATTTGATTTGCATCACCTAATAATTCATAGAAAGCCAAATTGATGGCTTTATTTAAAATGTTTGCCTCGGAAAAAATTAAGGTACTCTCTATCTTGTTTTTATATTTTTGAAGCTCATTTTGGGGAATTGGTTTTGCTTTTAATTCTTCAATTTCTTCCCAAATAGCTGCTTCCGCTTGTTCCAAACTCACTCCTGCTGCTGGTTTACCTTCAATAATCAATAAACCAGGATCAATATTGCCCGTGATGTAACAATCTATAGCGCTAAATAACTGTTGATTTTTCAACAGTCGGCGATACAATCGGGAAGATTGACCATTGCACAAGACATCTGATAATAAATCTGAAACATAGTAATTATCATCCGATCGTGAAGGGGCGTGAAATGCCAAATACAAAGCATCTACAGGAACGTTGCTGTTATTGATTCTTTCCTGCAGTCTTTTTTGAGGAGGTTCCTGGGGAATTTTTCTTTTTGGAACTTGTCTTTTAGGAATATCCCCAAACCATTTATTGGTCAATGTCTTTATTTTTTCTAGTTTAACATTTCCAGCAATAACTAAAATTGCATTATTTGGTCCATAATATTTGAAGAAAAAATCTTTTACATCTTCCAGGGTAGCATCCTCTACATGACGGGGTATTTTTCCAATAGTTGGCCAACTATAAGGATGGACTTTATAAGCCATATCAGAAATATGGTGCCATGCATCTCCATAAGGTTGATTTAGACAAGTTTCTTTAAACTCTTCTACAACTACTTTTCTTTGAACATCCAATACTTTTTCATCAAAATTTAAACTCAACATTCGGTCACTCTCCAACCAAAGTGCAATTTCCAGATTTTCTGAAGGCAGTACATTGTAGAAATTAGTAATATCGTTGTTAGTAAAGGCATTGTTGTCACCTCCAGCCAACTGAATTGGTTCATCAAAATCGGGTACATTGGCAGAACCACCAAACATCAAATGTTCAAATAAATGGGCAAAACCTGTTTTATCTGGTGACTCATCTCTAGAGCCAACATTGTACAAAACATTCACGGCTGCCATTGGAGTACTTTCATCTTCGTGAACCAAAACTCGAAGCCCATTTTCTAATTCAAATCTTGAAAACTTTATCACTGATCTTCTTTTTTCAAAATTAAGCAATGTAGAATTGGTGATAGCAAGTTTGATATTTTCCTCGTATCCAAATCCTACAAAATATATTTACATATTTCTCCTATACTGACCTCCCACTTCATAAAGTGCATTCGTAATTTGTCCTAAAGAACAATGTTTAGTTGTCTCTATTAACTCCTCGAAAATATTGCCATTATTTACGGAAACTTTTTGAAGTCGTTTCAACATCTCTTTTGATTTTTCTGCTTTGGCTTCATGCAAATTTTGAAGTGTTCCGATCTGATTTTCTTTTTCTCTTTCAGTTGAGCGAATGACTTCTTTAGGTATGATAGTAGGAGAACCTTCCTTTGATAAAAATGTATTTACACCAATAATTGGCAAATCACCAGTATGTTTTTGATGTTCGTAATACAAACTTTCTTCCTGAATTTTTCCTCGTTGATACATGGTTTCCATAGCACCCAAAACCCCACCACGTTCAGTAATTCTGTCAAATTCACTCAAAACAGCCTCTTCTACCAAATCCGTTAATTCATCAATAATAAATGCTCCTTGTAAAGGGTTTTCATTTTTTGCCATACCCAGTTCGTGATTGATAATCATTTGAATGGCAACTGCCCTTCGAACAGATTCCTCTGTCGGAGTTGTAATAGCTTCATCATAAGCATTTGTATGCAAAGAATTGCAATTGTCATAAATTGCATATAGTGCTTGAAGTGTTGTTCGAATATCGTTAAATGCAATTTCCTGAGCATGCAGGGAACGACCAGAAGTCTGAATGTGGTATTTAAGTTTTTGGCTCCGGTCATTAGCACCGTATTTTACCTTCATAGCTTTTGCCCATATCCTTCTCGCCACTCGCCCAATTACTGCATATTCAGGATCAACCCCATTTGAAAAGAAGAAAGATAAGTTTGGCGCAAAATCGTCAATATTCATCCCTCTACTCAGGTAATATTCAACAAATGTGAATCCATTCGCCAATGTGAATGCCAATTGGGATATTGGGTTGGCTCCTGCTTCAGCAATGTGATAGCCAGAAATGGAAACCGAGTAAAAATTCCGAACCTCGTTTTCAATAAAATATTCCTGTACATCCCCCATTAATTTGAGCGAAAATTCAGTACTAAAAATACAAGTGTTTTGTGCCTGATCTTCTTTTAATATATCTGCTTGAACTGTCCCACGCACAGAATTTAACGCTTTAGCTTTCAATTCCTGATAAACTTCTGATTCCAAAATTTGATCTCCTGTTAATCCTAATAACATCAGACCTAAACCATTATTTCCATCCGGAATATCTTCATAATATTTCGGTCTTGGCAAACTTCTATCGTCATACAATTCCTTCAATTTCGCTTCTACCAGATGTTCCAAATTATTTTCCTTAATGTACCTCTCACATTGTTGATCAATCGCAGCATTCATAAAAAATGCACAAATCGTTGCTGCAGGACCGTTAATGGTCATACTCACTGAAGTCTTTGGATTGCACAAATCAAATCCTGAATACAACTTCTTCGCATCATCCAAACAACAAACACTTACACCTGAATTTCCAATTTTCCCATAAATATCAGGACGATGATCGGGATCTTCTCCATATAAAGTCACCGAATCAAATGCTGTGGATAGTCTGGCTGCTGGCATACCCGAAGAAAGGTAATGAAATCGTTTGTTCGTTCGCTCAGGTCCACCTTCTCCCGCAAACATTCTTGTTGGATCTTCTCCTTTTCTTTTAAATGGAAAAACACCTGCAGTAAATGGGAATTCGCCAGGAACATTTTCTTGCAGTACCCATTTCAATATTTCTCCCCAATCTTCATATTTCGGCAAAGCAACTCTTGGAATTCTGGAATGAGAAAGTGTTTTAGTAAAAGTAGGAACCCTAATTTCTCTATTTCTTACTTTATAAATAAATTCATCCGCAGAATAGGCTGCTTTTTTGGAGTCCCAGGCTTCTAATATTTTTCTGCATTTGTTGTCGAGTTCTGATTCCAATTCCTTATAGTTCTTTTTCAAACTTTCCAGGATTTCAGTACTCATTGCGAGTTGAGATTGCTTCAACGATTCCATCGTTTTATTCAATGCATACATTCTCCTGGCTATTTCAATCTGTTTCTCAACCCACTTGTCATAATTCCGATTGTTCTCTGATATTTCGGATAGATACCTCGTTCTATTAGGAGGAATGATGTAAATTTTCTCACTCATGCCTTCCGAAATTTCAAAACCAGATTTCAAATCAGCACTCGTTTTTTCAGCAAGAGTATCTATTATTTTCTTATATAAAACATTCGTACCTGGATCATTAAATTGAGAGGCTATGGTGCCATAAACGGGCATAGTATCTGTATCCTCTGAAAATAGTTGATGGTTGCGTTGATATTGTTTTCTAACATCCCTCAAGGCATCCTGAGCACCTTTTTTGTCAAATTTGTTGAGTGCTACTATGTCTGCAAAGTCAAGCATGTCTATTTTTTCCAATTGAGTAGCAGCGCCATATTCAGGTGTCATCACATAAAGGGAAACATCCGAATGATCCACAATTTCTGTATCTGATTGCCCAATTCCAGAAGTCTCCAGAATAATCAGGTCGTATTCTGCAGCCTTCAGGATATCTACTGCTGACTGTACATGTTTGGAAAGCGCAAGATTAGACTGCCGGGTTGCCAAGGAACGCATGTAAACTCTTTCCTTATTGACAGAATTCATCCGAATTCTGTCACCCAAAAGTGCTCCCCCTGTTTTGCGTTTTGAAGGATCTACTGAAACAATCGCAATACTTTTCTTTTCAAAGTCAATCAAAAACCGTCGAATTAACTCATCTACTAAACTTGACTTTCCTGCTCCACCAGTTCCTGTTATACCCAAGACAGGAATCGTTTTCGTTTGCTTTTTGAGAATGCTTTCAATTTGGGGGCGAACTGCAGTTTGATATAATTCCGAATTATTTTCAGCAACAGAAATGACCTTGGCAATAGATGCAGCATCCTTATTCAAAAAATGAGTCATTTCTCCATTTAAGCTCATTCCTGTAGCAAAATCACATTGCTTTAATAAATTATTTATCATTCCCTGTAAGCCCATCTTTCGACCGTCATCAGGAGAATAAATTCTTGCAATACCATATTCATGTAAATCCTCAATTTCTGTTGGTAATATGGTTCCGCCTCCACCTCCAAATATTTTGATATGACCTGCATTTCTTTCTTTCAGCAAATCATGCATATACTTCAAAAATTCATTGTGTCCCCCTTGATAAGAAGTAATGGCAATTCCCTGAACATCTTCCTGAATTGCAGTATTTACAATTTCATGAACAGATCGGTTGTGTCCTAAATGTATAATTTCTGCTCCCGAAGATTGGAGAATTCGACGCATGATATTGATGGCAGCATCATGCCCATCAAAAAGGGAAGCAGCAGTGACAATTCGAATTTTATTTTTAGGTTGATATGGTGCTATTTTTTCCATCTTTTTGGCAAGGCTAGCAGTTACAAAGCCACTAAGTTCACAAAGAAAATTTTGAGTGTACTTTGTTTCTTTGTAGTATTAAAACAAAATTTGGCATTAAGACTTATTAAACAAATAAAGCCTGTTTTGGTTAGATTACAATCCCTAAAATTACGAAATATTTGGCGAGGGTATTTTAAAATTTAACAATCAAATTTTCACGAGGGTTTGGCTTTAAATTGATAATAAACAAACAAGGAAATAATTAACAATATCAAAGCTCCTGCCTGATGAACAGCCCCATAAAAAATGGGAACTTTTCCAATACAATTTATCACTGTCAAAACGCCCAATAAAAATTGAATAATCAACATTCCAAATAGCAAATTATTTCCAAATCGAAGCCTATTGGAAATATTTAACTTTCGAGCTTTTATAAAGAAAATCACAATCATGATTGACAAAATATAAGCTGTTGCCCGATGCAAAACCTGAACTATTCCTTTCGCAAAAATCCCTGTTTCATAATTCACAATTCCTTCCACATTTGCCTCTGCGGTTGCTGAAAGTGCATTCGCCAAACGATGCCCCTCTATAAACCAGGGAAAATGTGGATGAATCAAGCCTGCTCTCATACCTGCCATTAATCCACCAAAGACGATTTGAAGCAAAATGATAAGAATAATATTTCTGGAAAATCTTTTCAGATTTGTGTATTCCGCATCTGAAGCATAAGGTTGAGTGGATTTCAACCAAGTCCAAAATAGAAAACCAAAAAGCGCTGTGGCAATCGACAGGTGACCTACAAGTTTATAGGCACTGACCCAGGTCCGGTTGTCTTCGTGCAAACCACTTGCTACCATTATCCATCCAAAAACTGCTGCAAGAGCAGCAAGTAGAATTACAATACCAAGATTCTTCAATAACCATTTTGGAATCCATTTTTTCCATAAAAAAAATAGAAATGGAAATAGAAAAACAAACCCCATTAGCCTTGCCCATAGTCGATGAAAGTATTCCCAAAAATAGATGACCTTAAATTCAGAGAGACCCATATCAGCATGAAGGCTTTCAAATTGTTTTTTTGCCGCTTGTTTATACTGTTCAAAAGCATTCAGCCATTCTGACTCATTCATTGGAGGTAAAGTACCTTGAATAACTGCCCATTCTGTAATCGAAAGCCCAGAATCAGTCAAGCGAGTTACCCCACCAATGATTACTTGAAAAAATACCATAACAAGACCTATGAAGAGCCATATTTTAACAGGTCTTTTTATTTGAAGATTAGAAACACTCATGCATTAAAATTTAGGGAGCAAAAATAAATTGTTTCGTTTCAAAGAAATTCATTTGTAAGTCATCTTGGGTATTAATATTGATTTTAAATTAAAATTTTTAAAAAGCCTTATCATTATCAGTGCTGTTAGTTTGTAGAAAAATAGTACAGTTAATTTTATGTAATTTCATTTTCCACTTTTGATACATATAATTAACATCTGTTGAACATTCTAAAGCTGCTATTTTCAAGGATTTATAAAGTTACTCACACGAAAAAGAAAGTTATAAAGAGGATAACTTTTTACTATTAACAGCCTAAAAAGTTATTTCAAAATGTCAATTATGGGGGCGAATTCCACTATTTTTTGCTCCAAGAATTATTGAACTTACAGAAGAAATAGAAAATCTTTAAAAGTGTTTATAAATGCTGTTGATTTTCACCTACTTATTCACAAATTGCGTTGAAAATTGATTTTTGCAAAAGCTTGATTTTTATACCTTTATGAAATTGAAAAATTGCCTTTGTTGATAAGTCTTTTAAATGCAAAAAATGTTTTTGTTTTTGAAAAAATGATTCTGTTTTGAAAGACTGTGGAGAGCAAAGTTTTGTATTGAGTAAAACAAATTTGTGAAAACAAAAAATACCTAAGCAATCCTTTAAAAGAGCTTGATCGTTTCTCCAAATAAGAGGATACAAAAAGACTCATCAGAAATGAAGTTGAGCTATTAGGAGAAATCAAGATGATAAAGTTCTTTTTTAATTACTACTAAATTTATGTGTGGGAGATTTTCCTTAGCCGCATCCAAAGAAAAAATTCAAGCCGAATTACCCTTTATTGAAACGGGAAATAATCTTAGAATTAGTTATAATATTGCTCCAACTCAACATGCCTATATTGTAACCAACGACAACCCTGAACGCTTGCAATATGTGACTTGGGGCTTGATTCCCTACTGGTCGAAAGACGGAAAAAATAGTGGAAAATTGATCAATGCCAGAAGTGAGGGAATTGAAACGAAGCCTTCTTTTAGAATTCCAATTAGGAAAAGAAGATGTTTGGTAATAGCTGATAGTTTCTATGAGTGGCGACGGGAAGGTGGGAAAAAAGTACCCCACCGAATTTTTCTTAAAAATGGTCATTTAATAATTGCTGCTGGTATTTGGGATGTTTGGTATAAGGGAGATTATGCTATCAAAAGTTTTTCAATTATTACCACAGCTCCAAATCAGGAAATGCAATCTATTCATAGTAGAATGCCAGTACTTTTGACAAATCAAGGTGCCTATAAAAAATGGTTGGAGTCTCCTAGTTTGGAAGAAACATTGGGTATGTTGAAAACACCAGAGGATGGAATTTTAACATATTATCAGGTATCTGAAAAAGTAAATTCAGTTAGGAATGATGCACCAGATTTGCATCATGAAGTACCTAAACAACCCAATCTATTTGATTAAATGTGCCCAAATCAGTTATATGAGAGATGGACATCGCACTGCGATGGCAGAAAATAGCCGCTTTAAAGTGGCATTTTGTTCTTTAGAGGGAGGTTTTTTGATGATTTTCCATCAAATCATCAAAAAACCTCCCTCTATTAGAATTTTTGGCGGCTTTAGCCGCCTTTGTCCACCTCTCAGGTAGTTACCTTATTTAAATGAATGAAACTAATTGAGAAAAAGCAATGCTTGTAAAAACCTACGCATCAGCAGTAACTGGGGTCGAAGCTCGGACAATAACAGTAGAAGTCAATACAGGAGGCAGTGTAATAGCTAGTAAGCAATTTTACCATTTGGTGGGTTTGCCAGACAATGTTGTAAGGGAGGGATTTGAGCGGATGGAAGCTGCAATTAAAAATATTCGTTGTAGAATGCTAAGGGTAAAAACTGTGGTAAATTTAGCTCCAGCTGATATTAGAAAAGAAGGATCTGCTTATGATTTACCGATTGCAGTTGGTGTTTTGGCAGCCACTAAACAAGTCAAATCCGATGATTTGGATAAATATGTGATGATGGGAGAATTGTCCTTAGATGGAGGAATCCGCCCGATTCGAGGAGCCCTTCCCATTGCAATTCAAGCCAGGGCGGAAAAATTTAAAGGACTTATTGTACCAAAACAAAATGCAAGGGAAGCTGCAATCGTGAATAATTTGGATGTTTATGGAGTTGAAAACCTATCTGATGTAGTTGATTTTTTGAATGGAAAATTGGCTTTGGAGCCCACTTTTGTAGAAACAAGAGATGAATTTCTGGAAAATAAAAACCTATTTAAAGTTGACTTTTCGGATGTAAAAGGGCAGGAAAATGTAAAACGAGCTTTAGAAATTGCTGCAGCAGGAGGACATAATGTCATTTTAATTGGACCCCCTGGTGCTGGAAAAACGATGCTCGCAAGAAGAATGCCTACTATTTTACCTCCATTTTCGCTGCATGAAGCCCTAGAAACTACCAAAATACATTCGGTGGCAGGAAGGCTTCCTGCTGATTCTAGCTTGATTTCGACACGTCCGTTTCGTTCACCTCATCATACAATAAGTGATGTAGCCTTGGTAGGAGGTGGCTCAAATCCTATGCCTGGGGAAATATCATTGTCTCATAATGGTGTATTGTTTTTAGATGAATTGCCAGAATTCAAGAGGTCTGTTTTGGAGGTAATGAGGCAGCCTATGGAGGAGCGAAAAGTAACCATTTCAAGAGCAAAAATTTCTGTGGATTATCCGGCAAATTTTATGTTGGTGGCTTCAATGAACCCCTGTCCATGTGGTTATTATTCACACCCTGACAAAGAATGTGTATGTGGTGCTGGTCAAGTGAAAAGATATTTGAATAAAGTTTCAGGACCTTTATTGGATCGTATTGATTTGCATGTGGAAGTGACTCCTGTTTCTTATGACGAATTATCGAGTTTTAGCCCTTCAAAAAAGGATTCAAAAACAATTGTAGAAGAGGTGACAAAAGCGAGAAAAATTCAGGAGGAGCGATTTAAAAAATATAAAACCATACATTGTAATTCTCAAATGCCGAGCCGCATGGTTAGAGAATTGTGCCCACTTAGCCAACCATGTTTGATTTTACTTAAAAAAGCAATGAAAGTTCAAAAGCTATCAGCAAGAGCATACGATAGAATTATTAAAGTAGCCCGTACTAGTGCAGACCTTTCGGGGAGTGCTGATATTAAGATAGAACATTTGGCAGAAGCTATTCAGTATCGGAGTTTGGACAGAGAGGGGTGGGGTGGATAATAAGAGCATTCTTTAAAATAAGCGCGAAATAGGCAACAATTATTATCCAATCCAGCGTTGAAATGACCATATTAACTTAAACTTATACATAATTATGGTTTGGTGCTTAGCAAATTTAATCAGATTTTATTATCACTATCTTTGATCTAATTTTAGAATAATTTACGTATATATGAAATTGAAAATTAAGGGTTTAAACCTATTTTATTTTTTGGTTTTTGTGATATTTTTGGGTTGTAAGAAAAATTATCTTTTCGAAGATAGTTACGTGATTGAATCAGGAGAATGGACATACCAAGACACGGTTGATTTCAAATTTGAAATTAAGGACACCACAAAAATTTACAATCTTTTTCTTGATTTTGAGCATTCAACTGATTACGAATTCCAGAATTTGTACATTAATATATATACATACTTTCCTTCTGGTAAGAGAATCAAAGAGTTGGTTTCTTTTGAATTGGCAAATAAAGGAGGCGTCTGGTTTGGAGATTGCGATGCAGAGCAATGTAAATTGGAGGTTCCCATCCAGCAAAATGCTTTTTTTAGTCTTCCTGGGAATTATGTAATGACTGTTGAACAATATATGAGGAAAAGCCCTTTACATGGAATTCGTTCTATTGCTTTAAAAATTGAAGAGACTGAACATTCAAGGGAATGAGGAACAATGTTTGCAAATGACAAAAGAGTGTTAGTGAAATTTTAAAGCATATGATTATATAGTCCTAAACTCTATTTTTCCTTTTCTTTAATTTTTAAATGATCTGTTTTCCCATGATAAGCTTATGAAAACCCTTCTACCCATATTATCAATTCTTTTGTTGCTTTCTTGTGACAAAACGACTTATCGAATGCAAAATTTTGAAGTTCATGGAATTGATGTTTCCCGATATCAATCCTTTATTAATTGGGGAAAAATTCAAAAACAAGGGATTCATTTTGCTTTTGCAAAAGCTACAGAAGGAATCAATCACAAAGATTCTACTTTTCAGCGTAATTGGTTGGAAATGAGAAAAGTAGGAATTAAAAGAGGGGCTTATCATTTTTTCAGACCGGCTATTTCCGCAGAACTTCAAGCTCAAAACTTTATCAATTTTGTAGAAATGAAATCTGGTGATTTACCACCAGTTCTAGACGTTGAGGTAATAAATGGAGTTTCTAAGACTGAACTTTTAAACGGCATCCGCACATGGCTTTTTCAAATTGAAATCAATTACAATATTAAGCCAATCATATATACCAATCAGGACTTTTTTAACGAATATATTTCAGGGCATTTTGAAGATTATCCAATTTGGATAGCCCGATATAACTCCTGGTGGAAACCCAATCTTCGAAAAAATAAAAAATGGCATTTTTGGCAATATGGAAATCGGGGAAAGTTAGAAGGAATTAATGGAAATGTAGATTTTAATGTATTCAAGGGTACATTATCAGAATTAGAAGAATTGTGTTTACCTCCTCAAATGATTATTAGTTTGAAGCAATGATAATCATTTAAAAAGATTTATTGTTTACTCATCAAGAGCTATGAAAAAAACAATCCTATTATTCGTAATATGCTCACCTTTTTTTTCCTGCAACCAGAATGAAGCCCAATCTCTTAGTAATCAGGAACTAACTTCTGAAGGTGGGTCGATTTATTTAGCAAAATTAAAAGATGAAATTTCAAAACTGGAATCAAGATTATTGAAAGCACAGGATGCTAAGAAGGACAAAGAAGCTGCAAAAGAATTGATAGCGAAAACTCAAAATTTGGTCAAGGAGTTTCCAAAGGATAGTTCAGCTGCTGAATTATTGTTTAAAGCAGGAGATGTTTCAAGAGGCTTGGGAGAATACAGAAAAGCAATTGAATTGTGGGGAACGGTCTCTCGAGATTATCCAACCTATAATAATGCTGCTCATGCTTTGTTTTTACAAGGATTTACTTTTGACGCTGATCTCGAAGACAAAGAAAATGCAATTAAATATTACCAACAGTTTCTCAAAGAATATCCAAAGCATTCACTTTCTCAACAAGTTATAATGCTTCTTTCTGTGATTGAAAAATCTTCTACTGAACTGGTTAAAGAGTATGAGAAAAATAAGAATCGATAATTTTCTGCTCTTCTTGGTTTCTTTTCGGTTAGTAAAAAGTTAAAATACCCCCACTTGTCTTGACAGTTTCCATTCTGGCGTGTTTTTTAATTACCAATGTTAGTATCTTGCAGATTCAAATATTAAATAAGAAAAATTATTATGAGACTGTTGCTATATTCCATGATGATCCTTTTGGGTTCATCTTCATTATTTTCCCAAGGCATTGATTTTTTTGAAGGCACCTGGCAGGAAGCTTTAGAAATGGCAAAGCAAAAAGAGAAAATTATTTTTGTAGATGCTTATGCTGTTTGGTGTGGTCCATGTAAACGCATGGCAAAAAATGTGTTTACTCAGGAAAAAGTTGGTGATTTCTACAATGCCAATTTTATCAATATGAAACTGGATATGGAAAAAGGGGAGGGTTTGAAGTTCAGACAAAAATATCCAGTAGCAGCTTTTCCAACATTATTCTATATCGACTACACTGGAGAGGTAGTTAAACAAGTTAAAGGTGCTCAGCAAGTAGATGCTTTTATTCGATTGGGAGAAGGAGTTTTGAAAAGCATTGATCGAAGTGGTGAATTTGCAGAACAATATGAAAAAGGAAATCGTGATCCTGAATTGGTTTACAAATATGTTCAAGCTTTAAATAAAGCTGGAAAATCCAGTTTGAAAATTTCTAATACTTATTTTAGAGATGACCCTGACATGGAGAATGAGTTCAACCTTCAATTGTTGTATGAAGCAACAGTTGCTGTTGACTCGAGAATTTTTGATTTGTTTGTTAAACATTATAAAGCCATTGGGAAAGTAAAAGGGTTACAGGCGTTGAACGATAGAGTATTGTTGGCTAGCACAAATACTGCTAATAAAGGAATTGAATTTCAGTCCTTGGAATTGGTAGAAGAGGCTAAGGAAAAAATGAAAAAGCACTATCCCCAGAGATCTGAAGAATTTGGGATTGAAATGGATATGGCTTATTTCAAAAAACTAGGTGATCATAAGAATTTTATGAAAGCTTGTGCTGCTTTTGCAAAAAAAGTAGCGAATGGAAATGCAAAGGATCTGGACTATTTGGCTTCTGATATTCAAAAGAGTTTTAGTGATGATGAAAAATGCATGAAAATGGCAGAGAAATATGCCAAAGAAGCGGCTGAAAAAGGTGGGATATATAATTATTATTTAACCTATGCTACCATTTTGAGTCATAATGGTAAAAAAGAAGAGGCTTTGAAAGCCGCACAAAAATCCCTTGAATTAGCCAAAGAAGCTGGAAAAGGTGCTGAGAATCTAGTACAGAGAGTCATTAAAAAAATAGAAAGTTAAGTTCAATTTTTTAAAATAATGTAATGAAACCGCCGCCCACATTTCTTTTGAGAAGTTGGCGGCGGTTTCATTTTCAATAAAAATGATAAATCAATAATTAATGAAACAAATAATCTTCCTAATCTCTTTAGCATTTTTTATTAATGCGAATTCTTTTAGCCAGGAAGGGATTTCATTTTCAGATGCTGATTGGTTTGAAATATTAGCTACTGCTAAAAAGGAAAACAAAGTAATTTTCATGGATGCATATACCACCTGGTGTGGTCCATGTAAAAAAATGAGTCGCTCCACCTTTACTGATAAAAAAGTTGGTGAATTTTATAATGCCAATTTTATCAATGTAAAAAAAGACATGGAAAAAGGGGAGGGGATTCAATTGGCAAAGGAATACAACGTTCGCGCTTATCCGACTCTACTTTTCATTGATGGTGATGGAAAAATTGCTCACCGTGCTGTAGGATTTTTAAATGCAGAAGAATTTCTGGATTTAGGAAATTTGGCAAATGATCCTACAAAACGACTTTCTGCACTTGATGAAAAATATGCAGCAGGAAATAAAAACGCTGAATTTTTATACGAGTATGCCAAAGTCAAATACAATGCCATGGATCCGGCCTATGCATTAATTGGTGAAGATTATATGAAAACCCAGGAAGAGTGGGGAACCAAAGAAAACATGAAATTTATCTTTCAGTTTGCGGATAATTCGGAATCCGTACTTTTTGATTATTTGATAAAAAATAGAATGGCTTTTGTTGAAGAATTTGGAGAAAGAGCAATTGAAAGAAAAATTCAAAATATTGTCAATCAAGAATTGGCTATGGCTGAAGGAGATAAAGTATTAGAAAGAGCAAAAAAAATATTTCCGAAAATCTATCCTGAAAAGGGGGCTTATATGTATTCACAATTTAAACTGACTTATTTCCGTCAGATGGAAGAAGGAGATAACTTTGCAAAAGCGGCAATTGAACATTACAAAAAATTCACTCCAAAAAATGGAGATGAATTGAATAACGTTGCTTGGACAATTTATGAAACAGTTGACAATAAAAAATATTTGAAGCATGCTTTAAAATGGGCTAAGAAAAGTGTAAAATTGGAAGATAATTATTACAACAATGATACCGTGGCTGCTGTCTATTTTAAATTGGGAAAAAAAGGGAAAGCAGAAAAAATTGCCTTAAGAGCTATTGAGTTGGCAAAATCAGAAAATGAAGATTATTCTTTAACAGAAGAGCTTTTACAGAAAATTCGTGAGAATTAGCATTTGCCTCTATGTTGAAAAGAAAAAGCCCAAATCAGGAATTTTGATTTGGGCTTTTTTATGTTCCTTTTATAAGTTCTATATATCTATTTTTAAATAGACAGGACAATGGTCGGAGTGAACAGCATCACCCATGTGATAAGCTTCAATTATTTTTTCTTTTAAGTTGTCGGTTACTGATTGATAATCGATTCTCCAACCTTTATTATTGGCACGTGCATTTGCTCTAAAGCTCCACCAGCTGTATTCAATTTTTTCAGGATTGGCAAAACGAAAAGAATCTGTAAATCCGCTCTCGAACCATTTTGTCATCCATGCTCTTTCTTCTGGAAGGAAACCCGAATTCTTTTTGTTGCCTTTTGGGTTGTGAATATCGTTTTCTGTATGAGCAATATTATAATCTCCAACAATAATTAAATTGGGTCGCTCTTTTTTCAATTCATGTGCCCATTCGAAAAAGTCATCTAAAAATCCATATTTGAAAGTTTGCCTTTCCTCTCCACTAGTGCCGGAAGGAAAGTAACAATTGAGTAAAGTCCAATCACCAAAATCAGTTCTCAAAATTCTTCCTTCTCGATCATACTTTTCGATACCACATCCAACAACCACATTGTCAGGCTCTTTTTTTGAAAAAGTTGCTACACTACTATATCCCTTTTTTTCTGCAGAGTGCCAAAAATGATGATATCCCATATCATCAAGAATTGAAGTTTCGACTTGTTCTTTGTGAGCTTTTGTTTCCTGGAGGCAGAGAAGGTCAAAACCGGTTTTTTTCATCCACTCAAAAAATCCTTTTTTATGAGCAGCACGAATTCCATTGACATTATAGGAGATAATTGAGGTAGCCATGCTATTTGTTTTTTATTTTATAAAATTGATATTTAGTTATTATAAAACGTATTTCTATCTCTTGCCATTTTTCGCAATAATGGACTACAACGATATCGATCTTCGAGATATTCGTTGTATAGATTATCCATTCTTTCTACACAAGTTTGGAGACCAATTTCATCGGCCCATTTTAAAAGTCCTTTTGGATAGTTTACACCTTTGGTCATTGCCAAGTCAATATCCTCTCGACTAGCAATATTTAAATATAGGGCATCTGCTGCTTCATTTATCAGCATTGCCACAATCCTTTCAACAACTTTATTTCCAAGGTCTGAATTTTTTACAGCCTCCGGGTTTTTTGAATTTTCAGAATAGTCATAAAAACCTTTACCTGATTTTCTTCCGTGATAGCCAGCTTCGGACAAACGTTTTTGCGTAAAGGCAGGTTTGTACCGGGGGTCAAAATAGAATGCTTTAAAAACTGTTTCCGTAATTGTGTAATTAACATCGTTTCCGATATAATCCATCAATGTGAATGGTCCCATTCTAAATCCTCCAATTTCGGTCATTGCCCAATCAATAGTTGGAACATCAGCAATTCCTTCTTCAAGAATCCTTAAAGCTTCTCCATAAAAAGGACGAGCCACACGGTTTACAATAAAACCAGGAGTATCTTTTGCAATGATGACCAATTTTCCCCATCCTTCAATAACAGATTTTGATTTTTCTAAAACCTCTTTACTGGTTTGAATAGCGGGAATTATTTCAACCAATTTCATCAAAGGAGCAGGATTGAAAAAATGAATTCCTAAAACTCGCGAAGCATTTTCACATGCGGATGCAATGGCTGCAACTGAAAGGGAAGAAGTATTGGTTGCTATTATACAATCTTCTTTTACGATATCTTCCAATTGATTGAAAACTGATTTTTTAATTTCCAGGTTTTCAACAATGGCTTCAATTATTAAATCCGATTTTTTGAAATCAAACATATTGTCAATAAATCGAATATTATCTAATATTTCCTTTTGTTTCGAGTTATCAATTCTTCCCTTTTCGACCAGGCGGGTTAAAATCTTTTTCAACTTTTGCTCTGCTCGCTCCAAAGCTGAAGGGTTGTTGTCATATAGAAAAACGTTATGCCCTACAGTTGCAGCTACCTGAGCAATTCCAGCTCCCATCGCGCCACTTCCAATAATTCCAACTTTCATATTAGGTCTGTGATTTTTGAATGCCAAAAGTAAGGCATTCAAAAATAAATTGAGCCTCTTTTTGCCAAACAAAAAATGCCGTCTTGCGAAGGACGGCATCAGTAAATGTTATGGCTAAGATTTAAGAACTCATCTGAGTTCAAAAACTAATGTCACTTCATATGTTTGATTAGGAGATAAATCATTTACAGTTAGATCTTTATTTTCAAGTCGTTTGTTGACGAATCTTTTTAAGTAATCAGAATCTGTTTCGATTTTTATTATTTCAATTTCTTTTTCCTCGTTTAGTTTAAAGCGCACCAACACATTTTCATTTGAAATTCCATTTTCTTTCAGATTTGGGTTTTGTATCATGGAAGAAATTTCAGTCCTTAATTCTTGGTAAGCTTTTGAAGATTTTTTGATTTCATTGGGTGAATTATTTGCAATAGCAGAAAGAGAAAAAATTAAAGCGAAGGCGACTAATTTGATTGTTCTCATTATAAAATTTGGTTTTAGAAATACTGTGGTTATTTATGACAAATAACTTGGCCATGCCTGCACAGCAGTTCGGATTTTTTAATTCAGACTTATTTTTGAGAGTTTTCCTGGAAGTTGATTGAAGTGAAAATGTATTTGTAAAGACATTTCCTTTCCAGTGAAGTTGCTTGCAATATGAGGGTTTATAGATTATCGTGCCCGGTAGAAATATAAAACTGGTGATATCATCTATGAATACAAGAGATAAAAAGAGGAATTAATACTTTGAAACGATTTATGGAATTCATTAATTTTTTAGTTAATCTATGTAAATAATTGATTATCAGTAATTTATGATTAAAAATGGCTTAAATTGATATCAACTTAAGCCATTTTTATATTTTTAAATACTTGATTATCAGTAGTTTAGTTTGTTCCGCTATTTCTTTCTTTTATTTTCCTTTCTTTTTGCATTGGATTGGTTGCTCTACTCGCTCTTTCTTTTTGTTTAAAAAGTTCAAATCGGTTCATTTGATGCTTAGGTGGGAAGTAATTATTTTCAGTATCCACATCAGCAGTTTCTAAAAAAGGATCCAGCGTAATTTGCTTGACTTCTTTATCCAGAACGAAGACCTTAGTGACTTGATCATCATTAAATCTCCAGATTTCAGCTGGAATTTTTTGAACCTCTTTGGCTCCGTCAATGAATTCAAACTCTATGATAATAGGCATAACTAATCCGCCTACATTTTCAAAAGTAATTTCGTAATAATTTTTTCCATTAGTTATTAATGCCCGTTCTTCATCAGAAAGGTTGCTCAAATACTTTTTATAATCTTCTCTGTCAAGAATGGTTACATCTAATGGATCATATTCTGTATAGAAATCTCTAAGAGAGCGGTCAATTTCATCTTGAGTTTTGAGGACCTCTTTTCGATTTCTGACTGTAGATATACCTATTGGTTCTGCATCGCGTTCTTCTTTTTTTGCGAGGTTTTCAATATCAGGATTTTTTGAATCTAATTCGAACCATTTGACTTTATTGATGGCTATGTCAACGTGGTCTGTCTCATAAAACCAGCCTCGCCAAAACCAGTCCAGATCAACCCCCGAAGCATCTTCCATTGTTCTGAAAAAATCAGCTGGAGAAGGGTGCTTAAATTTCCATCTATTTGAATAAGTCTTGAAAGCATAATCAAATAATTCTCTTCCAATGATGGTTTCCCTTAAAATATTTAATGCAGTGGCAGGCTTGCCATATGCATTATTCCCAAATTGATGAATACTTTCAGAGTTAGACATGATAGGAGAAATGTTACTTTTATCGCCTTTCATATAATCTACAATCTTATGTGCGGGACCTCTTCGTTGTGGGTAGTCTCTTTGCCATTGCTCTTGAGCTAAAAACTGAACAAAAGAATTTAAACCTTCATCCATCCATGTCCATTGACGTTCATCAGAGTTGACAATCATCGGAAAGTAATTGTGTCCAACCTCATGAATGATGACTCCGATCAGTCCATATTTGGTTCGTTTTGTGTAAGTGCCATCCGATTCTGGACGACCACCATTAAAACATATCATAGGATATTCCATACCAATTCTGTTGGTGTGAATAGACCATGCTATAGGGTAAGGGTAGGGGAATGTATAATGTGAAAACCATTTTAAAGTATGTGCTACCGCCTTGGTAGAGTACTTTTCCCATAGAGGATTACCTTCCTTGGGGTACATAGATGCGGCAATTGCGGTCGTTCCATCTTCCTGTTTTACTGCCATTGCATCCCAAATAAACTTTCTTGAAGAAGCAAATGCGAAATCTCGAACGTTATCTGCTTTAAATTTCCACGTTTTTTTATCAGTCGAGTTTGATTTTTCTGCCTCAATTGCTTCTTCTTGTGTGACTACGAATACTGGATTAGCATAATTCTTTTTTGCTTCTTGCCATCTTTTATATTGCGTTTTTGTCAAAACTTCCTTCTCATTTTGAAGCATACCTGTTGCCGATACTACATGATCAGATGGTACTGTAATGTCAACTTCGTAATTACCAAAGGTCAAAGTAAACTCTCCGCGCCCTAGAAATTGTTTATTTTGCCAACCTTCATCATCGGAGTAAACAGCCATTCTTGGAAAAAATTGAGCTATAGTATAGAGGTAATTATCATCTTCAGAGAAGTATTCATAGCCTGACCGACCACCTATTTCCATTCTATTATTGATATTATACCACCATTTTATTTTGAATGTAAATGACTCATTAGGCTTTAATGAATTAGGCAAATTAACTCTCATCATTGTTTTTACCACCGCAATATTTAGATCTTTTCCATCAACTCCTTTCACATAATCCAGCTTAAAACCACCATCAAACTCCGGGACTAATTGCTTTATTTCCTTCAATGTCATCCTTTGAGAGATTCTATTTTGGTTTACTTTATAGCGGTCGCTGTCTTTTGCGCGCATATTTTGATCCAATTGTACCCATAAATATTCTAGAACATCCGGAGAATTATTATGGTAAGTAATAGTCTCTTCCCCATAAATTCTTTGATTTTCATCGTCTAATTCCACCTTAATTTTATAATCTGCTTGTTGTTGCCAGTACTTATGACCTGGTGCTCCTGAAGCATTTCTGTAAACATTTGGGGTAGGTAATTCTTGATATAGTTGCCTAAACTTATTTTTATTGGTTGATTCTTCTTGCCCATATAAGGGTAGCAAAAAGAATATAAAAGCACTAATGAGTATTGTTTTTGTTCTCATGTAAGGAAAGTTTTTATGAATTTTTAATGACAGAAATTTGTTCCACGTGGAACATTAATTGTGAATGGTAAAATAAAAAGAGCCTCTGAATTGTAAAATTACTATTTCAGAGGCTCTTTTTTAAGTCAATAATTGCTCAATAACCATTCCTTGAAAGACATAAATTCATTATTTATTGGGATAGAATCTTTGGTTTTCTCTTTCAGCACAGCCAAACGGTCAGGGATAAGTATTGATTTTTTAAGAATTTTCTCTACATCGGTAATAAACTTAGAAGGGTGAGCAGTCTCCAGAATAACGCCTTTTGTGCCTGGATTTTCTTTTTGATACTCATTTAAAGCTAAATATCCTAATGCTCCATGCGGGTCTATTTCATAATTATAATGGTTGTATACCTCACTCATTCCTTCTTTTGTTTGTTCATCATTGAAAGAATATCCAGAAATTTGCTCTCTAATATTGTTCCACGTGGAACAATAAAGGTCTAATATTCTTGCAAAGTTGGAAGGATTGCCAACATCCATAGCATTAGATAGCGTCCGGAAAGAAGGTCTAGGAGCGTATATTCCTTCTCTTAAATATTCTGGAAACACGTCATTAATGTTGGTTGCAGCAATAAAATGATGTATTGGCAGTCCCATTTTTTTTGCAAAAAGACCTGCTGTAAGGTTGCCAAAGTTTCCACTTGGAACACAAAAAACCACATTGTCTTCGTCAGCTTTTACTTGTTTAAATGCTTCAAAGTAATAAAATGATTGGGGGATGAGCCTTGCAATATTGATGGAATTAGCAGAACTAAGTCTGATGTTTTTGTTTAAATCGCTATCCAGGAAAGCAGCTTTTACTAAGGCTTGGCAATCATCAAATGTTCCATCAACCTCCAAAGCTTTAATATTATGCCCCAAAGTTGTTAATTGTTTCTCTTGTAAGTCACTAACTTTTCCAGAAGGATAAAGGATTACCACTTTTATTCCCGGGGTTTTATAGAAACCAGATGCGACTGCACCACCAGTATCCCCTGAAGTAGCTACTAAAATCACGAGTTCTTCTTCGTTATCTTGATTAAAATAACTCATCAACTGTGCCATGAATCTGGCTCCAAAATCTTTGAATGCTAAACTGGGTCCGTGAAATAATTCAAGAATATATTTTTTTTCGTCTAGTTTGACAACAGGAGCGGGAAATGTAATAGCATTTTCTATGATTTTTTTTATGTCTTCTATTGGTATAGCAGCTCCCAATAGTGCTTTGGAGACTTCAAAAGCAATCTCCTGAAAAGAAAAACCCTCTAAATTATTGAGAAAATGTTCAGATAATTTAGGCAGGTATTCAGGCATAAATAGCCCTTTATCATCAGGCAATCCTTTAAAGACTGCTTCTTTTAATGAAACAAAATTGGATGTATTATTCGTACTGTATAGCCGCATTGTAATTATCTTTTTGTTTTCTATCTGTAGTTTTAGATACTGTAGACACAATATCCATTTTGATAAGGGGGGATAATTTGAGCCGAAATAGCAGTGGAAAAGTAAAGTATCCTATAAAATAAAAACCTCTCCACAGCATCGGTATTCAAAATTGGTCCTCACAAATCAGTATTATTATTATTTTGAGAATAATAGGGTAGTGTAGCGCATTAAAGCTTAATAGCTCCATGTTGATTAATAGGGGATAAGAACAGTTGATGTTCTATATTGGCATTGGAATAAATCTTTTGGAATGCATCGCCAACCTTTTCTGCAATTAGACTATTTGCACTTAAGGCAAAAATAGATGGGCCTGAACCCGAAATGCTACAACCCAATGCACCTTCTGTTAATGCAGCTTCTTTTGCTTCAAAGAAACGTGGAATTAGTTTAGCACGTTGAGGTTCAATTACTACATCCTTTAAAGATCGCCCAATTAACTCGATATCTGAATTAAACATGCCCAGAACCAATGACCCCATATTTGCAGTTTGTTGAACCAATTTCTTTAGAGGAACTTCTGTAGATAATATTTCTCTTGCATCTTTAGTTAGTATTTCCACATCGGGGTAAATAACAGTAGCGTATAAACCTCTAGGTATTGGTAGGCGATGAAAGTCTAGCGTTTCATTATCTCTTATCAATATCATGCCTCCAAAAAGTGAAGGAGCAACATTATCTGCATGGCGACTACCTGAAGCTAATTCTTCGCCATACATAGCAAACTGCAATAGATCTTTTTTTTCCAAAGGTCTTCGCATCAACTCATTCACTGCCATAACTCCAGCTACCGCACTTGCAGCACTTGAACCCAGACCACTGCCAAGGGGCATTTTTTTGTGAATCTCTAATTCTATTCCTTTTTCAGTTTCACCTATATATTCAAGTAACTTGTATGCAGCAAAGCCAGCCGTATTTTTTTCAATATCATGGGGTAATTTTTTTCCCTTTGTTCCTGAAATTTTAGTGATTCGCAATCCAGGTTTATTAGAAAAACGAGCAATGATCTCATCCCCTGGCTTTTCTAAAGCAAAACCAAGACAATCAAATCCAACGGCAACATTACCTACTGAAGCTGGAGCAAAAACTTTTAAACCTGAATTCATAATAGAAAACGAATGTAATCAAAAATAAACAAACTACTTTACATAAACTGTTGAAAATCAATTGGTTGTGAGGTTTGGTGTAATTTATTTTTTTATAACAAACTGATATTCAACCGATTAAGACAAGAAGTTGCCAATAGATATGATTTCCGAGAAGACACCTGCTGCCGTTACTTCTGCTCCTGCTCCAGGTCCTCTAACTACCAGTGGTCTATCCTTATATCTTTCGGTCGTAAATACTATCATATTATCACTTCCACTTAAGGAGTAAAAAGGATGATTACTTTGAACTGGCTGCAAACTGATTTTTGCCTTTCCTTTTTCGAGGCTGGCAATCATCCTCAATGCTCTATTTTCTTTGGCTGCTTTACTTCTGAGTTTATCAAAATGCTCATCCGCTTTTTCCAGTTCTTCAAAAAACTGTTCGACTGTTTTTGCCTCCCTTACTTTTTTAGGAAGAATATTTTCAATTTCAACATCTTTAGCCTCCAAAGGCAATCCCGTTTCGCGAGCAAGAATAATCAACTTCCGACGGACGTCTATCCCATTCAAATCTACCCTTGGATCTGGTTCGGTAAACCCTCGGGTTTTAGCTTCTTTTACAATTTCACTGAATTTTACACCTTCATTGAAAGAGTTGAAAATAAAAGACAATGATCCAGAAAGGACTCCCTCGATTTTTAAAATTTGATCCCCACTATTGATCAAATCATTTAAAGTGGTAATTACTGGAAGTCCGGCACCAACATTGGTTTCATAAAGAAATTGGACGCCACGTTTTGTCGCAATATTTTTCAATCGCTGGTATTGTAGATAAGCAGATGAAGTTGCAATTTTGTTAGGCGTACTGATTGAAATGCTATTGTCCAAAATAGTCTCGTAAAAATTGGCAACATTGTCACTGGCTGTATTGTCAATAAAAATCGTATTTGACAAATTCAATTCTTTCATTCGATTTACAAATTGTCCAACATCTGATGTTTCAGTTGCACCTGCCAATTTTTCACTCCAAATAGACAGGTCTATTCCATCTTCTTCAAAAATCATCTTTTTTGTATTGGCCAAGCCAACGACTCTTATTTCAAGTCCTCGATTATCCTTAAGAAATTGGTTTTGCTTTTGAATTTGTTCAATCAAAGTGCTTCCAATCAAACCAACACCAACCATAAACAAATGCAACTCTTTAGTATCTGAAAGGAAGAAAGCTTCGTGGAGTGAATTGAGTGCTTTTGCTTCATCAGTCCTGGGAATAGCAACAGAAATATTTAACTCACTAGAACCTTGTGCGATTGCCACTGCATTGACCCCATTTTTTCCTAAAGCCTGAAACATACGACCTGCAATTCCTGGCTGGTATCTCATATTCTCTCCAATGATAGCAACTACAGACAGATCGTCTTCAATCTTTACTTTATCAACTGCACCTTTTTCAATTTCAAATTCAAACTCATTCTCTACACGTTTTTTTGCTTTTGTTGCCAAAGAAGGTTGGACGGCAAAACTAATTGCATGTTCAGAAGAACCTTGGGTAATTAAGATAATATTGATTCCAGCTTGAGCCAGACTATTAAACAATCGGGCAGCAATTCCAGGGACGCCAAAAAGCCCGCTTCCCGAAAGGGTCAATAAGGCAATATTGTTAATAGAGGAAATCCCTTTTACAGCATGACCATTCATATCCTTTTTATCGGAAATGAAAGTTCCTTCAAATTCTGGCTCAAAAGTATTCTTGATATATATCGGAATTTTCTTTTTTAATGCAGGTTGTAATGTTGGAGGATAAATGACTTTTGCCCCAAAGTGGGACATCTCCATTGCTTCAGCATAAGTCATATTGGGAATCGTAAATGCCTTTTTTACTTTTCGAGGATCTGCAGTTAGTACACCATTCACGTCTGTCCAAATTTCAATATGATCCGCATCCAATCCAGCAGCAAGTAATGAGGCAGTGTAATCTGATCCCCCTCTTCCCAAAGTTGTAGTCAATCCTCCTTTGGCAGTTGCTATGAATCCAGTAACTATTTGGATTTCTGGGTTTTGATTGAAATAATTTTGAATTTTAGTGTAGGACATTTCAAAGTCCACTTTTGCTGATCCAAAGGATTTATCTGTTTTGATAATTTTTCGGGCGTCTAAATAGGAGGCATTTATACCTTCTTGTTTCAAAACCTGAGAAATGATAAAACAAGAATTTCGTTCTCCAAAACTCAAGACATAATCCATCGTTCTTGGAGAAGCTTCCCGAACGAGAAAAACACCATAAAGTAAATTGTTGAGCACTTCATGGTTTTCTTTCATTTCCTTTAATACTTGCTCTTGCAAAGAACCTTCCAATAATTCTGTTATGGTTTTTTGATGCCGACAACTAAATTCTTTGAAAACCTCTTTGTAGGATTTATCTCCTTTTGCAGCTAAATCACTCATTTGAATTAGCTGGTCAGTCACACCTCCAAATGCGGAAAAGACAACAGCAAACTTTTCACCTTTTGTATAATAACCCTTTAGAATTTCAACGATGCTTTTTATCCGATCCGGTTTGGCGACTGAGGAGCCACCGAATTTCAAAACTTTCATATCATGGATATTTTGGAAAATGCATATACATTTTCAGTTTGTTACAAATTGCTGAATAGGGCTTAAAAGAGTGGTCAAAAAATGTTTAGCGAAGCATTAACAAAAAAGCTTCTCAAAAAATTTAGGTGGTCAACTATATTAAAAAAAAGGTAAAAGAATGAAGCGTTGTTATTAAGTTTGGTTGACCGTCAATTCCCTAAATAATCAGAGAACCTTAAAATAAGATATATGGTTAATCCCCCTATACCGAAAAAAGTGCCAAAAGTATTTCATTTTTTAATAATAGGAAAGTTTTGCTATGGAGTTTGAATAAGTCTTAAGGAATTGTTCGGAAAATTGTATATCTCATTGAGATTTCGAGTGCTAGAAGGACAATTGCCAATAAAGCAAAAATGTGAAAGGCTTCACTTTCTCTTTTAATGCTGGTGACTTCAAGTTCTGTTTTTTCGAGTTGATCGATTTCAGCATAAATGCGTTCCAAACTTTGATCTGAAGTAGCACGAAAATATTTTCCTCCAGTAATTTCTGCAATCTTTTTTAACAATGCTTCATCGAATACGACAGGAACCTTATCATAAATATACTGCCCATTACCAAGTTTTTGAATTGGCATTAATGCTTCTCCTTTTGAACCGATTCCAATGGTATAGACCTTTATTCCAAACTCTTTGGCAATTTCGGTTGCAGTCATGGGTTTGATATATCCAGAATTATTATCACCATCTGTTAATAAAATTACCACCTTGCTTTTGGCTGCTCCATCTTTGATTCGATTTACTGCAGCAGCCAACCCCATTCCTATGGCAGTTCCATCTTTCAATACCCCATATTGCAAGCTAGCTAAAAACTCTTTTAAGACTCTGTGATCTGAAGTCAATGGACACTGGGTAAAAGCCTCAGCTGCAAATACTGCCAATCCAATTCTATCATATTTTCTTCTATCTACAAAACTTGCGGCAATTCGCTTGCTCGACTCAAGTCTATTGGGTTTGAAGTCCTGAGCAAGCATACTCCAGGAAAGATCCATTGCTAAGAAAATATCAATTCCTTCGGCTTTTATGTTTTGTTCTTTCAGCAATTCTTGAGGCCGGGCAAGTGCAGTAACTAAAGCAATAAATGTAAGTATTCTAAAAAGCGGTAATAATAAACGAAACTTCCCCCGCCATGAGGGAATATTTCGAAATGCGATCAAGCTTGACAATTTTAATGTTGCAAAATGCGCTGCATTTCGGAAAGCATAGATTATTCCAATCAGAGGAAGAATCAGAAGAAGAAAGAAAACTTCTGGATTCTTAAATGAGATATTTAGTAGAAAGTCAATCATTTAATAAGTCTGTATTTTCTATTTCTACTTTTTTTGTCTGTTCAACAAATGACTCAGCATAAGTCATCATTTTTTCATGAAATTCTGAACCGGGATTAGCTTTCGCAAATTTGACTAAATCTGCCATCTGCAACATTTCTTTTATTTTCTCTTTCCAATCATCTGAAAAATCTACACTTTTCAATAGATCTAATATTTCTTCAGTGGCATTTTCCAGTGCTTGAATTTCAAAACGATTTTCTAGATATTCCCGAATAACGTGGGTAAGTTCTATCTGATAATTTTTGATATCTCCTTTTTGCCAGAGTTGTTTTGTTTTTAAAGCTTGCAACTTGTTTAAAGCAATTTCATGGGCAGGTAAAATAATTGCAGGCTGTTCAAGTTCTTCTTTTTTATCTTTCCTTTTCCAAAAGAAATATACAATTGCACTCAATAAAATGAAACCTGAAATGGTAGCCAAGGCAGGAATAAAATCTTCAAATGTTCTGGGTTCCAGAATGATATCTTTTATCGGGGAAAGCGTACTATCTGTTTTTGGAGTATTTACGTCTAACAGAAGTTCATTTGTATATACAATTTCAGGTTTCCCATCTTGAATATAGTTTATGGGGAATTTAGGTATCACAACCTTGCCTGAATCCCAAATAGTAAAAAAAATATCTTTTTGTAAAATAGATTCTACGCCTTGATTTAGCGTATCCCAGGAGGATTCTCCCAGAACTTCAATTTTTGTTTTTTTGAAAATTTTGGTTTCTAAAGTCAATCCTGAAATATCCTTGGAATGGTTGACTAATAAATGAAGAGACATTTGATCTCCAATTAGCATTGTGGAGCTGTCTATCTCAGCACTTACAACTATTTGGGCAATCGAAGTATTTAAAAAAAGAAAAGGGTAGAATAGAAATAAAAAAAAAGGTTGACTCTTTTTGATTTCAACGACTGTGGAAAAAGTTGTAATCAGAATTGAAAAGCCAAATTTTATGAAATTCAAAAATATCATGGATTAAATTGGAATTGGGCTTCTGACAAAACTTCAGAGGGCTAATTCGATCTTTTTTTGAAGAACTTCAACAAAGCATTGACATATGATTCATCTGTTCTAATGCTCACTGAGTCTATTCCACTTTTTTGGAACATGCTTTGAAAATATTTCAGATTGTATTTGAACAAATTTTCATACTCCTCGCGTACAGCAGTAATTGAAGTATCAATCCATCCTATCCTCCCTGTTTCAGAATCTTTGGCCCGAATCAAACCCACGTTTGGTAAACTTTCCTCTCTAGGATCAAACAGGTGGATTCCAACAATATCATGACGACGAGCAGCGATCCGAAGGGGATCTTCATATCCGCTGGTCATAAAATCAGAAATAATGAAACAAATGCTTCGTTTTTTTACCACATTATTGAAATATTGAAGTGCCTCATCCAGATGAGTTCCACTACCTTCTGGCTCAAAATTTAATAACTCTCGGATTATCCTAAGAATATGCTGTTTCCCTTTTTTGGGCGGAATGAATTTTTCTATTTTACTGGAAAATAAAATAACTCCAACTTTGTCATTGTTTTGGATTGCAGAAAATGAAAGTACTGCACAAATTTCTGTAATAATCCCTTTTTTCATCTGGTTAACGGTACCGAAGTAGGAAGATTGGCTGACATCAACCAGAAGCATTACAGTAAGTTCGCGTTCTTCTTCAAAAACTTTAATGTGTGGCTCACCTGTTCGTGCAGTTACATTCCAATCAATATTTCGGACATCATCTCCAAATTGGTAATTCCGAACTTCGCTAAAAGACATACCCCTTCCCTTAAAGGCACTATGGTATTCACCTGAGAAAATATGCTTACTCAAGCCTTTTGTCTTGATTTCTATTTGTCGGACCTTTTTAAGTAGTTCGGAAGTTTCCAAATCGTCTATAGATTAATTAATTTTCAAAAGGGGGTTATGCCTTAAAAACGGCCTCAATTCTTCAAAGGGAATGGTCACGTTTTGGCGACCATATAAAATATTAAAATCTGTACTAAAATTGATTCCTTCTTTTCGTATTGTGAAAAATGGAAACGCAGCTTCATGCTCAATCCATTTCCGAAATCCTTCATCATTGTATAAAGGATGATTTTTGAAAAGGATTTTTATGACAGGTTTTAGAAATTGATTTTGATCAAAATGAGATTTAAAAATATCAGCCTTGGTAATCAACAATTCATTTTTGGCGTCAAAATTAAACGCCAAACCCAATTTGCCATTTTCCCAGGTAGAACTAAAACTTAGAAAACCAGAAATCAAATCACTAGAGTACATATCTAATTGACACCAACCATATGCCCGTTCCGAGGCTCTCAATTCTGGCTTCGAAGAATCACTTACTTTTTTAGAGTAATTTCTACAGCTTTGAGTCCAGCCATTAATGGTATGTCTAATCCAGTTGTTGAATGCAGCACTTCGGGTTTTTGGGTAAGTAATGTCAAAGCTTGTTACATAATCAGCATATTCAACGCAGCCAACACGTAGTCTCTCTTTTAATTTAAAAGTTAAGGAACGAGATGCGCCATCATCTTCAATCAAATTAGCGCGAAAAAAATTTTGATTTTTAAAATCTCCCTCTAATCGGGCAAAGTTTTGCTCGACATATTTTTTTAAGTAAATATTCAGAAAATTTCTATTGTCAATATCTCCTCGAATATCATAGCTTTTGCCCTGTAAATAAGCGATTCCCGAAAGGTGATCGCCAGCCTCCTTATGTAGAATAAGCTCTAATTCTATCCCGCTCCCTTTACCCATATATAAACTAATCCACTTATTATCTCCACAATGGACAGGGAAATCTTGAAGTGTTTTGGTTTCTTCAAGCCAAATTTTACTTGCTATCGAATTATCAAAGTTAGTCCACTCTGCGTGTATGACGTTTCCTTCTATCCTGCCTTTTAGAAACCCTGAGGTATTCAGCTTATTGTCAATTTCTTTCAGTTCAAAGACTTGATTTTTGATTTTTCCAATGAGCTGAAATGTAGTTTTACTGCGGAGATATTTTAATTGCCCTCTACAATTTGATCCATCATGCGCAAGCACCACAACGATATCATTGAAATCATCAATTCGTCCCTTGAAATATTTGAACCAGGTAATTTGTCCTGAACTTTCAAATTGAGCACGAATTTCTTCTTCAATACTCTGTGAAAACGAGTATTGAATGAACAACTGAACGATAATAATTAAGAAATAACGCATTCAAAAATTAATTTACTTCAAACTATTGACTGTTAGCTGGTTAAGGGACTTCAACAGTATTTAAGATTCGGTTGATGATGTCTTCTTGAGAAATATTCTCTGCCTCAGCTTCATATGTTAAACCAATTCGATGCCGTAATACATCATGACAAATTGCCCGGACATCCTCCGGGATCACATACCCTCTTCTCTTTAGGAAAGCATAAGCTTTGGAAGCGATGGCCAAATTGATGCTTGCTCTCGGAGAGCCTCCATAATTGATCAATGGTTCCAATGCTGCCAGTTGATATTCCCTGGGTTGACGAGTTGCAAAAACAATATCCAAGATGTATTGCTCAATTTTTTCATCCATATAAATTTTCCTAACTGATTTTCTTGCTTTCAGAATGGTATCAGGATTCACAATTGCGTTCACTTTTCCAAAATGCTCATCCCCCAAATTCCTGCGTACGATATCTCTTTCCTCTTCTTTGTTTGGATAATTTATTTTTACTTTCAACATGAAACGATCTGTCTGAGCTTCAGGTAATGGATAGGTGCCTTCTTGTTCAATAGGGTTTTGTGTGGCAAGCACCAAAAAGGGCTCTTCCAGCTTGAAGGTCTCCAGTCCAATAGTAACTTGCCTTTCCTGCATCGCTTCGAGCAATGCAGATTGGACTTTTGCTGGTGCCCGATTGATCTCATCTGCCAAAATAAAATTTGCAAAAATGGGACCTTTTCGGACGGTGAACTCATTGGTTCCCTGGTTGTAAATCATGGTACCAACGATGTCAGCGGGCAATAAATCAGGAGTGAATTGAATTCTTTGATAATTGGCTTTTATGACACTCGATAAAGTTTTGATAGCCAAGGTTTTAGCGAGCCCAGGTAGTCCTTCGAGCAAAATATGCCCTTTTGCTAAAAGCCCCAACATCAATCTTTCAATCATGTGTTTTTGACCCACAATTACTTTGGCTGTTTCATCCGTCAGTTGTTCAACAAAGGCACTATCAGTATATATCTGTTGATTTATCGCTTCAATGTCTAAAGAGTGCATTATTTAGTTTGGCGTTTTATTGTAATTTTTCAAAAACTAGAATTTTGTTCAAAATTGGTAAAACCTGAAAAACAGTATGGAACTATCATTAAACTATTTCTGAACAACCATTTCAGGAAAGCTATTCAAGAGCTAACAAATTTCTAATTTTTTTGCATATATAAAGCAGGGAGGGACCGCCTTAACTGAACCTTTCAATTTAAGATGGTTTATTTCTAACCCTTTAAGTTTGAATAACAACTTTCCCCATTGTTTTCCCAGATTTAAACAACCGAATGGCATCCGGTAATTCGTTAAAAGGAAAAGTATGTCCCACTATTGGTTTTTCAATATTCAAATCTTCCAATTCTTTAAGTAGTTGATGCATTAGTTCAGAGCGTTCGTAGAGGTAAATGAGATTGAACCCAAGGACTCCTTTGTTTTCTTCGGCAAGATTTTGGGCGTCAATTCTGGGGCGGCGAATAAATTTCCAAAGCAATTTGAAAATATTTGGTCGATCGCCAGGGTGGGCATATTGGGCAGCACCATAAATGATCATTCTTCCTTGTTCGCTTAGGGATTTAAATCCTGTTTTCATGATTTCTCCTCCGATGCATTCCATGACAAGGTTTAACTCTCTCCCGTCTAAAGCAGCCTTCAGTTTTTGTGGAAAATCTTTTCCCCTAACAATACCTTTATCATAACCTTCATCCTCCAGGCGTTTTAGTTTTGATGCATTTCCCACAGTTCCAATAGTATAAGCATTGTATTTCTTCGCTATACGATTTGCCAAAACACCAACTCCTCCTGCGGCACTATGAATCAAAACAGTCATGTCTTTTTGCAAATCCCCCAAATTGATTAATCCATAATATGCTGTCAAAACCTGAACCAGATAGCTGGCCCCTTCTTCAAAATTCCAACCGGCTGGAAGTGGAATGACATATTTGCTATCAATATTCAAATGAGTTGTGTAAGCCCCAAACCTGGTCACTCCCATTATCTGATCCCCAACCGTTACATTTGAAACGTCTTTTCCTACCCTGGCGACAATCCCGGCATACTCTAAACCCGGTGTGAAAACTCCTTTTGGAGTAGCACTATATAAACCCCAAATAGCAAATACATCCGCGAAATTTAAGCCAATGGCTTTGATTTCAATAGTAACCTCATTATCAGTTGGTTCTGGAAGATTTTCTTCCACGATTTTCAGATTATTTACATTTCCAGCTTTGAGGCAGTAGGTTTTTCGTTTCACAAAAAAGTTGTTAGGTAGTAATCGCCAAAGTTATTTGGAAGGATGTTGAAAAACAGGACTAACAAATAAATCTAGTGATCATTTTAGAAAAAAAGGAGTATCAAAAAAGTAAGAACAGTAGCTACAAATCCAATCATAAATACATTATATGAGAGCGTTAAATAGCGATATTTTTTATCTAAAACCATTCCTAAATGGTATAAATCTCTAGTCATATTCCCATATAATAATTCACTATTTCGAAACATCGCATCCATTGCATCTTCATATTTGTCCAAGTCCATTTTTACAAAATTCCCAAAAAAAACGATGTTCTTTTTAGCTTGATCAAATGGTGGAGAATTTTCATTCAGGGAAGTAACCTTTGGGCGTGCAGATAACACGGCAAAAATCAAGGATGTCAATCCTGTTATCAGAAAAATAATAGCAGGTAATAAAACACTTGGGTTGGTTTCTGTAATATTTCTATAAGTAAGGACTGAAATGATAACTGAAATAAGCAGTGCATTTACAGTAATCATGATATTCGCTTTACCGTCTGCGATGGCGCTCAGGTTGATGTGATTTCGGTAGTTGGTTCTAAAGAAAGTTTGGGTGCCAGAGTTGGGTAATTTGCGTTCTAAATGTTGAAATTTTCGAGGTAAAGTCTGCTGATAGTTTGCAGGATTATTTTCTACTTTGTCCAATAATTGTTTTTGACTCAAAATATTTTGAGCCACAATTGGTTCAAAATTAACTTTACCAAAAGGGGTGAAAAACCTGGCATTTATCAATTGCTGAAATTGCAATTGAGTCCAATCATTTTTTTGGATTTGGTGTCCTGAAACCAGTTCTCGTTCTAGTTTTAAAAGTGGATTGTTTACAAAATAATTAACGCCAAAATGGCAGGCATTGATTGCGTCATAAAGACTTTGGGCAGCCTTTGTTGAAGGTTGTTGTTGATTGCCAATAGACAAAATTATTTGAACAAGGTTTTTTGTGCTTTCTTGTGATAAACCCTTGGCTATCAAAAACTTTTGTAGCAATTCGCAACTTTTGGGAATTGGATTGGTATAATTAAAGAGAACACCTATATGAAAAAACCAAGCCACCAGTACAGCCTCATTTCGCACCGATTCTGAATAAGCATTTTCCTTAACTATCTCTTCAGTTTTTGCGACGATCTCTGATATAAATGGATAACTATGATAGACCAACCGAGCATCATGTTTTTGATTGTATAAATTCAGAACAAACCGTTGAGCCTCCTGAAGAATATTATTTTGAATCGATTTAATCTCAATTTCAGTGTGACTATTCTTAGCCATAAGTGTCCAAAGAATTGGATGACATTTTTAGGATTTTTAAAAACGAAATTTAGTTTCTACAAAATCACCTTTCAATGCCCAAAACAGATTCCGAAGATACAAGGATTCTATATAAAATCAAGCAGAAGGTATTCGTCAAAAAAAACTTTTTGAAAATGTTAAAAGGGATAATGTGGAAGCCGAGTGATTTAATTATCTTTGGTGTCTTCCATCGAAAGTAAAAATTAATCATAAAACAAATCACTATTATGGATTTAATGGATCTTTTACAAGGTCAAATGCCAGATGGTATTCTTGATCAACTGAGCAGCCAGTTAGGGGGGGCTGACAAACAACAAACTGCAGCGGCAGCAAGTGGTATTATGGAAACTTTGGTGGGAGCTTTGGCAAAAAATGCTTCAACTCCTGATGGCGCGGCAGGACTTGCCAATGCACTCGATAATGATCATGACGGTAGCATTTTTGATAACATTACAGACTTTATTGGTGGGAATGCATCCAATATGAATAATCGAACAACCAACGGTGCAGGTATCTTAGGTCATATTTTGGGTAACCGTCAAGGTGGCGCAGTTGATATGATTAGCAAGATGAGTGGACTGGATTCAGGTAAAACAGGCAACTTGATGGCTATGTTGGCGCCCATCGTAATGGGAGCATTGGGGAAAACAAAAAAATCAAGTGGTTTGGATGTAGGTGGTTTGGTTTCTATGCTTTCTGGAGTAACTTCACAAAGAAGACAACAAGCAGACAATCCTGCCATGGGTATGATCGCGAGTTTTCTCGATCAAGATGGCGATGGAAGTGTTGTAGATGATGTTGCTGGAATAGGTATGAAGATTTTAGGTGGATTGTTTGGAAGAAAATAATCCGAATTTTATAAACACAAACAGACATGCCTTGGGAAAAGGGCGTTGCCATATTGGCCAACGCCCTTTTTTACTTTGAAGCTATTTTAAGTTATTTTAATGACCGTCTTGCATCAATGACTCACAATCCAATCCATTCAAATACTTTATACAACTTCATTTTAAAATCTTGAATAGTGGAAAATTATTTGTCAGTTTCTGAAGAAATAGAAAATGCAATTAAGGAAAACCTGCCTGTTGTGGCCTTGGAATCGACCATTATCTCACATGGAATGCCTTATCCCAAAAACGTAGAGACCGCTTTGATGGTGGAAAAGACAATTCGGGAAAATGGGGCAATTCCTGCTACAATTGCCATTATTAATGGGAGGTTAAAGGCGGGATTGACAAAAGAAGAATTGGAATTACTGGGCAAGAAAGGAACAAAGGTCATAAAAGTAAGTAGAAGAGATATTCCAGTAGTTCTTGCAAAAAAAATGAAGGGAGCTACGACTGTTGCTTCAACCATGATTATTGCAGAAATGGTAGGCATCAAAGTTTTTGCAACCGGAGGTATTGGGGGTGTTCATAGAGGTGCAAGTCAATCAATGGATATTTCAGCAGACTTACAAGAATTAGCAAATACTCAAGTGGCCGTTGTATGTGCTGGTGCAAAAGCTATTTTAGATTTGAAATTGACATTGGAATACCTGGAAACCTTTGGCGTGCCTGTGTTTGGAATTGGAACGGAGGAATTTCCAGCCTTTTATTCCAGGAATAGTGGACTAAAGGTCGAATACAAAATTGATTCGATTGAAACGCTGGCAGAGATACTGAAAATCAAATGGGATATGGGCTTGAAAGGTGGTGCTGTAATTGCAAATCCAATTCCTAAAGATTATGAAATGAAATATGCTGAAATCAATCTGGCAATAGAACAAGCTATTTTAGATTCTCAAAAATTAGGGATTAGTGGAAAAGACATTACTCCTTTTTTATTGGCAAAAATTAAAGCATTGACAAAAGGTAAAAGCCTTGAAGCAAATATTCAATTGATATTAAACAACGCCAGATTGGCTGCACAGTTGGCAAAAGCCTTAGGTGATTAGTAGAGTGGATTAAAAATCTAAATTACGAGATTTCTCTACACATGGCTTTCATCCATGCTTTTTCTTGTTCATTTAAATTTGGACTCAATTTCTCATAAACCATTCTGTGATAATCATTCAACCAATTTTTTTCATCTCTTGAGAGCAAACTTTCTTCAACTAAATTCAAATCGATTGGAAAAAGCGTCAGGTTTTCAAATTTATACCATTTAGTACCCTCAATTTCCTTATCCATCACACATAGAATTAGATTTTCTATACGGATACCATATTCATCTGTTTTATAGAATCCAGGTTCATTTGAAGTTAACATCCCAGGAGAAATGTAAGTAGTTCCACGACTAGTGGAAGGATTGGTAGCAAAACCCTGAGGAGGTTCGTGGACATTTAAAAAGAACCCTACGCCATGTCCAGTCCCGTGACCATAATTCAAGTTGTGTTTCCAAAGATTGATTCTGGCCAAAGTATCTAATTGAACACCAGTTGTTCTTTCAGGAAAAATAGCAGTGGAAAGTCCAATATGTCCTTTTAGAACCAGCGTGAAATTTCGCTTTTGTTCTTTAGTCGGATTTCCCAGGCTGATGGTTCGAGTGATATCGGTTGTGCCATTGGTATATTGTCCTCCACTATCTAATAGCAGTATACCGTCTTTTTTGATTTTTGCACAAGTTTCAAGCTCTGCCCGATAGTGAACAATGGCTCCATTTCCATTATATCCGCAAATAGCGTCAAAACTTTCACCATGATAATCTCCCTGAGCCCTACGAAAATCGCTCAACTTCTCTGCTACTTCGGTTTCTGGAACAGGTCTTTCATCCAAAGTACTGTCCAACCATCTAAACAACTGTGTTAGTGCAAGGCCATCTTTTATCATCGCTTCTCTGATATGCCCCACTTCAATGGGATTCTTGATAGCCTTTTGACACCTAACTACATTTTGACCTGCCTTGATTTGCTCTTTTGGAATAGAATTGTAAATCGTATTGTTTGTTGAAGAAATATCTATTTGAATAGTCCTTCCTTTTTTCAGGGATTTCAAAAAATCAGTAATTCCATTGTATGGCTTTAATAGGATGCCATCTTTGTTCAAAATGGACTTTAATTCATCAGAAACCTTGGAATTTTCAATGAATAAATAGGTGGCGTCTTTGGAAATAACCACATAAGCATAGAAAACAGGATTACATTCTACATCATTTCCGCGCAGATTGAGTACCCAGGCAATATCATCCAAAGTAGAGATGAAATAATAATCCGAACCTTTTTTGGTCATACTTTCCCGAACCTTTGTGATTTTTTCAACCCGGCTCAATCCAGCGTATTTCACATCATGTTCAAAAATTGGTCTTTGTGGAAGAGGAGATCGGTCTTTCCAAATGCTGGAGATTAAATCCTGCTCACTGTCCAGCGTAATATTTTTTCCTTCCAATGATTTCGCCAACCTTCTTACTTGCCCTACTGAAAACAACCTTCCATCAAAACCCAGTCTGGCGCCAGTCTTTAAATTTTCCTTTAGCCATTTTAAATGTTCTGGTGCATGAGGAATTTTTTGCCTGTGCAATTCAAAATCATTATCCTTTAGTTGTGCTTCTGCCTGAATGAAGTATCGACTATCTGTCCAGACTCCAGCATGCTCCTGCGTAACAATGACTGTTCCAGCGGAGCCAGTAAATCCTGAAATCCAGGATCTTGATTTCCAATGATCTGCCACATATTCGCTTTGATGTGGATCACTACTTGGAATCATATAGGCATCAAGGCTTTGGGCTTTCATTACATTTCTCAGTGCAGAAAGACGTTCGTTTACAGTCATAACAGGAAAATTGAATTAATTAATCTATGTTGCAAACATTAGTTGTTCGCAACTTGCGTTAATTACTTAACATCACAGGCATTACAAGCATCAAAATTTCTTCTCCGGCGGTTTCTTCTGCAGGCAATAAAATTCCAGCCCGAGTCGGAGTTGACAACTCCAACTTGATGTCGTCAGATTCCAATACACCAAGCATTTCGATTACAAATCTTGCGTTAAAACCAATGGTGAGTGGCTCGCCTTCGTAATTGCAGGTCAATTGCTCGGTTGCCTCGTTTGAAAAATCAAGATCTTGAGCAGAGATGGTCAAACTATCCTGAGCGATATTCAAAATGACCTGATTGGTCGTTTTGTTGGCATAAATTGCAATCCGCTTCATTGAATTCTGGAAATCCGTTCTTGGAAGTGTCAGTAAATTAGGGTTATCAACAGGGATAACTGCTTTATAGTCAGGATACCTTGCATCAATTAGTCGACATACCAAGGTAGTACCTTCAATGGCAAAGAAGGCATTTGCTTTATTGAAGGAAAGTTTCACCTCTCCTCCTGCAGGAAGGGCATTTTTTAATAGATTCAATGCTTTTTTAGGCACGATGAAGGACGTGGAAACTTCACTTTCTATTTCATTAAAAGTATATTTTACGAGCTTATGAGCATCTGTTGCAACTACAATTAATTTATTAAAATCAACCTGAAAATATACTCCAGTCATGGCTGGCCTTAGTTCATCATTGCTAGTAGCAAAAAGTGTTTTTGCAATGGCATTGGACAAGACAGGTGTAGCTACAGAAATAGAATCGACGCCTTCTGGTTCGGGAATATTTGGAAAGTCTTCACCATTTTCTCCAGCCAGTTTATATTTTCCGTAAGCAGACGTAATTTCGATGCCACGGTTTTCGTCATTGACGTTGAAAGTGATTGGTTGTTCTGGAAGTGCTTTTAGTGTATCTAAAAGAATTCTTGCAGGAACGGCAATAGTCCCATCCGAGTCAGACATGACATCAATTTGCGTAGTAATAGAAGTCTCTAAATCTGTTGCTGAGATGGTTAATTTGTTATTTTCTATTGTAAAAAGAAAATCTTCAAGAATTGGCAAAACTGGATTAGAGCCTATTGCTCCACCTGCAATTTGCAATTGTTTTAAAAGCTCATTTGATGATACACTAAATTTCATAAGTACTTCTGTTTTAATGAATTGCCGCAAAAATAATCCTTCTATACTATTTTTTTGCATTAATTAATTCACAGAATGTTAATAACCTGGTTAGCGATTTTTAGCTCCACAAAAAGGAAATCTCAATTCAAAGATTGTAAATTCAAATCTACTTATATCTTTGCAGCCCAAAAATTTGAAGTAGAATGTTAAATCGTGTGAAAGCTCCTGATATACAGGAAATTGGAAATCTGGAACTACCGTGCCCCAAAGTATATTATTTAGACAATGGCATTCCGGTTTATGTGACAAATCTCGGCACCCAAGAGGTGTTAAAGTTAGAAGTTGTTTTTTTTTCAGGAAGACCATTTGAAAGTAAGAAATTAGTATCCAGAGCAACTGCTAACCTATTAAAAGAAGGAACAAAGAATTACTCAGCTACTGATATCGCAGAGACCATTGATTTTTATGGTGGCACACTATCTATACCAGTAAACTTGGATACTTCAAACATTGCTTTATTCACCCTTAACAAGTATTTTGATAATCTAATACCTGTAGTTTCCGAATTACTTTCTCAACCCTCTTTTCTTGAAGATGAATTAGAGTCTTTTAAGAAAAGGAATATTCAACGACTTCAAATTGATTTGACAAAAAATGATGTTGTTGCGTATAGAACAATAACAGGGAAAATTTTTGGTGAAGATGAACCCTACGGTTATAATAGCTTTCCTGAAACCTATGAATTGCTGCGTAAAAAAGATATGGAAGTGCATTTTGCCAGAAACTATATCTCTGGGAATTGTAAAATTTTCCTGTCTGGAAAGATAAATGATAAAATCCTCAAAAGCGTAAATAAACATCTTGGTCAGGTAATTGCAGAAGGAAAATCTAAACCATTTGAATATTATCCTTTCTTTGAAGCTCCCCAAAAAATAAAGATCGAACGTCCAGGAACCATTCAAACAGCCATAAGAATAGGTAGAAAATTATTCAATAAAAAGCATCCTGATTTCAGAGGATTTTATATACTGAACACTATTCTTGGAGGGTATTTTGGATCTCGCTTGATGGCTAACATTAGAGAAGATAAAGGGTATACCTATAATATATTTTCGACTGTTGATTCGATGTTATTTGATGGGTGTTTTTATATTGGAACAGAAGTAGGAAACGAGTTTGTAGAAAAAACCAAGGATGAAATTTATAAGGAGTTTGAAATCCTTCAAAACGAAAAAATTGATAAAGCGGAATTGCAAATGGTTCAAAATTTTCTTTTAGGTAATTTATTGACCATGTTGGATGGAGCTTTCAATGTTTCTGAAGTAGTAAAAGCACATGCGTTGGAAGGATTGCCTTTTTCTGAGTTTGAAGCATTGGTTCGAGCAATTAAAACCATTTCGGCAGATGAAATTCAACAATTAGCACAAAAGTATTTGCAGAAAGAAGATATGTGGGAGGTAATTGTGGGAGTATAGTTTTACTGGCTTTGAAACATAATTTTCATTATGGGGCACATTCCTCAAAAAATCTTTCTTTTTACATGAAATTTGTTTTCTTTTGTACCGCTATTTTCAAAAGCAGATTAATTCTAATGCTTTGATTTCAAAAATGTTAGAAGAACAATTTTAAATAAATTTAATGTATTTTAAGCGCGGTTTTTAATAAACACTTGATCAAACATCTAAAATTCTGCCGTAGCTTGAAACGGAATTTCTTAAACCTGGGAAGACTTTTTAATGAAACTATTCAACTTTTTTTCACAGGAGTTAGCAATTGATTTGGGTACAGCGAATACGCTTATTATCCAGGATGGGCAAGTTGTGGTTGACGAACCCTCAATCGTTGCCGTTGACAGGAGGACAAACGAAACCATTGCCGTAGGTAAAAAGGCAATGCAAATGCACGAAAAGACGCATGAAAACATAAAAACCATTCGCCCGTTAAAAGATGGAGTTATAGCCGACTTTCAAGCAGCTGAAAGTATGATCGAAGGCTTGATTCACATGATAGGAAATCGACCAAAATTCTTTTCTCACATGAAAATGGTTATTTGTATTCCTTCAGGAATTACGGAAGTAGAGAAAAGGGCGGTTTTTGATTCAGCAGATCATGTAGATTCGAAAGAGACCTACTTAATACATGAACCAATGGCGGCAGCCTTAGGGATTGGACTTGAGGTAGAAGAGCCAGTAGGAAACATGATAATTGATATTGGAGGAGGAACTACTGAAATTGCAGTAATCGCCCTTTCTGGAATTGTTTGCGATCAGTCTATCAGAACAGCTGGAGATGAGTTTACCTCAGATATTATGAGCTACATGAAAAGGCAGCATAATATTTTAATAGGAGAAAGGACGGCAGAGCAAATAAAAATAAACGTTGGTTCAGCACTACATGAACTGCAAGAGCCACCAGCTGATTTTCCGGTAAACGGTCGAGATTTAATGACGGGAATTCCCAAGCAGATCACCATAAGTTATAGTGAAATTGCGCATGCAATTGACAAATCGATTTCAAAAGTAGAAGACGCTATTTTAAAAGCTTTGGAATCAACGCCTCCTGAATTGGCTTCAGACATTTATAAAACAGGATTGTATCTGACTGGAGGAGGCGCTTTGTTGAGAGGTTTGGACAAAAGAATCAGCAATAAAACCAAATTGCCAGTTCACATTGCTGAAGATCCCTTAAGAGCAGTAGTAAGAGGAACCGGCATCGCCTTGAAAAATACGGAACGGTTTTCTTTCCTGATTGACCGTAAGAGCGTTTAAAAAAATATAATAAATCAGCCATCTTTTAAGGACTATGCGAGGACTAATCCAGCTTTTTTTTAGATTTGGAGGATTCTTTCTCTTTCTATTGCTGGAAGGTCTTTGCCTTTTTCTTGTTGTACAATTCAATAAGGAACAACGCGATATTTTTATTCATTCTGTAGGTGCATTTGCCTTATATATTGAGGATAAAGCAGATGCCATTTCAGACCATTTTGATTTGGAGGAAGTTGTAGATTCCCTTTCTAAAGCTAATGCAAAATATAGACAGATCATCATTAATCAGAATTTAGATGAAACGGATTTTGAAACTGATGTGACAGACAATGAACCCTTCCAGCAATACACCCTTCAGGCAGCTAAAATCAAAAACAATTCTATCAATAAAAATCATAATTATTTAATTCTGGACAAGGGGAAGCAGGATGGAATAGAAAAACATTCTGCAGTTATTAGTGATAATGGTATTGTGGGAATTGTGATAGAAACCAACAACAGTCACAGCCTGGTAATGTCTTTATTGCATCGGCAAACAAAAATTAGTGCTGCCCTGAAAACTAGAAATGCGCACGGGTCATTGGTTTGGAAAGAGAGTGATCCCTTGAAAATGAATCTTGAAAATATTCCAAAACATATTTTGGTAGAGCAGGGCGATACCGTGCTGACAAGTGGGCGTTCAGCAATGTTTCCCGAAGGCTTAATGATTGGAATTGTAGATTCAGTTTGGACAGAATCAGGAAGTGGGGCGCTTACAGTACCGGTTAAATTAAGTAATGATTTGAGCACACTAAAATATGTCTATATTGTAACCAACCTGCTGAAAATGGATCAGCGTGAATTAGAACAGATAATACAAGATGAATAGTACGATAAGCGCAAACTCTGTACGATTTTTTGTTCTCGTTTTTTTGCAAGGATTGGTTTTGCGAAATATTGGTGCCAATTGGGTTGACTTTCCATACTTTACGGTTATTCTTTATCCGATTTTTATCTTTTTACTGCCATTAAGGACACCAAAACCATTGGTCATTTTTCTGGGTTTTTTGATTGGCATTTCAGTGGATTTATTTTACGCTTCCTATGGTGTGCATGCAAGTGCCGCAGTTTTTACAGCTTTTATCCGTCCCCTGGCATTAAAATATTTAGAACCTAGAGGAGGTTATAATTCCAATCATAGCCCTACAAAAAAAAGATTGGGGATAACCTGGTATAGCAAATATGCAGCATTTTTACTATTCCCTCATTTGTTGTTCTATTTTTCTGTAGAAGCTTTTTCCCCGGTGTTTTTTATTGATATTTTGTTAAAAACAATTGTTAGTTTTATAGTTTCTATTGTAATCGTTATTATTCATCAACTATTATTTGACCCAACTGAATAGAGTTTGAGAAATCGAGAAATTGAGAATAGGAAAGGCTCTCAATCTCTCAAAATTCTCAAATTCTTAATCTATTCACAACGTGACAGATCACTTTCAAAATAGGCAGTATATCCTCCAGACAATCTTCACACTTGTTGCAGTAATTCTAATATTCAGAGCACTGGACTTGCAAATTTTGAACGATAAATATGCCATTGAAGCTCAAGCTACGGCTATGAGTAAACATACGCTTTATCCGTCCAGAGGATTGATATATGATAGAAATGGAGAATTACTGATTAATAACAACCCAGTTTATGATGTAATTGTAACGTATAATCAAATTAGTCCAGAAATGGACACTGCAAAATTTTGCAAACTTTTAGGAATCACTAAAGAATCATTTGAAGAACGACTGACTAAAGATTTCAAAAATAATCCTCGATTTAGTAAGGTTAGACCCTTTACATTTTTAAATAAAGTTTCAACAGAGCGCTATGCCCGTTTTCAGGAAAGCTTATATGAATTTCCGGGTTTTGAGGTACAGGTTAGAAACGTTAGAGGGTATCCACATCAAAATGCAGCACATGTTTTAGGCTATATACAGGAAGTGGATGATGATGATATAAAAAAAGGAGCAGGCACTTATGTTTTGGGTGATTATATAGGGGCAAGTGGTTTAGAAAATCAGTATGAGTCAGCATTGAGAGGAGAAAAAGGCAAAAAATATATTCTTAAAGACAATAGAGGCAATGATGTTGGAAAATTTCAGGATGGAAAATTAGACTCTTCGGCCGTCTCAGGTAAAGACTTGATTTCTACGATTGATATTAAGTTGCAAGCCTATTCTGAAGAATTAATGAGCAATAAAATTGGAGCTGTCGTTGCTATAGAGCCTGGTTCTGGCGAAATTCTGGTCTTGGCAAGTGCTCCTACCTATGATCCTAATTTGTTGACAATCAACCGAGAACGAGGGAAGGCCTTTAGAAAAATTGAACAGGATTCCTTAAAGCCACTTTTTAATAGAGCAACAATGGCAAAATACCCTCCTGGCTCTATCTTTAAGCCTATTGTCGCCTTAATAGCTTTGCAAGAAGGAGTTACTACACCACTTCGAAATATATATTGCCCAGGCTATTACGCTTATAACGATGATGTTAGAAAATGCAGGCAACATCCGACCAATACTTCAATTACCAGAGCCATTCAATATTCTTGCAATTCCTATTTTTTCCAAACTTTCAGGGAAATAATAGAAATAGAAGGATTTTATAAACCAGACCCCGGCTTAGAATTATTTACTCAGTACTTATACAAATTTGGTTTAGGATATTCCCTGGGTATTGACTTCCCGCAAGAAAAACAGGGAAATGTCCCTACTGTAAAATATTATAATACGTTGTATCCAAAGAATAAAGGAGGGTGGAAATCACCAACAATAATGTCCGTTGGAATTGGCCAGGGAGAAATGCAACTAACAACTGTGCAAATGGCAAACCTCGCGGCTACCCTCGCAAATAGAGGTTATTATTATACACCACATTTGACCAAGAAATTTAAAGATGGTTCGAGCGTCGAATCAAAATACCTGAGGCGAAACGACGTAGGAATAGATGCCATCCACTTTGAATCTGTCAATCAAGGAATGTCAGATGTAGTGAGATGGGGTACTGGCTGGACTGCTTATGTTCCAGAAATCACAATTGCAGGAAAAACGGGGACTGTACAAAATCCACATGGGGAAGATCATTCCACCTTTATTGCTTTTGCACCAGTTGAAAATCCTAAAATAGCTATTGCTGTTTATGTTGAAAATGCAGGAGGAGGAGGAAGATTCGCTGCACCGATTGCTAGTTTAATTATTGAAAAATACCTGAATGGTGAAATTGCCCCACAAAGAGCCTTTCGTGAGAACCAAATATTGGAAGCAGACCTGATTAAAAACCTACCATGATAGTATCTACCATTGTTGCAACTGCAAAAAATCGAGTAATTGGAAAAGACAATCAGATTCCCTGGTACTTACCTGCTGATTTGAAGTATTTCAAGAAAACGACTTTGAATCACCACATTATTATGGGACGGAATTGCTACCATTCTATTGGAAGACCACTTCCTAAAAGAACGAATGTAATTGTGACACGCAATCCTTTTTTCGTGGCTTCTGGATGCCTAGTCGCTCATTCAATTGAGGAAGCCCTGGAAATTGCAAAGACAAATAGAGATACTGAGGCCTTCATTATTGGAGGTGGACAAATCTATGAACAGAGTGTAGAATTATGGGATAAGATCTATTTGACTGAAGTAGATTTAGAAGTAGAAGGAGATGTATTCTTTCCTGAAGTCAACTTTGGAGAATGGAATGAAATTTTTTGTGAGGCTCATGAGAAAGATGAAAAGAATAAGTTCAATTATACCTTTAAAATTTTCGAAAGAAGTAACTCCAATCGATAAACGGAGAAGGGTTTCACAAATAGAAAATGTAAATTTGAGGTTCAAAATTTTCAAAACGTATGAAATCAACATTAATTACTGTTTGCTCATTGGTTTTTTTCATCTCAGTAATCAAAGGACAGCATGTGCCAGTCCCAGCAGCTCCTCAAACACAAGCAATTGTAATAAAAGGAGCTATTGCCCACCTTGGAAATGGTCAGGTAATTCGAAATAGTGCTGTTGCCTTTGAAAATGGAAAGATTACATTTGTTGGAGGTGCAAATGACCGAAGGGAATATCCAAATCATAAAGAGATTGATGCAAATGGTAAGCATCTCTACCCTGGCTTTATTGCACCAAATACAAATTTGGGCTTATCTGAAATTGGAGCAGTAAGAGCAACTCAGGATAGCAGGGAAATAGGAACCTATAATCCAAATATTCGCTCAATTATTGCATACAATACAGACTCTGAAATTCAACCAACCGTCCGCTCCATGGGAACGCTAATGGCTCAAATAGTTCCAAATGGAGGAAGAATTTCTGGTTCTTCGAGCATTGTAAATTTAGATGCATGGAATTGGGAGGATGCAGCCTACAAAACAGATAATGGTATACACCTTCGCTGGCCAAGTGCTTTTTCCTTTAGTTTTCGGCAGAGGAGAATGGCTCAAAATGAGCGTTATGGTGAGCAAATTCAAGAAATTGAAAATTATTTTAAAGAAGCCAAAGCCTATTCTGAAAATGCTTCACCGGAACAAAAGAATTTGAAATTTGAAGCCATGAAAGGAGTTTTTGATGGGAGCAAAACCTTATTCATACATGCGAACGCTGCTCAAACCATACAGGAAAGTGTAGTCTTTGCGAAAAAACAGGGAATTTCTCCTGTTATTATTGGTGGACGTGACTCCTGGATGATTACTGATTTTTTGAAAAACAATGATGTAGCTGTTATTTTAGGTGAAACACATAGCTTGCCCAGAAGGCAACATGGAGATATAGACCAACCTTTTAAAACCCCAGCTCAATTAGAAGAAGCAGGCGTTTTGTTTGCTTTCAGTGGCGGAGGTAATTGGCAAAACAGGAATCTTGGATTTCAAGCAGGTCAAGCTATCGGTTATGGACTGGACTATGAAGCGGCAGTAAAAGGATTGACTTTAAATACAGCTAAAATTTTAGGTATAGACCAAACAGTTGGAACCATCGAAGAAGGAAAAGATGCTACTATTTTCATTAGTGATGGTGATGCTTTGGACATGCGTTCCGCCAATGTAACTCATGCTTTTATTCAGGGAAGGGAAATTGATTTAAACAACAAGCAAAAAATGTTGTACAATAAATTTCAACAGAAATACCAGACGAGATAGTTGAAAAACATGAATCATCCCGAATTTTTGGGCAATCTTTTAAAACATGGATATCCAATCGCTTATTAATTTTATGTTGTCAGTTGTCAGTTGTCGGTTGTCGGTTGATCCAACGGACAACCGACAACAAATTGATTATCAATAATTTGAGTGGCTTTTCATTGCCCAATCAAATTTGTATGCAAAATTCGGGATGATACATGTTAATACCTTATTTCGAGGCAGAATAATTCAATACATCAACAGATTCAACTAAATTTAAGAACTCTGCTCGATATCCCATTTCATCTCTCCCTTTAGCTTTTTTATTGCCAAACACTTTTTATTCAATTCGTCTCCTCTTTTCATTCTCCAAAACCTTCAATTCCATTTGGAGCATTTCCATTTCTTCGGCAACTCTTCTTTTGTGTTCCGCCATTTCTCTCCTTAGCTTCTCAATGTCGTAGTTTTCCAAGGCTCTAATTTCAGCAGCCAAATTCATTTTGGCACGAGCCATTTCGGCGCGTTGTTTTTCCAATTCATTTTCCATTTGTTTCGTGTTCAAATCAATCTGTTTTTTCTGTAACTCGAGCTGCTCTCGCTCAAAATGTAAATTCATCTTCATCTGCTTGATCTCCATTTCAAGTAGTTCTTTTTGATTTTTCATTTCCACTTCTACATATTGCGCAATTTCCTGTTTTTGTTGTTCCAAGTGTATTTTTTTCTCCTGATATTCTTCGGATGAAAGTTGGTCTTTTTTAGATTCCAGCGTTTTCATTTGTAGCTCCATCTTTTTCATCGCATTGTCCAGCTCAGGTTTTTGTTGAGCTAGTTTTTTCTCCATTTCCGCGACTCTAAACTTCATTAATTTCTCCTCCTCGGCAGCTAGCTTTCTAAATGATTGCTCCAATTCAAGCATTTGTTGTTCTTGCTGCAATTTCATTTTCTGTTTCATCTCATTTTCCAGATAGGAATTTTGACGATCTAATTCTTCTGCCCTAAAATTGATTTCTGCCTCGCGTTGCGCTTTTTCATTTTCAAAATCTTGCAATCGCTGATTTTGACCTTGTGCAATTTCCCTTTCATGGCGTTCAAGAGATTGCCTGAGTTGTATAATTCTTTTTTCTAAAAGTTGTAATTCTCTCTCTGACTTTGAATCATCAGGGACGGTATCTGTTTTAACAGAAGAAGAAATTTTTTCCTTAACAGGAGTGTTCTGCGGAGACTCAAATTTCTTTAAAGAACTTTCCGGGAGTTTTTTTGGAGTTGCAGTAGTATTGGAAATAGTTTCAGGTAGAGAGAAAGTGGGAAGTGTTTCAGCTGTAATATCAGAACTCACATCTTCGATTTTTTCTTCAAAAGGCTCATTTTCAATGACTTCAAAACTATCTATTGGAGGGTTTTCAACATCATTTTGAGGAGTATCTTCAACTGTAAAAGAAGCAAAGAAGAAACTCACAATCAAAATCAATGACCCCCAAAAACCTTTTGAGAAAGCATGGTAAGTCGTTTCTTTTTTCAATATTCTTCGAATGCGGTGTAGCACACCATTATTGTTTTTTGAAAAAGTCATGGCAAGAGAGTTTGATGATGAATGGCGGAGCTCTTCTAGTCGAGCAAGGGTTTTTACAAAAATTGCTTTGTCACCCACCACCTCAATGGCAAGGTCATCACAACAATTTTCTCTTTCTGCACGAATGCAGGCTGAAATCCACCAAACAGCCGGGTTGAAAAATAAAAGAACTTCTATTAAAGACTGAAAAAGATTAATAGCAAAATCATAGCGTTTGATGTGGGCTAGTTCGTGAGCCAGGATACACTCAATTTGTTTTGGTGTAAAACCTGAAATCAAACCAAATGGAAGCAATATGACTGGTTTTAGCATACCTACAACCATGGGTGTTTTTACTTTTAAGCTTTCAAGAATTTGTACTTGCGTTACAATATTCAATTGGGTTGAGATTCTATTCAATTGAGCATAGAGTGCTTCCGGGACCTGCTGAGTCCTGTACGTTTTTAAATGATTCAGATAGGTCAATTCCCCAATCATTTTTACCCCTAAAAAGAAAATTCCAGTGACCCAAACAAGTACAAGCAAGGGGATATTTTCATTGAAATAATTCAAAAATGGAGTGAACCAATTTTCAGCAATGAGAGATGTTTGAAGGGTTGATGGTGTTTCAACTGCAGGAAAAATCAAGGTTTCAGAAATTGAATGATAAGTTTGGTATTCAATTGTGAAGGTCACGATTACTGCCAAAACCATCATAAGCATTGCTACAAAGGAAAAAGCATATCTCGTCTGAGCAGATTTTTTCCGAAGGATAAAAAGAAAAATTGCCAATAGCATTGCAATTGCAATTCCCTGCCAAAGTGTATGTAATAAGGTCCAACCTATTGCTGAAATTATTTCAGCCGGAAGTATTTCTGATAAATAGATCATTAGGCCTTGTTTTTTTCAAGTTCAGAAATGATTTTTTTGATTTCTTCCAAGTCATCCACACTCGTTTTGTCATGCCCCAAAGTATGCATGACCAGCTTCAAAGGAGAGCCACCAAAGACATTATCGAGAAATCGATCAAAGAACTTTTCCTGTATTATTTCTCGACTTACTGCTGCTTCATAAATATGCGTACGTTGAGAAGTATCTCTTTTGAGCAAACCCTTTTCCGTCATGTTTTGCATGATTTTTAAAGTAGTAGTATAAACCACTTCCCGATTTTTGCTCAACGCTTCATTGACAAATCGGACACTAGCTGCACCATTCTCCCAAAGCACCTGGAGCACCTCTAATTCTGCTTCTGTGGGTTTTTTATGCATGTTAATAATTTAAAAATTCAATGAATCAGTTAATAGTAAATTTCTGAAAAACTGTCTACTGCAAACTGTTTACAGATAACGGGTGATTTCTTATACGATGTTCATCGTAGACGCAAATATATACGACGCATATCGTATTTTCCAAATTTTAGTACGATTTTTATCGTAGAAAATTGTATGCGTATAAAAAAAGATGATGTTTTAAGGGGACATCATCTTTCAGTTTATGACTCTGTTTTAGTGCCGCTATTTTATTGAACGACTATTCTTTCGCTCAAAATTTTATCAGGAAAATGAACCTGGATCCAATAGATACCTTTTAGAAGCCTTTTATTTTGAACAAAAACAAATTCGGAATTACCCTCCTCATGAAAATTGTGCACCAATAGTTTTCCCTGAAAATCAAAAAGTCGAATGTGAAAGGACTCTTCCTCGGGATTAATAAGCTGGATCTTGAAAATTTCAGTCGTTGGATTTGGGAAAACTTGTAAAGAAGGGGTTTCCAAGTTTATATTTATTGCAACATCAATTATTTTTGAAAAACTGAAATTGCCATCAAAATCAATTTGTTTGAGTCGGTAATATTGGATTCCATTCTCCACATTATTATGTAAAAAATAATAAGACTGCTTGATGCTAGAATTCCCTATTCCAGGTTCAAATCCTATTATATTCCAATTTTGAAGATTGGTGCTATGTTCAATTTCAAAACCTTCATTATTTATTTCCTGGGCTGTTTCCCAAAACAATTTTACTTGTCTGGAATCAAAAGTTGCGTCAAAATTTATCCATTCTACAGGCAGTGGAGGAGATGCAATAAATTCAGCAGCACTATGAGTATAAGGAGCAGCACCACCCGTCCAGGTCCAGGTCATAGGAGTTGATCCAGTTGATGAAATTTCATAACTGCTGGCGTGTGCGTGGTTGTTGGCAGTGGCGGTGTGGATTGGTGATTGATTGGCTCCAATGGACCAGGACGTAACATTGGCATCTGCAGCAATAGCATCCACGACCAAATTATTGACACTGGATGAAATGGATAGTGAACTGGAGTTTCCTACAGGACTTTGTGTAGTTGTATTGCCAAGGGGGGAGGAGGTATCAGCACATGACACCACGATTGCTCCTATCACAAAATAGGTAAAATTGCTGCCAGCGGAATTGATTGTGAAGCTTCCATTAATAGGGCTGCTTCCAGGTAAAACCAAATAATAGATATAGGAAGATGGACCAGCAGGGTTATGGCTAACTGCCAGGTTCATAGGCGTACCATCATAGGAGACACTTGAAATGCCAGTAACCCTGTGTGTCATACTAGCTATCAACAGTCTATCTGATCCTCCGCTGATAGCAAAAGAGCTGGTGTTAAAAGAAGATACATTGGTGAAAATGACTTCTTGTGAGAAGGGCCCATCGGTTACCTGTATCATTCCGGAGCAAGGTTCCTGGTATTTATAAATATAAGCAGAACCTTGGTCTTCCGAACTCCCAATATGATCCCTCCAAGCTCCACTAATAGCATAATCGCTACTAATTCCTACACTTACTCCAAATCGATCATCGGTAGTACCATCAGAAGCTAAAACCTTTTGAGTTTCTCCCCAATTATCTATCCCATCTTGATCTTTTTCGAAATAATAGATTGCCCCCCTATTGGCTGAAACTCCTTCAGCACCCACAATTACTTTATCACTGTGAATGCCAACACTAGAACCGAAAAAGTCATTGGAAAATCCGTCAGATGCAGTGAGCATGGTTAGATGACCCCAATTATCGGAACCTCCAAGGGTTTGTTTAAAGACATGAGCAGACCCTTCATTAATAACAGACACATCATCACCCGAAGCTCCAACGATAGCATAAGTTCCATTTATAGCAACAGAATTACCAAAAGAATCATCGGCGAGTGGGTTTGGATGAGTTATTTTTTTAATCTCTCCCCAGTTATCCACGCCTCCCTGATCTTTTTTAAAAATATATGCTGCTCCTTGTCCGTTTCCACCTTCCTCAATTGTTCCGACAATAATATAATCTCCATGAATATGGACAGAAAAACCAAAAAAATCATTGGTTGTCCCATCAGAAGCCGTTAATATTTTTAGTTCACCCCAATTATCAATGCCGCCTAGATCCTTTTTGAAAACATAAACCTGTCCCTGGAATGGAGAACTTCCAGGGTTAGCATGTTGTGCACCAACGACAGCATAGTCACCATGAATTGCAAGGGAATATCCAAAAAGGTCAAGGGTCGCCCCATCAGAAGCCGTTAATTTTATCAGTTCCCCCCAATTGTCGGAACCTCCCAGGTCTTTTTTAAAAATGTATGCTGAACCGGAAAGAGAACCATTATCATCATCACCATGAGCACCAATTATCGAATAATCCCCAAAAATGCTTACTCTTCGTCCAAAGTTGTCATCCGTTGCCCCATCAGAAGCAGTTAATTTTACCAGTTCTCCCCAATTATCTGTTCCTCCCTGATTTTTTTTAAAAATATATGCAGAACCTGAATTTGAGCCATTGTCATCGTCAAAATGGGCACCTACAACCGCATAATCTCCATCAATTGCTACACTGATTCCAAGGTTATCAAATTGAGCCCCATCAGAAGCTGTTTTTTTAACCAATTCATTCCATTGAGCATTTAAGTGAATAATTGTAAGAGCTGAAAAGCAGAGAAGGAAAATGGTCTTTTTCATTAGTTATGCATTTTGATATATCTTTAGAAAAACATCATAACAAAACTCTGGGAAGTTGGAAAAATGACCAATACCCTCCCGAGGGTATCCTGATTGAAAACCTTAAATTCGACCTTTGTGATAATTAATAGCTGACAAAATCTTTCCGATGAAGCTGCTCAAGGTTCAACTCTGTTTATTTTTTTCATTAGCTCTTTTAGGGTTTTTAAATGCTCAAGAGCCTGTGTTGTTAGAAGGGAAGTTGGATAAATTCAATATCAGTAATCAAATTGCATTTCATGAGGATACTTTACGTGAATTAAACGTAGAAACATTTTTGAAACGTAAAGTAGAACTTACATTCCATCAAAATAAACATAGTGCTTTCTCTCCAGGCTTCTCAAATTCTACTTTTTGGCTTCGGTTCTTTGTCGAAAACCTTTCTGATGAACCTAGAGAAATGATGGTAGAATTGAGTTACAGACACATGAATAGGCTTCAATTTATTTGTATAAAAAAAGACTCAAGTATAATATTCCCTTTAACGGGAGATCATTTTCCCTATAGTCAGAGGCTTGTTAACAGTCGAAGATTTGCTTTCCCATTCGATATCGAGGCTAAAGAAAAAATAGAATGTTATTTATTTTTTGATAAACGAGGTGAATCCCTTTGGACAGCGATTTACCTTTCAGATTCTGAACTGTTTTTTGATACTGAACAAAAAGAATCTTTATGGATTGGAATATGTGTGGGGATATTGATTTTGAATATTCTTCTTTCCTTCTTGTTATATCTTTTTTTCAGAGAGACCTTATCATTATGGTATTGTCTATATCTGTTTTTTTTGGCATTAACTATATTTTCAGGATACGCTTTTGGTTTCCAATATTTGTGGCCAAATGCACCGCACATACAGCAAATTGCGTATCCATTTATTTCGGTATGGACAGTAATTGCCTTATTTATTTTTACGCTTTCCTATATTAATCAGGTTGTTGATTTGAAAAAATGGAAATGGTATATCTGGGTTGTCATAAGCTATATTTTTATCGTTCAGGTAGTGAGTTGTTTTTATCATCTATTTGGCCCAAATCCATGGTATTATTTATTTGTAAGAATAGGCGGAGCATGGATATTTATTAATTTTCTCATTTTGGGTTTTATTCTTTTCAAAATTTATAAGAGAGAAAAGAAAATTGAATATTTATTGTTATTAGCAGCTCAATGCACGTATTATATATATACACTTGCCTATCCTTTGGCCTCGATTAACCTGATAACCTACCGGGATTTTTTTCAATATTTCCCAATTATTGGAGGATTATTAGATGTTTTCCTATTAGCAGTAATTATGCTGATGAAGATTCGTCGAACAACCATTGAGAAAAATCAGTTAGAAAATCAACTTATTATTACTGAAAAACAGGCATTAAACAATCTCCTGGAGGGGCAACTGCAAGAACGCCAACGACTTTCGCAAAACCTTCACGATGGGGCAAGCCTCCGGTTAGCCAATATTCAAATGCGTCTTTCCAGCCTTCATTATGAATCCGATGAAGAAATATCGCGGGAAAAAATTCAGCCGATTTTGGAAGACTTGGATCAAACTTCAAAAGATATTCGAAACTTTTCACATGCTTTAAATCCTGCTGTTTTGGATCGATACGGGTTGGTTTTTGCATTCGAAGATTTGATTTCAAATATAGAAGAAAGCCACCCCTTTTTAACCATTCAATTCGATTATGATATTTTTGAGAGGACTGAATTGAGTAAGCCAGTTGAACAGGCATTATTCTATATCACTCAGGAATTATTGTCAAATATGGTTAAACATTCAAAAGCAAGTAAGGCAGGCATCATTTTAAAAAAGGGCAAAAAAGAAATTTCCCTGATAGTTGTAGATAATGGTATTGGGTATGAACCAAATAAAATTTCAGTAGGTATAGGCTTACAAAATATTCAGGCAAGAGTGACCCTTTTAGAAGGAGATTTTGAAATTAGGAAGAGGGAGCAAAAAGGAATGAAACATCAAATAATAATACCACTATAATAACCTGGATTCATATGCAAAACGAACCAATTCCACGGCACTATGTATATTCAATTTTCTCATAATGTTTTTTCGGTGGGTGTGAATGGTATGTTTGCTCAAAAACAAAGCATCGGCAATTTCCTGCTCAGTGTTACCATTGGCGATGTATTTAATGATTTCAATTTCCCTTTCAGAAAGTATTCCTTTTTTCAGGAAATCATCTTTAAACTTTTCTGGCAGTGAGTCAAGTTTAATTTTGGAAGATGATTTTTGACTAGTATTGATAAAGTAGAATGCTCCAGCCATGATTTTTTCCAAAACTTCCAAAAATTGAGCCTTGTTGGTATTTTTTAAAATATAACCATCTACTCCTTTTTCTTTGGCAATTTTCACAAAAGTATTGGCATCATAAGAGGAAATGATTAGGGTTTTTACTTTAGGAAATCGAGTTTTTAAATCCTCTATATGATCTAAAATGTTTTCTCCGGCGATATTCAAATCAAGTAAAGTTAAGTCAGGCTTCTGTTCCCGGATTACGGAGAAAAGCTCCCGAATTGAATTAGCTGAACCAACAACTGCATATGTTTCCTCATTTTCAAGCATCAATTCAATACCATCAATAATCATTGGATGGTCATCTGCGATTACTATTTTGATTTTTTGATTCACAAAGGGAAAATATGGATTTTAGGAAGAAAGGTGTAATTTGGTAAAAAATTCACAGACATAAGCATTGAAGCAAAATATTTATGAGGTTAATTAAAATGCTAATTCTCACTCTAATTATTATTCTCCCTACTAAACTCTCCGAGGCCTGCGGACCAATTGATTACAGTTTCAGGGGATACACGTTCATCAATCCCTTGATTTTGAATTCGACAGATAAGGCAGCTCCTTACTTCCTTAGTTTCAAAGACATTTATGAATTCTATCAACCTGAAGCAAAGCAAAAAGTAAATGACAATTTAGCAGAATGGCACACACGGTTTTGCGAATTGGTAGAGATTGAAGATTTAGCGTACGTAATTTACAAAGCAGAGATTGAAGATTTAGACTTATTGCGGATGGCAATAAAAAGTAAAAATCTGCCAATTCCTTATCTTTTGCAAGACAATTCCTTCGCCACATATGTAAAAAAAGAGAAATGTGTTGAGGCTGTTGACTATTTGATTTTTTCCAAAAAATGCGAACCACACGTAGTGAAGTTAGACCCTTGGAGTGCCGCAGAACGAGATTTTGAAGCCATGCATGAGTTAATTTCAGAGGGCAGAAAATTATTTCGGAAGACTGAATCGCCCTACATGAAATTGCGCTTTGCCTATCAAATTATTCGTCTAGCACATTATGCCAAAGATTATGATTTGACTCTAAAGCTGTATGATGATTTAATGCCCAAAATTGATAAACAGATTAGTCGCTTCCAAGAAAGTATATTGAAATATTGGATTTTGGGTCACAAAGCGGGAGCTTTAAAAGCTTTAGGCGAACATGTAAAAGCTTCGTATCTCTTTTCCCTCATTTTTGAAAATTGTCCCAGTCGTCGGGAATCTGCTTTTCGTAGTTTTTATATTAATACTGATGAGGAATGGATTGCCTGTGAGCAATTGTGTAAAAGCGATCTTGAAAGGGTTTCCTTGTATGCATTGCGAGCCAATGCTTCTGGAAGTAAGGCTGTGGAAGAAATGGCAAAAATTTATGAATTGGCACCAAAAAGTCACCATTTAGAAGTGCTACTGGTTCAGGAGATTTTGAAAATGGAGAAAAATCTTTTGGGCCTTGAGTTCAACAGTCACAAAAAGGAAAACAAACGCAGGCATGATATACCCAAGGCTTATGCTGGTGATTATGTAATCAGCTTGCAGGCATTTGCCAGAAAATGTGCAAAAGAAAAAAAGGTTGCTCGACCGGAGCTTTGGCATTTGGCAGAGGGATACTTACTTTTTTTGGCAGGAGATAATTATCAGGCACAAAAAACATTTCAAAGTGCAAGAAAAGAGGTAACAGATAAACTTTTAAAAGAACAATTAAGTGTTTTTGAATTGGCACTTAAAATAAATTCATTTCAGGAAGCTGGTGAGCAAATGGAGGAAGCGGTATACGATATTTTGAAAGATAATGATCTCTACAAAAATTACAGTTCCTTTCCAGATTTTTTGAGAGATAAATTGGCATCGGTTTATACAGCTGCCGGGCATCCAGGGAAGGCATTTCTTTCCCAACATCCCTTGAATGATTTATTACCAAATCCAGACGAGGAAATTTTGAGAGATTTATTATTGGTAATGACAGCAGATAGCATTTTTACCTCATTTGAAAGGCTCTTAACTGAGGATAGTGAGGGCAATAAAATTACAGATGCACTTTATGATATGCAAGCGGTCAATCTCATGCAGAATTATCAATGGGAAGCGGCATTGAGAACCTATAAAAACATTTCAAGGGAGATTTGGGACGACTTTGGTGTATTTATGCCTTTCAGAGAGACCATTAATGATTGCCTTTTTGATTGCCTATACCGCCGGGATACTTCTGAAATGTTTAATCGTGGAGAGCTGTTGGAGGAGCTACTTGAATTGGAATCAAAAGCGAGAGGGAGGTTGGAAGAAAGTGCCAGGCATTATTATCGGATAGGCTTGGGTTTGTACAATATGAGCTATTTTGGACATTCCTGGCAAGCCATGGATTTTTTCAGGAGTGGGACGAGTTGGTCGCGAATGAGGAGAGAGAATGATAATGTTTTTAGCTATTGGGCTTATCCCTTAGGTAATAAAGAGCATCTGGACGTATCAAGAGCTTTGTACTATTTTGATAAAGCCAGACAAACAGCACCTGAGGGATCTGAAATAGCTGCGCGCGCAACTTTTATGGCTGCCAAATGTGACCAAAAGATATACTTCATGAGCGATGAATATTCAAGTTCATGTTATAATTGTATACCTGATCTACCTGAAGCATATTTGGCAAATTTTCAGCGATTGAAATATGATTACTCCCACACAAATTTTTACCTTGAAGTCATCAGAGAATGCAAATATTTTGAGGCTTATGCCTTAAAATAGTGCTTTCTAATAAAATACACCTAAATCCCATTTTTAAAAACAAAATTCATTTATCAACCAAAATCTTTTACCATGAAAACAACAAAACTTATTGCTATTCTTCTTGTTTTGGGAATGTGCTCATTTTCTGCATTTTCACAGGAATACAAAACTGCATTTGGCGCTAGATTGGGTTACCCTCTGGCTGCTTCCTTTAAGTATTTTCACAATGAGTCGAATGCCATCGAAGTGTATGCTGGTTCCAGAGGATATTCCACGTATCGATGGTTTAATGCCAGTGTAGCTTACCAGATTCATAAACCAACAAATATTGGTGGTTTAGAGGCATTATACTATTATTTTGGTGCAGGAGGATCCGTCTTTTTTTGGAATTTTGATAATGTATTTATTGGAGACTCAGGAACAACGACTTCTTTTGGCATACAAGGCTATTTGGGATTAGATTATGCATTTCATAGTCTTCCGATAAACATTTCAGTTGATTGGATTCCAACCTTTTTCCTCAATGGCTTTGATTCAGGCTTTGGAGCTGGCTTTGGGACCTTTGCGGTTAGATATGTAATTTCACAATAAGCAAATTTGGGGCTGTATCAAAATGAATGAAACAGCCCCAATCCTTTCCTTCGTTTTTCAGAGAATTTGCCAATCTTTGACACACAATAGTCTATTTCTTAGCCTTCAGTTTTATGTTCAAGCGCACAAAAAATCCTTCTCTTACTTTTGCTCTTTTGGGTTTTTTCCTTTTTGTACCTTTCCTTGGAGGTGTCCATCTATTTGATTGGGATGAAATGAATTTTGCAGAGATAAGTCGGGAAATGATGCTATTAGGGGATTATTCGAGAGTGCATATCAATTTTGAACCATTTTTTGAAAAGCCACCCTTGTTTTTCTGGCTTCAGGTAGCTTGCATGAAAGTATTTGGGGTGAATGAATTTGCGGCCCGACTTCCAAATGCCATCGCTGGAATCATCACTTTGGTCTTGCTTTTTAATATTGGAGAAAGATTATGCTCACGACGATTTGGCATAATATGGGCTGCTAGTTATGGAGGATCCCTTTTACCATTTTTATATTTTAAATCGGGCATTATAGATCCCTGGTTCAATCTATTCATCTTTTTGGGTATTTGGTTCTTCATTCTTTTTCACTGGAAAAAGACCGACGCCAACCCAATTCACCTTCAATGGTCAAAATGGGGTTATCTCATCTTAGGAGGCGTATTTATAGGTTTGGGAATATTGACAAAAGGACCTGTAGCCTTGCTCTTGGCAGGCTTGGTTATTGTTATTCATTGGAGCGTAACAAGGGATCTTGGTTTTTCAAACCTTGGTTACCTGGCGGTCTTTTCCGCTATTGCCATTGCGATTATGGGAACCTGGTTTGGAATAGAAACCTTGAGAAACGGGCAGGAATTTGTAGTTGAATTCATCAAATACCAATGGCGTTTATTTAGTACTCCTGATGCTGGACACCAGGGATTTCCAGGATATCATATGGTTGTGATTTTGCTTGGCTGTTTTCCTGCTTCCATTTTTGCTTTTCGCGCTTTTTTTAAGATGCCCAATGTTAAAATGGAAATGCACATACACGACTTCAAAAAGTGGATGAGCATTTTGTTCTGGGTGGTTATTGTCGTTTTTTCTATTGTACAATCCAAAATTATACACTACTCCTCTCTTTGTTATTTTCCGGTTACCTTTTTAGCAGCTTGGACAGTTGAAGCTTTGATTAGAGAGAAGATTCCTCTTAGTAAATGGATGAAAATAGGATTGATCTTTATTGCAGGGGTTTTTGTTTTTGCTACGTTGACCGCACCTTTTGTAGGACAAAACATTGAACTGGTTCAGGAGGGGCTAAAATCAGACCCTTTTGCCGTAGGAAAACTGGAAGCAGATGTAATCTGGACAGGTTGGGAAATCATTCCTGGTTTATTGTTGGCGATTTTGGTGATATTGGCTTTTTGGTTTTTTAAACAAGAAAAGCATTTGAAAGGCTATTTTAGTTTGTTGATTGGGACATTGTTTTTCACATATACTGCATTGTATTACTATATTGGTAAAGTGGAACATTACGCTCAGCGGGCAGTCATCGAGTTTTACAAAAGCAAATCTGAAGAAGATTGTTACATCCGAACAATCGGATATAAGGCTTATGGGCATCTTTTTTATGCAAAAAAAAGAAAACCGACTCATCCACAGCACAATGACAAAGACTGGCAAATGTTCGGAGAAGTAGATAAACCAGTCTATTTTATATATAAAAACTACCGCGCTCGCGAAGCTGAAGCATTGGGAAACCTTGAAGAAGTAGGCAGGAAAAATGGTTTTGTATTTTTTAAGAGAAAAGAATAGAATTAATTCAACTTGCGTTAATCAGATAATTAATAATAGCACTTCCACAACAAAATTCTCCAACCAACCCATTCGAGCAATTTTAGCATCATTCCCTTTGGTATTTTGTCGTTATTTTTGCGCCCCTTTTATCAAAAACAACAGAAATGAAAAAAATTATCTTTTTTGCCCTTGCACTCACAATGCTATGGAGTTGCAAAACCAAACAAACGGTAGTTGTACCGGATTTTGAAATGCGGGATTTGGATACATTAACGGTTTCTGCACCAAAACCAGATGAATTAAAAAAGGTTGAAGAATACTATCTTCCAAAATATAACCCAAGTCATACTCGAATAAATGACTTGATTCACACAAAATTGGATTTGAAATTTGATTGGGAAAAAGAGCAGGTTCTGGGAAAAGCTACATTGACGCTAAGACCTTATTTCTATCCTACAAGTTGGCTAACCCTGGATGCAAAAAACTTTGAATTTCATACAGTGAGGTTTGAAGACGGGAGCCCAGTGAGATATGAATATGACGGGGAACAGATTAGAATAAATTTGGGGAGAGAATATCAGAAAGATGAAGAATACCAATTATTCATTGACTATACAGCAAGTCCTTCTGCTACAGGAGGAAGTGCAGCAATCACTTCTGACAAGGGATTATTTTTTATAAACCCAAGAGGGGAAGAAGGGGACAAACCCCAACAAATCTGGACGCAGGGAGAAACGGAACACAACTCAAGATGGTTTCCCACAATCGACAAGCCTAACGAGCGCTGTACACAAGAAATGTACCTCACCGTTGAAGATAGATTCAAGACCCTTTCCAATGGAGTTTTGGTTTCTTCTGAAAGAAGAGAAGACGGAACTCGTACGGATTATTGGAAAATGGATCTGCCTCATGCTCCCTATCTTTTTATGGTGGCGATTGGAGAGTTTGCAGTTGTTCGGGAAGAGTGGAAGGGTAAACCCGTTGAATACTTTGTGGAGCCAGAATATGAACAGTATGCGAAAAACATTTTTCCCCATACTCCTGAAATGTTGTCATTCTTTTCCGAAAAATTGAATTTGGAATATCCATGGCAAAAATACTCTCAGGTAGCTGTAAGGGACTACGTTTCTGGTGCTATGGAAAATACCACAGGAGTGATTTTTGGAGAATTCATGCAAGGCTCGGATAGAGAATTAATTGATAATCTGACAAACGATAAAATTGTCGCCCACGAATTATTCCACCACTGGTTTGGCGATTTGGTGACCTGTGAAAGCTGGGCAAATTTGACGATGAATGAAGGTTTTGCCAACTATTCTGAATACATGTGGCTCCAACACAAATATGGACAAGATGAAGCAGATTATCATCTTTTAAGTGAGCTTCGAGGTTATGTCGCTTCTGCCAATAATGAAATTCACCCATTGATTCATTTTAGTCACAATGACAAAGAAGACATGTTCGATGCCCACAGCTACAACAAAGGTGGCTTGGTCTTGCACATGCTAAGAACATATGTAGGAGATGATGCTTTTTTTGCTGCGCTGAATAAGTATCTGACAGACAATGAATACTCAGATGTTGAGGCACATGAGTTGCGTTTGGCTTTTGAAGATGTAACTGGTGAAGATTTAAACTGGTTTTTTGATCAATGGTATTTTGAAGCGGGACATCCTATACTGGATGTAAATTATGAATATGACGAGGTCAATAAAGTTGCAAGAGTGACAGTTGAGCAAACTCAAAACCCACAACGTCAACCTGCTATTTTTCAAATGCCCGTTGTTATTGATATTTATAAACAAAATGGAGAAATAGAAAAACAAAAAGTGTGGATAGATCAACGCATACAGACTTTTGAATTTGAGCTTGCTGAAAAACCCAATCTGGTAAATTTTGATGCAGAAAAAATGCTGTTATGCGAAAAAGTAGAAAACAAAACTGAAGAAGAATATCTATTCCAATACAGAAATGCCCCTAAGTTTTTAGATCGCTATGAGGCATTGGATCGTTTGGCAGGTAGTGAAGATGCAAACGTCCGAAAGGTCTTTGCAGAAAGCTTAAAAGATGAGTTTTATGTCATTCGCACATTGTCTATGAGCGTTATTTCTGTGAATAATGAAATTTTACCAACAATAGCAGATTTAGCAGAAAATGACCCACATTCACATGTTCGCCACACTGCGGTTGAAAAACTGGCGGAGTCCGGAGATGCAAAATATGCAGAGGTATTGAAGAGAATTATTGATAAGGATCAGGCATATCACGTAGTTTCTGAAGCTCTGAAGGCATTGGTGGTTTTAGATAAAGAGGCAGCAAAGAAATATGCCAAAACACTTGAAAATGAAAAGAATGGAGATATTCTGGAAGCTATTGGAAAGATTTATGTTGAAACAGGGGAATCCAGATATTTGAGCTTTTTTGAAAATAGCTGGGACAGAGTAAATGGCTTTGGAGCAATAACATTTATTGAGAACTATGCTAAGTTGGCAGCTAAGGCTAATGCTGAAACCATGTTGGCATCCGCTCAAAAAATGAAAGCTATTGGGATCAATATGGGAAAATCTCCATGGGTTCGATTTGCTGCTATGAATGGAATCAATAGCCTTCACGTTGAATTGGCAGCACAAATTGAAAACATAGAAGGGGAGCAAAAAACCAAACTTCAGGAAACAGACGGAGCTATTATTTCTATAATGAATGAAATAAAACAAGTTGAAGAAAATGATCGTCTTAGAATGATGTATGACCGCTATCCAGCTCCCGCAATAAAGCCATAATTTTAAGTTCAGCATTTGAGGTCCAGGGTTTAGAATAAAAAATAGTTCAAACCCTGGACGCTGAATTAGAACTCCGAACTCTGCCCATGTCTTCAAAGCTCATAAAAAATATATTATTCGCGCTCGGAATTGGAGTATTCGCCTACATGATTTATGACAAAGGCTGGCGCGAGATTTTAGACGCTGTTCAACTAATTGGATGGTGGTGGTTTCCAATTTTTGCTTTGGCAATTGTCTGGCAAATTTGCCACACCCTGGGATGGCATACGGTACTAGGTTTTATGGGGCATCATTTGCCTTTTTTGAGATTGTTTAAACTAAAAGTCATCGCAGAAGCAGTCAATATGGTGGCCCCTTCTGCCAACCTTGGTGGCGATGTGTCAAGAGCCTATTTGATAAAGAAAAATGTCCCTTTAGAAGATGGTATTTCAAGTATCGTCGTTGACAAAACTTTGGATAACATAACAAAGTTATTGTTCAATTCTTTTGGATTGTTATTGACGGTCATCTTCATTCCTATTCCAGATGTATGGTTATGGGGTAGTGTAGGCTATCTGTTTGTTGTACTATTGTTTTGTACCGCATTGGTTTGGGTTCAGTTAAAGGGAATTACGGGCTGGTTGTTGAAAATATCGAATCTAATTCCTCGATTGAAAAGTGCCTTGGTCAAGCAGGAGGAAAAGCTCAATTCTCTTGATAGTAACTTCAGAGGTATTTATTCCAAAAAAGGCATCAAGGATTTAATCATTGCCAATTGCTGGCATCTTGTTGGCAGAACATTGGGAACGCTGGAAATCTGGCTGGTGATGTATTTATTGAATGCTCCAATAGGTTTTTTGGAAGCATTCTACATAGCGACGATTTATAATATTGTGATGGGCATATTCTTTTTGCTGCCAGGGCAATGGGGGGTTTTGGAGGTGACTACAATGTACACGGTGGAACTAATAGGATTTTCTCCCGAACTGGGACTGAGCCTTGGGGTGATTCGCAGAGTTCGCCGATTGATATTGACAGGAATGGGTTTGTTGTTTTTCTATTTCTTTAAAGAAGATGTGCCTGAAGTGTTGATTCAACAAGAGCCTATAGATAATTTACCTGATTCTGAAAAAGTGTTAGATACTACTTGAGGAGTGAACATAGGCGGCTAGAGCCGACAAAAATTCTTAAAGAGGGACGTTTTTTGATGATTTTACAGTGGAAAATCATCAAAAAACGTCCCTCTAAAGAACAAAATTGCCGCCAACAGGCGGCAATTTTCTACCATCGCATAGCGATGTCCATCCCTCAGATACTACTGCTAAATGATGTTATTATTCTTTCTTGCATAATTTTTGAATTAAACTTGAGTTGGATGATAATGATATTTGATTTTACAAAAACCGACTCAAATCTTCCCTAAATGAAACTCCTGAAAATTCTGCTCTTGAGTAACAGTCAAATAATAACATTACGATTTCTCTTTGCTCTTTTAAAATTAGTCTTCGTTAAAAAGCCTCGACGAAACGCTGCTTCGCCTGCATTTTTTGCCTCGACTAATTTTAAAACCCCTTTGATAAATCGAAACCTTATTAATTGTCTGTTACTAAATTTGATTCTGTTTCAGGGTTGTGGCATAACTGCCCAGAGTAAATTACTCAAAAAAGCGAATCGGTATTACGAGGCGAATCAATATTCGGAGGCAGCAAAAATTTATGAGGAAGCCTTAAAATTGAAGAATAATTTGGCAGTAAAAACGAAACTTGCCTATTGCTACAGAATGAACAATAGACTGGATACCGCAGAAGTATTGTATAGCCAAATTATCAAAAACGCCAGAGCAAAATCCAGCACCTATTTTTATTATGCAGAAACATTGATGGGGAATGGGAAATACGATGAGGCGAAAAGTTATTTTCAAAAATATTCGGAATTACGACCAGAAGATGAACGAACAGCTTTAATGATCCAAGCATGTGAACATGCAAAATCTATAAGACCTTTTTTCCAGAATATTGAGATAGAAGAATTTTCTCAAAATTCAGCTGCTGATGATTCCAATCCTGTTTTTTGGGGAAACGCCATTGTTTTTTCATCAGATAGAAATTCTGGGATAAAGATTATGAAGCAGAAATCGGGTTGGACGGGTAGAGATTTTATCAATTTGTATTCCAGTGAGCGCCTTAACGATAGCACTTTTTCGGCACCGAAACCATTCTCCGCCAAACTCAACCAAGTCAACAAAAACACGGGTAACCCTTCTTTTTCAAATGATGGAAACACCATCTTTTTTTCGCAGAATAGTTCCGAAGAAAGTAGAAAAGGCATTTATAATATGCAATTATACTATGCCGAATCAAATGGAACGGGGCGTTGGAAAAGCAAGGAAAAACTAAGTTTTTGCTCGGCTCAGTATAATTATATGCACCCCTCTATTTCTAAGGATGGCAAGTGGTTGTTTTTCGTTTCAGATAAACCTGGTGGTGAAGGAGGAACAGATATTTGGTATTCCAAAAAGACCAGAAGTGGTTGGGGTAAAATCCAAAATTTGGGAGACCAAATTAATACACCAACTCATGAAGGGTTTCCATTTATGGATTCAAAAGGAAGGTTGTTTTTTTGTTCAAAGGGGCACCCCGGACTTGGGGGTTTTGATATTTTTGTTACCAAAAGAAATGAACAGGGGCAATGGAAAAAGCCAAAAAATTTGGGCAAACCCATCAACAGCAATTTTGATGACATTTCTATTTTCCTTTCAAAAAACAATAAAAACGGAGCGTTTACTTCTTCTCGAAATGGTGGGGATGATGATATATTTCTATTTGAAATTCTGAATGAAGAAGAAACTAAAAACGGGCATGAAAATTAATTTCATGCCCGTTTTTAGTTTTTCTTTCAGGTAGAAAAATTTCTATCCATTAAAGCCCAAAATCTTAATCTCCACGCGCTGATTCTTTCTACGTGCATCCATATTATACCTGTCATTTCGAACAATGGGTTGTCTTTTCCCATATCCTTTAAACTGCAAACGATCCCGTTCTATTCCTTTTAATATTAGAAAGTCAACTACTGCCTTTGCTCGCTCGGTTGATAGGCGATCACAATAGTTATGCTCTGGGACAGTATTCGTATGTCCACCTATTTCTACAACGACATCATCATTTGATTGCAGAAAATCAAAGATTTCAGTTAATACGTCATAAGAATCATCTGTAAAAGTAGATTCATCCATAGGAAAATATAGCTTTTCAATACGGATGGTTTGACCTTGACGAAGGGTCGTTCTATCCAATTCAGGCAAAATAGTTTCCTTTTTGGGTTCTGGACTTGGAGGAGTAGTAACCACCGGTGGTGTAGATGGTGGTTCCTGAGTTTGCCCTGCTGGCTCCACGGGATCTTCCACAGGTTCGTCAACTATAGAAGGAGTATCTACATCACAAGGTACCGGAATTATGGGAGACGCATTATCGAGAATGATATTTCCATTATAAGGGAATAGGGTAGGCGTTTTATAAAATGCTTCAAAAAGGATATAAGTGTGTGTTCTTTTAGGTTCAAATTTAAAATTGTATTCCAACCACCTCGTATTGATAATTAAACTACTTTCAGCCAGTAATTCAGCTTTGCTGCAATATCCGGAACCACCCCAAATACGCAATTTAGCTGGAGTCGTGTGATTTTTTGGAATGGTGTCATCTCTGGTTCCACTAAGATACAATTCTGAACGAGCCAGGTAGATACTAAATTCATAACACTGCCCGGATTGAATAGGAGCGGATAGTCTTTGAGCAACCATCTCCCAGGTATCATTATCACGAACCACCATACCCAGATAAGTATCTCCATCCGTTGCTGCTTTTGTAACATCAAAAGCCCCCGGTTGAGTATCCGGCTTACTTTCGCCAGGAAAACCACAATCATACCATCCTATAGGCTGGTGGCTATGGCGGGGCATATCCTCAAAAGAAGGATTGTTCAGAAAAATTGGTTCATCTTGTCCATGGAGAAAAGTAGAAAGACAAAGAAGAAATGATAGGGTGGTTATGATTGGACGCATCATTTTCAAACTTTTATGATTAATGTTCTTTTGGCAATAAACGAAAAAAGTGAGCGCTATAATCTGTGTATAATAACAAATTTTATCATCAAAAGCTGCAATTACAAAAGCTTTAAGAGCCTTTTAACGGTTCATTTGGAAAGATGCGTGTAAATTCAATATTGTTGGGTTACAAAATTGCTGTATTATTTGAAAGCATTCAAGCCCGTCACATCATAACCCGTAATCAATAGATGAATATCATGAGTTCCCTCATATGTCAGGACCGTTTCCAAATTCATCATGTGGCGCATACAGGGATACTCATTCGTAATTCCCATTCCACCGTGTATTTGACGAGCCTCTCTGGCAATTTGTAACGCCATGTGAACATTATTTCGCTTTGCCATTGAAATTTGTGCCGGTGTTGCTTCCCCTTTATTTGCCAATGTTCCCAAACGCCATGCCAGCAATTGTGCTTTTGTGATTTCTGTAATCATCTCTGCCAATTTCTTTTGTGTCAATTGAAACTGACCAATTGGTTTGCCAAATTGAATCCGCTCTTGAGAGTAACGCAAGGCTGAATCGTAGCAATCTAAAGCAGCTCCAATTGCTCCCCATGCGATTCCATACCGGGCTTTCGACAAACAGGAGAGTGGTCCCTTTAAGCCATGAACATTTGGAAAAACATTTTCTTTTGGGACTCGTACGTCTTCAAAGACTAGTTCGCCAGTGATGGATGCCCTTAGTGACCATTTTCCATGGATTTCGGGAGCAGAAAACCCTTTCATGCCTTTTTCTACAATCATACCCCGAATTACTCCCTCCTCATCTTTTGCCCAAACCACAGCTATATCTGCCAAAGGAGAATTGGTGATCCACATTTTGGCTCCATTTAAAATATAAGCATCTCCGTCGTCTTTGATATTCGTAATCATGCCACTTGGATTGGAACCATGGTCTGGTTCAGTCAAACCAAAGCATCCAATCAATTCCCCTTTAGCTAATTTAGGTAAGTACTTCCGTTTTTGTTCTTCAGAACCAAAACGGTAAATGGGATACATGACCAGAGAGCCTTGTACAGAAGCCATCGATCGAACTCCGGAATCTCCCCTCTCCAACTCCTGCATGATGATGCCATAGGCAATTTCATCCATACCACCACAGCCATATTCGGCTGGAAGACTTGGGCCAAAAGCTCCAATATCAGCCAAACCTTGAAAAAGATGAGTTGGACATTCTGCCTTCTCAGCATATTCTTCAATAATGGGAGAGACTTCTTGTTTGACCCATTCTCGGACAGCTTCCCGAGCGAGAATATGCTCTTCATTTAATAATTCATCAACTACATAATAGTCGTGAAATTGATAGCGATCTGTTTTGGCTGATTTTGTGGTGGTTCCGTTATTTTGGTTATGCATGGTTTTATTTTTTTATGATTACACAAACAATTGCTTCATATCTACTTTTTCCCGAATAATTGCTTCCAGGTTATCAATCGGTACTCGATCCTGATTCAAGGTATCTCTTTCCCGAACGGTCACCGTATCATCATCCAATGCTTCAAAATCAACGGTAACACAAAACGGTGTACCTATGGCATCTTGACGACGATATAGTTTGCCAATACTGCCGGTATCATCGTATTGAACATTAAAAGAAAGGCTTAGTTTTTTGAAAACATCTTTTGCCTTAGCGACCAATCTTTCATCATTTCGTTTCAAGGGCAATATGGCACATTTAATAGGTGCCAGGGCGGGATGAAGTTTAAGCACATCTCGTTTATTATTTGGGTCATCTGAACCAGGAACTTGTTCTTCTACCAAGGCATGGCTCATAGTCGCCAAAAACATTCTGTCAGCACCGATGGACGTTTCGACTACATAAGGCACATAATTTTCATTCAATTCTGGATCAAAAAATTGCAACTTTTTGCCAGATAATTCCTGATGACTAGCCAGATCAAAATCAGTCCTTGAATGAATACCTTCCAATTCTTTAAAACCAAAAGGAAAGTCAAATTGAATATCTACAGCTGCATCTGCATAGTGAGCTAAATTGTCATGGTCGTGAAATCTCAGTTTCTCAGCAGGGTGTCCAATGGCTTTGTGCCAATTCAATCTCGCTTCTTTCCAGTATTCGTACCATTCCATTTGAGAACCAGGACGGATGAAAAATTGCATTTCCATTTGTTCAAATTCACGCATTCGGAAAATGAACTGTCTGGCTACGATTTCATTCCGAAAAGCTTTTCCAATTTGGGCAATACCAAAAGGCAACTTCTGGCGAGTTGTTTTTTGAACGTTCAAAAAATTCACAAAAATACCTTGAGCCGTTTCAGGGCGTAAATACAATTTGCCTTCTTCACCAGCAATATTTCCCAACTGAGTAGAAAACATCAAATTGAATTGACGTACTTCTGTCCAATTTTTTGAGCCGGAAACTTCACATGCGATTTCGTACTCTTCCAATTGCGCTTTCAAGTCTGCCATATCACCCTCAGTCATGGCTTTTGCCAAACGGGCAGCTATAGCATCAATTCTTTTTTGTCTATCAATCACTCGACCATTGGTCTCTCTAAATTGCTTTTCATCAAAAGCATCTCCAAATCGCTTTTTGGCTTTTGCTACATCCTTCGTGTTTTTGGCTTCAATCTTTGCCATGTAATCTTCAATCAAAACATCAGCCCGATAGCGTTTCTTCGAATCTTTATTATCTACCAAAGGGTCATTAAAGGCGTCTACGTGACCAGAAGCCTTCCAGGTTTTTGGATGCATAAAAATCGCCGCATCAATGCCTATGATGTTTTCGTGCATTTGAACCATTGATTTCCACCAATAGTCTTTAAGATTGTTTTTTAATTCCACTCCGTAAGGACCATAATCATATACAGCTGCCAATCCATCATATACTTCGCTGGATTGATATATAAAACCATATTCTTTACAATGAGCTACCAGTTTCTTAAAATCAGCTTGCTGAGACATATACTTAATGTGTGAATGTATGAATGTTTGAGTTTGTGGGCATTTGACTATCAATCAAACACTTTAAAACACTATTTTTAAAAAATTCGCGCAAAGGTAAGAAGGGGTTTGGTGAATGGTGAATGCTGAGTGATGAATTTTTTGGAATTCATCACTCAGCATTCACCATTCCTGTCTATTTTGGCATTTCAAAAAATTGGCCAAAAACAAAACATAATGGAAAATCAATCAAAATCGCCATCCCGAATCACCTCCTTTCTTTGGGTACTTTTAGCTTATGTAGCTGGAATTTTTGTCTTTTTTCAGGTTGTAGATTATTTTTTTATGCAGGGCTCAAGCTCAATTTGGGCAATCTTTTGGGCTGATGTGGCTTGCACAGTAGTCGTTTTTATTTTCAGCTATATTTTTAGAAATACTTCATTTTATGATCCTTATTGGAGTATTATGCCCATTGTGATTGTATTGCTCCTGGCTGTTCGGGGATTTACCGAAGGGATGTATGATGAGACCAGAAATCTTGTCCTTGTTATCCTGGTGTCTATTTGGGGACTTCGTTTGACTTGGAATTGGATTCGTGGCTGGCAGGGATTGAGTCATATTGACTGGCGATATGTAAATTATGAAAAGCCAATGGGCAAATGGTTTTGGTTGTTCAGTTTTGGGGGCTTGCAACTGTTGCCAACCATTATGGTTTTTTTAGGCTTGTTACCTCTTTTTGGAGCGATGACGGAAGCACAAAACGCTTGGAATTGGCTGGATGTTTTAGCGACAGTCTGGGCAAGTATGGCAATTTTGATGGAGTTTTTTGCGGACAACCAATTGTGGAAGTTTAGAAAAACGAATACTGAAAAGGGAGCCATTCTCACAACCGGATTATGGAAATATTCTCGCCATCCCAACTACTTTGGAGAAGTATCCTTCTGGTGGGCATTATTCCTTTTTGGAATAGCCGCCAACCCGGATTATTGGTGGACGATTATTGGCCCGTTGACGATGACCGCATTATTCCATTTTATTAGCATTCCAATGATTGATAAAAGGCATTTGGAAAGACGCCCTGGTTATGCAGAAGTGATGAAGAAAGTGCCAAGATGGGTGCCCTGGTTCCCAAAATAAATTTAGGGATAAAACAGCATTATTTTTGTCGAATGCCTTTTTTTCCCATCCAACCTTTTATATTCTCTTTTTTGATAACTGCAGCCATTAAATCAGGAAACTGATCTGGAGAGCAGGCAAAAGAAGGAATATCAAATGAAGCCAGTTTTTGAGCGAGGCTTTTATCATAAGTAGGTGCACCTTGGTCATTAAGCGCCAGCAAAGTGACGAAAGAAACACCAGAAGACTTGATGGCGGTTACTTTTTTCAACATTTCTGGTTCACTTCCTCCTTCAAATAGATCTGAAATTAAAACCAGAATTGTTTCCGATGGATTGTGTATTAGTGTTTGAGCATAGCCTAGGGCTTTATTTATATCAGTTCCTCCACCTAATTGAGTTCCAAAAAGCAAGTCAACGGGATCTTCCAGTTTTTCAGTCAGATCGGCTATTTCAGTGCTAAAAGCCACAAAATGTGTTTTGACTGAGCGGAGAGATGCCATGATAGCCCCAAAAACACTTGAGTACACTACAGACGTAGCCATGGACCCACTTTGATCAATTAGTAAAATCACGTGTTTCAAGGATTGTCCTTTGCGACCTTGTCCAATCAAATGTTCAGGAATAATGGTATTGAGTTCTTTTTGATAATGCTTTAAGTTGGCGCGAATGGTGCGGTGCCAATCAATTTCATTGAATTTTGGTCGTCGGTTGCGAACGGCTCGATTCATCGCTCCTTCTATAGCTTGCCGAAGAGGGTTTTTTAATCTCTTTTCCAGCTCTTTCACTACTTTTCTAACCACATCTTTTGCAGTCTCTCGGGTTCTTTCGGGCATCACTTTATTTAAAGAAACCAAAGTCGCCACTAAAGTTACATCTGGTTCTATTGATTCCAATAGCTCTGGCTCAAGCAACATCTGATCCAACTCTAATCGCTCCAAAGCATCTTTTTGCATCACCTGAACTACTGAAGTTGGAAAATATTTCCGAATATCTCCCAACCAGCGATTGACATTTGGGGAAGCATTGCCTAGCCCCCCCTTACGCTCATTGTCGTAAAGAGCTTCCAAAACTCCATCCATTCCACCCTGATCCTCTTCAAGTTCAATATCGCTTTGAGGGTCTGCAGCTTTTCCCAAAATCAGTCGCCATTTTCGGAGTTTTTCTTCCATGATTATATGCTAAGTTTAGTCATCACCTAATAATAATTTTACAATCGGATATACTTTTTGGGCTCTTTCATAGTTTATTTGAGTTTTGACCAAGGCTTCGTTTTCTAATTCTTGCTCTTGTTTTGCCAGATTCATCATCTTTTCTTTTTCGGAATTAGAAAACTTAGAGAAGGTGCGTCGGAGCAATGGCAAGACATCTTTAAATGCTTCTTTCTTTAAACCATCAACCCATTCATCCAAAATATTCCAAAGCTCCTTTTTATAAATAAGCATAAGACCACTGCCATGTAAAAATCCTTCAATCCAATGAGCAGAATGCAATACTTTACCTACTTTGGATAGTTCATAGCTCATGACATTGCTGGTAGTTTGTATATCGTAAATATCCTTATCAAATAAAATACGAGTGCTGCTTCCGGATAAGATTCCATTCACCTGATTAGATTTGGAAATGGACTTTAATGTATCAAACCATCGTTCATTGTGGACAAGAATATTTAATGTGTTGATAGCTCGATTTGCAGACAATAATTTTTCGAAAGCGGCTTTGGATGCATCTTCATCAATAGAAGCACAAGCTCCAGGGAGACCAATACAGATTCTTGGAATGATTTGGTGGACAACCTCCTTCACTGCTTCAACATTTGTCTGGCGGGCATTTCCATATCTGATAATATTCACCAAAGCAGGAAGTGCATCCATAAGGTGGTAGACATCAGTAGTGAGTGCAGAAAGGTTTTGTAATTTTTGGACTAGAAAATTGATCGCCTGACCCAGGTCGGCATTCAATGCTTGTTCAACCAACTCCGTTAGCTCGGGGAGAGTGTCTATTTCTTTTGCCTTTTTCTGAATAAAATTTAAAGCTGCTTCCCTGACCGTATTTCCCCACATACCCGCTTCAATGATTTTTATGGAGAAATCAGGTTTCCATTTCAATTTCCAATATTCCTTAAAACTTCCAGTGTCAAATTGAGAGCCCTTCTTTTGTTCACCCCAAGGAATGCCCAAAACATTCAGGCGATGCAATAGGTGACTTTTCATTCTATCTTTTTCTTCCCGTAAATCAATGCCCCCTCTCGGATTATTGGCATTGGCTTTTAACCATAGCGAATCTGTATTTTCCCAATAATTGGATAATCTGGCAGATTTAATGGTTTTCAACAAATCTTGTTGTAGTGGAATGACTGGAATTTCAGAAGGCACCTTACCCACAGCATTTCCAACGATCAATTTATGCGCTATCAGTTCCATCTTGGCGTCATCGCCATTACAAAATATACTTACAGCAGCCTCCTTTAATTCCTCAATCCCAGGAATGGAGAGACCACGCAAAGTTGCCAGGGTATCTGCCAATCGCACGGCTTCAATTACATGAGCGGCAGAAGCATTTAAGTCTTCATTACGGAAGAGTCTTGCTACTTTTACCATCCAGCGAGTCGATACAGATTTTCGATTTTGAAAGAGCAATTCGTACCATGCCGGAGAAATAACACCTGCGCCATAACCACTTCGGAAAGTCAGACGGTCATAACTCCAGGGAACCCAGGTCGCCTTCGTTGTAGTCCTTTTGATCCCTTTAAGAAAGAGGTTGTCTGCAGTTTGTTTATAGTTTTTCCAATCCTTCAAAGCTGGTCCATGCCAGGCCCCACAAACCACTGCTATCTTTTCAAACCCCTCTTTAACTGTTTTGCGAATGATTTTCCTCATAAATGCTTCCCGCCTGAGATTGAAGGTAGATTCAGTATGGGCTTCATCTGTACGTAAAGCAGTCATCATAGTCAAAATTGCCTCAAAAATTGCTTCTTCATTTTCGGCTTGTTCAAAAGTGATTTCCCACCAACGCTCACTGTCATTATAACCTGCCAACTTTGCAATGTGCCCAATAGGGTCACGGCGGAATTTTTTTTCTTCAGGGCTTAGTTTTTTTTCGGTATCAAATGCCAATTGAAACGCGGCGTCTTTTTCTTCTCTATTTAATGTAAATTGCAAATGCATCGGCAAATCCATAAATCGCACGGGGACTTCATTTCTCAAGGCATATTTCATAGCTTGCCATTCAGGTGAAAATTCTGCAAATGGTACATAAGCGCCTTGAGTTAAATCTTTTGGATTGTAGATAAGAATGGAAATGGGTGGTTTCAATGCCTCATTTTGAACGTAAGTGACCAAAGATTCGGCATCAGCAGGGGCTTCAATAATGACACAATCAGGCTCATAGGTTTTAAGTGCCTTTTTGAGACTTTTTGCAGAACCAGGACCATGGTGGCGGATGCCAAAGGTTTTGAGCATTATTTTGAATTGAGGTACAAATTAAAGCAAATCTACTTGCTCCAACAACCAACCCTTTTCTCCTATAACCTTGGTCTCTGCAAGTTCTTTTTTCAATTCTGCCTTGGCCTTTTTATCAAAGGGATTGAGTTCAATTAATTTTTTGGTAAAGCGAATGGTATTTTGATAGCGTTCGCGATGGTAACCCAGTTCTTTTTTTCGTCTTATGAAAATATGCATGGCACTTAGGTGAGAAAGCAAAGCATCAAATTCATCTTGTTCATAGAATATTTTTAAAATGAGGGTTTTGGCAGAAATATTCATGAACAAGTCTTTGTATTCTGCTTTTTGTAATAATTGGAGGGCAGTGTCATAATGCTTCTGCTCGTATTTTAAAATGGCTAGATGCAAACTAAAGACACTTTCCCGATAATCCTTTTTCAGTAAATTTTTATAATCGTGAATAAATTTTTCCAACCATTGATATGCTTTAAGATTAATACCAAGCGTTACAATATTCATGTAAGTAAATCTGGAAAGATAGCCTTCCAGTAAGAAATAATTTTTCTTCAAACCATCCTGGTAAAATTCAAACTGATCGCGCAAATAATGTCTATTCCCGAGATTCCACTGTTTGATACAAAAATTATTGGCCAACAAATAAAGATCGCGCGCTTCATCATCTGGAAATTGTTTACTTTTTTCAAAGATGAGTTTTTTAAATTGCTCAAAATTTTCTGGCGCTTCTGGTTCACTCAACATTTTGTAGCAATAATAATAAAGCGCGACAATTGGAATTTCGATTAGATTCTTTTGCTCAACATAATTCAATACTTCTGATAGCAAACCAAATTGATATTTGGTTTTAGAAATAGCCTCTCCTGTTAGTGTAGAGCAGCTCTGTCTCAATTTGTTGGCAATGTATGCGATGTCTTGATTGTCAATGATCTCCTGCATGTTCAACTCCTTCGTTCTGCTAATTCTGCTGGTGTATTCCACTTCCTCAAAAAACAACCAAAATGCATTTTCATAGTATTCTGCATTTTGGTAGGGTGAGTTTTTAAGGAGTGTTTTTGCATCATTTAAAGCCCGTTCAAAATGTTTTGGCAAATTTCTTTTTCGGTAAATAGTTGCCAACCGAGTCTTCATTTTTACTTCTTCTGAGAAAACAGCATTGTACAGTAAGAACTGCTCAACATTTTTGAGCAAAAAACTCATGACCATGCGCACCTTGTGATCGTCGTAAGGCAGTTTACCGTATAGTTTTTGGAATAGGATTGCTTTTTCTGGAATGGCTTTGTTATGACTCAAATACTCTCGAAGGAATTCAAAAAGATGCACCAAATCCTCTCTTTGATTAAAGAATGGAGAGCGGACAAATTTGTGTAATTCCCGCCATTCTTTTTTATTTAGTGTTTTTAGAAGGGAAACCAAGCGTGTATTTTCCAAGTGATAATTATTTTTTGCTAGACAAATTATTATAAAAAGTGTTGCAAATAAAGGGATATTTGGTGATTTGATATAAGAAATGTTTTACAAACTTTAATATTTGTTTTTGTATTCAATGGGTGGTTCTGGCATATTTGTAGCATAAAGTTTTGTTCACGCGCCAAATTGGAACACCCATGAAGTATCCAAGACACCTAAAATCCGAACTTTTTAAAAGGCTTACCCTCTTTTGTGTGCTTTCCTTTTTGTGCCTCTCTGCTCCTGCCCAGGTATTAATGATTATTGATTCCGAAAAACAAAATGATGATGTTAGTACCAACTTTGAAGTGCACAATTTTGAGGACATTGTCAGTATGCAATTTTCTATCCGTTGGGATCCTGAACAGCTCGAATTTCAAAACATCACAGGTTTAAACATAAATGGACTTGCAAATGCTAATTTTGGACAAAACCAAGCTGACAATGGCGTGATTACACTTTCCTGGTTTGATCCCAATGTTACTGGAATTTCAGTGAATAATGGTACTTCAATATTCACACTGAATTTCACATCAATAACTTCAGACGATCCTTATGTTGAAATAGTTGGATTTCCTGTGGCAATTGAAGTTACAGATGCCAATGGAAATTTAGTTGAATTGATATCTAATAATGAAGGAACAGGGTCAAGTCAAATTTTTGGGAAAGTTTTCCATGACCTGAATGGCAATTGTATACTTGATTCTGGAGAACCTGCCCTGAATGATTGGATACTTCAAGCGACTGGCGTTTTTGATTTTTGGGCGAGCGCTGGTTTTGATGGAGGTTATGAAATGATAACGCTTCCAGGAAATTATTTATTAAAACTAATTCCTCCCAACGATTTATGGGAACCCTGCGAAAATGATTTATTTATCACGCTAAATGATGCTGGAATAGAGACCATCAATTTCCCAGTAAAATCGAAAATTGACTGTCCTTTTTTGGAGGTCGACATCTCTACTCCACTTCTTCGGAGATGTTTTGAAAATACATACGCAGTCAATTACTGCAATAGAGGGACTCAGGCTACAGAAGACGCGTCCATTGAGATAGAATTTGATTCTTTTTTAGAAGTTTCCAGCAGTTCAATTCCATGGACGACTGCAATTGATAATGTTTATAGATTTGATATTAACGATATTGAAGTTGGAGAATGTGCTACTTTTTATGTAGAAGTTTTGGTCAATTGTGATGCCGTTTTAGGTCAAACACATTGTGTAGCAGCACAAATTTTTCCAAACGACCCATGTATACCACCAAATCCATTTTGGGATGGGTCAAGCCTCGAAGTAGAGGCAGAATGTACTGGCGATTCTTTGCATTTTCATATCAATAACAAAGGGGCGGATATGGGCACACCATTGGAATTTATTGTCATCGAAGACGTGATGATAAATATGACCTCTCAGGATGCTTCCCCAATATTTCTGGCAGGCCAGGAAACCCATACCGTTTCCTTTTTAGCAAATGGCTCTACTTTTCGAATGGAAGTAGAGCAATCTCCCAACCATCCTGGTGATAGTCACCCAGAAGCTTCCATAGAAGGATGTGGACTTAATGGGGGGGGTACTTTCAGCACGGGTTTTATTGCACAATTTTCTCAAGACGATGGCAATCCTTACATAGACAGAGATTGTCAGGAGAATGTAGGGTCATACGATCCAAATGACAAAAGAGGCTTTCCCAAAGGCTTTTGTGAAAATCACGTAATACATCCAAACACAGATCTCGAATACCAAATTCGCTTTCAAAATACCGGCACAGATACCGCTTTCAATATTGTGATCAAAGACACGCTTTCTCAATATCTCAATCCAATTACTTTGCGCCCTGGCGCTTCCAGCCATTCATATGATTTTGAATTATTGGGGCAGGGAGTTGTCCAATTTACTTTTGAAAATATCATGCTCCCTGATAGTAATGTCAATGTGCAGGGGTCTCACGGCTTTGTGGAATTTAAAATTGACCAACGTCCAGATTTATCTTTTGGAACCGTATTGGAAAATGAAGCTGCTATCTTTTTTGATTTTAACGAGCCTATCATCACCAATAAAGTTATTCACACAATTGGAGAGGGCTTTATTGGGGCTCCAGGTGGAAACATTACTATTTCTGGAACCATCACAAAGCCCGATAATTCTCCAGTAGACAGTGTACTGGTTTTTTCAAGTGACAATTGTCCAATTTACACCAATGAAGATGGTTTTTACAACATTATTGGTTTGGATACGACACAAGACTTAACCATTGCTCCAATAAAAAATACAATTGCAAGAGAATGCATTACGGTCCTGGATATGATAAAATTGAGTCGAGTAATATTAGGGCTTTCTGATTTTGATCACCCTTATCAATTTATTGCGGGAGATGTCAATGGTAGTGAAACCATTACCACATTTGATCTGGTGAATTTCAGAAAATTTATTTTAGGTGTGACAAATGATTTTCCAAATAATGTTCCATGGCGCTTTGTCGAAAAACAAGCATTTGAAACACTGCCACCAAACCAATGGCCTTCAGTTTTTAATATCAACAGTCTCGATCAAAGTTTGGAAATTGATTGGATTGCAATTGCAACGGGGGACGTGATTTCTGAAAACCTTGTTCCAGTTTCAGATATTCACCCTGAATTTTTTCTTACTGATGTTATCTCTTGTTCAGAGTTGGTTAGTATGGATCTCTCTGTCTCCGAATTTGAAGAAGTAAGTGGATTTCAATTTTCCATACGATGGGATCCAACTGTCCTTGAATTTCAAAGTATCGAAAATCACATTAATCTACCTCAAAATTCCTATTTCTTTTCACCTCAGGCAGGTATTCTAAATTTAACCGCCTTTTTGATAGATTCCTTAAACATTTCCAATGGCTCAAATATATTTAGACTTCAATTTAATGCAATTGGAGCCCCTGGTTCAAGCACCGATATTTCATTAAATGCAGTCGGAATGCCCTTCCAGGTTATTTCAGATTCATGTACATTAACTCAACCTGTTTTCCACGGTGGAAGTGTATTCTTACTTGATAATCAAAACTTTCAGGCAAATGCCCAAATCTCAACCCTTGATTGTTATGGAAGCTCAAATGCCAATATTGGATTGACGGTTACTGGTGGCACCCCACCCTATCACATCGAATGGTCAAATGGTGAAATCGGTGAAGACATTTTTGATTTACCTGCAGGCGTTTACAATTGTTCTATTTCAGATGTCAATGGGTGTCAATTATTTGAAAGCTTTGAAATATCAGAACCAGAGCCAATTACTATTGAAGATTTTGGAACTGTAGATGCTTCTGGCTCCAATCAAGCAGATGGTGCCATTTTTATCAATGAAGTCTCAGGTGGGACCCCCTCCTATTCTTATGTTTGGTCAGATGGCTCAAATGCCTCTTTTTTAGCAAATGTCCCACCAGGTATTTATGAAGTTACTATCACAGACGGAAATGGGTGTCAATTGACAGAGCGTTTTGAAATTGGTTTTACAACTGGAATTTCAGAATTGGAAAAACAGGGAGTGAAAATAACACTTAACCCTAACCCTGTTGCTCAAAATCAAATACCACAATTGAATTTTGAACTGAAGGTATCCATGGAATTGGATATTAGGGTATTATCGCCCACAGGAAAACGACTGATGAGTGAAATGGTTAATTTTAGTTCAGGAAAAGCAATGTATAGCCTGAGTCAGGATTTTTCTAAAGGACTTTATTTTGTAGAAATTTCCAGTGCCCAAAATGCAACAAAAGTATTCAAGTTAATAGTCCTATAATCCAAACCATATATCCCATGAACAAGAATTTTAAAACCATATCTCTTTTTACCATTTTTCAGGTGGTTTTTGCAAGTACAATATTTGCACAAGTCAGTTTCCCTGATTGCCCGGATGATGAAATGGTCTGCATAGATGATGATACCTGTTTGACATCATTTTACCTAAACCAACCTGAAGCAACAACAAATTGTACTTCTGGACCCCAAATTAATTATGCTTATAGCTCAGATTTTGGCGTTGGGGATTTGCCTGTAGATGGTATCTTGGTTGAAAATTTACCTCCAGGAAGCCACTCCATTCTTATCATCGCCGAAGATGAATGTGGCAATTCTGCCGAGTGTGATTTTGAACTGATTGTGGAGGATTGCAGAAAACCAACACCTTATTGCAAGAATGGAATTATTGCCGAACTGATGCAAACATGTAGTGTAGAAGTTTGGGCTGCTGAGTTAGATGATAACAGTTTCGATAACTGTTCTAGTCAGTTAAAGTTTTCATTTTCCACTGATGTGAATGATATAAAAAAGACATTTGATTTAAGCACTTTGGGGCAAAACAATGTTCAAATATGGGTAACGGATGAGGCGGGCAATCAAGATTTCTGCAACAACTTTATCATTGTGGAAGACAATGTGGGATGTGATAACAATCCGTCAATTTCAGTTTCAGGTCATATCCAAAGAGATGATGGAAAGCCCACGGAAGATGTTTTTGTTAATTGTGAATGGTGTATACAGAATAATGTATATACTGACCAAAATGGATTTTATGAATTTTCTCAAGTAGAATTGGGCACTAAATTGATTCCAGAAAAAACAGGAAATCCTTCAGATGGTGTCACTGTTTTGGATTTGATCAAAATCCGAAAATGGATTCTTGCAATTGATACGCTTTCTGAAACCAGACAAATAGCAGGAGACATCAACGAATCTGGCTTTATCTCAAATTTTGATATTATTTTAATTAGCAAACAACTATTGCAAATCCAGGATTTGGATCCCAATTGGGCATTTGACCCTTCTGTACTAAGCATAAATGATACTTCACAGCCCATTACAGATGCTGATTTTATTGCGATTAAAAAAGGGGATGTGATCTATGAAAGTGAGGTGCTCACAGAACTTAAAGCACCAAAACTTATCATTAGCCCGGAGCCCGTAAATAACAATATGGTAGAAGCGCATATTCTGGTAGAGAACTTTGAAGGGATTACAGGTTTTCAGTTTGGCTTAAGTTGGGATGCAAATGTGCTATCCTTTGAAGGTATTAGTTCAACAGGCAATATAAATTTTAACCAGAGCGGAACGAACCAGGTAGATGAAGGTAATTTGGTTCTTTATTGGATGGATGTAAACGCAATTATTGATGGCATTACCCTGGATGATGGTACTATACTTTACACGTTAAATTTTAACGTTTTAAACCCCTCGGATGAAGCTGTTCAGATAAAATTTGAAGATTCTTTAATGCCTGGACAAGTCGTATTACCTCAATGCCATCTTGCCAGCCCTGAATGGATAGATGGAAAAGTTCAGGTAAGTACAAATGACTTACAAGCACTAGGTATTTATCTCTCATTAGCTCCAAACCCGATTGCCAAAAATGGAACAACCTACCTGGAAATTGAAACACCCAATCCTCAGGATTTACGTATACAATTGTTCGATACGAACTCGAATTTGGTTTACGAAAAGCGAGCTTCTTTCAATTCAGGACGAACTACGACACCCTTAAGTTTTCCTGCAAACTCAGGAATTTATCTATTGAAAATCAGCAATTCAGAAGGGAAAAGTCAAATACAAAAGTTGCTGGTTTTGTAAACACTAAAGAATTTTTTCGGAAACCTAATCCTTGAATTTTGCAAGGAAGTCTTGCTGGGAAGTCAGAAGTTTTTTCTGGCTTCTCATTTTTTGTTGTGTATAAAGACACTTTAATGCTCAAATGTGAAATTCGAATCGAGACGTCCTTAAAATGGTTCACAACTTCCTATATTGTCACTCTAATTGCATATTTTATCAACTTCTCTCCCGAAAAATCTTCAAATTTGGGAATAGTTTTTACCCAAAGAAAAATGCAAAGACAACTGCTCATTATAATTGTTAATTTATTCATTATCAATGGCTTGTTGGCACAAAAACAAGCCAATATTTGGTATTTTGGGAATAAAAGCGGAATGGACTATTCGACAGGGGTACCTCAGAAAATTTTAGGAGGTGAAATGATGAGTTTTGAAGGGTGTGCCTCTTTTTCGGATGAAAATGGAAGTTTGCTCTTCTATACCAACGGAGGTGGCACTCCTGCCAACTCAGTTACTGGTTATCAAGACGGAATTATTTGGAATAAAAATGATGAGGTAATTTATGACATGATGATTATTGAAGGAGGGGGTTATCGTGCTGCTCAATCTTCTTTATTTCTTCCAGGACCTGGTGAAGATTCTACCTTTTATCTTTTTACAATGGCAGACAACAATACAATAACTCCTTCAGACCCTAATGGCAGGGGACTTTCCTATTTTGAAATTGACTTAGCTTTAAACAATGGACTTGGAGAAGTAATTGCTGCTGACCAAAGAATTCATGCCCCAGCTTTCGAAGGTTTAAGCGCGACCATTCATGCAAATGGAAGAGACTTTTGGATTATAAGTTTGGATGACGATTCGAAGGACTTTGTAGTTGTGCTATTAAATGATTTTGGTGTGCAAACCCCTGATTTTCAACCCAGCAATTTGAGTGATGTCAATTTCTTGGAGCGAGTGATAAAAATTTCTCCTGACGGTCAATTTTTATGCACAGGCAAGCAATTATATGCTTTTGATAATGCCACAGGTCAATTAAACTTTTTGACGGAAATTACTCAATTTAATAGTTATTGTTTTTCCTTTTCGTCTCAAAACAGGTACCTCTATTCATTGTCGAGTTTTTTATCAGGGCAAGTGATTAGATATGATTTGGAAGCAGCTGATATTGATGGAAGCAGGGAAGTTATTGATCCTTTCCCAGCATCGTTTTTCCCTGGACTGATGCAAATTGGACCAGATAATAATTTGTATTTTCTTCATCAAACTACGGATGATGCGGATAGCTCAAGAGTTTCCATGGCATTCATTCGATGCCCTGATACGGAAACTCCAGAGTTTAATCCAGTTCTTTTTCAATTTGATGCAGGAGATGACGATTCTTTTTCAGGACTTCCCAATTATGCGGATTATATTTTTTCTGAAAATCAATTTGACATTGAAATTCAAAACGGGATAGACACGTTGGTTGGATGCCCAGGTGATGAATTTGTTTTAGATGCCATTTTTCCTGATGGTGATTATGAGTGGTCAAATGGGGATTCTACCCAAGCTGTTTCCGTTTTTGAATCCGGCATATTTAGTGTTACTGTCACCAATTTTTGTGGAGATGTGGCGACAGATTCTATTTGGATAGAAATTGTCGAATTGCCAGCCGTAGAAATAGAAAGTGAAATGGGGACTGAAATGTGCCCCAAAGATACATTTGAGTTGAAAGCCAATTCCCAAAATACGATTGATTTTATTTGGTCAACAGGGGAAATCAACGAATCAATTTTTGTTAGTGAACCGGGGACGTATTCAATCACAGTAAGCAATAGTTGTGGCTCACAAACAACGGTCTTTGAAATCACAAAAAAAGAAGATTGTTGCCAAATTAAATATCCGAATGTATTCACACCAGATAATGATGCAATGAACGACACCTTTATTCCTTATATGGAGGATTGTGAATTTTTAAGCTTTCAATTGAAAATATACTCCCGCTGGGGAGATTTGGTTTTTGAAACATCTGACTCTAATGATGGATGGGATGGTCGCCAAAATGGAAAAAATCTTGGGAGTGATGTATTTGTCTGGCAATTGCATTACGAGCTTTTGGAAAAAGCAGGAGAGCTATTTAAAGCATCAGGAGATTTAACTTTGTTAAGATGATTTCTTTACGAGAAGTTTGACAGCAAAGCGATCTGACTTCTTATAAAAACCCCTGAGGTTTGCATTAATTATTTTCATCATTTCATGCATTCAAAGAATAATTCGGATAATTACATTTGCTCAAAAAAGTTATGACAATCACCGACATTGATTCCTTCCTCCGGTATTTTGAAAGAATTCGCCAGCGCACTTTAAGGGTAATCAAATACATTCCACCTGAAAAAATAGAATGGACCTATCGTGAAGGCAAATTTACCTTTGGAGACCTCATTCGCCACCTGGCTACCATCGAAAGATATATGTATGCAGAAAATGCCCAATTCAAGCCAAGTACCTATCCGGGTTGTGGAGAAGACTTGGCTTCCGGTTATGAAAATGTCGTTCAGTTTCTAAACGAAAAACATCAGGAAAGTTTGGCTATTTTTCGAAATATCAAACCGGAAGATCTACAAAAAAAGACAATGACCCCGGGAAATGTAGAAATTCGATTGAGCAGTTGGCTTAGAGCAATGATTGAACATGAGGTGCACCACCGAGGGCAGATTTATGTGTATTTAGGAATATTGGGAATTGAAACGCCCCCGATTTATGGGTTAACCTCAGAAGAGGTTTTAGAAAGAAGCAAGCATTGAGCCTTATGAAAAGAATAGGATTTATTACTTGTCAGGAACATGCTGATTTATATCATGACGATCTTCATTTAGTTGAACCATTTCAAAAAGAAGGAGTCGAAATTGTGCCAGTGATTTGGGATGAAAGTCCCAATTATTTAAATCTTGATGCGCTAATATTTCGATCTGCCTGGGATTATCATTTCAAAACTGAGCAATTTCAAGAATGGCTACAATGGCTTAATAAACAGCCAATAAAAACATTTAATTCACCTAAAGTAATACTCGAAAATCACGATAAGTTTTATTTAAATAACCTTGTTGAAGCAGGGGTTCCAGTTATTCCAACCTTGTTTTTAAATTCTGTAAAAGGGCTCAACCTGGAAGACATCTTAACCAATGAGAATTGGCAAAAAGCAGTTATAAAGCCGGCTATTTCTATGTCTGCCTATCAAACCTATAGTTTTGATAAATCCAATATTCAAACATTGCAAGAAGATTTAGAAAAACATTTTGGCAATACAAAAGTGCTGGTTCAAGAATTCGCCGAAGAAGTTGTAGATGAAGGAGAGTGGTCCTTGGTTTTTTTTGATAAAGAATTTTGTACAGCCGTCTTGAAAAAACCTAAATCCGGAGACTTTAGAGTACAAGGCGAATTAGGCGGAACATTAAAAGCGGTAATACCAACAAGAAAAGTAATACAACAAGCTCAAAAAATACTGGATCAATATGAAGAGCTGCTCTTGTATGCAAGGGTGGATGGCATCATCAGAAATGGAGATTTCTATTTAATGGAGCTGGAATTGATAGATCCTGAGTTGTACTTTAGAGTAAACCCAAAAGCAATTTCCGATTTTTTAACAGCTATTAAAAACCAACTGTGAATCAACAAATTAAAAAAATCACCATGCTTCAGGTACATTCATCCTTCCAACTTATATCTTCGCACTGAAAAACAATTGAAAGCAGCTGTTTACCGTCTGCTCCACCGTCAACCAACCCAATATGATATACGAATCCCTGCAACATGCCAAAGAAAACGGCGAAAAGAAGTTTGTTGTCCTGATTGATCCCGATAAAGTTAGACTGGAAAACATGCAAAAAGTTTTAGAACTGGCAGTGGAAGCCAAAGTAGATTACTTTTTCATTGGAGGTAGTTTGATAGTCAATAATATGCTCGACCAGTGTCTGGAGTCTATCCGTGAGCAATGTCATATTCCAATGATTCTATTTCCCGGTAATTCATTTCAGTTGAGTTATCGGGCAGATGCTATTCTATTCCTATCTCTGATATCTGGCAGAAATGCAGATTTATTGATTGGGAACCATGTTATTGCAGCCCCATATCTGAAATTAAGCCCACTTGAAGTACTATCTACAGGCTATATGTTAATTGATGGGGGCAAGCCCACAACAGTTTCATACATGAGTAATACGAATCCAATTCCTGCCAATAAGGACGATATTGCGGTTTGTACTGCCCTGGCAGGAGAAATGCTTGGTTTGAAGCTCATGTATATGGATGCTGGCAGTGGTGCAAAAAATGCAATAAGTGAATCAATGATAGAATCTGTCAGCGGTGCGATTTCTGTTCCCTTAATTGTTGGTGGAGGCATTAGAACACCTGAAAAAGCTTTGGCCAATGTAAAAGCAGGAGCAGATGTAATAGTGGTGGGCAATGCAATAGAGAAAGATCCTAATTTAGTAATGGAGATAGGAGCAGCAGTACATTCAATGAATCCACAAAAGATGGAACTTACAAGTTGATAATTAAGTTATTTTTGCGTTTCTATTTGTTATAAGTATTGATTGGTGATAGCGTAAATTGTTGAAAATCAATCGTTAGAACCTCATTTTTTAATCAAAACATAGAAGTTGCAAAAAGGTATTGTCACAAAATCCACCGGGGCATGGTATCGCGTTAAGCTAGAAGATGGCAATTCTTTACAATGCAGAATTGTAGGGAAGTTTCGCCTGGATGGAATGAAACTAACCAATCCAGTTGCGGTTGGAGATGAAGTGAAAATTCAGATGGAAAGTGATGAAACTGGTACCATCAAAGAAATCCTGCCTCGGGAAAATTATGTAGTTCGGCAATCTCCTCGCCAAAAACACCATCTTCATTTACTCGCCAGTAATGTTGACCAAGCCGTTCTGATAATGACCATCAAAGAGCCCAACCTCAAGCAAGGATTTATCGATCGCTTTCTTTTGATGACAGAGCCATATGACATTCCGGTAATCATTATTTTCAATAAATCAGATGTATATGATTCAGGCGATCTGGCGGTTTATGAATATTTGAAGAATATTTATGAAACAATTGGCTACCTGGTGTTTTTGACTTCTGCAATCGAGCATGAGGGTATTGAAGCGATTCGGGAAATTTTGAAAAATCAAACGACACTCATTAGTGGTCAATCAGGGGTTGGGAAGTCTTCACTTATCAATAGTATCCAACCCAACCTCGATTTGCGTACGACTGAGCTTTCAGAGAGTTCTGGAAAAGGGCAACATACGACTACTTTTGCAGAGATGTTTGAATTGGATTTTGGAGGTTCAATTATTGATACGCCAGGTATTAAGACACTGGCATTCAATAATTTAGAACCTATGGATGTGGCCCATAACTTCAGGGAGTTTTTTGTGCTTTCCGAGGATTGCAGATTTGGTGGAAGTTGCTTGCACCGCAATGAACCAAAATGTGCAGTCAAAGATGCAATTGAAAACGAAGCTGTCAGTGAACTCAGGTATTCTAATTATTTGACAATTTTAGAAGAAGTAGAAAACCAAAACTATTGGGAAAGACACGAAATGTAACTTTTTGAATCCTTGGCGTTTTGGGTTAACAAACTTCAATCAAAATATTTAAATCATAGTTGAGGGGTGGAAGATTGGCGGATGAAGCTGCCAAAAATTCCATCGCGCTGCGATATTCAACCCTCAAGTCATTATTCTAAACCTTCACCCAACAAGTGTTTGCAAGAATCCTCGCATTGCCGTTTATGATAGCTGGAGTTATTTTTCTCTATCTCACTTTTGAGAAAGGGGATCATTATTCAGGATATGTATTGCCTTTTCTAATAATAACTGCGGCAATTTATATTTTTAGTCCACAACTTAATTGGTGGTGGTATCTGAAACACCCACCAGAGATTCCTATCCCAATTCGACATACATTCAATACTCAATTTCCTTATTATCAAAGTCTATCACCAGAAGACAAGACCAAATTCCGAAATCGGGTGGCACTGTACTTTGAAGCCAACCAATTTATGCCTCAAGGTGCAGACAAAATGCCTATTGATGTTCAGGCCGCAATTGCTGCTTCAGTCGTTTGGTTGACCTTTGGATTGGAAGATTTTCGATTGAAAAAATTTGAGAATATTATTGTTTACAGACACCCTTTTCCTTCACCTCAATATCCGGAGCATTGGCATAGTTCAGAGTATTTTGTAGAAGATGGAGTGATTATGTTTTCAGCGGATCATTTAATGAAAGGATTTTTTGAGCCAAAAAAATATTTTCACACAGGTCTTTACGAATATGCCCGCGTTTTTCAATTCAGTTATCCAGAAAAAGAATATCCAAAATTGGAAGAGGATCCTGAGGTGTGGGCAAAAATTGAAAAATTTAGCGGGTTTAAAAAAGAAGGAATAGAGGAGTGGATTGGACTTCCAGTAGTAGATTTATATGCTATTGGAGTGGTGCTGTTTTTTGTTTTTCCAAGGAAATTTAAAGCACAATTTCCAGATATATATAAATCCTATTCCATCATTTTTAATCAAAATCCAGCAGAAAAAATGTTAAGTTGAATCATTCGATGCGTTCTACTCTGGATACATTTTCCAATCCTTCCAGGGTTCTGATGGCAACCTGTAATTGATCTTTGTTTAAAACCAATAGGCTGATTTTTCCTTCATAATAGCCTTCGAGACCTTCGATAGAAAAGGAACGTATGTTGATATCTAAAGTAGAGGAAATGGCATGAGTTAGTTGCTCAATTACACCTCGTCCTGAATCGATTCCCGTAATTTTTAAATCAGCAACAAAAGAGGTGTTCGTAGTAACAATCCACTCAGCTTTCATAACTCGATAGCCATAATTTGCCAACAAATGAGAAGCGTTTGGACAATTGGCTCTGTGTATTTTTATTCCAGCGTTAACTGTTAGATAGGCGAAAATATTATCTCCTTGAACGGGATTACAGCAATTAGCAAAAGAGTAATTGTATTGTTCTCCCGGTTCACCTCCAATTAATAATTTAGGTTTGCCCTGGACTCTCCGACTCCCCTTTACCGGAACTTTTCTTTCTTCTTCAACTTTTGGTTTTTCAACAGGAATGGGTACCAGTTTGCGATCTTTTACTTCAAAGTTGCGAAGTACTTCAGTTAGATTGATATGCTCCATCGCCACTTCGTAATACAAATCTGGACGTGATTGGAAGCCAAAATGTTTAATCAGCGCTTCTACCCCCTGATCAAAATCTACTTTCAGGTTTTTTAATTTTCGAATAATTGCTTCATGTCCAAATTCTCCCTTTTTTCGCCGATCTTCTTTCATAGAAGAACGAATTTTGGAACGCGCCTTACCAGTAACAACCAATTTTAGCCAATCTTCATTTGGCTTTTGGTTTTTGTCTGTTATTACCTGAATCTGGTCCCCATTATTCAACTTATAGCCCATTGGGACAAGGCGGTTATTAATTTTTATGGCTCTACAATGGTAGCCCACATCAGTGTGGATATGAAAAGCAAAGTCCAGGGCAGTCGCGCCTTTGGGCAGTACTTTCATATCACCTTTAGGTGTCGTGACATATACTTCTTCTTGAAAAAGATTGGTTTTAAAATCACTTAAAAACTCAAGTGCATCAGCATTGGGATTTTCTAAAATTTCCCGAATACCATCAAGCCAGGTTTCATATACGTCATTATTGTCATTGACCCCTTTGTACTTCCAGTGAGCTGCAAAACCACGTTCAGAAATGTCATCCATCCGTTCTGAACGAATTTGGACTTCAACATACCTTCCTTTTGGACCAACGACGGTAGTGTGTAAAGATTCGTAGCCGTTTGATTTTGGAGTTGTAATCCAGTCTTTCAGTCTTTCTGGAATAGGAGTATAAACATCCGTGACAAAGGAATAAACTGCCCAGCAAACTGGCTTTTCCTTTTTACGCTGTACGTCAACTATTATCCTCACTGCAAATAAGTCATAGATTTCTTCGAAAGGCACTTTTTTGGTTCGCAATTTATTCCAGATGGAATAAATTGATTTTGGACGGCCGGTAATTCTATAAGACACGCCTATTTCATCCAAAGGTTCCTTAAGCGGTTCTATAAATTCATTGATGTATTTATTTCGTTCTATTTTGGTTTCATTGAGTTTTGCTGCTATTTCGAGATAGGTTTCTGGGTCGGTAATTTTCATACACAGATCCTGAAACTCAGTTTTGAACGTATACAAACCAAGGCGGTGGGCTAATGGGGCATAGATGTAACTGGTTTCGGCGGCAATTTTTAATTGCTTATGGCGGGGCATTGCCCCCAAGGTTCTCATATTATGCAAGCGATCCGCCATTTTGATTAAAACAACCCGGACATCTTCGACAAGTGTACTTAAAACTTTTTTAAAATTTTCTGCTTGTGGGCTCTCTGAGTCATAGCTTCCATCCAATTTCGTCAATCCATCAACAATGGCAGCTATTTTATTTCCAAATTGCTCCTTTATGTCGGCAAGCGTGATATTGGTATCTTCAACAACGTCATGGAGTAAAGCACAGACGATAGCAGTAGGTCCCAGTCCAATTTCTTCTGCACAAATTCTTGCTACCTCAATAGGGTGCAAAATATATGGCTCTCCAGATTTTCGCCGTTGTTTTGAATGTGCGTCTACAGCTATCTCATAAGCTTTACGAATATTGGTTCGATCCACTTCATCCATCTCTGTTTTAATGGAGCGCAATAATTTCCGATAAGCCCTCTGGATGAGTTGCTTTTCTTCATCATTTTGTATGCTAACCGCTACAGCCATAAAGGATTGACAAAAATGATCAATGGCTTGATTGGAAAATTGTTTGAAGTTGGTCATCAACAATTGTTTCAATCAAGCCATCAAAAAAACGAAAACAGAATTATAAATTTTCAAATAGATTCGAGATTACAAAGCTAATAAATAATATGGTTATAACCCCTTGTAACGGATTCGAAAAAAATCAATTTGAATTTGCGATTGAAAAAGAAGCATTTTTTCCAAATACTTTTATCTTTGCACCGCTTTTTCAAAAAGCTATGTTCTTTTGAAATTTTGAACATGAAAAAGTAATTCATTTTTTCACTTTTCATTCTTTCATTTTATGCGGGTGTGGCGAAATTGGTAGACGCGCTAGACTTAGGATCTAGTGCCGCAAGGCGTGGGGGTTCGAGTCCCTCCACCCGCACTCTTTTTAATGAAAATCAAATTGAGATTGAATTCGAATCCTATCGATTTCAATCTCAGTTTTTGGATTAGAAGGCTTTATTCCAAAATTTTCTCTATTGGTCGTCAACAGCCACCTTCTACCGTCCACTGAATAAAGTTGCTTCTTAACAAAAGAATTTTTGACGGAAAACCACGACAATTCTTTTATTCCATTTCATAAAACAGCTTAATTTACAATACTATGTCGAAAATTGTCAGAGAGGACATTGACAAGTTAAACGCCGTTCTGACGGTAACGATAGACCAAAAGTCTTATGAGCCAAAATTTCTGGAAGAATTAAAAAAATATCGCGATAAGGCTCATATGCGAGGCTTCCGAAAAGGCAAAACACCTATTAGTTTTCTTAAAAAAGCTTACGGCAAAGGAGTCCTTTCGGAAATTGTTCACCAACTCCTTCAAGAAGAAATTTCCAATTTTTTTCAAAATACGGAAGCCAGTTTTCTGGGACAACCTATACCTACAAAGGATTGGAAAGCTATTGATTTTGATGCTCGTGATTTGGAAGATTATGAGTTTAAATTTGATATAGGTGTTGCACCAGAATTTGAAATACAAGGAATCGAATCAATAAAAGCTTTCGAACAATATGTTATTGAAGTCTCTGATGAAAAAGTAGAGGAAGATTTAGAACGAATTCGTAAGAGCAAAGGCGAACGTAGTTTTGCAGAGGAGGACATTCAGGAAAATGATATCGTGGAATTGACAGTTAAAGAATTAGATGGAGATGATCTTAAAGAAGATGGCTGGGAATCAAAATTTAGTATTTTAGTTAGTGAAATTTCAAACGAGGAGACTAAAAAAGCATTGCTTGCCAAGAAAAAAGGAGATTCTTTAAAAGTTAATGTGTTTGACTTGGAAGATAATGATGAAGAATATGTAAAGAAGTATTTCCTGAATATGACGGAAGCCGATTTAGAGGAAGGCGTAGAAGTTGGACAATTTTTTGAAGCGACAATAGAATCCGCAAGTCGGATCATCCCTGCTGAATTGAATCAGGAGTTTTTTGACAGTCATTTTGGAGAAGATAAAGTGACTTCCGAAGAAGAGGCAAGAGAGGAAATTAGAAAGGATATTGCAGCTTTCTATGAGGGGCAGGCAGAAAGCGTGTTGTTTAGAAACATTCATAAAGATTTAATCGCAGCAAATAAGGAGCAAATACCACTTCCAGATGATTTTCTTAAAAGATGGCTAGTGACCTCAAGTGAACAGAATACCGAGGAATTGGTTGAAAGAGATTATGAGCGGTTCTCTGATAATCTTCGCTGGTCCTTAATCAAGGGGAAATTGGCAGAAAAACATGAAATAAAACTGGAAGAAGAAGAATTAAGAGAAGCTTTTAGAGCGCAAATAATGGGATATTTGGGAGGAAATTTGAATGCTTTTGGAGGAAATATGGACTTTTTAGAAAGTACCGTTGACAGAATGATGCAGGATACAGCGCAATTGAATCAAGTTTCTGAAGAATTAATGGACAAGAAGGTTTTTTCAGCGTTGAAAGAAAATTTTGCGATCTCAGATAAGTCTATTTCAATAGAAGATTTCACTGTTGTACTTGAAGAGATTAGAAATGAAGATGCGCCTCCTCCAGCGATTGAATTACAAACGGATGAAGAAGAATAATCCAGTCAAAGTTCAACTAGTTTAAGCATTTTGTGTTTCTAGTTGTATTTGAATAAGAAAAGTGTTTGAAATTTAGAGTTTGTACCTTAGATGTCTGTTAACTATAAACTCCAAATTCCAAACTCTAAATAACATACCCAATGTTCCACAAAGACGAATTCATGAAATATGCTACCAAACATCTAGGTATGAGTAGCATGCACCTCGAAAAATATGTTGAAAAGACAACCCCTGCTACTATTCCAGATCTTCAGGCATTTACACCGTATGTGATTGAGGAGCGCCAAATGAACATACAAGCTTTGGATGTTTTCTCCCGCTTAATGATGGATAGGATCATTTTTATGGGAGTACCTGTAGATAATTATGTGGCAAATGTAGTTCAGGCGCAATTATTGTTTATGGAATCTGCTGATAACAAACGCGATGTGTTGATGTACATTAACAGTCCAGGAGGTTCTGTTACTGCAGGCTTAGGAATTTATGATACAATGCAATATGTTTCTCCTGATGTAGGGACTATTTGTACAGGGATGGCAGCTTCTATGGGTGCCGTATTGCTTGCAGCAGGAACCAAAGACAAACGAACTTGCTTGTACCATAGCCGGGTAATGATTCACCAACCTATGGGGGGAATGCAGGGTCAGGTTTCCGATATGGAGATTTCTTATAAGCTTATTAAAAATATGCAAAAAGAGCTCTATGAGATTCTTGCACACCATACTGGGCAACCTTATGACAAGATTGAGGAAGACTGTGATCGCGATCATTGGTTGAAGAGCCATGAGGCAAAAGAGTATGGTTTGGTAGATGAAGTTTTGGAACGCCATGGTTCAAGACCAGGGAATAACTAGAAAAGTTTTATATTTTTGGGTGGGTTTGGGATGTTATGATTGTCTCAAACCCATCTTGGTTTTATATAGAATGGATTTCAAATTTTAAATAATTGTTTTCCTAAACTAACACAAAACACTTATTGATGCGACGGAATAGACAAAATTACCGCTGTTCTTTTTGCGGAAGAGATAAATCTGAAGCCTTGATTCTAATTGCCGGAATTGATGGTCATATATGTGAAGTTTGTGTTGAACAAGCTGTTGAGATATTAGAAGAAGAATTGTATGGCAAAGAAAAAGAAGAGCAAAAAGAGGCGCCAAAGCCTGACTTTTACCTTCCTGAGTCTATTACACCAAAAGAGATTAAAACCCACCTTGACGAATATGTAATTGGACAGGAAGATGCTAAGAAATTTTTGTCTGTTGCTGTTTATAATCACTACAAGAGATTGCGTCAGCCAGCGAATGAGGAAATTGAAATCGAGAAATCAAATGTACTTTTTGTGGGTCGAACAGGAACGGGAAAAACGTTGATGGCAAAAACGATTGCTAAATTTTTGAATGTCCCTTTTGCAATTGTAGATGCAACTGTATTTACAGAAGCAGGTTATGTTGGGGAAGATGTTGAGAGTATTTTGAGCCGATTATTACAAGTATGCGAATACAATACCTCAGCTGCGGAAAAAGGCATCGTCTATATTGATGAAATTGATAAAATTGCAAGAAAGAGCGATAATCCCTCAATTACTCGCGATGTTTCAGGAGAAGGTGTACAACAAGGACTTCTGAAAATGTTGGAGGGTACTACAGTAAATGTTCCTCCACAAGGAGGTAGGAAGCATCCTGAACAAAAACTGGTCAACGTCAATACTCAAAATATTTTATTTATCTGTGGCGGTGCATTTGATGGCATTGAAAAGGTGATCGCTCGCAGAATGAATACGCAAGTCATCGGGTTCAATCAGCAAGATAAAGAGCAAATTGATAAAGATAATTTATTGCAATATATCAATCACCTGGATCTCAAACGTTTTGGACTTATTCCAGAATTGATTGGTCGCCTTCCTGTGCTTACCTATTTAGAACCTCTTGATAAAGAGGCAATGCGACGAATCCTCACAGAACCTAGAAATGCCTTGATACGTCAATACACCAAACTGTTTGATTTGGAAGGAATTGAGCTGAAATTTACCAAAGAAGCTATTGACTTTATTGCAGAATCTGCCTTGGAATTCAACCTAGGTGCTCGAGGGCTACGTTCTATTTGTGAAGCAATAATGACAGATGCCATGTTTGAGCTTCCTTCTCAGAAAGACATCAGCGAATTTACAATCACGAGAACTTATGCCAAGGAAAAGTTGAATAGGTCTAAGCTGACTTTGCTCAAAGCAGCATGATACAATAAGTTGGTTGTAATTTACATCTCGTATCCTACATGTAGGTCTTCATCTTCGATATGATAATCAGCAACCTGGTCTTCCGAAGGAATTCCCCGACTAGTGGTAATTGTTGAGTCTTCATCCTCCAGAATATCTTCTAGTTTGGGTTCAAACAGATTATAATTTTCATCGAAGCAGGCAATCAATTCTTCAATACTAATATCAGTAGTGCTCTCTCCTGATTGATGTTTAATAAAATGTTGGCTTTTTAAATTCAAAACATCTGCTCCAATAAACTGTCCAAGTTGAAAGTAGGCTTCCCATTGAACTGGGTCAAAGAATTGGTCGGAGGTAGGCTCATGAGGAAAATCTGGATGATAGATTTTATACTTATAAGTATCGAATTGTAGATTATGCGCTCCATCCTGCGTATGCCTTGAAATGAAAGGTTTCCCTTTAGGAGAAGTTACAGCAGATTTGACATAAACCAAGGTTCCAAATTTCAATTTCTCTCTCCCCTTTGCTGTTTTATGCTTGTCCAATTGAACTTGTACTTGCCGTCTTGCTTTTTTCTGAAGTTCCAAATAATCATCCTTTGAAACGTCAGTTCCCCTCCTCAATTTCACGTCTGCTTTAAATTTAAGTATCCCATCTGTCTCCGTGTAATTCACCAAAACTTCAACTGTTTTTTCCTTCCCGTTAATGTTGACTTTATAATGAGAACCATCCTCATTTTTCAAAAGAAATTCATCCCAGATGTGATACAGATCAGCAATGGCATACCTTTTTTCAGAATAGCCACTACTAGGTTTGGGTTTGATACATTCCTCAGGACGATGTCCTACTCTAAAATGGATATCTATACCTAATTCATTTCTAGCCCTCACAGCAAGGTTTTCCAAATCCATAAAAGTAAAATTGGGATCAGCTCCAGCATCAACTGCAATAATGAGCCGACATCTTCTTCTCAATAACTCATATACTGCCAGGTTTTCAATATGCCCGCCATCTGAAATGTTAACTTTTCGAAGTTTGGTATTGATGTTGGCAAACAGTTCTTTAAAGAAATAAGTTGGCCACCAAACGAGATAATTGGTTTCCGATTTTAACGGATTATTGACCCAAAATCCCAAACGAGCATTGAAGAGCGTCATTATGAAACTCAATATGCTATTAGAGTATATGCCCATCCCAGGATTGACTGCAGCAGCAGAAATAGTTGTCGCCGCTGGCAAGGTCATTTCTTTATAACCAGGGAAGGTTGCCGTTTTTACATATTTGGTGAGTTTTGCTCCACAATGAAGGGGTGAAAGCAAAAAATAATCGCTGGCTTTGGCGCCTTTTATTTTATCATCTCCTTCTGGGGACTGAATATTCAGACAAGTATTGATAAGCGGGTAGGGGGCTAAATAATCCTGTTCTTTTCCATTAATGTCACAAAGGTTTTTTAAATAGACATTTTGAAAATTTCCGGTGTCGTTGAGGAAAGAATCGGCAAGCTGATTTCGATAAAATCGATGAAAACTAATCCCATTGGGGTTGGCCACGAAACCTATTAGAAACAAAACAGCAATAATCCCCAGGCAAATAAGGTAAGTTCGGCTAGATAGATATTGAATCTCGTCAAAACTCACCAAAAATATTCCTGCGAAGCATACCAGTGCAATAAATACCAATCCAGCTTCTACTTTTGTAAAGTATTTGGATATGCGAAGATTAAATATCAGTGAAATATTCGCAAGGAAATGAAGTCCTACTACAGTAAGCAAAGCCGGCAATCCATATTTGTATACAATGTGCTTGTTTTCCTGATAGTTACTCAGAAATTCATTGCTATCGGAATCCAGCATTTCTCCAATTAAATAATAAATCACAGCAATGATTCCTCCCACGATAATTAAACTCAATAAGCTCATCGCAAAACTCCCCAAATAGCCAATAACCAAAAGAAAACTATTCCATCTCTTATTGTAGGATTTTTGGCCAGGGATAAAATAATTGCCATAGGAACGCATGTGATCGATGCGTTTTGTTTCAAAAAGGGAGTTATAGGAGCCTTTGCTTTTAAGTGTAGCTTGTATGTAGGAGCCGGTATATCCTCCTCCCGAAACTGTAGACAAGTAATCTGCCTTTTTAATAATATTGAACAAATTCAATGTTTTTAAAAAGCCTAGATTAATGATAGCAGAACGGATTCCTCCTCCCGAAAGAGCAATGCCAAATTTGGTTTTTTCAAACCTTTCGGCTGCTGCATCTCCAAATAGTTTTCGACGGCGTTCAGTGAGATGTTCACTTTCATTGGCGATCACGTCTTCGCGATCATAAATTGTTCGTTCTGCTGACATGGTGTTATTTTATGGTAGGTAAAAATCTACAACTGTGAAGTAATTAACAAGTCCAGATTGGTATGTTTAATACCAAACCTTCCTCCTAAATATTCGTTCGTCAAAGCACCCTTATAAGTATAAACGCCATTTCTCAAGCCATGATGACTAAATAACAATCGCTCAATACTTCCAGTATTTCCTGCTTTTAAGAGGATAGAAGTCAAAATATTGCTTACAGCGATAGAAGCAGTTCTCGGCACTTTAGAAGCAATATTCGGCACGCAATAATGGATTACATCATGTTTGATAAATGTAGGCTTTTCATGTGAGGTTACCTCTGAGGTTTCGAAACATCCTCCTTGATCAATACTCACATCTACAATTACAGACCCACGTTTCATTTTTTCCACAATACTTTCTGGGATAATAACTGGTGTTCTTCCTGTTGTGGAGTGAATAGCTCCAATTGCCACATCGGTAGACAATAACTCTTTTTCCAATTGAATGGGGTTTAAGGTTGAGGTATTCAATTGCCTTCCTACAAGATGTTGTAAGCGCATCAATTTTGATACATTATTATCAAATACACGGATTTCTGCTCCTAAACCGATGGCAACTCTGGTGGCAAATTCTGCTACCACCCCCGCTCCTAATATAACCACCTTGGCAGGAGGGACACCAGAAATTCCGCCAAGTAAAACACCACGACCCTCCTCTTTTTCTTTGGTTTTGGTCAGCAATTCTGCGGCAGTGAGTATGGCACTAATTCCAGCCATTTCGCTCACAATTCTTACGACTGGAAAACTTCCACCTTCGTCCTGTATATACTCCATTGCCAGGGCAATCACTCGCTTTTGACGCAATTTATAGATATACTCTTCTGAAATGATGGGCAAATGAAGTGGGGAAATGATAACTTGATTGGGATACAGTAATTCAATTTCTTCAAGGGTAGGAGGAGCTACTTTTAAAACGACCTGGGCTTTGAAGACTTGCTCTACACTGTAAACGATTTCTGCACCGACTTCAGAAAAGGCATTATCCGAATAATTGGATTTTTCACCAGCTCCAGCTTCAACAATTACTCGATGCCCTCTGGAAACAAGGGTAGCAACAGAAGTAGGAACCAACCCTACCCTATTCTCCTGAAGTGTTCTTTCTTTTGGAATGCCAATGAATAGCTTATCGCGTTTTTGCGGGACCTGAAGTGTTTCCGTTTGAGTTTGCAATTGTCCCTCAGTCAAAGACTTGGGTATGTGAATTTTCCTGGTCGTTTCTGGCATTTATATATCCTTGTAGTTGGCAAGCAGGTTTTGTTTCAGAGATATTAAAATCTAATAATCCTCAAAGTACATTTAGATCTAGACTTACTCACCAATATTATTAACTTAACTTGTTGATAATCTGAATGCTATAAAAGCAAAAAAGGTCAAAGCAGGATTACAAAAATAAAATTTTTCGGGAGGAATCTTCCAGAATCTCAATATTTATTCTTACCACATCTTCTGGTATGATGGGCTCAATTAGTTTAGGCCATTCAATTAAGCAATAATTTTTTCCATACAAATATTCTTCAATGCCAATGTCTAAGGCTTCCTGAAGCGTTTTTAATCTATACAAATCCATATGGTAAATTAGCTGCTCCTCGTTATTGCGATCTGTATAAGAATATTCATTGACAAGAGAAAAAGTGGGACTGGTAACGTGTTCTCTGACTTCAAAATGATTACAAAAAGATTGAATAAATGTCGTTTTCCCAGCGCCAATCTCTCCTGTAAAAAGGAATTTCTTTTTACCATTGGCAAAATGAATTAAAGTCCTAACCGCTTCATCTATTCCACTAACCTTCTCCACTACGCATTCCTGACTATGTAGATTATTCATTGTGTTTATGAGTGAAAATTGTTCTTTAATTTTTCATAATCCTCCATTGTATCAATATCAATACCTCCTCCAGGGAAGGGTATAAATAATGCATTTTCCCGATTTTTTGAAATTATTTTTTTTGCGCCTTCATCCTCATTTAATTTTCTTAGTACACTAAAGAGTTTTTGATCAAAAATTGCAGGAATTCCAAAGGAATTGTCATACTCAGAAGCGACGATTGACTTTTCAGAATATTCAAACGCCGTAAATATTTTTTTTAATAGATTACTATTGATATAAGGTTGATCACAAAGCATCAAAAGTATGGCTTTTGTCATAGGACGCTTAGACTCAACCTGTTGAATACCTTTAGCGATTGAACTTCCTATGCCGCGTTTCCAATGATTATTTATTATGACTTCAACAGGAAAAGAGCTCAAGCAAGGCTTTATTTGTTGTGAAGATGCTCCCAACACAATAGAAACCAATCCGCAATTTGATTCTAGTGCCTGTTCAACAGCATAGGCCAGCATTGGTTTGCCATTATAATCTAATAATTGCTTAGGTTGCCCCAACCGAAGAGAAGCTCCAGCAGCTAAAATAATTATGGAATAATCTTCTTTCAATGTCTGGGAGAAAAGTCTTTGGATAGTGGGCTGCTCACATTTCGCTCCAACCAGTCTGAGTAGGTTTCCGATTTTTTTAAAACAGAACCTTTTCGACTACAGCCAAATAGAGATAAGAATACAGATAATAAATTTTTATTTCTGAAAAAATAAGGTGTATTGTAATAAACCGACCAGGAAAGCAATTTGCGGAAATTAGTCTGTTGATGTTTTACTTCCTCATTTTGCGCTAAATCCTGTCTTTGTTGTTGGACATCTGCTCGATATGCTTTTTTACCAAATCCTATCAAAGTATGATAAAAAGAGAATAATGAAGGCCCCCTTTTTTCATAATCTTCAATAACAATATTTGCATTATCTAAGGTCTTACGCAATTTTTTATAGTCACTTTCATTGATTTGTTCAACTCGCTTACTACGCATCAATCCCGTCACTTCTCTTCGGTAATCGTACATATTGTGTAATACCCGATCATGCTTTCGGATAGCCCATAAACGAGCAATAAACCAAAGCGCTGCAAGAATGACTATTATGATGGACAGGGTTAGCATTTTTTGTTGTGTTAATGTTTTCAGGTGTTTAAGCGTTCATGTAAAAATATAAGTCGTTGAACATGAACACAATAACACGCGAACATTTGCTCCACAGGAGTCCCCAGGGGAAACACACATTTAGTGGTTCGAAGTTTTCTCAGTGGGCTTAAAGTTAAATTGTTTATCTAATAAATTGGTAAAACGTTCCCGATATTCTTTGTTTTCTGAAGCGAGGTTGTCTATTTGTTTGTCTTTATCAGCTAAAATTTTAGTGGTAAGGTGGTAAACCAGATAGGCAAGAAAAATCAAAATCAGACCTAAAATACCATATTCAAGTGTGAATTCCTGTGCAATTTTTTCAAAGAGTTTGTTTAGCATCAGATAGGGCGGTTTAGAGTTTATTTAAAAGTTTTTTGAGTATAAAATTTATATAAACTCTTAGTTCATAGTGGTTATAATTTAAGGGTTTTGAAGTAGGATTTTCAAATAAATTTTCGCGTTTCTCATAAAATAACCCTCCAAAAATCGAAAACAAAATCATTTTCAAGTTGCTGATAATCAGCGACTTTATTGTCAAAACCCTTTATTTTATATACGAAAAAGGATTGCAATATAACAGAATACTTTAATATTAAAAAACATTTATTTATTTGACGACGACTTCATCAGCAAAGAGCCATGCCCCTTTTCCAGCTGCTGGATGTCCTGTCGGGCATGTTTTAATATTCTTTGCAAATATTTTTATAAAACGTACTTCTTCCTGATCCAATGTTTGAGAAAAATATTTAACAATGGAATTATCTGTCAACGAAACTTCATGATAGAGTGGTTCCAAATCATTCCACTGGGTTCCGTTTTTTGAAAAACTGAATTGCACAAATTCCGGAAGGAAAATCCAGTTATTAAGTCCTTGAATAAATCCTGCTTCAATACTTTGAATTTTTTGAATATTCTCCAGATCAATAACTGCTTCAAAATCGTTTTCCTGAATGCCCGGGAGGTATTGGAAATAATCAGTAGTCTCTTTCAGACCATCTGTCAACGCTTGCGGATTATTGTATTTATTAGCAAGAGGGGTTAAAAAGTTCACCTTTTTATCAAAAGCGAGATGTCGTATTTGTGTTTTCGAACGTTCACTTTTATAGAAATCTGGATTTTCTATAATGCTTTGTTTGTGTTTTTCAATTTCGGAAAGCAACTCCTGAACGATTTCAGGATGTTTCTCAGAAATTTCATATTGCTCACCAGGATCAATTTCGAGATTAAACAGTAAAGGCAATTTTCCATCAAAATAATCTTTTCTAGTTTGACTAGATGTTCTGACATGCAATTTCCAGGCACCTAGCCTGACAGCGTGTAATTGTTTAGGACCATAATAAAAATAGGGTTCTTTGTCCTCTGGGAAAAAGCGAACTTCCCCTGAAAGCCAAGTGCTAATATCTTTTCCATCGACAATATTTTCAGAAAGATGATGATTGGCCAGTTTCAAAAAAGAATGGTATAAATCCAAGGTACTGGCAGGTTGGTCACATATCATTCCTTCGGCGATTTTATTTTTCCAAAAAGCAATTCCAGGAACGCGCATTCCTCCTTCCCAGGTACTTCCTTTACCATCTCTCAGTAAGCCCGAAGAGCCTCCTTTTTCATTTTTAATTATCCACGGACCATTATCACTTGTAAAGAAAAGCAGTGTGTTTTCTACCAATCCAAGTTCTTCAACTGTTTTCCAAACCGCTCCCACACTCCAGTCTATTTCTTCAACCACATCACCATATTGTCCCCGTTTTGATTTTCCAGCAAATTCCTCACCTGGATACAATGGAATATGCGGCATAGCATAAGGCAAATAAACAAAAAAGGGTGATTCCTGATTTTTTTGAATAAACTCAATCGCCCGCTCAGTATATCTTTTTGTCAAAAGACTTTGGTCGGGTGAAACTTCTATTGTGTCATTGCCCTCCATTAATGGAATTTCTCCCCAACGAGGAGGCAACATATCATTGCTGTAAGGCAAGCCCAAATATTCATCAAAGCCATTTTGAAGTGGCAGGAATTCTTTTTTGGTATTGCCCAAATGCCATTTTCCATAACAAGCAGTAGCATAACCTGCATTTTTTAAACCTTCAGCGATTGTTACTTCTTTAGGATGTAAACCTCTGGAAGAGTTTGGAACGAGTACCCATGAAAAACCAGAACGAATGGGGTACCGCCCGGTCAAAAGTGCATAACGACTAGCTGTACAGGCGGGTGATCCGGAATAGAAGTTGGTGAATTTCAATCCTTGAGCAGCCATTCGATCCAAGTTAGGCGTACGAATAGTAGGATGTCCATAGTTTCCCAGATCTCCATAACCAAGGTCATCGCAGAAAAAGAGGATGATGTTTGGGGGGGAAGGGATTTGGTTTTTTTGATGACAGGAAATAAGAAGAAATATGGAGAAAAGGAAAAAGTGGTATTTCATTGTGAAATAGGTATTTTGACACTGTTTCAAAGGAATCTCTGTGGGAAAAGGCACAGATTTAACTGATTGCCACTGTTTTATGAAATGTAAAAGTATCAAAATGACTTGTATTTCCTAAGCTAAACAGCACTTGACATACTTCCTCCGTTTAAATTTTATCTGCCTTGCTTCAATTTCTTTAGTATGAAAAAGATCACTATCTCTTTCTTGTTGTTTTTGCCTTTTCTGCTGTCCAGCCAAATCATCCCCAATGGTAATTTTGAGGAATGGGAAGTAATAGATGATATAGAAATTCCTGTAAATTGGACTTTAGAAAAAACGCATCTTGATTCAATCTTAAAGAAGCCTTCTTCCTTTGATGGAGAATATGCGGTAGAACTTATTTCATTGGCTGGAGATGGCTCCCCTAGCTATATAAACTTTGAAAATAGATTTCCAATTCATTTGGCCCCTACCAAAATATCAGCTCAAATAAAATACAGTGAAATGTGGGCAGAAATAAAATGGTGGATGGCTATTCAAATGCATGAAAGGAATGGAAACTGGCAGTTAATTGCAGACACTGTGTTTACTGAAGATATTAACGATTTTATTCCTATTGAACTATCCCTGTCAGTAAAAGATCGCTTTGGTTTTGATAGTTTGAGTATTCGATTTTATTGCAGTAATTCGGGGAATGGTTTAGGATTTGGGTTAGCTCACTTAACAATTGACCAAGTTCATGCCTCCAATTTTGATAATCCAACTAACCCTGAAAATCTATTTATTAGTCGTCTTTTTCCAAATCCCGCAACAGAGAAGCTTTTTATTGAAAATTATTGTGTAGATAGTGACGGATCAGCCCGTTATCGCATTTTTGATTTTTATGGCAGGTTGTTAGATGATTTTCATTTAGCTTGTGATTCGGGCATTGTTGAAATTCCATTAGACAATTATACCCCAGGGACATATTTTCTTCAACATTGTTTGACAGATTGTATTTTGAATGTGAAAAAGTTTGTTATCACTCACTAAACCTGCTTATTTTTTCTTTTTCTTAAAATCCCCTCGTTTCCATGCATCAAAGAATTTTTTCCATGCGATTGGATTGTAGATGTTCATTGGAGGTTGCTGACCAATGTAGTAATATTCTTTAGCTTGTTGGCGTAGATAATAGTTGGCATTTTCTTTTGGGTCAGTTGTCACTTCACTTCGCATCTTATCCAGAGATTCTCTGGCCAAGTTTTTTGCCGCAATGTCTTGCATTTCAGAAGAAACGTCCATCGCCAGAAATTCAAGTTTGAAGTGTTCGCGACTTGGCCAGGGAAATACGACGGTTTCAGGAAGGTTGATGGTATCACGTGTCATCAATTGAACAAGAGAATAGCGATTTTCGGTTAAGGTATCTGGAAGGGTAAATTCTACTGTTTGATAGCCAACCGCAGAAAATTCGATTACATCGCCTTTTTGGACAACAATAGAAAAGAAGCCATTAAAATCAGAATAGGTACCTCGCGCTTTATCCTTTACCAAAATATTGGTGTAGGGAACAGGGATTAAATCAGCGTCAGTTCCATCAAGTACCATTCCAGAAAATTGGACAAGATTTTGGTCGTCAGTTGTCTGCCCCACCAGATTTTGAGCGATCAAAACGGATAGTAGTAAAAAAATATATTGACAGGTACGTTTCATGTTTTTCAAATTTCGATATGAAATACGAAGGCGTGTACTTTTTCTTTCCTAGTTAAGACGCATGACCAATAAGAAAGGTTTGATGAGCAAAATTATTTCTTGCCAATTCCCAACCCCAAATTCAAGACTTCTTGCATTTTACTAACATAGTGGAATGTTACGCCTTTTATATAACTTGGGTTAATTTCCTCTACATGCTTTTCATTCTCCTTTGATAAAATAACTTCTTTGATACCAGCTCTTTTGGCAGCTAAGATTTTCTCTTTGATTCCACCTACCGGCAAAACTTTTCCCCTTAATGTGATTTCCCCGGTCATCGCGACATGAGATTTAATCGGCTTTTTGCTAAACACGGATGTTAAGGCACTTAGCATGGTAATTCCTGCAGAGGGACCATCTTTGGGAATTGCACCTTCCGGAACATGTATATGAATGTCTTTTTCATTAAAGAGTGTGGAATCAATGCCCAAAACCTTGCTGTTTGCTTTGATATAGCTCAATGCAGTAGTGGCTGATTCTTTCATCACATTGCCCAGGTTTCCAGTCAATGTCATGCTTCCTTTTCCACTGTTTAAGCTAGCTTCAATAAAAAGAATGTCTCCTCCTGTTCGGGTCCAGGCCAATCCCACTGCTACTCCGGGAGGTTGTTTTTCTTTATATAAATCCGCAGAAAAACGAGTAGGTCCGAGAATATCTCTCAATTCTTCGGGTTTGATAGAAACATTGTATTGCTCTTCCATGGCCACTTTTTTGGCTGTGTTACGCATCACTCCTGCGATGTGCCGATCTAAAGAACGAACACCCGATTCTCGAGTATAAGATTGAATAATAGCCGTCAATGTTTTTTGATTCAAACGAACATCTTTTGCTTTTAATCCATGTTCTTCTCTCTGTTTAGGCACCAAATGTTTTTTTGCAATTTCAACCTTTTCTTCAGTAGAATAACCGCTCACATGGATGATTTCCATTCTATCCAAAAGCGCAGGTTGGATTCTATTCAGGCCATTTGCAGTGGCAATAAATAGGACTTTTGACAAGTCGTATTCCATTTCAAGGTAATTGTCATAAAAAGTCGTATTCTGCTCTGGATCGAGGACTTCCAAAAGAGCGGAGGAAGGATCTCCCCGAAAATCTTTTCCAACTTTATCTATTTCATCCAAGATAAAAACAGGGTTGGATGACTTGGCTTTTTTCAAAGATTGAATGATCCGACCGGGCATCGCACCAATGTATGTTTTCCGATGACCGCGAATTTCAGATTCGTCATGAAGGCCGCCCAAAGACATGCGCACAAATTTTCGTTTGAGCGCACGAGCAATAGATTTGCCCAAAGAAGTTTTTCCTACACCCGGAGGGCCAACCAAACACAAGATTGGGGCTTTCATATCACCCTTCAATTTCAACACAGCTAAATGCTCTAAGATTCGTTCTTTCACTTTTTCAAGTCCGTGATGATCTTTATCGAGTACTTTTTTGACCTTTGGTAAATCAAAATTGTCTTTTGTAAATTCATTCCAGGGAAGATCCAACAACAACTCCAGGTAAGTCAATTGAACCGAAAATTCAGCGACCTGAGGATTCATTCTGCGCAATTTTGCCAATTCCTTATTGAAAGTATCTTCCACCTCTTTGGGCCAATCTTTCTTTTTTGCTCGTAGCTTGAGGTTTCGGATATCCTCTTCCTGGGGATTGTTACCCAATTCCTCCTGGATGGTTTTGAGCTGTTGATTAAGGAAATAATCCCGTTGTTGCTTTTCTATATCCGTTCTGACCTTATTTTCTATTTGGTCTTTTAATTCCAATAATTGCAATTCTCCATCCATATGTTGAACAATCGCTTCGGCTTTGTCGCGAAGATTGTTCATTTCCAGAATGGTTTGTTTGATGGAAACTTTGTTACCCAAATTAGAAGCGATGAAATTGAGCAAAAAACTTGGGTTGGTAATATTTCTAAGCATTACAATTGCCTCTGTAGGAATGTGAGGAGACAACTGAATGATTTGTTTGGCTTTATCCATTATTGAAGCTATCAGAGCTTCAAATTCAAGCTGGTTTTCGGCGTCTTGATAAATTAATTCCTCAATATAGCCTTGCATGAATGGGTACTCACTCAACATCTCTTTTAAATGGAACCGCTTTCTACCTTGCAGAATTGCAGTAGTTGTTCCATCTGGCATCCGAATTAGCTTAATAATTCTTGCGATTGTTCCAATTTTAAACAAATCATCGGCAGTTGGACTTTCTATCTTGGTATCTTGTTGAGAAAGCACTCCAATAATTCGGTTATCATTATAAGCTTGCTGAATGGCTTTAATGGATTTGTCACGACCAACAGTAATTGGAATGACAATACCAGGAAAGAGTACAGTGTTTTTTAAAGCCAAAATGGGAACGATATCCGGGTAGGTTTCTTGAATGTTGCGTTCATCCTCTTCATCAATCGAGATCAAAGGCATGAAATCCGTTTCTTCATCAAATCCGTGATGGGAAAATATCTCTTCAAAAATTCGCATACTGTATATAAAAGGGCTTTTCAAATTTCGAAAAATCTTCAAAAAAGCACGTTTTCCAAAAATCTTTTGAAGATTCAAAAAGAGCCTGATTTAAAGTGTCAGTTTGACAGAAAATCAGCATATTTTAAATCTGTTGAGATTCGTCAAGTTTTGTGCCATTGCTGGTAATTGTAAGGAATTGGCAAAAACGCCTAAAGTTAGGCAAAAATAAGCTTTGGCAAGAAAGAATTATCCGACAAAAAGTCAGTGTGTAAGGTAGGGTATAAAGGTCATGGATAAACAATTCTTTACTTTTCGGTGTGCGCTTTTAAAAGTTCAAGACCAAGGTTAAGTGCAAAATATGTACTTATTGCTAATGGTCGTTTGGTGTTTGACACCTGAAAAATGGCTTTATGACCTTAATTATTATGGTGTTTATTCAGTAAGATTTATCAAGAAAGTGAAAATTGAATCTTAAAATCTGCTTCCTGCCATATAAATCAACTTTCAACTAATTCCAGCTCTTCTGATTCCACGTTGGATTCCATTTCAGTTTTCTCTGTTCCATCTTCCATTTCATCTTTTTCCACTCTCAGGTTTTCAATAATGAAGGTTTGACGTTGTGGTGTATTTTTTCCCATATAATAACTCAATACTTTTTCCAAATCTGTATCTTCATGAAGGATGACCGGCTCTAATCGAATGTTTTCTCCAATAAAGTCACCAAACTCAGAGGGAGAAATCTCACCCAAACCCTTAAAACGAGTAATTTCAGCTTTGCCTCTCAATTTTTTTATGGCTGCTTGTTTTTCAGACTCGCTATAGCAGTAAAAAGTTTGTTTTTTATCCCTTACTCTAAAGAGAGGGGTATCCAAAATAAACAGATGACCATTCCGTACCAAATCAGGAAAGTATTGAAGAAAGAAAGTTAACAACAACAATCGAATGTGCATGCCATCTACATCTGCATCAGTAGCAATAACTACTTGATTGAATCTTAAATCATCAATACCATCCTCGACGTTTAAAGCATGTTGTAAGAGATGTAATTCCTCATTTTGATATATTTCCTTCCGGGTAAGTCCAAAGCAATTCTTGGGTTTTCCACGAAGGCTAAATACTGCCTGTGTTTGAACATCTCGTGCTTTGGTTATCGAACCACTTGCAGAATCTCCTTCGGTAATAAATATGGTGGTTTTCAAACGGATTTCCTCAGGAGATTTTCTATTAGAATCAGTTAAATGTACTCTACAGTCCCGCAATTTTTTGTTGTGGACATTGGCTTTTCGATTCTTCTGATTTGCTTCTTTTTTGATTGCGGCAATTTCTTTCCTTTCCCTTTCCGATTGCTTAATTCGCTTTTCAATCGATTTGGCAACTTCAGGATTTCTATGTAAGAAATTGTCTAACTCGCGTTTAACAAAATCATTTATGAAAGACCGCATGGTAGGACCATCAGGACCAACTTTGTCAGAACCCAATTTTGTTTTGGTTTGAGATTCAAAAACGGGTTCTTCAACTCGAACACTAATAGCTGCAATAATAGAAGCACGTACATCTTTTGCATCATAACTTTTGTTGAAAAAGCCACGAATGGTATTCACAACTGCCTCTTTGAAAGCATTCAAATGGGTTCCTCCCTGAGTAGTGTTTTGACCATTGACAAAAGAATAATATTGCTCTCCGTATTGACCACCATGAGTCATTGCAATTTCAATATCTTCTCCAGTCATATGGATCACTGGATAGCGCAACAACTCAGGATTGGTCTTTTTAGACAGCAAATCAAATAAGCCATTTTTTGAATAAAGGACTTTATTGTTAAAATGAATTCGTAAGCCTGCATTTAGATAAGCATAATTCCAAAGTTGATTTTCTACATACTCTGGTCGAAAACGGTAGTTTTTGAAAACAGAATTATCGGGTTTGAAAAAGACAATAGTTCCGTTATCCTCTTTAGTTTTTGCTATTCTATGTTCTTTAATGATTTCTCCTCTTTCAAATTCCGCCACCTTGGTTTTTCCTTCCCGAATTGCTTGAACTTTGAAGTAATCGGAAAGTGCATTAACTGCTTTGGTTCCTACCCCATTCAAGCCAACAGATTTTTTAAAGGCTTTGGAATCGTATTTCCCACCAGTATTAATTTTTGATACACAATCAACTACTTTTCCCAAAGGAATTCCTCGACCAAAGTCACGGATTTGGACAGCTCCATCTTCAATTTTCACTTCAATTTGTTTCCCAAATCCCATCACAAATTCATCAATAGAATTGTCAAAAACTTCTTTGAGCAAAACGTAAATTCCATCATCTGCAGCTGATCCATCCCCCAACTTTCCAATGTACATACCTGGGCGCATTCGGATGTGCTCTTTCCAATCGAGTGAGCGAATATTGTCTTCGGTATAATTAATCTGTCCGTTGGCCATATTCCTTATTTGGGTTTTTTATCAAATTTTGCTAACAAAGCGGCAAGATAATGGTTTTAGAAGTGGTGTTAAATCATTTTTTTCCACACTTACCACTAACTTTACACAAAGGTAAAAATGAAAAATGATTTTTACAACAAATTGTTTATAAATTATCTTTTTACAACAAATTTGTTTATATATTTGAATGAATCAAGAACTTCCATATCATAATCATCCGGCGATGCAAATGATTTGTGCGGCAATTCTGAAAGATTTGAGACTGGAAACAATTGGTGCTGTATTGGTGCTCATTGCAGGAAGTGTAGCGTTTACTTTTGGTTATTCCAAAAGTATATTACTACTTGTTTTAAGCTGGGTACTGATTTATTTTGGTGTCAAATACACATGGAGAGCTCTGAAAATTCAAAATGTAGAGGAAAGTGAATTGATAAAGCTATTAATAAAGAAACCAGAAAAAATTGTTTGGGTCTATTCCGTAATCACTAATCGAATGCCCTTTGGACTTCAATTTTCCCAAACTGGCTTGATGTATTTTAAGATGATTGATGGAGATGAAATATCAATTTCTTTACCTAACAAAGAAATGAAGGTTGTTTCTCGTTTTTTAAACCGATTGTTGCCTCATGCGACATTTGGATATTCCGAAGATAAGGAAAAAGCATTTCGAAAAAACCCTGAAATTTTGATTCGAGACTTCGAAAAATAAACGCTTTTCACTTTTTATCTTTAAAATCCTAAATTTACCCGCTAACCAATTATACTTTGACGGAGTGAAAAAATGAAAATTATCTTTATGGAGGTCTGACAGCATCGCGGTTTGTTATCTGGCTAATTAAATAATCACTTTTTTATCCCATTAAACATATAAACCTCTTTTAGGAAAACTTATTCAACATTAAATGAGCAATTTAAATTTAAAGGGTAAGCAAGCTCAAACCTATGATGCTATTGTAATCGGATCTGGTATCAGTGGTGGCTGGGCGGCTAAAGAATTGTCTGAAAAAGGACTTACAACAATTGTTTTAGAAAGGGGAAGAAATGTAGAACATATTAAAGATTATCCCACCATGAATATGAATCCCTGGGATTTAAAATATGGGGACAAACTTACTCGTGAAGAAAAGGAAACTACTTATCAAATTCAAAGCCGCACAGGTTATGCCGTCACACAGTCCACCAAGCATTTTTTTGTTAATGACGAAGAAAGTCCATACACCGAAGTCAAAAGATTTGATTGGATCAGGGGATATCAGGTGGGTGGACGTTCATTGATCTGGGGACGTCAAAGTTATCGTTTGGGAGATTTGGACTTTGAAGCTAATGCAAAGGATGGTTTTGGAGTGGATTGGCCAATTCGATATAAAGATCTCGCCACCTGGTATGATTATGTAGAAAAATTTGCAGGAATTAGTGGTCAAAATGAAGGACTGCATCAATTGCCAGATGGGCAGTTTTTACCACCAATGGAAATGAATTGTGTGGAGAAGCACCTTAAAGAAAAGATCAGGGAGAATTATTCAGATCGAATTATGACTATTGGAAGATCTGCCAATTTAACCCAGCCACACAACGGTAGAGGAAAATGCCAATTCAGAAATTTATGTCGCAGGGGATGTCCATATGGGGGTTATTTTAGTAGCAATGCGGCGACTTTGCCAAGGGCAGAAAAGACAGGCAATATGACGCTTCGCCCGCATTCGATAGTCAATGCTATCATATACGATAAGGATAAAAGGCGGGCAACTGGTGTAAGAATAATTGATGCAAAAACCAATGAAACTCAGGAATTTTATGCTAAAATCATTTTCTGTAATGCTTCAGCTCTCGGCTCCACTTTTATCTTGATGAATTCTGCTACAGATGTTTTTCCAAATGGTCTCGGAAGCTCTTCTGGTGAGTTGGGGCATAATTTAATGGATCACCACTTTCGAATTGGGGCTGAAGCACCAACAGATATGTTTCACGATCAATATTTCAAAGGCAGAAGACCAAATGGCATCTATATTCCTCGATTTAGAAATTTGGGAGATAAAAAGACGGCACAAAAGGATTTCCTGCGAGGTTATGGTTATCAGGGAGGAGGAAGAAGAGGTGATTGGAAAGCAGCAGTTGCGGAATTGGGCTTTGGAGCCTCTCTAAAAGAAAATTTGCTATCACCCGGGAAATGGGTTATGGGAATGACTGCTTTTGGTGAACATCTACCTTATCACGATAACAAGGTTGAACTCAATCACGATAAGTTGGATAAATGGGGACAGCCGACATTAAAGATTGATTGTGAATACAAAGAGAATGAAATTGCGATGCGAAAAGATATGAAAGCCCAGGCAGTTGAAATGTTAGAGGCAGCAGGCTATAAAAATATCAAGCCCTTTGATGGAACCTTTGTTCCTGGCCATGGCATACATGAAATGGGTACAGCGAGAATGGGACGTGATCCAAAAACATCTGTTTTGAACAAATGGAACCAAGTCTGGGATGCACCAAATGTTTTTGTTACTGATGGAGCATGCATGACTTCTTCTGCTTGCCAAAACCCTTCATTGACCTATATGGCCTTGACCGCAAGAGCTTGTGACCATGCTGTCAAAGAATTAAATAAAAGAAATTTATAAGATATGAATAGAAGAGATGCAATAAAGAGAACGGCATTTTTAATGGGTGGGACCATTTCGGCTGCTGCAATGGTGGGGGTTTTAAATGGATGCCAACCTGTGAGCAAAGGAATAAATTGGGAACCTCAATTTTTGACATTGGAACAAGGAAAAATGGTTTCCCTTATTGCAGAACGAATCATACCTGCTACTGAAACACCAGGGGCAAAAGATGTGGGCGTTCCGGAATTTATTGATTTGATGTTGAAAGACTATTATGAAGGTAAGGATCAAAAAAGGTTTTTGGAAGGTTTGGCAAAAGTAGAATCAGATGCCCAGTCTGCACATGGAAAACCTTTTGTTCAATTGAATCCTGAAGAACAAGATGCTATTTTGACGAAGTTTGATCGGGTTGCTTTTGATACGAATAAAAATGGAGTTGATGATCAGCCTTTTTTTACTATGGTCAAAGAACTCACCCTGCTTGGCTATTTTACTTCAGAAGTAGGTGCTACCGAAGTTTTACAGTATGACCCAGTTCCAGGGAATTATGAAGGATGCGTGCCTTTAGTGGATGTCGGCCGTGCCTGGGCAACCTGATTTACCATAAAGAAAAATAGGAACAAATAGGGCGCTTCAAAAATCAAATTATGCTCTTGAGGATAGTAATATCAATAATGTTTTGTGGAATTTTTAATGAAGTATACAGTCAACTTCATCAACCTGTTTTTTCGAGCCTTACCGAAGAAGAACTATTAGAAAGCTTGGTGATAAGTTATAAACCAAATCTCGACCTCACTCAGGCGATGTCTCGCGATACACTTTTTGGAAACATTGATAGTCCAAATGATTCTTTAACCTGTGTTTATTCCGGGTTTAAAATCTGGCTTGATCCCACTGATGATCCGACTCAGGCTGCCTTCATGGGAGGAGGACCAAACGCTATCAATACAGAACACACTTTTCCCAAAAGCCTTGGAGCAACTGGTTTGGCAGAGGGAGATATGCATAATTTATACGCCACTCGTGCAGATGTAAATCAAGCAAGAGCCAATTTGCCTTTTGGGGAAATTGAAGATTCTCAAGTGGAAACCTGGTATTATCTGAATCAGTCTCAAAGTACCATTCCCACTCAGGATATTGATTTGTATAGTGAAAGGACGGATGCTTTTTTTGAAGTACCGGAGGCACACAAGGGTAATGTGGCGAGATCCATGTTCTATTTTTATACGATGTACAAGGAGCAAGCAGATATGGCAGATGCAACCTTTTTTGAAAATCAAAGAATAACATTTTGTCAATGGCATTTGCTCGATCCAGTTGATCAGGAAGAGTGGAATCGGACCTTTCATATTGCAGCGTATCAGGATGGCAAACCCAATCCTTTTGTATTGGACTGTACCTTGCCAGAGCGCTCTTATTGTATTAATTTTGGTCAAAAATGTGAGCCCGTTTCAGCTGATGAGGCAATTGAGACTTCTGCTCCACTACTTTTTAAAAATGAACCCAATCCTTTTTATTTCCAAACCAAAATTCGCTACCGTCTGGATCAACAATATAAAGTCAAAGTACTTATCTTCAATAATTTAGGGCAAAGGGTTTCCACCTTGGTTAATCAAACTCAATCAAAAGGAGATTATGAAATAATATGGGAAAAACCAGCACAAAATCTGAGTGGCACATTTTTTTGTCATTTGATCTTACAGGATAACTCCAAACATTATTCAGCTATTCAAAAGATGATCATCCTTCCTGAATAGAGACTACATCAAGTAAAAAAAATGAGACTATCTACTCTAATTCTTGTTTGCCTGATTTATTCTATTTCAAATAGTTTGATTGCTCAGCCAGAGGCTGCACAAACTGTTTTTCAATCCTTTCATTCAGAAGAAGTTTTAAACATCAAGGTTAAAACGGATCTTAGAAAGTTAATAAAGTTTAAATCTGAAGAAGAATACCAGGATGCAGAATTATCTTATACCCACAATGGCTCAGATGAAAATTGGCTAGTAGAAGTCAGGGCACGCGGTAATTTGCGACAACGAGTATGTTATATACCTCCTCTGAAGGTAAAATTTCCAAAAGAAGAAGTTGCAGCAAGAGGTTGGAAAAATTATCGAAGTCTTAAATTGGTAAGTTTTTGTAAAACGCAGAAATCTTTTCAGGATTTGGTGGCAAAGGAGTATCATATTTATAAAATATATAACCTCCTAACAGAATTTAGCTTTAAAGTCCAATTGGTGAAAATTGACTTTCAGGATTCTAAAAATAAAATGAAACCACTTACCACGCTTGGTTTTTTTATTGAGCCTGAAAAAGAAATGGCGGAGCGACTCGATGCTCAGATTATTGAACCCAGAATTGTAAGTCCAAGGCGAGTGGTCAAAGAAGCATATGATTTATTTTGTGTATTTCAATTTATGATGGGAAATACAGATTGGTCTGTATATAATTTGCATAATCTAAAACTGATCTACAAAGAAGGTTATAAATTCCCCATTCCGGTAGCATATGATTTTGACAATTCTGGATTTGTAAATGCGCCCTATGCAGCACCACATGAACTGATTCCAATAGAAAATATACGGCAAAGATGTTACATGGGATTGTGCCGGGAGGAAGGAACTTACGAGAAAACTTTCGAACATTTTCAGAATAAGAAAGCCGCCATATTTGAGTATTTAGATGGAGAAACGTTGCTTTCGGCTTCTTCAAAAAAAATGGCAATCAGGTATTTAAATGAATTTTATGATATTTTGGATAACCCCAAAAAGTGTAGAAAGATGATTGTGGAATATTGCGATAAGTTTTTGTTGAAGTAAATTATTGGTACTTATATCAATGTTTGGAATTTGATGAATACATCCCTTTGGGAATGAAATTATTTAGAACCCAAGGTTTTAATATTTAAAAATCAGATCTGTCAGATCCTTTTTTATAACAAATAGATTCATTTAAAGTATGAAAAACCAACTTCTAATCTTACTGCTTTTCATTTCCACATTTTCCTTTTCACAAGATTCTAAATTAAAAGCACTCGTTGGAGGAACCCTCATCGATGGTTATGGCGGTACACCAATTCAGAATAGCGTCATCCTCATTGAAGGAGAAAGGATCAAAGCCATAGGACATCAGGGTAATTTGAAGGTGCCAGAGGGAGCAGAAGTCATTTCTACCGAAGGGATGAGTGTCTTACCTGGATTATGGGATATGCACGTTCACTTGATGATCAATGGGCACGCAGATTATGGACATTGGGATAGGAAATACCCACCCCTATTTAAAGATGTTATTATGCCGTCTTCGGCAAAACAATTGCTCCACGCTGGGATTACTAGTGCAAGGGATTTAGGAGCACCTTTAGAGGAATCTATTTATGTTCGAGATGCGATTAACCGTGGAGCATTAGAAGGACCAACCATGTATATGTCTGGACCCTTCATTCAACACAAACCATATCCCGGAACTGAACTATTCCGTTGGGGTGTGGAAGGAGCAGATGAGGCAAGGTCAAAAGTGCGCAAACTGGTAGAAGCAGGAGTAGATTGCATAAAATTGATTGACCAGGATCAAATGCAGATGGAGGAAGTCTATGCTGTGGTAGAGGAAGCTCACAAACATGGGTTGACTGTTGTGGCTCATTCTCATCGTCCAGAAGAAATTAGAAGAGGGTTACTGGCAGGGGTTGATTGTTTTGAACATACTGGTCATGCGACAGCCCCGGAGTATCCAGCTGATGTCCTGGAAATGATAAAAGAGCGGACTGCTACAGGCAAAAAATTATTTTGGACGCCTACCATTGAAGGGTTGTGGAATTATGATTACAAAAGAGATTACCCAGAGGAATTGGACAATGATTCCTGGCACATGGGGCTTCCAGATTCAATCATTCAAGATATCAAACAATCTTTTCGTTATCCCAATCGCCTGCCCTATTTTCAAATTACGCCTTACCGAAAGCCTACCCTTGCACGGAAATTTGAGCAGCTAAAAAATGCTGGAGTCGTATTATTAATTGGAACGGACAGTGGTATTCCTATGAAATTTCACAGCCAATCTACCTGGCATGAATTGGATGTTTGGGTGAATGAGTTGGGCTATGATCCAATGTTGGCAATTCGTGGAGCTACTTATTGGCCGGCAGTATGTATGGGGGTTCAAAAAGATTATGGTACCATCGAAGAAGGGAAATATGCAGATATTATTGCTGTGAAAGGAGATGTTTTGCGCTACATTGCTTTACTGCAGGACGTCGATCTGGTTATTAAACATGGACGAAAAGTGAGGTGATCTTATTTTTTATTGAATTGGGTCATGGTATGCTGCAATCCTATTGTACCGAAACTTTTTATCGTTTCGCAAGCATATTTTAGAACCTCAGGGAGGGCATCTAACTCCTCACTTGTCCATTCGCCTAATACAAAATTAGATTGCTGTCCTTGGTGGTAATCATTTCCAAGTCCAATTCTCAGGCGTGCATAATTGTTGCCACCGGTCATGCTATCGATATCCTTAAGTCCATTGTGTCCGCCGTCTTTTCCTTTTCCCCGTAGCCGTTGCTTGCCAAATGGCAAATTCAAATCATCTAAAACAACGAGTAAGTTTTGCTTTTGAATTTTCTTTTTTTGAAGCCAGTATCTGACAGACTTCCCACTGAGGTTCATAAAGGTTGAAGGCTTTAGCAATACAAATGTTCTGCCCTTATGTTTAAACTCTGCAATGTCTCCCAAATAATCATCTTTAAAACTCACTTCAAATTCTTTTGCCAATAAATCCACTACCTCAAAACCAATATTATGTCTGGTGCCATCGTATTTGGCACCCATATTTCCTAAACCTGCAATTAAATATTTCATCGGATCTGGTTCCTCCTTTTTAGAAAAAAAATTAATGATGCTTTGAATAAACCCCACTTAGTTTTTGTTTGGTTTTATAATCAACTGAAAATCAAAGAATTGGTTTTTGATTTTCAAAATTTGCCGCAAATATATATTTTTTGATTTTCAAACAGCTTGGAATGGCTATTGTACTTAATACCAAAAAAGCTAAATTTGTTTCCTTACCTCCTATTCTATGAGAAAATGGTTTAAAGACATATTCTATTCATTTCCTTTTCAATTGCTGATTTTGCATCTTAGGAGCAATTTGATTTTGCTCGCAATTTGGATAGTTTTGGCTCTTTTTATTGCTGGAGATCTCGCATTTAGTTTTGGCTTAAAATACTTGTTTCTTTCACCAGAATATTTAGGTAAAGTAGGTTTCTGGAGTTTTTTCTTTTTGGGCTTTGGCTTTGGCGCAATGTTAATGAGCTGGAATTTGACTACCTATTTATTGAGTGCTCAGTTCTTTCCGTTTCTCGCCTCTTTAGCTCGCCCATTCACGAAATTTTGTATCAATAATTTTCTGGTACCCGCTGCATTTATTGTCCTGTTTTTTATTTGTTTGGTGAATTTTGAAATTCATTACGAGTCACTTACTGGATTGGAAGCGCTTAAAAATAGTCTTGCTTTTTTATTTGGTATAGCTTCTTTAGTATTGTTGATAGCCGCCTATTTTAATTATACGAATAAAGATATTTTGAGTTATGTAAATCCTAGAAAGCACATACCTCCTCATTTGATGACAGGCCCAGGGAAAAGCAGAGGATTGCCAGATTTTGAAGCCATTAAAGCGAATAGAAACCAATGGAGGGTTGATACCTATTTGACCGACTCCTTCAAACCTCGATTGGTACGTAGCGTGGCGCATTATGATATTCGTTTATTATTCCGGGTTTTTAAACAAAATCATACCAATGCCCTGATGGTACAACTTTTTAGTCTGGTCATTTTAGTTGCTCTTGGGTATTTGATAGATCGCCCAGCATTTAGAATTCCAGCCGGGGCAAGTATTTTTCTACTGAGTTCTATTGTAATTGCGATCACTGGGGCGATTTCCTATTGGTTTCAACGGTGGCGAATGCTTGTTTTGTTTTTACTTTTTGTATTGATAAATCAAATTACCAGATACGATTTTTTGCACCATAAGAACAAAGCTTATGGACTGAATTACAACATTGAAAAAGCGGATTATTCACTAGGGAACTTAAAGGCGATTTGTTCTCCTGAAAATGTTGAAGAGGATTTAGCAAATACGACTCAAATATTAAATAATTGGAAATCCAAGAATGAAACGAGAAGCGAAGAAAAGCCGAAAATGATTTTCTACTGTGTAAGTGGAGGAGGGCTTAAATCTGCAACCTGGGCAATGAAGGTTCTGCAATATGGCGATGAGATTACACATGGAGAATTTATGAAACATACGGTTTTAATGTCTGGCGCTTCTGGTGGAATGCTGGGCACATCCTATTTCAGAGAGTTGTATTTAGAAAATCAAACCAAAGAAGCATTCAATATTTATGATTCTACTTATGTGGATGATATTTCCAAAGATTTGCTAAACTCTATTGCTTTTACCATTATTTCCAATGACTTATTCATGCCTTGGGTCAGTTTTGAAAAGGGAGGATTTAATTACAAAAAGGACAGAGGGTATATTTTTGAGAAGCAGTTTAATGAAAATACGTCCTACAGGCTTGATAAAACATTAGCAGATTATAAAGAACCTGAAAAAGAAGCCATCATTCCACTTACTTTTATAACTCCTTCTGTTGTAAATGATGGAAGAAGAATGATTATTAGTTCTCAGGGAGTTTCCTACATGATGGCTGCACCGGTCGGTATTGAAGTTCCAAATTCTGTAGGAATTGATGCTATTGATTTTGGAAGATTATTTGATGCCCAAAAATCCAACAATATTCAATTTACAACAATATTGAGGATGAATGCGACCTATCCATATATTTTGCCCAATGTATTTCTTCCATGCACTCCCCGGATTGAGGTAATGGATGCAGGCTTTCGCGATAATTTTGGTTTAAAAACTGCTACCAGGTTTATCCATGTTTTTCAAGATTGGATTAGCGAAAATACAAGCGGAGTTGTTTTTGTAATTGTCAGAGCTTTTGACAGGAAAAAATTGATTAAATCGAGCGAGAATGAAGGCATCTTTGAATCTGTTTTCAATCCTTTGGGCATTGCTGGTAAAATTATGACCCTACAGGATTTTGAGCACGATACCAATTTAGGGTTTATTTACGATATTCTTGGCAAGCAAAATACAGAAATCATTCGATTTACTTACCGCCCGGGTAAAGTACTTAAAGATGGAGCTGCTTCCATTTCCTTTCATTTGACGAATCGTGAAAAGAGGGATATAATCGAGGCCGTACATTCGGATGAAAATCAGGAAAGCTTTAGAAAGTTGAAGGGTTTATTGATTCAATAAAATCCAAATTGCATGTCAGAGAAGCTTGACCTTGAATTGAAAAAAACCTATACTTGCAGTCAAATTTTGAAATCAAAAAATGAATTTCTCTAGAAATATTATTATCAGCATAATTATTATTGGATTGCCTGGCAATCTGTGAGGGTAGTTTTGCTGAATCAAAATCAAAAAGCTCTGGCAGATTGCAAATTTGCCAGAGCTTTTTTGTTTGAGTATTTTTGCGCGATTTTTTGAATAGTCTTTTGATAAATTTTGAAATATGTATAAAGAATTTAAAAACCTGAACCTACCGGAAATAGATAAGGAAATACTAAAATTCTGGGAAGAAAATAAAGTCTTTGAGGCAAGTGTCGAGGAGCGTCCAACAGATAATAGCTTTGTTTTTTACGAAGGGCCACCGTCTGCGAACGGGAAGCCCGGCATCCATCACGTAATGGCTCGGGCGATTAAAGATTTGGTTTGTCGTTACCACACTTTGAAAGGAAAAAGAGTGGAACGTAAAGGTGGTTGGGATACACATGGATTGCCGATAGAGTTGGCGGTGGAAAAAGAATTGGGTATCACCAAAGAAGATATAGGCAATAAGATCACCGTAGATGAGTACAATGCGAAATGCCGGGAGACGGTCATGCAATACAAAGACTTATGGGATGATTTGACCCTGAAAATGGGCTATTGGGTAGATTTGGACAATCCCTACATCACTTATGAAAATGAATATATCGAATCGGTTTGGTGGTTGTTGAACCAATTGTACGAAAAAGATTTATTGTATAAAGGTTATACCATCCAACCCTATTCTCCTGCTGCAGGAACGGGATTGAGTACACATGAATTGAATATGCCTGGGGCGTATAAAGAAGTAAAGGATACGACTGTTGTTGCCCAATTTAAAGTAGTGAGAGATGAAAAATCTGAGTTCCTTTTCGAAAGGGATAATGAAGATGTTTGTATTCTCGCCTGGACCACAACACCCTGGACCCTCCCTTCTAATATCGGATTAACAGCTGGTCCAAAAATTAAATATGTAAAAATAAAAACCATCAATCCGTACACTGAAAAACCAGTGAGTGTGGTTCTTGCGGACGATCTGGTTTCCAAATGGATGGTACCATCGGGATATGAGGGTAAGGGACCTAAAAAGCCTGAGATTCTTGAAAAATCCGAATTGTTTGAAGGCAGGCAATTAGAGGGTATCCGATTCGAGCAGTTGCTTCCTTTTGGAAATGAGATTGAACCATTGAATGATGCGACGGATGCTTTCCGAGTTATTCTTGGAGATTTCGTAACTACAGAAGATGGTACTGGAATTGTACATACTGCACCTTCTTTTGGTGCGGATGACCGTCTTGCTGGAATGGCTTCGGGGCTGGGTACCTTGACATTGGTGGACAAGCAGGGAAAATTTCTCAGTACAGTTGGTCCATTCTCCGATCGCTATGTTAAAAATTATAAGGACGATCCGAATTATGAAAACGTGGATATTGATATCGCAGTGTATTTGAAGCAAAACAACAAAGCTTTCAATGTTGCGAAATACGAGCATAATTATCCGCACTGTTGGCGTACAGATAAGCCAGTACTGTACTACCCACTCGATAGTTGGTTTGTAAAAGCTTCAAAAGTAAAGGAGCGCATGTACGAATTGAACAAAACTATCAATTGGAAGCCAGCGAGCACAGGGGAAGGTCGTTTTGGCAAATGGCTCGAAAACTTGCAGGATTGGAATTTATCCAGGTCTCGATATTGGGGCGTGCCACTTCCAATTTGGCGAACTGAAGATGGGGAGCATGAAATCTGTATCAGTTCTGTAGAACAATTGAGAGATGAAATAGAAAAAGCAAATGCAACTTTGGGTAAAGATCAAACCCTTCCTAAAGATTTACACAGACCATACATTGATGAAGTCATTTTGGTTGCGGAAAATGGTGAACCAATGAAGCGCGAATTGGATCTGATAGATGTTTGGTTTGATTCAGGCTCTATGCCTTATGCTCAATGGCACTATCCTTTTGAAAACCAGGAAAAATGGAAACGAAATTTCCCAGCAGATTTTATAGCAGAGGGTGTGGACCAAACGCGTGGCTGGTTTTATACTTTGCATGCCATTGCCTCAATGGTGTTTGATAGCGTTGCTTTTAAAAATGTGGTTTCCAATGGCTTGGTATTGGACAAAAATGGGCTCAAGATGTCCAAACGTTGGGGCAATGCAGTTGATCCTTTTGACACTTTAGAAAAATACGGTGCGGATGCTACGAGATGGTATATGATTTCAAATTCTCCCCCCTGGGATAATTTGAAGTTTGATTTAGATGGCGTTTTAGAAGTTCGGAATAAATTCCTGGGGACGCTTTTCAATACCTATAAGTTCTTTGCAGGCTACGCCAATATAGATGGTTTTGTAATGAATGAAATGGATGTGACCAATCCTGCAAAACGCCCTGAGATAGACCGATGGATACTATCCAAATTGTATTCTTTAGTTAAGGAATATCGAGCGGCTATGGACGATTATGAAATGACGCGAGCCTGCCGTTTGGTTGAGACTTTTGTGATGGACAATCTTTCCAATTGGTATGTGCGCCTTTGTCGTCGCCGTTTTTGGAAAGGCGAAATGTCTGAAGACAAACGCATGGCTTATGAGACCTTGTTTGAGTGTATGATGGTGGCTACGCAATTGATGTCGCCAGTTGCACCGTTTTTTGCAGATTGGCTATATAAAAATTTGACTGACCCAATTCGCGAAAAAGCAAAAGCGAACAATACGCCTTTGAAACACGATTCTGTTCATTTGACGTATTTAACCAAAGTGGAGGAAGATAAAATTGATTTGGAGTTAGAACAAAGAATGGATTATGCACAAAGGATTTCTTCTCTGGTTCTTTCACTTCGTAAAAAGGAAAAAATTCGGGTACGGCAGCCACTTCAAAAGATAATGTTGCCTATTCTCGACGAATCGTTTATCGCACAAGTAGATGGCGTGAAAGATCTGGTACTTTCTGAAGTAAATGTGAAAGAAATAGAATATTTGATGGATGCCTCGGGTGTGATTAAAAAGAAAATCAAGCCTAATTTCAAAACACTTGGCCGACGCCTTGGAAAAGATATGAAGGGGGCTGTACAAGTCATCAATAGCCTTTCACAAGACGACATTGCAACAATAGAAAGTTCTGGGCAATACCTTTTAACTGTTAATGATACTTCCTATGATTTAACATTGGAGGATTTTGAAATTAGTGCAGAGGATATTCCTGGCTTGCTGGTGGCAAATGACGGGGCACTTACTGTTGCCTTGGATGTAACTTTGTCCAATAGTCTAATGGCTGAAGGAATGGCTAGAGAATTGGTCAATCGAATTCAAAATATCAGAAAAGCAAAAGACTTTAATGTGACTGATCGGATTGTCGTCTCCCTTGAAAAACACGATTCAATTGTTTCGGCTGTTGAGGATTTTGGAGATTATATCAAAAATGAAGTATTGGCAGATCAATTGAATTTTGCAGAAGGTAAAAATGGTGGCGAAGTCATCGAATTGCCAGATTCGGTTTCAGTAAATGTGGAGGTTGCATTGAGCTAAGAAATTTTGCAATTAAATCTTATAAAAGGGGCTGAAAATCAATTGTTTTTAGCCCCTTTGTTAATTTAAAAGATTAATTTGGATTGAATGAATGAATCGAGCAATGAATAGGGCTATCCTGAAATTATTCAATCCTGCTTTGGGGAATTAACCCACAGGAAGATTACCTTCACGGAATCAACGAAACCAACTTATGTTCAAATCTCCGATCATTGCAGATTCAAAAAAGATAGGTCTTTTCCTCGGTCCCACCGCTTTTATTTTTACACTGTTATTTTTTCATCCTGAAGGTTTGTCCAAAGAGGCAAATGCTATCCTGGCGTCTACTTTATGGGTTGCAATTTGGTGGATCACAGAAGCGCTGCCGATTGCAGTTACTTCACTATTGCCAATCATTTTATTCCCCCTTTCAGGCGGTTTGTCTTTATCTGAAACGACAGCTTCTTTTGGGCATCGCTATATTTTTTTATACATCGGAGGGTTTATTTTGGCAATAGCTATTGAACGATGGAATTTGCACAAACGGATTGCACTCAACATTATCAATTTGATTGGGACAAATGTGAAAAGCATCATTTTGGGCTTTATGATTGCTACCGCATTTTTGTCTATGTGGATTTCCAATACGGCAACCTCTGTAATGATGCTACCCATTGGAATGGCAATAATTGCACAACTAAAGGACAATCCAAATACGATAGAAGATGAAAACCTGATTTTTGGAAAAGCATTGATGCTGGCAATAGCTTATAGCGCTTCAATTGGAGGACTTTCGACCTTGATTGGAACCCCTCCAAATTTGGTTTTAGCCGGAGTAGTTCAGGAAATGTACAATGTAGAAATCACCTTTTCCAAATGGATTGCTTTTGGTTTGCCGATTTCTATTCTTTTACTATTCATCTGCTGGAAATATTTGACTAATGTTGCCTTCTCGTTTCAACAAAAATCCTTTCCGGGAGGGCGTGCTGAAATTTCAAAGCAATTGAACGCTTTGGGAAAAATATCCTATGAAGAGAAAACTGTCCTGACAGTTTTCGCCCTTACTGCATTTGCATGGATTAGCCGCTCTTTATTGTTAAATAAATTTATTCCAAATCTGGATGACACCATCATCGCAATCATAGCAGGAATTGTTTTATTCCTATTGCCAACCTCCAAAGGAAAGAATAGAAAAATCATCACCTGGGATGAGGCAGTCAAATTGCCCTGGGGTATTCTTTTACTTTTTGGTGGTGGTTTGGCTTTGGCTCAAGGTTTTAAAGCGAGTGGCTTGGCGGAATGGATCGGAAACCAAATGACCTTGCTTGATGGAGTTTCTTTATTTGTACTGCTATTGGTCTTGGTTGCCGCAGTGAACTTCTTGACAGAAATCACTTCTAATTTGGCCACCACTGCCATGATACTTCCCATATTGGCTCCATTGGCTTTGGTAATTGATGTTCATCCTTACATTTTGATGGTTGGAGCAACTGTTGCTGCTTCTTGTGCCTTTATGCTTCCTGTAGCTACCCCCCCCAATGCAGTTGTATTTGGATCAGGCTATTTGAGAATCCCCGATATGGTACGAGCGGGTATTTGGATGAATTTGATTTCAATTCTTTTGTTGACCTTGATTACTTTCTTTCTGCTCCCTTATTTGTGGGAGTTTGATCCAGGAGTGTTTCCTTTGGAGTGGAAGTAGGTCTAAATAAATAGCTCTGTAAATTCAAACTTAGTGCCATCAAATAATCCCTTATCTCCAAGTTTCAAACTTGGAATTACCAGTAATGCCATAAAAGAAAGCGTCATAAATGGTGCAGTCAGGGTAGAACCTAATTCCTGTTTTACAAAAGCGTCGATTTCTGCATAACGCTTAGCGATTTCATAACCATCTGCATTGGTCATGATACCTGCGACAGGTAGCGGTAAGATTTTTGACTCTTCACTGGAAACTGCTGAAACCCCTCCCTTGTTTTTGATAATTAAATTCACGGCGTTGCACAAAAAAATATCATCTGTTCCCACTGCAATAATATTGTGAGAATCATGTCCCACACAAGAAGCGATTGCCCCTTCTTTTAAATTAAAACCATTAATGAAAGCAATAGAAAGGGGAGCCTCCTGGTAGCGATTGATAACAGCGATTTTTAAAATGTCATTTTTGGTATCCGAAATGGCAAACCTATTTTCGATTTTTGCATCAGCTACAAAACTTTCTGTAACAATTTCTCCATTGATGGCTTTGATTACCTGTATTTTATTGCTTATGGCTTGAATTGAAAAGTCTTCAACCTTCTTAGGACTCGCGTGAAAATTGTTGATGATGGGGGCTTTTATTGAAGGGATTAAAGATTTCTGATTATCACTGACTTGCTTTCCATTGATATAAGTTGCTTTGATTCCAAAGCTCTGAATATCCTCTGTAATGATGAAGTCTGCAGGATCCCCCTTTTTTAGTAAACCAACATCTAATCCATAATGCGTTACCGGATTGATACAAGCCACTTTCAAAACATCAAATAAATCACATCCTTTCTTCAAAGCTCGGCTCACCAATTGATTGATATGACCTTCTATCAAATCGTCCGGATGTTTGTCATCTGAGCAAAACATCATTCGTTCTGGAAATTGAGGCAGTAGATCAATCAATGCTTCAAAGTTTTTGGCAGCGCTGCCTTCTCGAATGAGGATCTTCATTCCTAGATTTAATTTTTCCAGGGCTTCCTCATAGGTGAAACATTCATGGTCAGTAGTGATACCGGCAGCAATGTATTTTTTGACATCTTCACCTCGAACCCCAGGAGCATGTCCATCAATAGGTTTCCCCAAATCTTTAGCAACCTGGAGTTTGGCGAGAACCATTTTATCTTCAAAGATCACCCCAGGGTAATTCATCATTTCTGCCAGGTATTTTATTTGAGGATTCTCCAAAAGCTCTCGGACTCCTTCAACTTCAATTTCAGCTCCAGCGGTTTCAAAACTTGTAGCAGGAACACATGATGGCGCGCCAAAATTAAACTTGAAAGGAACTTTGTTTCCATTCTCAATCATGTAATTCACTCCTTCAATTCCCAATACATTGGCAATTTCGTGTGGGTCGGAAACGGTGGCAACCGTTCCATGCACAACTGCCATTCGGGCAAACTCAGAAGGAACAAGCATCGAACTTTCGATGTGTACATGAGCATCTGTAAAGCCAGGCAGGATATAATCAGAACTAGTCCCTTCTTTTCTGGCAATGGAATCAATTTTACCATCCCGTATTTCGATTTCACCAAAATATAATTCCCGATTTTCTATATCAATGATGTTTCCTTGAATTTTCATTTTTTGGATTGTTGGCTGAAATGATTTCTTTTGTTTGAGATTCTGGTTGTGTAAGAGAATGTATAATGTGGAACCTCGCCGCAACTATCGGTGCGACTCGGAGGGGTTTTAAAGGGGGGGAAACATGTCCAGCAACAGGCATGTTTCCCCCCTTTAACCCTTGTGAGCGCAGCTGATGCGGCGCGAACTATTTCATCATGCAATTAACCACGCGACCAGTTTCTGGCTACTAAGAAACAAAGATTTTGGAAAGAAGCCCTTCCGGAAAGGTGGAGAACTCTTTATCCATCCGTGAGTAGGGCTACTATTGATAATTCGAATTTAATGCAAAAAAGAAATTTCAAAAATGGATTACTTTGGGCATTTACCTTTTCAATCATATTTCTGCTGACCCAGGATTATCTCTTTATCAATTGGGAACCAAGTATTGGAAAATTAGGCCTTCCAAATTGGATTTTTTGGTTTATGGGCATTCATGTACTCTTCATCATCGTCTTTTTCATGTTTTCGAAAAAGTACTGGAAAGATTAAACTAATGAATAAACAAGGATGATAATTTACATCATATTAATCGCATACATTGCCATCATTTTTATAGGAAGTTTGATTGGTTCCCAAAAAACAACGGGAACGCCGGAGGGCTATTTTTTAGCAAATCGAAACCTGGGAACACTTGCCTTATTTTTCACCATTCTTGCCACCAATTTCAGTGCATTTTATTTTTTGGGTTTTGCAGGAGAGGGATATCGAACCGGTTATTCTTACTACATAGTGATGGCTTTTGGGACTGCCTTGGCCTGTATTTCTTTTTTTCTTTTAGGAACCAAAATCTGGAAGGCGGGAAAAGAAAAGGGATACATCACGCCCGCTGAATTGATTTATGATAAAACCCAAAGCAATGGGCTTCGATTGTTGTTTGCAGGTATCATGCTTCTGTTCACTTTCCCTTATTTAGCTCTTCAAATTGTTGGGGCCGGATATATTTTGGAAAATATCACTGAAGGGCAAGTTCCGTATCTTTTGGGAGCTATTTTATTGACCATTTTTACAATTATTTATGTCTTTTTAGGGGGGATGCAAAGCGTAGCCAAAACAGATTTGAAACAAGGGGTTCTGATGATGATTTTGATGTTTGCTGCAGTTTGGGTCGTTGGCAATGATTTGGGTGGTTTTGTAAAGGCCAATCAGCAAGTATTTGAACAAAATCCAGAATTGTTTAGCAGAGAAGGAACCGGGGGATTTTATTCCCCTAAAAAATGGTTTAGCTGGCTAATCTTCTGGGTGTTTTGTATTCCAATGTTTCCACAAATATTCATGCGATTTTACATCGCTAAAGATTTAAAACATCTAAAACAATCTGCTTTATTGTATGCGACCATTCCCTTGATTATTTCCATATTTCCAGTCATCATTGGCATTTTTGGGCATATCAGTTATCCTGGATTGGAAGGCAAAGCAGCCGATCAAATTTTGCCTATGATGTTGGTAAATCATAGTAGCGACTGGTTTGCTGCATTGATTATGACCGGAGCATTGGCCGCTTTTATGTCTACACTCGACTCTCAATTATTAGCATTAAGTACCATTACAACCCGCGATTTTCACTTTGCCTTCTCAGAAAAAAAGCCCGATTTGAAAACCCAGGTCAAACTTGGTCGTATTTGGGTAATAATTTTTGCCTTTATTGGTTTGGCCATTGCCTGGCAACCATTTGATACCATTTTTGATATGGGCAAATTGGCATTTAGTGGTTTAGCTGTTTTGTTTCCCGTTGCGCTGGCAGCTTTGCGGTGGAAATATTTGAATAATCATTTTGCCATAGCCTCTATCGTCTTAGGCGAACTTTTGTTGATTGGCTTTTTTTACAAATGGATTCCAATAAAGTATGCATTCGGCTTTGAGCCATTCATTGTTGTCCTTGCTGTTTGTTTTGCTATTGTGGGATTGGGTTCTTTCCTAAAATATCAAACGAGTTTATCAAAATGAAAAGATATTGCCTTGCATTAGATTTAATAGATAATCCTCAATTGATTGCCGAGTATGAAAAATACCATGAAGCAGTCTGGCCAGAAATTCTTGAGAGTATTCGATCTTCAGGAATTTATCAAATGGAAATATATCGAACCGGCAATCGACTTTTTATGATTATGGAAGTAGCTGATCATTTTGATTTTGAAGCTAGGGGAAATGCAGATACAGCAAATCCAAAAGTCCAGGAATGGGAAAAATTGATGTGGAAATATCAACAAGCATTGCCTTGGGCGAAGCCAGGAGAGAAGTGGGTTTTGATGGATATGATTTTTAATCTATAAAATATGTATCGTCCTGAATTTTCTAGAATAGGTCATCAGAAAAAAAATGGTAGGATTTAGACTTGCCAAGTTTCGCAAACTTGGCAAGTCTGTGGAATGGCTACCTAACAAAAAACCGTTCGTCTTTATTTCAATTTTAAATCGACTTCTTTGATAATTCTTCCTACCGGATAAAGCCTATGTGTTCTTTCATAATGAGGAGAATGTTTATAAACAAAATCCAATTGTGCTCTCCCCGACTTGGCAAATTTTTCATCTTCGGATTTTTTTGCATCCAACTTTTCTTTTAGCTCTGGATTTTCTACCAGGTAAGTTTCTGCCAAATCCTCAAAAACATATGAAGAGAAATATTCCTTTTGCATCAAGATGCCTTCGAAGAAATTCCAGGCAAAATAGGAGTCTGCAGCCTGAGGTTCAAGGGTTTCTACGATGTAACGATTGGTAGGTTGATTCACAAAAACCACATAATCTCCCGAAAAATATTGCCAATTCATGATTTTGGTTTCCACATCTACATTGCTATGCAAATAATGCCCTTCATAGGCGTCTCGAGTCTTGTAGTCTTTGATATAATAAAAACCACATTCAATGAGCATATTTTCAGCCAATCGCTTAATTTCTACGCCATTCCATTTTAACCTGTCAATTACAGAAGAATAAGCTTGAGGAATAACATAAGCAATTGGTTTTGATATGTTTAAAGTAGATTTGTAAGAATTCCAAAATGGTATTATTTTTTCATAGGGCTCATTTTGGTCGTAGTATAATCTGTTCAAGCCAGAAATACTGCTTGGTTTATATTTCGCTTCATAACCTTTAAAAAGAATGGAATCTTTTCTTGAAAAATCCAGTGACCAATTTAAAGCAAAAGAGTCTTTATCAAGAGTATTCTGAATGGCTTTTTCACGGGTAACTCTAATTTTTTCTGAATCGTCGAACATCGTTTCAATAATGGTTTCCATCAAGGTATAGGTGCCCAAAACTCTATTTTTATATGGTTTCAGCATATGTGCTTCTGAAATAAATCCGATGGTATTATGTAGGCTTGTATACCCGGAAGAGTATCGGGGGAGGTCCAGAAAACCGGCAATCCCGTCATCGGGAGTATTCCGGGCGTAGACATAAGGAGTCATTTCCTGGTTTTTGGCAGCCATGCCTCGATAGAGTCTTGGTTCCATTTCTTCTGCCAGGTATTTGCCAAGATGAGGATCTAATTTGTCTTTTTGGGTGGCAATGAACGTCATTGTGTATTGATAGTCTGCGCCATTAGAGGTGTGATTGTCAATAAAAACATCTGGCTTCCAATAATTGAATATCTGATTAAAGGTTTGTGCATTTTTAGAATCACATTTGATGAAATCGCGATTCAGATCCAAGTTCTTTGCATTTCCTCGAAAACCATAAGCCTCAGGTCCGTTTTGATTTGCCCGGCTGTGACTGTTTCTATTCAATGCCCCTCCGATATTGTAAACAGGAATTGCTACAAGTACTACCTTTTCTAAAAGTTTTTGATTTTCAGTTTTTTGTAAAAAATCTCTATACAAAAGCATGGTAGCATCTACACCACAAGGTTCGCCAGGATGAATCGCGTTATTGATAAAAAATATGCGTTTGTTTTTTCCTTTTAGTGAGCGTGGATCAAAATCACCATCTGAAGAAAGAACAGCTGTATGTAATGGAAATCCTGCGTCTGTACTACCCCATTCTTTCAACTCCAACTGATTAAAATTAGCTGCCAGGTTCTTGTAATAAGCAATGGCTTCATGATAGGTTGCTGTTGAGTTGGCGTTTTTCTCAAATGGCGTTTCAAAGGTCTGACTTTGAGAAAAAAGGAATGAGGGAGTGATCAAAATCAATAACATAAACTGACAGAAAGAATTGAAATTCATAGACATGCTAGGTTAAATTGTGAAAGCTTGAGGCGGATGTTGTTTTCAAGCGAGTTGTTTGAGGGTTATTAATAGAAGGCGAATGTAAAAATGTCCTCGCAAAGTGTTGCAAAATAATTTTAATGAAATTTTAACCCCTTTAACATAATTGCAACTGGGGGTTAGGTAGTTAAGTAGGTGACTATATTAATGAAGAATAAATAATGAATAATTAAATCGCTGTTCACATTCCTTCATTATTTATTCTGTCATTATTAATTAATTTAAGTTGCGAACAATCAAAGTTCGCGCAACAAAGCTGCGCTCATGATTATAGTTCGCAACTTGCGTTAATTATTCGTCTTCGATATTCAATAAAAAAGGTTCTCTATTCGCTCCATTTTTTCAACCTGCCCACAAAATGGGTAGTAACTATTGCTAACCAAAAATTTGTTCAGACATGAGAAGAATCAATATTGCTTTGACCTTTCTTCTGGTAGGTGTTTTTGCTATTAATCAGCTGAGCGCTCAATATTTCGGAAGGAATAAACCCAACTACGAAAAGTTCGATTTTAAAGTATTGCAAACACCTAATTTTGAGATATATCACTATTTGAAAAACCAAGAATGCTTGCATGATTTGGCTAGCCACAGTGAGCACTGGTACCACAATCATCAGGAGGTTTTGAATGATACTATCAAAGGGAAAAATCCGGTTATATTTTATAACAATCATGCAGATTTTCAGCAGACCAGGGCTATTTCTGGAAATGTTGGCATTGGTACTGGGGGGGTAACTGAAGGATTGAAGAATCGCGTCATCATGCCGATTGCCATGTCCAACCAACAAACACATCACGTGCTTGGTCATGAGTTGGTTCATGCCTTCCAATACAATATGATAATTCGTGGAGACTCTACAAATATTCAAAACCTGGCCAATATTCCACTTTGGATGGTGGAAGGCTTGGCTGAGTATATGTCTGTTGGCAGGGTAGATGCTCATACCTCTATGTGGATGCGAGACGCCGTCCTAAATGAAGATATACCGGAAATCAAAAAAATGAACAACCCAAAATATTTCCCTTACCGCTGGGGGCAAGTCTTTTGGGCTTTTGTTACAGGAATTTACGGAGATGAAATAATTGAGCCTTTGTTTATCGGAACCGCAAAACATGGTTTGGAAAAAGCCATCAAGGAGGTATTGAAAACGAACATGAAAGACTTTTCCAAACTTTGGCAAAGTACTATCAAAAAGCACTTTGGTGAAACCATGGATGGAAGTAAAGAGCGATTCGTGGGACAAAAACTGATTTCAAAAGAGAATGCAGGGAATTTGAATATCGCCCCGGTTTTGAGCCCGAATGGGCGCTATGTCATTTTCCTTTCTGAAAAGAGTTTGTTTAGCATTGATTTGTTTTTAGCTGATGCGCGGACAGGAGAGATTTTGAGAAAAGTAGCGAGTACCACAAAAGATGGTCATCTGGACGATTTCAACTATATCGAATCTGCAGGAACCTGGTCTCCGAATAGCCAAAAGTTTGCTTTTGTAGCAGTGGATAAAGGACAGAATATTTTGGTCATAAAAGAAGCCTTGACTGGTAAAACGCTTGAAGAATTTGAAATCAATGGAGTTCCGGCATTTAGTAATCCAACTTGGTCTCCGGATGGAAAATCTATTGTAATATCTGGTCTGGTGGATGGACAAGTCGATTTGTACCAGGTTGTTTTGCACAATAAAAGAGTAAAACAATTGACGGACGATACCGCTTCTGAATTGCATGCCAACTGGTCAGCAGATGGTTCTCAAATTGTGTTTGCCAGTGATCAGTTGAGTTTGGATAGAGGCATGTCTAATGGAAAATGGACATTCAATCTTGCTATTTTGGATGTTGAATCAAAAAGGATACAACAGTTGGATGTTTTTTATTCTGCTGACAACCTGAATCCAATATTTGATAATGAAAATAACATCGTTTTTATATCCAATCGAGATGGATTCAGAAATATGTACAAGTACGAGACTTCATCTGGAAAGGTATTTCAATTAACTAACTTTCTAACAGGGGTAAGTGGTATTACTCAATATGCCCCTGCTATTTCGACTTCTACAAAAGCAAAACGCAATCGCACATTGCTTACCCATTATTACAAAAATGGCTACACCATTTTCCGGGCAAAACCAGAGGATTTTTTAAATCAAGAAGTCAGCCCCGATAGTGTTGATTTAACAGCAGCAACATTGCCAAAGGTAAACAGAAAGGCTAGTGATTTGGTAGATGCTAATTTGAAAAGCAGTAATCAGGAATTTAAGGAATTAGCAGAAAAAGATACAAAGGAGCTTGACTATAAGCCCAAGTTCAAGCTTGACTATGTAGGGGGAGGAGCTGGAGTAGGTATTGGGACAAGTCAAAGATTTGGAACCCAAACAGGGGCTGTTGGAGGAATTGATTTGCTTTTTGGAGACATGCTTGGGCAAAACCAATTGTATACGAGCATCTTTTTGAATGGCGAAATTCAGGACTTTGGTGGTGGAGTGAGTTACATCAATCAAAAAGGCAGAATAGGTTGGGGTATTGGATTGTCTCACATTCCTTTAAGGAGAGATTTCTTTGGTAGGGAACTAACTACATATCAGTTAAGTAATGGGGAAACTGTGCAAGCTATTCACGACCAAATCATGACCATTCGAACATTTAGGGAGCAATTGAGTTTGTTTGCGCAGTTTCCTATTTCTAAAACCTTGAGAATCGAAGGTGGGGCATCTTTGGCCTCTTATGGAAATGGCATTACGTTGACAGATTATTATTATGAAGCCAATACAGGAATCTTTTTGGAACGAACGAGGGAAAAAGTAGATCCCGATGATGTTGGATTGAATTTATTTGCCGGGCAGCTGGTTCAAGCCAATTTAGCCTTGGTAGGTGATAATTCCTATTTTGGAATCGCCTCTCCTCTTGCCGGACATCGATACCGGTTTGAAGTTGAAAGAGCTTTTGGGGATTTCAATTTTTACAATATTACAGCAGATTACAGAAAATACGTATATCTCAAGCCAGTGAGTTTTGCTTTTCGAGGGATGCATTTCGGGCGCTACGGGAAAGATGCCAATTCTACTGCTTTGTTCACCAATTACATAGGTTACCCCTGGTTCGTAAGAGGATATGAATTTAACCATATTGTGGATGGCAATTTGTTCAACCAATTGCAAGGTTCTAAAATTTTGGTTTCCAATTTTGAAGTTAGGTTGCCATTTACAGGACCAGAAAGATTGAGTGCGTTTAAATCCAAATTTTTCTTCTCTGAACTCGCATTGTTTGCAGATGCAGGATTGGCTTGGGATACATTTGATGAACTTCAGAATTCAAACGTCAATCCATTAGTGAGTTTAGGAGCTTCTTTGAGAATTAATCTTTTTGGAGCGATGATTCTGGAACCTTATTATGCTTTCCCACTAAATGAAGGCTCCAAGAAAGGAGGAGTGTTTGGATTGAATATTGTGCCAGGGTGGTAGAAGTTTAAGTGAATTACTTTTTTTTAGTAGAAAAGGCAAAATGTGTTATATATTTTGCCTTTTCTTAATGATGCAGAATAAAAAATTAAAAAATAGTAACTTTGAAGTACTATTCACTAAAACTTTAAAGTTATGAAAACACGTACACGACTCTTCCTTTTAGTGTTAGGTATTGGGCTTAACACTTCTTTTTTTTATGGTCAATGTGGAAATTCTGCATTCGAAACCATACAAGCCAATCACATCCAAGCTGGATTTAGCAGTTCAGGAGACTTCTTCTGGGATGGTAGTAAGGGTAAATTTAATGTTCCATATGTTCCAGGGGATGCTGAAGTCAGCACTTTTTTTGCTTCTTCGCTTTGGTTAAGTGCCACTGACGATCAAGGAAACCCCAGACTTGCTGCCCAAACATTTGGAAGGACTCAAGAAAGATTTGACTATTGGTCTGGACCTATCGATGATTTTACTGGAATGCCATTAAACAACGGCTGTGAAAATTTTGATTTTGTTTGGAAAACAAATCGAACAGATATCCTATCATTAATTGAAGATTTTGAAGATAATGGGCAGATTGACGAACCTATCCCAACATCAATTGTACGATGGCCAGGGAAGGGGAATAACTTGTTTGAAGATGAAATGGGGTTTTCACTTCCGAATCAAGAATTAGCACCTTTTTTCGATAGAAATAACAATGGTATTTATGAACCAACTAACGGAGAATATCCCACTATTTCAAATGACTTAACAGATGTGATTCCTGGAGAAATATTGTGGTGGGTGTATAACGATGTTCAGGACAATCATACACAATCAGGGGGAGATGCTCTTGGAGTGGAAATTCAATGCACTGTTTATTCATTTGCTTGTCTTGACAATGAGATTATCAATGATGCCCTTTTTGCCAAATTTAAAGTAATCAATAAATCAGGTGAAATATTAACTGATTTTAAATCAGGATTATGGATGGATGCGAATTTAGGCTGTGGATTTGATGATTATGTAGGATGTGATCCTGCTTCCAATACTGCCTTCATTTATAATGCAGATAATATAGATGGACAACCTGGAAGTAACTGTGTAGGTGATGTGGATACTTATGGGCAAAATCCTCCGGTACAATTTATTACCTTCCTAAATCAACCTCTAACAAAATTCCTTTATTCCACAACCATGGGACCTGTTGGAATTCAGGATCCTAATACTTCCACAGAGTTTATTAATTACCTTAATGGAAAATGGAGAGATGGTTCTCCTCTGACATTTGGGAATATGGGCTATAATTTAGGCTCAACAGATTTCGTAGATTATCTATTTCCTGACGATCCCAATGATGTTGATGGTTGGTCTCAAACTTCCAACGGAGATCCAGAAACCAATGTTCGGCCTCTCATGCTTACAGGGACGTCTTCCCTCAATTCCCTAGAATCATTTGAGTTAGAGGTAGCATTTACCTATTTTAGAGAACCAGGAGCTACTTCCCTTGAAAATATAAAAGGTCTAAATATCGCGATTCCAGTAGTTAAGGATTTTTATGACAATGATTTCTTTTTTACATGTACTCCAGAAGTTATATGTACAGATGATTGTGTTTATCCTGGAGACGTAAATGCAGATGGGATTGCAAGGTATTGCGATTTGCTCTCTTTAGGAGTGGCACTGGGCAATTTATCAGATGGTCCGAAAAGGTTGTTTCCTTCAGATAGCTGGATTCCCCGATTTTCTGGTAACTGGGGGCTCAGCTTCGCCAACGGTATCAACTACAAACATGCGGACACCAATGGTGACGGTATGTTGACGAGTTCAGATATTTTTGCAATTGAAGTAAATGATGGACAAACCAATCCAGATTTTACAGGCCTTAATATTGATCCACCACCTTTTGCAGAATCAGATTTTATTTTGGAACAGGTTAAGGAAACAATTCCCAATAGCGGTTCAGCCATCCAGCGTTTGCATAAAACAGATATTATTTTAGGGACTGTAAATGAACCGATTGAATCTATTTATGGCATCGCATTTCAAATTAAATATGATCCAACTCTTTTGGAAGATATTCAAGTCCCTCTTTCAAATTGGGAAATAGAAGAGAATAGTTTCCTGGGCAACCCTGAGGATTTACTTCAAATAGTAAAATTTAATCAAGAGGATGGGGTTGTTGAAGTCGCTTTGACTCGTCAGAACGGTCAAAATGTTTCTGGTTACGGCAAAATTGGACGAATATATCTTAATGTTCGAGATGATGTTGTCATTAATAATCCGGATGGAAAAATACCAACGGTATGGGAGATTTTAGAATTAAAAGCTATTCGGGCAGATGAGTCAGCTGTGAACCTTGGAGTAAAATCGAACATGACCTATGTGGTAGATCCCATTCTTGGAGTTGGTTTTTTCGAAAAAGAAAATGTGTCTGTAGAGTTGATTCCCAACCCTAGTAAGGGGAATTTCCGGATATCTTTTTCGGCCAATCCTTTGAAAGAGTGGAAAGTTTATCTGTATGATTATACGGGCAAGGAGATCTTATACAGAGATGATTCTATTAAGGAAATTGTCTTACCGGATCATCGTGCCCAAGGAATATATTTATTAAAAATTCTTTTTGAAGATGGAATTATTGTTAGTCAAAAAGTAGTGGTTCAATAGTTCCTCTATTCCTGCTGGTGCCGTTAGTCATCAGCAGGAATATTCAATTATTCGTTCTTCAAAACCTTCAAAGTTTTTTCTGTTTTTCTCATCAAAAAGCCCTCTATTTGAGACAGGTTTTGAAAAGAGTTCGCCATTCTCATTAGAAAAGCTTTGGTAAATTCTTCTTTGTAAAATTCTAAATCCATGCTGGCCTGGATGATCATTTTCCAACCTTCTTCCACTCCCTCGTTCTGGTGTTCATAAGTTTGGGCAATCTGATAAATTGTTTCATTATCAAAGAGGCGAATGGCTTCGCTGAGTTGGGCAGTATTCCAGGCGGTTGCTTGCACCCTAGGCTCTTGAATTCCCTCAGGGATAAATTGATAAAAAGTTTCTATTGCTGTTTTTCCTTTAATTTTTAGTTCCAGACTGTCAGAACCAAGAAAGGTCATGATGCCTTGGCTGATTTTTTTGTGGTAAGGTTGAACGGCATCTAGCGATTCCAGGTTTTGTTCCAATTCTAAGACAATACTTGCCAAAATTTTTTCTTTTTCTTTTTCTTTTTCCAAATTGTAGTTGGTGCGCCACTCATTGATAAATAGGGCAAGCAAAATACTAAATACAATAAGTAAGGGTTCAGAAAATAGCTTTCTGAAGTTTATTTTTTGAAAAGACGAAGATTTGGTTTTAGGATTATCATGAGGAGAATTTTGTTCCATATCATTGATTTTCAGTTTGGTATAAATTTTCTAAAAAGGGTTTGATTAAGCTGGTCCATCGAGCATAGCCGTGTTCATTCAAATGCAATCCATCTGCAATAAAAATATTGGAATCGGGTTTTTCATTTTCCATCATCATCATGCCTACATTCAAATAATGAACCTTTTCCTGCGAACTTGCAAATTGCTTGATCATGCCATTTCCTACCTGAAAAGAACGCCATTCGTCCCAACGATCTAAAGAAGGCTTCATGGATAGATAAACTATTTGAGTATTAGGTAGCTTTTCATTCACCATACCAACAAATTTTTTGAAATTCTGAAAAACAATTTGAGGCAATGCTTTTTCATGAATGTCGTTCTCGCCACAATAAAAAACGATAATTTGAGGCTCATATGGGAAAACAATTCGATCAGCATATTGAATAACTTCTGGAATTGTAGAACCGCCAAAACCCCTATTGATAACAGGCAGGGGGTTCATGTCGTTTTCCAGAGTTTCCCACATTCGAATACTGGAACTGCCAGTAAACAGAATGGCATCCTTGGGGGGGAATTGGTCTTTATCGGAATCTTCAAATTTTTTTATTTCTTCTTCAAAACGTGTAGATGTAGTATCTCCTCGAAGCTTGCCAAGCATGTTGGCTTCATTGGCATTTGAAGCATCTTTACATGCACAAAAAACAAGCCCTGTAAAAAACAAAATGCCTAAGATTTTGAAAATCAATGACTTCATTATGATTAAAATTTGATGTTCCTCGAAGGTAGCAAATTTCCCTACTTTTACGAGAAATCGTTAAATACGAATAAGAATAACTACAAGTTCATCCCAAACATTATTAAATACGTTGGAAGGGAATATCCTTCAATTCTAAATATTCAATTATTATGTCAGCTGTAAAAGAGTTCAACGACTATCGGGCAAAGATGAACGAAAAAATTTTTGCTCAAAAAAACAAAGTGCTCAATCGCTTTTTCAATTTAGATACGAATGCCTATCAGAATGGGGCATTGGACAAAAAAACGAAGGAATTATTGGGTTTGGTGGCGTCTATGGTGCTTCGTTGTGATGATTGTATTCGGTATCATTTAGGTACTGCCTACGAATTGGGCGTATCCAAAGATGAAGTTTTTGAGGTATTTTCCATTGCCAATATTGTTGGGGGCTCCATTTGTATTCCGCATACAAGGAGAGCGATCGAATATTGGGAGGAATTGGAGAAAATGGACTAACTTCGAGGCGATTTTAAATAGCAGTAAGAAAGATTTAGATTTTAGAATGGATTCTACTCAACAAAATAGTAAACAAGACTACCTCAATCAGCTCAATAAGGTTCAAAAACAGGCCGTCACCAACACGGAGGGACCGGTCTTAGTAGTTGCTGGACCAGGTTCAGGTAAAACCAGAGTACTCACTTTCCGAATAGCTCACCTTATTCAAAAAGGAACGCCTCCCTGGGAAATTTTGGCGCTGACATTTACCAATAAAGCTGCGCGGGAGATGAAGGCAAGGATTGAAAAAGTGGTGGGGTCGAGAGCAGACAGGGTTTGGGCAGGAACTTTTCACTCCATTTTTTCCAGAATTCTGAGATATGAAGCAGAAAAAATTGGCTATCCCAGCAATTTTACGATTTACGATACAGACGATACCAAGAGCTTGTTGACCAACATCATCAAAGAGATGAACTTGAATAAGGAGCAATACAATGTTAATGCTATTCGCTCCAGAATTTCTTCTGCAAAAAGCAATTTGATTCCCCCGAAATTGTATGTTGATGATGTAGAGTTGATGACCCAGGATCGTATGGCAAAACGACCATATGTTCATCAGATATATACCAAATATGTAGCGAGATGTAAGCGGGCAGGAGCAATGGATTTTGATGATTTGTTGTTTCGACTGTACGAATTATTGCAAAATCACGAGGACGTTTGTAAAAAGTATCAAGAGCGATTCAAGTATGTGCTTGTGGATGAGTTTCAAGATACCAACCATTTGCAATATGCTATTGTTAAAAAACTGGTGACTTATCAAAATAGTCCCAGAAATATTTGTGTAGTAGGAGATGATGCTCAAAGTATTTATGCATTTCGTGGGGCCACCATTCAAAACATTCTGGATTTTGAAAAGGATTTCCAACCGCATGGCATTCAAACGTTCAAACTGGAACAAAACTACCGTTCTACAGATCATATCGTAAAGGCGGCTAATGAAGTCATTACTTACAACAAGCGCCAAATTCCAAAAACCATTTGGAGTGACAAAGGAGAAGGAAATCGAATCAAAGTCATCAAAGCGATGTCTGATACGGAAGAGGGAAAACGCATTGCAGATACCATCGTAGAACAAAAAAATCGCCACCACCTGGGGAATAGAGACTTTGCAATTTTGTATCGAACCAATGCCCAATCCAGAGTATTTGAAGAATATTTGCGACGGTACAATATCCCCTATCGTGTTTTTGGTGGATTGTCTTTCTATCAAAGAAAAGAGGTAAAGGATTTGATTGCCTACTTGCGTTTAGCGATAAACTTAAATGACGAAGAGGCACTGCGAAGAGTCATCAATCAACCACGAAGGGGAATCGGGAAAGCGACGATTGAAAAAATAAGCAAATTGGCAGATGATAAGAGTATGACTATGTGGCAAGTGATGGGGCATGTTGATGCCAGTACTAGAGCGCGCAATGCAATAGCAGGATTTAAATCAATGGTTGGATCCTGGCAAAAAAAAGCACAAACCGACAATGCCTATGAAGTGGCCATTTTAGCAGCTAAGCAATCTGGTTTAGTGACATTGATGAAACAGGATACAACGATTGAAGGGATCAATCGCATGGAAAATATCAACTCTCTTTTGGATGGTATTAAGGAATTTGTAGAGAATACCGAATTGAATGGTTTCGAAAATCCAGAAGACAAATCGTTGGCAGCATATATTCAAAATATTGCCTTGCTGACTGATCAGGATGAAAAAATCAACAGCAATGATTTTGTGACATTAATGTCTGTACATGCCGCAAAAGGGCTGGAGTTTCCTTCTGTCTTTGTAGTAGGGATGGAGGAAGATTTATTTCCTTCCTTTATGTCAAAAGATAGTATTGAAGGACTTGATGAGGAACGACGTTTGTTTTATGTTGCTATTACTAGAGCAGAAAGTTATTTGACCTTGAGTTATTCAAAAAGTCGGTTTAGATATGGCAAGCAGCGATATAACGAGCCAAGCCGATTTTTGGAAGAAATAGATGTGAAACACCTGGATGCCAATTCTTCATTGGGCAGTTTTTCCAACAAGCCATTTGGGCAATTTGAAGGGCAACCAGTTTTTGGAAAACGAGCAGGAGGTTCTACAAAATCAGGAGTGTCAGGGAATTTCAAGAAAAAAGGAACAGCGGTTCTACCAACGTTGAAAATTGATCCCAGTACGTTTAATCCAAGCCCTGGTGATGCTATTCAAACGGGCATGAAAGTATTACATCTGCGATTTGGAGAAGGAAAAGTATTGGCCATAGATGGTACGAAAGACAAGCGAATGGCGACGATTCATTTTAAAGATGTACCTAGTGATCCCCAAAAAAGGATCATGTTGAAATTTGCCAAGCTACAGATTCTGAACTAAAGAATTAATAAAAAAAGAGCCATTCGACTTATTTTGACGAATGGCTCAAATAACGTTACCAGTATTTATTTCCGCAAAAACCTGTATTTATATTAATTCGCTCTTAACGAATCTCTATACTTTTATCCAGAATGTTTTTGAAACATTACCCAGAAGTATAAAAAAATTGATATCATCTTTTCAGTAAAAAATATTAAACTTGAACATCAACGAAATTGCCGAAATTCTTGATTCTGCAGCATTGAACGCAAGTGCCATCTCTCAAATCAGTTTACAGCAAGCCATTAATTTGGAGGATGCTTATGCCATCCAAAAAGCTTCTTTGGAGAGAAGGTATAGCCGTGGTGAAAAACTGATTGGCGTAAAAATGGGCTTTACCAGCAAAGCCAAGATGGAACAAATGGGGGTACATGATATGATTTGGGGAAGACTTACCGATGCGATGCTTATAGAAAACGGCGGAACACTGACATTCAATAATTTCATTCATCCTCGTGTAGAACCTGAAATTTGTTTTTTGGTTAAGAAAAAAATAGACCGAAGTCTGGATATGCATGAAGTGACCGAATACATTGAAGCCATTGCCCCTGCATTGGAGATAATCGATTCTCGCTATCAAAACTTCAAATTTTCCCTGGAAGATGTAATCGCAGACAATTGTTCTTCAGCTGGCTTGGTTATTGGATCCTGGAGCAGTGTAGATACTCCTTTGAATGATTTAAACATTATTTTGGAAATTAATGGACGTGAGGTTCAAAAGGGATCCTCCAATGCAATATTGGGTAATCCATGGGAGTCTGTATTGGCAGCAGCTCGACTGGCAAATCAGTATGGTCAAATAATTTCAGAAGGAGATTGCATCATGGCGGGGGCAGCTACTCCAGCTGTTTATTTGGAAGCGAATCAATCTATTCAGGCAAGTGTACAAGGATTGGGAAAAGTTCATTTTATTGTTGAATAAATATTAACTTTTGATAAAAACTCCACTTCGATATCCAGGCGGAAAGAGTAAAGTTGTAAAAAAACAAATTGCACCGCTATTCCCTGATTTTGAGGAGTTTAGAGAACCCTTTTTGGGTGGCGGTTCAGTTTTTATTCATACACAGCAAATTTTTCCAGAAAGAAGGTTTTGGATAAATGATTTGTATCCTTCTGTTTTCAAATTTTGGAAAATGGCAAAGCAGGATATGGAAGGCTTGTTGGGACAAATCTGGAAATGGAGGAAAGCCTTTTCAGAAGGCAAAAAACTACATCGCTTTTTAATAAAAGAGTTACACGATTTTTCAGAATTGGAAAAAGCAGCTGCCTTTTTTATTTTGAATAGAATTACATTTTCGGGAACAAGTGAAAGTGGGGGCTATTCTGAACAAGCTTTTCAAAAAAGATTTACGGAGTCCAGCATTGATAGACTTTCCAGAATCAAGCCTTTATTGAATAGTGTAAAGATTACAAATTATGATTTTCAAAAAGTAGTTGAAGCCTCCGGGGAAAATGTTTTCATTTTTTTAGATCCTCCTTATTTTTCTGCCACCCAATCTGCACTTTATGGGAAAAATGGCCATTTGCACAAAGCATTTGATCATAAAAGGTTTGCAGATGTAATGCGAAACTGTAAACACCAATGGCTAATAACATATGACGATAGCCCAGTTATAAGAGATTTATTCTCATTTGCGAAAATTAAGGAATGGGAATTAACGTATGGGATGCGAAATGTGGCTACTATTTCAAGACAAAAGGCAAATGAAATTTTTATCTCAAATTTCTGATCCTTCTACTTCTTCTTCTCCATTACCCATCTGATTATCTTCATGTAATTTGTTAAAAAGATTATTCAGGCGATACATTTCGTCGAGGGTGTCATCCAGGTAAAATTGCAATTCAGGCATTCGGCGTAATTGCTTGCGAATTTTAGCATAAAAAGATTGTTTGACCTGATGATAATTTTGTTCTAATTCTAGGATGACATTTTGTTTGTCCTCTATATTAAATACACTTAAATATATTTTGGCGATTCCCAAATCAGGGGACATTTTGACTGATGTGACGGTCACAAATGCTTCTGATCCAAAATAATAACTACCTTCTTGTGTCAATAGCGTTCCAAAACTTCTTTTGATGACTTCTGCCACCTGCTTCTGTCGCTTCGTTTCCATGTTTTCAATTTTTTGCAAAGATATTGCTTTAAAGAAAAAAAGAAAGAAAAGGTTCCTTTGCTGCAAAAACACTTTTCAGAATCTGAAAAAGAATTTTGAATGAGCTATCGCTTCCATTTAATATTGCATCCAGCACTAGGATACTGCCTTTCGTCCACAGGGGTTTTCAACAAAACAGCATCTATAGCTGCTCTTAAATCTGAGCCGGTTAATGGTGCATCATTTCCAGGACGGGAGTTGTCCAGGCGACCGCGATAAGCAAGTTTCATCTCGCTATTAAATACATAAAAATCAGGGGTACAGGCTGCGTCATATGCTTTTGCTACTTCTTGAGTTTCATCATATAAGTATGGGAAATCGTAACCTACATTTGCTGCATGGCTTTTCATTTTTTCTGGCGAATCAGCTGGGTAGGTTACAACGTCGTTGGAGCTAATGCCTACAAAACCAACGCCCTTTTTTTTATAGTCATTTACAATGCTAACAATTTCTGGATTGACATGGATAACATAAGGACAATGGTTACAAAGGAACATGACGACGGTTGCTTGATCTGAGGCGATGTCATTTAAGCTAATTTTTTTGTCAGAAATAGTATCGGGTAAGTTAAAGTCAGGTGCTTTAGTACCCAGGGGCAACATGTTTGATTCTGTTAAAGCCATTGTGGAATTATTTTTTTGGCGGCAAATATAAGGAAAGACGGATTATGACTTTTGGATAATCAAAAATTCTACACGACGATTTTCCTGTCGACCTTCTGATGTATCATTTGGGGCTATTGGTTGACTACTTCCAAACCCTCTATGACGAGTCCTATGTTCTCCTATCCCATTTTTTTTGAGATAATCTACAACAGCCTGAGCGCGCTTTTCAGAAAGGTTTAAATTGTATTCATCATCTCCTTTATCATCTGTATGTCCTCGCAATTCGATGATCATTTCTGGGTTGTCTTTCATGATTTTGAGGAGTTTTTTCAACTCAATAAAAGAACGAGGATGTAAATTCCATTTGTCAAATTCAAAGTGAATATTCTGTAAAGTGACGAGCATACCTTCTTCTAATTCCAATTTGGTCAAATCATCCTCTTTTACGGGAATGGGTAAAATTGGCGGGACTTTTTTGACCAAAACATCATCAATATAGTAATAGGCATATTTCAAATAGTCCTCACAAATGGCTTTGGTTTCAGTAAGGCTGTCAGGGAAAAAATTTCCTATTACTAAAAATTCTGCTTCTATATCGGCAATGAACCTTCCGGCAATTCTAACCCATTCACCGGACTCAACTTCAACAATTTTTTCTGTGCTGAACTGGGGAGCCAAATTCAATTCTTTATCAGTTATTTCACTAATTTTTTTTTGTGAAAAATGAAAACCCAGATTATTGACTTGTAAGGAACGAGGCAAGTGATTTACCCACATTTCCACATAATAACGCTGGCCAACCACTAGAGGCTCGTTCATCTGAATCTGAATGTATTCCCTGCAATGTGGCTTTCCTTCATCGCACCCGAAGACAGTAATCCCAGACATAGATTCGCCATTTCTGGGTTTTTGGTCTCCAAATCCTTTTTCTGCCCAATGAGAGGGTACTCTGACTTTAGGACCAAAAACATCGGGGGAAGCTACGGATGCAGCTGACCAATATTTCATGACAGTTGTATAATGGTCGCCTCTATAAAACCAACCAATCGGAGGTCCAGAATATTCTTCAAAGCCGGGATTTGGAATAATATTTTCCTGTGCCGCTTCAGTGGAGGTCTGAGCAGCGAGGTAAAATGGCGTGAGGAAAAAAACCAACTGGGCAAGTTGTTTTATCATCTCGGGTAAATTCGATCCATTTTATCAACGCAGTTGGCTAATTTAAGGTATATTTTTGAGAAGTTTTGACAGATCCAAATTTTTCACAAAATTTGGGTTTCCAATAAAATTCCAATTATGGCAAAGCAATCAAAGCCCAAGAGGAGAAATACTGGCCGAAAGTCTCACAGTACTAAGAAGCTTAAAGCAAGCCTTTTATCTGATCAGCCTGCCTGGTTTGGTAACATTCGACTCCACTGCGGTTTCATTTTTTTGCTTTGTTTTTTGATTTACGGAAATACAATCACTCACGATTACACTCTGGATGATGCCATAGTAATATACGATAATGAATTTACTATGCAGGGTATTTCAGGAGTGGATGAACTGTTGAAACATGATACTTTTCGGGGCTTTTTCAAAGTTGAAGGCAAGGCAAACCTGGTAGCTGGTGGGCGATATCGTCCGCTGACACCCATTATGTTTGCCTTTGGTATTGAAATTTTTGGGAAAAACCCAATGATTAATCATTTCATGAATATTCTATATTATGGACTTACATGTATATTCTTGTATTTATTGCTATTGAAGTTATTTAGTCCTGAGGGAAATACAAAAAAAGCGAATCCTAGAGCAATCCTGATTGCTCTAATTACAGCTTTGCTTTTTGCAACACATCCAGTCCATACAGAAGTCGTTGCCAATATTAAGGGGAGGGATGAAATTGTCACTTTGTTAGGAAGTTTGGCGGCACTTTATTTTTCCATCCGGGCTTATTATGAAAAGAATTTCAAATTGAATGTGCTGGCTGGTGTGATTTTCTTTTTAGCCTTGTTGGCAAAGGAAAATGCGATTACTTTTTTAGCGATTGTACCACTATCCTACTTTGTTTTTACAAAAGCTAAAGCTGCAAAAATAGTTAGCCAAACGATTCCATTCATTGCAGCAACAATTGTGTTTTTGACCATTCGTTTTTCAATTCTGGGTGTAGGTGTTGGAGAACCGGTAAGAGAGCTAATGAATAACCCATTTCTAAAGCTCGTTGGCGGTCAATACGTTGATTTTTCTTTTGGCGAAAAAATGGCCACTATTTTTTATACACTTGGAGCATATGTAAAATTGTTATTCCTTCCACACCCATTGACTCATGATTATTACCCAAGGCAAGTTGAATTAATGTCTTTTGGTGATTGGCAAGTTATTTTAAGTATGTTCCTATATTTTGGTATGGGGATATATGGATTGATGAGGGCTCTAAAAAAAGATCCCATTGGATATGCTATTTTATTCTTTTTGATAACACTTTCTATCGTTTCCAATATTGTGTTTTCTGTTGGAACGAATATGGGTGAGCGTTTCATTTTTATGCCTTCTGTGGGGTTCTGTCTGTTGCTTGGTGTTTTAGGGTATCGGTTTGCTGAACGAAATTCGGGTAAAATTTCAAATTTTAAGCAACTTACTTCAGTGCTTGGAATATTGGCACTGATAGTTCTGCTTTTTTCTGCCAAATCATTTACACGAAATTTTGTTTGGAAGGATAATTATACATTATTCACTACCGATGTGGCTATCTCTACTAACAGCGCAAAATGCCGCAATTCAGCTGGTGGTGAGCTTATTGCTCAATCCATAAAACCTGAAAACGAATCGAGAAAAGCTGCGATGCTCAATGAAGCGATTGGGCATTTAAAAGAAGCAGTCAAAATTCACCCAGGTTTCAAAAATGCTTTTTTGTTATTGGGTAATGCACATAACTATTTGGAGAAATACGAAGAAGCAATTACTTACTACAACCAAGCGCTTGTCCTTGATCCTGAGTATCAGGAAGCAAAAAATAATTTGGGCATTACGTATAGAGATGGAGGGCGGTTTTATGGCGAAAAGCAAGGAAATACGCTAAAAGCCATTGAATATTTAACGAAGGCATTAGCGTATCGCCCTGATGAATACGAAACTGCACGATTATTGGGTGTAGCCCATGGAATAAGTGGGAATAATCCAAAAGCAATTGAGTTCTTTTCTAAAGCTGTGGATTTAAAGCCAAATGATGCAGATGCTTTGTTTAATTTAGGAACTGCTTACCTTCATGGTGGAGATGCGGAGAAAGCTGCGGAATTTATCAATAAAGCAAAACAAATCAATCCCAACATTGAACAAGATCGCAATCAAAGAAGGTGATTTTAAAAACCCAAAAAAGAGGCTGTGAAGAAAGCAATTTACATTTTGCCAATCCTGTTGTTTTTCCTTTTAGCAACCGGTTTTCAGAAAAATAATTCTAATCCTGTGACAAACCCTGTAAAGGGAGAAGTTGAATGGGCAGACTCCATCTTTAACGAAATGTCTTTTGATGAAAAGTTAGGACAATTGTTTTGGTTGAGAGCGCATTCAGACAGGGGAAAAGATCATATTGAAGGAATTGAAAAAGCCATTGATGAATTTCACGTAGGAGGACTTACCTTTTTTCAGGGAAATCCAGAAAAACAAGCCGAATTAACCAATCAATATCAAGCTTTATCCAAAAGAGTCCCATTATTTATTTCGGTAGATGCCGAATGGGGCTTAGGAATGCGACTGAAGAAATATGCAATTAGCTTTCCGCAGCAATTGACTTTGGGAGCCATCCAGGATAATCGTTTGATATATGAAATGGGAAAAGAAATTGCCAAACAATGTCGTCGATTGGGCATGCACATCAATTTTGCTCCTGTAGTTGATGTCAACAATAATTCAGAAAATCCGGTCATCAATACTCGGTCATTTGGTGAAGATCGATACAATGTGGCAGCTAAAAGCTACATGTATATGAAGGGAATGCAGGATAATGGCGTCATTGCCTGTGCAAAACATTTCCCTGGTCATGGAGATACTGATGTTGACTCTCACCACGATTTACCCATTATTCCACATGGTAAAAATAGATTGGATAGCATAGAACTATTTCCTTTTCAGGTTTTGATTGATCAGGGTGTTGGTAGTATGATGATAGCCCACTTACATGTTCCTGAAATTGATGATACACCAAATTTTCCAACGACACTTTCCAAAAAGGCTGTTACAGAATTACTCAAAGAAGAAATGGGGTTTGAGGGTTTGATCATGACGGATGCATTGGAAATGGAAGGAGTCGCGAAACACCACAAACAGGGAGAGGTAGAAGCAAAAGCGCTTGCTGCGGGGAATGATGTTCTTCTACTTCCAGGAGATTTGGGCAATGCATTTCAAACCATAAAAAACTTCATGTCTGAAGGAAAACTAGATTCCACTCAGGTTTTTGAAAGCGTGAAAAAAGTGCTTCGATGGAAATATCGCCTTGGCTTAAATAATTTTAATTCAATTGATTTGGAAAATCTACGTAAAGATCTGAACCATCCTAAAGCGAAAGCCCTAAAGCGAAAATTGTATGAAAACGCCTTTACCCTGGTTAGAAATAAAAATGATTTGATTCCTTTTCGGGATATAAAAGACTTAGAAATTGCCTCCATCGCAATTGGTGCTAAATCTCCGACCGTTTTTCAGGAAACATTAGGCAAATACAAAAAAATAGAGCATTTCAATGTTGGAAAGGAAATTTCGAATACCAAGAGTCAGCTTTTGATTCGAAGTTTGAAAAATAAAGATGTAGTTATTGTGAGTCTTCATGATTTGAGTGCCTATTCTAGCAGAAAATTTGGTATTTCAGAGAGCTCAAAATCCTTTATTGAAGCATTAAGGCAAGAAACCAAAGTCGTTTTGACTTTTTTTGGAAACCCCTATGCGCTGAAAAATTTTGACGAAATCGATTGGGTTTTAAATGCCTACGAGGAGGATGAAATGGCACAAAGCTTAGCCGCGCAGGCTTTGTTCGGTGTATTCGGAATTAGGGGCAGATTGCCCATAACCGCTTCAGAAAAAAGTGTTTTTGGACAGGGAGTTACTACTCCTAGCCTTTTTAGATTAGGCTATGGACTCCCTGAAGAAGTAGGATTGATTTCTGATAGTCTTTTGATGGTGGATACCTTAGCACAAATGGTTATCGACAGTGGCGCAGCTCCGGGTTGTGTCGTTTTAATAGCTAAAGATGGCAAGGTCGTATATAAAAAGGCTTTTGGGCACCATACATACACAAAAAGAAAGGCAACTCAGGTAAACGATATTTTCGATTTAGCCTCGGTTACAAAAGTTTGTGCAACCACGATTTCCTGCATGAAGTTATGTGATGAAGGGAAATTGGACATTCATTCTCCATTGGATAAATATTTGAATGAGTTAGACACTACGAACAAAGGGGATGTTTTGATAAAAGATATGTTTACACATAGAGCAAAGCTGAAACCCTGGATTCCATTCTATTTAGAAACGGTAAAGCGTAGACGGCCAATGTCTCAATTTTACAGAAGACAGAAAAATGATGATTTTTCAGTCAAAGTTGCAGACAATCTTTATATGAAAAAGGATTATGTAGATTCTATCTGGTATAAAATTCAGGAATCAGAGTTGAGATTGAGAAGGGAATATCGATATAGTGATTTGGGTATGATACTAATGGGTAAAACTGTTCAGGAAATATCTGAAAAGCCAGTTAATGAATTTGTAAATGATTGTTTTTATGGTCCTCTATGTTTGCAAACAACTACTTACAATCCTCTAGAAAAATATTCAAAAGCCAGAATTACGCCAAGTGAATATGATCGATACTATCGTCGTCAGGTACTACAAGGATATGTGCATGATATGGCAGCAGCAATGCTTGGGGGAGTAGCTGGACATGCCGGGCTGTTTTCCAATGCCAACGATCTAGCCATTATTATGCAAATGTTGTTGAATAAAGGTTATTATGGCGGAGAACAATTTTTAAAGCCTGAGACAGTTCGATTGTTTACAGAAAGATGTAAAGATTGTACGAGGAGAGGAATTGGATTTGATATGAAAGAACTGGATCCTACGAAAAGTCAAAACATGAGTCAAAAAGCATCTGAAAACACATTTGGGCATTTGGGCTTTACGGGAACTGCTGTTTGGACAGATCCAGATCAAAATCTAATTTTTATTTTTCTTTCCAATCGTACTTTTCCCACTATGCACAATAATAAATTGGGCAAGATGGATTTGCGACCTAGAATTCAGGAAGCAGTATATAATGCATTGGAATATTGATAGGAAGTGTGCATTTTTTAAAGTGTTCTTGCGTTCTAAGTTGGTAAAACACGTGAATACTTAAAAACAAGTACACCTGAATAAAAAACATGAACTTACCTTTAAGAATAGCACGACGGTATCTTTTTGCAAAGAAGTCCACTAATGCAATCAATGTCATTACTGGAATTTCCGTTTTTGGCATAGCAATAGGTACAGCGGCTTTGATCTTAGTGCTTTCTGTCTTTAATGGATTTGAAGATTTGATTACTACTCTTTTTGGCAATTTTAATCCCGATGTTAAAGTAGAGGCCTTGAAAGGGAAATCTTTTGAAATAGACTCAGCCAAAATTGCAAGTATTGAAGCTTTAAAAGGTGTGGAAGCCCTCTCAAAAACAGTAGAGGAAGTTGCTTTTTTTGAATATCGGAAGAATCAGGATTTTGGGATATTGAAAGGAGTGGATGATAACTTTACAAAAGTGACAAAAATAGACTCTACTATTTTTGAAGGAGAGTATCGCTTGAAAAGAGGAGAAAAAAATTACCTGGTTTTGGGGGGAGGGATGCGAAACAAATTGGCAGTAAATGTAGGGGACCAATTTGAGTTGATGAAAGTATATATGGCCAAACGGAGAAGAGCAAGAGGACTGGACCAGCAATTTAAAAAAAGATATGCCTATCCTGTTGGTACTTTTCGAATTCAGCAAGATTTTGATTATAAATACATCCTTGCTTCTCTAAAATTTACTCAAGATTTGCTTGGCTATAAAAATCAAATTGGAGCTTTAGAAATCAAGTTGAATCCGGACTTTGATAAAGAGCGAACCATTTCAGATATTCAATCAATAGTTGGGGAGGATTTCTCAGTGAAAGACAGGTTTCAGCAAGACGAAGCCTTTTTGAAATTAATGAATGTTGAAAAATGGATGTTTTATGCCTTATTTGCCTTTATGCTCGTATTGGTTGCTTTTAATATGATAGGAGCACTTTGGATGATAGTTTTGGAAAAGAAAAAAGACATTGCCATTTTGAAATCCATGGGGGCGACAGATAAGATGGTTAGGAGTATTTTCCTCAATGAAGGATTATTGCTTTGTCTTCTTGGGATGGGGATCGGATTCATTTTAGCCACGATTTTCTTTATTATTCAAGCAACTTTTGGCATCATTACTATTCCAGATGGTTTTGTAGTTACGGCTTATCCAATCAGCCTTCGTTTTGTAGATTTTATTAATGTTTCCGTCACAGTTATCACAATAGGCTTTTTAGCATCTCTTGCACCGGCCTATAAAGCGCAGACAATCCCTGCCATGATACAAGAGCAATAATGGGAAATCTACAAATTTCAAATCTTTACGACCTATCATTATTTTTTATATTTGCGCCCCGGAAAACTGTAGGTAATTACAAAGTGTAGTTGACATCAGTTTCTTGGAAGATGTGTTTTTACTACAAAATCATCTATATAAATGGAAACGTGGGAATTTGATTTTGAATGGCTCCAGGTACGGCACCAGGTGAAGGATTTGCTGAAAAAAGAATCCTTACCAAATCTCAATGGCATCCTTTTCTTGATAGGGGTTCAGGAATTAGGCAGATGGAAACGAGTGTTTACCAAAGAGGAGAAGCAAGACTTAATTCACATTGCTGTTTGCCGGTTGTTGAGTTATGATGGATTCTATGAATTTGAGGGGCGAGATGCAGATGGATGGCCACATTGGAAATCTTTAAAACCTTTTAAGCTTAAAGGTGTAAAAGAACAAGAACAGTTATTAAAAACTAAAGTAATTCAATATTTCAGGGAATTGAATAAGGAAAATCCAGCGATAAATAATTAAAATATTTCACTATAATGAAAAATCTGATATTCATCTTATCCTTTTTTATATTAATTGGAATCTCATGTGATAATGACCCTTATACATATGCACAAATAGAAACCAATCATGGAGTCATTAAATTGATGCTTTATAACTCAACACCAAAACATCGGGACAATTTCATCAAACTTGCCAATGAGGGCTACTACGATGGTACGTTATTTCACAGAGTTATTAATGAGTTTATGATACAGGGAGGAGATCCGGATTCAAAAAATGCCCAACCAGGACAACGTTTGGGAGCAGGTGGACCTGGCTATCGAGTAGATGCTGAAATTGGAGCACCGCATATTAGAGGAACTCTAGCGGCAGCTAGAGATAACAATCCACAAAAAGCCTCCTCTGGATGTCAATTTTATATTGTTCATGGTAAAAAGTGGTCAGATGCCGAATTGGATAATCTTCAAAACCAAAAAGGCATTCAGTATAATGACGAGCAAAGAAGGTTGTATAAAGAAGAAGGAGGTGCGGCATTTTTAGATAATGAATATACGGTTTTTGGAGAAGTTGTTGAAGGTATGGAAGTTGTAGATGTTATAGCCACAGTTCCCAAAGATGCGTCAGATAGGCCACTTGAGGATGTAGTCATGACAAAAGTGACCATTTTATAATTTAAATAATAGAAAAGAGCTGTATAAATCAAGAACATGATGAAGCTATTGAAAATTCTAACATATTCGCTAGTAACACTTTTGTTTTTTAGCACTTGTAATAAACCATTAGCTGATTTCACTCATTCTGGTGAAAAAGTAGAAGCACCTGCCAAAATTAAGTTTGATAACAAATCTCAAAATGCAGAATCCTTTGAATGGGATTTTGGTGATGGTAATTTTTCAAATGCGGAATCCCCTGAACACGAATATAAATCTTCTGGGAATTACCTGGTTCAGTTAAGAGCCAAAAAAGGAAAGAAAGAAAAGGTGATTGAAAAAAGAATCGTTATTGATGCTCCAATTGATTGTTTGGTTGAAGTAGAGACTGATTTTGGTAATATGACGCTTCTTTTATACAACTCAACACCACAACATCGTGACAACTTCATAAAGCTGGTTGAAGAAGGATTTTATGATGGTCTGATATTTCACAGAGTTATAGAAGGCTTTATGATTCAGGGAGGAGATCCTCAATCCAAGAATGCAAAGCCGAATCAAAGATTGGGTTCAGGTGGACCAGGATATACCATTCCAGCAGAATTTGTTGATTCTTTAGTCCACATAAAAGGGGCTTTAGCTGCAGCAAGGCAAGGAGACCAGGTAAACCCTGAAAAGCGCTCATCTGGTTCTCAATTTTATATTGTTCAGGGAAGACCAATTACTGAAAAAGACCTCGGAGCTATTGGAAGCCGTAAAGGTATTCGGTATCAAAAAGATCAAAGAGAGGCCTATACTAATTATGGTGGAACTCCTTTTTTGGATGGAGACTATACGGTCTTTGGAAAGGTAGTTAAAGGACTAGAGGTCATTGACAAAATAGCCGCAACTCCAACTCAACCTGGAGACAGACCGACAAAAGATGTAAAAATGAAAATGAGGGTAATTAAATAAAGGAATTAAAAGCTTCATGGACGAAAAATACATACTTGGAATAGACATTGGAGGAAGTGGCATGAAGGGAGCCATAGTTGAAACAGCAACGGGACAATTGATTACTGAAAGAATAAGAATACCTACTCCTCAACCATCTATCCCGGAAATCGTTGCTAAAGCTTTTAAAAAATTGATCCAGCTCATTGGCTGGAATGGTGATGTCATTGGTTGTGGTTTTCCTGCAATTGTTAAAAAAGGAGTTGCTTACAGCGCGGCCAATATTCATCAAGATTGGCTTGGTACAGATGCCTCAAAATTGTTTGCACAAGCTTCCAACTGTGAAGTATATGTGCTCAATGATGCGGATGCTGCAGGAATTGCAGAAATGAAATTTGGACAAGGAAAAGATGTTGAGGGAACAGTTCTGATGATAACCATTGGAACTGGACTGGGTTCAGCTATTTTTATCGATGGAAAATTGGTTCCTAACACAGAACTCGGTCATTTCAAGATTAATGGAAAAATAGCAGAGCATTACGCTTCAAACTTTATCAGGAAAAATGAGGAGTTGGATTGGGTAGAATGGGGAGGACGGTTTAATCTTTACCTCCAACATTTGGAAAGATTGTTCTCTCCCGACTTAATAATCCTTGGAGGGGGAGTAAGCAAAAAAATTGACTTGTTTGAAGAATTTCTGACTATTGAAACAAAGATTACTCCTGCTACATTTAGAAATAATGCAGGCACCATTGGGGCAGCGATGTACGCCTATGAAAAAGTGTCTTTAGGGCAAATAATTTGATACAAATTCCTGATAAGAAGCTTCATTTTTAATGCCATTCAATGCACAATCTTTAGTGAGATTTACCAAAGTTTCTATTCGAATCACTTCATCGCAAGAGCGATTATCCAACCAATGAACAGTTAACTGGCTTGCTTCACCTTTTTCCATTACATCTTTTATTCCGAGAGGAGCGTATTGAAATAAACACAAAATATCTGTTGCATATTTATCTGCAGTCATTACCTCTTCGGAAGTAAAACTTAAGGAAGGAATCTCCTCAACCATTTTTTCTAAACCTTCTATCTCATTTCCTAAAATAAGATCTCCCATGACAATTCCTCCAAAAGCTGCTCTAATTCTTTGAACCATTAATTCGGTGTCAACATAATACATTTCATGAGCCAAAATACTTAATAATTCATGTTCGGCCCCTAGGAATTTTAAAAGGCCAGTGTAAACATAAACATGCCCTCCCGGGAGGATAAAAGCTGTCCTAAAGGAATCGTCGTGAATAATGGAAATATTCCAATCATAATCAGTTCGATGATTGACGATGGGAGTATTTATAAGTGTGTTGAGCAGAATTTGCAAATAGTTGTGTGCTTCTGGATATAGGTTGGGTTGAAGGATATTGAAAGCTGCCTCATTTTTATGAATTGTTGTTTTGAGGTAATCTCCAATTATCTTTTGTTCTTCAACTGTGAAATCAACAGGATTGGAACCAACTATCTTCTCACCTTTTTTATCACAAGAAGAAAATAGTAATAATATAGCACAACCAAATAGTACAAGATATGTCCGTATCATTTACCAAGCCTTTTTTTATCAGGAGTAGTCTACAGCGGGGAGTAAAAGTGGGCGGGAAAAATATAAGTTCAAAAAATGTACCGATACGGTGAAAATTGTTTTGCGATTTGATTTTTGACCAAAAATCAAATCGCAAAACAATTGTTTTTCTAGCAAAAACGCTCATAAGCCATTTGCAGATTATCAGAAATGATTTGTGCAGAACGCCCTTCAATGTGATGTCGCTCCAGAAAATGAACCAGCTTACCATCTTTCAGTAGTGCAATGGAAGGAGAAGATGGAGGGTAAGGCAGTAGATATTCTCTTGCTTTTTCAGTTGCATCTCTATCAACGCCAGCAAAAACAGTGACGAGATTGTCTGGTTTCTTATTATAACTTAGTGACATAATTGCTCCTGGACGAGCATTTGCCGCAGCACAACCACAAACAGAGTTAACAACAACCAATGTAGTACCTTCTTGGTTTTCAAATACCTCTGAAACCCTTTCCTGAGTCTTGAGACTTTCAAAACCATAATCGTTTAGTTGTTTCGCCATTGGAGTGACTAATTCTATCGGATACATATTAATTGATTAATTATTTAAAAAAAAAGATTAGTTGACAGAAATGATTGTAAAAATAATTTCCGACTACTTTTTATTTATTGTTTATGAAATAAAACAAAGACAAAATTATAAGTTTTATACAACTGAAGTACAATGAAACGGTTGAAAAGTTTAGGAATTGAAGGATGTAAATGAAATCCTTTGTCGTCGAATAGGATAATTGTTTGCTTTCCAAAAGTATAATCACATTATATTTGAGCCAATTTCCAAATTATGATTTATAAAAACTTATTCATGAAACCTCTTCTCTTCTTCGCTACAATCGTTCTTTTTATTTCAGTTTGCTTATCTCCCTCTTGTATGTCCAAAAAGCTGGAACAGATGGAACCAGAGGCTTGCGATACATTAATGAATATAACCTATGATGGGTTAGTGAAAACAATTATTAATGAAAGTTGTGCTTATAGTGGATGCCACGATGGAACGAATGGTATTGGTCCTGGGGATTATACAACTTTCAGTGGCTTAAATCCCTTCCTTATTGATGGAAGTTTTGAAGAAAGGGTCATTACTCAGAAAGATGATGAAGTACTAGGAATGCCTCCTGACGTGTATCAGGAAACCCAAAAAGCGGATCTTACGCAAGAGGAGTTGGACATTATACAATGTTGGATAAATGAAGGATATCCTGAAAATTGATTTATAAGAAAACTAAAACTATCATTGGAATGAAGCGATATCTTTTTAGCACGCTATTCTTATTTTTTGTTGTAAGCTCATTTGCTCAAAAAGGACTTCCCGGACTTTGGGAAGGAAAGTTGACCTACAGAGAAAAAGAATATAGGTTCGAAATTTTATTAAAAGTATTTAAAAACGGGAAGTTGGAAGGTAAGACCTATATCTACGAAACAGATAGGGATGTAGTGGAGGCTTCCGTTAACGGAAAAATTCATTCTGACCGTTCCATTAATTTATATGACTTAAAAGTAGATTATGTAGGACCATCAGAAGAGATTGAAATTTTTCCTAAAAATTATCAATTACTTTTTAAAAGGAGTCTTTGGGGCTCCACACTTGATGGTTTTTGGCAAGAACAAATGCCATATAGTTTAGACGAAAAAAGCAAAATTGGGAGGATATTTTTGAAAAGAGCAAAGCCAAAACCAGAAAAAGCATAACCCAAATTGCTTGGTCAACATCATTAATAACCCTTGAAATAAATGCTGGAAGCTACTATTATGAAAAACATTTCTTTAATCTTCTTACTTCTTTTTCTTTCGCAAACAATTATTGCTCAGTCTCCTGTTGGGACATGGAAAACAGTGGATGACAATACTGGGGAAGAAAAATCTTATATTCAGATATCAGTAAGCTCAGGGAAGTATGTTGGAAAAATCTCCAAACTTTTACTCAATCCTCCAGATACTACATGTGACGAATGTCCTGGAGATAAAAAAGATAAACCTTTAGTCGGAATGGAGATTCTTTGGGATTTGAAGCCTTATAAAGACCATTGGAGTTATGGTCAAATCATGGACCCTGAAAATGGAAAGACCTATAAATGTAGTATTTGGCTGGAAGGTGACGACTTGTTAAAGGTCAGGGGATACATAGGAATTTCGGCTTTAGGAAGAACTCAAACCTGGCATAGGGTGCAATAATTTTTGTCAAGGTAATTTTTTTTTCTGCTTATACAATAATTGCGGTAGCCATATAGTTTAATAGGTGATTTTTTAAAAACAAATTATTATTCAATAACCAATACAAACTGTATGAAGCAAAACTTTACTCAAAATGATCTTGTACGTTTCATTTACAAAGAAACAACTGCCTCAGAAACTCTAGCAATTGGAGAATCATTGGGAAATGATGATGAACTGTATAGTCAATATGAGACCTTATTGGAAGGTTATTTAGAGCTTCCAAAAGTACAGTTCAGTCCTTCATCTAAAGTAATTCAAAAAGTGCTGGGTTATAATGAGCAAACTGCACTTGAAACACTACACTGAGTTCTACTCACGGCGTAATTTGTTCGAAGCCCTTAATGACAGACTTGTTCATTAAGGGCTTTTTTGTTTTTCATCAATAACACCAAATCAAGCGTAAATTTTGAGTTTAACTTTACAGAGCTTGCTATTGACCAATCCGTCTTTATAGGACTTTTTGTTTTCGATACATTTAAAACAAAAAATTTTGATTTTAAAGGAAGGAAATGCGATGAAAAGTATTATTTTAGCAGCAGAATTATGATGTGTATCAATTTTTTAGCGACACTATTTGATTTTTTAACCAAAAAGGTTATTTTTGCATTGTATTTTAAAACAAAAGTTTGAAAATTTGAATTTCTGTTTTAAGATTTTAGGAATCAGGCCTTTACCTTTCTATCCATAATTTTTAGAATCTTAAAACAATCATGTTTAAATCCAGAATATATGTCTTCCGATAAAGACTCCAAACTTAAGTCCTTAAAACTCACCTTAGATCGCCTTGATAAAACATATGGAAAGGGAACGGTTATGCGTTTAGGCGATAAAAAAGTTGTAGATGTAGATGCTATTCCAACAGGTTCATTAACCCTTGACATCGCATTGGGAGTTAATGGCTTTCCACGTGGTCGAATTATTGAGATTTATGGTCCTGAATCCTCAGGAAAAACAACACTTGCTATCCATGCTATTGCGGAATGCCAAAAACGCGGTGGAATTGCTGCTTTCGTAGATGCAGAACATGCCTTTGATCGGACTTATGCAGAAGCACTAGGTGTCGATACAGAAAACTTGCTTATTTCGCAGCCAGACTATGGAGAACAAGCATTAGAAATTACAGAAAATTTGATCCGCTCAGGCGCAATAGATATTATTGTTATTGACTCGGTTGCGGCTTTGGTTCCACGAAGTGAAATCGAAGGGGAAATGGGAGACTCCAAAATGGGTTTGCAAGCAAGACTGATGTCTCAAGCTATGAGGAAATTAACGGGAACAATTGGTCGCACTGGCAGTTGCTGTATTTTTATCAATCAACTTCGTGAGAAGATTGGGGTGATGTTTGGAAATCCTGAAACGACTACTGGTGGGAATGCTTTGAAGTTTTATGCTTCTCAACGATTGGATATTAGAAAATCGGGATCTGCACTAAAAGATAAGGAAGGAAATGTCGTTGGAAATCACGTAAAAGTAAAAGTAGTGAAAAATAAAGTTGCGCCTCCGTTCAGAATAGCTGAGTTTGACATTATGTACGGGGAAGGGATCTCAAAAACAGGAGAAGTTTTGGATCTGGGTGTTGATCATGAAATTGTACAAAAAAGTGGTGCATGGTATAGTTATAATGGAGCCAAAATAGCTCAGGGACGTGAGGCTGCCAAGCAATTTTTAAGAGATAATCCAGAAGCAGCACTAGAAATTGAAGAAAAGATTAAAATGAAAATATTAGGAAAAGAAGTAGAAGATGAACTAAAAGGAAAACCTGAATTGAATGGTGTAACCGAAGGATAAAGAATATATTTTCATAATAAAATTGGTACTTGATGGGCTAAACCTGTTTTTGTTTTAACAGGTTTAGCCCATTTTTGTTGGCAAATTAAACAAAAAGCACTATGAGTACATATTCTACTCATAGTGCTTTTTGTTTATATTCATTTAATATTTAATAAAAGTGTTAAAGAATTGAATTATTCCAGGAAAATGGTTTTTTTTGCGTAAAATATTAGAGATTGAGTAAAAATACTACTCAATAAACAATATGCTAGAAACATTAATTTCATCCAAAACAAGAATAAAATTGCTGCTCAAGTTCTTTTTGAATAGCAATACTACTGCCTACCTACGTAGCTTAGAAAGTGAATTCGGTGAATCGACCAATGCTATAAGGTTGGAATTGAATCGCTTAGAAAATGCTGGAATGCTTTCTTCTTTCCTCTCTGGAAATAAAAAAATGTTTAAGGCAAATACAAAACATCCTCTTTTCAATGAAGTCCACAAGATTGTATTAAAGACAATAGGGCTTGATCATGTAATTGAAAATGTTATTAAAAGACTTGGAAAAGTGGAGAAGGTTTTTTTGGTGGGTGATTTTGCCCAAGGGCTTGATAGTTCAATAATTGATTTAATATTAATAGGAGACATAGATAAGAATTATTTAATTCAATTAGTAGATAAAGCAGAAGAGTTGGTAAAAAGGAAAATCAGGTATTTGATTTATAAACCTGAGGAGTTTAATGAATTAGAATATAACATGACCCAGCCACAGCCATTGTTGCTTTGGCAAAAAGATTATGAAGATAATCAATGAATCGGGTTTTTGACATAACGATAATAGGTGCAGGAATAGTAGGATTGGCAACTGCATATAAGATTTCACTAAAAAATCCCAAGCTGAAAATAGCAATTATTGAAAAAGAAGAAGAAGTGGCAGCTCATCAGACCGGACATAATAGTGGCGTAATTCACTCCGGAATTTATTATAAACCAGGAAGTCTAAAAGCAGTTAATTGCAGCAAAGGATACCAAGAACTATTGCATTTTTCAAAAGAGTATGGCATTGCCCATGATGTGTGTGGAAAAGTAATCGTTGCCACCCGAGATTGGGAAAAGCCCATTCTAGATAGAATTTACAAAAGAGAAGGATACAGCCGATGGGATATAAATATTCCAGAATTATTGGAGACCCTGGCTTATCCGGGATTTAGAAAACTGGCAATGATGTATTGGAAAACTGGGATGGGTGAATTGTATCGCTCCTATTCCAAAAGAGCATTTGTAAAAGCTTTGTAGCACCTTATTCCTGAAATTCAAAATGAAGATTTGAAAAGAGGTGGGACTGGTGTAAGAGCTCAGGCAATTAAGCCAGATGGAAAATTAGTTGATGATTTTTTAATCATTGAAAACAGAAAAGTAATTCATCTTTTAAATGCACCTTCACCTGCAGCTACCTTTTCACTAGCCATAGGGGGTAGCATTGCAGCAAAAGCATTAGAAAAACTATAAAATAAAAACCAAAGTACGTGTATCAAGAGCTAATAAAAAAAGAAAAGAAAATAGCGGTTTTAGGCTTGGGGTATGTTGGATTACCATTGGCATTGGTTTTCGCCAAAAAGTTCAGTGTAATTGGTTTTGACATTAATGAGGCTCGTGTAGAAATGATGAAGAATGGTATTGATCCTTCCAAAGAACTTGATGGAGAAGCTTTTGAGGATAAGGACATTGTTTTTACTGCAAGCCCAGAAGATTTGAAAGGGGCTCATTTCTTCGTAGTTGCTGTTCCAACCCCTATTGATGAGCATAAGAACCCAAACCTTAAGCCAGTATTGAGTGCTTCAAAAACTGTTGGTAAGGCTTTAAAAAAAGGAGATTATGTGGTTTTTGAATCCACGGTTTATCCAGGTTGTACAGAGGATGATTGCTTGCCGATACTTGAAAAAGAGTCGGGTTTGAAATTGGGAAAGGATTTTAAAATTGGCTATTCACCAGAAAGGATTAATCCAGGAGACAAGGAACACACCATAGAAAAAATCTTGAAGATTGTTTCAGGAAGTGATGAAGCCGCATTGGAAGAAATAGCCAAAGTTTACGGAGAAGTAATAATTGCAGGAATTTATAAGGCTGCTTCCATAAAAGTAGCTGAAGCAGCTAAAGTTATTGAAAATACACAAAGGGATATTAATATTTCTTTGATGAATGAATTGGCAATCATTTTTGATAAAATTGGAATAGATACACAAGAAGTCTTAAAAGCTGCAGGCACAAAGTGGAATTTCCTGCGATTTTTCCCCGGCTTGGTAGGGGGGCATTGTATTGGTGTAGATCCATACTATCTGGTACATAAATCCAAACAAATTGGATACGATCCTCAAGTTATTTTGAGTGGACGTAGGATTAATGATAGCATGCCTGCCTTTATTGCCAAACGTTTGGTGCAGAAAATGATTCAACAGGGGAAAAATCCACAAGACACAAAAGTGTTGGTCATGGGAATCACTTTTAAGGAAAACGTTTCTGATATCAGAAATTCAAAAGTGGCTGATCTGATTCGAGAGTTGATGGAATTTTCAATAAATGTTCACATAACAGATCCACATGCTTCTCCGAATGAAGTAGCCCATGAATACAAGTTGACACTGATTGACAATATTTCAAATAATTATGATGCGGTGCTTGTAGCAGTAGCTCATAACGAATACAAGGAATTAAAGCACGATTATTTTAACGCTATTACTAGCGAAAAACCCATTCTGATGGACTTGAAAGGAATTTATGCTCCATCAGACAATGGAATTGATTATTGGAGATTGTAAGGTAAGAATCGAGCAATATGAAAGCCATGAATGCCCAGAAAGATACTGAAAACCACTTGGATGAAAATGAACCTCGATGGTTCGCAATTTATACCAATTATAAAAGAGAAAAACTCGTCCAACGCCTTTTGATACAAAAAGGGATTCATGCCTATTTACCCTTGCAAAAAGTTACTAGAAGATACAATCGAAAGATAAAGTATCTCGATTTACCTCTTATCAACTGCTATTTGTTTGTCAAAATTACACGGCCTGAATACGTTCCAGTTTTAGAAACTGAACATGTATTAAAGTTTATCAGGTTTTCAAAAAACTTGATTTCTATACCAGAAGAAGAAATTGAAATCATTAAAAAAGTGGTTGGGGAAGGAATTGAAGTTGAGGTGGAAACGACGACCTTTCGAGAAGGAGATGTTTTTGAGATTATTGGCGGGAATTTGACTGGAATGCGAGGTAAGTTGATTTCTATTAAGGGTAAAAAACAGTTAATCATTGAATTAGAAAATATGGGTTATTCACTAAAAATAGGAATCGACCCTTCTTTGCTTAGGAAGATAAATTCAAGCTTGACTTATTCATAATATATTGAAAGTCAAGGTTTTTATTAGCTGATAATGCTATCAGCATAATTTTAGCAAAATGCTAATTGGAAAACGTCTTATGCCAATTGGCTTGTCTACATTTTATTTGGGCGAAAAGACCTCTGCGACTTTTCGGAGGCGAAGCCGTGTTTCCATTTTAATTTCAGGTGATTTTCTGTATACGAAGGAAGTACTTTTTTTACCAGGCAATTTTTCAGAATGAAAATTATTTTGGTAGTTGGTGCGCGTCCCAATTTTATGAAAATAGCTCCCCTAAATAAAATTCTAGCGCAAAGAAAGGATGTAAACGCTATGATTGTTCATACCGGACAACATTATGATAAAATGATGAGTGATGTGTTTTTGAAGGAGTTGGAATTGCCAAACCCTCAATACCATTTAGGCGTTTGTAAAGGATCTCCTTCCGAAAGATTGGCAAACGTGATATTGAAGTTTGAAGAAGTGGTTAAAAAAGAAAAACCTAATTTGATTGTTGTTGTTGGCGATGTTAATTCAACACTTGCTGCGGCATTAACTGCTTCAAAAACAAAAACTCCACTAGCTCATATAGAGGCAGGGTTGAGAAGTTTTGATAAAGGAATGCCAGAGGAAAACAACCGAATCTTGACCGATCATCTTTCTGATTTTCTATTTGTGAGTGAAAAAAGTGGTTTGGAAAACTTGGTAAGGGAAGGAATAGCGCCTGAGAAGATTCATTTTGTGGGGAATTTAATGATTGATAATTTGATACATTATCTTCAAAAATCGAAGGAGAAAGATATTATTTCCAAGTTGGGCTTGGAAAAAGGTTCATATGTTTTGACGACTATGCATCGACCTTCAAATGTGGATAAAGAAGATAAGTTGAGGAAAGTTGTGAGGCTAATTCAGAAAATTTCGGAATACAAAAAAGTTGTCTTTCCAATACATCCAAGAACATTAAAGAGGCTAAAAGAATTTAGACTAGAAGCTCAACTGAAGGATGTTTCAAACTTAATTCTAACAGCACCATTAAGCTATCTTTCTTTTTTGAACTTGATGAGCAATGCCCTTGCAGTTATTACAGACTCTGGAGGGATTCAGGAAGAAACTACTTATTTAAATGTTCCATGCATTACCTTAAGAAACTCCACAGAACGACCTGTTACGGTGGAACAAGGAAGCAATAGCTTAGTTCCAAATCTGGATATTGAAAAAGTACTTCAGGTTTTTGAATCTATTTTAACCAACACTTACAAAAAAGGAAATATTCCCGAATTATGGGATGATCAAAGTGCAAGGAGGGTTGCTGAGGTTATTTTGAATTGAACCCCTTGAAAATATTTCTGATCCTTCCTCTGGGAACAAGTTGCCATGCCCTTTCGTGCAAATAGTAAATAAATATTTTTCCAACAAATTCAATTGCTCCAATTTTCAATGCATCCCCTACTTCACCTGTGATGAAGTATGCAATGGTAACGGTAGTTGTGGTAGCAACTATTCGCCAGGTAAATCCTTTTAGGATACTTCTAGTATGTGATTCCTTTTGAGGGTTCGACATGTCGTTTCTTTTTTAAAATAAATTGGACGAGCAAAAATAAAGCCTCTTTTGACAGAAAACATCCATACCATTTTTGAAAAACTATTGAGCCGGGAAGAACGAGAAACGCGACTTAAACAACGTAGTAAAGTGATATGGATGACGGGACTGTCTGGCTCAGGAAAAAGTACCATTGCCCAAAGCCTTGAAAAAAAGTTATTTAACAATGATTTCTTCGTACAAGTTCTGGATGGAGACAATATTCGAAGTGGAATCAACAACAATCTTGGATTTTCACCTGAAGACAGAAAAGAAAACATTCGAAGAATATCTGAAGTGGCAAAACTTTATTTAAATACAGGCATTATTACAATTTGCTCATTCATTAGCCCAACCAAAGAAATTCGAGCGTTTGCTAAATCCATTATCGGAGAAAAAGATTTTTTGGAGATTTTTATTAATGCTCCTTTGGAAGTATGTGAAGATAGGGATGTGAAAGGCTTATATAAAAAAGCCAGGAATGGAGAAATAAAAAACTTTACGGGAATTGATGCTCCTTATGAATCTCCGGAATACCCAAATTTGGAAATTAATACCGATAAATTAGATATAAAAGAAGCGACGGAGGTGGTATTTAATTTTGTAAAACCCTTGATTGAAATCAAATGACCAATTATAAAACAAAATCAATTTTCGTTCAACAAAAAACGGAAGCAAGAAAAATGGATTATCATTTAAATCATTTAAAGGAGTTGGAATCGGAAAGTATTTTTGTGATGCGCGAAGTAGCAGCAAAATTTGAGAATCCTGTTCTGATGTTTTCAGGTGGTAAGGATTCTATTTTAATGGTCTATTTGGCACAAAAGGCATTTTATCCAGGAAGAATTCCATTTCCACTTCTTCATATTGATACAGGGCATAACTTTCCTGAAACCATAAAATACAGGGATGGTTTGGTGGAAAGAATTGGTGCCAAACTAATAGTAGGTTCGGTTCAAGAAGCTATTGACAAAGGACTTGTTGTAGAGGAAAAAGGCATTAATGCAAGCCGTAATGGACTTCAAACTGTTGCACTGCTTGAAGCTTTGGAAAAAGGAAAATACGATGCTGCTTTAGGTGGTGCACGTCGAGATGAAGAAAAAGCAAGAGCAAAAGAACGATTTTTTAGTCATCGGGATGAATTTGGTCAATGGGATCCAAAGAATCAGCGACCTGAATTGTGGAATATTTTTAATAGCAAAAAACATTTCGGAGAGCATTTTCGCGTTTTTCCAATCAGTAATTGGACAGAGCTTGATGTTTGGCAATATCTCGCCATGGAAGAAGTAGAATTGCCAAGCTTGTATTTTGCTCATACAAGAAAGGTATTTGAAAGAAATGGAATCCTACTGGCTGATTGTGAATACATTCAAAAGAAACCTGATGAAGAAGTGAAAGAAATGATGGTTCGTTGTAGGACCATTGGTGATATGACCTGCACTGGAGTTTGGGAATCAAATGCAGATAATCTGGAAAAAATCATTGAAGAAGTCGCTACCACCAGAATGACAGAACGAGGTGGACGAGCAGATGACAAACGCTCAGAAACCTCCATGGAAGACCGAAAAAAACAAGGGTATTTCTAAAATTCATTAACTCTCCAGAAAGAAAAAATGACAGCTAAAGATTATCAAAACATGGAACTCCTGCGATTCACTACTGCAGGAAGTGTGGACGATGGAAAAAGTACGCTAATTGGTAGATTGCTTTATGATAGCAAATCGATTTATGAGGATCAATATGAGGCAGTAAAAACAGCTAGTGAAAGAAGAGGTGAAGAAGGCGTCAATCTTGCCTTATTGACAGATGGCTTAAGGTCTGAAAGAGAGCAAGGTATTACCATTGATGTTGCCTATCGGTATTTTTCCACGCCAAAAAGAAAATTCATCATTGCCGATACGCCCGGGCATATTCAATATACCAGAAATATGGTCACGGGGGCTTCTACCGCTAATGTTGCATTGATTTTAATTGATGCCAGAAATGGAGTTGTAGAGCAAACACGTAGACACGCAATTATTGCTTCCTTATTGCAAATCCCACATGTTGTGGTCTGTATCAATAAAATGGATTTGGTTGATTGGCAGGAAGAAGCTTATGAGAAGATTCGTGAAGAGTTTGAGAAGTTTGCAGCAAAACTGGATGTAAAAGACGTTAGTTTTATTCCTGTTTCTGCATTGCAGGGAGATAATGTAGTCGATCGGTCAAAGAATATGGGGTGGTATGAGGGAGCCACTTTAATGTATTACCTGGAAAATGTCCATATCGCGAGTGATCATAATTTTATTGATACTCGATTTCCGGTTCAATATGTGATTCGCCCCTACAATGATGCATACCATGATTATAGAGGTTATGCGGGAAGAGTCGCAGGTGGAATATTAAAAAAAGGAGATAATGTAATGTTATTGCCAAGTGGTTTTACTTCAACAATCACTAAAATTGACACATTCGATGGTGAGGTTGAAGAAGCATTTCCTCCAATGTCGGTAACGGTCTTATTAAAAGATGATTTGGACTTGAGTAGGGGAGACATGATCGTTCGACAAAATAACATGCCTGAAACCACACAAGACCTGGAAGTAATGGTATGTTGGTTTAACGAAAGGAGCCTTCAACCACGTGGGAAATATACGATTCTTCACACGACACAGGAGGCACGATGTATCGTAAAAGAGATTCGCTATAAGCTGAATATTAACACTTTACATAGAGACTTGGAAGATAAAACCATCAAAATGAATGACATTGCAAGAGTTGTCATTCGTACCACCAAGCCACTATTCGCCGACGCTTATAGAAAAAATAGAAATACAGGAAGCGTGATATTTGTCGATGAAGGAACCAATGAAACTGTCGGTGCAGGAATGATAATCTAATCTTCAATTTATGTCTACAGCTATTTCCAACATCCAAATGGTAGATTTAAAAAGCCAATACCTCAAAATAAAAGAGGAAATTGATGCAGAGGTATTGGAATGTATTGCTTCTACCAAATATATAAATGGTCCAAAGGTTAAGGAGTTTCAGCTTGCATTAGAGGAATACCTTAATGTGAAACACGTCATACCCTGTGCTAATGGAACAGACGCCTTGCAAGTAGCTTTGATGGCTTTGGGGTTAAAGCCTGGAGATGAAGTAATCGTGCCAGCCTTTACCTATGTGGCTACTGCTGAGGTAATTGGTTTATTGGGATTGACACCCATTATGACAGATGTCGATCCTAACACGTTTAATATCACTGCCGAAATAATTGAAGAAGCCATCACTCCAAAAACCAAAGCGATTGTTCCCGTGCATCTTTTTGGACAAAGTGCAGATATGGAGGAGATTATGGCGGTTGCTCAAAAGCATAATCTATTTGTTGTAGAAGATAATGCTCAAGCGATTGGTGCAGATTATTTTTTCAAAGATGGTACTTCAAAGAAAGCTGGTACAATAGGGCATATTGGAACCACCTCCTTTTTCCCTTCCAAAAATTTGGGTTGTTATGGTGATGGAGGGGCGATATTTACGAATGAAGATGATTTAGCAGGAAAGTTGAGAATGATAGTCAATCATGGACAAAAGAAAAGATATTATCATTCAATCATTGGCGTAAACTCTCGTTTGGACTCCATACAGGCTGCTATTTTAAATGTGAAACTTCGCTATTTAGATCAGTATTCAGCTGCCAGGCAAAAAGTAGCATCTTTTTACAATGATGCTTTTAAAAATATCGATGACCTGGAGACGCCTTTCCAAAGTCAAAATTCTACGCATGTATTTCATCAATATACGTTGAAGGTAAAGGATGGGAAAAGAGAAGCATTAAGGAATTTTCTGCTCGAAAGAGGGATTCCTTCTATGATTTATTATCCTGTGCCTTTGTATAGGCAGGAGGCGTATGGGTGTTATTGGGATGCAGGGGAAGAGCTTTCTATTACGGAGGATTTATGTTCAACGGTTTTGTCATTGCCGGTTCATACGGAGATGGAGGCTAATCTACTTTCTTTTATTACAACCAATGTTTTAGATTATTACCGTTAGGTTGAGTTTATGAAAACACATTGACAGCATTGAAAATAAAATATACAATGATAAACCGCAAAGTGATAATTATAAATCTAATATTAATTGTTGTAATATTTACTGGGTTTGAGATTGGATTAAGAGTTTTTGCGCCAAATGCTTCGTTTAGTGAAAGGTATGTAATGAACTTGGGTTACGAACCTTCTGGGTATTCAAGAATGTGGTTTCGACCAAATCAAACAATTTATGAAACAGACGAAGGAAAAGTTCAAAAAAATAAACCAAAGTTCCACATTAATAATTGGGGCTATAGAGGTGAGGATTTTGGTTTGATTAAAGATAGTAATGAAATCAGAATTGCCATTTTGGGAGGCAGCCATGTTTTTGATTTAAATTCTCTGAACTATGAAGGGAATTATGGCTTTGCCAAGATTTTAGAACAAAAGTTGAATGACTTGGATTATAATTGTAGAGTCATAAATGGGGGAGTTCCTGGAGCCAATACTTGTGATTTTCCTACAAAAATCCATTTTGATCTATCTAGATACTCTATTGACTACTTAATAATTAACTCTATTTGGAATGATACAAAATGGATTTCTAAAATGACTGACTCTACTCAGCTCATTCGGACGGGAAGTTCTGCGACTAAAAGTAGACCTAATCCTTTTGTAAAAAGAGTAAATTTTTTGGATTACGCTTTAGGTTGGAGCATCTTTTACAGGAAAGTACGGGATTTTTATTGGAGAAAAAAATTAAAAACGCACTTAAAAGGAGAGGTAATTGAAGGGGTGATTTCCAATAAAGACACCTTATTGACCAATTTTGAATTAGGATTAACTCAGTATAAAAAAAACATTGAAGCATCGATAAAATTGGCACAACAGATAGGCGCTAGACCAGTTTTAGCAATTGAAGAACGGTTGGTTTCAAGAACTAATACTGAGGCTGAAAAGGAAACCATTAGTTATCAAATGGTCAATGTAAAAAATCATGAGGAACTAGTCTCGATTTTTGAAGGCTGTGACCAAATTCTGATGGATTGTGCTACAGAATTTGACCTTCCGCTGCTTAATGCAAACCAATTTATGAAAGGAGGCCTGAACTATTTTAAGGATCATGTACATACAACACCGTTAGGCAGTGAAAGAATTGCAGAAATTTATAAAGACTTTTTTCTCTCTATTTTCGAATCCTCAGATTAAACAATAGGACTATTATACTATTGAATTTTGAATTAGATTATGAAGGAAGAAAAAAGATATTTTGTACATGAAACCGCAGTGATTGATGATGGGTGTCAAATTGGAAAAGGTTCAAAAATTTGGCATTTTGCCCACCTTATGGCAAAAAGTAGAATAGGAGATAATTGTAATATTGGTCAAAATGTATTTATAGCAGATCAGGTAGTATTGGGAAACAATGTGAAGGTTCAAAATAATGTATCTATTTATACAGGAGTAATTTGTGAAGATGATGTTTTTTTAGGACCATCTATGGTTTTTACCAATATAACCAACCCGAGAAGTGGGGTCAACAGAAGGGGGCAATATTCTCAAACATATATTGAAAAAGGTGTAACGATTGGAGCAAATGCAACCATCGTTTGTGGAAATCGAATTGGTAAATATGCATTTATAGGGGCAGGTGCAGTTGTCACCAAAAATATTCAAGCTTATGCCTTAATGGTTGGCAATCCAGCTAAACAAATTGGTTGGATGAGTGAATATGGATACCGTCTTTATTTTAAGGGAAATCAAGAGGCAATTTGTCCAGAAAGTCAAGAAATATATCTGAAAATAAATGGCGAGGTTTCAAAAAAGAAATAATGGATATTCATGAGCAAAAAAGAAGATAAAATTCGATTTGCAGTTGTCGGCTGTGGCCATATTGGCAGACGGCATGCTACAATGATACAACGCAATCCCGAATCCGAACTTGTTGCGTTATGTGATATTCTTCCAAGTACAGAACTAGAAATTGAGGCTTTTGAGGTTCCTATTTTTAATTCAATAGAATCATTATTAGATGCTGCTCTTCATTTTGACGTAGTTTGTATTTGCACACCTAATGGATTTCATGCACAACATTCTATTCTAGCTATTGAAGCTGGAAAACATGTAGTATGTGAAAAACCAATGGCTCTCACAAAAGCAGATTGTGAGGCAGTAATTTATAAAGCACTCAACAATTCCAGACAATTATTTTGCGTCATGCAAAATAGGTATTCTCCTCCTTCTATTTGGTTAAAAGAGATAATTGATCAAAAATTGTTAGGGGATATTTACATAGTACAAGTGAATTGTTATTGGAATCGGGATGATCGATATTATTTTAAAGATGGCAAAAAACATATTTGGAAAGGCTCTAACGATTTAGACGGAGGAACGCTTTTTACCCAGTTTTCCCATTTTGTAGATATTATGTATTGGCTATTTGGAGACATAAAGAACATTCAAGGGAAATTTAGTGATTTCGTTCATAGTCATTCAACAGATTTTGAAGATTCGGGCCTTATTAATTTTGAATTTATTCGGGGTGGAATTGGGTGTCTCAACTACTCAACTGCTATATATCATTCAAATCTGGAAAGTAGTATTACGATTATCGGAAGTAAAGGCAGTGTGAAGGTAGGTGGGCAATATATGAATAAAGTAGAATATTGTAATATTGAGAATTATAAAATGCCTGAACTACCTGAATCCAATCCTGCAAATGATTATGGGACATATAAAGGATCAGCTAATAATCATGGATTTATATTTGAAAATGTAATTGATGTATTAAAAGGTAGAAAAACAATTACAACAAATGCATTAGAAGGGTTAAAAGTGGTAGAGATCATTGAAAGAATCTATGAACTAAGAAATACACAATCATGGAAAAAAAGGAGAAAATACTCGTCACTGGAAGTGCCGGCTTCATAGGGTTTCATTTGACCCAAAAACTCCTTGAAAAAGAAGTAGAAGTAGTAGGATTGGATAACATTAATGATTATTACAGTGTGTCCCTCAAATTCGATAGGCTCAAATTATCAGGGATTAACGGTGAGAACATAAGAAATGGGGAAATCATTCAAAGCCAAAAGTATTCAAATTATAGGTTTATTAAGTTAAACCTGGAAGACAAAACCTTACTCAACAAGTTATTTGAAAAAGAGCAATTTGATAAAGTTTGTAATTTGGCCGCTCAGGCCGGTGTACGGTATAGTTTGGAAAATCCCTATGCTTATTTAGAAAGTAACATCATTGGATTCCTTAATATTTTAGAAGCTTGTAGGCATTATAAAATAAGACATTTAGTATATGCAAGTAGCTCAAGTGTTTATGGGTTGAATGAAAAAATGCCATTCTCAACATTTGACAATGTTGACCATCCAGTTTCATTATATGCCGCTAGTAAAAAAAGCAATGAATTAATGGCACATACATACAGTCACCTTTTTGGTTTGCCTACTACAGGATTGCGTTTTTTTACTGTTTACGGACCTTGGGGAAGACCGGATATGGCTTTATTTTTATTTACGAAGGCAATCTTAAATGATGAGCCCATAAAAGTTTTTAATTTTGGAAGAATGATAAGGGATTTTACTTATGTGGATGATATTGTGGAAGGACTTTTAAGAGTTATTGATGCACCTCCGAGTGGTAATAAATCATGGAATGGAAGTTCTCCTGACCCTTCAAGTTCTCCAGCTCCCTATAGGATTTACAATATTGGAAATAATAATCCGGTAAAGTTGATGGATTTCGTGAAAGCCATAGAAGAGGCGCTAAACAAAAAAGCAATTAAAGAAATGCTGCCAATTCAGCCCGGAGATGTTGAAGCAACCTTTGCGGATGTCTCAGATTTAGTAAGTAATTTTGATTATAAGCCATCAACCACAATTAAACAAGGCGTAAAAGAATTTATCAATTGGTATGAGGAATATCATAATCTTGTTAGCACCTAAAAGGCTGTGCTAATTGAAGAAGAGCAAAACATCTATGAGAAAATGTTTAATTTTTTTAAAAAAAAGCCAAATCAGGAATTATTAGATTTTTCAGAATTGGGAACGGATATTCATTCTCATTTAATTCCTGGAATTGATGATGGTGCCGATGATTTGGAAACTTCCCTTCGTTTAATAGCAGGATTGAAAGCGTTGGGGTTTAAAAAATTGATTACCACTCCTCATGTCATGTCGGATTATTATCAAAATGAAAGAGCACAAATAGAGGATGGATTAATTCTTTTAAGGGAGGAGGTTGAAAAAGCTGGACTGGATATTGAGATACAAGCGGGAGCGGAATATTATTTAGACAATTATTTTGATCAATTAATTGAAAAAGAAGTATTACTTACCCTATCAGAAAATTATGTATTAGTTGAAATTTCTTTTTTTTCACTACCAATAAACCTCCACAACTATATTTTTAAAATAAGGACTAAAGGCTATAAACCTATACTTGCGCATCCCGAAAGATACTTATACTTTAAAAACGACTTTAAACAATATTTCCGTCTTAAAGAACTTGGATGTAGCTTTCAGGTAAATATTTTATCCCTTACAGGGCATTATGGAAGTGTAGTTAAAGCTGTAGCGGAAAAATTATTAAAAAATAATTTAGTTGATTTTTTGGGTACCGATTTACATCATCTAAAACATCTGGAACTTCTAAAAAAATCAATTGAATTGCCTGGCATTCAAAAGATTTTAGCCAATAAACAAGTTTTTTATAATGATAAATTCTGAAAAGAGAATTTTAAAAGGAAAGCAAATTCATTCTTGCATAATTTTAGGAATAATCATAGCGATATGTTCATCATGTGTTTCTCATCAACAATTGCTCGATTTTAGAAAAACAAGGGAATATATACCTATTCCCGATCATAAAATTGAAAATCAAATTCGAATTCGAATTCAACCAGATGACATTTTACTTATCAGAGTTCACAGTATTAATGAAACACTTGCCAGTCCTTATAATCTAATTTCTTCTTCGGCGGGAAACAACTTAAATGCTGGAAATTCTGCATTAATGGGATATTTAGTTGACCCGGAAGGGTATATTGATTTTCCTGTATTAGGCAGATTAAAGCTTTCAGGATTGACAACAGAAGAAGCTAAAGACTTTATATTGAACTTATTGAAGGAGCAACTTGATGATCCTGTCGTAAATATCCGGTTTGTTAATTTTAGGGTTACTGTATTGGGAGAAGTTCAAGCGCCCCAAACAGTTACTTTGTTTGGAGAAAGAGTAACTTTGTTAGATGTACTTGGATTGGTAGGCGGTTTTACACCTTATAGCAACAAAGACCAAGTCTTGTTAATTAGAGAAAATAATGGCGTAAGAGAGTTTAGGACTATTGATATGCACTCTCCAGATATCTTTCAATCTCCGTACTTTTTTTTACAGCAAAATGATGTACTTTATGTTGAACCATTGCCGACAGCTAGCACAAAAGTTAGAGATCCAATCTCAGAAATTTTACCTATAGTATCTGGTGTTATTTCATTAGGAGCACTGTTGGTGACGGTTTTAAGAATATAAGTTAATAATTAAAAAAAAAATGTTTTGAATCAATCGAACGGAATATCAAATTCTTTTGGTGGAGAATCATTGTTTGCAGATGAGAAGCCATTTGATATAAAAGGATTTCTATTCAAATATATTTTGGGTTATTGGTGGCTTTATCTCATTTGCTTGGGGCTTGCAATATTAGGTGGAAGGCTTTACCTCAGATATACCGATTATTTTTATAGGGTTGAAGCAACGCTATTAATAAGAGATCCCTCTAGTGGAGAAATATCTTCAGATGAAGGATTATTGTTGGAAGAATTAGGACTTACAGGAAGTTCTAAAAATATCGTCAATGAAGTTGCTATTCTGACCTCTGAATCATTAATGAAAGAAGTTGTAAATAGGCTTCGACTAGATGTTACCTATTTTGTAGAAGGGCGGATTCAGACAAAAGAGTTATACAAAGAAGCTCCTGTGGTTGTGGATTCTTTTAAATTAGGAGATGGAGGGTATGGAATGTACAAAGTTGAGCCTATTAGCCAGGATAGTTTTCGTTTTCATCGAGGAGAATCATTTACAGAACAAGCATTTGGAGAAATTTTTCAGGTTGGTAAAAGTTCTTTTAGATTTCAAAATATCAACTTTCGTGGAACGTCAGGGTTTATGGAAGTTTTAGTTAATTTTGGCCGCCCGGATGCCATTGCTGGTGCCTATGCTAACCAGATAAATATTGAGCGGTCAGGTAATTACTCAAGTGTTATAGAGATTAGTCTAAAGCATAAGGTGTCCAAGAAGGCTGCAGATATTGTCAATACCTTGATAGAAGCATATAACGAGGCGGGTATAGAGGATAAAAACAAAATAAATAAAAACACCAAGGAATTTATAGAAGAACGGTTGGCCCTGGTAACCAATGAGTTAAACCTTGTCGAAAGGGATGTCGAGAATTACAAGATAGGTCAGGAAATTTTTGAAGAGGCAAATGATAATGTTCCCTTCTTTTTTGCAGAGTATCAACAGACAAACGATGAATTAATTGAGTATGAGATTCAATTAAGCTTTATCAATTCCGTCGAGGAATATATCAAAAAAGAAGAAAATCAATATAGTTTTATTCCCAATGCACTTGGTTTAGAAGATGGTAGCATATCCTCTATGGTGGAAGGATTTAATCAACTTATCTTGGAGAGGGAAAAATTATTGGCAGGCGCAAAAAGTGCTCACCCTCTCTTAAAAGTCATAGAAGATAATATTGAACGATCACGCCAAAACATCTTGAAAACATTTGAGAAGTTAAAGGCAAATATGGAGATTACAGTTCAAAATATTAAAACAAAGAATCAACAAGCCTATGAAAGATTAAATACAACTCCAACAACAGCAAGAGAATTACAAGAAATTATCCGTCAACAAGCTATAAAAGAAAGCTTATATCTCTATTTGTTAGAGCGACGAGAGAGAACGCTTTTAACGCTGGCTGTTACTGTTCCTAACTCAAGAATTATTGATCCCGCCAAGCCAAATAATTATCCAATTTCTCCACAACCTCCTCTTATTTATGCTATTTCCTGGATGTTGGGTTTAGGATTGCCTGCAACCTTTGTTGTTCTTAGAGAACTATTAAACGATAAAATCCAATCTGAAGATGATGTAAAAGCCCACACATCAGTTCCTATTATTGGGGTAATTGGGTTCAATCAATCCAAAGAAAATATTGCTATAAAAAAAGGAAGTCGGTCTGCAATTGCAGAAAGCTTTCGTTTATTGAGAACTAATTTGCAATACATTACTAAAAACAATGAGAACCAGATTACCTTAATTACTTCTGGAAAAAGTGGAGAAGGAAAGAGTTTTATTACCACAAACCTGGGCATGAGTATGGCAATAGCCGGTAAAAAAACAATCCTGTTGGGAATGGATTTGCGGAAGCCAAAATTGAGTTCATATTTGGTTGAAATCCCACCTGAAAAAGGGATGACTAACTATTTGATAGGAGAAAGCGACTTTTCTGAAATTATTCATAATTCAGGACTGCACGAAAATCTTGATTTTATTGGAAGTGGACCCATTCCTCCGAATCCCGCTGAATTATTGTTGACAAAATCTATCGATAGTTTGATGGAATATTTGGTTCAACACTATGATTACATAATTGTTGATACCCCTCCGGCGGGATTGGTAACAGATGCATTTTTAATTAATAAATATGTCAATAATGCAATTTTTGTAGTTAGGCACAATGTAACCAATACAGGAATAGTGAAGTTTATTGAGGAATTATATAAGAACAAAAAGTTAAATAAGCTCTCAATCATATTAAATGGAGTACAAAACTCTGGCGGCTATGGCTATGGATACGGCTATGGCTATGGCTATGGAGATGGATATTATTTAGAGGATAAAAAGCCCGGAAGAGGTTTGTTTAAGATGAAGCGTAATTAAGTCTCGAAATCAAAGATAACCTTAATGGCAGCAAAAGAAGAATGGAGTCAAGTTATTAGACCACAGTCTCATCTATTTGACATTAATCTGCGTGAGCTATGGCGTTATAGAGACCTTCTTACTCTATTTATATGGCGTGATTTTGTGGCGATGTATAAACAGACAATATTAGGCCCTTTATGGTATCTCATACAGCCAGTTATGACAACAGTCGTGTTCACGATTGTTTTTGGAAATATTGCACAAATTTCAACGGATGGTTTACCACAAATGCTTTTTTATTTAGCTGGAATTACAGCATGGAATTATTTTGCAGAATGTTGGAAGACAACAGGAGACGTATTCAAAAAAAATGAAAATATCTTTGGAAAGGTTTATTTCCCCAGGATCGTTACGCCGATTTCTATTGTTATTTCAAATCTTATAAAATTCTCAATTCAGATCCTGATTTTTATTGCGTTCTATTTATACTTTTATTTTAGTGGAGCTGATATTAAACCAACAATTGCATTATTGATAATTCCTGTCCTGGTGTTAATAATGGCTGGTTTGGGGCTGGGATTTGGAATGATTGTTTCTTCCTTAACAACAAAGTACCGAGATTTAAATTTTCTATTAAGCTTTGTGATTCAGCTAATGATGTACGGGACGACGGTGATTTATCCTTTATCCACGATACCGGATGAATATGTAAATATTATATTAGCAAACCCTATGTCTGGGATAATTGAATCCTTTAGGTATGCTACCATGGGAGTTGGACAATTTAGCTGGGGAATGCTTGCCTATAGCTTTGGCTTCATGGTTATTATTTTAACCATTGGTATTGTTATATTTAATCGGACTGAGAAAAATTTTATGGATACTATATGAGCGACGTCGTTCTTAAAATTGAAAACCTGTCTAAACAATACAGACTTGGACTGATTGGTACCGGTACCCTATCTCATGACCTAAACCGTTGGTGGCATAAGGTTAGAGGGAAAGAAGATCCTTATCTAAAAGTAGGAGACATCAACGACCGCGCTACTACAAGTGATTCTGGTTATGTATGGGCGCTTAAAGACATAAACCTAGAAGTGAGAAATGGAGAGGTTCTGGGAATAATTGGAAAAAACGGAGCGGGGAAATCTACATTGTTAAAAATACTGTCAAAAGTGACTGGCCCAACGACGGGTTCCATCAAAATAAAAGGAAGAACGGCGAGTTTATTAGAGGTCGGAACTGGGTTTCACCCTGAATTGACGGGCAAGGAAAATATTTTCCTAAATGGTGCCATTTTAGGTATGACCAAAGCCGAAATCAGGAGAAAGGTAGATGAAATTGTCGATTTTTCCGGATGTGCCAGATATATTGATACACCGGTCAAACGCTATTCTTCTGGTATGAGAGTACGGTTAGCCTTTGCAGTTGCTGCTTTTTTAGAACCAGAAATTCTAATTGTTGATGAAGTGTTGGCAGTAGGAGATGCCGAGTTTCAAAAGAAGGCTGTGGGGAAAATGAAAGAGGTAAGTGCTGTAGGAGGTAGAACTGTTCTATTTGTTAGTCATAATATGAAATCGATAAATGAATTATGTGATAGGACTATTTTGTTAGAAAATGGAGAAATCACTCAAGATGGGGATTCTAAAAAAATTGTAGATTATTATTTATATGGCTCGCAATTAAATAGAGAACTTGTGAATTCAATAGTTCCTGCCGAATATGAAAGGCCTTGGGGTAGAAAAGGCTGTCAATTTTTAGAAATAAGCCTATTAAATAGTAAAGGGGAACTCACTAGAGAATTAAAATTTAAAGAACGGTTTAGTCTAAAAGTCAAATTTTTGAGTGAAATATCGATTCCCGAGGCACATCTGCAAATAAGAATCGTGAAAAAAGATGGAACAGAAGTATCTCTTTCCTCCATTTATTTCCAAGAGAATAAATATTTGGAAATCTCTCTAGGAGAACACGAAATCATTTCACATTTCGACAACATTAGCTTAATGCCGGATGATTATTGCTTTCATTTATTTTTATTTTCCTTAAATAGTCGAATCGCTTTTGATGCAATAAAGAACTTCCATTTGTTTTCAATAGTGGCCTGGTCCGACTCCGGCAGATCAATGATATTAAATTCCAAAACGCCAATGAATATTTTCCAAGATTTAGAATGGGAGTTTTCTCAAGGCATTAAAATAAAAGAAGATGTCTTCTATAATGCATGAAAGCGATCTTTTTATTTCCAGAAAATCCTGTCCCTGTTGTGAGAATAGTGATTCAAACCTTCTCTTTTCAGCTAAGTTTAATGAAAAAATTTTTGAAAATTATTTTCAAAAAAGAAAGAAAGGAGAATTTTATGGAGGTGGTTGGATTGATTATGACACTATAAAAAACGGAAACTATATTTTAGTTGAATGCTCCAAGTGCAAATTGGTATACCAGAAATCTATTCCGGGCAATTTCTTGATGAGTTGTATTTATGAAAAGTGGGTAAATCAGGAAATAAATCATAAATACAATTTAAAACATCACGGTATAGGACAGGCAACAAAAAACTTCAAAGAAATATTCACTTTAGTAAAATACTTTAAAAAACCACCTAATCAGCTTGATTTTTTAGACTTTGGTTTAGGTTGGGGAATCTGGGCAAAAATGGCTCAAAGTTTTGCGATTAATATTTCTGGTGTTGAGCTTTCAAAGTCCAAATTAGAAAATGCTCAAAAGCATAATATTAGAATTGTAGATTTTCAAACATTACCTACAATGAAGTTTGATTATATCAATACTGAGCAAGTATTCGAGCATATTGAAGATCCATATCAGACTTTGATGATTTTGAAAATGGCATTAAAGCCAGGAGGAATTATTAAGTTGAGTGTACCTCATGGGCAGGAGTTGAAGAAAAAATTAAACCAAATGAAAGTTAGTGGAAGATTTGATATGGAAAACATTCGAGAAGTTGCCCCTTTTCAACATATCAATTGTTTTAACCATGATTCTTTATTGTACCTGGCAAAACGGGCGGGGTTGAAACAAAAGATTCTTGGTTCAGTTGATGTTTCATATGTTAAACCAAAGGATGTAAAATTTCCTAATAAACTATTTTGGACTCAAACTAAAAGAATTATTAAACAAGGGCTGGAAGGAGTTAGGATATTAGGTGGTCATGACCCCTACAAAAAATTGAAAGGAGGGTGTTATTTATTTTTCACCAAACAATAAAAAAGTATCATGAATCTATCCGGAAAAAAAATCCTGGTCATAGGTGGCGCAGGTTTCATTGGCAGTGAGGTTGTTGCCGAATTGCTTAAAGAAGATATTGCCGAGGTCATCATCTATGACAATTTCACCAGAGGGAAAAAAGAGAACATAGCCACTTCTCTTAAAGACAGCCGTTGTACAATATTTCCCTATGGTGGCGATGTTCGGGAAGTAGACATTCTTGACAAGGCAGTTGAAGGGATGGACTATGTCATTCATTTGGCAGCAATGTGGTTGCTACATTGCAAGGATTTTCCTCGGACTGCCTTTGACGTTAACATTGCTGGTACTTATAATGTATTGGAAGCTTGCGTCAAACATAAGGTGAAAAAATTGATATATTCTTCCTCTGCCTCTGTTTATGGCAATGCGGTGGAAGTTCCAATGACGGAAGAACATCCTTTTAATAACAAAAATTTTTATGGAGCTACCAAAATTGCAGGGGAGGCTATGTGTACTGCATTTAATGATCGTTATGATTTAAATGTAGTTGGATTGAGGTATATGAATGTTTACGGACCAGGGCAAGATCAGCATGCAGTATATAGTGGAGTGGTGCCAATAATGCTCAATAAAATAGATGCAGGCGAATCTCCTACCATAAACGGAGACGGTAGTCAAGCCTATGATTTTATTTATGTGGAAGATGTGGCAAGATGTAATGTTCAAGCCATAAAGAGCGACGTGAGTTTTGGATTCTACAATGTTGGTACAGAAGTTCAAACTTCAATTAAAGAGTTGTGTGATACCATATTGAACTTAAAAGAGTCCAGCTTAAAAGTCACCTACCGTCCCTATAGTGATGATGATGCCAGGGCTTTAGTTCAGAATAGAATTGGCTCTGCTGTAAAAGCCAGAGAAGAATTGGGATTTGAATATCTATACAATTTGGAGGAAGGGTTAACAAAACTCATACAATGGCGTGAAGAGACCCTTCATAAATCAAACCTACCAGAATATGCTTAAGCTTGAAAAAAGAACCATTCAAATAGCACTTCCATGTACTGGTGAAGAAGAATGGCAGGCAGTACGAGAACCGCTCATGTCAGGTTGGCTGACACAAGGGCCCAAAGTAAAAGCTTTTGAAAAGCAGTTTGCGGAAAGGCATCAGGTCAAACATGCCTTGGCAACTACCAGTTGCACCACTGCATTGCATTTGGCTTTGGCAGCTCTTGATATCGGTCCTGGTGATGAAGTGCTCGTGCCTTCATTTACATGGGTAGCTACTGCAAATGCTGTTTTGTATTGTGGGGCAACTCCGGTATTTGTTGATATTGATTCAAGTACTTTTAACATTGATCCAAAAGATATATCAAAACGAATAACAAAAAGAACAAAAGCGATTATTCCGGTTCATTTATTTGGGTTATGTGCCGACATGGATGCTATGAGGAAGGCAGCTCCAGGAATTTCGATTATTGAAGATGGGGCTTGTGCAGCAGGAGCGGCATACAAAGGAAAACCAGCAGGTGGATTGGGAGACTTTGGATGTTTTTCCTTTCATCCACGAAAATCTGTAACGACCGGAGAAGGAGGAATGATAACTACTAATAATGATGCATTGGCAGAAAAAGTAAATGTTCTAAGAAATCATGGAGCCTCTGTATCCGAGGAAGTTCGTCATCATGGCCCTAAACCATATTTACTTCCAGACTTTAATGTAATGGGTTTCAATTATAGAATGACGGATTTGCAAGGAGCTGTTGGGATAGTTCAATTAAAAAAATTAGATGGGTTCATTGATGAGCGAGCAAGATGGGCTCGGTTTTATGAAGAACAATTAAAAGATGTTGAATGGCTTCACACTCCGAAAGCACCCGTTGATTATAGACATGGGTGGCAATCTTATGCTTGTTTTATTGATGAATCGAAAGCTCCCTATAGCAGAAATGAAATAATGGAATTTTTGCAGAAAGCAGGAATTAGTACCCGTCCTGGTACACATGCCATACACATGCTTGATTTTTATGCCCAAAAATTTGGTTTGTCACCGGAAGATTATCCCGGGGCAAGGGCAGCCAATGATTATTCTATGTCTATTCCTCTTCACAATCGGATGGATGAAGAAGATTTTGAATATATAGTTGAGGTGATAAAATCAATTGATTAAGTAAATGTGTGGAATAGCAGGAGTTTTTAATTTAAACGGTGAGCCTGTTTCCTTGTCCCTTTTAAAGAGAGTCACCAAAAAATTAAGTCATAGAGGTCCAGATGACGAGGGGTACTTTACAAGTAAGAATATTGGTTTAGGGCATCGCCGTCTTTCCATTATTGACCCAAGCCCCAAAGGGCGTCAACCAATGATGTCAAAAGATGGTGAATGGATCATCATATTCAATGGTTGTATTTATAATTTTCTTGAACTAAAATTGGAGTTGAAAACACGTGGTCACCAGTTTATTTCTAAAACAGATACAGAAGTGATAGTTGAAGGGCTCGCACAATATGGACCCGAATATTTTGAACGATTAGACGGAATGTTTGCTATTGCTGCCTGGAACATAAAAAAGCAAACTCTTTATTTAAGTAGAGATAGATTTGGAATAAAACCAGTTTATTACTGGTTTAACGGAAAGACCTTAATATTTGCTTCAGAAATAAAATCAATTGTCAACCATCCGGATTATTCCATAAAAATAAATGAAGAAGCTTTAAATGAATACTTTACTTTTCAAAATTTGTTTAGGTACCATACTTTATTTAAAGGCATAACAATGCTCCCTCCTGCAAATACAGTCACAATAAACAAGAATACAAAGTTTATAAAACACCATTCCTGGTGGGATTACGATTTCAGCCAGCCCGATGAAAAAATGACATTTCCGGATGCAAAAGAGGAAACCAAACGCTTATTTAGGGAAGCTGTAACAAGGCAAATGGTAGCAGACGTACCAGTTGGATCTTATCTGTCGGGAGGCATGGATTCCGGTTCAGTAACTGCGATTGCTTCTAGTCATGTTCCGAGGCTTACTACATTTACTTGTGGTTTTGATATGTCTTCTGTTACAGGTGTGGAATCCAATTATGATGAACGTCGGGATGCAGAATTGATGGCAAATTATTTTAAGACAGAACATTATGAACAAGTCATCAATGCCGGAGATTTAAGCTGGTCTTTGCCACGGGTGGTGTGGCATTTGGAAGATTTGCGTGTAGGAATGAGTTACCCCAACTATTATATCAGTCGGTTGGCTTCAAAATTTGTAAAAGTATGTTTACAAGGAACAGGGGGAGATGAATTGTTTGGTGGGTATCCGTGGAGATATTATCGAGTCTTTGACTCGTTAAATCAACAAGAGTTTTTCGATAATTATTATGGTTTTTGGCAGAGAATGGTGCCAGACGATGATAAGCAACAATTGTTTAGAGATGATATTTTCAAAAAGATAAATATCGATCAGCCACGAAAAGTTTTTGAAAGAGTATTTACATTTAACGATAAACTTCGCTATAAGTCTCCTGAAAACCATATTCAAAATAGCCTTTATTTTGAGATCAAAACATTTTTGCCAGGACTACTGCTTGTAGGGGATAAACTTTCTATGGCAAATGGATTAGAAGAAAGGTTCCCATTTTTGGATAATGAGCTTGTAAACTTCTCTCAAAAAATACCAGTACGCCATAAATTGGGAAATCTACAAAACGAAATAAGGCAAATTGATGAAAACCGGTTAAAGAAAAAATTAGCTTATAGAGAATATCGAGACGGGAAAAATGTATTGCGAAAGGCGATGGCAGAGCTTATCCCTGAAAAAATCATAAATCGTAAAAAACAGGGGTTTTCTGCTCCTGATGAGTCCTGGTATAGAGGTGAAAACGCCAATTATGTTAGAGAATTGTTATTGAATAAAAGAACAGTGTCTTCAGAATTTATTAATCCTGAATATGTTCGTAAAATTATTGAGGAACATTCCAAAAAACAGATAAATCATAGGTTATTGATTTGGTCATTTTTGTGTTTTGAGTGGTGGTGTAGGTTGTTTTTAAATAATGAAGAAATACCTTTTTCTTAAAAATGATTTAGTGAATATTTATAGAGCAAAACGGGTCATTGAAGAAATCATAAAGGGACTTAAACTCGATTTAAAGGGCTTGACAATACTCACCGAAGTAGGCAGCAATTTATTTGCATTAACTCCAATTATTTGTGCTATTGCCGGAGCAAAAACCATTTATGCCTGGACTAGAGATTCCAGGTTTGGTGCTGGAATTGATAATGTTAAACAATGCCGGAGTATCCAGCAGGAGATGAATCTTCAAAATATAGATATTCAGTTTGCAATAAATGAAAGACCGAATAAACATATTCAAGAGGCTCATATAATTACTAATCTTGGCTTTGTACGTCCTTTAGATAATTTTTTTTTACAAAATGTAAACCCTCGAAAAACGGTGATCTCATTGATGTGTGAAGCATGGGAATTGCGAAAAAGCGATATAGATATAGATTATTGTAAACAAAACAATATTTCAGTTGCTGGGACATGGGAGGATCATCCTTCCCTTGAAGTATTTCAATCTACTGGAAAATTGGCAGTAAAGATGGCTTTGGAGGCTGGATATGAAGTTTATCAGAATAACATACTAATTTGGTCAAATGACAGTTTTGGAAAAGTAGCTTACAGAGCTTTTCTTGATTTTGGCGCCAATCGGGTTATGATGACGACTTCTACTGAAGTTCTAATGAAAAACCTAGCCAAATTGGATTTTATATATGTTTGTGACTATGATGAAGAAAGAGCATTTTTTTCAAATAAAAAAGGTGAAGGTATCTGGGAATTAGCGGATCTTAAAAAAATAAATCCAAGTATTGGTATTGTCCATTTGTATGGGAGTGTTGATGTTAATTTTCTTTCCAAGAATCATATTACTGTTTTTCCTGAAATCAATGGCAAACCAAAGGTTATGACAAAAACCTTGGCTCATTTAGGGCTTGTTCCACTTATTCGACTTCATGCTGGAGGTTTAAGTGTAGGACAAATGATGCTGGAAAAACAAGAAAGTAATTTAATACAAACTATTTGTTGATTTTAATAATCATTACCAAATGAAGAAAATTTTAATAACTGGAGTAGGCGGCGGAGGCTCCAATAATTTAATCGAAAGTATCCGTCAAAGTAATCTGGACTTGACTCAATATTCTATTATTGGGAGTAACATAAGTAAAGACATTTTAGCAAAATCTCCTCTAGAAGAAAACTACATTTTGCCAGTAGCCACAGATGAAAAGTATGAACAGACAATAATTGAATTTGTAAGAGATAAAGAAATTGACTTAATCATTCCCAACAATGATAGAGAAGTTGGCAAAATATCTGAAATACGAGAGAAACTTGATTGTATAGTTTTTCTTCCTGATAAAGAAACGATTATTAATTGTCAGGATAAGCATAAGATGTACCTCAAACTTCAACAAGCAGGTATTCCAATGGCAGAAAGTTATGAATTAAATTCCTTTAAAGATATTGATAGTGCTATGGAGAAAATTGGGGGAGACCGTTTTTGGGTACGGCCAAAAAGAGGATCGGGCTCGAAAGGTGCTACATGGGTGCAAAATGCAAAACAAGCAAAGGATTGGATTCAACTTTGGATAGATTTAAGAGGGTACCAATTGACTAATTTCACTATTTCTGAATTTCTTCCAGGTAAAGATTACTGTTTTCAAAGTGTTTGGAAAGATGGGAAAATGGTAGTTGGGAAAAAATGTGAACGATTATCTTATTTTTTTGGAGTCAATAGATTGAGTGGAATGTCAAGTACTCCTGCCGTCGCTCGAACAGTTAGGGATGATAAGGCTTTAGATACCATAATGCAAACGGTTAAGTCCTTAACTGCTAATCCACATGGAAATTTCAACTTTGATTTAAAAGGGCGAAAAGATGGTACGATGTGCATTACGGAATGCAATGTAGGGCGTTTTTGTATGATAACTCCCATTTTTGATAGGACGGGAAAACACAGTACCGTAGAAATGTATATACGTTCTGCTTTTGATGATAATTCTATAAAAATTAGTAATCCGATAGATATTGAGGAAGATTATTATTTATTGAGAGAATTGGATACTCTTCCCACTATTATTCACAAAGACAAAATGGAAAGGTTCCCAATAAACCTTTCTTGAGGAGATCAGGAAACCTAAATTAAGTATAACAGTTTAATTTCGGTTTTCTTAAAAAACAATGCATATGAATGTCCCATGTAAAATATTAGGCATTTCTGCTAGTCTTCGTAATGCAAGGAGAGGACGAGGAAATAAAACATTAATAACTGATCTAAATTCTATTTCGAGTAAAAGTGAATTGATAGCCTATCTCGAAAGTCAAGCAAAAATTCACCTTCAAAATTTTGTTGATGCAGGAAGAAAAGAAAACCTTCCATTTGATCAGATGTATAAGAAATTAAAACGATTAAAAGGCGATCGGGGGTTGAGCAATTCTGAAGTAGCCCTGGCTTCTGCATTATGGTCATCGAAAGAATTGGGTGCAGAAATAAGTCATTTGTCGCTTTCAGAATATTTCACTGAAACTTCTGAGGAAAAAAATATAGAAGAACTAAAAGAAAAGCTTTTGGATGCAGATGGGCTTTTATTGGCTTCACCAGTTTACTTTGGAGATAGGGGGTCATTGAGTCAATCTTTTATAAACCTATTGAGAAATGATAAAGACCTTGGAAAAAAAATGCAAGGCAAAATATATGCTGGTGTAACTGTTGGAGCAAAAAGAAATGGCGGACAAGAAACAGCTTTGATCTATCAGTTATTAGATATGATTAACTGTGATTTTTTTGGAGTTGGAAATGATTCCGAAACTACTTCTCAATATGGAGGAACAGGTTATGCCGGGGATATAGGTAGCATGGCAAAAGACACTTATGGGCTGGATACAGCAATGGGAACAGGAAGAAGGATTACTCGGGTTACGAGTATGATGAAGGGAATAGATGAGATTAAATTAAAAGGAAAACACAAAATTGTCTTTTGGATTCTTCAAGATCGTGACAATTATGCACGAGACTATATACAAAACTTGGTAAATATTCATAGAGATAATCTAGAAGCAGAAATAATTGATATAGCTAATCAAAATATAATCAGATGTATTGCATGTGATTTTTGCCCGACTCATATAGATGTAGATGAGGAATATCGATGTATTATCAAGGCCAATAGAGACAATATGAGTGATTTGCATAACCTATTTCTAAATGCAGATGCAATTGTCCCAGTGGCTTTTAGCCCAATTGATAGACGGGGATTAGAAACTAATTACCAAAGATTTATAGAGCGAACCAGATATCTTAGAAGGGGAGATTATGTTTTTAGTGACCTTTTAACCGCGCCAATTGTAATAGATGAAATAGGTGCTAATGAAAATCTCCATATCAGAATGATGACCTCGATGATTCGTCATCACACTATTTTGTCAAAACCAATAATAAGTTATCAATCAAAGGGCAAAGAATTAAATACAGAACAAGTTTTAGAGCAATTCTCTTCATTTAATCAGCAAGTAAGAAAAGTAGTTATTGGTAAGCTTTTGGCATATTCTTCAGATGTTAACCATTTGAAATATAAACCAGTAGGATATGTTTTAAGTGCAGCCAAGGATAAAGAAGACGAAAAATTACTTAAAAGAGCTACAATGATTCAAAAAAGAATTGCTATAACTGCCAAAATGGCCAAAGAACGTTTAAATATTCCCAGTGAAATCAGGTCTCATTAAAAATATTAAAATAACAAAGGAAAGTCACGAACTTAAAAAGCCTTATGTACTCTCCTTTGTAACACTTCATGAGTTATCATCAATTGAATTGGTAATCGAAACAGAAAAGCAAACGTGCAAGGCAGAAGTAGTACCATTGTATGGCTATTCTACAGAATCAGAGGAAATGATCTTGAACTATTTAAATTCAAAAAAAGATATTCTTCAAGGAAAAATGATTGCACATGCACGAGCTGAAATAGAAAAAGATATTCCTTTAACGCCATTTGCAACCTCTCCCTTGTTGACAAGCATTGACCTGATGAATTGGAAGTTTAATACTAATCCTGACCTTCAAAGAATTAGTTTTGTTAAACCAACTTCTACTTTAAACCCTCCCATGCTTCTAGAATTAATTGCAAAAGCAATTTTGGATAGACAAACTGTAAAAATTAAACTTATTGGAAATGTAGAAGAAGATATTAAAGCTCTAGAGGTTTTAAAGAAATTCAAATTTCTTCCAGAAAATTGCATAAGATTAGATGCCAACCAGGCTTATAGTGTAGAAGAAGCAAGCGTACTTTATGACTATATTTCAAAATCGTCATTTAGAGAGGCAATTACTTATGTAGAACAGCCCTTAAATAGTGATGATTGGGAGGGGCATGCCAAATTAGTGGAAGAGTATTCGGTCGTAAAAACAATGCTTGACGAAACTATCATTACTAAAGGGCATATAGAAAAAGCAGCAAGGATAAAAATTCCATTTATTAAATTGAAATTGTTTAAGCAAGGCGGTATAATGGAATTATTGAAGTTGGCACAGTTAGCATATGAAAAAGGAATAAAAGTCATATTAGGAAATGGGGTTGCTACTTTTTTATCCAATAAAATAGAAATAAATTTATACACGGACTATCCAGCCTTATTTTTTGGTGCTTGTGAAGCCAATGGTTTCTTAAAACTAAAATAGTGCAATATACAAGCACCTGACTTTCTGAATAACAATTATTGATGACCTTGATTCAAATAAGCGGAGAAATTATACTTCTTGTAGGGTTGACTTTTCTATTTAGGATATTGTTTCTTACTGCCAAAGATATTGCTTCGGGAGGAAATACTGAGAATGATTTTCATTTTCATAGATGGTACATCAAGGTTTTTGCTGAAAACAATTCCATTTTTAAAAGATTCTTTTCCAAATCAATAAATAAAGGAATACTGTCCTACCCTCCCTTGCCTCACGCGGCAATTTCAAAATTTCCAAAAAAATACTGGGTTTTAGCAGGTTTATTGGGGAATCAACTCTATGATGTCATAGCTGGTATTATTTTCTACTTTTTAGTCAATTATCTTTCTTCAGACTATCAAATTGAAGAATTTATTTCTGGCATCTCAAATGGATTTTTTTTCGCAGTAATTATTGTTACCATTCCGTTACTTTCTCCAGTAAATAATAGATTAACAGGAATGGGGGGTAGAACTTTGGGACCTTTACTTGTATGGATATATTTTATTTTAGCTGGTGGGGTTTTGATAGATGAGAAATATTGGTTATTGATTCCGGCTGCCTTAATAGCTAACTTAATTATTCTAAGCTCAAAATTTGGAACACAATGCTTGGTGCTTTTTTCAATTGGATTATCAATTGGATTAAAATCGATAATACCATTAGGCTTGTGTTTGTTATTTATTCTTACAGGAAGTATTATCAAACCACTAGGGGTAGGTTGGCAATTGAAAGTGATGTATTTTAGGTTAAAATTCTATTCAACGGTGAAAATGGCATTTGTGGAGTTCAGGAATAATTGGACAAATTTTATTTTTTATCTAAAATCATTTCCAAAAAAACCATTTAAATCATACCATTATTTTACCACAAAAATCTCGGTACTAATTATTTTATTGGGATGCCCTGGTTTGATAGTTTTTTTTGGCCTGGGTTTATACGACTGGGAAGTATTTCAACTGTTGAGAAGCAGTTCCTATTTTGAATATATATTAATTCTTATCTACTCTGGTATAGGTAGTTTTATACTAACTAGTTTCAAACCATTTGATATAATAGGAGAGGCAGAGAGGTATATTGAATACGTCTCGCCAGCTGTATATTTAGGCTTATTATTTATCCTAAATCAACAAAATCAACTCACTCCTCTTCTTTTCTATTTATTTATTTTCCATTTAATTATTATCCTCAACAATTACTTGTTGACAAACCCCAATAGGCTAATTAATAATTTGAGCAATTCGAAAGTTAATGTCCTAAATCCTTTAAGAGAATTATTAGACTTTTTATACGAATTTGATGCTAAAACTTTCTGGTGTATTCATCAAAAATTAAGTTTAATATTAAGCTATTATCTCACCTTTGATTATAATTTTTATTTCAATGGAATTATGGATGAAAATCAAGGTAGAGAACCATTCAAAGAAGACTTCCTGATTTATGGGTATTGTATTCCGGACATTAACCATTTCAAGACAAAATATGGAGTAGAGGGCTTTATTATTCAAAAAAACAAGTTTCACTATTATGAGCAGAATAATATTGAATTTGGCTTTATTGAAGAGCAAAAAGTTTTTGAAAACGACGTTTTTGTGGTTTATGATGTGCGAAATAAAAAATAAGCATGAAGGATAAATCTTTGGTGATTTTTGGGAAAAAAAGAATTTGGAAAGATCTAAACCAGGGTTCTTCTTACTACGTCAATGACTCCTTATACAAGCAAAACGTAGCTTTATCCAATCGGTTCCATCACACTTTTCTTTGTGCAGAGGAGGTGCCACCAAGAAAAGGCCTAATAGAGATTAGTGGCTTCGGGTTTCAAATATTCCCTTACAAATTCAAATTCAAAAGATTTAGGAGAAAATTACAATTTTTTCTAAATCTGCCATTTATGTTGTTTAACTTTTCAAAAGTTATCAATAAAACTGATTTTTGTTACATTCTTTTGCCTGGAGAGGTTGGACTGGTTGGAATAATATTGGCATTGCTTAAAAGAAAGCCTACTGTTGTAAGATTTATGATGAGTTGGGATTTTATTTCAAATGATATCCCTTTCGGAAAATCTTATCAAAAAATCTTATCCTTTCTTGGACGAAAAAAATACATTGAAGTATTTATTACTCAAATGCAGCTGGAAAGTTCAGCAGAAAAAAACCTGAAATTTCGGCAGATTTTTTCTCCTTCTTTAAGTGAAAATGATTTTAGCAAGGGAAAGAAATCAATAGTTAACAAAACAAAGTTCAATTTTATTTATGTAGGTCGTTATGATCTCGAATCAAAGGGAATTATCCCCATGTTTAAGGCTTTTTGTTCTTTGATTCAAAGTGGGTTAAAATGTCAATTGACCATCATAGGCAAGGCTACCATAGAACGGATCACGAATACACCGGGGTTTTCAGATGAAGAAAAAAGAATTTTGAAGGAAAATGTGCATTGTGCAGGACTTGTGAGTCATACCAAAGTTTTATCGGAAATTGGCATTGCGGATTTATTGTTTCTGTTCAGTGAAAAAGAAGGATTTCCTAAAACCGTTATCGAAGCTTATTCCCAAGGGGTTCCTGCCGTTTTAGGTCCATTCCTTTCAGCATCCTACATGGCTGGAAAAAATGAAGAAAGAGCTATACAAACGAATAATGCTGCACCAGAAGTTATTGCTAAAAAAATCATCCAGTTGCTCAAGTCTCCAAGCCGTTATGGAACTATGTCAGAAAATTGTTTAAGGTTTTCCGAACAGTTTACTTTGGAAAGTTGGTCAAAAACCATCATGAACACATTTGATGATCTTAGTAGTTATCATCGTCTGAATTAACTACTCCTGAAACTAAGGAATGCTTTTTAACTCTGCCGAATTCTTTCTCTTTTTTCCTCTTGTAGTTCTACTTTATTTTCTCCTTCCCACAAAATGGCGAAATCTTTTTCTATTACTTTCCAGCTATTACTTCTATATGTGCTGGAAAGTGGAATACATTTTTCTCATACTATTTTCTACATGTGTAGATTATGTGGCTGGACTCAAAATGTCAACCCTTTTAAATGAGAAAAAACGAAGATTCTGGTTAATTGCTTCATTATTTTCGAATCTTGGGATATTATTTCTTTTCAAATACTTTAATCTCTTTAATGATACAGCCAGAGCGGCTTTCAACCATTTTAACATTTTTTATGATGTCCCTGCTTTTGAACTTTTACTACCAGTAGGAATTTCTTTTTATACCTTTCAAACGTTGGCATATACCATAGATGTTTATTACAGGAAAATACCTGCAGAAAAGAGGTTTTTTGACTTTGCTCTGTATGTAGCATTTTTTCCCCAATTAGTTGCCGGACCTATTGAGCGAGCTGGGAGATTATTGCCGCAATTTAAGAAAAGCTATTCTTTTGAATATACACGAGTAGTTGGAGGGCTTCAACAAATGCTTTGGGGTTTCTTTAAAAAGTTAGTCATTGCAGATAGAATTGCCCCAATTGTAAACTCGGCCTATAATGACCCCACTGGCAGCAGTGAAATCAGTCTTCTTTTTGCAACGTACTTATTTGCTATCCAGATCTATTGTGATTTCTCAGGCTACTCGGACATTGCAATTGGAGCTGCACGAATATTGGGAATAAATTTAATGGATAATTTCAGAGTGCCATATTTATCAAAATCAATAAGGGAATTTTGGCAACGCTGGCATATATCACTTTCCACCTGGTTTAGAGACTATTTATATATCCCTTTAGGGGGCAACCGGGTTGCCATTCCAAGGTGGTATTTAAATTTAATGATTGTTTTTGTTGTAAGTGGACTATGGCATGGAGCGAATTGGACATTTGTAGTTTGGGGAGCATTGCATGGTGGATATTTGATAAGTGAAATCCTGGCAAAAAAAATCAATTTCCCAGTTCATTTACCTACAATGGTAAAAAAAACACTGGCAATTTTACTCACATTTCATTTAGTGCTCATCGCGTGGGTTTTTTTCAGAGCCAATTCTTTAGATGATGCTTTTTTTATTTTATATAAGATATGTATGATTCCTACAGAATTATCCTTAGCGGCCATAAAAGAGGGTATTTTTTTTCAAGGCTCAGGCTGGGCAATGCTAATTAACCTTGTTCTTGTAGGCATTTTTATACTAATTGACCCTGCATTTGATTCACAAATCAAAAAAATAAAAAAGAATCAAAATCTTCGATTTGGGTTAGTCAAATCAAGTGTCTTGCTGACGCTGATTTTAATTTTTGGATATTTTGGTGAAGTGGAATTTATTTATTTTCAGTTTTGATTTTGCGTAATTTTTTTTTCAAAGGCCTTCAGCTTCTGTTGATTACCCTTTTCGTCTATTTGACTACCTACTCAATTCTATATTTCATCACAGTAGAAGAAAAGTCATTGTTATATCACACTTCTCCAGTGTTAAGGAGTCAGGGAAAGAGACATTCTTTTAAAAGCCTTCAGGAATTTGAGCGAACAAAAAAAGAAAAATTCGATTTTGTGGTGATGGGTTCGTCGCATGCCTATCGAAGTTATGATCCGAGAATTTTTGCAAGAGAAGGCTATCGAATACACAATCTTGGAACTAGCTCTCAACGTATTATGCATTCTTATGTATTGGGAAATACCCTTATTAATCGTTCCATTACTGATTGTGTAATTATTGATCTTTATTCGGGAGCTATTACGGGGACTATTGATGAGGCAAGTACAAATTTAATTCAAAACATTCCTACTCTGAAAGGGGCAGTCCAAATGGCTTTGCATTCAAAAGATATTCGGGCAATCAATATGTTGACCTTAAAATGTTTCGATCATCTTTTTTTGAAGAAATCAGAGATAGATACGACGGTTAATTATAATAAAAGGTCTGTCTATATTAATGGGGGATTTGCTGAAACGAAGGACTCTATAAATGCTCCAAATCCCAGGCAGCGGTACCAGTATATAAAGGGAAACTCAAATTTGAAATATTTAGAAAAATTACTAAGGCATTTTGAAAAAGAAAAATTGAAGGTTTTTATCGTTTTTACTCCAACCCCTAAGGAATATAGACCCCAAAATAAAGAAGAATATGTTTTGGAAATTAGCCAATTGGCATCTGCATTCAAGAATGTGACAATGCTAGACTTTACAAGCAAGCTAGACCTAAACTCACAGCACCACTTTTATGATCATCGCCATTTAAATCAAAGTGGTGTAGAAATTTTCAACAAAGTCCTTATTTCTGAATTAAAGGAATATATCAAGTAGGTGAGTATTGGACAAAATATCAAAATTGGCATTTTTGAAGGGAATATTCCTCCTTCTTCAACTTTTATCCACAATTTGATTCTTGGTTTGGCAGATAGACATACTGTCTACGTTTATGGAACTTTAAAGAAGGATATATATAAAAAGCACCCTAATATTTTAACAGTGCCCTTTCCGCGAAAAAGAGTATTCGTTTTGTTTGCTGTTTTTTGGGGTTTCTTAAGATTGGCTATTAACAATTACCCCGTTTTTTCAAGATTGATTCAACTAACCAAAAGGAAAACCTTTCGGGTAAAACTTATCTACTGGAATAGACTATTGCCCATTCTTAATAACCCTCCTGACCTGCTTCACGTCCAATGGATAAAAGCTTTTGGAGAATTTCAAATATTAAAAAAACTACTTTCAATAAAATTGATTGTGAGTTTGAGAGGATATCAGGTAAGTGTCTCCCCTTTTTTGGATACTAAACTTGCTACAGCTTATAAAAGGTATTTTAAAGAAGTAGATGCTATTCATACTATATCTGATGATTTATTAAAACAAGCCATCCTGCTGGGAGCTGAGGAAAAAAAGGCCTTTAAAATAACCCCAGCCCTTGACCTTGAATTATTTAAATATAGAGGAGAAAAGTTATTGGACAAGAGTAAAGGCTTAAAAATAGTAACAGTAAGTTCATTGTTTTGGAAAAAGGGATTAAGCTATGCTTTAGCTGCTATTTCTATTTGTAAGGAAATGGGTTGCAAATTGAAATATGATATTTATGGAGATGGACGGGATCGTGAAGAATTACTATTTCACATTAAGGATCTTGGAATAGAAAGCTTTGTGGAGTTGAAAGGTCGAATTCCATACTCGGAAATCCCAAAAACGCTTGCCAAATATGATGTTTATCTTCAACCTAGTGTTCAGGAAGGGTTTTGTAATGCTGTAGTAGAAGCTCAGGCTGTGGGCTTGCCATGTATTGTTACTAATGCAGAAGGGCTCCCAGAAAATATTGGTAACGGAGAAACTGGTTGGGTTATTCCAAGCCGCTCCCCGGAAAGGATTGTAGAATCCATAAAAACTATTTTGGAAATAAAAATGGAAGACTGGTTAAAACTACAATCAAAATCAAGGAAGTGGGCAGTGAAACAATATGATATTGATCATCAAATGGAATTATTTGAACAATTTTATAGAAAAGTAGCTCTAGAGTCCTGAAATAAATATGTGTGGAATTTTTGGAGAAATTGGAGTATTGAGCGATTTGGCTGAGTTTGAGGATATTTTAAATAAATCTGGAAAGCGAGGGCCAGATGACCAACAAATATTGGAATCCAATCAGAATGTTAGATTTGGGTTTAATCGCCTGTCCATTCTTGATTTATCAGAGGCAGGACGCCAACCTATGTGGTCACAAGATGAAAGGTGGTTGGTCATGATGAATGGAGAATTATACAATCATCTTGAATTGAGAGCTCGAATCAAAGAGGTAAGGTGGAAAGGGCATAGTGATGCTGAAACACTGACCGAAGCTATTGCGATGTGGGGTTTCGAAAAAACACTGTTCGAAATTGACGGTATGTTTGCTATAGCTGCTTGGAATGTAAAGGAAAAAAGACTCTTTCTGGCTCGAGATTTTGCTGGAATAAAACCCTTGTTTTTTGGTTGGAATGATCAAACCTTTATCTTCTCCAGTCAGTATGACCAAATAATGCTGCATTCTGCTTGTTGTAAGAAGGAATTGAATCCCGCTGTTCTTCGCTTATATCTGGAACAGCATTTCATGCCTGCTCCCTTTGGACTTTATCAAAATACAGCCCAATTGGAGCCAGGAGAATGGATGTCTATAGACTTACAAATTCGGCAGCAAAAGTCTCGTTATTGGGACTTTCCTGAGTGGGTCGAATCTGATCTTTTTGATGAAGATAAATCTTTGGAATGGTTGGACTATACTTTAAGCAATTCAGTAAAAGCAGAAATGCTTTCCGATGTTCCTCTAGGGGCTTTCCTTTCAGGAGGTATAGATTCTCCTTTGATCACTTTTTTTGCCAATCGGCAAACAAAAGAGCCATTAAAAGCTTTCTCAATTGGCTCTGATAGTCCTATCCATGATGAGTCTTCTTTAGCAATTGATTATGCTAAACAAATTGGTGTTGAGCATACTCTTGAAAGAATGAACAGCCAATCAGCGCTAGCTTATTGGGATAATGCGATGAGTGCATTACATGAGCCTATTGGTGATTTTAGCTTACTTCCTACCTATCTGGTATCTTATTTAGCTGCAAAACAGGTAACCGTTGCGCTTTCGGGAGATGGAGGAGATGAATTATTTTTTGGATATGAACGTTTTTGGAGTATTTTGAAAAACCCTATGTGGCATCACATTCCGTGGGCAGTGAGGTATGGGATTTATGGTATAGACAGATTATTGACCAAAAATCAAAATATTAATGGGGGATTGTTGTCAAAATCTCCAGGACATGCGCATAGGAAATTACATAGTCGGTTTACTGAGGGTCAAATTGAAAGTGTTATTCCAAGTCTTAGAGATATTTCCCCTCCTGAAAATTACAGGACTTACGCCTATGTAGGAAAAAACAAAGACCAGATTTTGCAGCAAATGCGTCGTGCTGAATTTTACGGCATGATGCAAAAAACGCTTCGGAAAGTTGATTTAGCCAGTATGGAAAATAGCCTTGAGGTGAGAGTGCCATTCTTGAAGAAATCTTTTATTGAAGCTTCATTCAGAATAAACCCACATTTGAGTTATGGTGCTAATCAGAGGAAAACTTTGTTGAAAAAACTGTTGATTTCTCATTTGCCGAAGAGCCCCATTGATCCTGTCAAACGTGGATTTAGTATACCTCTTAGTAAATGGATACGAAAAGAACTAAAAGAGCCATTCAGGGATTTGTTTGAACAAAAACACCTGCTTCAACATTATGGTTTCTCAAAAAAAGGAATTGATTTGATGTTAGTAGAGCATGAAAATGGGCAGGATGCCAAGTGGCCTCTTTTTACTATGTATGCTCTATTAGATTGGAAAAGAAAGTTATAGGAAAAAATGCTACCCAATCTTTTGTTATTAGGTGCTCAAAAATCTGCTTCGACTTTTTTATCGACGTGGTTGTCCAATCATCCTGATATTTATATTCAATCAAGAGAAGACCGGTCGTTTGAGGATCCTGAATTTGAAGATTTTCAAATTCAAAATTTAGACAGGGAATTTTCTTCAAAATATTTTGGAATCAGAAGACCGGATTATTTTGGAAAAGAAAAATATCATAGTCGTCTGTATAAATTTCTTCCAGAGGCAAAAATTATTATTATTTTAAGAAATCCAGTAAAAAGGGCTATTAGTGCTTATTATCATTATATGAAATATGGAATAATCAAAGCCAGGAAGCCATCTTTTATATTGGAAATATTGAATGGGAACTATGATGAAAAAACAGATGCGTACAAAAATATATTGGAATATGGCTTATACTTCAAAAAGTATAAACATTTGACAAAATTTTATTCTCCTCAAAATATTCTATTAATCAATCAAAAGGATGTCGTCAATAGCAATAAAGGCTTTTTAAAAATTATTGAATTTCTGAATATCGAAAATCAAATACCCGAAAAACCTCAAAACAGACCACAGCAATCTATATATAATTGGAGGTTATTGAGATTTAGACAACTTTATCTTAAGTATAAATATACCTACGATACGTTTAGAAACAAGAGTTATGATATTCCTCACACAAAAAGATCGTTTGCAGCAAAAACCCTCATACGAGTTTTAAATAGATTGGAATTGATATTGAAGCAATGGATATTTGTTTCAGAGGATCAAATTCCAGAAACCCTTGAATCCGCTTTAAAAAATTATTACAAGAAGGATCTCCAATTGCTTTCCAGCAAAACAGGGTTGAATTTATTGTAATGGAAAAGATGAAAACTTCTGGTTTTTGGGAATAATTATCAAATCACGTTGATAATCTGACGGAACAGAATTTTGAGTAATACAATTTGAAAAATCAACCAATAAAAATCCTATATACCATCCCCAATTTTGATACGGCAGGAAGTGGAAAAGCTCTACTCAAAATTGCAACACGGCTTAATAGAAATCAATTTGAGCCACATATATGTTGTTTCCACAATAGGGGAGCTTTTTTTAAAGTAGTAGAAGAGAGTGGCATTCCGATTCATATTTATCCCTACACAACAGCGATGATTCCCAGGCTAAAAGGGCTAAAAAACAGTTGGCGCATTTCCAGGTTTTTTTCAAAAAATAGATTCGATCTGGTTCATTCTTTTCATTACAGTTCTGATTATTCAGAAGCCTTGGCTGCCAGATTGGCGGGGACAAAGTGGATTTTCACAAAAAAGAATATGAATTGGGGAGGGTCTTCAAAAAATAGCTGGAAGCTTCGTTCTTGGCTTGCTAGTGGAATCATTGCTCAAAATACAGATATGTTGGCGCAGTTTTACCCTGGTTGGAAAAAAGTAAATTTAATACCTCGCGGGGTTGATATTGAAGAATTCTCTCCAAATACTGAAGCCAGGGTGCAATTGCGAAAAAAAATGAACCTTTCTCCAGAACATCGCTTAATAATTTGTGTGGCAAATCTGGTGCCTGTAAAAGGAATAGAAGTATTGATTGAATCTTTTCAGCAGGTAGCTCCAAGGTTTTTTGATGCTTCCTTAATTATTGCCGGAGAAGATAACAGTGAATATGCGAAGGCCTTGAAAAAAGAAGTCAGCCTTTCAAAAATACAATCGCGCATTTTATTCACAGGTAAAGTGTTAAATGTTTCTGATTATTTGAATGCTGCTAATATTTTTGTTTTGCCTACTTTAAATAAAGGTCGTAAAGAAGGTTCGCCAGTTTCCTTATTAGAAGCTATGGCTACCGAAAAAGTTGTGTTAGCTAGCAAAATACCTGGAATAAAAGATCAATTACAAAACTTTCCTGACCTATTGTTTGAAGCTGGTAATGTGGCTCAATTAACCCAAAAACTTGAAGATTGGCTTTCAAGACCTGCCTCTTCTTTATTACAAACTGGGAATTTATTAAGAAAAGAAGTGTTAGAACGATTTTCAATAGATAGGGAGGTAAGTAGGCACGAAAAAAAGTATTTAGCCACTGTCAGCAACTAAGGTAAATCGAATTCCATCTTTGGATGGTTTCAGGGCTTTATCCATTTTATTGGTATTGATAGGACATTCTTTTCCAGTTATTAGACCAATTTCAAGCTTGGGCAATTTGGGTGTCCGTTTCTTTTTTGTCATTTCAGCCTTTTTGATTGTTGGCATATTGTACAGAGATGTTCAAAAGGGGAGATTGAGCCTCAAAAGATTTTATTTTAAGAGGCTGATGCGCACTTTCCCAGCATTTTATGTTTTTTTAGGTTGTACGTTTCTTTTTCTTTGGTTTGTCGGTTGGTTTGAATGGGAGCAATTGTGGCGAGCCCCCGTTTATTTAGAAAATTATCACGCCAGAACAAACTGGAATGACATTCAATGGTTTGTAGGCCATTCCTGGTCTTTGGCAGTCGAAGAACAATTTTATATTTTAATTGCTATTGTATTTTTAGCATTTTACAAAAATGTTTATTCTGAAAAAACCATTGTCAAAATATTTCTTTTCATTCTTATTTTTTGTCCTGTCATTAGAGGAATCTATTTTCTAACGGATTGGCTACCAGAGGTCTTAGATACTTCCGTACACCGGTCATTTGAGACGGTTTGTGACGCTTTAGCGGTCGGTGGCATTTTATATGTAAAAAGAGAAGAGTTATTCAAAATGAAATGGTATCGCTTTTTTTTGGACAGGCCTTACCTATTATTTATTGTCATTTTTTTACTGACTACTTTGAACGGGAGTGAAGTAAGAAAAATGTTTGGTTACTCTCCAAGGTTCTTTTACAATATAGCGGGCATTACTATTATCAATATTTGCATTGCTATTTGTCTGGACAGTTTTATTAGAAATCCTCAAAAAGACAAGTTTGCCAGATTTTTAAACCATCGGATAATGATAACTATTGGCTTGTGGAGTTATTCCATATACCTCTGGCAACAGCCCTGGTTATTTCACGGTTGGGAATCTGCTCTGCCTTTTAGAATAATTGGTCTGTTGTTTTGCTCTGTCCTATCTTATTATCTGGTAGAACTTCCCTGTCTTCGATGGCGTGATAAAAAGGTCAAACAACTGAATTTTAATTAGTTGGAGCAAAAATCAAATATTATTGAAAAGACGTTGAAGGTTCCCATTATACCGGATCAACCGACGTTTTACAGGGAACCAAATGCATCAAAAGGAAGAACTTTAGCCCTAAAGTCAATTTGTTTATATACTGCCTTTGGATTTTTCCTAGATCAGGATACCTTTTACAAGGAGGAAAAAACACTCCGACCTGGTGCAACATATCAGTTTAATGATAATAACCAAATTGTAGAAGAAAAATCATGGTTTAAATGGTACTATAGTCCAAGGGAAATTACTTTTGAACAGGCTTTAGAGGAATATGCTCTTCTTTTTGAAAAAATAACGACTTCTTTACTCAAACCATATCATAATATTATCCTTCCGCTTTCCGGGGGACTGGATAGTCGAACTCAAGCAGCAGTATTGAAAGGAAATAGTAATGTTTTTACTTATTCATATGAATTTGCAGGAAGTTTCAATGAAACTAAATATGCCATAGAAATTTCAAAACGGGAAGCATATAATTTTAAGGCATATACTATTCCCAAATCATATTTGTGGGATAATATAGAACAACTTGCCACTTTAAACGGCTGTTATTCTGAATTCACTCATCCACGCCAAATGGCAATTTATGATGAATTTAAAGATATGGGGGATGTTTTTTTTCTGGGACATTGGGGAGATGTTTTATTTGATGACATGCATGTGTCAGAGGAATTGAGTTTTGAACAACAAGTGGATAAACTATTGAAAGGGGTAGTTAAAAAAGGCGGATTAGAATTAGGAACGGCTCTTTGGGAAGCATGGGGACTTGTAGGTAGTTTTAAATCCTACTTGAGAGAACGAGTCGAAAGTTTGTTATCAAATATTGACATAGATAATGTGAATGCAAGGGTTCGTGCTTTCAAATCTCTTTATTGGGCTCCAAAGTGGACATCTATCAATCTTTGCATTTTTTCAGCCCACCACCCTATTGTACTACCTTATTACTCAAATGAAATGTGTGAGTTTATTTGTAGGATTCCGGAACGCTATTTGGCAGGAAGGCAAATGCAAATTGCTTATATCAAAAACAAAGCACCTGAATTAGCCTCTATACCCTGGCAAGATTTTGATCCATGCAACCTTTATAATTATCATGATTATTATACATTGAAATACTTCCCCTTCAGAGCCTTAAGGAAAATTCGACGATTGACACAAGAAAAGATTTTAAATAAAAAGTTGATTTTGAGAAATTGGGAGAATCAATTTCTAGGAGTTGAAAATGATTTGAAACTACAGAATTGGTTATTTGAAACAGCGTCCTTTAAGGAATTAGTACCTACCGCAATTGTTAGAGATTTTTATAATAAATTCAAATCTGATGATCCTGTACGATTTAGTCATTCAGTAAGTATGTTATTGACACTTGCAGTTTGGAGCAAATTATTTTGGAAGAAAGACAAATGATAAATAAAAAACACATTGGATTGGTTCTTCCCAAAGCTCCAGGGTATTCAGAAACTTTTTTTTACTCCAAGATTCGAGGCTTGATAAATAATGGTCAAAAGGTTACGCTCTTTGTAGGAGAAAAAAATTCTGAACCTTTTGGTTTGTGTGAAGTGATAAAAGCACCACCAGTTTATAGAAATATGCTATTAAGAATATCCACATTTATTTTTTTTTTTCTAAGAATAAGTATTCAAGCGCCTCGGGTAGTCTTATCGTTTATTCATCTAGAGCGAGCGGATGGACACTCCTGGCGTAGGGCTTTCGAAAATTTGTACCTCAATAGCCACATTCTCAATAAAAAACTAGATTGGTTGCATTTTGGTTTTTCTACGATGGCTATTCGCCGAGAAAATGTAGCACAGGCCATTGGAGCGAAAATGGCCACGAGTCTTCGAGGTTTTGATATTTGTATATACCCCTTAAAACATCCAAATTGTTATTCAAAGCTATGGCAAAAGGTTGACAAGGTGCATACGATTTCAAATAGCCTTTTGGATATGGCAAAAGATTTAGGATTGGGGGCTGAAAAGAAATGGGAGAAAATTACGCCAGCAATAACCACTACGCACTTTAATAACCCTCAAAAAAGCAAATCATTCCAAAACCCAATTCAAATATTGACCATTGCCAGACTGCATTGGGTGAAGGGTTTAGAACATACGATTGAAGCCCTGGCGCTTCTTAATCAACAACAAATTAAATTTAATTATACGATTATTGGTGGTGGCATTGAATTTCAACGATTGAGTTTTGCAGCCTTACAATTGGGAATATCAAAATCAGTCAATTTTATTGGAAAAACGAGTCATGAGAAGATTAAGCAATATTTGCAAAAAGCAGATATTTATTTACAATATAGCCTCCAGGAGGGATTTTGTAATGCGGTTTTGGAAGCACAGGCAATGGGTGTACTTTGTATTGTTTCCAATGCTGGAGGTCTTCCTGAAAATGTACTCCATGAAAAAACGGGTTGGGTCGTTCCAAGGCGAGAACCAGATTCTTTAGCCAACCAGATCCTGAAAGTATTGAATACAGAAAGAAGTCAGCTGGAATTCATCCAGGAAAATGCCCGAATCCGAGTAGAAAAGGAATTCAGTTTAGAAAAACAGGAAGAGGATTTTTTACAGTTTTATGAAGGTAATTAAGATATTTTCAGATATTTCTGATTATCAAAAAAAGCACAGGGAAGACCTACACCCTTTACTGAAACCATTTGTAGGGAAGGGGAAAGATTTCGATGATGCCTCAAGAATTAAAATGTATGGAATATCTGAAAAGGAGATTTGTTTAACAAGTCAAATTGAAGAGGCTGATGTCGGACTTATAGCAATGTCCTGGAATTTTTATATAGAAAATAACCTGACTTCAAAAGCGATTGATTTTATCAATCTTTTGAAATCAAAAGGGTTAAGAGTATTTACCTGGAATGCAGGAGACGAAGGGGTAAAACTACCTTTTCTTAAGGGAGTTGTTGTACAGCGTCAGAGTGGATATCGTTCGAAATTACCTTCCTGGCATCAAGGAATGCCGGTTTTCTTTGGTGATCCAATTAAGAGGTTTTTCGATAAAGAAGAAGTTTTTTTGCAGGAAAAACAACACAAACCTGTCATAGGGTTTTGTGGGCAAGCAAAAGGAAGTCTTGTAAAATACCTTTTCGATATTGCTCGCACCAGTTATCGCAATATCAAATTTTATACAGGACTATCGTATCTGGAACCCCAAACCATTTACCCATCTACCTTGCGTAGGGCACGCATTTTAAAAAAGGTTGAAAAAGATACTCAGTTAGAGCCAAACTTTATTATTAGGTCCAAATATCGTGCAGGAGCAAAATCCAGAGAAGAAAAAAAGAAAACGACTTTGGAGTTTTACGACAATATGGTTCAGTCAGATTATATACTATGTATGAGAGGTGGCGGAAATTTTTCGGTTCGCGTATACGAAGCTTTGGCGATGGGTCGGATTCCTATTTTTGTAAATACTGATTGCTTATTACCCTTTTCCCAACAAATTGATTGGAAAAAACACATGGTGTGGGTGGAAGAAAAGGAGATCCCGAAAATTGGAGAAATCGTACTGAATTTTCATAATAATCTTTCAAATACTGATTTCCAGAATCTACAATTACTAAACCGAAAACTTTGGTTGGAAAAGTTATCTTTTAAAGGATTTTTTAAATCACTTTTTTGACTCCATTTGCTTATGTTTTATAAAAATATTTTTAGCAGATTTTTATTTAGAAAGAACCTTTTTCGACGGATACAGATGCGTTTGGGGATTATGAAGAGAAAGCTAGAACGAGATGAAATTGAAGATTTACATTCCCTATTTTCAAATGCAAACATTGAAGTTTTTAATATTATAGATGGTGGAGCGAATATTGGATTTGTTACCTGGCAATTTTTAAAATATTTTCAGAATGCAACTATTTATAGCTTTGAACCAAATCCTACTGTTTTTGAAACTCTAGAAAATTCATACAAGAATGAAAGAAATGTAGTGCTGCACCGGAAAGGGATTGCTGAAGAATCTGGAGAATTATTGTTTAATGTTAATAAAAACTCAGGCGTATCTTCATTTCTCAAACCCAACCAATATCATAGTTCAAATTTAGCTAAGCGAGCTTTGCCTCCTATAAAAGTCCCAGTGGTTAGATTAGAGCAATTTTTTAGAGATAACAATATTCCACTTGTTGATATATTGAAATTAGATGTAGAAGGGTTTGAATTAAATGCGTTAAAAGGGGCTAAATCCTATTTGAAAGAAGGAAAAATAAAGGTGATCACCTTAGAAGTAAATTTTATACCTGTTTATGAAGACCAACCTTTAATCAATCATATCATTAATTACTTACATGGCTTTGAATATTCTATTTACAATATTTACGGCTTTTATGAAACCCCTATCAAACAAGCGATTTTTGGGAATTTGACTTTCTTGTCGAAGCCCTTTAGAGAAGAACTCCAAAAAGAATATGGAGAGAAAAAGTGTGGATGGTAAAAATCTTCAAGACCTTGTTTTGTCAACTTTATGAGCAAGCTGAAAAAGAGATTTAAGAGATTTATTATCAGTATAATTGGAAGAAAAGAGTTTCAAAAATTCTTCGAATGGATGCATTTTCTTTCATTGAAAGGAATGAATTATGGAGAAGCAAATAATCCCAAACATTCTGGCGAATTGAATTTGTTGAAACTGTTGAAAAGAAATTTTCATGGTTCTGAGGTGACTATTTTAGATATAGGGGGAAACATGGGACAATACGCCCTGTTGGTAAAAAAAGTATTTGGTGATACAGTTAACCTTTATAGTTTTGAACCCTCTGGAAAAGCCTTTGATAGGCTCAAAAAAAATAGTCTGAAGTATAACTTCCAGGCTTATAAATTTGGATTCAGCAACCTGGAAAAAGAGATTCAGCTATTTGGCTCTGAGTCAGGAGGGGTCATTTCTTCTGTTTATCAGCTTACTCAAGACGATGGAGTTGTTTTTGAACCCATTGAAAAAATTGAGGTGAAAATATTGGATAAATTTTGTCAGGAAAATCTCATTGAACACATTGATTTTCTGAAAATTGATGTAGAAGGACATGAACTTGAAGTGTTAAGAGGAGCCCAGAACATGCTTCAAGAAGGGAAGATAGACTATATCCAGTTTGAATTTGGCTCACAAAATATTGCTTCCAAAGCATTTTTGTCAGATTTCTTCAACCTGTTAGATAAATATAATATTTACAGAGTTCTACAAAATGGAATATTCCAAATTCAATACAATTATCGATACGAAATATTCCTCACCTCAAATTATTTTGCAATTCGGAAAAACTTGTAATAAAATATAAACATTCCAATCATGTGTGGAATCTCAGGATTTTTTAATTCACAAGGCAAAACGATAAACAGGAACTATCTGGAACGATTTGGCAAAATACAAAGCCATCGGGGGCCAGATAATACAGGTTATTATTATGCCGAAAACATTGGATTCTGTCATAATCGCCTTAGTATTATCGACGTATCTGAAAACGGGAATCAACCTTTTCAAAATGAACGGTATACTTTAATTTATAATGGAGAGATATACAACTTTCAGGAGATTCGAGGACAATTAGAAAAACTTGATGTCGTTTTTCAGTCTACATCAGATACAGAAGTATTGTTTTATGCATTGATACATTTTGGAGTCGAGAAAACCATCCAAACCATTAAGGGAATGTTTGCTTTTGCATTCTTTGACTCTGACGAACAACAACTCTTTCTTGTAAGAGATAGGATTGGTATCAAACCCTTGTTTTATTGTATTCAAAACGATACGTTATTTTTTGCTTCTGAATTTAAAGCATTGGTTTCAGAATTGCCTTTAGAACTAGACGAAATTCGGGCTCTTTATTCTACTGTAGGGGTGTTAGAGAAATCAAGATATGAAACGATTTTTAAAGATGTTTTCCAAGTTCCCCCAGGAGCTTATGTCTGTTTTGATAAGTCTGGCTTGAAGAGGAAACAATATTTTAAATTGAGTGATCTGATTGAGGAGCAAGCCTATTCTCTTAGGAAAAAAGCTGGCTTCAAAAACAATCTTGAAGAATTTCACCAGCTTTTCGATCAGGCTATCCAACGAATGTTGATAAGTGATGCACCTATGGGGGCTTATGTAAGCGGAGGTATAGATTCAAGTTTAATTGCAACTTATGCAGCAAAACATGCGACAGGAGATTTTAAACTTTTTACGGCTAATATCCTTGGGAAATATTCTGAATTTGGAGATGCTCAATTATTGGCCAAGTCTATTAATAAGGAATTATATGATTATCCTTTTCAACCAGAATTTTTTACTAGAGATTGGACAAAAGTTACCTGGCATTATGAATCTCCCATAGTTGTGCATGCCAATGCAGTTCCGTTTTCAAACGTTTCTGGCTTGGCTCGTCAACTAAAAGTAAAAGCCGTGCTGACTGGTGAAGGTTCAGATGAAATGTTTTTGGGGTATCCAAAACTTTTGACGAGACGTTATAATAATTTGATTCAGGCTCCCTTCAATCTTTTAAATCATTTATATGGATTAATTCCTCCATTAAAACGTTATGTACAAGGAGGTGGAACAGCTGGAATAGAAGGACTATTTGAAAAAGCCACTCAAAACTTTACCAGAGATTTGATCAGGAATGAGGGAATGAAAAAACTCGAATTTATTCCTCAGAAAGTCCGGAAGGAGCATTATTTGAGCCTTCAAATGTTGAATGAAGGGATTGTTTCATTACTTTGGCGAAACGACCGAATGGGTATGATTCATTCTATTGAGGCTCGATTTCCGTTTTTAGATGAAGACGTCTTAGAGTTTGCAGTCAATCTTCCTTCTGAGAATAAAATTGGTAGAACATCGCGGTTTCACAATTTTAAGCATCCTTTTCTGATAGACAAAAAAATAGTTCGAAGTTTAGCAGAAGATAAACTGCCAAATAGTCTGGTTTATAAGAAAAAAAACGGATTCCCATTATTTGGACTTCAATATCTTAGAACGGAACCCAGTTTTTTTAGAGAAGGATTTGTATCTGAATTGTTGAAATTAAATAGCCAACTACAGGTTGATTTTTTCACTACAGGATTTAATTCCTACCACATTGCCAAATTTGCAGCACTTGAAGTATGGGGAAGATTATTTGTTTGGAAAGATTCGATAGAAGCAGTAAATCATCATGTTAATTCTCATGTAAAAATGGCTGTGTAATGTTTTCTTTTTATAAATATATTGCTCCCACCTGGTATTTTCAATTGCTGCCTCTTAATAGTGATATCCCTTACTTTCAAGATTGGGATGCAATGACAAATGAAGAACAAAATATATTGAATTGGGATGAGGGATATTCGAATAGAGAAATTAGCAAACTTGATATTGCCTGGCAAGCATGGAATAAGGGCTTTATTTCCAATGAACCTCAAAAAAAGATAAATAAAGATATTATTCAACCTACGCTATCAGATAACTATCGTTTTGTCCGTAAATATTTTCATCCTATTTGGAGTTGGTATGTTTTAATACTCAGATTACTAGGATTATATGCTCCATGGAAGGAAATTCCGGCATTTTTTAAAAACCGTGGCATCCAACGACAAACATTATATGAGGACACCTATCCACATACAAACAGATATGAGAGATTCAATTCTGAATTATTAATCAGCCAGCCAAAAGTAAGTGTCATCATACCTACCTTAAACAGGTATGATTATCTTAAGGATGTTTTGTCTGATTTGGAAAAACAAAATTATTCAAATTTTGATGTAATTGTAATAGACCAATCTGAGCCTTTTGAGCCCAAGTTCTATGAACCTTTTCAACTTGATATTAAATTAATCAGACAGGAGGAAAAAGCACTTTGGTTAGCTCGCAATACAGCGGTTCGAAAATCAGATGCAAATTACCTTTTGTTATTTGATGATGACTCAAGAGTAGAATTAGACTGGATTACTCATCATATGAAATGTTATGATTACTTCAATGCAGATATTTCTTCTGGAGTTTCGATTTCGATGGTAGGGGATTCAGTTCCGCCAAATTATTCCTTCTTTCGGTGGAGTGATCAATTGGATACGGGAAATGTTTTGATTCACAGAAAAGTTTTTGAGGATATAGGTTTGTTTGATCGTCAATTCGAAAAGCAACGGTATGGAGATGGAGAATTTGGGTTAAGATCACATATTTCAGGATTTAAAAACATTTCAAATCCAATGGCAAAGAGAATTCACCTTAAAATTGGTAGTGGGGGCTTGCGACAAATGGGGCATTGGGATGGTTGGAGACCCAAAAAGCTATTTGCTCCTCGTCCAATTCCTAGTGTTCTGTATTTCTATCGGCGGTATTTTAAAACCGAAAATGTTTTTTACAAAATTTTGGTATCTCTTCCATCAATGATGGTTCCATACAAAATGAAGGGAGAAGCGGGAAGCTTTAAAAAGGCTCTAATCTTTATTCTTACCCTTCCAATAGCTTTTATTGGGATTTTTCGGTCGTGGAGGAGGTCAAATAATATGCTAAAAAAAGGACCTCTGATTTCAAAAATATAGTTCATGAGTAAACTCAGGATAGGAATCCTATCAAATTCCTTTGCGACCCCCTTGTGGTTTTATGAAGTATGCGAGGAAATTCAAAATTCAAAATTTGCTACGATTGAGGCATTGGTTCTAAAAGAATCAAAAAAATCAAATAGCAAAAAAAGTTTTTTTCAAAAGATCAAAAGCAATAGAAAGACGCTGTTATATTCCGCGTTTTATGTCATCGATAAAAAATTAAGCAAGCTTGTCAATCACCCTTTTGATAATCGAGATTTTAGAAAAGTTTTACCAAATACTCATGTTATTTATGCAAAGACAAAAGAAACTAAGTATAGAGATACCTTTTCGTTGGAAACGATTGAGGAAATAAAAAACTTGAACCTTGACATTCTGATTTGTCGTGGATTTAAGATTCTTTCAGGTGATATTTTAAAGATTACGCCTTATGGGGTTTGGAGTTATCATCACGGTGATAATCTTGTGAACCGAGGTTCTCCTGCAGTTTTTTGGGAGCTGTATTACAGAAGCAAAACAATTGGCACCATCCTCCAAATCCTATCTGAAGATTTAGACAATGGATTGATACTTGAAAAAACGATTACAGGAAACAAGTCTTATTCTTTATCAAAAGGCTTGTATAGCGTTTACTGGAAATCGTCTAGGTTGCTCATTCGAGCACTGAATCGAGTTCATCAGGAAGGTTTTGATTATATTGAAAGAAAAGAAAAATTGCGGCCGGTTTTAAGCTTTTACAATCACCCATTGTATAAACATCCCAATAATGGCACCATGTTTTGGTTCATTTTTATAAATAGTTGGCGGTATTTCTATCATATTCTAATTAGTAAGTTAAAAAGTGAAAAATGGGAAATTGGAGTAAAAGTTAAAAAAGACGAACCCGAAACTTCTCTTTGGAGGTATAAAAAACTTCCATTAAGCAAGATGTCTTGTGCAGACCCTTTCATCCTTTTCAAGGACAATGTTTATTATCTTTTTTATGAAGAATTTCATAAAAATAAGGACGGTGTTATTTCTTGTTGTGGCTTAGATAAAAAAGGAAAAATAGTAATATCTCCACAAGTAGCCTTAAAAGAGAGTTTTCATCTTTCTTACCCCTGTGTTTTTGAAGACCAGGGAAGTGTTTTTTTAATGCCGGAAGCAAGTGCTTCTAAGTCAGTTAGAATCTATAAATCCCATAAATTTCCTTTCAAATTTGAATTGGCGTATGAGATTTTGAAAGGAAAGGAATGTTATGACCCTACCATGTTCATTTATGAAAACAAATATTGGTTGTTTTGTAATTACAAAGAAAGACCTGAAATAAGTTCTTATGAAGAACTTTTTTTGTTCTATTCAGAAAAACTGGAAGGACCTTGGATTTCTCATCCATGTAATCCTATTGTGAGTGATGTAAGAAATGCTCGCCCAGCAGGAAATTTGTTTTTTCACAAAGGAAACCTTTATCGCCCCTCTCAGGATTGCAGTGTCCGTTATGGATACTCTATCAATTTTAATCGTGTCATCATTTTAAACGAGAAAAAGTATAAAGAAGAAAAGGTATCAGAGGTTTTACCCCTTTGGGAAAAAGGCCTGAAAGGAACTCATACATTTAATTATACTGAAGATTTGGGGGTAGTTGATTTTGTGAAATGACAAAAAGAAACTATTCCTGTTTTATCATTTTTTTTAATTTTTATTCAGCGGAATAAGATGATTTGGAGCCTTATTTTTTTGTAAACACACAATATTAAATGCAGTAAAATACTGACTCCAAAAGATACTTTTTAGCCACAAGTCTTTTCAGGAATAAAACCTAAAAAAGATAGGGATAAATAACAAACGAAGAATTGAAGGTTGATTTCAACCAAATTTATTTGTTAGATTTTATTGATTAAAAGCTGAACAAAATTTTAATTTGATTATGAACCTTTGGGAAGTTATTTTAAAAATATACAGACAGAATTGGTTTCTACAGAAACTCCGCAAGTTTATGAGAATAAAAACTCCAATTATTAAAGAAAAAATTATTTGGCATCCGGAGTATAAGGTTGACTTTTTTTTCCACGCCCCAATTCCAGTAGCACTTAAAGCAAAAAGAAGAGGAATTGAAAATGCTATTTTAAAAAGGTCATTAGAGTTGTTAAATTATTAGAGTTCAAAAGGCAACAATAAAATAATAGCAGATATTGGTGCAAATTGGGGTTTTTTAACATTGGTTTATGGAAAAACATTGGCCTTGGGAAATGGAAAAGTTTATTCTTTTGAACCTCATCCAGAGGTTTTCAGTTTTTAAAAAAATCGGTAGAAACTAATGCATTATCTAATGTTGTTCTGAACAATGTTGTTGTTGGTGAAAAGAAAAAGATGGTTGAGCTTAACCTCTTCTATGGGACCAGTAACGTTATAGGAGAATCTAAAAATCTAATGTCTATAGAACAAGTAGCTATAGACGATATCTTATTAAAAGAAACCCATGTAGATTTAATAAAGATTGATGTTGATGGGTATGAAAAAAATGTTCTTGAAGGTGCCAGAAAAGTGATTAAGAAGTTTAAACCTATTATGATTGTAGAACTGAATGACGATATTGAAATAATTGAATTTTTCAGAAAGGAGGGATATTATATTTATGACTTGAGTTTGAGTGAAATTGACATGAAGAATTTACCCCCAAATATTATTTCACTGCCTACCAAAATAAATGTCAATTAAGACGGTGCCCTCTAAAGTTATCATTCTGGTATCAGAATTTCCTCCTGGGCCAGGAGGAATTGGAAATCAAGCCTACAATCTTTGCAAATGGTTAGATCAAAAAGGCTATATAGTTAGTATATGTACAGATTCGCGACATGGATTGTCTAAAGAGGAGGTAGAGTTTGATGAAAACCAAAGGTTTAAAGTTATTCGCTCAAAACGGGCTAGTGGAAAATTAGTTGGTCTTTTTTCTCGAATAGTTCAATTTTTTAAAACTGTTTATGAATCGAAAGAATATGGGATAGTCATTGCCTCAGGAAAATTTCCACTTTGGTTTTCTGCAATTGCTAAATTCTTTATTCCAAAAAGGAAATACATAGCGATTTTACATGGGTCTGAAGTAAACTTTCCTGGCAGCTGGCAGAGGAGACTCACTGCCTGGAGCATAGGGCGTTTTGATAAATTGATTGCGGTTTCAAATTTTACTAAACAGTTGGCACTAAAACTAAATCCAAACATTACCATAAATGTAATTCCCAATGGCTTTGACGTTCAAAAAATGGAATTTCAAACAAATTGGAAATCTGAGGGTGAACCTGCCTTGATTACGGTCGGAAATGTAACATTTAGAAAGGGACAACAAAATGTAATAAAGGCCTTGCCAGAAACTTTGGAAGCTAACCCAAATACACTTTACCATGTAGTTGGATTACCAACCCAAAAGGGTGAAATGGAAGCTTTAGCTAAGGAACTTGGAGTGGAGAAGAAGGTTGTTTTTCACGGGGCGGTTTCTGATTTTGAAATGGTAGAAAAATTAAAAGGAAGTTCAATTTTTTGTATGCTTAGTGATCATTTATCAAATGGTGATGTCGAAGGATTTGGGATCGCGATTTTAGAAGCAAATGCTGTAGGATTGCCAGCTATAGGTTCTAATAATAGTGGAGTGGTAGATGCCATTTCTGATAAATACTCCGGACGACTTATTGATCCACATGATAGCGAAGCATTTAAAGCAGCTGTTTCAGAAATTTTGCTAAATTATTCTACCTATAGTTCAAATGCTGAAAAATGGGCATATGAATTTCAATGGGCTAAAATTATTTCAAAATATATAGAAGTTATTGATTCATGAAGTTGGCCATCATTTCACATACTGAGCATTATATAAAAGATGAAAAAATTGTGGGTTGGGGAGCCACTATTACTGAGATTAACCACCTTCTTGCTGTTTTTGATGAAATATGGCATATTGCTGTTTTGTATGAAAAAGAACAAGCTCCCCCAAGTGCTTTACCATATACTTCAGACAAAATCCATTTTGTTCCAATACAACCTTTTGGCGGCGAACGATGGCACCAAAAAGCAGATGTAGTTTGGAAAATGCCAGAAGTATTAATGAAAGTCTTTAGAGTTCTGAAGAAGGTAGATGTTTTTCAATTTAGAGCTCCAACAGGTATTGGAAACTATCTAATTCCTGTCTTGTCCTGGTTTTCAACCAAACCTGGATGGTTTAAATATGCAGGTAATTGGAAATATGAAAACCCTCCATTAGGATATTGGTGGCAACGATATTTTCTAACTTCATTACAGAAGCAGATTGTGACAATAAATGGACATTGGGAAGAGCAGCCTGCCCATTGTTTGAGTTTTGAAAACCCATGTCTGAATTCAGAAAATAGAACAAATGGAAGCAAGATATTAATTGAAAAATCTTTTTCAAAACCTTGGACACTTTGCTTCGTAGGCAGATTGGAATCAGCCAAGGGCGTAGGTCATATCCTACAGGCATTAAAGAACTTTCCACAACAAGAATTTTTTAAAGAGTTTCATCTGATCGGAGATGGACCGGAAAGAACAACATTTGAGGAAGAAGCTAAAAGTTTAAAAATTCCCGTTCGATTTCATGGATTCTTGCCAAGAGAAAAGGTTTTTGAAATTTATAAACAGTCTCACTTTTTTTTATTGCCATCTGCATCAGAAGGATTCCCAAAAGTAGTTGCCGAAGCAGGAAATTTTGGATGTATTCCAATTGTGTCAAATGTCTCCTCTATTCCACAATACATGAAAAATGGCATTAATAGCTACCTTTGGCAAATAGAAAAGGATTCTTTTGAATCATTTTTTTCCAATGTTTTTTCAGAGATAAAAGAAGAAACTTTAAGGACTGTAGCCATTGAAGCAAGTAAAACTGCTGCCTTGTTTACCTTTCAACGATATAACGAAAGAATAAAAACTGAAATCCTTAAATGAATAACACCAAGTTTTTAATACTGCATATTGGACTTGGCTTGGCTGGGGTTTTTGCGCCGGCAATAGCAGGATTTTACATGTTGTTTTTTTTCTTTTATGCCTTGATGAAGGTCTTTCAGACTTCCAATAAGACAGGATGGGCTCATTTAGGAGCAGCCTATGTGGTTGGAATAGAAGTTTGGCTAAGAATGAATAAATCATTTTTATTTTGGGAATTTGGAAAATTAGCAGCAATTGTCTTATTGGTTGCAGGCTTGTTAGTCAGTTTTAATAGAAGAATGAAACTGGGCTACCTGTTTATTTCTTTGTTATTACTTCCATCTTTGTTTTTAACTGAAGAGTTTAATCTTTTGAAATTGAGGGGTATGATTACCTTTCAATTAAGTGGAATGATTCTCCTTTCGGTTTCCTCAGTATATTTTGCCAATCGAATTTTTAATATTGCTCAATTTCAAAAACTTTGCCTCTATCTATTAGGTCCTATTATTGCAATAGCTGTTGAAATTATTTTAAAAAGCCCTGATTTTTCAAGTGCAAAAGTCGGATTGTATGCTAATTTTTCTTTAAGTGGAGGGTTTGGTCCAAATCAGGTATCTACAATTTTAGGTCTGGGGATTGTCATATTGACTTTTAATTTTCTAGTAAAACAGCCACCATTCTTTAATAAAAGAATTGATCAATTAATATTGTTATTATTGATTTTTAGATGTTTACTTACTTTTTCCAGAGGTGGCATAGTTGTCGTATTTTTTGTAATTACTTTAGGCTACCTCACTTACCTGGTAAGACAAGGAGTCAATATCAGAAAAGTATTTTCCTTAGTGTTTCTGGGGGTCTCTGTACTTTTTGTTTTTTTACTTGCGAATAAACTTACACAAGGGGTCTTGCTTGATCGATTTAAAGGGGAAACATATGCGACTAAAATGGGCTTCAAGGAAGTATCCTTATCAACCGCCTCAAGTGGAAGAGTAGAAATCATAAAGACCGATTTTGCGATATGGAGGGATCATCCGGTTTTTGGAGCAGGTGTAGGTATGTCCAATGTACTACGTCCAAAATATGGGTATGAGAATATTTCTCATATTGAACAAACCCGATGGCTGGCCGAACACGGAATATTCGGTTTTTTAGTATTTTTATTAATTGTCTTTTATCTGATTAAAGGATATTTTACTAAAACTGCATTAAATAGTTTCATATTAGTTTCATTTTCTCTCCTTTCTTTTCTCACAATGCTTCATTCAGCAACAAGGTTAGCCATGGTAGGCTTCTGTTTTGGGCTCGGGTTAATTTATTTGAATCTTGAAAAGAATTCTTTATCTAGGAAATAAACTCTCCAAATATGGCTATACTCCAACCAGTGTAGAAACACTTGGTGGAAAGCTATCAGAACATTTCCTGATCTATTCAGCTTCTTCTGAGAAAAGAAGCTTGGCAAGACTCAGAGACATGCTTTGGACATTATGGAAATTGAGAAAGAAAATTGATTTTTTGATCATTGATACATACAGTAGTTGGGCATTTTATTATGCATTGTTGTCTTCTCAATTGGCTCGGTTTTTAAAAATTCCATTTGTTCCACTCCTGCATGGTGGAGATTTGCCTAAAAGGTTTGAATCCTCCCCGTTTTTTTGCAAGTTAATTTTTGAATACTCCTATCGAAATGTTACGCCTTCCGGCTATTTACAAAATGCTCTAAAAAAGAAGGGTTATGCAGCTACTATAATCCCAAATTTCATTGAGCTGAAAAATTATCCTTTTACAGAAAGGGTTATAATTCGTCCAAAACTGTTATGGGTTCGATCCTTTCACAAAGTTTACAATGGTGAAATGGCTGTTAAGGTTTTGTCTCTTTTGTTGAAAAATTATCCCGAAGCTGAATTATGTATGGTCGGACCGGATAAAGATGGAAGTTTGAAAATTGTAGAAGATTTAGCAATTGAATTAGGGATAAGAGATAAAATTAAATTTACAGGTAAATTACCCAAAGAGGAATGGATTGCTTTATCAACCAATTATGATGTATTTATCAATACCACGAATTTTGATAATACCCCGGTTAGTGTAATTGAAGCAAAAGGATTGGGGCTTCCTGTTGTGAGTACAAATGCAGGTGGATTGCCATGGGTGATTAAAAATGAATACAATGGTTTTTTAGTCAATATGAATGATGTGAGGCAAATGGCTGAAGTGATTAACAGTCTAATTGACCAACCTCAATTAGCCAAACAAACTATCGAAAATGCCAGGGAACAAGTGAAAGCCTTTGATGTTGAAGCCGTTTTGAGGACTTGGAAAGAACTATTAGAATGAAAAAATCCAAAGTTTAACTTGGGAATATATAACCAGATATTAGAAGATGTTGTCTTGCCATTGGGCGACTCAATTTTGGGAAATACTTTTATGTCCCATTTAAAAAAATGGAGACAAAATGCACTTTTGGATGAACAAACATTAGAGCAACTTCAAAGAGATAGACTTTTCGATGTACTATTTCATGCCACTAAAAATGTTCCGTATTATAAAAACATTAACCTCTACGATTCAAATAATATAGAAGGGCAGGTGAATAATTTCCCTATTCTAACAAAAAAAATACTGCGTGAGCAACAAGCTGAATTGTTTGCAGTTTCAAAAAAAAAATTGATTCGTTCCAGCAGTAGTGGATCTACTGGAGTCCAATCAGTTGTCTTTATGAATAAAGATGAGGTTTCTGAAATTCGAGCTATTCAAACACTTTGGTGGGAATGGGCTGGATTTAAGTTTGGACAACCTTTAATTCAAACTGGTATTACACCCAACCGGGGACTTGTAAAAACGATTAAAGATTTTCTTTTGAGAACAAAGTATATTTCTGCATTTAGTCATGATGAAAAGGAAATTTTTGAATTGCTAAATAATTTAAATGGAACAAATGACCGAATTTTGGCTGGATATGCCTCTAGTCTATATGTAATGGCAGAAATTGCAAAGAAATGTAATATTAAAGATGTTCAATTTAAAACATCCATAAGTTGGGGAGATAAACTTTTTGCACATTATCGAAATTTAATTGAATCTACCTTTAATACCAAAGTCTATGAAACCTACGGGGCTGCTGAAGGTTTGATGATAGCTGCACAAAAAGATTTGGATTATTTGTATTTAATGACTCCATCTGTTTATTTAGAATTGTTGGATGATAATGGGAAGCCTGTACAAGATGGAGAAATTGGACATGTAGTAGTTACTAGCCTAATAGCAAAATCGTTTCCTCTTATTCGATATAAAATTGGAGATTTAGCAATTCGGTTACCCAAAGAAGAATATCCTGAAAATAGAAAGTTGTCCTTTCCTCTCTTAAAGAAAGTGGTAGGCAGAGAAACAGACTTGGTGAAAACCAGATCTGGAAAATCGATGGTTGTTCATAGCTTTACTGGAATATTTGAACACATTCCCGAGGTGAAGCAATTTAGAGTAATCCAAAACACCTTTGATGCCATAGAAATTGAGATTATTCCAGGACCCAATTATAAACCACAGATTGCCAGTGAAATTTCAGAAAAAATAATTGGCAATCTTGGAGAAAGAATAGAGATTACATATAAAGAAGTGGATTTTATTCCTGCTTCACCTTCAGGAAAACCACAGATGATCAAAAGCCATCTTTCTTAAATGGATGCGGATAAAGAAGTTATTTTGTCTGTAATTTGTCCATCTCTAAATGAAGAGAATTTCATAGAAAATTTACTTTCATTTTTTGTTCATTCAAAGCCAAAAAATAAAGAATTATTCATCATTGACGGGGGCTCAATTGACAAGACCCGAAAAATTGTTCAAGATTGGTCGAAAAAATATGAGAACATTCATTTGTTAGACAATCCTGATAAATATGTTCCATTTGCTTTGAATAAAGCCATTTCCAAATGTAATGGAGAATACATAGTTCGGTTAGATGCTCATACCGAATATGCAGATGATTATTTTGAGCAAATATTGCAAACATTCCCAAGCTCTGGTGCGGATATTGTAGGAGGTCCTACAAGAACAAGATCCAAGAATTCTTTCCAGGCATCTGTGGCATATGCTATTTGCACACAACTAGGTGTTGGAGATAGTAAAGTACATCAATTAGAGTATGAAGGTCCTTCTGACAGTGTCACATTTGGAGCTTGGAAAAAGCAAATTTTTGAAACGACGGGCATGTTTGATACCGAATTGATAAGAAATCAAGATGATGAATTTCATTATAGGGCAAAAAGCAAGGGATTTAGGATATATCAAAATCCTGCGATAAAACTCTACTATTATCCACGGTCTACCCTCAAAGGGCTTTTTTCCCAATATTTTCAATATGGATTATACAAACCCTTAGTCCTGAAAAAAGTTAACTCTGAAATAAAACTTAGGCATTTGATTCCTTCTGGTTTTGTTCTTTATCTAGTTTGGCTTCCCTTCTTGTTTCTATGGCATTGGGTATTATTAATTCCGTTGATTTTATATGCGATTTTGGCAATATTTTTTTCCTTTCGTAATCATTTGCCTATTAAATCCAAATTGTTCTGTCTTTTAGTTTATCCCGCCTTGCATATATCTTATGGAAGTGGCTTTTTACTTGGCTTGAGAAAAATCCTTAGAAAAAATGGATGAACAGATTGCAATTGAATGGGATGTTCCTACCTGGAAGAGATCATTGTGGTTTTGGAGAAGCATTATTGATAAATATAATTTCCAGATGAATTATGGTTTGGAAATTGGATCAAGAAATGGAGGTCTAAGCTATTATTTTGCGAAAAAATATAATTCCAAAATTGCTTGTTCAGATTATGGCTACCCTTCTGAAAGAGCCCATAAATTGCATGAAAATTCAGAACTTACACATCTTATTTCCTACCATGATATCGATGCCGCAAATATCTCTTTTGAGGAAAACACTTTTGATTTTGTAGTGTTCAAATCAGTTTTGGGAGTTGTGGGGAGAGAAGATAATTATACTCAACAGTATGACGCGATTAAAGAAATATATAGAATATTAAAGCCAGGAGGAGTACTTTTTTTTGCCGAGAATGCCAAAGCCAGTTTTTTACATCAATGGGCACGGAAATACTTTATTCCATGGGGTGAAAGTTGGAGATATTTGAGCTATAATGAAATGCATGAATTACTTGAACCTTTTTCAGAAAAAGAATTACATTCAACTGGATTTATGGCGGTGTTTATTCCAAAACCTCTCTGGTTGAAAAGAATAGTTGCTGCGATTGATTTTTATTTGCCAATAATCCCAGAAGGTTGGAGATATGTGCTTTATGGGTTCGCGAAAAAGTAAATGTTGAGTGTAGCTAATTCTCAGACTTCAATAATTTTATAAGCCAAAATGAATATTCCATTTGCTTTACCACTTATTGACAATGATGTTCTCCGCGAAGTTGAAGACTGCCTTATGAATACAGGCTGGCTTACCAGTGGTCCAAAAGTACGTCTTCTTGAAAAAGAGGTAATTAAACTCACAGGAACTCAAGCCGCACTATGTGTCAATTCCTGGACTTCCGGTGCAATGCTAATGCTCCGATGGTTTGATGTAGGACCAGGGGATGAAGTCATTATACCAGCCTATACATACAGTGCAACAGCACTTTGCGCAATGAATTTGGGAGCAACTGTAAAAATGGTAGATGTAAAGGATGATTTTAATATTGATCCAGAAAAATTAAAAACAGCAATTTCTTCCAAGACTAAAGCCATACTCCCTGTTGACATAGGAGGGTGGCCATGTGATTACGATGAAATTCAATCCCTACTCAATTCTCCTGAAGTTAGACAAATATTTCAGCCCCAAACAACAAGACAAGAAAAACTTGGAAGACCATTGATTATTACAGACTCCGCTCATTCCATTGGAGCTGTTTATAAAGGAAGGGAATCTGGTACTTTGGCTGATGTTTCTGTGTTTTCACTTCATTCAGTAAAAAATGTTACTACAGGTGAGGGAGGATGTATATGCCTGAACTTACCAAAGCCTTTTGAAAATCAAGAAGAATATAATTTTCTTAAATGTTTTGCCTTAAATGGTCAAACAAAAAGTGCTTTTGAGAAAAACGAGGTTGGTGGCTGGCGCTATGATATCATCGATCAGGGATTAAAAGTAAATATGCCTGACATTTGTGCGGCGGTAGGATTGGCGCAAATTCGGAAGTATAAATCTGAAATGCTACCTGAGCGAATTCAGATATTTCAACAATACAATGAGGCCTTTGCAAAATGTGATTGGGCAATGTTACCTCCATTTGAAAACGAAACCAAAAAGTCTTCATGTCATCTGTATCCATTGCGGATAAAAAAAATTTCCGAACAACAAAGGGATGAGATAATTGAAGAAATTGCCAGGAAGGGTGTGGGAGTCAATGTCCATTATATCCCAATGGCCATGTTGACACTTTTTAAAAATAGAGGCTATGATATTGCAGATTATCCAAATACCTATCATTTATATAAAGGAGAAATTTCTTTGCCTATTTATAACAATCTTACTCCTGACAAAGTAAAATATGTAATTGACTCAGTCATTGCTGCCTACGAAAAAGTAGTAATGAAAACCCAAACGACAGTTTAATGAATCCTTTTTTCAATTTAGAACAATTTATAGCACATTATATTACAGAACGGCAAGAGAGTTTGTTCAAAAGGGATCTTGAAGTAAATCAAAGCTTATTGCAGGAGCGAATTGATAACAAATCTGTATTGGTAATTGGTGGAGCTGGAACCATTGGGGCATCATTTGTAAAAGCGGTATTGAGGTTTAAACCCTCAAAATTATATGTAATTGATATTAGTGAGAATGGTCTGACAGAGTTAGTGAGAGATCTACGGAGTTCTTTAGGTTTTCATATTCCAGAAGATTTTAAAACCTATCCAATTAATTTTGGTGATACAGTTTTTGAAAAGATTTTTGAGAAAGAGGGGCCTTTTGATATTGTAGCCAATTTTGCTGCACACAAACATGTAAGAAGTGAAAAAGATGAATATTCAATTGAAGCGATGATCGCTAATAATGTATTGAACGCCAAGCGATTGTTGGATTTGCTACTCAAATCTCCGCCTAAACACTTTTTTTGTGTTTCTACTGATAAGGCAGCTAATCCTGTAAATGTGATGGGGGCAAGTAAAAAGTTGATGGAAGATGTGATACTGGCATATTCAAAAAAGATCCCAATCACAACCGCCCGTTTTGCAAATGTTGCTTTTTCAAACGGAAGTTTATTAGCCGGATTTCTTGAACGTTTATCCAAGCGTCAACCATTTTCTTCTCCAAATGATGTTCGCCGCTATTTTGTTTCTCCTGAGGAGTCTGGACAATTGTGTCTTTTGGCTTGTATTTTAGGAAATTCCGGGGAGATATTTTTTCCAAAATTAGATCCTAACCAGGATTTAAAGCCGTTTTCGGATATAGGAACAGCTTTATTGAAGTCTATTGGATACGACCCAGATTATTGTGAATCTGAGCAGGAAGCGAGGGAAAAAGCTCATAAGTTGAATGGTCAATACTCAAAATACCCTGTTTATTATTTTGCCACGGACACTTCTGGAGAAAAGGCTTTTGAGGAATTCTACACAGCTTCAGAACGTAAAGATTTAAATCGATTTCAGGCTTTGGGGGTAATTCGGAACATTCCAAGAACAACCTTCAGTGACCTAGCAGTTATGTTTAAAAAATTGGAAAATTTGTTTTTAAAAGATGACTTGACAAAAAGGGAAATTGTTGAATTACTCCAAGATTTTATTCCAAATTTCTCACATATCGAGAAAGAGAAAAACCTTGATCAAAAGATGTAAATGATGCTGTACCTTTTTTTAAAAAGAGCATTTGATTTATTGGTCTCTCTGGCTGCTATAATTGTATTATCCCCTCTTCTTATTCCCATAATTATTCTATTGAGAGTGACTGCGGAAGGTGAAGTTTTTTACCTCCAAACTCGAATAGGGTACAAGAATCAAAAGTTCAAAATCTGGAAATTTGCAACGATGTTGAAGAATAGCCCTAATATGGGGACAGGGAGTTTGACGGTCAGAAATGATCCACGAGTTACAACTATGGGTAAATACCTACGGTTTACAAAAATCAATGAATTGCCTCAATTGATAAATGTGTTAAAAGGGGATATGAGCCTGGTGGGGCCTCGTCCACAAATGGAGGTCGATTTTTTTAAGTTTCCAGAGGATATACAGAATATGATATATAATAGGGTGCCAGGGATCACTGGAATCGGAAGTATTGTTTTTCGGGATGAGGAAAAACTTTTATCAAATACGGAATTAAGTCCACAAGATTTTTATAAAATCCATATTGCACCTTATAAAGGGAAACTGGAAATATGGTATCAGGAAAATGCTTCATTCTATACGGATTTCATGATTTTATTTTTGACAGTTTGGGTGATTTTGTTCCCAAAGAGCAATTTGCTCTTTCAGGTTTTTAACAGCCTGCCACCTGTTCCAGAGGCATTAAATAATAATATATAAAAGAGGATAACCACTTAGTGCCAAAATTTTTTCTTACAGGCGGTTCAGGTTTCATAGGTTATCATATCCATCAATCTATACCCCAACATCAAATCGTAAACTTCGGACGATCTGCCCCTTCTTTTTCTCACCAATCTACATTTATCCAGGGAAATATTTGTGATTTTAAAGCTTTAGACAAAGCAATGCGAAACTACCCGTGTGAGGCAATCCTTCATTTAGCAGGAGAATGGAGGGATTTTGGCTTGTCAGAAAAAACATTTTTTGAGGTAAATGCAAAAGGAACAGAGAACGTCGTTAAAGCTGCTGAAAAAAACCATATTGAAAAAATATTGTACTTCTCCTCTGTTGCTGTTTATGGAAATTTAGAAAATCCTGCTGATGAAAGTTCACCTACTAAACCTGAAAGTGTTTATGGGAAATCAAAGTTAGCTGGGGAAAAAATATTGATTCAATGGTCAAAAGAGAAACCAAGTCGTGAATTGATCATTTTTCGCCCTGCTGGCATCTATGGTGAAGAGAATAGTGGAAATATGTTGAGGTTGATAAAACAAATCCATTCCGGGTTGTATTTCAATATTGGTAAAGCCGATAATATCAAATCAACTGCATATGTGAAAAACATTGTAGATGCAACCTGGTTTTTGATAAACAAGATGAAACCCGGCTTTGAAATATACAATTATGTCGATAAACCACAATTAAGTGTAAGAGCTACAGTAGAATTAATTGCTGGATCTTTGGGGAAATCAAAACCTATCACCTTGCCGGTTGGATTCATTTATGTCATTGGCGTTTTCTTTGATCTGATAATTAAAATTTTTGGAAAAAATCTCCCCATCTCTACATATAGGATCAACAAACTCAGAAAAGCGACTAATTTTAAGGCAGATAAAATATTAAAAGCCGGATTTCGACCAAAATATGATAATATCCAAGGCTTGAAATCAATGGTCAAGTGGTATCTTTCGAAAAAAGAAAACTAGAAATGAAAAAAGCCCTAATTACAGGCATCACAGGTCAGGATGGTGCATATCTCTCTGAAATCCTTCTGAAAAAGGGGTACGTAGTCCATGGAATAAAACGACGAAGTTCCATTTTCAATACCCAACGAATTGATCATCTGTATCAAGATCCGCATATTAATAACCGAAATTTCATACTCCATTATGGAGACTTAACAGATAGCACAAACCTCATTCGCATCATACAAGAAATTCAGCCTGATGAAATTTACAACCTGGGAGCACAATCTCATGTAAAAGTAAGTTTTGATGCTCCAGAATATACTGCCAATACAGATGCACTTGGTGCACTTCGAATTCTTGAAGCCATCAGACTTTTGGGATTGACTGAGAAAACTAAATTTTATCAGGCTTCAACTTCTGAATTATTTGGTTTGGTTCAAGAAGTACCCCAAAGTGAGACTACACCATTTTATCCACGATCTCCTTATGCAGTTGCTAAATTGTACGCTTACTGGATTACAGTAAACTTTCGAGAAGCTTATGATATGTACGCTTGCAATGGCATATTGTTCAATCACGAATCACCTCTACGTGGAGAAACCTTCGTAACTAGAAAAATTACCAGAGCGGTTGCAAAAATTGCACTTGGATTACAGGATAAAGTCTATTTGGGGAATATGAATGCCAAGCGGGATTGGGGGCATGCAAAAGATTACTGTGAGGCCATGTGGTTGATGTTACAACAGGATAAACCGGAAGATTTTGTAATTGCTACAGGAGTAACCACCAGTGTTCGGGATTTTGTAAAATTGGCATTTGAAGAAATTGGTGTAGTATTACAATTTCAGGGAGAAGGAGAAAATGAAACAGGAATAATCGTCGGAAGTAGTAACCCTGATTATCAATTAGAAATTGGAAAAGAAGTGGTGAGTGTTGATCCTGCATATTATCGTCCAACAGAAGTGGATTTATTGATTGGAGATCCCGCGAAAGCGAAAAATCAATTGGGTTGGAAACCTGAGTATGATTTGAAAGCCCTGGTTGCTGAAATGGTCACCTCAGATATTGAGTTATTTAAAAAAGATCAGCTATTAAAAGCAGCGGGATATGAAATTAAGAATGAGTTTGAATAAATAATTATGAATAAAAATTCGAAGATTTACATAGCCGGTCATCGAGGGATGGTCGGCTCTGCTATTTTAAGAAAGCTACAAAATGAAGGCTTTCAAAATTTTGTTTTTCAAACTTCAAAAGAGTTGGATTTACGAAATCAATTGGAGGTCAATGAATTTTTTAGAAGAGAAAAACCTGATTATGTTTTTATGGCAGCAGCCAAGGTAGGAGGCATATTAGCAAATGATACGTATCGTGCAGAGTTCATCTATGATAACCTCATGATACAGAATAATATCATCCACACTTCCTATCTGTACGATATTAAGAAATTACTTTTTCTAGGTTCTTCATGTATTTATCCCAAAATGGCTCCTCAGCCTTTGAGGGAAGATTATTTATTAACGGGACTATTAGAACCTACTAATGAGCCTTATGCCATTGCTAAAATTGCCGGCATAAAAATGTGTGATGCTTATCGCGCTCAATATGGCTGTAATTTTATATCAGTTATGCCAACGAACTTATTTGGGCCCAACGATAACTATGATTTGAAAACTTCTCATGTGTTGCCGGCGCTGATCCGAAAATTTCATGAAGCGAAGAAAAATCAATTGCCTTCTGTAATGATGTGGGGGACAGGGAAACCCAAAAGAGAATTTTTACATGTTGATGATTTAGCAGATGCTTGTTTTTACCTTATGCAACATTATGATGAGCCAGGTTTGGTAAATATTGGGACAGGTGAAGATATTGCCATTAAGGATTTAGCCTTGATGATTAAAGAAATCGTGGGTTATGAGGGAAAAATAGAACACGATTTGGAAAAACCAGATGGCACTCCTCGAAAATTGATGGATGTAAGCAAATTGGCAAATGCAGGTTGGAAAGCCAAAATTCCATTGAACGAAGGTATAAAATTGGTTTATCAAAACTTGAAGAATGAAGACTGGTACTAATTCCATTTTTTCACATTTCATCAAAATCCAATCACAAAAATGAATCAATCAAATATTTATGTTGCTATTATGGCTGGGGGTATTGGAAGTCGTTTCTGGCCTGCGAGTCGAACTGCAAGACCCAAACAGTTTTTAGATATCCTTGGAGTTGGAAAATCTTTGATTAGGCTCACTTTTGACAGGTTCCTAAAATTATGCCCAGCGGAAAATATATTTATTGTTACAAATGGAATTTATAAAGATCTAGTCAAAGAACATTTGCCGGAACTCACAGATAATCAAATACTTTGCGAGCCTTCCAGAAATAATACGGCTCCTTGTGTTGCCTATACATCCTTTAAATTGCATAATCTAAATCAGGAAGCAAACTTTGTGGTAGCGCCCTCTGATCATATAATTTTAAAAGAAACGGAGTTTATTGATTCATTAAAAAAAGCACTTGCTTTTTCCGAGACCAATGATGCCCTTCTGACCTTGGGAATTCAACCCACCAGACCAGACACTGGTTATGGTTATATCAATTTTGAAACGGAAAATAATGAAGGTGTACATCAAGTAGTTAGGTTTACTGAGAAGCCTCCATTGGAAAAAGCAAAAGCCTATTTAGCCAGTGGAAATTATCTCTGGAACGCTGGAATATTTATTTGGAAAACAAAGTCAATTCTTGATGCCTTTAAAAAGTATGCCTCTGAGATTCACGCTATATTGGAAAAAGGGAGTTCAAAATATAATACTCCGGGGGAGCAAGCATTTATTGATGAATATTATCCAAAAACTCCCAAGATTTCTGTGGACTATGCTATCATGGAAAATGCTTCTAACATATATACGATTCCGGCAGATATAGGTTGGTCAGATTTAGGAACCTGGGCTTCCCTTCATTCCGAATCTGAAAAAGATGAGAATGAAAATGTGGTTTTAGGCAATCGTGTTATGTTAAGGAATGTTTCCCAATGCCTCATTCGAGTTCCTGAAAACAAGTTGGTTGTGCTCAAAGATTTAGAAGATTATATCATTGTTGATGAGGGGGATGTCCTATTGGTTTTCCCAAAATCGAAAGAACAGGAGATAAAACAGATTACCCAAAAAATTGGAGAAGAGAATAGCAAACAATATCTATAGATTTTTAAGGATTTTCGAATTTGATTAGGGAATTTTATCAAAATTGCAATATTTTGGCAATTGGAAAGCTTAATGATTTAGAGCTTGAATTCAATAAATAGTTATCTGTGTACTTGACCACTACTGCATAAATGCACCGGCAAAAAAAAATTGCGATTGTTGATAATTCCACCTGGAATATTTTTAATTTCAGATTAAGTCTTATAAAGCGCTTGAAATCAGAAGGTTATCGCGTAATTGTGATTGCACCAGTTGATGAATATATTTCTTATCTGAATGAAAGTTACTTCACCAAACATATCTCACTCAATCGCTTAAACGCTCAGGCAAAGTCTCCTTTTCGTGATTTGTTGCTTATTTGGGAATTGTATAGAATTTACAAAAGGGAGAAACCTGATTTTATTTTTCACTATACTATTAAGCCTAATATCTATGGAAATTTTGCAGCGCGATTGGCAAAAATTCCATCCATTTCCATTGTTACTGGTTTGGGTTATACCTTTTTAAATCCTGGAATTATTAACAGACTTGTTCCGCAGCTATATAAGCTTGCTTTTAGGAAAATCAAAAAACTGGTAGTATACAATAAGGGAGATAGGGAAGTATTCATCAAAAAAAATATTGTTAAGGAGAATAAATGTTTGGTGATTCCTGGTTCGGGAGTGAATACAAATTATTTTCGCCCCCTTTCCTATTCAAAAAAAGGTGACAAATTTGTTTATCTGTTTATTGGAAGATTACTTTATGATAAAGGATTGGCTGAATTTGTGGAAGCCGCAAAACAGATTAGGCAAATAGGAAAAAATGCTGAATGCTGGGTGATAGGCGATTTAAATCCAGGGAATCCTTCCGCTGTACCAAAAGACATTTTATTAAATTGGGTAGAGTCTAAATACATTCGATATTTTGGTACGACTAAAGAGATTAGAAAATTCATCAAACAATCAGATGTTGTTGTTTTGCCATCTTATCGAGAAGGTATACCTCGATCCGTTTTAGAGGCTATGTCGATGGGGAAACCAATAATTACTACAATGGCAGCCGGGTGCAAAGAAACTGTCGATGATGGTGTCAATGGATATTTAGTTCCGCCAAAAGACAGCATTGCCCTTGCTGAGGCAATGACAAAAATGTATCATGCCAGTCCTAATGAATTAGAGCAAATGGGAGAGGAAAGCAGAGACAGGGCTTTAAATGTATTTGATGATAAGATTATCGCTGCAAGGTATTTAGAATTAATTGATACCTTACTTTTAAATCCAACCAATGAGCAGTCAAAGCGAACAAACAAAGAAGTATTTTGACAGTCTTGCCGATAAATATGCTCAAAGATATACCTCTCGATATCCCTACCATAATTATTTTTTTAAAGAACGAATAAGGTTGGCAACCCAGAAATTTGATTTCGAAGGTAAATCAATTTTGGATATTGGTGCTGGAACGGGATCATTATATGATTGTCTAAAATCAAGCACTCAAAATTTCCAATATTTTGCATCAGATATTTCTAAAAAAATGTTGGAACAAAGTCAGATACCCGAGCACCAAAGATTTGTAGGTAAAGTAGAAGAAATTGATTTTCCTGTTAAAAAATTTGATTTCATTTTTATGTTGGGAGTTACGACCTACCTCTCCAATAAAGAATTAATTAGAACACTCCAATTTATATATACGCATTCAGATCTGTCGACTCATGTTATCATAACCTTCACGAATAAAAGCTCTTTGGATCATTTTATTCGAAAGCTTTTAAAAGGGCTTTTTGGGTCATTTATCCAAAAAAAGAATCTTCTTTCTCAAAACTTTTCAACCAAGAGCTTTTCCTTTCGAGGTATAAAAAAGCTCCTTCATGGTAAATTCAAAATTTTGGATTATCAATTTTTTAATTTTACCCTTACTCCTTTCAATCATTTATTTCCACAAGCCTCAATCTCTTTTTCCCGATTTTTTACAAGTCAAATTCAATCTTTTTTCCTTAAGAAAAAAATTGGATCTGATACAATCCTATTTTTAAAAAAATGGGGAATAGGAAATGACTCAAATTAGAAAACGATTTTCCATTAAAAGGCAAATAGCTTTTTATTGCTTAGGTTTTGTCCTTATCATAGTCTTGATAGAAATTGTTTTTAGAATATTCTATTATCAAGAACACGGTCCAACAAACCTGGCAATAACGCAATTTATAAAAGCAGCACAAAGTCGCTATGGAACCTATCATGGAACAAAAATTAATAAAAAAGCTTGGGCGGCCTGTTTCGAAGAGAATGATTTATCTATTCCTGATACTGGGCCTAGAGAAGGGTTCTGGGATATAAAATTAAGACCACATGAAAAGCATCAAGTACTCAAATGGATTGAGGGAAAAAGGTATAAAGAAGGTTTTTTTGATTTTGATGAACGGGGAATGCAGCATGTAAAAAAAGAAAAAGCACAAACAAAAATCTTAATCTTAGGAGGAAGTGTAGCAAGAGGAGCATATGCATCTTCAATTAGTGAAACTTATTTTGAGCAATTGTCTAATCTAATGGAGATGGGGGGTTATGATGTGGATATTTCGATTTTGGCGGCAAGTGCCTGGTCTTCTTGGCAAGAATTAAACGCGTTTATACAAATTGGAATAAGGGAAAAACCTGACATCGTAGTTTTTTTGAATGGATTGAATGATTTAACTTCATTTAGGGAGAAAAGCGGCAATGATAGAGCAAAACAATATTTAATAAATATGGAAACCGCAGCTTTGTTCGCATTAAAAAAAGGAGCCCGTCCATTAGTTTGTTTACAACCCTTTTTACCTGATAAATTGGAAAAATCCATTATTGAAAAAGAGATTCTATCATTTGAAGATGAAGAAGAAATATTAAAAAAAAGCTTTCAAGTAATGAGAAAAGGGTTGGAAAAATTGGAAAGGGAAAAGGTGATTTTATATTGTGATTGCTCCCAAGCCCTCAATGGTACAGCAAAAACCATGTTCGCAGATATCTGGCATTTTGCAGACTTAGGGCATCAAAAATTAGCTGATTGTTTAGCAGAATCAATCATACCGCTTTTGAAAAGGGATGAAAAATAAAACTAAATATCAATCCTATTGGATATTTGGGATGATTTTGACCTCCCGCTGTTTGTTCATTTTTCTATCAGGAATGTCTCCCTTTGATGCTACTCCAGATACTTTTAGGTATGATTTACTAAGTTCCAGAATAGTCGGAGGGGAATTCAACATGGATATTGGAATTTTTATTGTAGCACCATTATATCCATGGTTTTTAGCTTCGATGAAATTCTTTTTTGGTAGCGCATGGTTGGAGGTAGCTGTTTTCATTCAGACGTTTATAGCTGCACTTTCAGGTGTTTGTTTGTGGAAAGTTGCAAAACAGCTTTTTTGTTTGGAAGTAGCAATACTTTCTACTTTTTTATTTTGTTTATTTCCCTTTACTATGTGGTATACCCATGCATTGTTACAGGAAGGGCTCTTTCAAAGTTTATTAATATTTTCAGTTTATTTTTTTTTAAAAGACCAAGAATCCAATAATTGGAAAGATTTGATAATATCAGCTTGCCTGTTCTCCCTTACTTTTTTAACCAAGTCTCATATTCTATTTTTTTCTCCATTTATTGCACTAATAATTTTTCTAACAAAAGGATTGACCTTGAGAAAGCGGTTGGCCCATATTTCAGTTTATGCAGGAATTTGTTTGCTAATGACTTTACCCTATGGATTATACAACTTAGGTGTAAATAATACTTATAGCTTATCAAGCAATGGATTTGGAAAAATGCTTTGGTACGGTAATAGTGAATTTGCTTATGCTATGCATACTGTGGATTTAACAAGAGAGCATCCTAAATATGAAGCAATCAATTCAGATACTACAATGCTTTTAATGGACAAAGAGGAAGCATTCAGGCGAGAAAATTTTGACTTACTTTCCTGGCTTAAAGTATTCCCGCTCAACTCGGTTGAGCGGCAACAATTTTATCTAGGGAAAGCAAAAGAATGGGTGAGAAAAAACCCAAAGAGATTTCTACATCTCAAATGGCTAAATTGTAAACGATTTTTCACTCCAGGTGTAAGCAAAATCCATTATCCTTTTCGAAAGTGGCTAGCCGTCCTTCTTGTTTCCCTTCCAATTTATTTCTTTGCTTATGTTGGGATTTGGAAAGCGCTAAAAATTGACTTCCGAAAACATTCATGGTTACTCTTCCTAATCTTTTCAATGCTGATCTTTACACTGTTTTACGGCATGCAAAGCCGCTTTAGAACCATTACTTTAGAGTCATTTTATTTGATTTATGCAGCATTTGGGTTGCTTCATCTATTTCCTAAGATAAAAGGACTTTTGTGTAAGCTTTGCTAATTTGAGGTGCCTCATACCTTTTTATTTTGTCCTTCAAAACATTTCCTTCAATTTTTTCCCCTTTGTTTTTATTTAAGAATTCAAGAAAAGAATTTGTTTGTTTCTTGCTAATTGATTTCTCCAAAAACAAAAGATTCAAAATGAATGGATAATCTTCAAAAAAAGCATTGAATAAATCATGCTCAATAGAACAAATGTTGATTATCGGTTTTCCGGATGCTAAATAATCTACGCTTTTACTGGGCAATTGATAAGCCGTTTTATTGCTAATATTCAACAAGAAATCCATTTCATTCATCACGCCATGAACGAGTTCCTTCTGAATAAGCCCGTACAATCTCAGATTGGGCTTTAAATCTTTATATCTCTCAAAAGTTTTCAAAAAATGCTCTATAATATCACCAAAAAAATGAACCACCAGTATTCCTTTTAAAGAGGGCTCTAATAGAAATGCCATTTTCAAGAGTTCAAGAAATGGTTCAGGTTCTCGGATATTTTTGAAAAAACTGCCAAAGTAACCAATGTGAATCTGATTTGAATTATTTTGAATCCTCAGGTGAGGAGGCAACGCCAAGTCGCCTTCTGAAGATTTCAAAAGAGGTGGAATAACTGAAATTTTATCACTGGGAAGTTCAAATTTATCAATAAACAACTGTTTGGTTCCATGAGTCGTTACTGAGATTTTGTCTGCTTTTTCCAAAACCTTTTTCTCTAATTGAATATTCAGTGACTTGTAAAAAAAATGATTGTTTAATGGATGGTCAAATTGTAGTGAAAATGGATCTCCAATATCTACCAACCATTTTATTTCAGGATTTTTTTTCTTACAAAATTGACCAATCAAGTGAGCCGTAAATGGAAGTGAAACAGTAATCAAATAATCAAATTGATGTTGTTGTAATAATTGAGTTGTTTTCTTTTTAGCGGGAAAATACCAAACACAGGCATCATCTGGGAAATAGATACTTTTCCAAAAGGTTTCATTGAACCAAACAAGAAAGGTCATTAAATAACTTCTCTTAAGTCCTTCCTTATTTTCTTCCTGAGCTTCTCCTCTTCTTTTTTTCGACTTGAAAAAATTGTAAAAAACCTCTTTTAAGGAATTATAGCCAGTTCGATGAATGTGAACTTTGTTTGCTATAGAGTGAATTGGGAGCTTATTCCTTTTTGAGCAAATTACATGAACTTCGTGTCCTTGTTTAGCCCATTCTTCAGCAATGGAAGTCCAACGATGAGCTCTTGGATTAATGTATGGAAAGTAATATGGTGTGATTAAAAGAATTCGCACAACAAAAAGACATTTGCTGTGCGAAAAAACAAAAATTTATATTATCCCAATAAGAATGTTGCCTAAGCTGCCTTTGGGTCTGGTTGCCAGACTCCAAAAATGTTTTGGTCAGGGTCTTTGAAATAAGCCACCCACCCTACGGTAGGAATTGCCATTTTTGGCACTACTATCGTTCCTCCATTTGTCTCAATCATTTTCACAGAATCATCAATGTTTTGGACATGGATCGAATTGGTAACGGGCTGATCCGGATGATTTTGTTTCATAATAGCACCATTAATACCTGCCTGATCATCCGATCCTGTTGTAACCATCCAATACTGTTGCTCTCCAAATTGCTGAAATACCCAACCAAATGTATCGGCATAAAATTTCATAGAAACTTCTGGGTTTTCAGAAGGGATTTCAAAATGTGTTATTCGGCTCATACAATTTTTTTAATGTTAGAGTATGTTTGAATTTTATCTTCCTGAGAACCAATATTTTAGGTGCTAGCTTTAGATTGAGTTACTCTTTTATCTCGATAAACTCGTTCTTCAATCCTTCGCTATCCCTCTAAATTATTGATTTTCAGTTCGCAAAAATTCAAACAAACTCTTAGAAAAAGCAATAACCTATCCATCGAAATTGTGAATACATCTACGACTCCCAAAGCCTCAAATAACTTCGTTTTGCATTTCCTTTCACCTCATTTGCCAGATCCAGGTTGAAATTTGGTAGAAATGGCATAGAAGTATTTCGATCATCGAAGATTTCAATTTTTAATTCGTTGGCGAAGATTTTTGCAAGGTCTCCGAGATTTTTTGCATAACGCTCTGTTTTGCCCATGGACATGAATAGATCAATGATCCCTGTGCGAATCATTTCATATCTATCTACTTGCATAAGCATTTGGCGTTGAGACTTTCCATTGCAGGATTTCCCAAGAGTTTTAACCTTTTCTTTCAATTTATCCGAAGAATATCCCAATAGCCCGGAACGGAATTTCCACCAGTTACTTGCATTTCCACCATTACGCTCTTCATAAGTTTCCAGATGTTGTTTTTCTGTAGCTGTTTGGCAGGAAACCATGCCCATAACTTTTGTCAATTCCATCACTGCCAGAACCTGATCCTTCGTCAGCAATTCTGCATTCTCGACTTTATCTTCCAGAGAAAGCAACCATTTTGCATATTTCTGCTTTTTCTTGCTTTTTGAATTGAGCGTAATCATTTTTGCCAACTCCACAGAGATATAATAATCATCTATCACCTTTTCTTTTGCAGGTCTTTTGGCAAAATCTTTCAATCGTTCTGGCTTGCGAATACCATCTCTAAACTCATATAGATCATTCAACCACCTTTTAGCATTAGAAGCAAATTGTTGATTTGGCAATTCTAAAACAAGATGGAGATTACTTGCAGTAACGACTTTTGTTCCTTTTTTGCTTACTAATATCTGGAGTTCCATGCTATTATTTACATTTGTTTCTGCAAATTTGCACGATTTGTTTTGAAAATACAAATTTTAAAACAAAAAATTATTCATTATTTGCAAATACAATTGATTTAAAACGAATTTTGCTCACTTATTTGCGTATTTCGATTAAAGAATGATCAATGCCCTGCTAGTATTAATATGAAACATGTAGAATCTTGCTGGTTGGCAGCGCCTGGCAAGTTAATATCATACTGAACACATCAAAAAAAATCTAAATTTGGGCTGCGAATTTCAGTCCATGCCAAGAATAAAAAAAACAATCAGAATTTTACTTCGAATAATTTTAGGTATCGTTCTTTTATTGATACTGATTGCCGGACTGATTCAAATACCTGCCATTCAGCAATATTTAACAGGAAAACTGGAATCCTACCTTCAGAATAAATTCAAAACTGAAGTTCGTATTGAAACGCTTCGCTTACAGCTACCAGAATCCTTGACTTTAGGTGGCGTGTATTTGGAAGATTCACAAAAAGATACCTTGCTAAATGTGGAGGAATTGACGGTCAATTTCAAGTTGAATCAATTATTGTCCAAACGAATTCAATTTGATAAAATCTCTTTAAATCAGGGCATGTCCAAAATTCATTTGGGAAGAGATTCTGCCAATTTTGATTTTATTCTAAATGCTTTCGGTAGCGAGCAGGAATCGACTGAATTGCCAGAACCAGAGAAAAAAGACAGTTCTGAGTCCTGGGAAATGACTTTTGACGACGCTTACTTGCAAATCCTTGGACTGTATTTTCAATATAAGGATGAGGAAAATGGATTGGATTTGAAAACGGAAATTGGGGAATTAAGTGGAAAGGTCAAGACTGTAGATTATTTGAAAAATGATTATTTCGTAAAGGACCTAAAACTCAAAAAATCTAAAATCCATTTAGACATTGAGCCTTTGGAGCCAGATGAAGTGGATAAGGATCCGATTACTTTGGATTATGATATTCAGGTTAATCAGCTGCTTTTGGAAGAGATAGCCCTGGATTTGAAAATGACTGATAGGGAGATAATGGCGGATATTCGGAAATTGGAAAGTACAGATGGACTTTTTAGCCTCAAAGGCGAAGATATGCAGATTGAATTTTCCCATTTTCTAGCGTCAAATTGTGATTTTCGTTATGATGTGCCATTTGCAAGTTTTGCAGAAGGTTTTGATGCAAACCATCTTGACCTTCAGAATTTAACAATTGACATTGTTGATTTCAAGTATGATAATCTGGACATTTCAGCAGATGTGACTCAAATCATATTAAAAGATCAGGAAGATTTTGAAATAAAAGAATTCCAATCAGTCATTGAATTTTCCCAGAATTTTATTCGACTTCAGAATTTGAACTTAGCAACCAATCGAACCAAAATCAAATCTCCGGAACTACAGATTGAATACCCCTTTCTGGCTAATGAAAATGTACCGATCGAACAACTGAAAGTCGCAATCGATCTAAGTTTGACAAGCCAAAACCTGAAGGATTTCCGATATTTTTATTCAGATCTGGACAGTCTATCTTTTATTAAAGATGCAGGTGATTCAAATTTGAAAATCAATGCAAAATTGATCGGCTCATTAAAAGGCCTTGTGATTCAAGCTTTCCGCTTTAATGGTTTTGAATCAATTGTCAATGCAAATGGGAGAATTAAAAATCTGACAAAATTTGATGATTTGAAAATGGATTTGAACTTTGATCAAATTGAAATCAATCATACATTCCTTGTCAATCATATTCCCAAAAACAGGCTGCCAGAGTTTGTCGAATTGCCTGATATGTTTTCCCTGACAGGAACTTTGAAAGGAACAATTCATGATTTTAAGTCTGAAATAGAAGCAATAACCATGCGGCTGAATACGCCTTTTCCAACCAAGGTAAAAGCAGCTGCTGCTTTTCAAAACATCACCAATTTAGACAGTGCTTATTTGGATATTTGGCTGGATACTTTGTATACATCAAAATCGGACATAATCGCATATTTGCCACCTGGTGCGCTTCCCGAATTTGTTGATCTGCCCGATAGGTTTATGCTGAAAGGAACACTTCAAGGCAAAGCAAACGATTTCAAATCCAATTTGAAGTTGCTGACCTATCGAGCAGAACAATCCAATGAAATCAATGCATTTGGAATGGTTTCAGGGCTCTTTACTTCTGAAACACCAAGTTTCGATATTTCAGTAGACGCATCAGCAATCAGTCAAAAAGATTTGGAAACAGTACTGCCTGTAGATTTATTACCGGACTATTTTCAATTGCCGATCATTAATAAATTATCAGGTATTCTAAAAGGCGATTTAACTAATTTTTCAACCAATTTTGCTTTGGAATCCAATACCGGTGACTGGGTCGTTAACGCAGTTTTGGACAATGAAAAATACAACATCGATCTCGATGTGGAGGATTTACAACCTGCTTCCTTCTTCGTTGAAGATTATTTGGACAGCCTAACTGGATTTGCTGTTTTGCCCCTTTCTGCTGAGTTGCGTTTGGAGGGACAGGGTTTTGATTTTTCTGATGATTCCTTTATGGATTTGTTCTTTAAAATAAAAAATGCGGCGAATGCTGAAATGAAGGGATTGGTCATAGAAGGCAAGTTATACGATCAAATACTGATAGCCAAGGCTGTCGCTCAAGAAAAAGAAATTGAGCTACAAGCTGATTGCTCGCTGGATTGTACAAATGCAATTCCCGAATGGAAAACTGAGCTAAATTTGAATCATTTAGATTTAGCGGAATTGGGTTTCTCAGATTTACCGTTTCTAGTGAAAGGGGATTTTGAAGCTAAAGTCAAAGGCTACGATTTAGATACACTTTCCGGGACAGGCTTATTGTCTGGTTTCAAAATTCAATATGATGGAGCATCACAGGTTATTGACAGTATACAGTTAATTGGCAATTTTGATAATGGCAAAAATTTAGTTCGAATCACTTCTGATTTTTTCAATGCCCAACTTAAGGGGCAGTTTGAATATCCAAGCGTAACCAATGCTTTGCAACAGCAATTTTTCAATTATTGGCAAGCGGACTCTCCTGATTCACTGATTGGTAAAACAAATGAGCATTTTGACTTGGAATTTGAGCTTTTCCGCCCCGAAATTTTGACAATGGGTTACATCCCGACCTTAGAAAAATTGTCGCCGTTTGTATTGGCAGCTGGATATGACAATCGAAATACAGCATTGCAATTTCAAACAGATTTACCTTATTTCGATTGGCAAAATATGGCTTTCGAAGGATTCAGTGCAGAGGCTAGTGGCGATGAAAACAGATTAGACTATTCAATTGAATTTGAAGAAGCGGATCTTTTGAATATTGCGGATCTATTGAACTTTCAAATATATGGCAGGATTGAAGAACAACAATTGCAAAACACCTTATCACTTTCGGATGAACAACAAAAAAAACGTTTTGAAATAAAAACCCTATTGCATTTTGCCGAAAACAGGGAAATCCAGCTTCGTTTCTTACCTGAACAATTATTGAATTATGAAAATTGGTCAGTTAACAAAAACAACGAAATTAACTATGGAGATAAAAAATTATCTATCAAAAACTGGCAATTTTTCAAGGATAAGGAATCTGTAGAAATTGAAGAATTGGATGGAGAAAAATTCAAGGTTTCCTTCAAAGATTTTGATTTGAAATTGCTTTCTGATCTGATCAAATTCAATGGAGATTATATGTCGGGTATTTTAAGGGGTGATATATCGGTCACTAATCCAATTGAAAAACCGCTTTTTCATTCCAATTTGAAGATTGAAAGCATAGCCATTTTGAAAGCAAACCTGGGTGATTTGGATATTAACCTGGAAAGTAAAAGCGGGTACCTCATTTATGCTGATTTGAATCTGGATGGCAATGAAAATGCACTAAGTCTAAAGGGCTATTTGAATTTAGAAGATGAATTGAAGGGTTTGGATTTCCAATTGAATATTCCTGGATTAAATCTACATTCCATTCAACCATTGACCTTTGGTTATTTGGAAGAAACAGCAGGTATTTTGAGTGGCAAATTAGACATCAAAGGATCATTAAGTGAACCCTCGGTACTTGGACAAGTACAATTAGAAGATACCGAATTCAATGTTGAAATGCTTAATACGCGCCTCCGATTGGGTCAACAACCTTTGGTTTTTAGTGGGCAAACTATTGAATTTAAGGATTTGGAGATTTTTGATGCGAATGGGAATAAAGGCGTCATGTCATCTTACATATTGACTGAAAACTATCGGGACTTTTTCCTTCAATCTAATATTGAGGCTAAAGATTTTCTTGTGCTCAATACGACAGCGAAGGACAATGACTTGTATTATGGAAAACTGATGACCGATGCGGATGTGAGTTTGAAAGGCAAAATTTCAGAACCAATTATTGAAGTTACGGCTAAACCCAAAAAGGGTGCGAATTTGACTTATGTGTACAACTCGGTGTCCAATCAATTGGAATTACACAAGGGGGTTGTTGAATTTATTGACCCGAACAAAAAGCTAAATCTGATTGCAGAACGGGAACAGCTGATTCAGGTTTCTGAAGAATTAAACATAAAAATCATTGTGAAGGCAAATGTTAATGAAGACTTGAGTTTTAAAGTTATCACAGATCCTCAAACGGGCGACTTTTTTGAAGGCAAAGCCAAGGGCGATTTGGTCTATGTCCAACACCCTGACGGTAGAATGGAATTGAATGGCAATTTAGAAGTTGTGGAGGGAGATTATTTGTTTACCTATCAAAATGTGATTCGTCGCCCATTTAAAGTAAAGCCCGGCGGTACGGTCAGTTGGACGGGCGATCCATTTAACCCAAAACTAGATATTGATGTCACCTATAATGTTAGAACCTCTGTCTATCCTTTGATTGCCTCTGAAGGAGATGGAGGTACACAGGCAGCACCGAAGCAAACTTTTCAAGTCAATTTAAATATTGGCGGTACGCCCTCCAAAACAGAAATTGCGACCTCCGTAGAATATCCAGGCATGGAAGGCAATACGAATGATTCGAGTATTCAGTCGGCGATTGACCAAATTAATCGAGATGTAAGTAGTCAAAATACTCAAGCATTTGCACTTATTTTATTCAATGGATTCCTTGCTCAAAATTTGGCAAATACGAATTTTCAGGTTGTCGATTTATCGGGTAATATCAACAACGTTATTTCTCAACAATTAACAGGCTTGGCGAATCGGTATATCAAATTTGTAGAATTAGATTTTGGTTTGGATACCTATGAGAACAATGAAAACAATTCACAAACTGACTTTCGGGTGAGTGTGCGAAAACGGTTTTTGAATAATCGCCTGACAATTAGTCTCGACGGAAAGACAACCACTGAAACTGGGTATGAAGAAAGCACATCACAAACCTATCTTGATAATGTGACCATCGAATATGCCTTAACACCAGATGGGAGATTTAGCCTAAAAATCTATAATTCGCGAGATTTTGATGACTTTATTGGTGGCACAGCAGTAAAAGTTGGTGGGGCTTTGGTTTTTTCAAAAGAGTTTAATGGGATTAGGTTTTTCAAAAAATGACTTTCAGCTGTATGAAAATTCGACCTTTATATATCTGGCTTTTTATCGGAATCATAGCGTATTCAAGTTGTGGGATAAAACGCTCTTTACCAGAAGGATCCTATTTGTATAAAGGGTCAAAAATTAAAATCATAAAGACGGAAAAGGGCATTTCAAGTGAGTCATTAAGTTCAGAATTGAATGCATTAATCAAGACCCCAAAGTCAAATAAAAAATTCCTTGGCATTAGGTGGAAACTGAGGTTCTATAATCTATTTCACACCAAAAAACAAAAAGGATTTTCTGCTTTTTTACAACGAAAACTGGGAGAGCCACCCGTGATTTACGACGAAAAGTTAACTGAACAAAAAGTAGAAGTTTTTGAAAACCGGGCATTTAATAATGGATTTTTCGATCCTGCTATCAAGACAAAAATTAGAAAGTGTGGGAAATTCGTAAAGGTTAAATATTTGATTGAAGTATCTCGTCCGTCATTGATTTTTGCTTTTACAAACAAGGTACAGTATAAAGATATTAGAAGCCACATTGATCAAATCCAAAATGCGTCCCTTATAAAAACTGGTGAACCCTATAATCTGAAAGTATTAAAAAAGGAAAGAGAGCGAATTACTGTTTCCCTACGTCAAAGTGGATATTATTTTTTTAGGGATGATTATCTGATATTTAGAGCAGATACAACAACAGAGAACAAACAAATTCGCCTTGAATTGGTATTGAAAAACAATATCAAACCAACTCATTTAAAACCCCAAAGAATTGATCAAATCAGGGTTTTACCAGATTTGAATGTACAGGAATTTGTCGATCTTTCAATTGACACCATATTCTTTGAGGGTATCGAAATAGTATCCCGGGCAGAATTAATTCGACCTGTTATTTTTAGAAAATCAATCACCCTAAAGAACGGAAATTTATATTCTTTAGAAGCCCACCAAATGACTTTGGAAAGACTATCTTTTTTGCAAAACCATCAGTTTATTGATTTGCAGTTTATTCCTTCCATAAAAGCAGATAGCTTGCTGGATGTTCAGATTCAGTTAACCCCTCGAAAAAGGGATGTAATAGAAGGTTCCCTTGGGCTTTCCATAAAATCGGGATTGTATTTTGGACCTGAAATTTCTCTTTCTTACCTCAACCGAAATCTGTTCAGAGGGGCGGAGAGGATGAAAATTACAGCAACCGGCAATTACAATTTCCCCTTAGTTGAAGATATCGCCTCCTTACAGGAAGAAAGCCTCACTGCTGAATTATCAAAGCCACAATTGATTGTGCCATTTCGAAAACGAAATTGGTCAGAGTCGCTGATTGCCAAAAGTAAAGGAACGTTTACCTACAAACGAGAAAGAGTCAAACTTCCACTAAAAAATGCCAATGATTTTCTGGAAGCATTTGAGTTATTTGATTTGGCACAAAGACTTCAAATGGACTCGACCTTTGCTCCTTTTGTTGCTTTGAATAATTACGAATTTAGTCTGACCTATCAATGGCGAAAACGAAAAGACATTCAACATGAATTGACGCCTTTGAACTTTGTGTTACAGTCACCTCGGTACGAATTTCCCGAAGTAAGGAGGTTGTTTCTGGAAATCATCGCCCTTGATTCTACTTCTTCAGATGGCGTTTTGTTGAATCTGGAAGAAATGCTGATTTTAAAACCGCATTACACATTTTTATATGATAGCCGCCTTAAAAAAATAAAGACCAATAATTATTATTATCGGGGAAAAGCTGCCATTGCTGTCAATCGACTTTTGGCAGAAAATTCATTGGTTTCAGGACAATTTGGAGAAAGTCAGTTTTTCCAAATAGAACAGGATTTTCGATATTATTTGCGCCTTTCTATCCGTCAAACCATTGGATTTCGTTTGGCAGCAAATGTGTCTGTTCCCATTCGAAATGAGGTTTTATTACCCTTTTTCGACTTGTACAGTATTGGTGGGCCAACAAGTGTACGTGCCTTTCAGCCCAGACAAGTTGGTCCTGGAAGCGTAGCGCCAATGACACAAACTTTTTTCTTTACAGGAACTGGAGATGTAATGTTGGAAGGTAGTTTGGAATGGAGACCTAAGTTGACGAAATTATTTGAATTGGGCTTGTTTTTAGATGCCGGCAATGTTTGGCTTTTAAAAGGTGGTACAGCCGATAATGATTTGACAAAATTTCAACTGAATAACTTTTACAATCAATTGGCAATTGGGACAGGAATAGGCTTTCGATTCGATTTTGACATTTTGCTATTGCGGTTGGACTTTGCTTTTCCACTTACCAAACCCTGGCTACCTGAAGGCGAAAGATGGGTCGGAAATTTGATTGATTTTGGTAGCCGTGATTGGCGCATGGACAATCTTACCTTTAATTTGGCTTTTGGCTATTCATTTTGAAAAAACTTTCATCGCAATATTGCAATATTGCGATGAAAGTTTTTTAATTTTGTCCCTCAAATTTTCGCAATGGGTCTAACTAAAACAGAATTGTTTACAGAAAAGCAAACTGAAATAGCAAAGCTTACCAAAGCTATTGGACATCCAGCCCGAGTAGCTATTATCAATTACCTACTGAAACAAAACACCTGCATTTGCAAAAACATAGTAGATGAATTACCACTTTCTCAGCCTACGGTTTCCCAGCACCTAAAGGAGCTCAAAACTGCAGGGTTAATTAAAGGATCCATTCAAGGGAAAGCAGTTTGTTATTGTTTGGATAAACAAGGCTTTGAGCAACTTCAGGCGTATTGTTCAAAAGTTCTTGACCAAATCAATTGTCAAAATCAAAATTGCTAAAAAGATGAAGCGATATGTATGCGAGGGAATTGGGACTTTTGCACTTGTGTTTTGTGGTACTGGGGCAATTGTAATAAATGATCTCACGAATGGCTCAGTCAGTCATGTTGGAATTGCTATTACTTTTGGTTTGATTGTAACTGTAATGATTTATGCTTTTGGAAGTATATCAGGAGCCCATATCAATCCAGCCGTTTCTATTGGCTTTGCAATTACTGATAGGTTTCAAAAAAAATCCTTGTTTCCCTATATTATTGCTCAACTCATTGGCGCCTTATTGGCTTCTGGAATATTGAAATTATTATTCCAGGAACACGGCAATTTAGGCGCTACTGCACCTATGGGAAGTGACCAACAGTCCTTCATTTTGGAGGTGATTCTGACCTATTTTTTGATGTTGGTCATTTTGTTTGTAAGTCAGAATGAAGAGGTCAATCAGTTTACTGGCATTGCAGTAGGAGGCACAGTATTGCTGGAAGCATTATTTGCTGGAGCCATCTCTGGAGCATCGATGAATCCAGCAAGGTCCATTGCTCCATCCCTGGTTTCCGGAAATTTTTCAGCATTGTGGATTTACATTTTTGCACCAATCATCGGCGCTTTATTGGCGAGTTTAACCTGGAAATTTTTGGCTAAGCCCTAATCTAAAAGAATGAAATGAAGATAGATGAAAAACTAAACATATTGCCCCTGACCAAAACAAATCCAGCTTCACTTGAAGCCTTATTTGGAGAAACAGACTTACAGGCAATGTGGGTAGCTGATTCGGAATTTGCCATTGCCATACCAGTTCAGGAAGCGCTCATAAATAGAATTTCTAATTCCGGATTCGGATACGAATACAAACCCGAATCTTTCTTTTATGCTCAAATCCGTTGGTATAAAAAGCAATATCAGGTTGATTTAATTAAAGAACAGACTTTATTTAGTCCAAGTATTCCAGCGACTATCACCATCGCTATAGAAAATTTGACTTCAGAGGGAGCTGGTATAATCATTCAACCTCCTGTTTGGCCAAAATTTAGAGAAATTATTCGGCGAACCAAAAGAGAAGTTCTTAAAAATCCATTGAAATTAGTCAATAACAGATATGAAATTGATTTTGAAAATTTAAAAGAAAAGGCAAAACAGGATAATACCAAGATGCTGATTCTTTGTAATCCACATAATCCTGTTGGACGTGTTTGGACAAAAGAGGAATTAGACAGAATCATCCAAATCTGTAAGGAGCATCAACTAATTTTGATTGCGGATGAAATCCATAAAGACGTCATTCTTTTTGATAATCAATTTACTTCAGTGCTGAATTATGCCGATTCATTCAATAAATTAATCATTGTTACTTCGGAGGCTAAAACCTTTAACTTTTGCGGCATTTCAGATTCTATGGCAATCATTCCAAACAATGAAATTCGAGCATCTATCAGCAATACCTTAAAGAAATACTATTTGGGAAGAACCAATGCTTTAACACGTACAGCCTTGGAAACTGCTTATTTAGAAGGGCACAAATGGCTACAAAATTTGAGAGAGACGGTTGAAAGCAATGTTTTAATCATTGAAGCAGAGTTAAAAAAGTCAAACTCAAAAATCAACTTGATAAAACCAGAAGGGACCTATCAAGTGTGGTTGGATTTCAGGAATGCCTTCAGCAATACCAAAGAAATGTTGAAAACAGTTACCAAAGAAAGTAAAGTAGCATTAAACGCAGGGCATTGGTTTGGTCGAGAAGGCGCCCTGTTTATGAGAATGAGCATTGCAACGACAGAAGAAAGGGTGAAAACTGCCATTCGGAGAATCATTTTAGCTGTTGCTGAAAAATGATGATCACCTAAACTGTGTCAACTGATATCTTTAATTTTTGGCAATTGCTTTACTTAATTTTAAAAACCATGCTGTTCAACTTCAAATCGACGGGATCACCTGTGATATATTTTACCCTGGCAGTTACTTTATCGACGTAAAACACATCACCAGACTGTGCTTTTTCTACTAGACTTTTTGCATTTTCATTAAAAACTCCTGATCTATTGATTACTTCGACGGGGTCACCTTTTACTGGAACCCTTGTTAAATGGAAACGCTTGATTTCCATAGGCAAATCAAATTCAAAATATGGAGTGAATAAGTCAACTCCCTTGTACTTTTTAAATTCTTCCGGGCTCAAAGTCCCTTTATAGCTATTTCTTCCATCATTTACTAAAACAGCAGTTGGATCGGGGATGCGTTTGACCCTGAATTCCAACGCTCTTTCCCCGAATTTGTCGCTAACAACTTTCACATAGGCTTTGCCAGGCTGATTGGCAATGGCAACGTATTTTCCATTACTTTTCTTGACGATTTGCAATTCATCACTACTGACTGTAATGTCTTTATTCAAAATACCTTCGACTGCAATAGTTAATGGATTTTCTACCCCGATATACATTACATTCATTTTATCTGCAGCGACACTCACGATTCTATTTTGGTCCTTAATCGGCGTATTAAATGCCAATAAAAATCCAAGAGAAATAAGGGTGAATAGAGCTAATTTTTTATAACTTGAGAACCTGAAGTTTTGATAGTTTTGCATAAGAGAAAAGCTTTTTAATAAAGTTTAATGAAATGGTGTTGGAATAATTTCATAATCTTGGATTTTTAAAAAGTAACAAATTTTGGACTAATTCCATGTATCTTAATAAAGGGAGCATCTAAAAAAATCGTATAAGAAATAAACTAACATTCCTTAATCATATCCAACACAAATGGAATTAATATTCAGAATATGCCTTTTCATTGCTGGAATAATTAATTTTCTCCCATCTTTTATTGCTTTTTTGCCATCTAAAATTGCTCAATCATATGGGATTGAATTGCCTGACCAAAATTTTGAATTATTATTAAGACATCGGGGCATTTTATTCGGAATTGTTGGCGGCATCATGCTTTATTCGGTGTTTACCAAAAAATATTACGATTTGGCAACGCTAATTGGCTTGATTAGCATGGTATCATTTCTCATTTTATTCTGTTTATCAAAAGGCGAAATCAACAAGGAATTGACTCTTGTTATGAAAGTAGATGCTGCGGCGATATTAATTTTAGTGGTCGGATTTATGTTATTAAAAACTTCAAACAGTATCGGAAATCTGGAAAGAAGAGGAAATCGAAAAGGAAATGATTAAACTATATAGGCAAAGAAAAAACCAACTCCCACCACCGGAAGAATTTTCGAAATCAGATAATTTAGAATTGAAAGAATTAGAAGTTCTCGAAGAGAAATGGGAGTATCGGAATGAAGATTTTGTCTGAGCATTATTTGAACAGCTACTACTTATTATAGTTCAACTGAATCCAGTCACCATTCATGGTAAACTGATCTTTGTCTTTCGGATTTTTAAAAACTAAAAAGAGGGTATCCATCCCATTATTTGGTTCGAGATCAATTTCAAAAATTTTAAAGGCTTCTTGGTTTTCATCAAAGTATTGGATGTTCGCATCACCCAATAGTTCCCCATTCGGTTTACCTTTTCTAAACTCAACCAAACCTTCATAAGGGTAATTTTTACTGAATGCAGCGCCTACACTAATACTGGTCAAATTGTCAAAACTTATGGGTTCAATCTTGATTTGTTTACCATGTTTAATGGAACCCACAACTGTTCTGCCTTGAGTTTTCCAAACTCCCAATGATTTATCCAAATCCAGGGCATCTTCCAATTCAATTCGAGGGGCAATAAAAACAACTTTTTCAATAGCAGATAGGGAGGATTCGGCTATTCCAGGATGACCCTGATCGAGATACGATGCCATCAAAACGTATTTGCCAGCTACTTCATCTTTTAAATGTTCATTGAATTCAAGGCTTCCTTCCAAAGGCAAATAATATTCTTTTACCTTTTTTTCTGGGGCTAAAGAAAGGATGTAATCAACCATTTCTTCGACTTCCTCTATTTCTAATTGCGGATGTGCGCTCATCATTTGTTCACCCCATATTCCTTGACTTCCTTTGATAATTCTATGAATCATTTTTTGCTTATCCTCTTGCTTATAACGCGTTGCAATATCTTCATAACTTGGACCAGCCACTTTTTTCTCGGCAGCATGACAAGCCCTGCAATCTGAAGCGTTTATGAGTTCTAATCCTTTCGGCATGGCATTCTGTTGATGCCCGATGCTAGCCAAGATGATATCCTCACCTTCTGGGATATAAGTAAAAGTTACCTTCACTTTTGAAGCATCTAATGTGCGATTCATCGTTTTCCCATCTTCCAGATCTAAAACCTCAATTTTGTAATCCAATTTTTTATTTTTCCAGTAGATATTATTGGATTCACTTAAATTAATTTTAATTGTTGGAGGCTCGTTCCCCACCAATATTTTTTTATTGGTACTTGATTCTTCTCCTTTAGAATCTTTGACTATCAATTCCACATCATAGATACCTGGGTTTTGAAAAGTATAATCAATATTTGGCGAATCAGTGCTCACCGCTTCAGCCTCAAAAATCCAGGTATATTGAATGTCATCCTTATCATAATCGATTGATTTTGCTGCAGAAAAACTAACTTTTAAGGGTGCTGCTCCCACTTCCTTGTCTGCCTCAAATTGAGCGATAGGTGGTCGATTTCCAGCATTATATTTAATCACGGAAAGCCGTGCATCCAGATTTCGACTATTCCATTTTTGTCCATATTCCAGAATATACAATTGACCATCTCTGGTAAAAAGCATATCCATTGGATGTGAAAATTCGGTGTTGGGCATAAATGGATCCGCTTGAACAAACTGTTGGGTTTCATCTAAATGGACGACATAAATCCAGTCTCGCATCCACTCATAAACAAACCATTTATTTTCAAAATAGGCGGGCAATGAATTTTCGGAAACGGGATATTCTTCTGAATGATAAATTGGGCCTGACATTGGATTGACGCCACCATCACCGAGCCAGGGAAAATCTTGCGATGCTTTATAACTATACCAAATCATGGACTTTTGTATCGGTGGTAAGTCCTGCAATCCTGTATTGTTTGGAGAGTCATTTACAATTTTATTTGGATCAAAGGCAGCTCTTGATTGCTTATTTTTAAAATCATAATCCCAGTACATTTGATTATTTCCTCGACTATATGGCCAACCATAATAACCCGCCTCTTTTGCTTGATTAAACTCCCCCATTCCAGCGGGACCACGTAAAGAATCCATGACACCAGCATCTGGCCCTACATCTCCCCAATACAAATAGTTGGTTTTTGAGTCAATCGAAAACCTAAAAGGATTCCTGCAACCCATTACATAAATTTCAGGGCGACATTTTTCCATTCCTGCTTCAAATAAATTTCCTTTTGGAATGGAATAACTACCATCATCTTTTGGTTTGATTCTCAATATTTTCCCTCTGAGGTCATTGGTATTGGATGCTGAACGCTGTGCATCGTACAACTGCCGATTGGCTCTTTCGTCAATAGGAGCATATCCTGCCGATTCAAAGGGATTTGTATTGTCACCAATTCCAATGTACAATAGACTATCTTTTCCAAATTCCAATGAACCACCACTGTGACAACACGCTCTGATAAGAGGTATTTTCAAAAGTATTTTTTCGGCTATTAGTTTATCCTGTTCCAGCGTAAATCGAGAAACATATTGAGTGGCTTCTTCTATGTTTGGGGAATAAAAAAAATAGAGCCATTTATTCTCCTGAAAATTGGGGTCAACAGCTAAGCCCAACAATCCATCTTCATCTTCATAATGCACTTCTATTGTATCTAAGATTTTGGTTTGTTCTGTTTCATATTCATATAGTTTTACCGCTCCTCTTCTTTCGATATAAATAATCCCACGATCTCCTAATTCGTCTAATTCCATTGGCTCATCCAAATTAAAATCCAGCACTTGTTTGGAGAAGCGATTTTCCTCGGGTACTCTTAATGTGGTGGATTTTGAATAATCTAATTGATTCTCTCCAATGGCAAAATCAATGCCTGCCAATATTTGCTGTTGAAATAAAGGGTTGGAAAAGGTTTCTTCTTTATGTCCTAACGCTGTGTAGAAAGATCGCCCGCCATCAAAATGATGTTTCCAGACCATCGGATGTTTATCTCCATTTCTACCGCCCTCATATGTCGATTCATCAATTTCGACTAAAACTTCAATATCGGGATTGATGGATTTGAAATTGTACCATTCTTCATTAAAAGACCAACTTGTTGGTAGGTTTTTACAACAGGGATCTTCCTTTGCAATGCATTTTAAAGTAGCATCTTGAATTGCAGGATGCCCATCAAAATAAGCTCCAACCAATTGATTATACCAATGCCAATGATATTCTGTATCCGTCGCTGAATGAATTCCAACAAAGCCACCTCCTGCCTGAATATATCTTTCAAAGTCGGCTTGCTGATTACTGTTTAGGACATCACCAGTGGTATTTAAAAAGATAATAGCTGCATATTGTTTTAGGGAATCTTCAATAAAATAAGCCGCATTTTCAGTTGTAACTACGTGAATACTTTTAGCTTCCAGCAATTGCTTAATGGATAGTATCCCCTCTTCAATGGAGTTGTGTCGAAATGCTTCAGTTTTAGAAAAAATGAGCACTGTTTCTTGTTTCTTCGAACAAGAGTAAAACAAAAGGCAGATTATTAGAATGGCAATTATTGACTTTAATTCTTTCATTTCGTATTGATATATTTAATTCATACACATGCCCAAAAACTCATAATAACACCGTTTTCAATTCTTAAAACGATCGCTATACTTTTGGTCAAAGATCGAATTCCCCGAAAGGTAAGTTGGTATTGTTAATCTTTTATATTTTGATCTTGTATTAAATGAAAAAAGTACAAGCCACATGCCCCAAGTTTACCCTTTGAGTTACATCGGGAAAAATGGACAATAATAAATCGTATTCCTGACCGGCAGTCATGAAATTAAATCCTTGAAAAAACTATCTAAAAAGACCAATTGTTCTTCGACCATGATTCTCCCAAATTCCTGCATTTTGGGGTATTCGGCATAAAGCATATGCAAATCTTTGTGACTGATCGAATTCACAATGGAGTCTTCGAGTAACTCCACATTTTCGAAGGAAGGGCAAAAAAACTGCTCCAGGAGGTGATTAAAATGCCTTCGGGATAAATCCATGAAATAACATCTTTTCCATCATGGAAATAAAAAGTTCGGGCGGAACCTTCTTAGATAATGTACAATCGTTTTGCAGTGAGCCCCACGTTAAGCAACAGGTGATATTTGGGTAATTTTTCCGTCGTTGAAATTGACAAAATGGTTTCCTCTAACTCTTTCGGAATCAAAGTTGGCGATTTGATATAATCAGCGAAATTTAGATTTTTTATCTAGTTTTGGTTAAAGCTTCGGTTGGTCATTTTGTTTTTTATCTCGATTTTTTGGATTATTCAACTGCCCAATAAATTGGGTAGTTACATGCTTTACACCTTAATTAGGGTTGTACTCAAAACAACCAATATCTGGTGTTTCTGAATCTCGCATTTCACCTATCAGGTCGAATAAGATAGTTGGAATAGGGGATGCTTTTTGCTCTGCAATGGAAAGTGTATCCAGCTGGTAATCATCATCACCTGGGGAAAAGAAAAGAGCGTCCCCAGAATCTCCATCTACACAGGGATTGCAAAAATCAAAGAAATTGGGAAATCCATTTTCTGGATCTAAAAGTTCATCTACACGGACGATGCAGTCTGTAAAAGTGTAGTTGAAATCAAAAGGATCATTTTCGCCAGTAAAATCGGAAAGGGAAATTTCATCTCGACGAGATCCGAATATGATAGAGTTTCTGAAATTTGCATAAAGGGGTTCTACATCCGCAGTTTGGCAAAGTGGATCTCTACAAATTCCGTTGCTCAAACTTAGTGCAGGAGCATCGACTCCATAACTGGCTAGGGTGCAATAAGTAAAATTATAATTGCCACCATATCCAATCTGTACGGCGCGGTTGCCATTATTGTAAAATAGACAATTTTCAGCAGTAATTGAGGCATGTAAACCAATCAAGCCGGAACCAGAAGTATTGTAAACCTGGGTGTTTTTTAGACTCAATTCAGCTAGAGAATCCACCCAAATGCCTAAAAGGGAATTTTTGACCACGGCATGATTGAATTTATTGCCTTTACTGGTCTGACCAATAATGATACCTGTCCATTGTCCATCCGCATCATCAAAATCTTCTTCCAATCTATCTCCTTGAATAACTACAGGATCTTCTAAAGTGCCATTGACCTGAATGCTCCCATTTGGCCCGATAAATATTCTCCCGGTATTGTAAATCAACAGCTCGTCATTCTCGTCAGTGGTTTTCGAAATGCCACCATGGACATGGACTTGTGCCCCTGCAGGAATTATCAAATCACAAGCTTCCACGATTACAATTCCATAAACGACATAAGGTTTTGGGTCATCCCAGATTAATTGCCCGCCGGCACCGCATGGCAACACAAATATGCTATCCTTGTGCCAACGACTGGGGATGTAATTAGCATTTTGTCCCCATGCTTCCAGCGTAATGGTTTGGGAGTTTCCATTGGTCTCAAAAATAATTTCATCGTGAATGATGAATGGGCTTTCAGAAATAGGTTGGTCAGGATTAATGGTGACTTCTCCAAATATATAGATGCTATCTTCAGGGAAAACAATAACATCTGAAGCCTCATTTCCTGGTATTCCATCGACATTTAAGCGAAACATGGAATTGGCGCCATTGCCTACAGAAATATTTGAGATTTTGATAGATTCTTTATGAGGATTATATACTTTGAAAAACCGGGTAGCAGAGCCTAGTTCAGTAAAAACGGTATCAAATCGGAGGGTATCCAGGGAAAATTCAAGTTTAGCACTGCCATCAGTGATAAAAGTTTTTTCTTTATTACATGTCGTAAAAAGCAAGAGCGTTGTAACAAAAAGTAAAAAAGGTATTATTCGAATCATTATAGCTGTTTTCAAAATTCTGTTCTTAGAAATCTTATAAAAAATAAATTCATCATTTAGTTCGGCAAAACGCCTCATGAATCTTCGATTTCGTCAAATAAGCGAAAACTGAACATCTGATAAGAAATAAAGGCGAGCTTAATTGACGAAATCAAACAGATGGAATTATTTTTTAACCACGATTAAGAACGCAAAAATAGACTTTTCGATTTAGCGGAAAGGTAGAAAATTTGCAAAGCATTGTTAATTATGATTTCCACATGACTTAAGAAGCTAAATTTAACGAAGTGCTAAACTTCGATTGTTAATGTGCGGACATTGATATAGAGAAGTTTTAAGCTACCTTTGCGCTTACTGATTTTGTATAAAGCCATAGAAATCAACACTTTAAATTCAAAAGCTTGGAGCGAAAACCAATAATTGACGTTATCATCCCCGCATACAATGAGGAAAAATCAATTCCTTCTGTTTTAGCAGATATTCCAAAAGATTGGGTGCGAGAAGTGTTGGTTTGTAATAATGCAAGTACTGATCAAACTGCATTGGTCGCCAAAAATAATGGGGCAAGGGTTTTAGACCAACCTCAAAAAGGGTATGGAAACGCATGTCTGAAAGGGATTGAATATTTGAAAAGTCAGCCTGAAGCAGTGCGGCCGGAAATTGTGGTTTTTTTAGATGGGGATTATTCTGACCATCCTGAGGAATTGCCACTATTGATAAAACCCATTCTTGAAGAAAATATGGATATGGTTATTGGTTCTCGCGCACTGGGAGACCTGGAAGCGGGGGCTATGCAGCCGCAACAAATTTTTGGGAATTGGTTGGCGACTAACTTGATTCGACTTTTTTACAATTACCACTTTACAGATTTAGGGCCGTTCAGAGCCATCAAGTGGAAAAAATTATTGGAACTGGAAATGGAGGATAAAGATTTTGGCTGGACGGTAGAGATGCAGGTTAAAGCAGCAAAGCTAAAGTACAATTGTACAGAAGTGCCTGTCAATTACAGAAAAAGAATTGGCGTTTCAAAAGTATCTGGAACCATTAAAGGGACCATTTTGGCAGGACATAAAATCCTTTGGACAATATTTAAACTACTATAAATTAATAGGTTCTTAGCATGGAGATGAAAAACTCTGAGCTTCGAATTCTGAACTCCGAACTCAAACATGCCAGTGATTTATTACTTTCTTTTCTTCATTTATTTGGTTGCTTTGACCTACATCACTGTCTATTGCTTAATGCAATTGAATTTATTATACCATTACAAAAAGCATCACCGTAGAAATGGGAAAAAGCCTTTGTTAAAAGCAAATGGAAATGAAGAATTGCCTTTTGTTACTGTTCAATTGCCAATATTCAATGAAATGTATGTCGTGGAAAGGTTGATTGATAACATCACCAAATTTGACTACCCAAAAGATAAATTTGAGATTCATGTGTTGGACGATTCGACTGATGAAACTGTAGAAATAACACGCAAAAAAGTTGAGGAATACCAACAAAAAGGATTCAACATTGAGCAAATTCTACGTAAGGATAGAAAAGGCTATAAAGCAGGTGCACTTAAAGATGCAACGCCAAAAGCCAAGGGAGATTTTATAGCAATTTTTGATGCAGATTTTTTACCCAAGCCTGATTTTTTGAGGTCGACTATTCCTTATTTCAAAAACCCAAAAGTAGGGGTGGTTCAAACGCGTTGGGAACACATCAACCAGGATTATTCTATCATTACCAGATTGCAGGCAATGCAATTGAATGTTCATTTTACAGTAGAACAACAAGGACGAAAAGCAGGAAATTATATGCTTCAATTTAATGGAACAGCAGGCGTTTGGCGAAAACAAACAATTGAGGATGCTGGGGGCTGGGAAGCAGACACTTTGACAGAGGATCTGGATTTAAGTATTCGGGCTCAGTTAAATGGCTGGGAGATTGTTTATTTGGAAAAGTTTGGCTCACCAGCTGAGTTGCCAGCAGAAATGAATGGCTTGAAATCACAGCAATTCCGTTGGATGAAAGGTGGTGCGGAAACCGCTAAAAAGATGCTTCCCACTGTTTGGAAATCGAATATCTCATTTGGAAAAAAAGTGCAAGCAACAGTTCACCTTTTGGGAAGTTCTGTCTTTGTATTCATATTCATCGTAGGTGTTTTTAGCGTGCCGCTGCTATTTGTTTTACATGAAATGCAATTAGCGACAGATTTTTTGGGCGCATTTTTGGTAGGTATGTTGGCGATTATTGCTGTGTATTATGTGGCAAATATCGAAGCGGAATTGAAGAAAGAACCCTATTTGAAGATGCTTTTCAAGTTTATTATTCTTTTTCCTTTGTTCCTTGCACTTTCGATGGGATTGTCTTTGCACAATACAGTAGCTGTTATTCAAGGCTATTGGGGAAAGAAATCACCTTTTGTTCGAACCCCTAAGTTTGATATCAAAGGCATTACAGACTCCTTCAAAAAACGACAATACCTCGCTTCCAAAATTACCTGGACAACCTTCATGGAAGGCGTTTTGACACTCTATTTTCTGTTTGCTATTGGATGGGGAATCTATTGGGAAAATCCAATTTTCCTTGTTTTTCATGCATTGCTTGCAATTGGTTATGGAACCATTTTTTATTACACGGTACGTCATTTAAGAACTAAATAGGTGGCAGTATGCAGTGGTTAGTAGGCAGTTCAAAATCTGGAATAGGAAAAACGGAGGGATACTTTACCGGATTTTTGATTGCATTTACAGTTGGACTTGGGTATTTAGTCCGGCAATCGGATTTTTCTCAGATTATTGTTTATTACATCCCATTTTTCCTCCTCTACCTTGTCATTTTCAGATATGTAAATAAGGATGCCCAAATTCGGTTTTTTGTTTTTGTAGCAATTTTACTCAGGTTCCTATTGATTTTTGCGCTCCCAAATCTCTCAGATGATATCTATCGATTTATTTGGGATGGCAGACTTTTAATTAATGGGATTAACCCCTTTGAACAATTACCTTCTTATTATATTGAGCATAATATTTCTTTGCAAGGAATCAATCAGGAACTTTATCAAAAACTCAACTCACCTGACTATTTTACGATTTATCCTCCCGTTGCGCAATTTGTATTCGCTGTCTCCTGCTGGATATTCCCAAAAAGCATTTTGGGAAGTGCAATAATCATGAAATTGTTTCTATTTGTCTTTGAAATAGGTTCTATTTTACTCATTATCAAATTGCTAAAACACTTTAGCTTGCCTTTCAAAAACGTATTACTTTATGCATTAAATCCATTAATAATAATTGAAATCACAGGAAACCTTCATTTCGAAGGAGCCATGATTTTTTTCTTTTTGTTGGGGGTTTGGTTATTGATAAAAGTTGATTGGCTTGCGCAACGACTTGACCTTCATAGAGGAGAATTTCAGTCCACAAAAAAAACACAACCTACAACCCACAACCCACAACATAAAAATTTTCTTCTCTCCGCACTCTCCATTGCGCTTTCCATTGCTTCCAAACTCCTCCCATTGATATTCCTTCCTTTTTTCATCAAAAGAATGGGTTGGAAAAAAAGCTTTCAGTATTTCACAGTTATTGGACTTGCTTTAATCTTATGCTTTATCCCAATTTTTTGTGGAACCTTCATCAATAATTTTGGAGATAGCCTAAATCTGTATTTTCAGAAATTTGAGTTCAATGCGAGTATTTATTATTTGGCTAGATGGATAGGCTTTCAAGTGATTGGCTACAATCTAATTCAATACATTGGTCCAGCTTTGGCAGGATGTGCATTTCTTGGAATTATGTTGATAGTTCTGATTGAAAAAAAATTGAACTGGATAAGTTTTTTTGAAAAAGCCTTATTTGCCATTTGCGTCTATTTGATTTTTACAACGACTGTTCACCCCTGGTACCTAAGTTTGCCAATCGTTTTATGCCTTTTTACAAAATACCGCTTTCCAATAATTTGGTCTGGTTTGATTTTCCTGACGTATATTAACTACAGTTATGTGGAGTATTTTGAAAATCTATTTATAGTTGGAGCTGAGTACTTTATAGTTTTTACATTTTTCGCTTATGAAATTTTAAAAAATTTAAAAGCAGCAAGGACTAATAAAGCCACCTAACAGTAACGATGTTTCTTATTATCTATCTATATTTGCGCCCCGCCTTAAATCAGGTTTCTTTTACACCCAAATCAAAAAAACTTAATGAACATTCTTGGAATTTCAGCCTTCTATCACGACTCAGCCGCAGCTATTCTGCAAGATGGAAAGATAATCGCAGCAGCACAAGAAGAACGTTTTACCAGAAAAAAGCAGGATTCTGGTTTTCCAGTCCATGCATGTAAATTTTGCCTCGAACAATCCGGTTTGACCATTGATGAATTAGATGCCATTGTTTTTTACGATAAGCCATTGCTAAAGTTTGAAAGACTGCTGGAAACCTACTATGGTTTCGTACCAAAAGGGGTTCAGTCTTTTATTGTTGCGATGCCTGTTTGGTTAAAGGAAAAGTTATTTCTAAAAAGATTGATTTACAGTGAATTGAGTAAGGTGGGAAATTTTGATAAGAAAAAAATAAAATTACTCTTTCCAGAACATCATCTTTCTCATGCTGCCAGTGCTTTTTATCCCTCTCCTTATGAGGAGGCAGCAATATTGACCATTGATGGAGTTGGAGAATGGGCGACTGCTTCCATTTGTTATGGGAAAGGTAAGGAAATAAAAATACTCAAAGAACTAAGGTTTCCTCATTCTCTTGGCTTACTCTATTCGGCATTTACTTATTATTTAGGGTTCAAAGTGAATTCAGGAGAATATAAATTGATGGGATTGGCTCCCTATGGAAATCCTAACTCCGAGGAGGTGAAAAAATACATCAAACTGATAAAAGAGGAGTTGATTGATTTAAAAGAAGACGGCTCTATTTGGTTAAATCAGAAGTATTTTAATTATGCTACTGGATTGCGAATGGTATACGATAAAAAGTGGGCAGCACTGTTTGGATTTCCCAAAAGGACTTCAGAATCTGATTTGGAACAACAGCATTGTAATCTTGCTTTTGCCATTCAAAAAGTTACTGAAGATGTAGTGATGAATATGGCAAAAGAAGCCAAAAAGTTGACTGATGCTAAGTACCTATGTATGGCTGGAGGCGTTGCATTGAACTGTGTAGCCAATGGAAAATTATTAGCGAGCGGCATTTTTGAAAATATTTTCATCCAACCCGCAGCTGGTGATGCAGGAGGTTCTTTGGGGGCAGCCTTGGCAGCTCATTATCTTTACTTTGAAAATCCCAGAACAGTCGCAACTTCCTTTGATGATATGAATGGAGCTTATCTGGGGCCTGAGTTTTCTGATTTGGATATTGAAAAAATGGCGAAACAATTCAAAGCCAATTTTGAAAAATATGAAGAATTTGATGGACTTGCTTCAAAGGTAGCAGCCTTGATATCAGAAGGCAGCGTCGTTGGCTGGCATCAGGGCAGAATGGAGTTTGGACCGAGAGCCTTGGGCAATCGAAGTATTCTGGGAGATCCTACAAATGTGGAGATGCAGAAAAAGATAAATTTGAAAATCAAGTACCGGGAAAGCTTCAGACCTTTTGCGCCTTCTGTTTTAGAAGAAGATTCTGAAAAGTTTTTTGATTTGAAAAAAGAATCACCCTATATGCTTCTGGTAGCTCCGGTCAAAGAAGATCGACAAGCTAAAGTACCAGACAATTATTGGGAATTGCCTTTAAGAGATAGGCTTTATACCCTGCGTTCTGATATTCAGGCAATCACCCATGTCGATTTTTCGGCAAGGGTACAATCTGTACACAAAAAGACCAATGAGCGTTATTACAAATTGATACAGAAATTCAAGGAAAAAACAGGGCATGGAATCGTAATTAACACGAGTTTTAATGTTCGGGGCGAACCCATCGTTTGCACCCCCGAAGATTCATATCGTTGTTTTATGCGGACCGAAATGGATTATCTTGTCATAGGAAATTATATTTTTGACAAAAAACAACAACCCAATTGGGATAAAAAAGATAATTGGCAGGAGGAGTTTGTATTGGATTAACCAACTAAATGGGCATAAAAAATAGTAAAATGGAATTTTTAAAAGACTTATTCAACTTCATCAAAGAACGCAAGAAATTTTTTCTGGTACCAATCATTATTGTGCTTCTGTTGATTGGTGTCTTGATTGTGATTGGTGGTGGTTCTTCTATCGCACCATTTATTTATACCTTATTTTAAAGGAAGTAGTGCGGTTCTCCAGAACCATATCCGCTTGACACGGTTCTGGAGAACCGCACTACTTACAGAAAATATCCACTGTGGAAAAAGCAAAGAATCTGGAAACCATTCTGGTCATAACTGCTGGTTTGCTGGTGCTTCATTTTATTTTTGGAATTAGAGGCTTTGTAATTGCTGCAGCAATTATTAGTGTAAGTAGTCTGATGTTTCCAATTATCGCAAAAGGAATAACCTGGGCTTGGTATAAGTTGGCAATGGCTCTGGGATATGTGAATTCCAGGATACTACTCTCCTTGATATTCTTCATTTTTTTGATGCCGGTAGCATGGCTCTCCAAATTATTTAATAAGGACAGCTTACAATTAAAAAGGAAACCTGAAAATGGAGATTCCTACTATTCGGAAAGGAATTACGAATATTCCAAAAAGGACTTGGAAAATGTGTGGTAATGAATCTTTCTAACCAATTACAAACTTTTTAAATCCTTTTATTTCTCCTTCTTCTATTTCGATAGATTCTACTCGGGCAAGAGGGGGTCCCTCTTTACACCATTCAATAAAAGCATTCAAGGCTTCCTCAGAGCCTTCAATCTCAACGTATAAACCTTCCAAGGTGTGTTGGATATAACCCTTTACGCCAAATTCATTGGCTTTTCTTTTGGAATAAGGACGAAACCATACACTCTGAACTCTACCAGTAATATTGAGGTTATAATGTTTTTTTTGGACATTCAACGATTTGTTAAAAAACATATTTGTAAACCGTTGAACGATGTTTTCTTGGTTGTTCATAAATAAGGTATTTAATCAATTAGATTGCTCTGAAAATGACCCTCACAAAAAAGGGATTTTGGGTTTATACGTGTAGATGTCCAAAAGTAAAATGTTCTAAAAGTGCACGAAAAATGATGTGGAGTTTTCTCTGGGTAGCAGATATTTTGATATGCTACAGGGAAATTAGGTGTGTATGTAAATAAGCACCATATCAAAAAATCAAAAATAAATAAAAAACTTAAGCGAAGCCATTATTTTTTTAATATCCATGGTTTTATGACAGTAAGAGTCAAAAACACTGTTTTTTTTGATTTTTATAAACACTTGGAACTTAATTGGCGTACCAATTGCAAATAGATTGATATTCAGGCATTTAAAAATGTCTATTTTTGCCATTGAAAATGATTGTGTCTTTCAGAAGAATACCCTTAAAACAAGCACAATCTGATTAGAGTATGTTTAAATCCATGAACAGAAATGCATATTATCCACACACTTATGCGTCTAAACTTATTGGCATGTTTGTGCCTTATTTCCTTTGTGAGTTACGGTCAATCTTCTACAAAATTCGTTTCCGAAATTCTCCCGGAAATAAGCCATTTTTTGAGTGAGCATCATATTTCTGCAACAGCTCATGCTTCACAAACAGGAGAATGGGTCTGGAGATTTATACTAGCTGAAGAAGACTTGAAAAGTAAGATAGAGCCGGAAATGGCAAAGAAACTCACCACTTTTATTTTTACCTACAATCAAAAGACCAATTCTAAAAAAGGAGATATTTTTCAGGCGAAGAATGGTATGGGAAAAGCTGAAACACTAAAGATGATTTTTCAGCAAATCAAAAGAAATGTATTGCAGTTTGGAAAGGAAATGGATGTTCTGAATGTAGAAGGCAAATTGTATTACATCATTTACTTTCCACATTCAGAACGAACTTGAGTCATTACTCCGCTATTCCAAGTTTTTTCTTGTCAGATTTGAATACCTCTAATCCGCAGTCCAGAAAATCTGCATAATCACTGATGCCTTCTCTGAATCCTCTTGGGGCAGCCAAAACCTCTTCTTCTGGACTCATCAAAACATACAATGGTTGAGAGTTTTGCTGGAAATTGATGATTTGAAAATCAGCCCATTTATGGCCAACATTTCTGAGTTTCGTATTTCTGGATTTTGAAATCAAGGTTTTTTCCAGTGGTTCTCTGTCATCAACATAAAGTGAAACCAGCACAAAATCTTCCGCAATTTTTGTCCAAACCCGATCATCTATCCAAATGTGTTCTTCTGTCTTTCTACAATTTACGCATCCATAGCCAGTAAAATCCAGGAGTAAAGGCTTATTGACTTCCTTGGCATATTGGACACCTTCGTAATAATCCTTGAAGCAATCCAGGTTATTAGCACATTTCCCGAAAGAAGGATATTTTGCTTTTATAAGTTGATCTGGAGTCGGTTTTTCTAAAAACAAATTGTAATGAGCTGGAGGTGCCAAGCCACTTAGAAGGGCTTTGGACTCATAAGTTTTGGTTTTATCATTGTAAGCAAACCCTGTGCAGAGATAAATGGTGAAAATTGCAAACAATGCGGTAAATGCAATTCGCGATGGAGTAAATTTCACCTTTGGGCTATCATGAGGAAACTTGATAAACCCTAAAAGGTATGCTGTGGTAGCTGCAAAAATCAGAATCCATATGCCCATGAAGACTTCATAAGGCAAGATGTTCCAGTGACTTGTCATATCTGCTACAGACAAGAATTTGAACGCTAATGCCAGCTCCAAAAATCCCAAAACTACTTTCACTGAATTCATCCAGCCTCCAGATTTTGGAAGAGAATTCAACCAACCTGGAAAAGCGGCAAAGAGTCCGAAAGGCAATGCCAAAGCAGTGGAGAAACCAAGCATTACGATGAATGGTCCCATGACATTTTCAGCAGATTCCACAATTGCAGTTCCAATGATTGGTCCAGTACAAGAGAAGGAAACCAAAGCAAGGGTAAATGCCATGAAAAATATTCCAATAAGCCCACCTTTGTCTGCCATTGTATCACTTTTATTTGCCCAGGAGCTAGGTAAAGTGATTTCATAATATCCAAAGAAGGAAAATGCGAAAAAGACAAAAATCAGGAAGAAAATGACATTGGCTACGGCATCTGTTGAAAGCTCATTTAGTGCAGTAGGTCCGGCAATAGCTGTAATGAGTAGCCCAATTGCAACGTAAATTACAATAATAGAAAGCCCATAAATTACCGCATTCCTGATTCCGGATCTTTTATCTGTACTACTTTTTGTGAAGAAACTCACAGTAAGTGGAATCATTGGGAAAACGCAAGGGGTCAAAAGCGCCAATAACCCACCGAGAAAGCCAAAAACAAAAGTCCAGATTAAATTTTGTCCTTTGGTTTCCTCTTCTCCACAATCCCCTCTTGGATTTTCGTGAGAAGCAAGAATGGCAGGTACAGATTGGTCAATAGCATCACCCTCCAGTTTCTGCCCATTCTTTGCCAAGCCTTGCGAACTGCCTGTCAAATCAAACTTAAAGTCTATTTCCTTTGGTGGCAGACATTTTGTGTCATCGCATGTCATGAATTCAAGCCAGCCGGTAATAGGCGTAGAAATGTCTGCTGTTTTGATGCGTTGTGAAAAAGAAACCTCCTTGGCAAACTTCACAATATTCATATCGAACATGGGATCATGTCCCTCTTTTCTATAATCAGAGATTTCCTCATTTTTCCCAACTAATTCGAAATGTTCAGTGCTTTCATAATTAAAACTGGTAGGTATTGGTCCATCATCTCCATCCAAATACTGAGAATAGACATACCAACCATCTTGAATTTTGGCAGAATAAACCAAATCATATTCTTCTTCGCTAACCTTTTCAAATTTGGTAGTCCATTTTACCGGATCTAAAATGCCATCTCCAGCTTCTGCATCAGACGGCTCATTCAAGGTTAAGTCTTCTCCACTAACAGCCTCACTATCGGTATTGTCAGCTGCTTCAGTTACATTGGATGCAACATTAGTTGGATTAAGTTTGAAATTGAAGTCTACTTCAGAAGGTGGCAAACATTTTTCATCGTCACAAGTCATGAACTCCAACCATCCTACAATTGGTTTTGTTAGGTCTGCTATCTTGACTCTTTGTGTAAATACTGCTTTTTTAGCGTATTTTACAATGTTCATGTTGTCAAAGAGTGGGTCTTTTCCCTCTTTTCGATTTTCTTTTGATTCCTCGTTTTTTCCGACCAATTCAAAATGTTCTGTGCCTTCATAATTGAAGCTGGTAGGTATTGGACCATCATCTCCTTCCAAATACTGAGAATAGACATACCAACCATCTTGAATTTTGGCAGTGTATATCAAGTCAAATTCATTTTCAGTGACTTGTTTGGAAGAAAATTGCCACTTAACGGGATTTAATATCTGTGTAAAGGAAGTCTGGAGACTTATCAAAAGTGCTCCGAATATCATTAAAGTCCTCATAATGAAAGTTTTAGTAAGCCAAAAGCTTGCCCTGTAATCCGGCTAACAAGGCGCGAATTTGCGAAGTTAAAATTGAAATGAAAAATATTTGAAAATATCTATTGGAAAGGTCTTTGGAAAATCAAATTCCAAAAAGGCGATTATTCAAGTTTAAATTCAAAATCGACCTCCATTGGAGGCAGGCATCTTTCTTCATCGCAAGTCATGAATTCCAGCCAACCATCAAGCGTTGGGCTCCCTTTTTTTACTTTGACACGTTGGGTAAAAGTTACAATTCCACTGAATTTGATGACATTCATGTCAAACAAGGCATCATAACCTTCCGATCTTTTTCCATCTTCTTCTGTTTTACCAACAAATTCTACAACATCCGACCTATTGTAATTGAAAGAAGTGCGAATAGGTCCATCATCACTATCGAGGTATTGGGAATAGATATACCAACCAGGGTTAACGGTGGCGGTAAACACTAAATCATATTCTGAGTCATTTATTTTTTCAGCTTTATGATTCCATTCGACAGGACTGTAAGCAGCTTGTGAAAAGGAAAGAGTGGTGAAAAAAAGCAAAAGCGAAAAGGGTACAAGAATTTTTCTCATGATAATAGATTAATTCTAAAAGTTTTTCAGGGAAACAATGCAAAAATAGCACCCTCTTGTCAAAATGGTTGGTTTCCTATTTTGGAATAATATAATTTTAACTGTGTTTTAAGGTGGTATTAAAGTTAAATACATCGTGCAAAAAGTTTATTGATATTTTTTGTTGTCTGAATTTACCTCAGAATATCGCCTGTTTAATTTTTTTCGGGCATCCTCTTGGGTAAATTGCCAATTAATCTTAATCCCTTTTAGGGAACGTTCTTTGAAAAAACTCAACACTTCGGATTCCAATTTTTTCATGCAAGGGATTCTTCGATTTAAGCATAGTCTGGATAAAGCGGAAAATTCAATTTCAATCATATTAAGCCAAGAAGCACTTTTTGGTGTAAAAACAAATTCAATTTTCTGTGTTAACCAAGCTGCTGTTTCGGCATCAAACTGTTCATAAAAAGAATGATAGCCGTGTGTATTAAGATTATCCAAAACCACTTTGATTTTCACCGCTTCAGGATAGGCTTTGGCTAAAGCCATCATAAATAAAGCGAATTCCTTTTTTGTTCTCTGTTCTCTGACATGTGCCAATCGTTTGCCTGTTTTAGGTTCAATGGCTGCCAAAACGCAACAAGAGCCGTGTTTGGAATAAGCATAATTTTCTTTTGCTACCTGACCAGGAGCCA
>JBGTQJ010000003.1:0-192565 GCA_041941305.1 Saprospiraceae bacterium
GAATTTTTGGCGGCTTTCCCAAAGGCACAAGTAGCCGCCCGTGTCCACCCCTCATCAATAAATACAACAAAAAAAATGAAAATCAATTGGGGTACAGGAATCGCAATTTTTTACACCACTTTCATGGTGGTGATGGTAACTTTTGTTATCAAATCCAGAGAAGTTGATCACAGTTTAGTCATAGACAATTACTATGAAAAAGATCTGGATTATCAAAAGCATATGGACAAACTGGCAAACGCTAAATTGTTGGATAAGGATTTGATTATCAGTCAGGACGAAGAAGGTGTGACCTTTCAATTTCCAAAAGATATGACTCAGCCATCTGGCGAAATTCTATTTTATCGACCCTCTGATAATTCAAAGGATCTTTTGGTGCAAATTCAGGCTGGTATTGAAAATAATTTACTTGTTAGAACGAAAAAAATGCTACCTGGGCTTTGGCGGGTAAAGGTTGATTGGAAAGCCAATGGAAAGGCATATTATAAGGAACAAGTTATTACCATATAATATTGGAGGTTAAGGTTCGAAATGAAAAACTTCGAACCCTGGACTCTACTCTATACTTTTTAATGGCACTTTGGACTGCATTCACAATAGGACTTTTTGGTAGTTTACACTGCATTGGCATGTGTGGACCGATTGCGATGTCCTTGCCCTACCAGGCACCAACAAAATTGAAAGTAGCCGGAAATGCCTTGCTTTATAATTTTGGGAGAATTGTAACCTACGGTGCTTTGGGCGCAATTATAGGATTACTTGGACAAGGTGTTTTCTTTGCAGGGATGCAACGATGGTTGGCAATTGTAATGGGTATTTTATTACTTGTAATTGCATTGTTTTCAGTTAATGTGGAAAGTAAAATGCTATCTCTTCCCTTGCTAGATCGCTTTTATTTCCAGTTGAAATCCAAATTGGGAACCTTAGTAAAAGAACGATCCCAATCCTCCTTATTTTGGTTAGGTATATTGAATGGATTGATACCCTGCGGTCTGGTTTGGCTGGCAATTGTGGGAGCGGTTTCTACGGGAAGTATGGTGGATGGAATGGCTTACATGATGTTATTTGGATTGGGAACCCTACCTTTGATGATGGTAGCTTCCCTTGCAGGTAGCTGGGCAGGCTTGAGGTTTAGAAACTTTTTTAAAAAACTGGTACCTGTTTTTCTGATGTTTTTTGCCATCTTGTTCATTTTCCGAGGCTTGAATTTTTACATTCCTCCTGACTTCAACATTTGGGAGGCTATGCAATATGTACCGATGTGTCATTGAGGTAATGAATAATGAATAGTTAATAATGAATAATGAAATAATGAACTATAAACTCTGGTCAATTTTAATATTCTCCATTTTTCTACTCCTTTTTTTTATGCTCGCCTTTTTTAAGTCGGATTTAACTACCTGGATATGGCAATTGGCTTTGCCTGTCTTGGTCATTGCTCAAGTCATCATCATTTTAAGAGCAAAAGACCAAAGCAAGAAGAAGTTTGATGAGAATGGATGGTATGATAAGAAGTAAATCAGTAGCAGTGGGCAGTATGTAGTGGGCAGTAAACAATTTCATAAGAAGGTGTTTGGTGCTTTTTGCATATTTCAATCTTGTTGCTTACCTCTAATTTCTTGTCTCTTAAAAAGTAGAACCCCTTTGGGTGACAAAAATCATCTTTTCATGAATGTGTCGCCCTTACTTTTGTTTTTAGTCAAATCTGACCTAAAAATACTTGAAAAATAATTATCCATGAAGCAACCAAAACTGCCAGTAAAAAAAGATAACATCAGCCTTGATCAATCTTTTCTCGATTCAAAATTTCCAAAAACTAAATACACCAACGTGCTCGATTTGCCATTTTTAGAGAATGAAATCGTAGAAGACTTTCTATTTCATCAAAATTCCAAAGATTTGAGAGAAAAGCTTTTGTAAAGGCATAATCCCATTGCCAGTTACTTAAGGGGGAAGTTACGATACTATTCAATGAAAAATAAACGATATGCGACACCTAATTCTACTTTTTGGAATCACCTTGATTACCCTAATTGCCTGTGAACCAGAAACGGAATCCGATCAATTGAACCAAATATTGACTGAGACATTGGAGAGAAGATCCCCGACTGGCGATTTGGATTATTAAACTTTTCCGGATTCAGACAATTATAAGGAATTGCCGAATCAGGACCCTCACAATCCTGTAACCAAAGAAAAAGTAGCTTTAGGGAATTTACTCTTTTTTGAAACAGGTTTGGCACAAATCCCCCTCCACGATAATTGTTACGAATCTTATTCATGTGGTACTTGTCATCTACAGCCAGCTGGTTTTTTGCCAGGCAGAGTTCAAGGAATAGCAGATGGCGGTGCTGGCTATGGACACAATGGCAATTTGCGATATGACAAACTTTCAGCTCGATTTTTACCATTGTCTTTGAGCAAAGAAGAGATCAACCAACTTGTTGATTTTCTTGAAAATGCCCTGTATGACCCTGATACGAAACGCTTTGTTCCTGAAAGTGTGCTTTCTGGAAATTGTTTCCCAAATAATGACGCAGTTTCCAGGGCACAATTGGGCTGTGAATGATTTTTTATTATTCATATATTTGTATTTTCATTTTTTGCAGAAATTAATCCAACTTTGCCCAAAACAGTAAGGGTTTTTTGATGAAAAATTAAAAGCCTTGACAAAGATTCGCCCAAAATTTATTTCCCTCGCGACTAAAAATGCGATAATATATTTTTTACTCACCTTGGTCGGTTTGTCTTCTTTGGGATATTTGCTTTTTAGAAATAGTGCAGAGGAAATTATCAGATCTTCTGAGCAACAAGTCAAGCATACTGCTGAAATTGTAGAAATCAAGTTTGTATCCTTTATTGATAATGTGCGTCGAGACATTATACACCTCGCCCAGAGCCCATTTCTGGACGACTTTTTATTAGATTTTGATACTTTAAAAAAGGAACTGTTGTCCAATGAATACCTGGCTTTAATTAATAGCAAACCTGATTATTCACAAATTCGGTTTATAGGTATAGAAAATGAGGGAAGAGAAATTATTCGGGCTGAACGACAAGGGAACAAAACTTTTTTGGTTAAAAATGATTCTCTGCAGCATAAAGGAAATCGCAATTATTTTATCGAAACTATTCGGCTACCCAGAGACTCTGTATATTTTTCCACCATCGATTTGAATAAGGAGTTTGGAAAAATTAGCCTTCCTGCCATGCCTACATTAAGGGTAGCTTGTCCAATTTATCGAAAAAATAAAATTTTTGGAATTGTAATAATTAATGTAAACCTGCAAGGATTGTTTAAGGATTTAAAAGCCCTTGCTGGTTCCAATTTTAATTTAAAACTTATTGATGATTCGGGACACTTTTTAATACATCCAGATTCCAGCAAAGTCTTCACTTTTGAATTTAACAGAAAATCATTTTTTGAGGATGATTTTGGTGTGGAGTATAAAGAAGTACTCCAATTCTATGAAAACAAGGAACCTATCCTGTTTAAAGAAAATGACCTTTTGTATGCGTTTGGTAAACTTTTTTACCCTAAAAAAAATTATAGAATTTATGTTGGTATAGGCTCTAATAGGAAAGCGATTTTTGCTTCTTTTTATGCCTGGCGCCGTAAAAGTATGACCATTACCTTTGGCCTGGCAATTTTGATTTTATTTATATCTCTAGCCTATATGCAGCGGCAAGCAAGAGAATTGAAAGATATCACTGAGACAATGACTTCTTTTCCTGAAAACATTACGCCTGCCAAATTGCCCATTTATAGAAATGATGAAATTGGGCAATTAGCACAACGATTTGAAGAAATGTCAAAAGTGATTTCTCAAAACCTTGAAGATTTGAGAAATGCAAAGGAAATTGTTGAAGAAGCAATTAAAGAAAAAGATGCCTTTTTGGAAAATATGAGTCATGAAATTCGCAATCCCATCCATTCTATTCTTGGAATGATTCATTTACTCGAAAAAAACCAACCCGGGCGACACCAGAAAGCATTTATTGAATCATTAAAATTTAACTCTAGCAATTTACTTTCTCTAGTCAATGATATTTTGGATTATAAAAAATTGAGTACAGGTGAATTGAAAATCAAAAATGATTGGTTCGATTTGCATAACTTTTTAGTTGAACTTTCCAATGTCCATCAATTCAGCGCAGTTGCTAAAAAAATTAAATTGACTGTGGAAAGTTCACCAAAATTAATGGGAAAGTTGATTTATTTTGATCCTGTGCGTTTAACCCAAATTGTCAATAACTTGGTAATTAATGCACTAAAATTCACTCCTGAAAATGGTTCGGTTTGGGTACGCACTCATGTCTTGAATTTAGAAGAAAAAACAGTTGAGTTTCGTATCTCCATCCTGGACACAGGGATTGGAATTGAGGAAGACAAAGTGCAAAAAATTGTTAAGCGTTATTATTCCCAGAATGATTTAAATGATGATAGTATTCTTCAGGGAGTTGGGTTAGGATTGCCAATCGTAATTCAAATCCTGAAACTTTTCGATTCAAAGCTACAAATTGACTCAAAGCCCAACCATGGTTCACATTTCTATTTTGATCTAAAACTGAATTTTAAAGAAAAGCCAACAAAATCAATGGAGGCTGCTTCGAAGTTGCCCTACAGGTTATTAAAAGAACAAACTTTTTTGGTGATTGATGATGATGAACAAACCTTGTTTTTATATGAGCATTTATTCAGCAACTGGTCAAAAACCATCGTGCAATTGAATAATATTCAGTTAATCAAATCTTTACCTTCAGATAAATTCGACATCATTATTTCTGATCTGAATTTTACACAAACAACCATAATTCAATACATTGATGATTTACAGAGAGTCATGAACGAAAATGGACTTTTGTTCATCGTTTCGGGTACAGAACTGGAACCTAATCAGACTGCAAACCTTCCCAACTTTGAGGCTCAATTTCAAAAACCAATAAATCCAAAAAGTTTGTTGAATAAAATCACATTTGCATTGGCGGCTCAGGAATTTGGAATACCCAATGTTTCTTCTTTTTGGGAAGATTATGACCACAATGAGGATAAATATCACAAAGCTATTAATCTTTTAATTCAGGAATGGGAAATAATGGCAATAGAGTTTGAAAAAGCAGTAACTGATCAAGATGATGAAAAGTATACTGCAATCAGGCACAAATTAATTAGCTCCGTACGTAGACTAAAACTGGAAGCTTTTGAAGCATATTTAATTATACCTGGAAATGGCCAAAATGTGGACTTTGGGTCAGATTTTGCCCCATCTTTAAGGCAACGAATGGATTTTTATGTCTGGTGTTTAAAAAATAAAATTTGATGTTGTTCTCCAACAATCTATAAACTTGTAACCTTTCCCATCAACGTCTCCTTATATTTTTGTCCAATTGGTAATTGTTTTTGGTCAATTGAAACTTCTTCTGAGGCTATATAATCGATCTTGTGGACATTAACAATATAAGAGCGGTGTGTACGCACAAAATTATTGGGCAATTTTGTAAGCAGCTCTTTTAGAGAAATCAACGACATGATTTGCTTCTTTCCTAGTTGAAAAATAACATAATTGGACTCTGATTTAATAAAATAGATTTGGTTAAAATATAATTGAACCAGCTTGTTTCCGTCTTTTACAAATATTGATTTCGCAGCCACCCCTTCATCTGGAACATTGTCATTTTTGACCTCTATTACTCGCTCAACTGCCTGGAAAAAACGGTCAAAAGGTATGGGCTTTACAATAAAATCTACAATGTCTTTGTAATTATAAGATGCTACTGCAAACTCTTTTTCGGAAGTAATCATTACCACCAGGGTGCCTGAGGGCTTTCGTTCAAGTAAAGATTTTCCAGTTAGGTCAGGGAGGTTATAATCTAAGAATAACAAATCGAAAGGCTGAGAAGTGAGTATGCTCAAGCCATCTAATGCATTGTTAGATGCAAGGCAAAAGTCTATCTGACTGACCTTTGAGCAAAAATGTTGTATCAAATCGCAAATGAGGGGGTCATCATCAATTACCAGACATTTTAATTTCATGATACTTGTATTTATCGAGGCTAAGATAAGGGGAAAAAGTTTTATCAATTAAATATAGGCATTCACCCATTTAAACCTCGATTTTACATATTTGCAAAAAAAACATAAAAGATTGACTGTATTCTTGCAATGTAATTAAACCTAGTGTGTATTTTTTAACTAAATAATCTCATGACAATGCATTACAAGAAATTCTTTTCCAGGTATAAGCAGTTGTTTACAGGGATGGCTATCATGGCTATCATCTTTTCCGCAAGTGCACTTACCAAATTAGACAATCAACCAAGAGAAATAATCTCTACCACAGACCAATTCAGTTTTTCAAATCCGCTTACCAACAATTTTAACAATAATGCCGAACCAGTGGAAGTGGATGATTTTTTCAACACCCCTAACTCTGATGAATTGCTTCCTTATCCCAAGGTTGGTAAAGGAGATGAAACGCCTCTGGATTTATGGCGATATGCAGGTAAACTTGGTTCTTCTTTTGGTGCACCTACTTTGCCTAAATCATTTGAAGAGTGGGTGAAAATGAATAAAGAGCGCAAGCCTGGATTGATGAAAAGGGTTGATGAATATATGGCGGCAAGATTTAATTTTAGTGGAGAAACTATCAAGGGTGTGATGATGTCAGGAAATCGAAAACCTGTTATGAAGGGACCCATCGCAAGGTTGCCTCAAGGTTTGGTTAATTTTGAAGATTTGTCAAAAATGTCTCCTGAAGAAATTCGTGAGAAGGATTTGTTTCCGTATAAACCACTGGCGCATCCCATCGCAACTACAGCACACATGGTTTTTCCCGATGAATGGAATGCCGTTCATCCTGAACATGTTCGATTTGATTTAGACCATGATTTCCCAGATGAGTATTTGCCCGAATTTCCACCGCCCATGTTTTTGACTACTCATAAAGAATTGGGTGATGTAACAAATGGGAAAGAAGTTACTTTTCAAAATTATTATGAAATTTTTGACGGACTGCTAACTCCTGAACAAATGGAGGGTTTGAAAGAATTGCTTCGCCCAACACCGACCACCTGGTTCAATCAAACAACTCATAGAGTCACAGAAGAACCCTCCGAGGGGGTAGCCTGTTTTTCATGTCATGTGAATGGGCACACCAATGGCGCATTTGAATTGGCGCCTGATGCAAGGCCCAATTTGGCTCGCTTGAGAGTGGAAACCCCTACTATGCGAGGGAATTACAACCTGATGCAGCTATCCTCCAAACGCTCTATTCGAAGTATGGACCACTTTGCAGAAATTGAAGAATATTTTGATGGAGACCCTGGCATGATGCAGGCAATTGGTCCTCGTGCTCACCAACGTACGGTATCCAATCGTATGGGAGATTTTAATGCGATCCTGGATTTCCCACCCGCTCCTAAATTAGGTCCATTGGGGAAATTAATTGCCTCTAAAGCTTCGGAGCAGGAACTTCGAGGTGAAGCGCTTTTCTGGGGTAAGGCTAAGTGTGGTACCTGTCATGGTGGACCAGCCTTTACAGATGACTATATGCATGACTTGCAGGTTGAACGATTTTATGTTGGACGTCCTGAGGGTCCCATTAAAACCTTCCCGCTTCGAGGCATCAAAGATTCACCTCCATATTTGCATGATGGCCGATGTCCTACTTTAGCTGATGCAGTTGAGTTCTTTAATATAGTTCTTGAATTAGAATTAACTCAACAGGAAAAAGATGACATAGAAGCATTCTTACTCTGTTTGTAAATATTGTCCAGAGATTAGAAGAAATTAAAGACCACGTAGTAAAGATATCTTTTCTTCATTACGTGGTCAAAATTTCTCAGAAAGACTAAATGCCCAATATTATCTAGCAAACATGCTATAATTCCATTTTGAAAGTGCCTTACATAAATGCATTTGGATTTTCAAAAGCCCTGACTGGAAGAAAGCATGGAAAAATTAAAGTAAATTATAATTCTCATGGAAAAATATAAAAATCATATATCAAAAGAAAGGCTTTTAGCCATCAGCATTGGAATCTGTTATTTTTGGTTTGGAGCCTTGAAATTCTTTCCCGGTGTAAGTCCTGCAGATGTCCTTGCCAAAGACACCATTCATCTTCTCACTATAGGATTGATTCCATCCGATGTTAGCATTTTAATACTCGCATTTTGGGAGGTCTTAATTGGGGTATGTTTGATTTTTAACATTCTAATTCGAAAAATCATTAAGCTTACTATTCTTCACATGGTATGCACCTTTTTACCCTTTTTCTTTTTTCCAGATTTATCTTTTAATAGTGCCCCATTTACACTGACATTGGTTGGACAATATATCATGAAAAATGTAATCATTATCATGGCCTTGCTAATACTTTACCCTGTTGATGATAAGAAGTTGAATATTTCCCAATCAAGAATATAACTTTTGAGAAGACCTAAATTTTAGCTTCATCAGAATCAATATTTGGTGAACCTCATTTTAAAATTCCTTATTTGTTTATCCCGATAAATTCCATCGGCGATTTATTGTCAGAACTACAGGCGCTTGTTGGTTCTTAAAGCTCAGAAGTGCCAGGTTTTATTTTGAATTTAGTGCAAATCCCTTCCCAAGAGTGTTGGGTGGCTATCACATTCAAACAGATAATGTCGCCTAGTTGGATAATAATTTTTTTAAGATCATGAAAACAAATTTTATTTTATTGTATATGATGTTGGTAGGGGCATTCTCACAATTTGCCAATGCCCAGGGCTGTGTTGCTATTCGAGGTATGTCTTCTTGCGGATTCAATTTGGGAGAGGGACAAAACCTTAAGAAAGGTGAATTCTTTTCACAAGTTGGTTTTCGATACTTTAAGTCGTTTCGTCATTTTAGGGGACATAAGGAAGAAACGCATCGAGTGGAGGATGGTACTCAGGTTATTAATCATTCTTATTTTTTGGATTTATCTGTCAATTATGGTGTTTCAGAACGATTATATTTGAGTTTTGTTCTTCCATTTGTTTGGCACAATCGTTCTTCGATGTACGAACATGGAGGAAATCCACCGAATGGTTTGGGGGAAAGACATGAGACCTCTTCTATGGGGATTTCTGATATGCGAATTGGCGGTGGGTACTGGTTATTTGATTCAAAGAAAAGTCACTTTTTTAATCTTGCTTTAGGTTTGAATGTAAAGCTCCCAACAGGCAAATTTGATTATACGGATTCTTTTTATAATCAAGGCGAAAATAAAGATGAAGACCTTGAAAAAGTTGTTGATCAATCAATACAACCCGGGGATGGTGGACTAGGATTTGCATTGGATTTACAGGGGTATTATGCCTTGTCACCTGCATTTCTTTTAACTACCAATATTAATTACCTCTTTAATGTTCAGGAGACAAATGGTGTATTAACACGAAATGGACGAAGCGAGTTTTCCTGTCCTGATCAATTTGCGCTTCGGTTAGGGGCGTATTACAATTCCAAAATTCATGGTTTGAGTGCCTATATTGGAGGTAGATTAGAAGGTGTTCCCTCCAAAGATATTATTGGGGGAAGTGCAGGGTATCGAAGGCCTGGTTATGTGGTTTCGGCAGAGCCAGGTCTAGCTTTTAATACACAAAACGTTGGTTTTAATTTTAGGTTGCCTATTGCTTTGATACGAAATCGTACGCAAAGTTATGAGGACAAACAACGAACACTTGAAACTGGTGTTTATCGTCATGGTGATGCAGCATTTGCCGATTATCTGATTAATTTTAGTATGACCTACAGATTTGGAAGATATACTGAGAAAATGACAAAATCACCCATCCCAAAATGGGAGGGAGCAACTAATTAATTGAGGTGTGGACATCGCGCTGTGATGAGCGGAAATTGCCGAAGACAGATGGCAATTTTATTCTTCAAAAAACATCGCTTTTTATGAATTTTTAATCCGGATGCCGATAGCTATTCGGCATCCGGATAAACACCAATTTCCACCTCCAACCAGACTAATTGCACTTTTGTAAATTTTGCCTAATATTTTCCCATGAATACAAAGGATACTGATTTGAACAGCTCTAGACTTTCTTTTCAACCACTAAGCCAAAATAATAAACTATTAATTTGGAAAGGTTAAGACTTTTGCAGCTTTTCCTGTTAGAAGTTATTACTGGTTTTGGCTTCCTGCCCTTTTTGGTTGGGGCATATTTCCTGATGATGAAATCTTAATGGCTATATCATCCTTTCTTCCTCAATGGTCTCCAATATTATTACAAATAATTGCCATTTTGTTTTTCGCTTGGTGGATCCTCATAAGAAGAGCCAGTGATTATTCTTGACTCATTCAACCTACTTTTGTGAATAAGCAATAATCCTCAGGGATATAAATATTGTAAAAAGATAAATATATTTTTTGGTTTAAAAGCACTAATAGATGAAAAAAAATGATATTTGCACATAAATTAAACCTCTTGGAATCTTTCAAGTGATGAAAGGGAACAAGAGATCGGTTGTTATAATAATTAGAATCAAAATAACCGTGCGAATATTTATTTTTTACCTCCCTTTTTGCATACTATTTGTCGCAAAGATGAATGGCCAGGAAAATGCGCCTTCTAATTCCCTGCAATATACCGGCTCTTCTATCATTAGAAATTTTATCAAAGATGCTCAACCAGCTTTTGGTAAGGCAAATTTTAAAATGAACACACTGCTCAAAAGTGCTTGTGGAGAATTGGCAAAACTGAATACCAAGGAAATCCAATCTACGAATACAATTGAGCAAGCTAAGGAGTTATTAGCCCCAATTGATTCCAAACCTCAAAATCCAGAGAAGCAAAAAGAGACTTTTAGCATTTACGGAGACATCCGACTCCGTGCGGAGCAGGATTGGGACTCGCGCAGATTTAATGGGAGCTTTCGTGAGGATCGCTTCCGGTTACGGTATCGACTGAGGTTCGGATTTACTTTTAATTGGACTGAAAGCATCAGTTTGGGTGCAAGGGTAAGGTCGGGAGTAGCTGAAAGCCTTCAATCTCCCCATAATAATTTTGGGCACAGAGAGTTTTCTGGTGTTCCCATCAATTTGGACAAGGTTTTTCTTTCAGGTAAACATGATAAATATTGGTGGTGGGTTGGAAAAAACAGCTTTCCATTCTGGAAGCAAAATGAATTATTTTGGGATGATGATGTTACGCCTGAGGGAATAGCCATAGGAGGATCATTCGAGGCGAAAGGTATCAGCATTAAACCAAAAGCAGCCTATTTTATAACCAATACAGGTAGTGGAAACTTTGATCCCAAAGATCCAACCAATGGTATGATTGATGGCCAAATGGTGGGTGGTCAATTGGAATTAGGTTTTAAGGTTAAGGAGAACAAAATCACGCTTGCAAGCAGTTATTATGGGCTAAAAGATTTAAACAATGTCCCTACCACTGATTTTTTTTATAATGGAGATCGATTTAAACTCGATTATTCATTTCTCGTATCCGGCTTGAAGATAGATTTGAAAACCAAATTCCCTATAACAATTGGTTATGATCATTTTACCAATCTGGAGGATTATCATGAAGTACCTGATACTTTGATAAATCCAGTTTACAAAGACCAGAATACAGGTTTTGTGATAAGCGCCAAAGTCGGGAGGCTAAGTGAGAAAGGAGATTGGTTATTGGGTTATTACTTCGTCAGAAAAGAAGAATATTCAGTCGTTAGTTATTATACAGAGGATGACTGGATTCGACTAGGAAATATCAATCGAAACAGAAATACGAACTATCAGGGGCATGAAATCCGGGTCGCTTATGCTTTTGATTCAAGGTTTAATGTTGTTGCCAGAGCCTATTTTGTTGAGGGTTTGGTTACACATGATGTTGCCACAGAATCCGGAAACAGGTTCAGATTAGACTTCAACATGAAATTCAATAAACGGGTACGATGATATTTTGTAATCAGAATCCAAATTTTCTTTGATTTTTTTCAATAGACCCCATGATTTTTGTCATTTTGATTTATCTATCCTTCCTTTACTTTGAAATCTTTTGAAATGCTCATCCATTATACTTCTAATAATGACAAATTTTACACTCGAAGACTTTCGAAATGCCAGAAAGCGAAGCGACTTATTTAATATCGCCAACGCCAAGAATATTAACATCAGCAAGGCATTGCGTAACCTGAGATATGAAGAAGAACTGAAGATTTTGCAAACGGAGCTGGTCAATCTGCAAAGGTGGATTGCCCGTAAAAAGATGCGGGTCGCTGTAGTATTTGAAGGGAGAGACGCGGCAGGTAAAGGCGGGTCAATCAAACGATTTGTGGAACACCTAAACCCAAGATCCATGCGGGTGGTCGCTTTAGCAAAACCAACAGAAGTAGAAAAAGGGCAGTGGTATTTTCGCCGCTATATTAAGGAATTACCCAACCCGGGAGAGATTGTCTTTTTTGACAGAAGTTGGTACAATCGGGCAGTCGTTGAGCCTGTTATGGGATTCTGCAATCGAAAACAGTACAACCAATTCATGGCTCAGGTGCCTGAATTTGAACATATGTTATACGAAGACGGCATTCAAATCATCAAATTCTGGTTTTCAATTTCTAAGGAAGAACAAAAACGAAGATTTGATTCCAGAATGAAAAACCCTCTGAAGCGTTGGAAGTTTAGCCCTGTCGATATGAAAGGGCAGGAGCTTTGGAACAAGTACACGCACTATAAAGAACTGATGTTTTCAAAAACGCATACCGCTTTTTGCCCCTGGGTTATTGTCAAAACCAATGACAAGCGTACTGCACGTTTGGAAAGTATGCGCCATGTCTTATCCCAATTTGATTATGTTGGAAAAGGAAAATCAAAAGCAGTATTGCTGCCCGACCCCAATGTGATCATCCGCTATTATAGAAACATCGAACAAATAGATATTTGAGTATGGAAGAATTAAACCTGACTTCAGAACAAATCACAGTGCTTAATTCCAAAATTGGATTAAAAACCCTTATTGCAGATAAAAAACTGAATTATGAAAAAGCATTGCGAACAGCAACCTATGAGTTAACACTGAGGGAGCTGCAAACTGAATTGATCAAATTGCAAAATTGGGTCATTGAAAACGGCAAAAAAATCGTGATTGTATTTGAAGGGCGTGATGCGGCGGGAAAGGGTGGTGCCATTCGCCGAATCACTGCTCATATAAATCCTCGTCATTATCGAATTGTGGCTTTGCCCAAGCCAACTGTTGAAGAAGAAGGGCAATGGTATTTTCAGCGCTATGTCAATAAATTACCCAAACCCGGTGAAATCGTTTTCTTTGACAGAAGCTGGTACAATCGGGCAGTCGTAGAGCCTGTAAATGGATTTTGCACAGAAAAACAATACAAAACCTTCATGGGACAGGTCAATGAATTTGAAAGAATGATTGTAGAGTCAGACACCTATTTTCTAAAGTTTTATTTTTCTATCACAAAAGAAGAGCAAGCTCGTAGATTTGCTGAAATCAAAAGCAGCCCATTAAAAAGGTGGAAAATGACGTCCGTCGATGAAAGGGCTCAGGATTTATGGGATGAATACACCAAATATAAGGAATGGATGTTTGAAAATACCAATACAGAACTTTGTCCCTGGATCATTATTGAAGCCGACAGAAAAACCACTGCAAGAATTACAGCTACTGAGCATATTTTAGCAGCCATCCCATATTGATTATCCAAATAAACTTAAAATGAAAATGTAGTCCACAAGTTATTTTTATTTAAATTATTCTCTCCAGAATTTTTATTTGAATTTCCTACCAATGAAGCGAGACTCAATCAATAGAAATTCAAACGATCGATGTATTGCTTTTTCCGATTAAGGAGCTTTTTTTTCGTTCTTATTTCCATTGAATAAAAACCCTGATCCAATCCTCAAAAGTAGCCCGACAGCTATACCTAACCCAATTTTATCAAAGACAATCCCCGGAATTACTTCAATTGTCCATCCCCAAAAAAAAACACCAACAGTGAACCCAAAAGAAGTATTTTTTCCATCATCCATCATCCATAAAAATAGAAAAAAATTCGTTTTTGTAGGTATGATTTTCCGTTTGGTAGAATTCATTTTGAAGCGGAGTCATATGACAATTTTTTTATGAATTGTGGAAGCCGTTGAGTAAATAAATTTTCCTACATTGTCAAATAGTATGAAGCAAAAGTTTGATATCAATAAAGGTACACTTAGAATTCTTCTCCATATTGGTTTTTGGATTTCCTACCTTCTGTTTTTCACCACATTGCAAAAGCTGAATTCACCAAATTTCTCTTTTGGTTTTATTTTGGTTCAGACTGCAGCTTTCTCTATGTGGGTGGATATTCTTGCAACTTATTTCACTATTTATGTTTTGATGCCCAGGTTTTTATATACCAAAAAATACATCATATTTAGTGTTGGATTTATTTTATCTGCATTGTTTTCCGTCTTATTGGTTCAGTTTCTCGATTACTATGTCTATATCCCCAACTTTCATCCTGATCTGGCCTACAAAAGGGGTTTTTGGGAGTTTCCATACTTCTTTTATTTGGTAGCAACTTATGCAGTTGTGGTTTTGGCAGCCGCAATCAAATTGGGTAAGCGCTGGCTCGAATCACAAAACAGACAAAAAGAGCTCGAAAAGCAAAGTTTGAAAAGCGAACTTGCCATGCTCAAACACCAAATCAGTCCACATTTCTTATTCAATACCCTCAACAATATTGACAGCCTTATTTCTGAAGAACCTGAGAAAGCATCGGCTACAATTATCAGATTGTCTGATATAATGCGATACATGTTGTACAATTCTCAGGATAAAGAAGTGTTGCTGAGTAAGGAAATTGAATATGTACACAACCTCGTAAAATTACAGTCTTTGAGGATGACAGCGCCCAATTTTATTCAATTGGAAATTGAGGGGAAAGCAGGGAAAAATAAAATTGCCCCTTTGTTGTTTGTACCATTTATTGAAAATGCCATCAAGCATGGAGATAAATCTGTCCCTTCACCTGGAATACAAATTAAAATTGCGATCCATTTATCTGAAATAGATTTTGAAGTCATTAATTTTATTGATAAGCATCGACAAAAAGATCCTACTGGCGGGATCGGCTTGCAAAATGTAAGCAGACGATTGGAATTGCTATATCCTGAGAAACACGTTTTAGATATTGTAGAAACAGAAAAAACGTTTAAAGTTAATCTGAAAATTCCACTTACACGGTAACCGCCTGTCATTGGGCAGGCTGAAAGTCAATAATATATCATAGCCTGCCCAATAACAGGCGGCTACAATTATTAAAACATGAAAATTCGATGCATCGCTGTAGATGACGAACCCCTGGCATTGAAAAAAATGCGGGGATTTATCGAACGAGTGCCTTACCTGGAGCTACAGGGTAGCTTTAGCAATGGTATGGATAGCATAGAATTCCTGAAAGCCCACGAAGTGGACTTGATGTTTTTGGATATTCAAATGGATGACCTCACTGGCATTCAGCTCATGCAAACGCTCATCAATCTACCAGTCGTCATTTTCACAACTGCCTACGATGAATACGCCATACAAGGTTATGAATTGAGCATTTGTGATTATTTACTCAAACCCATTTCTTTTGAACGCTTTCTTCAGGCAGTCAACAAGGCATATGATATCTTAAAAAATCGGGAAGGATCCTCCATGCCAACTCCTTCAGTTGCAGAACAAAATTTTGAACCCAAGACCCTCAAAAAGGAATTCGTGTTTTTAAAAACAGAATACAGGATGCAAAAGGTCGTCTTTGATGACATCCTTTACATTCAGGGCATGAAAGATTATTTGTTGGTAAAGACACCCGATGCCAATATCATGACCATTATGACTTTCAAAAAGATGGAAGCCCTGTTACCCAAAGATTTTATTCGAATTCATAAATCATACATTGTCCCTATCAGTAAAATTGAAAGTATAGAACGCAATCGACTCAAGATTGCAGACAAGCTCCTTCCACTAGGGGATTTTTACAAAGATGCTTTTTACGACCACTTGAAAAAATTGGGGATTTCGGTTTAAGAATATAATTCGCAGCGTCCCTGCGGAGACTCTGCGAGAACTCAACGTCCCATCAGAGTCTCCCGGTAGGGGAATCTGATGCTTTAAGTCCTGGCAGAGTCTCATGAATAGGGACTATGCGGCACTAAACCACCACAAACTTCTTCGCCCACACATCCACCACGTCCTTTCCATTCGGCAAATATGCTTTGACCTTTTTAAACTCAAATTCATCTCCTTTTGATAAGGTTCTTAAGGCTGTGAGCATTTCATCGGTCAGGTTAGAAGATTTGGTTTGCAGGGAAGTCGTTTTTCCTTTTTTTGTAATGTAAATTGTGAATTGGAATATTTTCGATCCCTTGGCACATCCTGAAACTTCTACTCGCTGATGTTTGACCAGGTCATGTTGGGATACCTCTCCACCAAACTTGTCGGCGAAGGTCAAATAGGCTCCACCGATGTTGGCTTCAGCCTCGACCTTGGTGTTGAAAGTAACAGGTATAGGAGCATCAGGTGATCTTACAAAAGCAGATAGCATGAAGAAAAGGGAGCTGGTGAGCAGCAATTTTGAAATAATGGTATTCATAATTTTAATTTTGAAAGCTAATCGAAATTAGAATTAAAGGAAACTAAATGCGACCAGCCGTTTACATTATTTTACCCCAAATCTAAATGACTTTTTTGCGGGTATTTTCGAAAGTAGAGGAAGTCACCATAGAAGGGGAGCATCAACCAGAAATAGTCAATTCAACTGAATATTGCCTAATTTTTGCTGCTGCTATCCATTAATGTGCAGTTCATCTACTTAAAACTATTTTTTAATTTTTTATAGCTTCTTTTAGGCATGACTCGGCAGTTCAACATAGTGGAAATACTTCTGCATCTGACCTTTTGGATCCTCTATATCCTTTCAGAGTATTTTGCAAATATGTACCATGTCCAACCTGGAAAGGAATGGATCTTCATTCGGTCAATTATATTGTCTCTGCCTTTATTGTTGATTCCAACTTATTTTGTGGTTTATGTGGCAGTGCCTCGATTTTTAAAAAGAGGGAAATGGTTCTATTTTTTGTTGTCACTGGTTGTAGTGCTGTTCATTGTGTTTTTTGGGCGGATACGTTGGTTGGAACTGATCAATTATTTAGAACATCAGCAATATTACCAGATGCCAGCATCAAAAGTTTTGAAAAACATCATTCGGGATTATTCCATCATCGCTTTGGCTATTTGCCTATACATCATTGGAGATTGGCGCAAAAAGCAAGGTGCCAATGAACAACTCATCAAAGCCAAGGCAGAAGCTGAAATGCAATTGCTCAAAGGACAATTACAACCTCATTTTTTATTCAACTCCCTAAACAATATCTATAGCCTGGCTTTGATGAAGTCAGACCAAACGGCTGAAAGCATTCTAAAACTGACTGAATTGTTGGATTATCTCGTCTATCGTGCCAATATGGATAAGGTCACTCTGGGAAAAGAGGTGGAATTACTTCAAAACTATATAGATTTGGAAAAATTGCGCTATGGCGAAAAACTCCAAATTCAATCTGATTTTTTGATCGCGAATGATAGCATCCAGATAGCTCCACTGCTATTGTTGCCTTTTGCCGAAAATTGTTTCAAACACGGCGGGATAGGATCCGACGGATTGTTCCGAATTGAAATTCTTTTAAAAGTGGATACTGACAAATTGGTGTTTCAAATTGAAAACAGTAAGAAAAAGAAAGTATCCAAAAATAAACTAGCAGGTGGTGTAGGCTTGAAAAATATTCGAAAACGACTGCAATTGCTTTATCCAAATAGGCATCGATTGAATATTGAGGATGCTGAAAATTGTTATAGAGTAAATTTAGAATTGGATTTCTGACTTTAAAAATCATTCCAGTTATGAAAAAATACAGGTGCTATATCCTGGACGATGAGCCCTTGGCAATAAAAGTAATCGAACAATACCTAGGCAAATTTGATCAATTTCAAATCTGTGGAACCTCTACTGAGCCAATGGAGGCATACCAGCAATTAAAAAAATTACAGCCAGACTTGCTTTTTTTGGATATTGAAATGCCGGAAATTACTGGTTTGGAATTGTTGGAGACTATGCAATCCAGACCAGAAATTATCATCACAACCGCCTATCGTGAATTTGCGGTAGAAGGTTTTGAAATGAATGTTTTGGATTATCTGGTAAAACCGATACCCTTCAAACGCTTTGTAAAAGCAATGGATAAATTTCTGGATGCTAAAAATCCAATAGATAAAGAAATGGATGAAACATCTACTTCCTTCATTTTTGTAAAATCAGAAAGAAAACATCTAAAAGTTTTTTTTAGAGACATCCTTTACATTGAAGGGCTTAAAGATTATGTGAAGATTGTCTTGAGGGATAAAAAAGTTTTGACAAAGCAATCTATTGGCAATTTTATGAAACTACTACCTGCAAATCAATTTATTCGCATTCATAAATCATTTATTGTCAACAAGCAAAAGATAACTGCTTTTACCAAACATGATGTAGAAATTGGAGATTTGGAAATCCCGATTGGCAGGGTTTACAAGGAGAACTTTTTGAATGGCGTTTAGCAAATCGTCAACATGGGTGAGTAGGCCTACTGTTTACAAACCTGTCAAACGAGTGATCATATTTGGAGCAACTTTTTTTGCCAGTTTATTCGGTCAAAAAAAGTTGCGCTATATATTAAATGCCCTTTTGGCAAATTCTTTGAGAAGTAAATATAAACTCACCCATACTTCACAAGTATTTGATCTTCATGGAACTCCCCCCAGCCCCTTGAATTAATCCCTAAAATTTAAGCTCATGAAAAGCTTATTAATGGCATCTCTATGCTTTTTTTCGTTTTTAGTTGCTTTCAGTTCCAACTCTTTACTTCATATCATTGATTTAATGAATGAAGATGGTAGTTTAAAGTTGAGTACTGATAATTATAGAAGTTTCAATATCACTGGGGTTGACATTATCCTGGATGAATGTAAGGGGGTTGTTGTTAAACCTATGAAAACCAACAGCACCTGGTCGGCCCTGGGTACAGGATTACCTGCTATTTGTAGGGCCATTGCTGTGGATGGAAGCGGAAATATATATGCTGGGGGCGAATTTACAACTGCTGGCGGCGTTTCTGCTAATAGGATTGCCAAATGGAATGGGACATCATGGTCGGCTCTGGGGACTGGGTTCTCAAGTGGAGCTTGTTATGCTATTGCAGTAGACGGAAACGGAAATGTTTATGCAGGGGGAACCTTCATACAAGCTGGAGGTATTTCGGCCAGCAGAATCGCTATGTGGAATGGTAGTGTCTGGTCGTCTCTTGGTACCGGATTGAACGGAACTTGTTCTACAATTGGGATAGATAACAATGATGATGTTTATGTAGGAGGAAGCTTTACTACGGCTGGCGGAATAATCGTCAATAGAATAGCTAAATGGGATAGTGATGCTTCAAGCTGGTCGGCTCTCAGTACTGGTTTGAATGGAACTTGTCAGAGTATTGCTATTCATAATAATGGCAATGTAACTGCAGGTGGAGGATTCAGCGCTGCTGGGGGTGTCTTAATCAGTCGAATTGCCCAGTGGAATGGCTCTGCCTGGTCTGGTCTGGGAACAGGGTTATCAGGTGGCAATTGCAATGCTGTGATTGTAGATGCAAATGGGAATATATACGCTGGTGGGACTTTCACCTCTGCCGGTGGTAATACCGCTAACAAAATTGCCCAATGGAATGGTTCAACATGGTCGACACTTGGCAGTGGATTGAATAACACCTGTTGGGATTTGGCTTTGGATGGAGATGGCAATTTATTTGCAGGAGGAGCATTTACGGATGCAGGAGGTACCTCTGCGAATAGAATTGCCAAGTGGGATGGTATGAATTGGACAAATCTTGGGTCTGGGTTAAATCAACAGGTCGAATCAAATGCTTTGGTTGTTGCCCCAGACGGTTTGTATGCTGGGGGTAATTTTTCTATGGCTGGAGGCAACGCTGTAAATAAAATCGCCAAATGGGATGGTGCAACCCTTCCAGTTGAATTCTTATTTTTCAACGCTACTGTTGAACTAAATTCAATAAACCTGGTTTGGAAAACTGTTCGGGAAAACTTCAATTTAGGTTTTGAAATTCAAAGAGGACAAAATGAAAACAATGGCTTTATCAATTGGGAAAAAATAGCTTTTGTTCAGGGCAAAGGCAATTCATTCCAGCATCAACATTATGATTATAAAGATAAAAATCCACAATTGGGGAATAATTACTATCGACTAAAACAAATTGATTTTGATGGTGCATTTAACTATTCTGATATCATTTCCATTGAGTTTAACAAAGGCAAGATTCAAATTTTTCCAAATCCCATCCAAAACAGAATGGTTTCCATTAAGATTAATAATATGGAGATTGAAGATTTATCTTTTGATATATTTGATGAAACCGGGAGGCTGGTTTACACTTCAGCAATAAATTCATCATTTCTCGAACTTAATATTCCAAAATTGGAGATGGGAACATACTTATTCAAAATAAAAAAAGGAAAAATCCTGATAAAAAAGGAAAGGATAATTGTTATAAAATAGGTGCAATAGGCCTGACTTTTTTAAGCTTATGTTTAAATTAAAAAGTGTGAAATAGAGGTGTTGCAGGGAATTTTGTACCTTTTTCAGAGATTGTACATTTCCTCCACATCTGTATTTGAAGTTTGAAATAAGATCAATTGTATGGTTGTATTGGCTATAAATTGAAGTAATTGATTATTGAAACTACCTTTTTTTACAACTCTTTTGATAATAGGTATTTGATTAGATTGCCAATTATTGACATGAGTTTGCCAAAAGCCGTTCAATTGAAGTAAATGGAGATAAACCTTATCTAAATCTGTCTCATTGCCATCAGTTGGTAAAGCTGTAAAACAGATTAGCGGCAGTTCTTTTTCTTTAGCCAACTCTATAGCAGCCACATAGTTTAAATTATTGTTGTGGTTTATTTTAAAAGGGAATAATATTGCCTTCCTCATAATTCTTAGATTTTAATTTATAGGAAGACTGAATTTTGAATTTAGGTCACAATTTATAGGTACAGTTCGTTTAGCTGTTCTTTCTTACACAAGCGCTCTACTCTTTTTCTAGCTCTGGCCAAGCGCATTTTTACTGCACTCTTGGACAAGTTATATTGCTTTTGTAAATCTTCGACAGAATAATTGTCATAGTATTTTAGGGATAAAAAAAGTCTGTCTTCTTCTTTCAAATCGTTGAAAGCATGCTCCAGACCTTCAAATATCTTCTCTTTAGCTTCTAAAACTTCCATATCTATGGTTTCATCAACCAAATCAAATTGTTCGTCAGCAGGAACAATTGCTTTGCTGTTGCGCTCTTTACAGAAATCTATGCTATGGTTTTTAGCAATGCGATTAATCCATAGTCCAAGTAAAAAGCCATTTTGTAATTTGGGTAAGCTATCCATCACTTTGATCATGACATCTTGTACCAAATCAGAGGCAACATCTCTATCCTTTACTATACCGAGACAAGTATGATAAACCTTTTGATAATAGCGATTATATATTTCGCCAAAGAGTCGATTATTTCGGGTTGACTGAAATTGAGCAACTAATTGCTCGTCCGTTAAGTTTTGAAAATTTTGAGTTGTCATTGTCAGCTAATATTTTGATTAAAAAGCTGACACAAAGGTGGGCGGATGATTGAGTGTTATTTAGAGCTGAAAAACCTAATTTTAAAAATAGGTGAATTACCTAAAAATAGGTGAATTACCTATTCGATAATCCCATGCTTTAAGGCATATTTCACCAAACCGGCGGTATTTTTGGCTCCTAATTTTTCCAATAAATTCCGACGATGTGCATCTACGGTACGAATGCTGATAAAAAGTTGTTCAGCAATTTCGGGATTGGAGAACTCTCCGGCAATGAGTTTCAGGATTTCGATTTCTCTTTTGGTAAGTGGAATACCTGATTTTTCCTTTTTGACTTTGTTGGGGTTGGTAAGGTGATGAACAATGGTAGAGGACACTTTTTGACTGTAATAAGTATCACCTTCCGCTACCGTACGAATGGCTCTTATCATTTCTTCTTTTCCCGCATCTTTTAGCAAATAGCCAGAAGCACCTGCTTCCAGCATTTTGACAATATAGCCGCTTTCGGAGTGCATAGACAAAACCAATACTTTTATTTCCGGATATTCTTTTCTGACTAATTTAGTGGTTTCAATGCCTCCTGCATCACCCATTGAGATGTCCATCAAGATGATGTTTGGTTGCAGCTTTTGAAGTTCGGTCATCACTTCTCTCCCATTGTTGGCTTCGGCAATGACCGTAATATCTTCCACATCCTCAAGAATAGAAATGATACCATCTCGAAAAACTTCGTGATCGTCGGCAATGAGTACAGTTATCATAGTATTATTATTTTGGATTAGTGCAGAGGTATCTCTACAGTCGCTAAAACTCCCTTTCCAACTTGAGTGTCCAGGTTAAAATGTCCGCCCAATGTTTTGGCCCTCGTCTGAATATTACGCAATCCAATTCCATTACCAATCTGGTCTTTTAACCTATTTTTATCAAAACCAATCCCATCGTCTTCAACCATCAACATTATACTCTCGGGATGCTTAATGAGTTGAATATTAATGATATTAGCTTGTGCATATTTAAAAGCATTGTTGAGTAATTCCTGTGTAATTCGAAAAATACCTAAAGCCATATTTTGTTCAATTCGATTTTCCATACCTGAATGATAAAAATTCACCTGAATTTTTCCGCTGTCATTGGCTTTTTGACAAAGATTATCCAAAGCTGCCACCAGGCCCAAATCTATCAAAGCACTGGGCATCAATGCATGAGAAATATTGCGAATATCATCTGCTACTTCGTGAATAAGTTCCCCCATAGAGTTGATTTTCTTCAAAACTTTAGGTGGAACATCTTCCAACTCTGATTGAACGGTATCCAAGTGTAGTTTAATAGTAGACATTAGAGGTCCAATACCATCGTGAATTTCTTTGGCCAGGCGACGTCTTTCACTTTCTTGCCCTTTGAGCATGGCATTTAGGTTGAAATTTTCGAGCTCTTTGGAATATGTCACATCTTCAATGGTAATAATCATTCCATTTAAAATACGACGACTCTTTATAGTCAAGTAATTCTCATGAAAAGGAATCGCGTTTAAATCAAAAGCTTTTCTTCCCGAGATCAGGCGATTTTCCAAAATATTTCGAAAAGAGGGCAATTCCGCCAGATAATCAGTAAAGTAGGTTTCTAATGCTTCATTGACCGTTTTTTCAATATTCAAATGAGCCAAAGCCTTTTCATTACACATAATAATATAACCCTCCATATCCACTGCAATAATGCCATAGGGTACATTCCCAATGATGGACACTAAAAACTCATGTGTTTCTGTAAAGTTATTTTGCATATGTATTAGTGATTAAAAAACAACTTCATCCTTTTGATTTCGCCAAACAAGCTCAACGTCATTTCTTGTCAGGCATTCAGCCTTCACTTTCACTTATTTGACGAAAAGGTAAAGTTGTTTTTTAAGGATTATCAGGTCTATAGTTGACTACCAACACAGTAGCATCGCCATAAGGACGATGATATAAATTGAAAATTTGATTTGCAATTTGTTGAGCCGATTGTTCCCAATTTAATTCTTCATAATTAATTCGACTGCTGATGCCATCTGTACATAAAATAAAAATAATAGCTCTATCATAAGAATGAACCTGCACTTTCAAACTTCGCAATTGACGACTCCCAACTCTCCCGTCTATATTTAACATAGGATAAAATGCTCCATTTAAATAGTAGGCATGCGTATCGCCAACACCCAAATATTGTAGGGATTTGGGACTTAAAACTGCCACACTCATGGCAACGCCCCCGTCCTCCTTTGAATGCTGTTTAAGATAAGTATCACACTGCTCTATCATCTTTTTGGGGCTTTCCCAAAATTGCTCCAGCAAAACCTTCTTGACTGCACTTGCCATATCATGCGCAGGTTTCCCCTGTCCTAGTCCGTCAATCACAGCCAACAAAATCTTATCTCCATCAAATTCTTTTACCAAAAACTCATCACCATTCACCAGGTAATTTTCGTCTGCCAATGAAACTACCCCATATTCAAATACCCTCGGTGAAATCGGCAAGTATTTTTCCAAAAGAACCTTTGTTCCTTTTCCCATTTCACTTTGTATGTCAAATTTGTCCATTGACCGTTTGGCAACCTGCAAACCCAGTCCCAAACTCGTTTTGGTTGTCGAGACACCTTCTTTCAAGGCTTCTTCCATATTACCGATGCCTTGTCCTTTGTCTTCTACAATGATGCGTAACACTCGGTCATTTTTTAAAGAAAGAATAGTCGCTTTGCCTTGCCTTCCGTATCGAACAGCATTTTGGCAAATTTCAGAAACGCCTAAAGTTATTTGCCCGATTGCAGCCTTGTCAAAACCCATCATCTCTGCAATTTGTGCCGCTTCCATTCTAGCGATTCCGACATCGAATTCCTCTTCTAAAAAAATGACTTTTTGTTGCATTTTTTATGCTTCAATTTTTACCAGTTTTAAACCCTGTCTGCGATATACATCCGCCAATGCTCTTTTTAGATTTTTAAACACAGAAATATTATCCAGATCCACTCCTGCACTCACCATTGATTGTGCCACGACGGGTTTAATGCCACAAAACAGCACATCCATTCCTATCAACTGCAAGGTCTTGTTAAGTCGAATTAAATGCAAGGCAATGGCACTATCAATGACCTCCACATTGCTCAAATCAATAATGAGTAAATCATTTTCATTACGTCCTGTAATTTCCAGAATCCCATCTGTGATTTTTTTCATTCTTGCGCTGTCAAGCGTACCGAAAAAACCCGAATACAGACAACGGTTTGTAATTTCATTCACGACAATAGGAGCTTCCCCAATGATTTTTCGGCGGCTGATGCCTACCTGTTGTGTTTTTAATTCATTTGCCTCATTACCCATAGGTTTTGTATTTTGATAAAAAGTGATCATGCAAAATTATTTTTCGCCTTGCCGGCAGCATTGTCGCAAAGCGGCACGCTGTAGTTTTTGAAAACTTTATTTTGCATGCTTACTTAAGTAACTTGACTTATTACCCTGTGAAAAATGCTTGAATGAAATTTACATTTATTCGATAGTTTCCATTAAAAGATCAGTACATCCCGATAGCTGTTGAGACTGACTTATTTCTTAATGGAAAATAGCAGAAAAAAATATTTTCAGCCATGCGGTTCTTAAAGAGTAACAGGCCTAAAAAAAAGAAAAAATCAAAAATACAATTTTGCTCCTTTCGTGAAAGAAGACTCAAAAAGACTTTGAGGTCACCTTTATTTGTTTCCTTCTTTAAAAAGTGAAAACATACCTTAGTTTTTACCTCTCCTAATTATTGATTTTCTTTATAGGCTCAGTATCAAAATCGTCATCGAAACTTACCTTTAGTGACATACGGAAAATCAGGTAGATATTAATGGAAAAAAATTTAATATCAACTTTATTTTTTTTCAAGATTTAGAGTAAATTATTAAAAACCAATGTATTTTTGCTTAGAACTTTAGACAAGTTCTAAGTCAAACAAAAGTTTGAATATGATTTTTTACCCAAGAAATTTTTTCTTATCGAAATGAAAATATGACCTGTTTATCAAATCTGTAAGAAGAATTTGGATGGGCATGCATAGTATGTTCTTATTATTTCAAATTCAAAATAGATTTTACATGGAAAAACAGTTGCGTATTCAAAATTTTCCAATCTTTCCTCTTTTCACTTTCGCATTGATAGGGAGTTCTTCCTTGATTAAAATATCCTTGCAAACATTTAAAATACATCAATTAAAAAGCTGGGTTTATCCCGGTTTAACCTGATAGCCTTTATTTTTACCTTATTCTCGATTAATATACCACCAATCTAATCAATTCTATAAAAACAAAATCTGCTTTTGAGTTTATCTCATAAGAGTTTGTTTAAAAATTTTACAAACTGAGAATCAGCAATTTGGGGTTCTGGTGAAGAATCAAAGAGGGAATTTATCAGGATAAATGACCGATTTGATTTAAAGCCAGGTTCCTAAAGTGGTGGTTATCAGGAAGGAAAAATTTAAACAAGCTCTAAACTTCAACCATCAAACACTTATGGTTCTTTGACAAATCTCGTGGAAGAAGCTGTTTAGATTTAGCTTTTTCAACATATAAGATGGATTTTTGAGTCTGTTTGTCCAATTTTTTGTCCGAAGGACTCCTTTGGAGAGTTCATAGCAGCGCTACGGACGAAAAAAATTTGGCGAATAGGCACAAAAAGACGCTTTTATGGGGGAAAGGGTTAAATTCAAACAGCTTCTAAGACAGGGCTTGTGTAAAAACTCCCTTCGATGGTGCAAGCTGCTGCAATGTCCCATAAGATTTGTCCAAGCACTAATCATACTAAAACCATGAAAACTAGTTTTGTATCTATCAGAAGTCTAATGACTTTTTTTATCCTGAGTTTTCAACTCATAAGCTTGGCTCAGGACTTCCAACGAGATTACGGTACACCACTTGATAATTCTTTTACAAAAGTTATCAATGATGGCAATGATTATTATGTCCTGGGGCAGGATGAAGCCATCAATGGGAATGCCCATCGGGCAACAGTGACCCGCCTCGACGCAAATGGATTTCATCTTTGGACATTGAGTTTGAATATGGCTTCGGTGTGGAATGATGCCACCTTGACTCCATCGGGGGAGTTGATGGTGGTTGGTTCTACTTTACCCTTTGATGCTTCCGCAAAAAGCTTGATGGGACGAGTATCTCGAATGGGTTCATTCCAATGGCTGCGAAGCTATGACGAAATTGGGCGTGAGGCTTTTAACCGAATTGGGAAAGATCCTTTCAGTGCCAATTATTATGTTTTGGGCAATCAATTCGAACCGGGCGGTACTCCAACGACTGAAGATGCCGTCCTTTTTAAAGTGGACGATAACGGCAATTTTATTTGGAAAAAAATATATGTTCATGCAGGCGATTCTGAGTTTTTCCGTGATTTTGAAGTTCTGCCCAACGGAAATCTGATTTTGGCGGGAAATGATACAAGAGGTTTGATTTTTCTAGCCGACAATTCAGGGACATTATTAAATGGTGTTCAAATGGACAATCGGGTTTTCAGAGATGTTGCGCAAAATATTGCGGGCGGGTTTTATTCGGTCGCCACTTTTGGTCCGACGGAGTCTTTTGTCCAAAAATATGATTCGGACTTATTACTAATGTGGGAGGTGAAAATTCCGGAATTAACATCCATCAGTCAAATTTGGGAAGGCAATTCCGGAGAGATTTATGTAACGGGAAAAGGCATATTCGATGCTGTTTCACGAGCAGTCATTGTCAAAATGACGTACAATAATGGCTTGACGGTAAATTGGGTCAAATATTTGAAAGCAGGAAATGGCTTCATCGGCGGTTCGTCCTGGAAAGTTTCAAGTACTCAATTAGCCTTTACGGATGCCAGAACCCTTCCGAATGGTTTCGGGCAAAGCTGCGCTTTTATTTCTGTCAGCGATTTGGATTTGAATACTTGTGAAGTGGAAACGGCTATGGTAAGCCTTATAAATCTGAATCCCTTGCCCGAAGGACCTTCTCTTCCCGGTATCAATTTTCAGGATGTTCCGATGGGTACGAATATTTCCAATACATCGAGTTTAAATTGGTTGGAACAAACCGTCTGTTCAAATGACCCTTGTGATGTGAGCATTTCAACTACATTAATTAATGATTGTGGGACAGTTCTATTCATTGCCAACGCTTCAGGGGCAAGCCCCTACTCCTTTCAATGGTGTGATGGACAAAATACACCAACTGTTAAGGAAGAATTGCTTTGTGGAACACATGAATTATGTGTTACAGTGACCTGTGCTGATGGCTCAATGGCTTCGGCATCCACTACTTATGTAGTTTCAGATACCATTCCACCTACTGCTATCTGTAGTAATAATGTGAGTGTGGCTTTGGATGCCAATTGTATGGCGGTGGTTATGCCTGGTCTGATTGATGCAGGTTCGACAGACGATTGTGAGATTAGCTCCTTGAGTGTAAATCCTCCTGTGATTAATGGCTGCGGTTTTCATCCAGTTACGCTTACAGTGACTGACTGGTGCGGAAATACGAGTACTTGTAGTACAACAGTGCAGGCATCGGAGATGGTGCCGCCTGTAATAACCAATTGCCCTCAAAATCAAACGGTCAATGGGGTGATAAATCCAAATGGAATCTGTGTGGCTGATTTGGTTATCGGCAGTCCGGTAGTTTCAGACCTATGTAGCCTACCCGTTTCACTCGTCAATGATTTCAACAATAGCTCCAATGCAAGTGGTACTTATCCAGAAGGTCCGACTATGGTAACTTTCACTGCTACGGATGATTGTGGCAACCAAGCTATTTGTTCCTTTTCGGTGACAGTGATTTGTGAAAATGACCCTTCCATGTTCAATTGTGGACAGGCTGTAGTCACTTGTTTTTCAGGATTTATCAACAACAACCTTACTAGTGGGATTGACCTAAATGCGCCTGTTTTTGCCCTTGTAGATCTTAGAGACCAAAGCAGTGCCATCTCCGGCAACTACTGGCAAAGTGCCAGTCAGAACAATATTTCCTATGCCCCCGGATGGAATGCCGCCAATATGGGGCAGGTGTTTGGAATCGCGACCACTCCTTCCAATGATATTTATGTAACGTCGACAACTGCTTACGGTTGTCAACCCGATTTTAATCCCTTTGGACCAGCTGGAGCCTCGGGTGTTTATAAAATTGATCACGTCAACGGCAATGTATCGAACTTTGTTTCGACCGGAGCCTTCGTTCCCAATACTCCTTTCATTCCTACCGTTGCAAATGGCGGCGGTTTGGGAAATATCACTTACGATATCCACCACAATCAGTTTTTTGTGACCAACCATTCAGATGGCATGATATACAGGATTGATGCCAACGGAAATGTGACAGACAGATTCGATCCTCAATTTCTGAGCCATCCCACTGGCTGTAGTTTTCCCTCCTTACCTGGATTTGCACCCTTGGGAGAGCGACTTTGGGGAATTGGCTACCACAAAAAAACGCGTCGCCTTTACTTTAGCCGATGGGTAGAAGACAAGGGAAGGATTTGCCCTGGCACCAAGAATCAAATTTTTTCCATTGGAATCGATCAGGCTACCGGCGGATTTTTGTCCATCTCCTGCACTGGGGGCACTTGCATTGGGGGAGAGACTTTGGAAATTGATTTACCAGACCATATTGATACCCATAATCCCACAGTGTCCAATAATTACTCAATGCCAGTTTCGGACATCGAGTTTTCGGAGTCCGGATTAATGTTGCTTGGAGAACGCTCTATGAGCGAAGACTGCGGAGAACCAGACGACCTGGCTCCCAATTACTGGCAGTTTTTTGCACATCAGTCCAGGGTATTGGAGTACCATCTGGTAGGCAACACCTGGACGCTAACCCCAGGTCATGGTACACCACCCTTTAGCAATTATGCCACAGATTTGAAATTTAGCATCGGGTTCCCGGGGCGCGACATTAATGGAAATCTGAATACTGGCGGTCCAAATTGCGTAGGTGGAGTGGACTATGGTTATCAAAGTTTTGATCCTTCTAAAGGACCTCCGGTTCATTGTGACAGTATGGTTTGGAGCACTGGTGATGCGCTCTTTTGTAATCCAACTGGATTGGGATGTACCCAATTTTGTCTAGGACAGCCGGCAACTCCATTGCCTAACCGGATTTATGGTTTGCAAGGCAATTCATCTTCCGGGGGGGATAATTGTTCTGGATTTCTCATTGATTTGGATGCAGATATCTGCTGTTACGATAAGAGGCGCAACGGAGACATAGATATTTTGAAATGTGGTTGCCTGGCTAGCTCCGAATTATGTGATTCCATTAGCGTCACTTCCATGCCTTTCAATGGCTCACAAGATACCTGCTGTTTTAAACTGACTGTGGATAACCAACTTCCAAATTTTATTACGGCAATAGAGCTGTGCAGCCAAAACGGCGTCAGTTTTTCTTCCGTCTCGGCGCTCAATGGCTGGTCTTTGTGTAGCTACACGGCAGGGCAGGTGATAGTTTGTCCACCCAACTTTCCAATTAATACCGTACCTGTTGGGCAGAATGATTTCATAAAATTCTGTTTGTCCAATTATCAAACAGTTCCCAACCAGCAAGTTATTGTGAAATATCTCGGTCCGGGCAATCAGGAAGTTTGCCGTGACACCCTGAATTACCAATGCAGTCAAAAACCCAAGTGTTTGAAAACGACAGCAGAAGTGGAATGCGGTCCTAATGGCACTTACTTGATGGACTTTTGTGTGATGGCTGACTCACTTATTCCATTCAATGTAAGTTCCTTCCAGCTGAATCCGCCGCCGGGCATCACTTTTACACCGAATGTGTTTACGCCGAATCCTTCTCCATTAACTCCGGGGCAGATGCAGTGCAATTTTATGACCACGATTTCAGGACCTGCGGCGACGGATGGTAGTACGTTTTGTTTCTCTGTGACGGCACATGAACAAAATATTCTTTTAGGAGAAAACCCCCTGAATTGCTGTACAGACACCGTCATGGTGGTTTGTATCACACTTCCTACCTGCGTTTGCGATAAAGTATGGGTAGATGCCACATCTGTAAATTTACCTCCCAACCAATGTTGCCAGCAAATTACCCTGCATAATAATTATTCCAATAACTTTTTTAATGGCGTAGAATTATTGAGCATTACCAATGGAGTGGTTTTCGGAGCTATCAATAATAGTAGTTTGGCCTGGAATGTAACTTCCAATGCGACACAGGCTATTTTCAAAAAATTGCCGCTCGGCACCCAACTGGGTCCTTTGGAAACACTCCCGCCATTTTGCCTTTCAGGAATTACTTCAACCGCGCAAGTTCCACAGACAATTGTTGTGAATTGGCTGGATTCGAATGACCAGGCGGTCTGTTCAGATACGCTTACATTTGAATGTCAACCTCCTTCGAACACAGCTTGCGCTGTAGTCGTCAATCCTAAAATTATATGTGATCCAGACCTGCCGGGTGCTTATCTCTTCTCTTTCCAGGTGCAAAATAACTCGGGATTTACCATTAACCAGGTGGTTTTGAATAATGTCACTCCGCCCGGTTCGCTTTTACCAAATACCATTTCGATACCTCCTTTGGCGAATGGAGCAACTTCCGGTGTCATTGCGACCCAGGTCATACCGCCTTCGGGCATCACGCAATTCTGCTTCCAGCTTACGGTACATGAAATCAATTCCGCAGGCAATGAACTGAACTGTTGTACCCACACCCCCAAGTATTGTTTTACACTTCCGCCCTGTTGTGAATGTTACCATAATCTGACGCTGACCAGTGCCGGCATGGATTACCCCGTCTTCTGCGACCCGCAAGTTGGCTTCATTCCTGCATTGCCCTGCCCGGCAGACGATGTGACCATTTCGGGTTTCTTCGGTTGTGCAGACCCTGGCACTGCCGAGCCTTGCGAGGAAACAGAAGTCTTATGGGAATTGATGTATCCCGACAGTACCCTTCAAGGAGGGCTAACGACTAATTTTACACATTTTATTTTTGATACCGATGAAGTGGACGAGCCAGGGCTGTATTGCCTAAATTTAATGACCATCTGCCCCTCAACTATGGATACCTGCATTTGTAAGGTGTCCTGGATTCAGCAGGAATGTCCCGACACTTGCTGCACTACCCTCGAAGCCTTCTGTGACCGCCTTGACAACAATGTTACTTTAAGTGTTAATGAAGACTCCTGTAAAGCCACCCTTAACATTGGCGACATCGGTTGTGATAGCTACATCGAGTGGGTAGACTGGAATTATCCGAGCCAACAAAATCCTGTACCCAACCCTCCCGGCAGCATGGTGATGCACACTTATCCCGGCAGTGGAACTTATACTATTTGTTACCTGGCTGTTGAGTTCGACTCTACTGGTTTGGTTTGTTTTGAAAAAATAGTTTGTGACACCATTACCATAAATTGTGAAGGAAGCATTCATCCTTGCGATTCATTGAGTACAAGCATCACGCCCCCGCCCAATCCGACTAGTTTATGCTGTTGGGATGTTACCTTGAATAATGCCTACTCCAACAATGTATCGAATGTAGCAATCAATGCCCTTTCCAACATTGATTTAATGTCGGTCAGTTCTTCTCTATTTCCAAACATAAACCATTCCGGCAACACTGCAACGGTTACTGGCCCATCGGGAATTCCGATTGGCAGCCACAGCAATGCCATTACGATTTGTTTGGATAATATTACCGGCGTTCCACAAACCTTTTCAGTTGCCTGGACGTTTCCGAACCCGGCAAATCCGGCAATGGATACGACTGCCTGTGAGGATATTTACGTCCTGGATTGTAATTTTAATAATACCTGCGAATGTTCATCACCTGGACCAGAACTTGTTTTCAATGGTGATTTTACCTTAAAAGGCACAGGGGTATTTACACATTTCAGACCCGGATTCCCAGGAGGGCAAGCCTCCCAAACGGGCGGTTATTCAATAGTTGATAGCGCTCAGGTCGTACTTGCAAATCCCAATTGGGTGTGTAGTGACCATCCTTCCGGAGATACATCAGGTTTGTTTATGATTCTTGACGGTCCTTCTCTTTCTGAGTTTGGAAATGGTGCCTGGGCACAGACAATAGGAGTCGAACCCGGTCGGGAATACGAGTTTTGTGCATTTGCCAAAAATTTAAATCCTGCAGCTTCCAACCTTCCAGAGCCAATTGTCCAGGTTTTTGTGAATGGTGTACCGATCACTTCCTCCATTTCAATTCCTGAAAGTACCGGTGACTGGACTTCAATTTCGGGAACATGGGAGTCAGGGGTCAATTCGATAGCTTTTGTAGAAATCCATTCCATTTCAACAGAAGCAATGGGAAATGACCTTGCCCTGGATGATATTTCTTTTAAGGAGTGTATCCGAGATACTTGTTATGCCGGACCGTTTTCCGAAATGTACTTCCGAATAACCGAAGAGAGTCCTGGAGCATTTGTTGAATGCGGGCAAACGGTCAATTTAAATTGTCCCGAAGCCTCTAAAGCGAATTTTACAGGTGCCTTTCATTGTTTTGGTTCTGCATGTCCGGAAAAACCTTATGTAGAATGGAATTTGATAGATCCAATGTCCAATGTGATTGCTTCGGGTACTTCTGAAACAAGCCCCTATTTCGGAATCTCTTTATCTCCTGTATATTTTCAAACCTCCGGAATTTATGAATTGCATTTATCAGGAGATTGCGGCAGCGAAAATCGCAGCTGTGTCATTTATTTTTCAGTGGCCGCCTGTTCAGATCCCTGTCCATGTACCACTGCTGATATTCAGGATTTTGAAGAAGCGGTCAGTTTTGGATTTGCCAATATCAAGTTTGAAGAAAGCTGCAAGGCTTGTTTCTCTCCGGTATCATTGGATGATTGTGTGTCTGTGGAATGGATTATCAATGGAACTTCAACGGGATCCAGTAGTGGAAATCAACCCTTCTGCCATGAGTTTCCTGTTGCTGGTAATTACATTGTAACCATGCAGGCAAGCAGGTTAAATTCCGACGGAACAGATTGTACCAATTTTTCAATATCACAATCGGTGAATGTCACTTGCGGGGTTCAGGGAGATTGTGTCAATTCCATCATTCCAAATCACAATTTTTCAGAAGGAATAGCAGACGGTGTATTGAATGATGACTTTGGCGGTGCTTCCGAAGGATGGACGAGTCCACTGGGAAATCCATTAGCTTTCGTAGATCGGAATGGAATATTGCCGGATAGTGCAACGATGACCCTCTTTGGAAATAACGATCAAAGTGATGTTCTCGGTAGGGAAGGGCTTGATTGTTTGCCTCAGGATTCAGGGATGATTAATCTACGGCTTAAACCTTTTTGTTTTGTTCAGCTTCCCATTATTCCCGGCTATTTTTCTTATATGGAGGAAGTGGATACAGAACTATGCATTGCCTGTTTGTGCAAAAGCCTTCCTAAGCCTTGTCCTCCTCAAATCCCCGTTCCTCCAAAACCAGGTTTGACATTATCTGCGCGACTATACACAGAAAATGCCATGGGAGTTGATTTAGATGATTGTGTTTCCGACAATTGCCTGGAACTGGGACCTATTCAACTACCATTAACGGATCACTTAAATTGGTTAACAATAGAAGTTCCGTACTTCAAATATCGAGTATGGGATCCGACTGGAACAGGCGGCTGTATTCCCGATCCGTTTCCAAATGTTCCAGGATTGGAAGTAAGGCCAACTGTCTTTGTGTCTAACTGGTTGGGCGATAATCAATTGGATTCCAGATCCATTGTAGTTGTCGATGAAATTTGTGTAGAGCCTGACTTTGTAGATGGGGTAGAGCATCATTCAGAAAGCAAAGGGTTTCGCCTATTCCCCAACCCCACTACAGGAGAATTGAATTTGGAATTCAACAATACAAGCCTCAAAAAAGGCAAACTCCAAATCGCCGACCTTTGGGGAAGGAATGTACGAACAGAAACCTTGACACCTGATATTCAGGAGTATTCCTTTACCATGAATCGCCTTCCGGCAGGAGTTTATTTCGTAAAAGTATTTGAGGAAGATTTATTGATTTGGACAGAGAAAATTGTGAAACAATAAGCGTTTGTCTAAATTAAATGAAAACAATTTCAGTCAGTCGTTTTTGCAAACGACTGACTGAAATTCTAACTGTCATTTTTCCACTTTCCCAAAATTTCTGCTACTTTCTCTTGCACCTGCCTCCTTGCCTCTACTCTATCGTAAAAACCACCCAACAAGTCATCATAATTGGTTTCCGCATGTCGAATATGCGCTACCACCGCCAACTCGACTGCCTTTTTATCAAACTCTTTGGCAGCGCTGCTTCGACCGACTCGCCCGCTGTATTTCAGGCAAGCATGTTCGGCTATGACCTCTTCTCTACCCTTCGGACAATTTGGAAAATATTCGCGGACCTTTTTGGCAAATTCCTGAATGTATTGCTCATCCAATTCTGCTCTTTTTACCGCAGCTTTTTGTCTTCGGTACTCCCTGAGTTCACTATCACTTCGACATTCTTCTACAGCTCGGTCATAAGCTTTTTCTTCCACCAACAAACCCTGCCGTTCGTACCGTTTTCGCGCTTTGCTCCATTTCAAAACCACCGCCCACAAGTTTGAATATTTTTTGGAACGCCGTGTCAGGGCAGCATCTCCCGAAGGCAAAAACCACAAGTGTTCCAGATCGGCACAAGAGAGGCAGAGCACGCCTTTTTCTTGTTCGAGGCGAATCCATGCGCCTCGACCGAGTTCGGATTGGCACTCGCCACAGGTGGAATTTCGGTTGGAGATGAGGACGGTTAAATCTTGTTGTTTTTTCATAGTTTAAGTGCGCTGACTTAAAATTGATACCCTCGGGCAACCCAATAATGCCAATCGCCAAGAGCTTCTTTTGTTTCCTAACCTACCGCTTCTGCTCGTGCTTTTTCGAGTAAAAATCGGGCAATGTGGTTTTTGATTTCAGGCAAATAGGCATCTGGTACGCCTGCTGCATATAATTTCAGCAGTTCTAACTGCATATTGGAAAGTGGTGTTGATAAGGTTTCCATGGATGATTTTTGTGTTTTTTATTTCAAAAGTTGGGGCTTAGTTTCTATTTCAATATACAAGGTAGGAGAATATTCTTTTTTTTAAAAGGAGGGGAGGTGTTTTTGAATTGCAATTCTGCATTTGGCGACTGCAGAATTGAATGAGACAAATTAATTAAACCAAATCCAAATGTTTTGCCAATTTGTAAAGCCTCAGTTTATAGAACCGCATCATTGCACTCGAAGAAAAGCTAAAAAACACCATAATTGCGATGTGAAAGCAGGTCACCCAAAAGGATAGATTTTCTGAAACAAAATCAAATCTTGCTCCAATGTGTAATGAAAAACGTTATCAATAATATGTAAATCGTTGATTATCAACTCCAAAATTGAACTCTAATTTTTGAACAATTGAGAAAAAAATTAAAAAATCTAGCAAAATCAATAGTTCTGTCATATAATAAAAATGACTTTTCGTTCGCCCTGTGTCTTAATTTTTGCAAATTGAGAATCAGTAGTTTAAAATGACGGTAGTATTAGTTGTTGAAAAAACTGTGGAGGTATCCGATACCTAATTCCAGCCCCTTTACCATAATTTTACCGTAGTAGCATACACACATAAGCGAAGTTGAGACTATTTTTCCCAATTAACCATTAGATTATGGTATTTTTACTTCTCCAACAATTAAAATACCAAACGTTTTTAAACCCTTGCTGCCTAACATCTTATATTTCGACCTTGAAATCCATCCAAAATCTCAGGAAATTTTGGAATTCGGGGCAGTGTGGAATGGACAGCATTACCGAGGCAAAGACGCCGAAACATTCAAGATGCTTTCCAAAAGTGTGGAAACGATTTGTGGACATAATATCATCACTCACGATTTAGTTGCTTTAAAGAGGCACAATTTTCCGCCGTACTTTTTTGAAAAACCCAAAATTGATACGCTGTTTCTTTCCGTTCTTTTGTTTCCCAAAAAGCCTTATCATCATTTGGTTAAAGAGTATCAACTCCAGGGCGATGAAATCAATAATCCCCTGGCGGATGCCAAACTAGCAAAGGAGTTATTGGCAGATTTAGTGGCGGCTTTTCATGATTTGCCTCTTGAATTAAAGGCGATCTTTTATCACTTGTTGAAAAAAAAAGAGGGCTTTGACGGCTTTTTTAAATATATCCTGAAAAATGATTTCCCTACCTTCCAAAATGAAAATCAATTAGCCGATTTCATAAAAAAGCATTTTGAAGAGGCTGTGTGCGAACAGGCGGATTTATTGAGCTTTATTCAAAATAATCCCATCGAATTGGCTTACGCACTTGCCATTATTTCGACGGACGACACTGATTCTTTATTGCCCAATTGGGTGCAACATCAATTTCCAAAAACCATTGGTATTGTCAATCAACTGCGCGTGGCCTGTTCGGGAAATAGTAGATGCCCCTATTGTCCGCAATTATCGCCGGTCAAGGGCTTAAAACGATTTTTTGGTTTTGACAGTTTTCGAAGTTTTGAGGGCGATTTGGACAAACCGCTTCAGGAACAAGTTGTCGAAGCGGCATTGGCAAATCGATCTTTTGTCGCCATTTTTCCGACGGGCGGTGGCAAATCACTTACTTTTCAGTTGCCCGCTTTGATGAAAGGAGCAGCCAATCGCTCTTTGACAGTCGTTATTTCTCCCTTGCAATCTTTGATGAAAGACCAGGTGGATGTTTTGCGAAATCGTCACGACATTACTTCAGCAGTCACCATTAACGGGATGTTGTCGCCTTTGGAGCGAAGTGAAGCCATCGAACGGGTGGAGAACGGCGGAGCGAATTTGCTCTACATTTCGCCTGAATCGCTTCGATCAAATACGATTGTGCGATTGTTGAAAGGGCGCGAGATCAGTCGTTTTGTCATTGATGAAGCGCATTGTTTTTCGGCTTGGGGACAGGATTTCAGGGTAGATTATTTGTACATCGGGAAGTTTCTCAAAAAATTACAAAAGCTGAAAGGATTGCTGCGCCCAATTCCAGTTTCATGTTTTACGGCAACGGCAAAACCTGCTGTAATTCAGGATATTAGAAATTACTTTAAAGAACACTTGAAGGTGGAACTAGAGATATTTCAAACGCATGAGAAACGCGAAAATTTGAAATATTTTGTCATTAAAACGGAGGGAAAGGAGGAAAAATATCAAAAGCTCAAAGATTTATTAGGGTCGGAAGAAGGGGCAAAAATCGTTTATGTTTCTCGCGTGAAAACCTCTGAAGAATTGGCGGAAAATCTCCGGAAAAACGGCATTCAGGCCAAGGCTTACAATGGGAAAATGGAGCCCGATGACAAGATTCGGATTCAAAACGAATTTATGTCAGAGGAAAGCGATTTGGACATCATTGTGGCCACTTCGGCTTTTGGAATGGGGGTGGATAAAGACAATGTGAAGATGGTGGTGCATTACACGATTTCGGATTCTTTGGAAAATTATATGCAGGAATCGGGGCGTGCGGGGCGGAGTCCACACTTGAATGCAAGGTGTTATATCCTATTTGATAAAGATGATTTGAATAAACACTTCAATTTGTTGAATTTGACCAAATTGAGCCACAAAGAAGTGTACCAGATTTGGAAAGGCATCAAAGAATTTCGGCGAAGAAAATTCACCAAATCCGCTTTGGAAATTGCCAAAAGGGCAGGCTGGGATACAGAAATGCGCGATTTGGAGACGCGTGTGAAAGTGGCAATTGCTGCTTTGGAAGAGTCAGGATATGTGGTACGGGAAGAAAATGCACCGAGGATTTTTGCGCAAAGCATTTTGGTGAAAAATGTGGAAGAATCCAATGATAAAATGCAAAAGAGCATTCACCATTTCATGGGACAAGATCAACATTCAAAAGCAAAAAGAATATTTAACTTGCTGATTTCCAGAGCGAAAGCGAAAGAAGATACGCAAGTGGACAGGATTTCAGAGGTTTTGGGAATTGAAAAAAACGAGGTCACCACCATTCTCAATATTTTCAAAGAAATCGGCATTTTGAGCAATGAAAAAGATTTGACTGCTTATTATTTCACGGTGAAGAGCGAGCGCAATTCTGTGAAAGTGTTTAATCAAGTTTCAGCAATCGAAAAGCAGCTCTTTGACCTCATCTTTCCGAATGAAAACCGCAATCGAAAGGATGTGTATTTGCGGGAGCTAAACGAAGCGATTCATGAAAATGGGCAGGACTGCAATTTGGTCTTGATTCGGGACATCCTGAATTATTGGGCCCAAGTACATTTTATCAAAAAAGAGCGCATTGATAAAGTCAATAATCAATATCGAATTTCACTGAATATATCTTTTAAAAAATTCAAAAATCAACTGGAAGAACGCTTGCAAACGGCTCGTTTTTGTCTGGCAGTTTTAAAGTCCGAATTTTTGCCAAAAGCTAAAGAAGTCTCAATAGCTTCGGATCGAAAATTGATGGAATTTTCTGTTTTGGATCTAAAAATATTAACAGAAAAACTATCGGGAGAAAACCATCCAATTCGGTTTTATGAATTCATACTTTTGTATTTCCACAATCTCAGAATTATTGAATTGAAGGACGGTTTGATAGTCTTTTACAACCCAATGAAAATCACTCGAAAAATTGAGGACAATCGAAAAAGATATACCCACGAAGACTATCAACAACTCACCCAATATTACGAAAGCAAAACAGAGCAAATTCACATTGTCGGCGAATATGCGAAAAAGCAATTACAAAATAACATTGCCGCTACGCAGTTTGTCGAAGACTATTTTTCATTACCTTATGAACGGTTTTTGAACAAATATTTCAATCGTCGGAAGGGGGCAATTAAAAAGACGATTACAGAGGAAAAATTTCGTGAAATTTTCAGCGAATTGTCCACGGAACAATTGTTAGTTGTCAATGATAACAAGAATGATAACATTTTGGTTGCGGCAGGACCAGGGAGTGGCAAAACGAGGGTTTTGGTTCACAAAGTCGCCTCACTTTTGCTGATGGAAGATGTAAAGCCTGAACAGTTTTTGATGCTTACTTTTTCGCGCCCGGCAGCTTTGGAATTTCGAACTCGGCTCAGGGATTTGGTCGGAAATCTGGCATTTCAAATTGATATTTTCACCTACCACGGATTTGCTTTCCAATTGACGGGAAGAATGGGCGATATTGAGCGCTCTCAAAACATTTTGAAAGAGGCAAAAACTGCGATTGAAGCGGAAGAAATTCCATTGGAAAGAATCAAGAATAAAAGCGTGGTGGTCGTAGATGAGTATCAGGATGTGAGTCAGGAAGAGTTCGATTTTTTGATGGCGATTGTCCATTGTTCGGAAAAAATACGCATGATTGCGGCTGGTGATGACGACCAAAATATCTATGAATTTCGTGGGTCTAGCGTAAAATTTATGCGCGATTTTATCAACAGGAAAGACGCAGTGACTTATTTTTTGACCAAAAATTATCGCGCCAATCACAATTTATTGGAATTCTCCAATCGCTTCTTAAAAAGTCGGTTTTCACCTGAAAGATTGAAAAGTGACATCAATCTTATCGCCCATAAACAGATCAATGGTCAAATTGAGATTACTGGATACAGCTCTCCAAATTTGATTTTGCCACTTATTTCAGATTTGGAAAATAAAAAATTGACAGGAACGACGGCCGTTTTGACTTATACAAATGAGGAAGCGGTTTTGATTACAAGTTTGCTCAAAAAGAAAGGAATTCCGGCAAGCCTGATTTCAGATAAACAGGGTTTTTCACTGCGCGATTTATTGGAAATCAAAACTTTCACGCATTTTATTTTTCAAAACATCAACGATGAATATGGACTCATTACGGAAAAGAACTGGACAAAATCAAAAGAGCATCTTTGGGAAACGTATCCCAAATCAAAAAATTTGGATTTGGTGAAAAGAATCCTCCAGTCGTTTGAGAAAACCAATCCTAAAAAATTCAAAAGCACCTGGAACGCTTTTTTGAAAGAAATCAGAATTGAAGACTTTTATCATCCCGAATTGGATACCATTTTAATCTCGACCATGCACAAATCCAAGGGTAAAGAATTCGATAATGTGTTCATTATTTTAAACAATTATCCCTTACAAACGGAAGAAAAAAAGCGGGTTTTATATGTTGCAATGACTCGTGCCAAAGGTAATATTTTCATTCACACCAATAATATTGAGTTTGAAACAGTGGGTATCCCCAATTTAAATTTTAGCCAAAATAAAACTTCATTTAGTGCTCCCGACCAATTGATTCTGGAATGTAGTATGAAAGATATCTGGTTGGGTTTTTTCAAAAAATCGAAGGTCATTTCCAATGTCAAGTCCATTCAATCGGGCGAAAATTTAAGCCCCAATCCTTATGAACCCTCCATTTTTGAAGACAACTCAGGCAAAGCAGTTTTGAAATTTTCGAGAGATTTTGAGGGCAGAATCAAGCAACTTGAAAGTCGAAACTATCGCTTTTTCTCGGCATTGGCAAAGTATATTGTCGTTTGGTATGATGAGGAAAGCGGGCAGAGCTTTCGGGTAGTTTTGCCAGAGATAATATTAAAGTGTTAAATCCGAAGTCACTCCTTAAAGTGACCTAAAATTCCATTTTCAGTCTTCCTTCAAAATAAATATTCAAACATGAAACAAATTTTGACAGTCGGTTTTGTGATTTTTGTATTCAGCTTTTCACTTTTAGCGCAAAAAGTTGAAAACGAATCTATAAAAAGAATGATTGAAAACTACAAAACTGACGAGCGGGGTCCATATAAAGACATTCGTTGGTTTTGTAAAGATGGTACTTTTGCCTTGCCTAAGGAAAAATGTCGGGAACCAGGGGGCGTGCAGAGAGCGAGATATAAGGACGAGGTGATCGCTTTGGCTAATTCCAATCATATTTTTTTAGGGCAAATCCTTTCCAAAACGCTTCATGAAGATTTTTGGGACGCCGATAATTACAATTCTCGACTCAAACAATATCAACTAGAAAAATACCTTCGAGCCATTGATGAGGGCTGGATTTTGAGAAAAGCGCAATATTATCGTGGAGCATATCAGATTGAAGATGAAGAGGCATGGGGCATCGAGTTTTTCAATTGGCTGCTCGCGGAAGAAGAGCCTTTGATAAATCAATTTTACCTCACTCGCCAGGCAGTCAAAGACATTTCACATAGAGGGGACGACAATAAAACCCTGAGTGTGCGGTCGGTATCAAAGGCGATTTCGGATGCTTATGCGCCTTTTATGAATTTGCGGGTCAAAATTCATGGACAACCCGAATATGCAGACATTGCCAAAGTTCAAAAATTTCAGAAAACACATCAGGCAAAATTGACACCTGAGCTGAACAAAAAATTCGAGATGCTGATTTCGGACATGAAGGAGGTTTATCAACCCGCCCAATTGGTTTTGCTGAAACGATATGTAAATGATATTCCAAAAGATGCTGACATCCGAACCTCTTTGGAGAATTACATCAGCCTTTTCAAAAATGACAAGGGGGGTATCCCCCGCATTATGGCAACGGCGGAAGAATTGGCGAAAATCAGAGCCGAAATCATCACTGTCAAAAGCCGAAAAGGGCGTTTGGCTTTGCTTGATTTGTCGAATGCCTTGGAGGAAATATTCTTTGCCGAAATCAGCCAATGGCAGCCCAAAAATCTCAAAGAAAGCACTGAAAAAATCTGTTATTCGGGACTCGCTGCCCTTGGTACAGGCTTGATTGAGGAATGGGAGTGGAGTGAAGTAGTCGGCGTGCTTTGCGGTTCTCAAAAAGAAGAAGTAACCCTCGCCGAAATACAATTGTTTCTCGATCGTTCTCGAAGTTTGCTTGAATGGGGTACAGGTATGGTACACGGTGTTTACAAAGATGTGGTCAATTTGTATAATGGGTTTGAACCGCAGGCAAACGGATTTTTCGACGATCGGATTCGGAGTTCGGTTTTGCTTTCCCTGGGCAACTCCATTGGACAATTAGGAAATTTTATTCGCAAAAAAGCCAATCTGAGCAATAAGGTTTTGACGATTCCCAATCAAAGTAGCATTAGAGGTTTGAATCCCGGTCTTGCTTTTGGTGAGTTAGTCGTCGTGGGCGATAATATGGAGGATGTCGAAATATCAAAAGATAAAATTTACGTATTCCGATACCCTCCTTACGATTTGAAACCCGTAGCTGGCATTCTGACAGTTTCAGAAGGAAATATGGTTTCTCATGTTCAATTACTAGCCCGTAATCTGGGCATTCCAAATGCCGTCCTTTCAGCTGAAAATAGGTCTTGGTTAAAACGGTTTTCCGGCAAAAAAGTATTCTATGCAGTTTCCAACCGGGGCACTGTCTCTATGAAAACTGCCGAAAAAATGACGGAGGAGGAAAAAGCACTTTTTGCAAAAAAGGAACGCAGTGAAGCCCGCATTTCCGTTCCGATTGAGAAGATCGATTTGAATCAAAAGTCGGTTTTAAATATGCGGGAAGTCAATGCAGCCTCATCTGGTAAAATTTGCGGTCCAAAGGCGGCAAATTTGGGTCAACTAAAAATGATGTTTCCGGAAAATGTCGTGGAGGGGATTATCTTGCCATTTGGCATATTCCGGCAGCACATGGATCAAAAAATGCCAACGCAAAATGGCACTTATTGGGACTTTCTGAATGATGTTTTCCAAAAAGCAAACGAAATGCGAAATAATGGTAGTTCCGAAGAAGCGGTCGAAAACTATTCTTTGGAACAATTGACAATATTGCGAGAAGCCATTAAAAAAATAGAGTTGTTGCCTGAGTTTGTAAAAGATTTGGACATAAGTTTTGAAAATGTTTTTGAGAAAAAAATTGGAGAGGTTCCCGTCTTTTTGCGAAGTGATACCAATATGGAAGACCTCAAGGACTTTACGGGTGCTGGCTTAAACCTGACCGTATTTAACGTCCTTGACAGAGCAAAAATTATTCAGGGAATCAAGGATGTTTGGGCTTCCCCCTATACTGAAAGAAGTTTCAAATGGCGGCAACGTTACCTCCTCAATCCCGAAAATGTGTACCCTTCTATTTTGATTATCCCCAGTGTGGATGTCGAATATTCGGGCGTACTCATTACGAAAGGTATTCCGACAGCAGATGGGCGCGATATAACGATTGCATTTAGTCGTGGCGCAGGAGGTGCAGTGGATGGTCAGGCAGCGGAGTCTTATTTGCTGTACCACAGTGGCGAAAATCGTTTGCTCTCCCCTGCCCGTGAGCCGATGTATCGAAGATTACCAGAATCAGGTGGTTCAAAAATGTTGAGTACTACTTTTCACAAACCTATTTTAAATGCTCAAAACAAGTATGATTTGCGATGGTTGGCATACAATATCCACCAGGAAATTCCAAAAGCCACCACAGCCGATAATAATGGTCCCTTCGATGTCGAATTGGGTTTTAAAGAAGATAAAATCTGGCTTTTCCAAATCCGACCTTTTGTAGAAAACAAGAATGCCTTGAACTCAAATTACTTGGAGAAAATTTCGCCAAAGGTAGATGGGAACAAGAAGGTGAGGGTGAGTGAGGAGTTATAATCAGCCTCTGCTCTCTTTGGGCGAAACTCCAAATGCTTCTCGAAAAACCCTGGAAAAAAAACTCACATTGCCGAAACCTACCTCAAAAGCCACTTCGCTAACGGTCAAATCTGTGGTTTGCAATAATTCCTTTGCTTTTGCCAGGCGAATGGAGCGAACAAAATAAGTGGTGGATTCACCCGTCAATGCTTTGAGTTTGCGGAATAGTTGAGAACGACTCATACCTGCTTTTTTGCAAAATTGAGGTAGACCAAAATTTTCATCAGACAAGTGGGCTTCCACTATGGCAATCATTTTCTGTAAAAATTGCTCTTCAGGTGTGGGATGAGTATTTATCGCCAATTCGGACAAGGCTTCAGCCTGTTGGAATCGAGCCTGCATTTTTCGGCGCAATTCGATAAGGTTTTCAATGCGCACCAGCAGTTCTTCTGTGTGGAAAGGTTTGGCGAGATAGGCATCCGCCCCCTGGGTCAATCCTTCGAGTTTGGAGCGTTGGTCTGTTTTGGCAGTGAGTAAAATGATGGGAATGTGGCTGGTTCGTTCATCTTTTTTTAAGGTTTCACATACTTCAAAGCCATCTTTTTCGGGCATCATCACATCACTGACAATCAAATCGGGGATTTCATCAATCGCTTTTATTATTCCATCCTGACCGTTTTGAGCGGTCATTATTTGATAATCGACGGCAAGAAAAGAACTCAAATATTGAGTGACATCCAAATTATCTTCAATCAATAATACAACGGGTTTGGAATGAACTTTTGGATCAGCAGACAATATTTTTTTATCTAATTCAACTACTTGCTGCAATGAATTAAAAGATTCCTCAATTCTTTCTTCTTCCAATTTATTGGCGATTTGAGTGACAGGCAAAAAAATGGAGAACTTGGTTCCTTCTTCCACTTGACTTTCTACCACAATTTGTCCGCCCATTAAATTGACCAATTCTTTTGTCAATGCCAAGCCAATTCCCGTACCTTCTCCACGCCTCGTGGTAGTAGAATCCACCTGGTAAAATCGGTCAAAAATATAGGGTAAATGTTCGGCAGAAATGCCGATGCCATTGTCTCTAATGATGAGTTGAACACTTTCGTCTAAATGTGCATTTTTCCTCAAATCTAAATAAACATCACCACCAGAAGGAGTAAATTTCACCGCATTGGACAGCAAATTCATGACGACATTTTGCAATTTTTCCGCATCGAAATCCATCTCAAGTGCTTTAAAATCACTAGAAAAATGAAGTCGAATGTCCTTACTGTCGGCGTAGGAATGAAATGATTCAGTAAGGTATTTTAGAAAAGAAACAACATCGCCATTGGTCAATTTCAGGGTCATATTTCCCGATTCCAACCTAGATAAATCCAGCATTTGATTGACCAGATTGAGCAGTTGTTTTCCATTTCTTCGAATGAGGCGCAAACCTTCATTGAACCAATTTTTTGGGTCTTTCTTCATCTGTTCAGCCATTCCGAGGATGACCGTGAGCGGTGTGCGAAACTCGTGGGTGATGTTGGTGTAAAGTTGCGATTTGGCACGGTTGAGTTCTTTGAGGCGAAATGCTTCTGCTTCGGCGAGGCGGCGATTGAGCTGAAAATTGTAGAAACTGTAAATTCCAGTAATCGTCAAGCCAAGCCAAATCAACCAAGCCCACCAGCTGCGATACCAGGGCGGAAGTATTTTGAGAGAAAAAGAAAGGACTGGGGCAGGTATTTCATCACCTCTTAATACTTTGACCTTGAAAAAATACCCACGTGGTTGAAGGTTTGAATAAGAGGCATACCTGTTTTTGGAAGGTATCCAATCCTCCTCTAGTCCCTCCAATTGGTGCATGAATTCCAAAGCATAATAATCGCTGTGGTCAATTGCCGAATAATTGAACGAGACATTATTTTGTGCGAATGGCAACACCAGTTGTTTCTTGAAAACGGCAGCCGAATCCATTGTCAGAGGATGTCCTCCTATGTTGATGGAAGTGAGATAGGGTTTTGGAAAATTCAGCAATTCTTCCCGAATTTTCAATAAACTATCAGGATGAAAGAAACCAAAACCACCGGGATAAATGATTGCCATTTTTCCATCCCCCAATTTGGTAAGGAAACTGTATTGACACGGATTGCCTTGTGTGAATCCGTCCCAGGTACTGACACCGTGCGATTCGTTTAGGACGACCGAACGCTTATTTTCAAAATCAATCACCTCCAACCCTGCCGAACTCGTCATCCACAAACGCCCTCTCATGTCAAATTCAATGTCATTCCGTGCAATGGCAATTCCAATATCTTTCATCCAATCCACAATCCGAATGCCCTGTTCGGGATGTTCAGGGTCAATCAAACCGAAATGAGAACCTTTGAAATAATAATTATTGGTATAAATCAAACCTGATGCATCTTCTGCGAAACCCGCTGGTCGGAAGTTGGAATCTTCCATGCCCGAGAATTGATGGAATTCTTGGGTTTTAGGGTCATACACCCAAATAAAATCCATTCGGAAATCAATCCATATATTGCCGTTGGCATCTGAAAAAAGCCGCCGGGGCAGTTGGGGAAATTTCAAATTCATTCCCCAATCCGCTTTTTTTAAGGCTTTTGATTCAAAATCAAACTCAAATAAGGCATCGTCATCTGACAAAATCCAAATTCTTCCAAAGCGGTCCGTGTGAACCAATCGCGATTGTATGGGCAAGGGAATCTCTCTCAATGATTTTTCGGCAAACCGAATTTCAAACAGTCTGTGATTGATGACCGCCAAGCCCTGATTATCATTCATTAAGTCAAGAGAAAATAAATTCAGGGTACTTTTGCCGTGTAAATTGGGATAGGAAAAGTAAATCAGTTCCCGGGTATTCAAATCAAAACCGTACAACCCTTTTTTATCCAAAACGGGCAACACCAATTGATTGAGTCCTTTGTTGAATAATCCCCCGCACCGCGGTACTTTGTAATTTGGATTAGACACCGTTTGCCAATTTTCGGGAAATTGGTAAAAAAAGTTTTCGACAAAATTCGGGTGGATGCGCTCTTTAAAAACCCCTTCGGGTGTACCAATCCATAGCGTATGGTCTTCTTCGACCAGAAGCGGCCTAAGCGAAAGTCCTCTGCCCTCAATGCCCTTTTTTTTGCGAATAAAGTGGAAAGTGAAATCCTTCGAGTTCATTAAATAAAGCCCCTGATCACCTCGTCTCAACCAGATGTGTTCTTCATTTTTCACGGTAGGAAGCAATCTGATGCTTTGATTCCGAAAACCGGTTTCATGAAATTGTTTCACCGCAAAATCCTCAATGACTTTTTCCGATTTTGGGTCAAACAAAACCCTGCCCGTATTCCAACTTTTCAAATATACTAAACCGTTAGGCAGAGAAGCCACCTGACGCACCATCGCAGGTACTCCTTTCGTTTCTTCACTATACCTTTTGCCCTCGGAGGTGTATTTATTCCATTTTATTAATCCGCCTCTTCGCGTGCCCAACCAAAGCAGGCTGTCGTTGTGAAAGTCTTGGGCAACTTCAAAAATTTCGCCCAATACAACCTTGTTCTTTTTGTCAACCTTGACGGTTTCAAAATTACGGCTGTCTTTATCGCCTGTAAACCGAGTCAATCCGGCACCCGTGCCTATCCAAATAATGCCCTGACGGTCGCGGAAGATGCAGTTCGTAATTGGGTGAGGCAACGAAGTCGAGTCATCGGGAACTGACTCGTAATGGGTAAATCGTTCCGTGCCAGGGTCAAAAATGCTCAGGGCACCCGAGTTCGGTATCCAAAGAGTTTGCTCTTTTTCATTCCAAAAAAAGTCTCTCCAAAGAACATAAGCGCGCAAGGAAGTCGAATCTTCGGGATTGTATTGCCATTTTTTCCATTCCAAACCATCCCATCTGACCAATCCGTCGTCGGTGCCAAACCACATGAACCCGTGGGTGTCTTTTGTGGCTACATGGACTCTGTTTTCGCCGTTATTTCCCCAAGATTTTTCCGAGAAAGTGATGAATTGGTTTTGGGAAAAAACAAAAAAAGGTGTGCCAATACAAAACCAGCCAATAACGAATTGGCAATAAAAAGGAATCTTAAAGAATTGATGTTGTGCAAATTTTCTCACCAGACCGGATTGGTTGTTTGGATAAATTTAGCAAAAGGAAAAGAAGAAGGGAAAGGTTTTTAAAATCTTTCCCTTCTGTGTTTTCAGAAACTTACGTTTACTAAACTTCTAAGTATCTGTTTAGCGTATCTGCCTATACTCACCCCCAACCCCTAAAGGGGAGTTTCCTCCCGCTCCCTTGCTCCCGGCGGGAGGCGGTTCCCCTTCAGGGGTTAGGGGTGTGCAAGGGTGTTGAGTCTTTGACGCTAAACACATACACTTCTAAAAGTTTAGTAAACGTAAATCAGATAGTTTACTGTTTCACGAACTTTCCCGTCAATAATTCTTCCCCGACCCTGATTTTCACCAAATATAATCCGCCAACCAAGTTTCTCACATCAATGGGTTGATTGGAATACGTCATTTCTCGGCGCACCAATTTGCCTTGGGCATCAAATAAGCTGATTTCAAGAGGTTGCATGATGGGTTCATCCAAATTAAAATTTAGAAAATCATTGACAGGATTTGGAAAAACAACAATAGCAGTATTTCCAAAAATATGCTGAACAGGAACAAGACAAGCATCCTCGATTTCAGTGACGGAATTACAGCCAACTGCATTTTCGGAAATTGTACCAGTCCCCCCATTTTCAAAATAACTGCAAATGCTTGAAACGTCACATTGAGACAGGTTTGGACAATACTCTATAATCATAAGACCTTGTTGGGGAAATTCGATATTGTCCAACCCTTTTAAGGAAGTCAGAGAAGGATTATTCCTGATCCAAAGCTTTCTTGCCGGGAAAAACGGACCTCCACATACTCCAACCGTGTCCAGGTTCTCCAATGCGTTTAGTGAAGAAAGTACCGGATTGTTCAGAATAGAAAGGCAACCTCCTATATACGCTATATTGTTAACTCCATTTAAAGATGTTAGTGAATCATTACCTACAATAAAAAGATCACCTCCTATGCGGTCTATACTTTCTATTCCCGTTAGTGTTTTCAATGAAGCATTTCCGGCTATACGTACATCACCTGCAATAGCATGTATATCCCCAATTCCATCCAATGAGGTCAGGATAGCATTATTTTCTAAAGTCAATCCTACTATTGTATCGAGAACTTGAAAATCAGATAATGAAATTAAATTGTCATTCTCGCTAATAACCAGTTTAAATACAAAAGACAGGTTTTCGAAACCAACGATAGAAGTTAATGCATCATTATTGGTAATAGAAAGATACTCAATCGATTGTAGGCTATCCAAATCATCTAAAGAAGTTAATGCATTATTGTTAGAAATTGTAAAACCTTTATAAGAGAAGGCGTTGGGAGAACCACTTTTGCAAGTACCGATTGATGATAAACTATCTAAACCATCAAGAGAAGTAAGGGAAGCATTTTCATTAATAATGAAACAACCTTCTACCTTTTTCAAATTATTCAACCCATTTAAAGAACTGAGACTTGAGTTGTTTTCTATAATAAACCCTTTTTGAGAAATATTATCCACCCCCATTACCTGAATACATTTACCTGCATAGGACAAGCTTTCCAGTCCTGTCAGGAACGTCAGCTCCAAATTATCAGAAATAATGAAACACGATTTGGCAGAATCAAGGTTTTCCAGACCATGTAAGTCCGGCAACAAATCGTTTTCTGAAATCCTAAAAAGTCCGGTGACTTTTTTCAGGCTATCCAGCCCTTTCAAAGAAATTAAGGAAGGGTTTTTTTCTATGATAAAGGTATCTGCAATAGCAGAAAGACCGATCAGGGAATCCATGTTTGTAATGTCCTCTCCTGAAACAATGAGGTCGTCAACTATCTCAGTGCAATTGGGATAGTTCAATTTGAAACTATCCACCTGCCCCTGAGAGGTCAATGTGATATGGCATTGCGCCGATATGTCCATCCAATTGATGAATGAAAGAAGCAGGACGAAGGGTAAAATTTTGATTTTCATTTTGAAAAGATTTTGAAGTGAAAAAGACCTTTCGCATAGAGTCAATACCTACTACTTGCGAAAGGTCTCAAATAAAAAATTACTGCTTCACAAATCTTCCTACATAGGATTTTTCACCGATCCTTGCCATCACTAAATACATTCCTTGCGACAATTCTTCTAAATCAATAGCTTGACCATTGGAAATAGTTTGCTGATGCATCATTTTCCCAGAGGGGTCGAATAAGCTAATTTCAATAAGTTCATAAATATTTTCAGGAAAATGAATATTCAGGTAGTCAGTTGCCGGGTTGGGCGAAAGCTGCAATTTTCCTACAATGACTTCTTTTGCCGAAGTGGGATGCGGGCTCTCCAATGCCCCCATGTCAATTTGGCCATCTTGTACGCGATTGTTGCCACACAAATCAAATTCGGGAGCATTCATCCAATCCATACCCCCGTTGACTGCCGGGCTTAACTCAGTGAGTTGATAATAATCGCATAAATCCCCTGATTCCAAAAATAACGGGTTTCCGTTTTGCACATCAGCGCCGGTGGTATGAGCGGCAAAAGAGCCGTCACCAATAAGATTGCCGCCATTGGAGATGATGGTATTATCGGCAGTCACATCAACGAAGTCAGTAAAGTCGGGATTAAAGAGGATGGTGTTTTGTAAGGTAAGGGAACTTTGATTGGCGATTTCTATGCTATTTGAGTTGTTATCGGCAATCGTATTATTGAGAAGGGTCAGGTCATAGGAATCTAAAAAAATGGCGGCAGTATCACTGCTGTTATTGGCAATCAGGCTGTTTTCTAAAAAAGCAGTACTTCCGCTTCCATCCTGATGTTGGGTATGAATAGCCCCACCTTTGGGACTTTCATTTCCGGTAATGGTGCATCTTGATATCCTGCTTACGATATTACAACCTTCGGTTAAGTTTAAAGCACCCCCGACAGTGGTACTTGTGTTATCAGTGAACGCACAGTCTTCAATGGTTATATTGGTTTGGAGGTTACTTGAACTACAGGCTACTTCGACAGCACCGCCTGATATCGCTTCATTAGAACTAAAAACACTATTCTTTACCTGAAAATCAATATTATCTTTTGCACCACGTACCAAAATTGCCCCACCACGCTTACTATCATTTTCTTCAAAAATACAATTGTCTACAACAGCTGTCCCGTTTCCCCCGCTAACAATGCCCCAAAGAGTAACCGTCCCATGTCCAAGAGAGTCAGCGACTGTATTTTGAAAAAAATGGCTGTTCTTTATTTCCAAATTGAGGTTATCACCACCCAATCGGGCATAAATCGCTCCCGAGTTTACTTGAGCAGTATTCATTGTAAACTCACAACTGTCAATCAGCATACTTGCATTGGTGGAAACCGGATTATAATTTAGGGAAATGGCACCTCCAACGGTACTATTGTTCCCGTTAAAGGTGCATCTCTTTACGACATAGCTCGAATTCGTTCCATTCGTTACGAGATACATGTTAGCGACGGCGATATTATCAATTGGACCGGTTGCAGTGTTATTGTTAAATACACAATCCAATATTTCCACCAATACATCGCCCGGGTCATTGGGTTCTCTTCGCCAAACAAAAAGTCCGGGGGTATGAGCGGACCGATTATTTTCAAACGTACAATTCCGGATCGTTCCTCCATACGGATCCCCGATGGTAAGGGTTTTGGTTGTAGGAGAACCAACAAGGTCTATGTTTCCTGTAAACGTACAGGCCTGGATATCAAATAAAGATTCAAGGATAACTAAAGCCATCCCTGTTTCACCCGAGTTGTTGTTGTTGAAATGACAATGTTCAAGAATAAATGTTGAACCGGAGTAGTCGAATTGAGCAATCCCGCCGCCCCATACCAGCGCGTAATTCTGCTCGAAGGTGCAATTGCGAATAGTAGGTGTGCCATCGGAATAGATGCCGCCGCCATTCTCGTCGGTCGGCCCGACCCCATCCGCATGACCACCCTGTATGGTAAATCCATCCAGTAAAGTTGCATCCGTCGTGGAAGAAGTAATCCTGACCACCGTATGCGCATTATCCGATTTGAAGTTCACAAAATCATCGTCCACATCATCGCCGTTCAAATCGCCGGAAAGGATGGTTTCATACAGTTCGGGGTCACGACTATTGGTACTCGCATCATAACCACCAAACAGGTGGAGGTTTTTGTCAATCAAAAAGGTAGCGGCGGGCGTATCGCCGGGCGTATAAGTTCCCTGCGCGACTCGGATTTCATCGTCGGCATCAGCATTGGTCAGTGCATCTTGAAGTTTAGTGTAAGCATCTGTCCACGAGGTGCCGTTGTTTCCACCGTTTGCCGAATGATTGACATATATCTGTGCCGAAATTTCGAAGAATAAACATGAAAAAAGAAAAAAGAAACAGGAGATAAAAATCCCTTTCATAGTTGGTAAGAATTTACGTTGAGAATTTACCTTTCAAACAACCTGAAAATTCGGGTCGCTTGAAAAGCCAATTAGATTTAATGTTATTTGAATCAGTGTTTCAGGAATTTCCCGGCATAAACCCGGTCTCCCACAACCGCTTTCACCAAATACAATCCGCCAACCAAATTTTGCAAATCAATGGGTTGATTTGGAGACATTATTTGTCGGCGTACTAATCTGCTTTGGGCATCAAATAAGCTGACTTCGAAGGGACGTGTAAATTCTCCAGGAAGTTGAACATTTAGAAAATCGGTGGCGGGATTGGGAGAAATTTCCAATAATCTGTTTGCCAAAACTTCTCCTGTATTGGTGAGACAAGGCGGATTGGTCGAATTTGGATTTTCATAAGCGCCGATGTCCACACAGCCGACAACTCTCGGATTACCATCCAAATCAAATTCGGGCAGATTTCCGCAATCAACCCCTTGGTCAACGGCAGGGCTGCTGTCGCTCAGGTAAAAATCACTCATTCCGACAAAATGTGGATTTTCTTCCGCCAAATCATTTTCATGGGGCATAGGGAGGGAATTGTCACTCAAAAGATTTCCGCCAAGCGAATGAATGGAAGATGTTCCGGTAAGGTCTTGGTATTCCGTCGAGCTGGGATTGTATAAAATAGTATTCTTCAAAGTAACTACGGAGTTGGAATCGAGTACAATACCCCCTGCCGGATTTTCCGCAATGGTGCAATTGTGAAATTGGACATTACCGGTTTGTTTCAATCCGATGCTTCCGTCTGTTCCTGAATTGCCCGTGATAAGACAATTTTCAAAAACAATATCGGCAGCAAGCGTCATCCCGAGGTCAGTAAAATCAAAGGCGACCACTCCAGCCCCAGCAGGACTGCTGTTATTTTCAATAACACAATTAGTAAAAGTTGCTTTGAAATCCGGGTGGCTGGTAGCCACCAAAATCCCCCCTCCGGAAATGCCCGCACTGTTGCCGCTTAGCGTACAACGCTCAACGGTCATTTCAGCAGCAACTTCCCCATATAAATCTAATGCTCCACCAATATCCAAAGCCTGATTACCATTAAAATTGCAATTGGAAACTGCATAGGTAAAAAAACCTGCCCCCGGTAAACTTCCAATATCTAACCCTGCAACGTACTTAGCTGTATTATCCTCAAAAATGCAATCAGAAACAGTTACATTTCCGCTGCTCTCATCCGGATCTGTTTGACCATAGATAGCTGCACCCCCTCCAAAACCAGAAGCGGTATTTCCAAAAAAGCCAGAATTAGTTAATGTGTAGGTAATGTTTGTTCCACGCAGGGAAGAAGACATACCGCCGCCGTTCCAAATGGAAGTTGTATTTTTAAAAAAATTAGAATTAGTCATGGTGAAGGTAGTGTTGGTTCCAACCAGGGTAGCATCCAGACCACCACCACCATTCGAAGTTGTATTTTGTTGAAATGTACAACCATCTATCACAATGTTGGCATTGTTGGAACTGTTTCTCGCCCACACTCTTGCCCCGCCTCCATACAATGCTGCCTCATTTTCATTGAATGCACAGTTGGTGACGGTGAAGGTGGAATTTTGCCCCCACGTATCAAGGAACAACCCTCCACCTCCCTCATTTGCACCAGCCCAGTTTTTTTCAAACTTGCAATTGTTTATTTCCACTGTAATCCCATCGGTCGAAGACCCAGCGAAGAGATAGGCTCCTCCTCCACTAAGGTCTGCGAAATTCTGGGTGAACAAACAATGCTCCACCGTGACAGATCTGGCGGAATATAGACCACCGCCACGCGTTTCCTCAGTGGAAATAGATCCATCCGCATGTCCGTTGCTGATTGTCAAGCCATCCAACACTGCCACATCTGAGACATTGTTTCTTACTGTCACCACCGTCTCCACATTGTCCGAACGGTTCATGGTGAAGTCATTGGGAATATCATCCCCATTCACATCACCGGAAAGGATGGTTTCATATATTTCGGGGTTTCTACTACCAGTACTCGCATCATAGCCACCGAGCAGGTGGAGGTATTTGTCAATCCGAAAAGTAGCGGTGGGCGTGCTGCCGGGCGTGTATATTCCCTGGGCAACCTGGATTTCATCGCCTGCATTCGAATGGGTCAAGGCATCTTGAAGGTCATTGTAAGCATCTGTCCAGGAGGTGCCATTATTTGCACCGATGGCAGCATGATTGACATAGATTTGAGCATGGGCAAAAAGACAAAACAAGAAAAAAATGAAAAGTAAAATTGACTGTTTCATAAAACAAAAGTTTTGGTGAGATAGAAAATGTGTTTGCTTTACAAAACTGTGACAGACAGCCTAAACATGTTATTCCTATTGGTGCAAAGGTTTTTCTTATTGGTGCAAAAGGTACTTATTTACTGGGTGTAGGTATCGGATACCTTTGGAGGTATCCGATAGCTACACTCCTAAAAGTGATTGAATAAAGATTTCCTTGGCGGTTTTGCCGCCAAGAATAACTAGTCAATCCGCGACCCTACCGACTTCGCTATCTATCCACAACTTTTGTCAGGAAACCAAATCAATTAGCGCCAAATCAGAAGGATTAGACAAAAAAATAGTGAAAAAATATTTTTTCAGAATGCTTTAAAATTTCAGAATTTCTACAGAATCGCCTCTATACTTTTGCGTCGCCAAAAATTCCAACAAGGGTTGGAAGCGGCACAAATTCGCTAGACTTTATTCGTTGACGATAAAAGGTAGACGGTAGACGGCTTCCCTTACAAAATCTTTTCGAATAAATTCTACTAAGGGGTTTCGCAATTAATAACCTACGCAAATTGGCGAAGTTGTTTTTTTATTTAACAAGGCAAAAATTTTCAGCATAGCAGCGCTACGGTTAAAATTTTTCTCCAAAGGAGTGCCCTTGGCAAACGCCGCTAAATGAAAAAAGAACAAGTCAGATACGAAGATTATTATTTTCGAAATTCCTAAACATTTTTAAATTTAAAATGAACAGAAAAACCACCATTATTGCAGCGGCTTCATTAATCGCTGTGATAGCCGCCGGTATTTTTATGGTGACCCGGCAAAACACTTTGGAAGCTCAAAATGAGCAACTTGGAATGCAAGTAGATTTGCTTTTGGAAGAAAAAGCAAACTTGTTAGAGGAATTAGAAAGCCTTCAATTGGCTTTTGATAGCGAAACCACTCGTGCTGATTCGCTGTCTGATTTGCTTGAGCAAGCGCAAGATCAAATAGCAATGACTGCCCAAATCCGCAAAAAGCAAACGGAGGATGTAGCTACATTGAAACAGGAAATTGAGCAATTGCGCCAACTGAAAAATCAAACAGAAAGCCTGGTCGCTCAATTACAAGAAGAAAATGAAGCGCTATTGGTTCACAATGCTGAATTGGAAGACAACTTTGATGAAATGCAAGCTGAAAATACTGAATTGATAGAGCGTACCGTAAACCTGGATTTGAAAAACGAATATTTGGAAGCATCCATTGCTCAACTGCGAGCCGAAAGTGTACAAGCTTCAAATTTTCAGATTCAGGTTGGTAAAAAATCTGGAAAACAGACCGTAAATGCCAAAAAAGTCAAAGCTATCAATATCAGTTTTGATATGGCTAATGTGCCAGTTGAACACCAAAATCAACAAACCATTTACCTGGTTATCAGCGATGAATTTGGCACGCCTTTGAAAGTAGCCAACCCAATTCACAAACGAATCGAGGCAAATGGAAAAATAGCTGAAATTGAAGCTCAACAACTACAAGAGGTAAAATTGGCAAGCAACCAGCGTCTGGAATTTCAACAAATGATGGATTCCAAAATGAAGGCGGGCAAATACCAAGTCACCATCTATTCCCAGATGGGGCTTTTGGGAACTGCCAATTTTGTTTTGAGTTAGTTCAGCTTTTAGGGGTTATTTTTTGCCTAAACCCTTAATTAAATAATCCGATTTCAGAAGTGAGGGCTGCGTAGGTGCGCAGCCCTTTTTTTATGATTTTTTTAACCAAAAAAATCAAGGATATATCAGTGACCAAAAGCTGAATTTCAGTCTTTCTATAAAATTCGAAAAATGATGATGATGATTTTTCGAATTCAGTAGACTTTATTCGAAAAGATATTGTTTGGGAAGCTGTCAACCGTCCGCTGTTGACCCTCAACCGAATAAAGTCCAGTGTTCATTGAATTATTCCAGAAGCTATTAAAATTTAACTATTTCCACCTATGAGGCTATTTTTTCGCCATGCTTCGTTACCAAAATGCTCATTTAGCGCTGCTAAACTCCGCTTTTGGCGCCTCGCCTGTCAATAAAATACATCTCATATATGAAAAAACTTAAAATTTAACAGCTTCTCACAATTTAAATTCTTGTAAACATGAGAATTTCTCAGAAAATCTGGTGGACGCTGCTTGCTGCTCTTGTGTCATTTAGTGCATTTGGGCAAAGCACGTTTGGACTACGCGGCGGTGTCAACATTGCCGAATTCAACCACAGTCCTTTTGTGTATCCTGCTATTTTCAGCCTGGAAGAAAAAAGTATGACAGGCTTGAATGTAGCAGCTTTCATGAATGTACCAATGGGTACATGGTCTTTTCAACCAGAGTTGCATTTCATTCAAAAAGGAATGCAACTGGAAGGCATTGGAAACGGGATTGTAGCTCAGGAAGTCACTATGATTTATCGCTACAATTACCTGGAAGTCCCTCTTTTACTGGGCTATCGCATCGGAAACGAAAAAATGGGCATTCGTCCATTTTTAGGTCCTAGTGCCGGTTATGCCCTGAATGGCAAATTCATTGGCGAGAATGTCCGAATAACGGTAGAAGGAGAAGAACCCATCGAAGGAAAATACAAAGAAGACCTGAAATGGGATGAAGAATTTGAATTCAACAATACCAAAGACGTTAGATGGGACTATGGACTCGTTGGCGGACTAAGTCTCGAATTTCCGCTTGGCAAACACCAACTCTTATTGGATGCCAGATATACTTTGGACTTGAATGACCGATACAAATACGCTGAGGATCTAAAGCCAAAACCAGAAAAAGTAAACCATAGAAGCATTGCCCTGACAGCGGGCTTTGGTTTCTAATACGGATTGTTTATTACACGGGATATTGGAAGGCGTTTGAGAAAACGCCTTCTTTTTTTTCCAAAATGACTTTTAAGTAATCATCTTAATATGAATCTAAAATTTCAAATTGTTTTCTTTTTGACTTTTATCATTTGCATTTCCTCTTGCGTGAGCAACAAAAAATTTATGGAAATGCAGTCAGGTCTTCAAAATGAACTCAATCTTGCCAATCAACAATTGGGAAAATGTGGAGAAGACCTGAGCGACTACATGAATCGCTTAGATGTCTGTGACGAAGACAGAGCGCGATTGCGAACTGAATTAAAGACGACTCAAAATACACTGAGCCATAGGCAAGAGCAAATGGCAGACTTGAAAGCACAATTGGAAGATGTCAAAAAACAAAGAGACAAACAATTGACCCAGGTTGGAGATTTGACCGTACTATCACAGTCTGCCAACCAAAACATAAAAGAAACACTTGGGCAATTGGAAAGAAAAGACAAATACATTCAACTATTGCAAGCAGCAAAATCCAAAGCGGATTCTATCAATCTTGCTCTGGCTTTTAATTTGAAAAGTGTTTTAAAAGACGGCATCGAGGACAAAGACGTAGAAGTAAAAGTGGATAAGACAGTTGTGTTCATCAATTTGTCGGACAAGATGCTTTACGAAAGTGGCAGTGCCAAAATCACTCCAAGAGCCAATGAGGTATTGGGAAAAATTGCCAAAATCATAGAGTCCAGACCCGATCTCGAAGTGATGGTCGAAGGCTATACCGACAATGTGCCCATTAAAAGCACTTGCATGGATGACAATTGGGATTTGAGTGTGAAAAGAGCAACTTCTGTTGTTAGAGTGCTTCAAAACACTTATAATGTCAACCCAAATCGCCTGGTAGCTGCCGGGAGGGGCGAATACAACATTTTGGCAAGCAATGACACCGCTGAAGGACGAGCAACCAACCGCCGCACCAGAATCATCATTTTGCCAAAATTGAATCAGTTTTACGATTTGTTGAACCCAAATAATTTGCCTAAATAAGGCTAGTATTATTTTTTGGAAGCAGTAGTTTTGACAAACTTTCTTTGAAAAACCTTCAAAACTACTGCCTCCCTATAATTTCTCTTTCTCTGACCTTGGGTGATCAAACAAACAGGAGTTTTCCCGAATTTTAGAATTAAATAAAATTACAAAAATTCGGGATGTTCCTATTTGATTGACTCAATCCCTCCAAGGTCAGAGAATTGAATTTCTTACTACTCCTTGCTTCAAAAATTCAGCCATGACTTTCAAATCTTTCCTTTTGGTTTTCCTGATTCTTTTCAGTTTTACTTTCGAAGTACTCGCCTATCCAATTGATGGGTATGTTCTAACTGGCATCCGGCGCTTGCTACGTCTGGAATTGATGCAAAAGGATACAACTAAAAAGAGTGACCTCATCAAGGGCGCTCAAAAATCTATTAAAGAAATCAAACTGAATTTGTACGGAACAGCGAAAGGTGACAGCCTGAGAAGCCTGCCTGAAGTAGATGCACAATTGCAAAAATCCTTGAATATCCTTTTTCCAAATCTACATGAAAGTTATTCCATTTCGGTATTGGACATTAGCCCGGATAAACCAATTCGCTATGCCAAAAGACAAGAAAATAGAGGCTTTCAGCCAGGAAGTGTAGGCAAATTGGCAGTTATTGGGGGATTGTTTTGCGAATTGCAAAGCTTGTTTCCTGATTCGTTTGAACAAAGACGGGCTTTACTGAAAACCCGAATGGTGCAAGGCGGTAAATGGGCAGTTTATGACGAACACACCGTTCCGTTTTATGACCCGGAAACAAAGAAATTTTTCAAGCGGCAGGTCAATGAAACTGATATTTTTTCATTGTACGAATGGGCTGATCATGCGCTTTCTGTAAGCAATAACGGTGCAGCAAGTATCGTGTGGCGAGAAGCGATTCTAATGCGTGTTTTCGGTCAAAAATACCTGACTTTGACCTTTGAGGAAGCAGAAAACTATTTCAAAACTACTCCCAAAGCTCAACTTGCCGATATTGCCGTTTCTGTCGTCAATGACCCCTTACGCGACCTCGGCATTACCAATGATGAATGGCGTTTGGGACAAATGTTTACGAGAGGTGCCACAAGCTATATTCCCGGTAAAGGAGGCAGCATCGGTACGCCCGGAGGATTGATGAAATGGATGGTTGCACTGGAACGTGGTGATATAATTGACCCCGAGTCAAGTCTTGAAATCAAACGCCTGATGTACATGACCGACCGCCGTATTCGATATGCGGCCAATGCCGCCATAAAGGACGCAGCGGTTTATTTCAAATCAGGCAGTCTCTATAAATGCGACCGCGAAACCATGCCCGATTGTGGGAAGTATCGCGGCAATGTTCAAAATTTTATGAACTCCGTAGCCATCATCGAACGTTCGGACGGTAGGGTTTATCTCGTGGCTTTAATGACAAATGTGCTGAAAAAGAATTCCAATATTGACCATAATGCTTTGGCGGGAAGTATTGATAAATTGGTGATGAAGAATTAAGTAAGTGCGCAAAATTATTTTGATAGTTCACTGCAGCATTGCCGCAAAGCGGCTCGCTGCAGTGCAAGGTGGTTTTTGGAGGGAGGCAGATCATAAAAAAAATCAGTTTTTTATGATCTGCCTCCCTCCAAACCTCCAAGACTGCGACGGGCGCCGCAGGCGCGATGTCGCAGTATTTTTGCAAAGTTGATTTTGCATAACTACTTAGGTTGACCTATTAAATCTGATGTTTTTCAAACTTTCAAACCATGAAAACAATATTTATTATCATTGCTTTGACTTCCTTTTTTTTTACAACGGAAAATATCATTGCCCAAAGTAGTGATTTAACAATTCATGCGGATTTTCTCAGCCGCCCCAGCCTTCAATCCGTTAAAGGAGGAGGTGGTTTGTGTTTTTTAAAACGGCAAAAAAAGAATACGATTCTCACCATTGTCGACGAAGGTTTGAAGCCGATTGTCCAGCATCCTATTGAAATGCCCTCAGATATGACTTTGGCTCAATGTGTTTTCAATGGCGAATATTATTTGGCGGAATTTCGATTATTTCGAGGCACTATCCCTATCAATAAACTTTTTTTCTATGTTTTTGATACATCGGGAGCATTGGTTTTTGAAAACCGTTTGGATAAACAAAAGGAAGCGGATATTCAATGCGACCGACAAATCTACCCTGCCGAAAATGGCAATTTTATTATAACAGAAAACGGACGGGATAAAAAAGAGGGGCTTATCGTCTATCGAATAAATCATAAGATGGACATTCTCTGGGAATCGTTTTTCGGCTTTGAAAATGAACATTTGATTCTAACAGATTTTGATTACCATGCCAACCGATTGATTTTTACGGGAAGACGAGGTAAAATAAACGAAAAGAAAAGCCATCGTAATGACCTCTTTTTCGTGGATGGTCAAACGGGAAAAATGGAAGCCCAAATTCCACTTCATTCCAATGAGCAAATTCTGATGCCTTCCATGCCCCTGATTGAAGACAATGGGGCAGTGGTCATTTCGGGCAGCTATTTTAATTCAGGGAAAAAAATCAGTTTTGATAATTCAAACGGCATTTTTTTGAATAAATATGATGCCAAAGGCAATCTAATTTTTAAAAAAAGTCAAAGCTGGGAAAGCATTGTCGATTTGAGTGAATTAAGAAAAAAACTGAAAGTGTTGAAGGTAGACCAGGCAAAAATCCAAACTTATACGGTGAGTAAAAAAGGCGAAAAATACCTCGTTTTAGCAGAGTTTTTCGGGAAAACTTTAACGGGAACCTCAGTATTGGTGGGGGCTTTGGAAAACGAACCCTATACAGGACTTTCGCTAATGGATTTTGTGATATTGGAATTTGACGAAAAATCAGACAGTATTCAAAACGTTTTTTCCATTCCGAAAGAGCCTGAATTTATTGACAACCAAGCCATATTAAACAATGATGATTTAATTATTGCCTATTATTTCAATCGCCCGATTGAGCGCATTCGGAGGAAGGACAATAGCGACCTTTTTGGATTTACTGCCATGTTCAGCGAATTAAAAACGACGACTTATTTCGGAATGCTCGATTTGACTAAAGAGGGCGATAATTTGCAAAAATTTGAGACTCAACCTATTTATTTAAATCCCTTCAACGGGAAATCTCAAACCCTTTCATTAGGCAAGGGAAAAATTGCAAATTGCACTTTCGATAAAAAGTCTGGAGAAGGTTATATAACCATTAGTTTTGTGAATAAATAGTAGTGTGTAAAAAGTTAGCAATGAAAAAAATAAATCTTAGACTTTTAATCATCGTTGTTTTTTGCATTTCATGGATTGGCGTTATGCCAAGTCTTATGATTGCTTATGGGATTGAAATCTCGTCGGCTTTTAAAAAGTTGGATATTTTGATGACCCTGGGACCCTTGATCGGAGCTATATTTTTCATTGGCAAGGTTCAAGGCAAGGAAGGATTAAAGCAATTTTTCAAAAGATTGTTGAGGTTTAAGGCTAGACCAACTGTAATTGCGATAACTATCTTATTACCCATTTTGATAAGCCTGTTGAGTTCAATTATTGGATTCAATCTATCTAATAGTCCTTGGCCAGAAGCTTTTGATCCAACAACCATCCTGACCAATGGGCTTATGATTTTTCTGATGTATTTAATTATAAACACCGAAGAACTCGTTTGGCGAGGTATCGTATTTGACCGCCTATTGGAAAAATACAATTTTACCAAGGCTTGTTTAATTTTGATTCCGATTTGGTGGCTCTTTCACATTCCTTTGTTTTTATACCCCGGTGGACATCAAGCTGGCTATGGCTTGGTGGAGTTTACTTGTTTTGTAATTGCGCTAACCTTTATTCTGGGATGGATCTATATCAAAACGTCCAGAAGTCTTTTTTATGTCCATATTCATCATCAACTATTCAATGGATTTGGTCAGGCCTTCCCCATATTTCCAATCTTTATCAATGGAAATAAAATGCCTGTCTGGACCTTTTGTGTTCTTTTATTATTAACCGCTGGAATTCTGATAATAAATTATCGAAAACAGAAACAATCCTTCGAACCTAATTAAATATATAAAAGAGTCAACTAACATGAAAAAAATACTATTTCCGACAGAATTTGCAGACCACGCACCTGAAGTATTTCATTATTCACTTGAACTCGCTCGACGATTTAAGGCAAAAGTCATTGTATTGCACGCAATTGGCAAACCAGAAGTAAAGGTGACTTCGAGCAATTTAACCGGGCTGGCTGACCATGCCATGGATGTGCTTGTGGACTTTGTCAATAAATACAAATCTGATTTCTATGATGGAGTAGAATTGCAATTTTTGGTAGAAACCGGATTCCCGGGAGAAGTCATCAAAAATGTTGCTCAGCAACAAGAAGCGGATCTAATTGTAATGGGCATGACGGGAAAAACAAACGCCCTGGAAAAAGTATTTGGTTCTGTTTCGACAGATGTTTTAAGTGATGCAGATGCGCCAGTATTGTTGATTCCAGCAGGTTGGAAATATCGTTGGTTTCACAAAATCGTTTATGCAACCGACTTCGCATTTAGAGATATTGGAGCGCTGACCTATTTGAAAAAAATGGCTAAAGTTTTCAATGCTGAAATTGATTGCCTCCATGTTGTAGAAGAAGGTGAAGATTTGGTACGAGCAAGAATCAACATGAATATGTTAAAAAAGGCTTTGACGAGTAAAGTATTTAATGAATTTGATGTTTTGAATGGTCAATTAGTAAATGCCATTAATAATTATCTAAAAGAAGAAAACGCGGGCATGCTTGTAATGCTTTCTCGCAAGCGAGGAATGTGGGAAAAAATCATGGATAGGGGTAGAACGAAAGAAGTGGCACGCAAAATTCGCTTGCCTTTGTTGGTCTTCAAAGAAAATGCTTATGAAGAAGTGGGCTGGAAAATAGATTTGAATTTGTTGCTGCCAGGATAGCGAAAAGGGGTGATTAATTGGAAGAATCATCTGGCAAAACCTTAGTCTCTTTAATATAATTCACCACCCTTCGCACCGTTTTCCTTCTGACTTCTCTCTCAATATCCCTGTCAATCTCATGCAGCTTGAATTGAAATTTTAAAAACAGGCTCTCTTTGTTGATGGTAACAATTTTCAAGTTGAAAGAATCTGGTTCAATGTAAGAATGATAATCATTTAAACAATCTACCAAATTGGTTTCCAACTCTTCGATGGTTTTCAAAAATTTCATATCCATCTCAAAATCAATGTTCACTTTTCTAATCGCCCTTTTGGTGAAATTGATAATTTCTCCTAAAAAGACTTTATTGTTTGGTAAAAAGACAACGTCATCATCCTCATTCAACAAGGCAATTTTTGTCAGGGTAATATCTAAAATCTTTCCCTTGTACTCCCCTATTTTTACATAATCATCAATGCTTAGGATATTGGAAAAACTGATAATAATGCCGCTGATAATTTCCGCCAGATAATCTTTGGAAATGATGGCAATAGCAGCAGCAACAATACTCAAAGTAGTGAATAAAGTCCTGATATCAATATTCCAAAACCCTAAAATAGCCATGATTGTAGCACCAGTGACCGTGAGATAATAGAGGTTTTCCAAACCTGTTAAGACATTATCTTTTTTGTTTGAAGGATATTGTTTCCTTCTTCGATAAACCCAGGACAATAAATCAACAGTAAGATTGGCTGCGAGTAGAAAAACAACATAGTTGGCAACCAGATACACCGCATGTGGAAAGGGTATCTCATTCCAAAATTTGCTGATTAGCAAATAAATAAGACCGAGAAGCAGCATAGCTTTGAAAACGACTTTTAAATTTTTCATACAGAAGGATATAAGAAGAATTCTATAATTAATCTGTCAATTTTATTCGCTACCGCTACTTTTAACGGATAGGCGAAGCTTTGAATAATTTTATTTTTTCATGCTTGATTTAATTATAGAATTCTTCTAACAACTTCAACAATTTTTGAACAGCTATTTTCACTTCTTCATCTCCCTGGGAAAGTAACAATTGATAACATTCTTCTTCACCTGGAATTTTGATGTTTAATTCCCGAATAGCTTCCGCTGAAACATTATCCAATAAGGCTGTTTCTACAAGCGGGATTAGGATTTTTTTGAGACCAGCCTCCAGGATATTATCCAAATATTCCAGGGCATTGGCTCTAAGGTCAGAACCTTGACCCTGAATACTTTCATAAATGGATATGACTTCATCAGGTGGATATTTTAAACCCAAAAGTCGAAATATACGCTCCAAATTGTTGTCTAGTTTTTTTTCCAATAGTTGAATCAGATATTGTCTGGTTTGTTGGGTTTTTGTTGACTTTTCCGGAGATACATTCATTTGGACATAAAGTATTGAAAGCGTGTCTTGAAACAATTGAGCTTCCTTAAATAAATGTGGCACGATTTCTTTTTCATAAAAGTTCAAATATCCAAAATGGCTTTTTAAGTGATTGAGAGAACGAAGTGCAGCCAATCGAACTCTGGTACTTTTGTTTTTTAATAATTCAAATAAAAGATCAGCAGCTGCCTGTGTGCCAAAATGTTCCAGTACTGAAGGAATATGTTTTAAAATAGCTACTTTGGTTTCCAGACCATTTACATATTTTGAAAGTACCTGAACGATTTCCACCCCATATTTTTGAAGGGCTTCTTTAGCAGCGTCTGAGATGGAATCTTCTGCCAAAAACTGAATTATTTGTGGAATAAAATGAGGATGTAAGGTATCCCCCGCTGCTATAATTGCAGCTTTGCGTACAGCAAGATTGTCATCAGTAAAGAATTGTTCGATGAAAGGAAAAAAGCCAGGTATCTTGGCCAAGCCCAAAGCTTTGAGCAAGCCTTTTTTATGAAATATTAAAAACGCTGAATCTGTAATTTTCCCCAAATCATAGTAAGCGGTTCGAAGTCTATTTTCCAGATCAAATTTTTCTTTTAATACAGGATTATCACGGCTTTCTTCTGCCAAACTAACCAATGCAGCCAACTTGATTTTATCATCTTCATCATTCAAATAAATTTCCATCACCTTCATCACTTCACCTTCTGAACGACTGATTAAATAATCAAAAGCTGCAACTTTTACTTTCTGGGAAGGATAATGGGTAAATGATCTAATTGCCTCAAGACAATTTTCATTTTTTAAAAAATAGAGATTTCGAATTGATTCTTCCTTTATGGCATCGGACGGATGTAGCAGCAACTTAAGAAAGCTTTCTGCAAAACGATTGTCCGGCTGCAATTTTAGCTTATTAAGCACATACAAAATCTGGTTCTCAGAGCCAATTTCCAATACCTGCTTCAAATCTTTAATGACCGACTCATTCGTCAAATCAAGTGCTCCACTTCCATTTTGATGGACTTTTTGAATGTGCAACCTAAAGGATTGTAAATAAGACTTCCGAACCTTGAACACCAAGAAGAGCCACAATAGAATAAACGCTACAACCATCAGACTAATGGAACTGGTAGAAAGGTCCAGACCTTTTACCAAAAATATCAAAATCAGACCGCTGAAGCCGGTTGCGACGCTATCTACCACTACATCAATATATGTTTTGGTTTGTTTTTTTATTTCTGTTGGAACAGGTAATGACAATAATTCTACAGCAGCTTTATTAATGGATTGTTTGAGGCTGCCGTCGCTCATTTTAATAAAAATCGCTGCCCATAGTTCAGGAATAAAAAAGACTAGCAGCGCTCCAACAAGAATGCCAAGCGGTAAGAAAAAAAGCGAAGATCCTACCCCCAACATGCCCACAATTCTACGGGTCAGTATTAGCTGGACAACAAGGGAAAGCACATTGAAATTGGAAAACCAGAATCCAAAAAAGGCAGTTAACTCATCCGGGTCACTTATCCTGGAAGATGCAATTGCACTAAATTGATAATCTACGAGCTTTGCAACGATTACGCTAAGCCCAATAATGCCAGCCAAAAAAGTGAGATGTGGAGATTTGCGAATGAGTTGAAAGGGATGCGCTGTTTTCGCAATTTTTTTCCGTCGTTGAAATGTAGTTTGAGTACTCAGTACATTTTTATTCCAAAGATAAATAGTCAATGGAATACATAAAGATAGAAATAAGGCACCTACAAAGGGCAGTTGCTCACTACCAATCCATTCTGCCGTGAGGGTAGTAAAATAACCACCAAAAATACCTCCAGCGATGGCTCCTGCACCAATAAAGCCAAACAATCGCTTAGCTTCCCGTACATTAAAGACCACATTTGCCAAAACCCAAAATTGGGAAGCCATTAACACTCCAAAAATAGCTACCCAAACATAAAAAGCATACAAAATCCAGCCGCCTACAAGATTGAATTGTAACAATGCTCCAAAACAGATAAAGAGCAAAATGGAAATAACCAGTGTAGTAAGTATAATTTGATTCAGGGATGCCCTTCCTAAAAAACGAGCATATATGGTAGATAAAATCGTCGCAAAAAGGGCAACCAGTAAGAAGGCAAGTGGCAAACGTTCTACCCCAATTTCGGACAGGAATAGACCATTTACAGTAGGCTTTACGATGAGTAAGGTAGAAATGATTAGAAAAATAAGGAGCTGCATGAGTACAGCCCTTTGGGTCTCCCCTTCTCGAATATCAAAAGTGTTTCTAAGTATTGTCTGAAATGCGGTCTTCAATTAGAAGATTATTTTTTGTTTCGAATCGTTTTAGAATTGAGCAATCATCAATCATCACCCATCATTATTTTACGCTTTGATATTTAAAACTTCCTCAGCAGCTTTTACCAAATTCCGAATGATTTTTTCCCCTTCCGGATCTTGGGTCAAAGCTACTAAAATATAGCGACGGCTGGCATCCTTTCCCCAAACCAATATAGAATCAGAATGGAAATCTCTCCAGGAGCCGGATTTGCGATAGACCTTGGCTTTTGGCGCAATTCGGTCGAGGGTATAGACAAATTTGTGATGTAATGCAGGATCATCCATGATTTGAAGCATTTGTTTGGAACGCTCATAGCTCACAAGTTTGCCCAGCGTTAGTAGATAATAGAATCGACAAACCTGAGAGACAGTGGCAGCATGACTCAAGCCCATAATGGGATCTGGGTTCCGATCGCCCGAAGCAGCATATCGTTTACCTACCCATAGCCCACCACCATAGTCTTCATCATAAAATTCATACTGCGGATCTGTGAGTACATTTTCGATTTTTTCATAGCCTAACAAGTCTATCATTCTGGTAGAAGCCGCATTATTAGAGTGACAAATCATCGCGTTTAAATCATTTTTGATTGTCGTGGTCTCTTTCAATTCTCCTTTTTCCAGTGCATCCATTGAGGCCAAAAGAATAGCTATTTTTGGAAGGCTGGCAGCATACATCATTTCATTGCCATTGATTCGGGCAAATTTGACAGCATATGGGTTTTGTAAATTGACCAGGCCAACAGCCATCCTTTTTTGATGAATGAGCCTGCGCCATTTTGGATTGGAATTGAGTTTGTTCAACAAATTTTGCTGCAAACTACTGTCAACAAGATTCCGCAATGGAAAAACAAACTCATCAGGCATTTGAAGCGGCAAGTCAGAAGATAGGAGCGGAGATTCTTTGATCTTGATTTCCTGCCCCTTATTGTTGTCTACGTTCAGAGTTAGTATGATTCCCAAAGCGATAATCCAGCGTAGGTTAGCTTTCATTTTTTTAAAAGATTTGATAAAGTCTGATATGCACCAAATTCTTATTTGGTAACAAGTGTATATTATCCTATAGAGGACTGAAATTAAACTTTTGGTCACTATCAAAAACAAAACTGTGACCTAATTTAAAAATTCAGTCTTCATGCCGATCTAAATTCTAACCTTCATTACATGCAGCCTCCTTGCTCAAAAGCATAAGAATCAAACTAACGATTGGCTCATTTGCCACTCGGATTGAAATTGCAGAGCAACAAAGAGGCTGCACCTTTAATTTATTACCTTCTTTGACAAATTTCTCCGAAATTCGGGGCAAGCGGTGGTCAGTGGAAAATAAAAATCAAAAGCGTCCGATAGTAGCCTTGAATTTGATTTTCCGCTGACTCTACATTACGAAATTTGTCAAAGAACCATTTATTAAGATGAAAAGAATTGCAATTAATGGATTTGGGCGGATAGGTCGAGCCGCTTTAAAAATAATCATGGAAACCCAGGGCATGGAAATTATCGCTGTCAACGATTTGATGTCTATTGAAAATGCTGCTTATCTTTTGAAATATGACAGTGTTTACGGGAAATATGAAAAAGAAGTACACATAGAACAAAATCAATTATTGGTCAATCATCATTCTATTCGTTATTTAACTGATAGAGACCCAGGCAATTTACCCTGGGATGAGTTGGATATTGATATTGTAATAGAAAGTACTGGTCTATTTACCAATCAAAAAGATGCAGAGAAACACCTTCAGGCTGGAGCCAAAACCGTAGTTATTTCTGGTCCAACCAAGGATGCTCCAACTGTTGTTCATGGGGTCAATACCCTAGATGGAAAAGTCAGGGTTTTTTCCTGTGCCAGTTGTACTACTAATAATATTAGCCCAGTCATTGAGATCTTGGATAGGAGAATAGGTATTGAGAAAGCCATTTTAAACACCATACATGCCTATACTGCCTCTCAATCCTTGATTGATGCTCCTTCCAAAAAAGAACTTCGAATGGGGCGCAGTGCTGCACAAAACCTGGCACCTGCAGCTACAGGGGCAGCTATAGCTACTTCTTTGGTACTTCCCCAGTTTGTCAATAAATTTGATGGAGTAGCGGTCAGGGTACCCGTTCAAGTAGGTTCCATTTCTGATGTAACATTTGTGAGCAAGAGAGCTGTTACCCTTGAGGAAATCAATCAAATATTGATCGAGGAGTCTAAGACAGAAAGATACCGTGAAGTATTAGCAACGACGACCGAACCCCTTGTTTCTTCTGACATTATTAAAAGTCCTTATGCCTGCATTGTGGATTTAGAAATGACACGGGTAGTAGATGAGGATCTGGGTAAAGTTATGATGTGGTATGACAATGAATGGGGTTTTACAAACCAAATGATTCGACAAATCAGTAAAATTTAAAATGAATCACCAATGGACAGTTTTTGGGACTTTCTAATGCATACTGATGAATATTTGATTGAGCAGGCAGGCAATCACATAAAATTAACCTACCTGCTTTTGTTTCTCATTGTTTTTTCAGAATCAGGTATTCTTTTATTTTCTTTTTTGCCCGGCGATGGTTTACTGTTGGCAGTGGGCATCGTGGCAGCCACAGGGGTATTAAACATCTGGATTATTTTAGGGCTTTTACTTTTTGCGGCTATTGCTGGATATATTCTGAATTATTACACGGGGTTATATTTTGGCAATCGACTGCTAGCTACTGGCAAGCTATTTCGCAAGGCCCATTTTGAAAAGACCCATCAGTTTTTTGAGAAACACGGTGGCAAAGCACTTATCATTGGTCGCTTTTTTCCCATTGTCCGCACTTTTGCTCCTTTTTTTGCAGGAATGGGCAAAATGGATAAAAAGCTCTTTTTCAAAGATACCGTCATTGGAGCTGTTGTATGGATTGGTTTATTTGTACTATTGGGCTACTTCTTTGGTGACATTCCAATTATTCAACAAAATTTTTTCCTACTCTATCTGGTATTGGTGGTCATTACCCTTATTCCTGCAATTTGGGGTGGAATTCGGCTATTAGGCTTTATTCCAAAATAATTTGTATGGCAAAAATTAATCTTCTGAATTCACTCGTCGTTACCAAAATCTTGCAGCCCTTTGGGGATGCGGCGATTTTGATGCCTAGATTGACTCCAAAATCTTAAATTTTTTCTCATAAAAACCATCTTGGAATAAAGCCTATTAACGAAACGAAATGACTCATGAAAAAACAAACAATTGAGGAATTCTATCAGGTCAATCCAAAATACATCGAAGAATTATACCTGCTTCAGGTAGAACTTTTGAAGTTACAAAAACACATTGCCGACCACCAACTCAGGCTCGCTATTTTGTTTGAAGGCAGAGATGCCGCCGGTAAAGGAAGTGCCATTTTTAGATTTTCTCAATTTCTCAATCCCAGAAATTATCGAAGCGTAGCATTGGGCAAACCTACCAAAACAGAGGGTGGACAATGGTATTTTCAGCGCTATATCAAACGGCTTCCCAATGCAGGAGAAATGGTCTTCTTTGACCGAAGCTGGTATAACCGTGCTGTTGTTGAACCCGTCATGGGGTTTTGCACCTCTGAACAATATCAGCTCTTTATGCAGCAAGTCAATTTGTTTGAAAAACTGCTGATAGAGGATGGTATTTTATTGGTAAAGTTCTGGTTTTCTATCAACATTGAAGAACAAAAAGAACGCATTCAAAAGCGATTGGACACACCGCTAATCCGTTGGAAAGTCAGCCCTGTAGATTTGGCTGCACAAGAAAAATGGGAAAGTTTTACCCACTATAAAAATGCCATGTTTGAGCATACACATACCGAAATGAGCCCCTGGCTCATTATACGAGGAAGCACCAGAGAAGATGGTCGCATACAAGCCATGCGCCATATTCTCTCATTGATTGATTATGACGACAAATCTTCTAAAATTTTGCCTGTAGAAAAAGAAAAGTTGTTTAGATGGCATTTTTATGAGTGACCTGTTTCCTGTTTTAGGTCTTCATTTCAAAATCAACAACTTAGAAGCTGTTTGAATTTAACTATTTCCACATGTGAGCGACTTTTCCCATCATACTTCAGCTATTTTTTGCCTCGTAGCGCTGCTATGAGGCAAAAAATGAGCTTCGTCTGACAGCAAAATTCTTCTCACAAAAGAAAAAATCTAAATTCAAACAGCTTTTTTCGATAAACGCATAAATTTAGGAATAATCAATTGGATATATCAAACAACCATTTCAATCTTCAGGAAGAACTGAAACAACAATACCAAAAGCTTTTAAACAAAAGCACTAATTTGGAGGAGAGATTGGAGGCCTTTCAATTCATTAGTGATAGTGAAGTGGGTGATACGCCCCTTATTCGCTCCAGAAATATTGAAAGGGAGATGGGAATCCGACAGATTTATCTAAAATTTGAAGGTGGTAACCCAACAGGAACTCAAAAGGATAGAATTGCTTTTGCACAGGCAGAAGATGCTTTGCGAAGGGGTTTTGAAGGTATGGTACTGGCAACTTGCGGCAATTATGGAACTTCCTGTTCACTGGCTGCAAAATTTGCAGGATTGCGTTGTGTGGTTTTCATCCCGGAGAGCTATCATACCAAAAGACTTCTCGAGATTGAAAAAGCGGGCGCAGAAATTATTCGTGTTCCTGGTGATTATGAAAACGCAGTGCTACAATCTCAAAAATATGCTTCGAAACAGGGATTGTACGATGCCAACCCAGGAGGAGAAAATACACCTTTGCAACTGAAAGCTTATGGTGAAATCGCTTACGAAATTTATGATGATTTAAGAGATGCTCCAAAAATCGTGGCAGTACCTGTCTCCAACGGCACTGTCCTGACTGGTATTTACAAAGGATTCCAAAGTCTTTATCGCAGAGGCAAAACTTCCAGAATTCCATTGATGGTAGCAGGTTCTTCGGCTAAAAAGAATCCAATAGTGCAAGCTTTTTTAAAAAACAAATTGACCTGTGAAGACCTCAAACCTCATTTGATTAAAGAAACTGAAGTCAACGAACCCCTTATCAACTGGCATGCTTTCGACGGAGAAGCTACCCTGCAAGCTATTCGCGAAACAAAGGGCTGGGCTAGAGATGTAACTGATCAGAAAATGCTCCAATTGTCCAAAATGCTCAAGGAAAAAGAAGGTTTAAATGTGCTACCTGCCTCTACTGCTGGGCTGGCAGCTCTGGCAGAACCTTCCAAGGCTGAAATAATTCAAAACGACCGCTTTGTGGTGGTTTTGACAAGTCGAAAATAAATCGGTTCAGCGTCCTCTATTTCCCCTCTCGAATTTATTTTCCAAAAGGGATAAGAGAACCCTGAACCTTGAACTCTAAATACATGAAAAAAGTACTAGATGGCAATGCCATTGTTTACTGTCAAGGTGCTTTCAATACACCAAACGGAAAAACGGCACATGGGCTAGTTCGTTTTACTGAACGATACAATGTGCTCTCAGTCATTGACAGGCGATTTGCTGGAAAAGATGCCGGAGAGATTTTGGATGGAAAACCAAATGGCATTCCAATCTATAAAAACCTGGAAGTGGCTATTGAAGCTGCAAGAAAAAACAGTACTCCACCTAAATACTTTGTCATTGGTTTGGCTCCGGATGGAGGCAGACTTCCTGTGGCTGCATGGGATGCCATTGATATTGCTTTGAGCGAAGGACTAAATGTAGATAGTGGGCTGCACGATTTTGTTTCTGATAATGAAGGTTGTGTACTCCTCGCCAAGCATAAAAAAGTACAGATAAGAGATGTGCGCAAACCTCCAGACCGCAAACACCTTCATTTCTTTACTGGAAATATTGAACGGGTAGATAGTCTAAAAATAGCTGTACTCGGCACAGACAGTGCGGTTGGAAAAAGAACAACTGCCTGGCTACTCGTACATGCGCTACGCAATCTGGGCATCAAAACAGAATTGGTCGGTACTGGTCAAACTGCCTGGATGCAAGGAGCCAAATACAGCCTTATCATGGATAGCCTCGTCAATGATTTTGTGGCTGGAGAAATAGAGCATGCTGTCGTTTCTGCCTGGAAAAATGGAGCAGAAGTCATCGTAATTGAAGGGCAAGGCAGTCTGATGAATCCAGCTTATCCTGGTGGTTTTGAGATTCTCGCAGCAGGACGACCAGATATTGTGATTATGCAACATGCACCGGCAAGAAAAGAATACGATGGCTTTCCAGGTTATCCTTTACATCCTTTGGAAAAGCAAATTGCGGCAGTAGAATTTTTGTCTGAAAAGCCCGTGGTTGCTGTTACAGTCAATCACGAAGACATTCCGATTGAAAATGTTCCTGCGGTTTGTAAAGACATTCAAAATAAAACTTCCTTGCCTGCCTTTGATGTGTTGCTTGAAGGTGGCGAGGGCTTGGCTGAAGTCGTAAAAGCCTATTTGAAAAAATAATCTCTAATGGAAAAAATAGAAAGTTCCAATACATTCGTCATGGCTCAATCACCACTCTTGTTGATTGAGCATTTAATCGTTGGTCCGGTCAAAATAGAACCGAAGCGATTGGTTATGCCCTATACGGTCATAAAAAATGAGGGTTGGGATTCGAATGAATTAATTTATAAATATGAAGAAGCTGTTTTTGATGCTTCCAATCCTTCAGATCAAAACCTGGCTTCCATGATTGGAGCCCAAGTGGCTTTGAATTATGGCTTGTTTTGTAAAAAAATCACTTTTGATGGCTTGTTTGACCAAACAGACAAACGCTTGCTGCTGGATATGATGGAAAATACTTGCAGAGAAATTTTGGTCAATAAGATATACAAACCAACCATTTTTCTAAAAGAGGAATACAAAAACCTCCCCATTCAAAAACAAAAAAAATATACCCTTGCAATCATAGCCTTCAAAAATTCGGTATACAATGAAAACCAACTGGAATGGACTTATTGGAATACAGATAACCAAAAACATTGTGTGCTTTCCAGTGGAGGAAAAGACAGCTTATTAAGTTATGGTTTGTTAAAAGAAATGGAAAAGGAAGTACATCCTATTTTTGGAAACGAAAGTGGCAGACACTGGTTTACAGCTTTAAATGGCTATCGTTACCAAAAAGAAAATGACCCAAACACCGCAAGGGTTTGGATGAACTCAGACAGAATATTTGCCTGGATGCTAAGACATTTGCCATTAATTAGAGAAGATTTTGCAAATGTTCGAGCAGATGATTATCCAATTCGATTGTGGACAGTAGCCGTATTTCTGTTTGGCGTTTTGCCTTTGATGAAAAAAAGAGCGCTGGGAAGGCTTGTGATTGGTGACGAATATGATTGTACACAAAGGGGTAATTTTCAAGGCATTAGCCATTACAATGGTTCTTATGACCAAAGCCGCTTTTTTGATGAAGCCATGAGTCGCTTTTTTCTGAAAAAGGGTTGGGGCATCAGCCAATTTTCTATTCTGCGTCCATTGTCTGAGTTACTCATCATGAAAATGCTGGTCAAACGATACCCCGAACTGCAACAACATCAAATTTCCTGTCATGCGGCCCACGAACAAAATGGTCGCATTTATCCTTGCGGGAAATGCGAAAAATGCCACCGAATAGTGGGGATGCTCACTGCCCTGGATGAGTCTGCTAAACCATGTGGCTATACTGAAAAACAAATTGAAGCCGGTTTACAGAATCTGAAAACGAAAAAATTAAAGCAAATAGCTTCAGATGCCGGGCACTTGTATTTTATGCTAACACAAAAAGGCATTCTACAGTCGAAAAGCAAGGGACACCCTGAAATTATGCATCTGAGATTCGATAAAGAGCATAGCCATATTGATGGAATCCCCGTGGATTTGCGAGCACCCCTTTATGGAATTTACTTGCAATATTCAGAAGGGGCAGTTCACAGAGTTGCCCGGAAATGGGAAAAGTTTGACCTTTTAGGCAACTCGAAAATGCAAGCAGCTTATGCTTTTGAATTGAGTAGTAATAATGGCTTAAACAGCACAGCTAAAATCCAAAATTATGGCCATCTTCCAAAAAGCAAAAAAAACTACCTCTGGGCGAATCTAACCTGGCAGGAAGCTGAACAACGAACAAAAGAAACGGACACTGCCCTGCTGCCGGTAGGTGCCATTGAACAACATGGTCTTCATTTGCCCCTGGATGTAGATGCCTTTGATGCTGATTATTTGGCACATAAGGTTGCCGAAGCTTGCGGTGAACCAAGGCCATTGGTTCTGCCGCTGGTTCCCTACGGGGTGAGTTATCATCACGACGATTTTCCGGGCACTATCAGTATCAGCAATGAAGCGATGTCTAAATACATTTATGATATTGGGAAAAGTCTTGCTAGAAATGGTATCAAGAAACTGATTATTATTAACGGGCATGGCGACAATGCTCCTACATTGAATTATGCCGCTCAAATGATCAATCGAGACACAGGAATATTTGTTTGTGTAGATACCGGCGAAACCAGCGATGCAGACATTGACCGCTTCGCTGCTACTCCTAACGATATTCATGCTGGGGAAATAGAAACCAGTACCACTTTGGCAATCCGTCCAGAATTGGTTCAAATGGATAAAATACAGGATAGTACCCTTCAATTTAGCAGTCGCTATTTGAATATCAGTTCAAAAAACTACGTCCCCTGGTATGTCCAAACAAAAAAAATAAGCGAAACTGGCACTATGGGCAATCCAACCAAGGCAAGTGTCGAAAAAGGCAAAAAGATTTGGGAAATAATGATTGGACACCTGGTTGCTTTCGTAGAAGAAATAAAAGGCATACCACTGGAAGAAATTTATCAAAGGAGGTACTAAAGAACCCTTAATCACTACGTAATATGACAAAAATCAGAAATGCAGAAGTCTGGGAAGTCAAAATGCCTTTGACTACTCCCTACACCATCGCCTACGAGACCATTTATGAAACCAGCAATATTTTCCTGAAAATAGAAACGGACAGGGGGCTTCATGGCTTTGGCTGTGCTGCCCCTGATTCGGAAGTTACGGGTGAAAGTCCTGCCTCAGTATTAACTCGTTTTCATAAATTAGTAGCATCCTATTTAAAAGGCAAAAGTCCTTTCCAGATTGCTCGAATTATGACTGATTTGCGGCTTGAATGTCCTAAAAGTCCTTCTCTTCTGGCAATGGTTGATATGGCTTTACACGATTTGCTGGCAAAAAAAGCAAACTTACCTTTATATCAATTATTGGGGGGATATCGGAATTCCATTCCAACGAGTATTACCATTGGCATTTTACCCGTAGAAGAAACTTTGGATAAAGCCATTCAATTTGCCAGAAAAGGCTTTGTTATTTTAAAAATAAAAGGAGGGCTCAATGTAGATTTGGATATTGAACGAATTGCCAAAATCAGAGAGAAACTTGGCAAAAGTTTGCGGATTCGGTTTGATGCAAATCAAGGTTATTCAATTGAGGAAACCATTCAGTTTGTAAAAGAAAGTCGCCTTTATAACATTGAAATTCTGGAGCAACCCACTCCACGTGAAGATTTGGAAATGCTGGGCGAAGCAGCCGCGCAAAGTCACTTGCCCGTAATGGCAGACGAGAGCCTTTTGACGCTGCGTGATGTCTTTAAAATCGCCAAAAATGATTGGGCGGATATGATCAATATAAAATTGATGAAGGTGGGGGGCATTGCCCAGGCAATGCACATCAATTCTGTAGCCAAAGCGGCAGGTATGGAAGCGATGGTAGGCTGTATGGACGAAAGTGCTCTGGGCATTGCAGCGGGCTTACATTTTGCCCTTGCCCGCCCCAATGTAGAATTCGCAGACTTGGATGGACATTTGGATTTGGAAGAAGATCCTACAGCAGGTTGTGTAATCTTGAAAAATGGAGTGCTTTTTCCTTCTGAAAAAGCAGGTTTAGGATTGAGTTTTATGTAAAAGTGACCAGCCGCATTTTTTCAGTCTTCTTTAAAATTCAAATCTTTACCTGATATGAAAAAAAACCTAAGCACCACTGATGTTTTCTTCCGATTTCTGTTGGGAGTTATTCTTATTTGGCTGGGAGATATGCTTTCTCCACCCTCACTTGTTATTGCAATAATTGGTATTGCGGCAACTTATTTATTCCTGACTGGGCTTTTTGAATATTGCCCTTTATTTCATGCTAGGGCTTTCAAAACCTATTCAAGAAAAAAGTTAAGCCTAAAAATTCCAAGACAAAAAATAATTACTAAAAAAGTGTGACCTCTCTTTAAAAATCAGTCTTTCTAAAAACCAAAAAAATATTGTCCGAAGGGGCAATCAAAGAGTTGGTTTTTTGGGGTTACAAGCAGTCTTTCTTTACACTTGTAAAGCGAGGCCTGCTTTTCATCCAAGTATTGTTTCACAATTTTAATTTGTTTAAAGCCATGAAACTCTCAAAGCGAAGAAGTCTTCCTACTTTTTGGACTGACTTTCCTTCATTATTGTCTGATTGGAACGGCTGGGCAGATGATTTCATTAACATTTCCCCTAATGCTGTACTTAATCGAGTTGGAATTACGACTCCTGCAATCAATGTAAAAGAAACCGAGCAGGAATATAACATTGAAGTTGCTGCTCCTGGTATGGAAAAAAAAGATTTTAATGTTTCTGTAGATGCTGGCATTTTGACCATTTCCAGTGTACAGGAGAAGAAAAGTGAAAAGAAAGAAGATAGCTATACTCGTAAGGAATTTAGTTATAGCTCTTTTCATCGCTCCTTTACCTTGCCAGAAAATGTAAATGCAGATGCCATAATTGCCAAATATGAGAAAGGGGTGCTGAATATCACTTTGCCTAAAGTGAAGTTGGAAAAACCTAAAGCTAAGGCAAAAACAATTGCAATTGCCTAAACATGATTTTGAGATTGTTACAATCTCTCCATCTAACTTTCTGCTACGAAAGTAACCGGATGTCCTGTAGGAAACCTCCGGCTTCCGGTTTACAAAGAAAAGTGTTTCAAAGTGAGCGGCTAATGCCAAACACTGTTGCCCTCTCAATCATAGGGAGGGCAACTATTGATAATTTTCAATTCAGGAATTTATTATGTACGCAGCAACAGACAAAGAAGCTAATATTATTAAGGCACAAAATAGTAGTATTGATCTGGAAGCATTGACACCAGAAAACGCTTACATGAAAAAGCTTTTAAAAAAACTCAAAAACAGAGATGATAAAGCTTTCATGGATATGCTAAGAGTGACGAGTAAAAATCACTATACACTTAACCAGATGGTAGACAGGAAGGCTCGCATTCTGCTTACAGGTAATGTGCTATTCCTAACACTACTTATTGGAGGCAATATTTCTGCTCATGACACAAGTAGCAGGACCTTGATTTTGCTCATTTTTTTCGGAATCAATTGTTTCATATCAATTATCTATTCGATGATGGCAGTTATGCCTGAAAAGGCTCACGGCAATTTGACCGAAGAAAGCATAAAACAAAAAAAAGGGAATCCCCTCTTTTTTGGAAATTTCAAAAACCTTTCAGAGACTAATTATGAAAATGCCATGATGGAAATGGTCAATGACCGGGATTTTATTTATCGTTCTATGATTCAGGATATCTACCACCTGGGACAAATCTTGGAACGAAAACGACGGTATTTGAGATCCTCTCTTTACATTTTCATATTTGGTTTGTGTACTTCCTTGTTGATTTCTTTCATATTGCGATTCTTGTCAACCTAAAGTTAAAATGTCATGGACAAACCACTTTTTATCATTTCTGCTACCAATGGAGAAGGGCTGCAAGACGCCTGGGCTTTTAGAGCAGAAAATGAATGGGAAGTTGCTGATTTTATTCTTCAAAATCTGGAGGTCTATAAAGACTTGCTGGATAAATTATCCATCAAAACCAGTCGGAAAAAACTAAGGGCAGAAGCTTTATTTCAAGCCATGAAGCTATCACAAATAGATTTTAACACGCCTTTTATTATTGACATTTATCAAGTTCCTGAAGACAGAATTGCAATTGCTTAAATTATTAAAACATTAACCTAAATGAAAAAAATACTTTTCCCTACAGAATTCTCTGACCATGCTGCTGATGTCTTTCGATATGCAGTTGAATTAGCCTATTTTTTTAAGGCTCGCCTTGTAGTCATGCATGCTTTTGGCAAACCAGATTTGGAGCTAACTGTAGAAGAAGAACTGGAACAGATGGCTGATATTGTCACAGACAGTATGATAAAATTTGTACTAAAAAACATGCCTGACGAATATCGACCTCATATTCACATAGATTATGTGGCTAGAATTGATTTTCCTACAGAAGCTATTTTGGGAGCAGCCCTTGACGAAGATATTGACTTAATCGTGATGGGCATGACAGGAAAAACCAATGCGCTGGATACTTTATTCGGTTCCACAGCTTTGGAAGTACTTGCCAAAGCCGATTGTCCGGTGTTGGTGGTTCCAGATGGCGCAAAATTTAAAGGAATTGAAAATTTAGCTTATACCACCAATTTTGAATTTAGAGACTTGGGAGCTATTAATTTTCTCAAAAAGTGGTTGAATACTTTTGATGCTTCCCTGCACTGTTTGCATATTGTAGAACCTAAGGAAAATGAATTGAGTGCCATCAAAAATTTAAATATCCTGAAGGCAACTTTTCAGGGGCGAAAAAGGATTTTATTTGATTTAACTCAAGGGGATTTTCAGGAAGAAATTGAGCGATTTGCCAATCGCAAACAAGCTGATATTGTGGCAATGATGTTTCACAAAAGAAACTATATTTTAAGATTAATTCAAAGAAGTGCTGTCACAGGTGTTGCACGCCGAATTCATCTTCCATTATTGGTCATTAAGGACAATGCCTATGAGAAGGAAAATGAAATGACTGAATTTTTAAGCATTGCTAATTCTATTGGATAAAAAATATATTAATTTTTCATTATTCAAAATTTATTCAGACTTCCATTATTTCATGCCACCTTTGCGCAAAAAATAACTTGGAAGGAACTGATGGAAAGATTGGATAAGCAGATGTAGAATCCAAAGGGATTTGTCCTTCTTCTTATCCAGTTTCATTTTTAATTATGATTCTTTGAAAATTTGGCAAATCGTCAAAATTGTCAAGGAAAATAAATTATTAAAATTACAAATGATGAAACGTTTTTCAAGCAGTTGGTTAATGGTGTTTTTTTTCACCTTGCAAGCTGTTTTTGTTACAGCACAAACCGAAATTCCGGATGCAGTTCAAAACACATTTGACGAAATGTTTCCCGAAGTTGCAATAGCAGATTGGGAAGAAGATGGGATGGAATACATCGCAATTTTTGAGTTAGATGAACAAGATGTAGAAGCAACTTTTAAAGAAAATGGTTTATGGCTTCAAACAGCCACTACCCTTGAATTTGAAGAATTGCCAACAACCGTGCAATCCTACATTGACAAAGAATTTGGAGAGAACATCGAGTATTTCAGTGGAATCACACAAATGGAAACTCCGACCGTTACCAGATTTTTCGTCAATTTCGAAACTCAAACTCGAACTATCAGCCTAACCTTTGACTCATCAGGCAAGCTTTTAAAAAAAGAAGCAGAAGATATTGATGAAGATGGAAAATGATAGGCTTTAAAAAATAGCGTAATTTGGTGAAGGGGGCAGTCGTGAAAATGGCTGCCCTTTTTCTTTATGAGTGACTTAAATTCAATTTTTAGTCTTCACCTATATTATTTTATTTAGGTAGATTTTCTTGAAAACAACCAATCTCGAAAATCTCGCCAATTAACTTAAGGGGTTATTTTTTGCCTAAACCCAAACCCCACTCGATGACATAGCTGACGAATATGGGTTTGAGGATGATAATGATTTTGATATTTAATTCTTTAACAACAAAATATATTAAAACCCATACACTTTATGCCAGCCAGGATAGTATTTATGTGAAAAAATCAAAAGTCAACCTTTTTAGTCACTTAGCACCTTATTTTTATGGCAACTTTGTTTAATATTATTTACCTGCGAAAATGACTTTAGACAATTTCAAATAACATGCGTCATCCCGAATTTTGTATGTTAAAAATGGACTTAGTAAAGAAAATTACTCAAGTCTTTGATAATCAATTTGTTGTCTGTTGTTCGTTAGATTAACGGACAACAGACAATAAAAACACAATAAATAAGTAATTGATTATCAATGCCTTAAGCGTTTACCCTATAATACGGGATGATTCATGTTTAAAACCAATGACTTATGAAAAAAGAACTTACCCTTTCCATTATTTTTATTTTATGTTGCCTGATAGGGCAATCACAAATTACGGTGACACAGTCGGATATGCCAATGATTGGCGATTCAAAGGCTTTTGTAGATGTAGCTAATATTTCAGGTGTTAGTATTGGCACTTCTGGAGCAAATCAAACCTGGGATTTTTCCAATCTGATGGGTGTTGATACCTTTTTGGAAAATTACGTTACACCCCTTGGTACTCCAGGGTTTGACGACTTCCCTTCCTCAAACATAGCCTATGAATCCGGCGGAGATTATGTTTATTTGGAAATCAATAGCAATGCGATGAATGCCTTGGGGCTTTCAACAGATACTTCTGGTATGGGAGACTATTTTAGTTTTACACTGAATCCTGATCAGAAGTTTTTCGAGCTTCCCACGACTTATGGAACCACTTTTTCAGATGATTGGGGCTTTACGCTTACGATAGACGGAAGTGTATTTGGCGTTGATTCGGTACGTACAATAAATCATTCTTTAACGAATGTTACCTATGACGGTTATGGTACCATCATAATGCCATCTGGTTCTTTTGATGGGCTTAGAGAGGAGAGAATTACCACCACTTATGATTCTACTCAGGTACTTTTTTTTGGAGTTTGGACAACACTCGAATCAGGCATGTCCATGGATACTTCCTACTCCTGGATTGCAAAAAACAGTAAGGGACCTTTAGTAAATGTGGAAATTGAAAATGGGATGGTGAGTTCTGCAAGTTACTATATCCTGGAGCCTGTTGTAATTGCTCCAACTGCCAACTTTTCCTTCTCAGATCAGGGGATGGGTACGGTAGATTTTACAGATCTATCTGCAAATCAACCCACGAGTTGGTTTTGGGATTTTGGGGATGGCGGTACCAGCACTGAACAAAATCCACAATACATTTTTACAAGTCCTGGGGCTTATAACGTTTGTTTAACTGTTACCAACGGTGCAGGCTCTGACATGGTATGCATGGAGGTGGTCATTGTTTTTGCACCAACTGCAGATTTTTCATTTACAGATCAAAGTATGGGCACATTTGATTTCATGGATCTCTCTTCCAATAATCCTACCAGCTGGCTTTGGGAGTTTGGGGATGGCAATACCAGCAATTTGCAAAATCCTCAACATACTTTTGCGACCTCGGGTATGTACGAAGTTTGTCTGACAGTTACTAATTCAGCAGGATCAGATATGACTTGTCAAACGCTGGATGTAATGGTCACTTCCACCACTGATATTTTTAATGAATTGGATATTGAAGTATATCCAAACCCGGCAAGTGATCAGGTAATGTTAGATTTGGAAATCCTGGAATGGCAAGGCAGTCTGTCTCTGGAATGGTACAATACCCTTGGGCAGCCAAGTACAAAAATTGAAGTACTAAAAAATGGTGTTTACGTTTTTGATGTAAGTGACTGGTCCTCAGGGCATTATTATTATTATCTGAAGGATAGGCAAGGCATAATAAAAGCCCGGGGAAGTTTTGTGAAACAATAATAGCTGCTCAGTTCAAAATATATTCAGCAACCCTATCTGCCAAAGCCATTATGGTTAAATAAGGATTCACATGGGCGGATTTGGGAAACAGGTTGCCATCTGCCACATACAACCAGGGGTAACCATGAACCTGTCCCCGGGGATTGGTTATATAAGATTTGGGATCAGATCCCATCCTGCAACCCGCTTGAAGATGGGCAGAAGCGACAGGGACTTTATTGAGCAAAAAATGCTTAGGAGCAATAAAAGTTTCCAATTGCTCCGCTGATATATCATTTGTAGTGAAATAAGTTTTTCGTGCTGCTGGCATAATGGCTGCCTTACAGCCTGCTGAAAAGAATATTCTGCTTGCTTGTACCTGTGCAAGGCAAAGGGCTTCAATCGTTTTTGTCGAAAGCTGGTAATGCAGTTTTGGAATGCCTTTTTTATGGAAGGGTGATTTGTGATTAGGATCACATAAAACCAACCTTTATAAACCTACCTTTGTCCTTGCAAAAATTTCCAATAATTAATTGATTCAAAATGAGCCTACAAAACATCATACCTTCTATGGCTTGGCTACGCAATTACAAGCGTGATATGCTCAAAAATGATTTAGCGGCGGGTTTGACTGTAGGTGTGATGCTCATTCCACAGGGCATGGCTTATGCGATGATTGCTGGACTTCCCCCCATTTATGGCTTGTATGCCTCTACTGTTCCATTGATGCTTTATGCATTATTGGGTACCTCCCGCCAATTGGCAGTTGGTCCGGTAGCCATGGTTTCACTGCTTACGGCAGCAGGAATTGGAGCCATTGCTGAGGGAGGAACTGAAACATACATATTGCTGGCGATTACCCTGGCATTGATGGTGGGATTGATTCAGCTTTTGCTGGGGGTTTTCCGTTTGGGCTTTTTGGTCAATTTTCTTTCCCATCCAGTGATTTCTGGTTTTACTTCTGCTGCGGCTTTGATAATTGGATTGAGCCAGTTGAAGCATTTGTTGGGGGTAGAAATTCCAAGAAGCCACTATGTGCATGAAATAATTGGACATGCCATTAGCCAATTTTCGGAAATAAACTGGTTAACATTTGTAATTGGTATAGGTGGAATTTTAATCATTATTGGGCTGAGAAAATTAAATAAGGCACTTCCAAGCCAGTTGGTGGCAGTAGTCATCGGAATACTGTTGGTTTGGGGATTGGGCATGACCAATCAGGGCGTAAACATTGTCGGGTCGGTGCCTGAAGGCTTGCCTTCTTTTGCTCTTCCGTCTTTTAATGCTTCTAATTGGGAAGCCTTATTGCCCATCGCTTTGACCATTGCTTTGGTGGGTTTCATGGAAAGCATCGCTGTTGCAAAAGCCATTCAATCCAAACATAAGAATTATAAAGTCATGCCCAATCAGGAGCTAATCGCCCTTGGTACTGCCAATATTGGAGGTGCTTTTTTCCAAAGTTATCCAGTGACTGGTGGCTTTTCCAGAACAGCCGTCAATGACCAGGCGGGCGCCAAAACTGGTTTGGCTTCTATTTTCAGCGCCCTCCTGATAATTTTGACTTTACTCTTTCTGACCCCACTTTTTTATTATTTGCCAAAAGCGATACTCGCCTCAGTTATAATGGTCGCAGTTTTAGGATTGATCGATTACAAAGAGGCGATTTACCTTTGGAGGAGCAATCAAACTGATTTTTGGATGCTCCTGGTGACATTTTTGGCAACGCTTGGTTTGGGAATTGAAATGGGAATAGGGATTGGTGTCATCTTGTCTTTGGTAATGGTAATATATCGAAGTACTCGTCCACATGTGGCTATTCTGGGACAGGTTCCTGGAACTCATTTTTACCGGAATGTGAAACGATTTTCCAATATCGTTGAACGGGCAGATATACTCATCATTCGCTTTGACGCTCCTTTATATTTTGCCAACATCAATTTCTTCAAGGATTTAATTGAAGAACAAATCGCGCGAAAAGGAGCTGAGCTGGATGCCATTATTTTGCCTGCCAATACCATTTACGAATTGGATAGCAGTGCCGTTCATATTTTGGAAGAAATCATAGAAGATTGCAAAAATCGCAATATCGAACTTTATTTTTCTGGTGTAAGAGGACCTGTGAGAGATGCAATGGATAAGGGGCATTTAAATGAAAAGTTAGGCCCGAATCATTTTTTCATGAATATTCAGGAGGCTGTAGACTACCACGATAAGCAACCCATTGACAATGGAAAACCCAATTTTCATCAATACACTTCTCAGGTAAATATTTAAGGTATTTGTAGCCACCCAATTTATTGGGTTAGGTAGGATAAAAGCTTTGATTTTCAATCATTTACTCAATCAGGCTTATCGGATTCCAGTTTTTTGAGAAAAGAACTCCTGTTTACCCACTGTGACTGCGATCACAGTCTTTTTGAAGACAGCTTCCTATCTTTGCCCAACCTTTTTTATTTCTAATTGTGTGGTATATTAAAATTTGTAGTTCAAGATTTGATTCAAATTTAAACATACTCTGAATGCATATAAAGATCAATTATGAAAAAGAAAACCTCATTTAGCGAATTGATAAATAGCCCTCAGCCCGTTTTGGTAGATTTTTTTGCAGAATGGTGTGGACCGTGTAAAGCTATGACACCTATTCTGAAAGAAGTCGCTGGAGAGGTGGGAGATAAGGCAAAAATTATCAAAGTGGATGTTGACAAAAATCGCGCGGTAGCCAATCACTACGGTATACGAGGAGTTCCTACTTTTATTTTATTTCAAAATGGAGAAGTCAAATGGCGCAAATCCGGCATGCAATCGGCTCATGCATTGACCACTTTGATTGATCAGCATTCGGAAAATTAATTAAAGTAAGTTGCGATGGGGCTGTATTATAAGAAACAAATAAACTTCAATTTGCTAAATCTCCGAGATTTAGTAAATTTAAAATCAATAAGTTATAAATTTATAAATCTTTAAGATTTTGCAAATCATTGCTTTTGATACAGCTCCATCAAAAGTAATGCTAACACCTGTTAAATATTTAGGAAATGATTGAATTTATTAGTCAGCCCTGGCATTGGGCTGTTTCAGGGACACTGATTGCCATACTGATGTTTTTGATGCTCTATGGAGGTGAAAAGTTTGGCGTTTCTACCTCTTTTGAAACCATATGTTCAATGAGCGGTGCCGGGAAAAAGATAAAACTGTTTGATTACGATTGGAAAACCCAATCCTGGTTGTTGATATTCATCATCGGAGCCATTATTGGTGGGGCGATTGGAACCACGCTGCTTCAAAGTCATGAACCAGTTCAGATTTCTGAAGCTACTGTAAATCACCTGGCAAGCCTGGGTGTTGAAACGCCCCAGACCAAAAGTGAGGGCTTAGGGTTTGTACCTCACGAACTCTTCAATTTTGATAGCCTGCTTACCTTAAAGGGCTTTATCCTTTTGATTATAGGTGGCTTTTTAATTGGATTTGGAACGCGATGGGCAAAAGGATGTACTTCGGGTCATGCCATTAGTGGTTTGTCTAATTTGCAATTACCATCCTTAATTGCCGTTACCGGATTTTTTATTGGAGGCTTGCTGATGACCCATTTGTTGCTCCCTATTATCCTGGGACTATAATAAAAGAATAATAATTCGCGATTTGAGAAGAGTGGAAGTTTGTAGCCGCCCAATTTATTGGGCAGGCAATGTAAATCATTGAAAAAGTTAATAAGGAGGTTTAAACATCTGCTAAACCATTATCAAATCAAAAATTCATCTTGAAAAAATGAAACTTTTTAGATTCTTAATATTCGGTATTCTTTTCGGCATTATTATGACCAAATCGGAAGCAGTTTCCTGGTTTCGTATTCAGGAAATGTTTCACTTTGATAGTTTTCACATGTATGGCATAATTGGTTCCGCAGTGGTAGTGGGGGCAATTGGTGTACTGCTTTTGAAGAAGTTTGGTGTGAAAACCATCGAGGGAAAAGAATTGAACCTTAAACCAAAAGAAATGCAAATCCCGAGACTATTGTTTGGAGGGACTTTGTTTGGATTGGGTTGGGCAATGACAGGAGCTTGCCCTGGACCATTGTATGTATTGGTAGGTCATGGTATTTGGGTGATACTGCTGGTGATTGCAAGTGCCATTTTTGGCGCCTTTGTTTATGGGGCTGTTAGTAGTAAATTGCCCCATTAAATATCAAAGGTAATTGGGAGACATTCTCGATGAGGACTCTGACCATCAAAGATCAACTAATGGGTTCCAACTCTTTAGGAGCCAACTCCCTGAGTACCTCCTCTGATAATCTTACAAAATCGCGCTCTGTAACCAAGCCTATCAATTTGCCATTCTTCACGACGGGGAGGCAACTAATATCATTTTCTCTCAGCATGACAAGGGCGTCCAGGGTTTTGGTTTCTGGTTGAACCGTTTTCAAATCTTTGACCATGACTTGCCCAACAGAGACTGGAACATTGTTGGAGTATTTCTTAGCAAAATATCGGAGCAGATTTTTTGAACTAACCAGACCGACAAGTTGGCCAGCATCATTTTCTACCATGACATGGCGGATGTTTCTCCAATTCATGATATTGGCTACATAATCAATGAGATCCTCTTCCAAGACGGTAAAAATATCAGTGACCATTATTTGCTCCAATGTATTATATCGATTTCGCCAGTTGCCTGCTTCTGGCAAGCTGGCCAATTCCCAGGTATGTGCTGGTAGTCCCAATTGTTGGCGCTTGGAGAGACCAGAAGTGACAGCTGCCAAAGCTTCGCTTTTGTTGCCGGATTTTAACAATTTTTCGTATGATGAAACCAACCATTGAGATCCGGTTTTGCCGGACTTGACCCGTTCTTCAATGATCTCTAAATAATGATCAATGTCTTTTGAAACCAATTTTGCTTTCTTCAGCCCTGCTTTAGCAATGGGCAATAACTCATTGGTTATCAATTCACCGGCTGGAATCAATTTATTGCTGCCGACCCATTTTATTGCAGCACCCAACCCTTGTCTGGCTGCTTTGAGAAAATTGCTTTTGGCAGCGTCAAAATCCAGTTTTTCAGAAATATCACGGTATTCTTCTGGCATCCCATGCATCATGCCCAACCAAAAAGCAGCGTTGGCAACTTCATCAACAATGGTAGGACCAGAAGGTAAAACACGGTTTTCAATTCGTAAGTGAGGTTTTCCATCGGTTATGCCATAGCATGCGCGGTTCCATTTGTACACCGTTCCATTGTGGACATTCAACCCATAGAGCTTCGGGGTTTTTCCTTTTTCCAAAACTTCCAGGGCATTCTCCTTTCTGTTTGAAACCAAAAGCAATCGATGCCGGGCAATGATTTCTTTAAAGATGTCCAATACGGAATTGCCCACCCAGTTTGCACCAAAAGAAACTCTTGATGGATATTGTCGGTAATGTTGTGATTCACTTCTTACATCCACCGATTGGCGGAAAAGTGCAATTCTGGATTCTCTCCATAATCTTCTGCCAAGCAATAGCGGTGAGTTGGTAGCTGCCGCAAGGAGCGGTCCGGTTATAGCTTGAGCCCAATTATAGGCAGAAGGGAATATCTCTGGAGACAATTGATAGTGTACCTGAAAACTTGCAGTGACCGCCTCAAACATGGGATGATCAAAACTTGCTATCAATTGGTCGGTGCCTTCAATTCTAAAATCAAAATTGCCATTCCGCAATTTGGCAAGCGTATCCATCATGATTTGGTAGCGGGGCAGGGGAGTAAGGTTTTTTAAATCAATGTCACGTTGACGAATTGTTGGTAAAACGCCAACCAACATGGCATGTGCATCAAATCTTCTGGCGGTCATTTCTACCCTTTTTAATTGGGTATAGATATCATGTTCCAACCTCCTCAAACATTCTCCTGTAAAAAGGATGGGATCAAGATTGATCTCCAAATTGAATTTTGCTAACTCTGTGGTAAAGCGAGGGTCATCTTTTAATTCCTCTAAAATTTGCATGGCAACTGGCGAGGCTTGCCAGCTTTTTCCAGCAAAATGCAATTCCTGCTCTGCGCCGATTCTCTGTACATCTGTTTCGAATAGCCCTTCTTCCAACATTTTTTCGAATGCAGCCAAATCTTGCAAAATATGCTGCATCGCTTGTTGTCGGGTAATTCCGTCTTGAATAATACTTACTTTTTCTGAACCCATAATTGTGAGAGATTTTATTGGTATGATTGACAACAGACAATCTATACTAAACTTTATTCGGTTGACGGTAACCGGCGGGCAGCTTGCCCCTTTGGGCAGGGGTGATTGGTTCTGCGAAATGAAGTCAAAATGCCCCGAAGGGATAATAAATGTAAAAGTCAAAAGTAAGACATCCTTTAAGGATTTGATTCTTAGGCATTTAGTAATATGGTACACTTTTACATTTTACATTTATCATTTTGACTTTTACATTTAAAATTAGAACCAATCACCCCTGCCCTTTGTGGTTGACGGCTTCCCTTACAAAATCTTTTCGAATAAAGTCGATTGTATTGATAGACTATACACTCCTAATGTTTGTCCTACAAGAACCACCTAAATTTCTAAACATTCAACCAGAATTGAGTTGAGATTAATCATTAGGGGTGGTGACATTTGTCAGCTTTAGGATTAATTGTTCCAGTTCATCGACGGTTACATGGTTCATTACTACGTATTGTACCAGGTGACTTCTCCGTGATGATTATCAGGCACTAAACCACATTCATGAGCTATTGCTTTTGGAATATATCGACTTTGAATAGACCCAATGTTAGATCCAGTTTGCCGAAAATGAAGAATTGCCAATTCACCCAGCACCCAGCACCCAGCACCTAACCTTCAAATACCCTCTTAAATAAAACGGTACTCATGAAAACTCCAAAAGCGACAATTGTAACAGAACTTAAGGGCATCAGAATAGCAGCGATGACAGGGGACAACAATCCTTGAACGGCATAGCTTAACCCGATAATGTTGTAAACAAAAGCAAGCAGATAGGCTGCATAAACCAGTTGAATACTGCCTTTGGAAAATGATACAAATCGTGCCAGCTCCTGAAAGTTTCTGGCATCCAATACGGCCTCGCAGGCAGGTGTGAAATTGTTCGTGTTTTCGGAAATGACTACACCAACGTCACTCTGCTGAAGTGCGCCCGCATCGTTGAGTCCATCTCCTATCATCAAAACTTTCTTTTTATTTTTTTGAAGTTGTTTAATAAAACTCAATTTTTCTTGTGGACTTTGGTGGAAAAAAAGGTTTTGAATAGCAAACTGTTTTTCAAGGGTACTTTTTTCCCGATCGTTATCTCCAGACAGGACATAAAGTTGAAATTTTCTTTTCCATTGATCAATCAACTCTTCAAATCCGCTTCTATAAGTATTTTTCAGAATGAAATGACCTTTTGTTTTACCATTAAGTATTAGAGCAGTTCCAGGTTTTCCTTTTATGAGTTCCACCTGGTCTCCATTCACTTTTCCGGAGATTCCTTTTCCGATTGTTTCTTTAAACGCTGTGACTTGCTTCAGATTGGATGTTCTATATAATTGATTGATTTTCCTACTTATAGGATGGTTGGATTGGTGGGCCAGTGATCGAATGGATGTTTTTTCAACTTGGGTAAGCGCTGCGCCTTCATAGCTCAATGCATTTTTGGCCCCTTCCGTAATGGTTCCGGTTTTGTCAAAAACCACGGTGTCTATAGAAGCCAAGCTCTCGATAACTTGTGTATTCTTTAAATAAAATTCTTTTTTAGCCAGCAGACGCAATCCATTGCCAAAAGTGAAAGGGATGCTGAGTGCTACGGCACAAGGACATGCAATTATCAAAACTGCTGTGAAAGCATTGACCGCAAGTCCAATATCTTTTGGTAGCCAATAAAACAAGGTGACAAAAGCAATCGTTAAGATGGCTATAGTGAACCACTTACCTACTTTATTGGCAAGATGACTGGCATTGGCTCCTTTTTTCTGAAAAGCCTGATCGTTCCATAGTTGAGTCAAATAACTCTGGGATACTTTTTTAGTGAGTGTCAATTCAATAGAATGACTCATTTGCCTTCCTCCAGCAAAAATTTTATCTCCTACTTTTTTAGCAACCAAAGCTGACTCTCCAGTTACAAAACTATAATCAATTTCAGCGGTTCCCTTCAAAAGAATACCATCCGAAGGTATGAGTTCTTTGTGCCGAACAATTACGGTATCACCCACTTTCAATTTATTGAGTGCTACAGATTGCTCTTCTCCATTAACCATGACGGTTGCAGCCACAGGGAAGTAGGATTTATAATCTCGTTCAAATGAAAGGCGGCGATAGGTCTTTTGCTGAAACCATTTTCCTATCAATAAAAAGAAAATCAATCCCGACAGGCTATCGAGGTAACCCGCTCCAGAATGGGTCAGAATTTCAAAAATACTTCTTCCAAAAAGGGTCAGGATTCCTAAAGTGATAGGTACATCGATATTTAAGGTGCCATGTTTTAAACCATGAACCGCTGATTTGATGTAATCTCTGCCACTGTAGAATACCACGGGTATGATTAACAGGATATTCAAATAACCAAACCATTTTTGGAAATATGCTTCTGCCAGGCCTAAATATTCAGGGAAACTTAGCAGCATAATGTTCCCAAAAGCAAAACCCGCAATGCCTAGTTGATAATATATGGTGCGATCAACAGGTGTGGTGCTTTTTTCCTGGTTCAAATCTCCCAGGTTTAATGCTGGCGCATAACCAATGAGTGCCAATAGTTCCACTACTTGCCGAATACTGACTTTTCGGTTGTTAAATGTTAAATAAGCTTCTTTTTTAAGGAAATTGACTTTGGATTGGAGAATGTTTTCGTTCAGTTTATATAAGTTTTCCAATAACCAAATGCAGGAAGCACAATGGATTTGAGGTAAGTGGAAAGTGATTTTGGAAATATTTTCATTTTGAAAATCTAAGAGCCTTTCTGCGATTTCATCATCATCCAGCCAGGCATATTTTTCTTTTTGGTTTCCACGGAGACTGATTCCAGGCTGTTTTTCAATTTGGTAATAGTCTGATAGATCGTTGGCATTAAGTATTTCATATACCATTTTGCAGCCTTCACAACAGAAGATTTTTTCATTCAATTGAACGACCTCTTCTGCTACGGATTCTCCACAATGGGTACAAGCTGTAGATTTATTTGTGTTCAACCGAGTGACCTTTTCGTTAGATAGTACAATCGACATGCGTGAGGATTTAATAATGTGTTTGAATCACTCTTTCCCCTCCAATCCATCGGTTTTTAGAAAATCCAGTTGGAGGCGGGGGAAAAGAGTGAAGCAAAACGAAAAGGTCTATACTTTTTCCAGAGCTTTGGCAGGTAAAGCCAGGATAGGTGTATCCAGGTGATAAACCATTTTTTTAGTCAAACTATAGTTGAATAACCTTTCGAGGAAGCCTTTGCGCTCATGAGTGAGCATTGCCAATACATCTATTTGCTTTTGGTGAAGAAAACCGCTGAGGGTCTCTTCAAAATCCGTGCTGTCCAATACTTCGAAATTAATATTTGGAGTACCGGCAAAATTGGCTTTAAGTGTGTCCATTTTATGAAGTAATGGTTCAGTATGCTTCATATCAATATTTACACAATGTATTTTTGCCTGGAATAAACCAGCAAAGGCGAGCATTTTGCGTAGTGCCAGCTCTTCTTCCTCCTTAAAGTTGGTCGTCATTGCGATATTGTCAATTCTTCCATCAAAAATGGCATTTTCGGGGATACCCAATACTGGACAACTAGCTTTTTCCAGAACTGCTCCTGTTACACTTCCTATGAATACTTCCTTTAACCCCGTTGCTCCTTTTGTACCCATAATGATCAAGTCAACATCTTCTTTTTTTGCGGTTCTTAAAATAGTAGAGACAGTTTTTCCTTCTTCTAGAATGTGGTTAACCGGAACATTTCCCAAACCCTCTGCTTCTGCGATTTCGTGCAATGCTGGAACTTTATCCCGATAATTTTCAAATTCCTCCAGGTCAATGCTGTCGTATATTTCCCTTAATGTGTTGGGTAAACTGACCCCGTCAATATGAGGCAATTCATAGACGTGAAGTGTCGTAATGTTTGCGTTAATTTTTGCAGCAAATCTCAAGGCATAAATAAATGCATTCCTCGCTGCATTAGAAAAATCTGTTGGAAAAAGGATGGTTTTCATAATATTAAATTTTTGCGTGAGAAAAGAGTTGTTGAATTTGAATTATTTGATCTGATGAGCATTAATTATCCAGTGCTATCAGTTCATATTGAAAAGCATAATTCATCAGGTCAAAAGGCGTAATGATGCCAACCAGTTTTTTGTCATCATTAAGGACTGGTAGGGCATGGAATAAATTTTCGCGAAAAATTCCAGCAGCAAATTCCACCGTATCATTTTCATTCACAGTGACAACCGGAAACTTCATCACCTCTTTGGCAAGTAAAGTGCGCATCAGGGCTTTGTTGATTTCTTCACTATTTTTTCTTTTGAATAAAGTGAAATGGTGCTCCAGTTTATAAATGTCAGAGCTACTGATTATTCCCTTTACACTTCCCTCAGCCACCACTGGTATGTGATGGATATTATTGGTTCTGAAAATCTCAACTACATTGGTCATGATTTCATTTGGAAGCACGGTCAGTACCTCCGCAGTCATGACTTCTTTTATTTTTCTGAATTTATCGAACATGATTTTTTTGTTTTGGATTTTCACTTTTCCAAGTGAAAAGGTTTTAAATTTTTTGCAGTTCGTGAGCAGGCTTTTATTTCTTGATTAAAATCTGTAGACAAATTTTTATTATTGATATCTCCCTTCTAATTCCACTTCCTTTCTTTCTCCTACTGCTTCGGCGAAAGCATATCCAAGCAGGTCATGTGTGGTGACAATACCTACCAATTCTTTGTCATCCAATACTGGAAGCGCATGGAATTTATTGGCCAGAAAAATATCAGCTGCCAGACCTATGGTATCCTCTGGTTCCACCGACATGGGATATTTGGTCATGATGTCTTTTGCCATTAAATGTTCAATCGTTTTTTGAGTATAGGTTTTACCTGAAGTATTTAAAGACAAGACATAACCAACATTTAGAAAATCTTGTCTGCTGATAATTCCCACGAGTCCTTCTTTTTTGTCCAGGACAGGAAGGTGGTGGAATGCATACTTTTCATAGATTTCTTTGATTTCAGGTAGGATGGTTTCTGGGTTGACAGTTACCATTTCGGTAGTCATGATGGTTGAAATTGCATTATTTGGGTTCATAATACTTTTGTTTTGTTAACCGCATTCATGAAAAATGCATCGTCAGTCTGATTGCCCTTATCATGAATCTGTTTTGATTATGTAGAAGGTAAAAGGTATGGCGGATAGAATCCCGCCATACAATAGATACCTCTCACGCTTACGCAATTTTTATTTTGGTTTGGTGGCTTTTTGCCACCTAATGGGCTGGATAGTTATTTTTTACATCTCAAAAGTAGGGCGGTGGCAATATTATTTTGATGACATTCGTCACTATGCATTGTGATTTTTATCAAAATTTTCAAACGCTTCTAAACAAAATAGGCAGGCTTCAAAATGATTTTGGTTTAAAAATCATTTTGAAGCCTGCCTATAGTTGAATGAGTGTATTTCAATCTGTCACTTTTACAGTAACATGCAGTACTTCTCCAAGTGAAGACCGTGGCACTTGTCTTAGGATTCTCTACTTTGTCAGTGTTTTTTTCGAGAGACACTGACCATTATGCGTTTGGTTTGAGAAAAGCCACTACCTACTCCAACCCTAATCGTCAAAGTGCATGATCATTAGCGGAATTTCCGTGTTGAAAATCATTTTTTTGGTCATGCTTTCATGCAAAACATTTTCTATAAATGAGCGATGGGCTGTTGCCATCACCATCATGTCCATTTTATTTTCAGCAGCATAACGCTTCAGTCCTTCCAGTATATTTCGACTCTCTATTCTTACAAAGTTAAAACCAATGCCTGGCACTCCGGCGCGAAATGCCTGTTCAAAATACAAGTCTTGAATGTGGTATCCATTCTTTGGATTTTCATTGATGTGTACAAAGTGGATATTTGCCCCATATAATCCTGCGAAATCTATCAATCGCTCCATCATGATTTCATCTGCAGCAGGATGATTTCCGGCGTACAGAATTTTTTTGTAGCCTTTAAATTTTGCGTCCGGAGGAATCAATAATACAGGGCAATGAGCTTTTCTTGCAACGTGAGAAGAAACACTACCAAAAATTTTGTCCAATATACCACCTTCACCGGTTGTACCCATGATGATCAAATCAGGATCGCCTTCTCTAGACATTTTGACGATGTCTTCACCAGGAAATCCAACGCGTACTTCTGTTTCAATGTTGGATTTGGTAAGGACATTTCCATCAGCATTGGCTGGGTCTTGCCGAATAAAATCGGCCAGTTGTTTTTGTTTGATTTCCAATCCTTGCATAACCGGATTTTCCAAATAGAGTTTGGTACTATGTAATTCGGGATGAAAAACATGAACCACTTTTAAGTTGGCCGCTTCTTGATTGGCAAATCCCTTAGCATATTCAAAGGCATTATAGGCCACGTCTGAAAAATCAGTTGGTACAAGAATATTTTTCATGTCAAAATGCTTTTTATTAGGCAAAAAAGAAGTTCTGAAAAGTAATTTCAAATCTTCCAGTCCGGGAATATTTTTTTGTGAAACAATTTGGCCTTTCACAATCAGAGCAGGGATGCCACTAATTTTGAATTCCATCAATTGTTTCACGTCGCTGATTTCCTCAATATCCAATTGGAGATCAAGAGACAGCAAAGCAGCCTGAACATTTGATTTCAGTAAGTTTGTGTGTTTGGATTCTTCAACGCCTAATATTTTTATAGCCTTAGTCATGTCAACTCTTTTGCAGTTTGATAATCTTCAAGTTTGACTGGTTCTTCAGATACTGCTTTGATAATATCTTGAGTAGTAAGGATGCCTACCAATTCATCATTATCAACTACAGGTATTGCGTGAAAACGATTGATTTTGAATAATTCAACTGCAGCTCTGATTGGATCCTTGCTCTCCAATTTTGCCATTCCAGTAGTCATGATGTCTTTCACTTTGCTTTCATTAAGTGCATTTGAAATAGTACTGGCTTTGCTTCCTTTTTTTACAAATTCATCATAGTATTTTATAAAATCTGATTGACTGATGATGCCAATGATTTTTCGAACCCTCACCACCGGCAAGTGGTGGATATTTTCTTCGAGGAAGACACGCTTGACAAACTCAAGGCTATCTTCCGGGCTTACCGAAATTAAATTTCGGGTCATAATGGTTGAAATTGGTTTGATTAAATTCATATGACTAATTTTTAGGAAGGGGTTAGGCAATTAATAACAAGCCAGACTGGTAGATTATTATTTTCCTAAGCCCTAAAAAGATAGGCGCAAGTTCCGATGGGTGAGAAAAAATAAAGGTGACTTTAGTCATTCCCCATCATGATTTTCATCATTTGGAAAAAAAATAAACACCACGTATTTTGCACCACATATTTAATATGGAAACAAAACCTTTACCTTCTAATCAACACCTTTCTGAGGCTGCACTCCGCTTAAAGGCAATCATTGAAACAGCAATTGATGGAATAATCACAATTGATGAATTTGGAATTGTAGAGTCCATAAACCCAGCAGCAGCCAAACTTTTTGGGTATCAGGCTCCTGAAGTAATCGGGAATAAAATCAATATGTTGATGCCTTCACCGTATCGTCAAGAGCACGATGATTATTTAAATAGATACCTGGAAACCCGAAAACCCAGCATTATTGGTATCGGCAGAGAAGTGACTGGGAAACACAGGGACGGTTCTGTTTTTCCTTTTCGTTTGGCAGTAAGCGAAGTGCAATTAGGAGATAAAAAAATCTTTACAGGCATTATTCACGATTTAACAGATGTAAAAAAAGCCAATGAAGAAGTCTTGAAATTGAATCGAGATTTGGAAAAGAAAGTAGAAGAACGAACTGAAAAAATTGAGGCTGTGGTCGACGAATTGCTTCAAATCAATACCAAACTGGAAGAAGAAATCACAGAACGCCACGCAGCTGAAAAAGCTTTAAGAGAAAGTGAAAGAGAGTTGAAAGAGTCTCTTGAAAAAGAAAAGGAATTGAGTGAACTCAAAAGTAGATTTGTAAGTATGGCTTCTCATGAGTTCAGAACTCCCTTGAGTACGATTTTATCTTCTATTGAATTGGTGGAAGCTTATGAAGAAGATGCTCAAAAACCAAAAAGAAACAAACACATACGTAGAATAAAAAATACGCTTGATCATTTAAATAGTGTGTTGCAAGATTTTCTTTCCTTGAGTAAATTGGAGGAAGGAAAAGTGCCATTGAATCCGGAAGTTTTTCAGTTTGACAACTTTTGCCATGACCTTTTAGATGAGGTAGAAGGACAATTGAAAGCTGGTCAGACCCTCCGGCACAAAGGACTCGATCAGGATGTAGAATTGAATTTGGACAAAAATTGTTTGCGCCACATATTATTTAACTTATTGTCAAACGCCATTAAATATTCCGAAGAGAATCAGACTATTGAATGTGAAGCAAGTATTGAGAATCATATTTTAAGGATGTGTATTCAAGATCATGGAATCGGCATTCCAACAGAAGACCAAAAACACCTCTTTACGCGATTTTTCAGGGCACATAATGTAGAAAATATAAAAGGTACCGGACTTGGGTTAAACATTGTCCGTCGATATGTAGATTTAATGGAGGGGACCATCGAATTTGAGAGTGAATTGGGCGTCGGATCCAAATTTATAGTTTGTGTACCATTAAGTAAAAATGAAAGCCAATGAAAAAAATCCTAATTATTGAAGACAATCCTGAAGTAAGAGAAAATATTGAGGAAATTCTGGAGCTCTCAGGATATGATACGGATAGTGCTCCTGATGGCAAAATTGGAGTTGAAAAAGCACTTACCAATCCACCCGATTTGATTTTATGTGACATTATGATGCCCGTCCTGGATGGATTTGGTACCCTCAATATTTTGAGTAAAAAGCCAGCTACTTCTGAAATTCCTTTCATCTTTCTTACGGCTAAATCTGAAAAAGAAGACTTCCGAAGAGGTATGAATCTCGGGGCTGATGATTATGTCACCAAACCCTTTTATAAGGATGAGTTGTTGCAGGTCATTGAAACTCGATTGAAAAAATGGGATCGGCTAAAAAAACAATTTGATAAAACCGAAAAAGGGCTGAGTGCTTTTATTGATGAAGCTCGTGGATACGAATCCTTGAAAGAATTGTCCCGGAAACACAAGACTCAGGAATTGAATCGCAAAGCTTTGTTGTTTTCAGAAGGTGACTTTCCTCGTTACCTGTATTTTGTCAATTCAGGCAAAATGAAATTGTTTAAAACCAATGATTATGGAAAGGAATACATCATCAGCATTAGCAATCCAGGCGATTTTTTTGGATATACTGCTTTAATTAAGAATGAAACTTACAATTTTTCTGTCATGGCAATGGAAGACTCTTCGGTTAGTATGATACCGAAGGAAGATTTTCTGAAGCTGCTTCAGGCAAATCGCGATGTGTCTTCCAGGTTTATAAAAATGCTTTCAGATAATATTGCTCAAAAAGAAGAGCAATTGCTACAATTGGCATACGATTCAATTCGCAAAAGAGTCGCTGATGCGCTGCTATTGCTGAAAGCTAAAGAAGATAAACCTATGCTCCATATTTTGAGAGAGGACCTGGCAAGAATGGTGGGTACGGCAAAAGAGAGTGTAATTAGAATGCTGACCGAATTTAAAAATGAGGGCTTGATTGATATACAGGGCGGGGACATCAAAATTATTGATGAACGCAAATTGAAGAATATGCCAGGATAAAAGAAAGGTTAAAAACATGTGTCATCCCCCAGAGGCAGGGGTGATTGGTTCTATGAAATGAAGTCAAAATGTAAAATGATAAATGTAAAAGTCAAAAGTAAAACATCCTTTAAGGATTTGATTCTTAGGCATTTAGTAATATGGTGCACTTTTACATTTTACATTTATCATTTTGACTTTTACATTTAAAACTAGAACCAATCACCCCTGCCCCAGAGGGGCAAGCTGAATTTTGGCAATAAAAAACCTTTCGTTTATCTTTTTTGCCTAATCTGTTGATATTCAATTTGTTGCGGGGTGCGAGTTGCAGGTTTGACCAACCCGCAACTCGCACCCCGCAACAAAAACACATTACATAGTGAGTTGAAATTCAGTGATTTAAGATGTAATCTGAAAATTCAGCTTGCTCCTTTTGGGGGATGACTCATGTTGAAATTAATTAAATATCAACCTTAGTTCTACTCGTCTGTTCAATTGCCAGGCAGGCTCCGTACTTCTGGAATCTGCGGGCTCCGTCTCACCATAATATTCAGCTCTGATTTGCCGGCGACTGACACCCTTATTGATCAGGTAAAATAGGACAGACTCAACTCTGCGTTTGGACAGATCTACATTGTATTCAGCAGAACTACGTTCGTCAGCATGTCCATTCATTTGAACAGTGATGTCGGGTTGTGCAATGAGGAATTCTGCCAGGTCATTTAAATCCCTGAAATATTCATTTCTTATGAAATCTTTGTCCGTGTCAAAGAACACATTTCGGAAAGCAAGTCCTCCTGACTCTTTGAAGCCTTTTGGAAGAATTTCTGCTAAGGACTGATTTTCTCCTGGTTGACCACCAGCCCGAACCGTTGGACAACCCTTGTTGAATTTGGGGCCAGCTTCATTCGGGCATTGGTCCAATGCGTCCACTATGCCATCCTCATCTCTATCTTCACCAGGACATCCCTCCAAAGCAAAAGAGCCAGCCTCATCCGGGCACTTGTCTTTATTGTCCACGATTCCGTCTTTGTCTCGATCGTCTACCGGGCAGCCTTGATTGCTTGCTACTCCCGGCACTTTAGGACATTTATCGATATCATTCCTGATGCCATCTCTGTCCCAATCTCCCAGTGGATCATCCTCTTTTTTGTACTCATTCTTTGCCAAGGCATCTTCCACTTCATCCGGACAACCATCATTTTCTTTTACTCCGGGTTCTTCAGGACATTTGTCTTTGGCATCCGGAATACCATCACCATCGCTATCTTTTGGTTTCCCAAATCGATAACCCAGGGTGATTTCATGGCTGCCATTACTTACGTTATTCAAATTAGAAGTTGTTAAATCATATGCATAGCCTAAGAGTAGTTTATCATTGATATCCACCCCCGCAAGTACGGCTGCAGCAGCGTCGGAGCGATAACTGGCTCCTATCCAAAAAAGTTGTTTTAGGAAAACTCTCAGTGATCCTTCAAATTGTGTTGGTGCTTTTTCAACAAATTTGACTAAAGCAGAAGGTTCTAATTGTACATTATCGTTGATATGGAATTTATATCCGGCCATTCCATAGTAGTGTCTCACCAAACTATTTCTGGCTGCTTGCTGGCTATCGTTAAATTTTAATTTAGGCTCCAGAATTTGAGGAACTGAAAAACCAACAAACAATCCTTTTCGCTTTAGGTAGATTCCTGCCTGAAAGTCAGGAAACCACAAACCACCCATGGCTTCAGCAAGGGTTTGATCGTTGGCATCGCGTGCATTGTAATTGTCTCTTAAACGTATATTGTAATATCCACCTCCAATACCAACTGAAACCAATGTCTCTTCATCAATTTTTTGAGCAAAACAAACTGCAGCAGTACCACCAGTTCTTTTGAAATGACCTGCCTGATCATTGTAGAAATACCCTCCAAATCCGATGGGTAAATCCTTGTATTTTCCCTGTAAACTCACAATTCCGGTTTCAGGAGCATCTTGCAAGCTCACCCATTGATTCCGATAAATCAATCGAGCTTCAGGACGGTCTTCTGTTCCGGCAACTGCTGGATTGAAACCAAATTTATTGATGGTATAATGAGAAAACAGTGGGTATTGCTGAGCCAGGCAGAGATTTGCAATGCTTATTAATAAAAGTATAAATAGGTGTCTCATGCCGATTATTTTAAATGAACTTGTCTAAAGTTTTGTATTGATTTCGATTGTATGTGCTTGATTTTTCCCAAAGGGATCCCCGTGGGAGAAGACGTAGCTCATTTTGAGTTTCGTACTTGCCCCAAGGGGGTCCCTTTGGGAAAAAGTACGGGAGGAAAAATAGCTGAAGTATTCAGAATCAACGGTTTGCAAGCGAAGCATTAGAATAACTTTAGACAAGTTCAACTTTAAAGGTTTGGAAGACCTAAGTCATCCATAAATTATCTAACAATAGTGATAGATCCTCCAATCTTGGTATCCTCTGCATCGTTCAGGCGAATTAAATAATAGTAAGCACCTGCTGGAAGTGCCTCTCCATTGTTATTGGTGCCTTGCCAATCATTCATGTAGGCATCTCTGTCCCAAACGACAGTTCCCCAGCGACTGAAAATCTGAACGTTGTTTTTTGGGAAATTTTCGATGCCTTCTATGAACCATACGTCATTTTGACCATCCCCATTGGGGGTCAATACGTCATAAACAATGTCATCCCCATCGTTACACCATTCAAAAATCTCATAAGCACCAGAGGTGGTGCATCCATGGGCATCTACTATAGTGACCATATAAGCACCTGAAGAGAGGGAATCAATTCGATCGTTACTTCCTCCGTTGGACCAATTATATGTAAATGGAGCAGTACCACCCACTGGTTCTAATTCAATGTAGCCATCTGAAGCTGGAGCACATGATTCAGGCACCTTTGAGATAGTATTTATGGATAATTCTGCTGCAGGACCTGCAACGGTTGCTATTCCCGTGAATGTACATCCATTGGCATCTGATATTTGGAATGCATAATCTCCACTTGTCAAATTGCTCCGCATAGTCCCTTCTGTAGCACCATCTGCCCAGGCGATATCAATTGGATCAGTTCCTCCTATAATGTCGAGTTCCAGAGTGCCATCTGCATCACCAAAACAGCCTTCATCTGTAGCTGTAAAAGTAGCTGCAAAAGCAATATCTGTAACTTGGACAACTCTTACTGCTGCTTCAGTACAGTCATCTGGTCCCGTTACGGTCAGTTTAACCAATTTATTGCCTGTTGAGGCGAAAGCTATATTTTGAGGATTCATTTCAGTGGAAGTGCTGGGTGCTGAACCTGGACCAAAGTCCCAATGGAAGCTTGCATTGCTATTGTCTGCTGTACCGATATATTCAAAATTGTAGTAAGTCCCACAAGGACCTGGTAATTCTTCAAAAGCAATCTCACTTCCAAAACCGCATGGAAAATCCTGACTATTTAAGACGGGTTGTTGAAATCCTTGTCGGAGATAATTGTCTCCATTAAACTCAACAGTACAACCCACGCAATGCTGCCCAAAACTGGAAGCAATTCGGATATTCCCCAGGGTATCACTTTTTCCCACACTGCATAAGGTACTTCGCCGAATGCTTTGAGCTTCCATCAAAAATTGTAAGCTCATTGAAATTATGATAAAAAAGAGTATTCGTTTTTTCATTATAAATAATAGTATAGGGTATTTGGTATTAAATATTGGGTATAGGGTATGGAGCATGGAATCTCCATTACCGACTACCTATTATCCAATATCCAATACCTGCTCAATTATCAATCAAATACCCAGTCAAAATAAAAGTGTCCAATGTTGGGGGATTATTGGGTTTGCTTAAAACGGTTCCAGAAGGAAATGTAACAACTCTTGACCATCTGGATAGATTGGGACGAAAAAACTCGATATCCATTCCATCTACTTTTATATTTCCGCTGTCGTCATTCATCAAACCACTTTTCAAGAAAAATACTTTGCCAGGTGGAACGGTGTATTCGATATTAGCATCCGTTAATTCTACATAAACAGGCGTAATTTGGGCCTCCAATTCTACTTCAAAGCCCGTACAGAAGCAATTCGAGATCACAGTACCCTCCATTAGTACAGGCATATTGGGGGTAGGGTAGTGTGCCAACGGACTGCCACTATTGATTGAAGCATGAGAGAAAAACACAGCATTTCTACCTGAAGTCATATAAAATACCCTACCAGGTGGAACGGTGTATAAGCCAGATTTTAGAATCTTATGGTCTCCTAAAATTCCTTGAGGGAAGTCGAAAGAAGCACCTGGACGAGCAAAAGTGTAATTATTCAAGTCTACAGAACTGGTGGTCGTCCCATTTGGAAGGTTTAGTGACAGGGTTTGTCCATCAAAAACCAAGTCCTGAAGCTCATTACTTGGATCAGAATCGTCATCCATTGTAGAGATTACCACTGCATTGCCATTATCAATTGACAAGGTTCCAGTTAGCGTATCAAAAGAGAGGTTTTGTAACTCATTTGTAAAATCTTTATCAAAATCATCCAGAGCTGTAGAGGCTTCCAGTGCCATATTTGCTACTCCCGCATTATCGGCATAGGTGGTAGTATCGGCATATATGGAAGTTCCGGCATTGACAGCATAATTTGCAGAATCCGCATGTATTGCCATTCCAGCGTTGTCGGCATAATTTGCAGTGCTAGCAACATCTGCGCTAAGTGCCCGATTGGCACCACCAGCAAATAGAGAATAGGGGACCGAAAGAATTTGATTGGTTCCCATATCTACATAGTTCGTACCATTGGTGGGATCCATTTCAATTTTTAAATAAAAGGCATCTATTCCCCAGGGAATATCACCAAAAGAATTGGCGGTGCCGCTTTCTTTTATGCCTTCACCAACGTTTATATCAAATAAACCAAATTCGTCGGTTTTTTCATTTGTATGTGATTCTACCCATACTTCTTCACCTGTGTTTGGGTTTCCTTTAATAATGGTCACTCTAATACTAATTTCTACCTCTTGCAGCTCATTTCCCTGGTCATCGGCAGCCACAGCCTGGTAGCAGATTGCCTGGGGAGGAGCTTGCGAAAAGGCAGCAAGGGTGAATAGAGTGAAACAACCAATTAGAAGTAGTCTTTTCATGACAAAGTGTTTTTGTATTTAAATTTAAGGCGATTGTGTTTAGTTTTAATTTAAGACCGGAAAAAGAATTTTGGGAGGTGTTTGGGTGCTCCAGCATTTTTTATTTTCTATCTCAGGTTCTTATACATATTAAAAATCGCGCTAATATACAATGATTGAGTATTACTAATAATTTTACACAAAACGGTTCGAAATCAACAATAAAGGAAGCATGGAAAACCCATGGGCACTATTTTGTGAACCCTTAAACCTGTATTTCAAAAAGCAGGAATCGCTATCTAATTTGCCGATCAATGCTAATCCTTTTGTGTTTAGTTTAAAGAATGATTCGTCAGCCCAAATATTCCATTTGGTCGTAAATTTTAGCCTTTTGGAAGTGATGATTTTTCACTTGAGTTATCTATCGTGAAATGCGGGATACTTTGAAACCCTGCTGCATAGCAGGTAGGGTAGTTTTATCTAAGTATGGCTGTTCTTGGCGAGTAGATTGAGAAGACTTTCGGAGCAAAACAAATCTTTTCAAGCCCGGGCAAAAATGCTGCCAAAAATTAGAAAAACATTAATGTGTTGAAAATGAATCTGTTAAATTTTGAGCGTTTTGAATTTGAAAAAATAAAATTAAACATTTTTTATACTTTACTTTGCTTTTAATATAGAATATCCTACCTTTCACAAAAATTAACAAAAAGTTCTTTCACAAATCCTACATATTATTTAATCATAAAATCTTTTCTTTATGAACATTACTTATAATGAATTGAGAGACATCAAACACAGTCTCCCCACTGGCAGCGTAGCCCGCATTGCTCAACAATTATCAGTAGAAGAACAAACCGTCAGAAACTATTTTGGCGCATGGAAATATAAAAATGGGCAAATTGCGGGCAAACACATCCAACCCGGTCCTGGAGGTGGGATAGTGAATCTTGAAGATACTACCATACTTGATCTTGCTAAAAAAATAATTGCCGAAGCAAAGCATTCATAACTAACTTACTAACTCTACTTGCGTAAAAAGCTATAAAAAAGCCTTCCAATATATTGATTATTTTGGAAGGCTTTTTTTGTTTATTACAACCGTTTATGTTTGGTATTGGAATTCAATCCATTCAAAAACTTTAGACAACCTTATAATAAAAAAAGCCTTCCAATGTATTCTATTGGAAGGCTTTTTTGTCAGGGATTATAACTGCTAAAATTTGATAGATTTTCGATTATTTCATGAGAATAAAAAGTCTATTTAATAGAAACAGTTTTTCTTAACACACCTGTAAATGATCTTAATTCCACTTCGTACTCACCCTTCTCAAAGGGACTAAAATCCAACTCGTAGATAGTGTTGACTGGCAAGCCCCATAGGTCATCTTTCATAACGACATCACCACCTTCATTTTTGATGATGACTTCATTCAAATTAACACTAATGGTTTCAAAATCAATGTAATAAACTTGCTTGTCTTCGTCCATAAAAAAAGACCACTCTTCGTTGGTCAATTCTTGTAGTTCACCGCCTTTACTTGTGAATTCGTCACTGGAAGTTGCTGAAGTTTGTGCAAACAATGCTCCTGTAAATAGTAGCAATGCACCTAGAATCAAATTTTTTCGCTCCATGATAGATATGTTCTTTAAATTTTCGTGTGTAAAAAAATTGAGCCCTTAAAATTAAGGAATAAAACTTAGTGTAAGAAATACGATTTATTAAACGATAAAGAATAAAATACTGCAAAAATGAAAAGCTCAATACTTATTAATTGTCATTTAATAAAAATACAGAATGGAAAATTAACAAAAAGTAACAGGACAGCGTCTTTATTTTTTTCTTAAAGATTTGTTAAATGATAAACTTGAAGGGAATGTTTTGAAAAATCTGTATAGAACAAAATAAAATTTCAAGTTTACCGGGCTATTTGCAAAATATCTTTAATACTACCGTAAACGGTCTTGCCAGATTCCAAGAAATCCTCAATTTTTACCCATTCTGCTTTTTCAATATCTTCCTCATATTGCAAATTCAATTCCATTTCTGAACTGGTCATTAGATACCAGTGAGTCCGTTTAAGTATTCTTTTGTCTTTTCGATTTCGATAAGTATGGTAGCTATGATCCAGAAATTTACCCAATTGTACTTTAGTTAGTCCGGTTTCTTCTGCTACTTCTCTTAAAGCTGCTTGTTCTGGTGATTCTCCAGGGTCAATTTTTCCCTTGGGTAAATCCCAAAAACCCCTTCTGAAAATGATAAGAATTGCTCCTTCTTCATTAAAGATAATTCCTCCAGCAGCCTCAATCAAGTCATAATGGCTTTGAAAATCACGAAATAAGGATTCTTTATCTGTTGAAAATAGACTAATTGATTGGTATCGATTACTCTTTTCAGCAGTATCGGCATAGTTGAGTAGTATTTTTGGTTTTCCACTATACCTCGCTACAAGATTGGATGCATCTCCTGGAAGCTTTTCAGCAATATCGTCAGTATTCCCCAATAAAATCTGGGTCTCATTGATGTAGATTTTGTACATTTGCGCCTGCTTTAAAAATGAGTTTTGAGTAGTAAGTTTACGAGTCGAAAAATTTTTCGATATGATTTTTTCATTTTCTATAATATATTGAAATCCAATTCATTATAATTTTACTAACTGACTCTCAACTTTATTCTTATAAAAACTAAAATGTCCACTGCCTCCGAAGTCGCAAAACGATTGCTGCAAATAAAAGCAATTCGTTTGAGTCCTCAAAGCCCCTTTACCTGGGCATCAGGTATTCAATCTCCCATTTACTGTGACAATAGGATGATTCTTTCCTATCCCGATATCCGCGATTTTGTCAAGTCAAAATTGGCGGAAAAATCGGCTGAATTTGGTGGATTTGATATGGTGGCAGGAGTAGCCACTGCCGGAATTGCTCATGGCATCTTACTGGCAGACGCTCTGGGATTGCCTTTTATTTATGTAAGGAGCAAAGCCAAAGGACATGGCCGCCAAAACCTGATAGAGGGCGATGCTTCGGTAGGTCAAAAAGTTTTGGTAGTTGAAGATTTAATCTCAACAGGAGGGAGTTCCATAAAAGCAGTTGATGCCTTGCGTGAAGCTGAATTGACAATTGTGGGGGTATTGGCAATTTTTTCCTATGGTTTTGAAAAAGCAGTCAAAGCATTCGAGCATGCCAATTGCCCATATAAAACGCTATCAAACTATGAAGCCTTGATCAAAGAGGCTATCGAAAATAGATATATTAGCGACTCTGATTATGAAACTCTGTTTACTTGGCGTGAAAAGATTGGTGCCTGATAGGATTGATTTTAACAGATCTCTCTATTTTCAAAATTCAGATATCTAACATTCAAAAACTAAGAAACCAGGATGAGTATTATCACATCACAATCAGAAAAATTTCTGAAAAAATACCTGAATAACCCCTCCCCAACCGGTTTTGAAGTAAAAGGTCAAAAATTGTGGCTGGATTATATTAAACCCTATGTAGATAAGTGGGAGTTGGATAATTATGGGACCTTATACGGCATTATCAATCCTGGGAAAGATTATCGCGTAGTAATTGAAGGTCATGCAGATGAAATCTCATGGTTTGTTCATTTTATTACAGAAGATGGCTTCATCCATGTTTTGAGAAATGGAGGCTCTGACCATCAAATTGCTCCTTCAAAGAGAGTAAACATTCACACTCCGAAAGGCATCATCAAAGGTGTTTTTGGTTGGCCTGCAATACATACAAGGAAAGGAGATGAGGCAAAAACGACTCCTAAAGTAGATAATATTTTCATTGATGTTGGAGCAAAAGATAAAGATGAAGTTTTAGCAATGGGCATTCATGTAGGTTGTGTAATTACCTACGAGGATGAAATGATTGTTTTGAATGATAGATTTTATGTGGGTAGAGCACTGGACAATAGGATGGGAGGTTTTTGCATAGCTGAAGTAGCAAGATTACTCAAAGAACAAAAAATAGAATTGCCTTATTCATTATATATAGTAAATGCGGTACAGGAAGAAGTGGGTTTGCGGGGCGCTCAAATGGTGACAGAGACCATAAAACCCAATGTGGCCATTGTGACTGATGTTACCCATGATACACACACACCATTAATCACCAAAAAGAAAATTGGAGATGTCAAATGTGGAGATGGTCCCTCCATCACTTATGCTCCTGCAGTTCATAATAAATTGCTACAACTCATTGTAGACACAGCAGAAAAAAATCAAATCCCTATTCAAAGGGAAGCAGCCTCACGGTCTACAGGTACAGACACAGATGCTTTTGCTTATTCAAATGGAGGTGTTCCCTCTGCCTTGATTTCCCTGCCTTTGAGATACATGCACACTACTGTGGAAATGGCTCACAAATCAGATGTGGAAAATGTAATAAAATTGATTTTTGAAACCCTTAAGGTGATCGAATCCGGACATAACTTTAAATATTTTTAAATTTGTATGGGTTTTTTGAAAAATCATAGGCTTATTAAATAAATAAGGATTGCTTTACTATGGAGAATTAAATTATTAATGGTTTACTGATTGATTAAAAACTGCTTATGTAGTAAAAATTCAAGTAATACGCTCCTCCTTTGTTCATTTCTGCGCGTTTCTAACTATATAAAAAACAGAACAGGTTATTTAACTTATTGCCCCTTTGGTGGTGATTTTTGACATTTCCGTTTGGCTTTGTTATAAAAAGTAATTACATTTGGCACAGTTAACAATGAATCCTAAAATGCCGATCTTGATTTTCCCTTCTACTCGGCAACATTGTTAACGCCTTCTCGGAGCGTTTTTGAAAACTGTAACTCCTATCGTAGTGTAGGAGTTACATTTTTTTTATACCTTCCCTAATTAGCAAAGATATCATTTTCGAATTTTGGGAATTCGAAAATCTAGCGAGCTAATGCCACCAGTTATCTGGCTGTTAGCTGAAAAAACTTTCAACTGAAATGTCTAATTCTTACCGACTCCTGCGTGGCGGGAAAGCCATCAATATTCAAAAAGAAGCCCGTTTTTTAACAGCCATATTGCCAAATGCCAGGGCAGTTCAACAAATCAATCAACTCGAACCAGTTGAGGATTTGAAACAAGTCTTCAATCAGGTTTATAAAATCCAAACCAAACCTGATGATTTAGAAGATGTTATGCGATTGATTCGGGAATCGGATTTGATGGAAGGGGTAAGTCACCACGCCTACAACCCCATAGGAGATGATTTGACGAGGTATTATCTTACAGATATGCTGGTTGTTTCTTTTCAGAGCAGGACCAATGAATTCAGAATTGAGAGAATAATGGAAAAACATGGACTTAGCTATTTAAAGTCCTATGAAGGCTTGACCAACACCCACCTTTTTAGAGTTACAAAATCGGCAGGCAAGAATCCATTAAAATTGGCAAACGATTTAATTGAACTGTCGGATGTGGAAAATGCTGAACCCAATTTGATCAACCGTTTTAAAAATTGTTACGAACCCAAAGATGGATATTTTAAAAGGCAGTGGCATCTAAAGAGCAAAAAGGGAATTGAGTTGGTTGAGAATGCAGATGTACGAGCTACTGAGGCATGGGAAATTACAAAAGGTAGTCGCGACATCGTCATTGCTATTTTGGATGATGGTTTTGATTTAACCCATCCGGATCTGCGAGGAGAGCATAAAATTGTTTTTCCAAAGGATTTTAAGGATGGAGATTTAGCTCCTTTCCCTGAAGGCTCCAATTTTCATGGAACACCCGTGGCTGGGGTGGCCATCGGAGAGGAAAATGGTAGCGGAATAATAGGAATTGCTCCTGGTTGTTCATTTATGCCCATTCGTTTGGATTTCAAGGCGGATGACAACCTGCTCTGGGAGATATTTGACTTCGTTGGTAAACGAGCAGATGTAATTTCAAATAGTTGGGGACCACTTCCTGTGTATGCTCCACTTTCTGATTTGTTATATAAACAATTCTCAGAATTGTCAAAAACAGGAGGACCAAGAGGTAAGGGATGCCTGATAATATTCGCTGCCGGGAATTTCAATGCCCCTGTTTTTGCTGGAGGAAATGCCAATTTTAAATGGAAGCACCCCAAAAGAGGATTGGTTACTACCAAAGGATCTGTATTAAATGGAAATGCAGCACATCCTGATGTCTTTACCGTTTCGGCTTCAACTAGTCAAAATCGAAAGGCCTTGTATAGTAATTGGGGAAAGGAAATCAATATTTGTGCCCCAAGCAGTAACTGGAATCCTATGGACACCCAAGACTGGGTACCTGGTAGAGGAATCTGGACAGCAGATAATGAATCCATTGGTTTGGGCTACAATCGCAGCAGCAGATATACCGCTGAATTTGGTGGAACTTCCAGTTCTGCCCCTCTTGTAGCAGGAATCGCAGGGCTGGTTTTGTCAGTTAACTCAGATCTGACTGCAAATGAAGTGAAAAATATACTTCAAGATACTGCCGATAAAATTGAGGACAAAAAGAAAGATAAAATCCTAAAACAGAAAAAAGGGACTTACGACGATAAGGGACATTCCGAATGGTTCGGCTATGGAAAGGTCAATGCGGAAAAGGCGGTGCGAAAAGCAGTGGAAATGAAAAAAGCTGCTGAGCGTTCAAAGGAGGAAAAAACGGTCTCTACTACTGCTCCTATTAAAGATGGAATCCAAATCGTAGCTGCAATAGTAAATCCCAAAGGTGTGGATGCACATAGGGAAAGTGTTTCTCTTTTAAATGTCAGAGATCACGAAGTCCATTTATCGGGATGGTCCATCATTGACAGCTTTGGGCGGAGCCAAATCCTGACAAATGAAATCATAAAAGCCGGAGCATTTTTAACCTTACCAGTAAAAGCTATTCGGCTTTCCAACCGAGGGGGAACCATTTCGCTATTGAATGCAGAAGGTCAAGAAGTTGATAAGGTAGCCTATTCATTAAAGGATGGGCAAAAGGAGGGATGGACAGTTAAATTTTAAACCTAGGCTAGACCCAACCATTTTTGGTAGATATTCCCACCAATTCTGTAGCACTCCTGATGCCTAACCTTTTAAAGATATTTCTTTTGTGGGTATTGACTGTATGCAAACTGATATACAATATGTCTGCTATTTCCTGACTGGTTTTACCATTGGCAAGTTGTTTTGTAATTTCCAGTTGCCGTTTGGTCAGGTTTGGTTTGGTTGGTTTTATTAAATCATTGGAATATTCTCTATAAAACTGTTGGTGGTAGCTACCTTCCTTTAATAATGACAAATGGCATTTGATTTTACCATTTGTTTTAACATTTCCCAGGTCACTTAAAAATCCCAGATCTAATAGGGGATTTCCTTCTGAATCTAATTGGATACATGAAGTTTGCTGTAGGCAGTTAAAATAGTTACCATTTTTTAAACGCAATCGATAATTGTATTGCGCCCGACTTTTGAATTTTTCTTCACGAGATAGCATATTAAATGAACCCATCAAATCCGGCAGTACCTGGGAACTCAATAATTTCAAATCGGCTGGATGACAATTTTCCATAAAAAATTTGATCCCCTGATTTTTTAAGGTTTCTACATCATCTACTAAAACCATTTCAAAAGCATTGTTTAAATATTCATAGCGCATGGTTTTATAATTTAGAACATAAACCAATGAAGACCCTGTATTGGTGTAGGATTCGATGTATTTCAGGTGGGCAATTAAATCCGAGAGCTCTGATTTTTCAATTTCGCTGGAATTGTTAGGAAATAATTTTAAAATTGATTCCAATGAGGCTAAAGCGTTCATGAGATAATTTTTGTGGTTGATATTAGTAATTTACAAAAGTGGCGAGGCAAATACTTCGCTACCAGAGTTTATAATTTGGACTATCTTGTATAGGATAGGCCTTGTTGTATTGGTTAAAATCAAAACCAATTAACGTTTTACCTAAATAGTTGCTTCGATGAAAATATATCGGTGTTTTGGTTAGGAATTAATAAAGTATCTCGGCATTTTTAGTAAAAAACAATAGCTTAATTAATAGAAAACGAGCTTGATACAAATGCAAAAATATTTGAATGTGTGACAGCCTTTACCGTGAAAGATTAATGATGGGAATCTTAATCTTAAAGTTTTTGTGTTAATGTTGTGACAAGCAAATTAAAAGAATATAATTTAATATTTACTTATATATGAGTATTTTTTTTTCAAAATCTCCATTTTACCTTTGAGACAAGACTTTTTACATTTTGTAACAAATTATAAACCACATAACGATGAAAATAAAACCCTACATTTCTGATCTGAAAACTTGATTTTCAGCATTCAATCTTTTTCAATTTTTCATTTCCTTCATTTCTTCTCAATTCAACAACCGATTTTATCTTTTTTCTTTAAGAAGGTAATTAATTTATGTTGCGAACAATTAAAGTTCGCGCAGCTTTATGGTGGCGAGAATTATGGTTCGCAACTGCGTCAATTAGCTCAATCTTTCCTATAAGGAAATAGAAATCTCTAGTCGAATACTTAAGAGTATGAAGGATGATATAGTGTCAACTCACTTAGGTTGTGTTTATAGCTTAAGTGATTGACTATCAATGCTTTCAAAGGACTTTGTTGTCTTGTCTGCAGAGAGCAGTCTATGCTTCCTTCGCAGTTTGGACAGCAAAGTTACCGCGAAAGTGAGGGATTTCTATACCCTTTTTGAGGTATTTGTATCTCTATGCTTCTTGGACATGCATTTCGGATGCTATTGCCACTGATTTGGCTATGGGTTAGGTCAATTAAATGTTTTGATCTAACAATGAGATTTCTATGTCTAAGATTCAAATAGAAGAAATAAAACTTATTGTATAACATTAAAATTTCAGAATCATGAAAAGCTTTTATCAAATTGCTTTAGCTTTCCTAACAATTTTATTCCTTGTAAACACTGCACAGGCAGATATCATCCGTGTAAACAACGAAGCAGGTGCCAATGCAGATTACGACAATGCCCAAACAGCACATGACAATGCAATGGCGGGAGATACTTTGCATATTGAGCCTTCTGCATTGACTTATGGTACTTTAACAATGTCCAAAGAGCTCACCTTAATAGGTAATGGTTATTTTCTGGAAGATAATTTAGGGCTTCAAGCTAATCCCAAAGTCTCCCGCTTCGAGGCTATTGTTTTCAATGCAGGAAGTGAAAATTCAAAAATGACTGGATTAACGATTCATACTGGAATAAGAATAAAGACGAATGATATTACTGTCGAAAGAAATCATTTTTTAACAGATTATGGACCCAGTACTTGTTGCAATCGTTCCTTTGGCTTAGAGGGAGACGTAACTAATATTTATATCCTTCAAAATTATTTACAAACCACTGTATTTAGTTTCAACGGTATTGCATCTTTTGTTTACATGTTCAACAATATTTTTCTTGGAAGTGTAAGTTTTCAAACTGAAGACACTGATTTATACTTTGTTAACAATACGATGGTCACTATAACTATATCTAATGCCTTGGTTAGAAATAACATTTTAAGAAGTGGGGCTGCCAATATTTTCAATAGTGTGGTAGAAAACAATATGAGTAACAGTACTCAGTTTCCTCCTGGAGATGGAAATCTACCCAATATTCCAATGAATACGGTGTTCAATTTAAATTGTGATGTAGATGCGCAATTCTTGCTTCGACCTAATTCCCCAGCTCTGGGTGCTGGCTTCTACGGAGGCGAAGATATGGGACCATTTGATGTGCCTCCAGGTATGGGTTATGTGCCTTACAAACTCTCTGGTATTCCTAGTGTCCCAAGTATTTATGAATTGGAAGCTACGGTAAATGGGAACAATCTGGATGTGATCATCAGTACGAGATCGAATAATTAAATATAGTCAGCACCTGAGCCGCAGGGTTTTGAACCCTGCAAGCGAAGATGATATTGCAGGGTTCAAAACCCTGCTACCCGAGTAGTAATTTTTAAAACTTTTCATTAGCCAAAACCGCTAATTCTCATGAAAATCATGACCCAATCTGCACTGTGGGTGCTGTTGGTAATGGGAGGACTTTTGCTTTTCCCATCATCAGCAAAAACACAAAATATCACCCACCTGGAATATTATTTTGATACCGATCCTGGCTACGGAAATGGTACCCCCATTTCAATCACCTCTATGCCTGAAATAGACAGCCTGAGCCATTCAGCTGATATTTCTGGTCTTGCTGATGGTTTTCATTTCTTTGGACTTCGCTCCCGAGATGAAAATGGAAGCTGGAGTGTGACCAATCATCACCTCTTCTTTACAGGTGGTCTGCCAGGGATGTCAGATTCACTACCTGATTTGGTACGCCTTGAATATTTTCTGGATGTAGATCCGGGTTATGGGAATGGAATTGCCATTCCTTTTACGCAGGCTACAGAAGTGTCAAATCTGGCACTCAATGTAGATTTGTCAGGCCTGAATGATGGTTTTCATAGAATTGTAATTCGGGCACAAGATGCATTTGGTTATTGGTCTTTGTCCAACCAGTATGTCTTTTTTTCGGGCGATGTTCCTTTGATGAACAACCCAGAACTAAATATAACAGCGATAGAATATTATCTGGATAATGACCCAGGTTTTGGAAATGGGACACCAGTCCCAGTCACTGCTGCTAAGGATCTTGGAGGCATTATTTTGAATTTGGACATAACAGCTCTAAATGATGGCTTTCATCGACTGGTTGTACGCTCGAAAGACGAAACAAGTGGCTGGTCTCAATCCAACCAATTTCTTTTCTTTAAAAATGATGTTCCGGCAATGAGCAATCCAGTATCAGACATTGATGCAATGGAATATTTCATTGGAGCAGATCCTGGATTTGGAAACGGGATGCCAGTGCCAATTACACCCGGAATGGACGTCAATTCGGTGGTATTGCCAATTGATATTACCGCTTTAAATGATGGATTCCACAATTTGGTAATTCGCTCAAAGAATTCGCTTGGCGATTGGTCTTTATCCAACCAATTTGTCTTTTTCAAGAGTGATATTCCTGTAATGAACAATCCATCTTTAAATATTTCAGCAGTTGAATATTTTATCAATGTTGATCCTGGTTTTGGAAATGGTACTCCTGTGAGCATGACGCCAAATGCAGATATTAATGGTTTCATGTTTATGGCAGACATCAGTGCTTTGGGCAATGGTTTTCACAATCTTGCAGTACGTTCGAAAAATGAATTAGGCGAATGGTCCCTGACAAACGATTTTCCTTTTTTCAAAGGGGATATTCCCACCATGGCCTCTTCTTTGCCCAACCTCATGGAATTGGAATATTTCTTTGATAGCGACCCTGGTGCAGGCAATGGAACTCAAATAACTTTGCCAGCTGTGACGGACACAACTGGATTTGCAGTAGCATTGGATATTTCCAGTTTGAGTTTTGGCAGCCATATTCTATTTATTCGAACCAGGGATGCATTGGGCAACTGGTCTTTGACACATGAGGAATATTTTCTAAAAATAGACCCTGCTACATTGCCAACTGCCAATATCAACTACATTGAATATTTTTTCAACAATGATCCGGGGTTTGGAAATGGAACAAGTTTATCCTTTACACCAGGTACAGATTTACAAAATCAGGCTTTCAGTTTAGACATTTCCGGATTGGCGAATAATCAGGTTCATCAGTTGTACATTCGAGCGAGGGATGAAAACGGACTTTGGTCTTTGTCGAATAGAAAAACATTCGTCAAAATGACTCCAATTCCAAACCCTGTAGCGGCAGACCTGGATCGCATTGAATATTTCATTGATAATGATCCGGGATTTGGAATGGCGACTGCTATTTCATTTACATCAGGACAAGAGGTTAGTGGTCAATTTTTCCAAATAGATATTAGTGCTTTGACTACAGGGTTTCACACCTTATTCATTCGTTCCCGAGATGGAGATGGAAAATGGTCATTGAGTCATTCTTTTATATTTTTTAAAGGTGCCTTACCGTCTGGAAATGATGCGGTGTCAGATATAGTTTTTATAGAATACTACTTAAATAATGACCCTGGACATGGAAATGGAATTCCAGTTTCATTTACACAAGGTACAGAAGTAGGCAATCTGGCATTCAGCGTTGATATTTCTGGTTTGCCCACAGGGTTTAACAGAATTGTGGTGCGGTCTAAAAATGCAGACGGAGAATGGTCGCTTTCTAATCAATTTATTTTCTTTAAAGATGATGTTCCGACTGTGACGAATGATTTGCCTGATATCATAGCTATGGAATATTTTCTGAATGATGACCCAGGTTTTGGTAATGGAACTCCTGTTTCAATAACAGCTGGTACCCAGGTATCCAATATTGCGTTTCAAGTAGATATATCTGCCTTGCCTATGGGATTCAACCGACTGAGAGTGAGATCTAAAAACTCAAATGGAGAATGGTCGTTGTCCAATCAATACATTTTCTTTAAAGATGATATCCCAACAGGGACAGAAAGCGATCCTGATTTAATGGCAATTGAGTATTTCCTGGACAATGATCCGGGTTTTGGAAATGGCATCCAGATTCCGGTTTCAGGAAAGGAAGTTGTTGACCATGCATTTGTTGTTGATGTTTCAGGTTTGAATGACGGTTTTCACAGACTGATTATTCGCACAAAAGACATGGATGGCAATTGGTCCATCACCAATCAATCCAATTTCTTTATTGGTGACATACCCACGATGAGTAATAATCTACCAGATCTCATCGCCATGGAGTATTTCTGGGATGACGACCCTGGCTTTGGAAATGGAATTTCAATTCCAGTCACACCAGGTGTCGAAATCAAAGATCTGCTTTTGAACCTGGATGTATCCAGCTTAGGTAGCGGCAAACATATTTTGTCCATTCGCTCCAAAGCAGCTGATGGAGATTGGTCTTTAACGAATCAATATGTCTACAGCAATTTCGCAGATGATATTGGAGTTGCTGCCATTTTAGAACCAGTACCCGAATGTAGTTTCGGAATGGAAATGGTCACAATTCGCATTTTCAATTATGGAGGCATTGAACAAACGGGATTTGATGTAGCCTATGCGATAAATGGAGGTGCTCCTGTTGTTGAAAACGTCGGAATGTTGGTCTTGCCCGAAGGTTCTGATTCGGTGGATTACACTTTCGCGATGTCGGCAGATGTGATGGATTTGGAAAGCTTTACAATTGAAGCTTATACTTCACTTTCAAATGATATTGATGCCAGCAATGATACAACTTCACAAATTATCAATTGGTTGGTAAGTGATACAACCTTTGTAGGGGCAATGACTTGCGATCCTTCTATGGTAGGGGTTTCAGAAATGACCCTCATAAATCAGTACGGTTGTGACAGTTTGGTGGTCACAAATACCATCCTGGATACAGTACCTCCAGTTGCCATATGCAAGGATTTGAGTATTGATTTAGATGCAAATGGCAATGCCAACCTGGCAGCCAGCGATTTAGATGATGGTAGTACAGACAATTGTAGTGTCCAGTCTTTTTTAGCTTCGCCAAATACTTTCACATGTGCTGAATTGAATATGAATACCGTTACACTGACGGTTTCGGATATTCATGGAAACACTGATACTTGTCAAAGTACCGTCACTGTTAACGATGTTGACAATCCATTTTTTATGAATTGTCCATCAGATCTGACAGTAGAAGTGGTTGCGGGAGTTTGCCAGACGATGGCATTCTGGACACCACCTACGGCAGATGACAATTGCCCAAATCCAATGGTGACAAGTACCCACAATCCTGGCGATAATTTTGCAGTTGGCGTCACACAGGTGACTTACACAGCAACAGATATTCCGGGGAATATTGGTACTTGTAGTTTTAATGTCACGGTTATCGTAGTTCAAGGTATAGATGCGACAGCTACTCCAAATCCGGCATGTTTTGGAGATGATGTTCAGTTACAAGTTGATAGTTTGCTAAATGCTACCTATGTCTGGTCTGGACCAAATGGTTTTGCTTCAAATCTGCGTACTCCTACTGTTCAAAATATAGGCAATAATGAACTAGGAACTTACATTGTAGATGTTAGTATTCCGGGTTGTATGTTTTCCAAATCAGTAGATCTCTTGGGCGATTCAATAGCACCAATAGCAGTTTGCCAGGATGTGACCATTTATTACGATTCAAATGGAGAAGCTACTGTCACTGCAACTCAGGTTGATAATGGAAGTACGGATAATTGTGCGATTGAAATGATGACTTTAGACCAAACTCAATTTGATTGCCAGAACCCGGGTAACACTTTAGTAACCTTAATGGTAGAAGATACATTTGGAAATTCCAATAATTGCACTGCCACTATATATGCGGTGGATACAATCCCACCGACCATCCCAGTATCTCCAATGAACGAGACAGTGGCTTGTGAGTTGGCAGATTTTGATGCATGGGTTACAGCCCAAATGAATGCCATCACCAATGCAGCATTCGACAATTGCAGCATTGCAAATATTTCCAACGACGCACCTGCTTGGCCAGGATTGGATTGTGATTTTCTCACAGTGACTTTTACTGTCGAAGACGATTCAGGATTGACAACTTCTGTACAAGGAACTTATACAGTCTTTGATGATGAAGCACCAGCATTACAAGGCATTCCAGCAAATGAAGTTTTGAGTTGTGAAGAACCGATTCCTGCTACTCCAGTGATAGGAATGGACATTACAGCAACTGATAATTGCGATGATTCCGTCAATATAACTTTTAATGAAATGTCCACCCAAACCAATTCTGGAGCTTGTACGGATTTCAATTATACCATTACAAGAACCTGGACAGCGGAAGATAATTGTGGCAATTCCGTTTCGGAAAGTCAGGTGATTACGGTTTCAGATCAAACTGCTCCTTCATTTACCATTCCACAAGATGTGACAATTGAATGCAGTGAGGATTCTTCGCCTGCCAATGCGGGAATGCCCAGCAACGAAGACGACAATTGTGATCCTAATCCGGTAGTTACTTATACTCAGAATATCATTTTAAGTGCTATCCCAACTGAATTCACAATCGAACGAACCTGGAAAATTGAAGATGTCTGTGGCAATGTTACGACCGAAACCCAAATCATTGAGATTGTGGACAGTACACCGCCAACTACCTTATGCGATGATGTGACCATTGAATTGGACATGAATGGATTGGCAAGCATAGTTCCTTCAGATATTGACAATGGAAGCCATGATAATTGTAGTATCACCTCAGTCCTAACCCTGACTTTGAGTCAATCTGATTTTGATTGTTCGCATATTGGAATAAATACAGTAACCTTGACCATCACTGACGAAAGTGACAATAGTGCGACCTGCACTGGAACAGTTACTGTTTTTGAAGATACACCTCCTGTTTTGAATTGCCCAGCACAAGCTATGGTAGATTGCAACATCAGCCAGCAGCCTTCTTTTGCAAGTTTGATGGAATTTGAAGTCATAGGTGGCACTGCAATGGATAACTGTGATGTAAATCCCGCCAGCTTCCAAATGATATCTGAAGTTTCAGACAATCAATCTTGCCCGGAAACGGTTACGAGGACCTATGAAATAGCAGACTTTAGTGGAAATTCAACGACATGTGTTCATAGTATTGAAATAAATGATGAAGAACCTCCAACAGCGAATTGCCTGGACATTTCAGTCACTTTGGACAATATGGGCAACGCCCAAATCACCGCCGATGACGTAGATAACAGTAGTACAGATAATTGTGGGATAGTCGATAAAACAATTGACGTTTCTTCCTTCACTTGTAATGATATAGGTCCCAGACCAGTAGTTTTGACACTAACGGATGCTTGTGGAAATGAGTCAGACTGCACTGCCATTGTTTCTGTGCTTTATTCCACAGCTTGTCTACCTCCTGTCATTACGAATGATGGTGGACCAGAAATTGGCGATCCCTGTGTCTGTCGCACAAATGGTGCGTTCGATGAAGAAGTCTTTGTAGAAGCACCAAGTGGTCAGGGAATGACCTGGGTGATTCAATCTACTACCCTTCTTGACCCTGCTACTTTATTGCCCTATGCTGCGGGAACTTCTTTGACTGAATTTCCACAGGGAGGCGGCATCAGTTTGTATTCCATTCAGGGAATTCATTTGGATGGGCAAGGCTATCAAATTGCAATCGAAAATCCAGCTTATTACCCCGGACTCGTTTTGACCAAAAGCAATGTCTGCTATTACCCAGATGTTACTTTGAATAATCTAAGTGATACCTATTGCCTCAATTCTCCGGTATTCACCCTGGAAGGAGATGCAAATGGAGCAGCAGGTACAGGTACTTTCTTTATCAATGGAACCCCTGCCACAGAATTTGACCCCATTCAGTTGGGCATTGGTTCTCATCTGATAGAATTTTCTTTTGATGCAGGTACAGCAAGCCCAATGGATCCATCTGACCCAGGTTGTGTTGCTACGGCTTCAAAATATGTACAAATAGTAACTACACCTTCGCAACTTGCCTGTAATGACAGCATACTCGTTTCACTGGATTGGAATTGTGAGGCATTGATAACCCCGGACATGATATTAGAAGGCAGCTATGGCTGCTTCGACGACTATGTGGTTTATATTAGTAATGCCTCAGGGTCGCCGGTGCCTAACCCGGTGCCCGAGGCCTTTTCAAACCAATGGCTGACTGTCACTCTTGAACATGCAATTAGCAATAACTCCTGCTGGGGCATGATTCAGTTGGAGGACAAGCAGCCACCTGAAATCCTCTGTGCAGGAAGTATTGATATTTCCTGCTTAGAGGATCTAAATCTGGTTCCTGCTCCCAATGTGGTAGATAATTGTGATGATGAACCAGAAATCCAATTGATTGCTCAAAATATCCTGGATGATGACTTCTGTGATGACAACATAAAAATGATTCAGAGAAGCTGGGTGGCTTTTGATAGTCATGACAATGAATCCGAAATTTGTTTGGATACTATCATCATTAACCGCCCAACGGAGGTAAACTTTCCTGATGATGTTGTATGGACATGTACACAATATGCTGCTTTTCCAAATATAATTGAGGTAGCTCCACTTCATCCCTACATTACAGATGCAGACGCTATGACAGCAAATATGATTGAAGTATTTCTGGATGAAAACTGTGATGATGAAGACGAAATTGATGAGGATGATCCCACAATAAATTCGTCTAATTCCCAAAATGGTGGTACTGGTTGCCCTGGAATAGGATTAGACGATGCTGATATTTTGGAACTGACAGGTTCAGGTATTATTTCAAATATCAATTCTACTACCTGTAATTATCAATTTAGCCATGCGGATGATGTCATAACAACTTGTGGAGATAATTTCAAAATCCTTCGAACCTGGACGGTTATTGACTGGTGCACGGGACAAGTGATTACAGGCAATTCAAGTGGAGAAGACAATGTTCAGTTTATTGAAGTTCGAGATAATGAAGGACCTGTTTTAAATGTTCAATCTTTTGAATTGCCCGCCAATAATGATGGCGTACATTCTCAGGCTTGTACTTCCACTGAGTTGTTATTGCCTCCGGTTGTTTCCGATAATTGTAGTAATTACACCATTCAAATATTTACCTCAGTTGGAGAGGCTATTTATATTGGACAAGACGGTGCGCAAGGAGGTTTCATTCCTGCTCCTGGTTTGCCAACTGGAACTCATATAGTGAAATATACGGCAATTGACGATTGTAATAATGTAACTGAATTTGATGTAGAAATCACAATTGTTGACAACAAAGCACCCGAAGCCATTTGCGACTTCCTGACTGACGTCAATTTGGGCTCCACAACCCTCAGCCTGGTAGCTGCAGATATTTTTGACGATGGCAGTGTGGACAATTGCTGCATAGACCGTTTTGAAGTCAAAAAACTGGAAGATGCATGCAATGTACCGAGCAATCTGATTTTTGGTGATAGCATTGCATTCTGCTGTGAAGAAATTTTGAATAGCCCAATTCCGATTGTGCTCAGGGTATATGATTGTGACGAAAATTACAACGAATGCAGCCTTGAAGTGAATGTTTCAGATAAGTTGCCCCCAATTAATATTCAATGTCCAACAACTGAAACCATTTCCTGTGACACCTATTGGTCAGATTACGAAACAGCATTGGCACTGAATCAATATGATGTATTGAATGATTTTGGAGTCGCTACTTTCCATGACCTATGTGGATATGATTTGGAAACTCAAGTTTCTGTCAACGTGGATGAATGTGGAAATGGAACCATTAATCGCAGCTGGCGCGCTACTGATTTGAATGGAAATGGACCTACTGTCTGTACTCAAATAATTCAGGTAGAACATGTTTCAGATTGGGTGGTAGAATTCCCGGCTGATTTGACAGTGAATTGTACGAGTGATGTTCCCAATTTTGGCGAGCCTACTATTTTCTTGGAATCCTGTGAATTGATAGCGGTTTCTTATGAAGATCAATTGTTCCAGGTCGTTCCGGATGCTTGTTACAAAATCTCTCGAAGATGGTCAGTTATCAACTGGTGTGTTGTTGGAAATGAGGTGGACGATGAAACCATTGAAGACTCTGAAACAGTATTGCAAATCGATTTGGATGGCGACGGTGATAAGGACGACCGCACTTTCCAGGATAGTCGAACTTCCTCAGGTATTTCTGATACAGATATTGACCCTGACAATACAGATGGATTTATCACCTATCAGCAAATTATAAAAGTGATTGACGACGTGGAGCCTATCATCACATGTCCGGAAGATGATTTGGTCTGTGTGATTGATGATGCCTGTTCTGTTACATTGGATTTGGATATTCCGGAAGTGGAAGATTGTAGTGAGGATATCAGCATTCAGGTAGAGAGTGAATTAGGAGATGGATTGGGACCATTTTTCAATGTAGAACCTGGAGAGTATGAATTGATTTACTCTGCTCAGGATAATTGTGGCAACTCTGCCTCTTGTTCCACCGTGGTTACGGTTGAAGATTGTACCAAGCCAAGTCCGTATTGCAAAAGCGGTATCATCGTCGAGCTGATGGACACCAATCCACAAATGATAGAGGTATGGGCAAAAGATTTTGACGATGGCAGTTTTGACAATTGTACGGGAGATTTGACCTTTAGTTTCTCTGAAAATACTGGGGATGACGTGCAGCAATTTACTTGCGATGACCTCGGTCAAAATATCATCAGCCTTTGGGTCAGCGATGCTTCAGGCAATCAGGATTTTTGTCAATCCAATCTTTACATACAGGATAATAGTAACCCTTGTAATGGGAATCCACTAGTCACAATTGCGGGAATGATTCAGACGGAAATGGAAGAAGCTGTAGAGGAAGTCATGGTAGAATTAAGTGGGGCTAGTGATTTGAATCAAATGACCGATTCAGATGGCAATTACGAATTTTCTGGTATGGCAGCTGGTGGAGATTACACCATTACTCCGAGCAAAGACATTGAACCATTGAATGGTGTGACGACTTTTGATTTGGTCTTGATGACCAAGCACATTTTGGGAGCCACTCTACTCGATTCACCCTATAAATTAATTGCAGCTGACGCAAATAACTCTGGAACTGTAACCACTTTCGATTTGGTGGTGCTACGCAAATTGATTTTGTTTATTGATGACAATTTCTCCAATAACACTTCCTGGCGATTTGTAGATAGGGATTACGATTTCCCAAATCCGGAAAACCCATGGGAGGAAGCCTTCCCCGAGTTTTTGAATTTCAATAACCTGAATGTGGACGAACTGAATGCTGAATTCGTAGCTATCAAAATTGGAGACGTAAACAACAGCGCTGATCCCAACAACATTGTTTCAAGTGATGACAGAAATTTTGTTGGAGCATTGAAATTGAAATCAAAGGATCAAGAATTCAGGGTAGGAGAGGAGTATGTGATTGATTTCCTAATAGAGGAAAAAGACTTGTCTGGATTCCAGTTTACGATAGATTTTGATGGAGATAAAGTAGCTGTTCAGCAAGTTATTCCGGGTATCATGGAGGTAGAGCATTTTGGTCAAAAACATCTCGATAAAGGTTATTTAACCGGAAGTTGGAATGGTGAAATACTAGAAGATAAAGAACGAATTAGATTATTCTCACTTGTAGTCAAGCCTTTGGAAAACAGCCAGTTGAGTGAGGTTTTTGAGGTAAATTCTAATCTGACAATGGCAGAAGCCTACCGAAAAAATGGCAACTTGCTAGATATCCAGCTAGAATTTGAAAGTGACCTCAATCCAGATTTTGAACTCTATCAGAATCGTCCAAATCCATTTGATGAAATTACAATTGTGGGCTTCCACCTTCCTGAAGCTTGTGATGCCAAATTGACGGTGTATGATGGAGCTGGAAGGATTCTCTACACGCAACAATCCAATTATGAAGCCGGACACAATTCGATTCCACTTCACCATAATGATTTGAATAAAACAGGTGTGCTGTTTTACAGGTTGGAATGTCCATTTGGTGTCGCGACCAAGAAAATGGTGGTAATCGAATAGAGTTTATTAAAGATTTGCATTTGTAATATCGAGCTTGAAAAAAACTTTCAAATAAGGTTTTTTTCAAGCTGGAAATGACCAAAACCAATTGACCATTAAAACCGTTCATTTAATCCTCAATCTCATGAAAAGTCGAAACCTTAGTACTGGATTTTTAAAACTAAGCTTTACTAAACTTCAAATGTTTAGTAAAGCTGGAATGCTAATCCTATTTCTCTTTGTTTTCACAACCAGCCTTTTTGCTCAGCCTACCTTTGTTGTAACTCAAGTGTACAATATGGATAGCGTTCCAGAATTTGGCACCAATTTCTTCAGAGCCGTAGAAGTTGATGGAGACAGCAATCACGTCTGGGTGGGCACCAACGGATTAGGTTTGTATAAATTCAACAAAACGAATTGGGAACAAATCAACGATCCGATTTTTCAATCACATAAGGTTCGGGATATCAAAAAGGACACGGACGGTGATATTTGGGTAGCCTGGTCGAAGGGATCTACTATTCAGGCGCAAGTGGGGAGAATTACCCATTTTGAGACCTCCGATTTTTCACCAGCCAATAGTTATAGTGTGACCAACGATGGATTAATTAGCCGAGCTGCAAGAGGATTGGCAATTGCTCCAGGCGATTCCATTTGGTCGGCTCATACCATGGAAACTGATCACAACGGTGGAGTTAGTTATTTTGATAAAATCATAGGACCGCCCTGGTCAACAACCACTGCTGGAATGCCCCAATTTGACAGAGATGCTTTTGCAATTGCAGTGAAAGGAACGCAACCCTGGGTAGGAGTAGGCAGAGATTGTGGTGGTTCTCAATGCGAGCCTCCTTACATTGTGGTTTTAAATAATGACGGTTCCTTTAGCCACAGTTATACCAAAGACAACACACCCATACCCTTTACTACGAGTCCCAGCCCAAGAGTAACGGCTATTTACCACGATTCACTAGGGAATTCCTGGGTGGGATTAAGTGGTGGTGCAGGATTGGCGAGACAGGATACTTTAGGTAATTGGCTTATGCTGGATGCCAATAACAGTGGAGTTCCGAGTGGTATCAACATTAACGAACATGCAATCAAAGAAGACGATGGCTATTTGTGGTTTGGTAGCAATGGTGGTTTATTGCAGTACGATATGGAGTTGCCTGTAGATAGTGCAGCCTCCTGGAATTTATATACCACTGCCGATGGATTGCCTTCAAACTTTATTACGGGAGTTGCTGTTGATGAAAACGGCAGTCTGTGGGTAACGACCAATTTGGGAATTGCCTTTCTGGAAAAATCTTTTTTGCTAAACCCCAATTTTGAATTTGACGAAGGAGAATGTGTAAATGACAATACTTTTTTCTTCAATACTTCTACACCAAAAGATTCTTTCCAAATTTCCATTTGGGATTTTGGAGATGGATTTAAAGATACTGTGATGGGAGAGGGACATATCCTTCACTCCTTTGCAGATACAGGGCTTTATGATGTGAAATTGACGATTTTTAGTGCACAGGGAGATTCCAATTTTATTGTAAAATCAATTCAAATAGATACGGTACCTCAACTTAAAATCAAGCAACTGGATCGATCCCCTAATCTATCTAGCTACGACATTATGGTGCCTTCTGCACTTCATTATTATTTGAAGGTAGTTGATGATAAAGATAGTCTGTACAATCATCCTTTTACCTTATTTTATAAATTCAATGCAGACACGCTAACTTCAATGCCAAGCGATACAACCAAAGGACTCGTAGATTTAAACTTACAGCTTTATGGTGATAGTTGGTCAGATCCAAATGATGATTTAGCAACTGCGAATAACACATATACAGTGAGTTATGACCGATTTATCGGACCTTGTTCGCAAACTGTGATTGTTGAAAATCAGTTTTCACCTTTTACCATTAATACCATTCCTTTGAATGGAACAAAAACCAATGGTGGATTTGGGACGTTAAGTGGGGGAGCCTCAGTTTGTGTGGCAGGATGCCTGGATTTGGGTCCCTGGGGAGATCTTAAAGCCATTGAAATAGGAGGTGGGGTAAATGTCGGATTTGATGTGGGGTATAAATATGATATAGCTTCAAATGGAGACACACTTGGTTTGAGAGTAAAACTTACAGGAAAAGCAGGGTTGTATGCAGATGCAGAATTCGGAAAGTTTAATATAGAAAATTTACCCTACAATGCTACCCTAAGTGGCACTGCAGCAGCAATCAATTACAATGGTTCCGGTTCGGAATACATAGAGACTTTTATCGATTGGAAATTATCAGGTCTGGATAAATACATGCAAGCCTTGTATTATCTATCTGATGGTGCTTACCATCAAACGAAGGGGATTGGAAGTTTGAATTTATTTATGCTGAGACTTCTGATAGGCAAATACTTGTCTTCTCAAAGTATCACGCCTGACTTTGCTTCGTATGGAAATAGCTATACGGTAAATGGTAGTTTGGGAAGCAAAGCCAATCTGAACTTTGCTTTAAAGGAATTCGATTTTGGAGCAGGTGCCGGATTGAAATTGGGGGTTGATGTAGGGGTTAACGTTGGTGTAAACTCAGGTTATGAAGTGGGTACCTCAATTGAAAAAAATGGTGGCTTAATCACTCAAACAACCTCTTTCAATCAATATGGAGGTTATTCTTTTAACATCACTGCCGGGGCGGCAAATAGCCTCAACGCAGATCCTGTAACAATTGGACTTTCTTTACCTAATGTAAAACTAGTTACCGGGGGTAAACAAAGAGGATATAATTTTGAGAGAAGAAGAGGAGAAAAGCAAGGTGCTACTATTAATATGGTGGGCGCATATGAAGAAAGTTTAAGCCTTGGAGAACTTATTAAAGAAGAAAAAAAATCCATCAATCTCGCAAAAAAAGTAACTGACCACCTTGGGGCAGTTGCGCCGAATAACGATATTGTTGCTTTTTTGGACGGGAAAGATGTTGACTTTAGTTTTAATCCATTAAATACAATATCAGGCTCTCCATTAGTTGAGATTGATGACTTGATAAAGAAAACCAGAGCTGCGTACCCCAACAACCAAAATTGGAAAGCCAGAGATTTCACTGTTGATGAAACCAGGGCTTATGCGAAAACCCAAAAATATGGTTTGAATCTGGAAATTAGCCGAGCTGCTGGCTTGGCAGGGGTGACCTTAAAAGGAGGAATAGAGGTAGGAGTTTATGGAAATACCGAATATCCCATTTCCAATTCTATGTTTTTGATAGAAATGGACACATTTGTGCCCATTTTGGAATTTCCCCGGGATGGGGATTTTGAAACCCTTTTTCCTAGTCCAACTGAAATCACGGTCGTGGAAGATTTGATGGATGCAATTGTCTCAATTTACAACGCCAGTATTCAAAAGCTAAAGGAATTTGGAAGTTTTCTCAAAGAAGCCGCCAAAGATATTATTTTGAATCATACCATTTTGTCCAACCTGGGATTAGGCAGGGAGTTGCTTAAAGACGCTTTGTTTAGAGGGATGGCAGAAAAGATGTCTCAGGATGACATTAGCACATTACAAATAAGTTATCCAAATGATGGCAGTGTCTTTCCTATGGATGCAGACTCCAGAATGCAGCTGTTTTATCCTGCAGGTTTATCCATGGAAATAACTGAAAATCAGGCAGATACCTTTCTCGTAATTAGCGATTATTTCTTTTTCGAAGCCTGGAATGCTACCGATACTTTTGATATAGCTCCAAATGGAGATTTTGAAGTGATTACATGCGTCGGAAAAGATGATTTGACATTTTTAGGTCTCGATACCAGCTCTACAGTTGAATTATTTCATTTGGGCAACCAGGATACTCTTTGGAAGTCTGTAGGGATGGGAGGTGATACGCTTGATCTTAATGGTTTAGGGGTCTATGCTTTAGGCGTTCGAATGATGACAGATACGGTTCAACCTGTAATTACTATCCCAGTTATAGCTGATACCTTGACCTTTTTGGATAGCATCACCTTTGAAATTACTGATGCGATTTCAGGAGTCAAATGGGAGTCCGTACAATGCATTGTAGATGGTGAGCAAATACCCGTTGGTAGAATTGATCAAAGCAGCCAGGGTTTTATATTGATAAACGATTTCCCTACAGGTCTGGATACCAATGTGCAGGTCTTGCTGGTGGCGATGGACCGATTCAGAAACACCAACTATACTGTTTTGGAAGTTGATGTAGATTTATTGGTACCAGAAGCCATTTGCCAGGATATTACTACCTACCTGGAAGCAACTGGAAATAGTACCATTCTTCCAGCTCAAATCGACAATGGTAGCAATGACAATTATGGAATTGATAGTTTGAGTTTGAATATCGAGGACTTTAATTGTAACCATGTTGGGATTATTTCTACGACTTTAACAGTTACAGATTTAAATGGATTGACAGCTTCCTGTATGGCAAATGTCACTGTTCAGGACACAGTTTCGCCAACGGCTATGTGCCAAAATAACTTGGTTTTGGATTTGCCTGCTTCTGGTGAAATTGAAATAACAGTTGCCCAAATAGATAATGGCAGCTCAGATGCTTGTACTTTAAGTTCCAGCGTTCTAAGTAAAACGAAATTCACTTGTGATGATGTTGGAAATCAATTAGTTACATTGACCGTCACAGATGTCAATAACAACGAGTCTAGTTGTCAAACCACACTCACAATCCAGGATAAAATCATTTCGAACATTCAATGCAAGGATTATACGCTGCAATTGGATGCTCAGGGAATGGGCTCTTTACAAGCTTCTGATATAGATGACGGAAGCAATGATGCCTGTGGAATTCAAAGTTTGCAAATTGATAAAACCAATTTCACTTGTATGGATATTGGGACGCATCAAGTGACTTTGACGATACAAGATAAAAATGGCAATTCGGAAAATTGTACTGCAACAGTTACCGTAGAAGACAAGGAGCAACCAAATGCTTTGTGTAAAGACACGACTTTGGTTTTGCCTACTCCGATGAGCAGTTTTACCCTTACTGCTGATGATTTGGATGCGGGTAGCACTGATGCTTGCGGAATTATGAGCAAAAGCATTGATCAAACCGTTTTCGGGGCGGCACAATCAGGAATCAATTTGGTCACCCTTACAGTGACAGATATTTACAATAATGTTGGGACCTGTATTTCAACGGTAACTGTTTTGGGAATCGATTTTGATTTGGATGGACAAATAAAAAGAGAAAATGGTGATCCTGTAGAGAATGTAGATGTTCAGCTTTCAGGAGATTTAATGGAAACTTTGATGACAGATGCAAATGGCGATTATTCCCGAGTACAAATACCCCGAAATAGTGACTTTACAATTACTCCCGGTAAAGACGATGGGGATCAAGAGTGCCTGACAGTAAAGGATTTGATTTTAATTGAGCAAATTCACTTTGGCATTCTACCGTCTGCTACTCCATATCAGATCATAGCCGCTGATGTAAATAAGAGCAATGCCATTACCTCCTTTGATTATATACAAGCAAGACAGGTTTTGCTGGGTATCAATGATAAATTTCCGGATAATGAAGCATGGCGATTTGTACCTGAGCATTACGTCTTTCCAGAACCGATGAATCCATTTTCTACTGCTCATCCTCCTTTTCCTGAATCAGTAAACATTCCAGATCTGATGATGGATGAAACAGTAAATTTTATTGCCATCAAAACAGGGGAACCTTCCAATTGTGATGAAATGATTCAGCCAGGAGACTTGGAGTTTGAAATGAGGGATGATTTGGTTCTGCCTGGTGAAACCATTGCTGTGCCTATGCGGGTGAATAATTTTATGGAATATTTGGGTTATCAAGGCAGCATTCAATGGGATCCAACTGCTTTGGAATTTAAAAGCATTGACAATTTGGCTTTGGCAGGATTGACCCAGGCATGGTTTGGCACTCATAATGCTGCTACAGGTCAACTTACTTTTGGCTGGCATGATGTAAATTTGACAGGTGAAAGTTTGACGGATTCTACTGCCGTTTTCGAGCTGGTTTTTGAAGTTATTGGAAATCCAGGAACGACGACAATGGTCACATTCGAAGACAATCCGCTGGAATTATTGGCTGTGAATACCAATATGAATGTATTAGACATTAATACAACCAACGCGACAATTACCATTGTTGATCAGTTTTTCAAATTTGAATACAATGGAGCAGATACCTTTTCTGTTGATGCCAATTGTTTGGGCACCTTTGATTTAGGAGGTGTTTTGCCAACTGTATTGCCAGAAGTGCCTGCTATCCAGTTTGTTATCAATGATTATCTGGATGTTGCTGCTACAGGCTATGATTGGAATGACCCTGTTCCTGTTAATACTACTGTGACTGTGGTTTGGACAGCGATGGATAATTTTAATAATGAAGCTTCCTTCTTGTTTGATGTTCATTTTATAGATGATGCGCCCCCAGATTTGAATTGTCAAAATTTCACAGTAGAGTTGGATGCAAATGGAAATGGGACAGTAATTGCCACGGATTTCGATCCCAATTTATCGGATAATTGTGGTATTCAAAGCACATCTGTTGTTCCAAATACATTTGATTGCAGTCATGTAGGAAGTAATTTGGTCACCGTAACTGTTCTGGATGTAAATGACAATTCAAGTTCTTGTATGACCAATGCAATGATTCAAGATAACATTGCACCACATGCCATTTGCAAAGACATCACCATCCAGTTAAACGTCAACGGTTTGGCAAGTATAACTGCATCGGATGTAGATGATAATAGCACGGATGCTTGTGGCATTCAAAGCCAAATGCTTGACACAAATACATTTGATTGTCAGCATGTTGGAGCAAATACCGCAACTCTAACTATAACCGATATGAATGATAATAGTGCTGATTGTCAGGCTATTGTGACGGTACAGGATAATGTTCCTCCGATTGTACTTTGTCAGGATTTGACAGTTCAGCTAGATCAAAATGGCTCAGCCACTGTTACAGCCCAGGAAATAGACAACAACAGCACAGATGCCTGTGGTATTCAAAATCTTAGTTTGAATCAAACCAGTTTTAATTGCAATCAAGTTGGACAAAATACAGTGACTTTGACAGTCGAAGATGTAAATATGAATACTGCTACTTGCAATAGCATAGTGACGGTAGTAGATGAAGTCCATCCGTCAATAAATTGTCCTCCTGCATTAATAGCAATTTGTGATATTTCAGAAATACCAGCTTACAATTTTGTCTCGGAGTTTATAAATAATGGTGGATTGGCAACAGATAATTGTGAAATTGACAATGATGGAATCCAGTTTGTCAGTGATGTATCAGATGGAATGAGCTGCCCTGAAACAGTGACAAGGACTTATGAAATATCTGATGTCAATGGAAATACTGCAAGCTGTACCCAGACAATTACCATCAATGATGAAATATTACCTGAGGCAATCTGTCAAAATATTTCGGTTCTCTTAGATGCTTCTGGAAATGCCTCGGTCAATGCACAGATGGTCAATGGAGGAAGTACAGACAACTGTGGAAATATTGCTTTAAGCGCTTCCATATCAAATTTTGATTGTAACCAAATTGGTCCGAGAACTACTACACTGACGGTAACAGATGATTGCGGAAATGAAAATTCATGTAATGCAGATGTTGCGGTGATTTATTCAGACGGCTGCCCATTGCCAGAATTAAAAAATGAAAATGGACCAATTATATCAGACCCATGCATTTGTAGGACCAATGGAGAATTTGATGAAGAAGTACATTTGGAAGCCCCTTCCGGACAAGGCAATACCTGGGTAATCAAAAGTACTACTTTATTGGATCCAAATACAATGCAAGTTTTAGCAATTGGAACTGTTTTGACAGAATATCCTTTGGGCAATGGATTCAGTAAGTATGCAATTGCTGGTATTCATTTAGATGGCATTGGCTATGAAATTTTTGTTGAAAACCCGACCTACTATCCAAATGTCATTTTGAGCATATCAAACACTTGTTACTATCCAAAACCTGAAATCGAGGGATTCGACAATGCCATTTGTTTGTTTACCAATCCATTTGACTTACAGGGAAATGCAGGTGGTGTTGAACTTGATTCTGAAATGTTTACCATCAATAACTTGCCTGCTACTCAGGTCGATCCTTTGGTTTTGGGTATTGGAATACACACTGTAACCTTTACAGTAGATGCCGGAACAGCAGCAAGCATGAGTATGGCAGACCCTGGGTGTGTAGCAAGCACTTCAAAAACGTTTGAAATATTTGAGACTCCAGAGCAGGTCGTTTGCAATGCCCTTGTGCAAGTGGCGATGGATGAGAACTGTGAAGCATACCTAAATCCTGACTTGGTGCTGGAAGGAACTTATTTTTGCGAAGATGATTATCTGGTTGAAGTTTTTGATGATAATATTTCCTTAGGTGATGTGTTGAATGGCAATTATTTGGGACAGATCTTGACATTTAAAGTTTCTCACCAACCAAGTGGCAATTTTTGTTGGGGTGAATTGATTCTGGAGGATAAAATGCCACCTGTGGTAGATTGCGCAGGTAATTACGACGTTTCCTGTTCCGAAAACATTGAATCTTCTGCATTCTATCCTTCTGTTTCTGACAATTGCGATGCTCAACCTTTCCTACAATTGACAGATGAAACAATTGCAGATAATGACATCTGTGACGATGGTAATGTGGTTATCCAAAGAACCTGGGCTGCTACGGATGATGCCGGGAATCAATCACAGGCTTGTATCGATTTAATTAACATTAGCCGTCCGGAAGTTAATTTCCCTGAAAGTGTCACTTGGACATGCGAAGCATACAATGCGAATGACAATGTTATTGATGTTCAACAATCAGGAGAACCCACTGGTATCCAAGGTACTTACTGCCAATATGGAATCTCACATGCTGATCAGACTTTAGATGATTGCGGAAGTACTTTCAAAATCATACGAACCTGGACTGTCGTTGATTGGTGCACAAATGAAATTATCACACTGGGAGCCAATGGAAAAGATAATGTGCAAACCATTGGAATCCTGGATACCCAAGCACCTGAGATACAGTCTGAATTCATCCAATTAAATGCGAATGTAACGGCAACCCACCCTCAAAGTTGTAGTTCGACGGGATTTATTCCGGCTGCTGAAGTAATGGACAATTGTGCTAACTGGACTTTGAAAATCTTTTCTCCAATTGGCGAATTGAATTATGCAAATGGTCAAAATGGAAATGAAGGCGGATCCATTCCCTCACCCGGATTAGAATTGGGATCCCACGAAATTATTTTCCAGGCTGAAGATGAATGTGGTAACGTTTCAGAATTCAGTACCATATTGGAAGTAGTGGACAATCAGGCTCCTTCTGCGATTTGTGATGAATTAACAGAGGTTACCTTGTCATCTGATGGACTTGCTACTATCAATGCAGAAGATTTAGATGATGGTAGTCACGATAACTGTTGTCTGGATTATTTTGTAGCTAAAAAGATGGAAGAATCCTGCGGTAATTCGGACTTTGAAAGTACGCTGACTTTTTGCTGTGAAGATGTGAAAAGCAGTGCGATTGGGGTAATTTTAAGGGTATTTGACTGCCACGGCAATTACAATGAATGTATGATACAAGTGGTGGTAGATGATAAAGTGGTTCCCCAATTATTGGATTGTCCTGGTCCACAAACCATCACTTGTGATGATTGGATGGATGATTTACAAACCGCTTATCAACTCGGCGATCAATCTGTTTTTGATGTTTTTGGAAATCCTGAATATACAGACAATTGTGGTCAAAGTGTTGACTATCAGGTAAATGTGAATTTGGACAATTGTGGTGTTGGAAGCATTTCCAGAATCTGGCAAGCTGAAGATGCCAACCCCGCCAACCCACCAATTACCTGTACTCAAATCATTCGAGTCGAACATGTATCGGATTGGGTGGTGAGTTTCCCGGAAGATTTGACTGCTACTTGTGGGCAATCTGCCCCTGATTTTGGGGAACCTGAAATTTTCCAAGAAAGCTGTGAATTGATAGCCGTTTCTTTTGAGGATCAGGTGTTTGATGTAGTGCCGGATGCCTGTTATAAAATTACACGAAACTGGACAGTGATCAATTGGTGTGCTGTAGGAAGTGATTTGGATCAAGAGACTGTAGAAGAACCAGAAAGTCAATTGGGACTGCTATTCCCAGACTGTGATTTGGATGGTGATGGCGATTGTGATGAGCGCACTTTTCAAGATAGTCGAACTGCAACGGGCATTTCAGATACAGATCCGGATGCTGATGAACAGGATGGTTATATCATTTACCAACAAACCATCAAAGTGATTGATGAAGTGGTACCTGTTTTGACTTGTGAATCACTGAAAATTTGTTTAGAGGAAAACACTTGCGAAACTGGGCTTTCTATTCCACTACCCAATGTGATAGATTGTAGCTCAAATATTTCTATAACGGCTATTTCTGATTTGCCCAATTTTAACCAAAGTAGCTTCACTGCAAATGAAGTCTCACCTGGAAATTATTTGTTGACCTACACTGCAACAGACAACTGCGGAAATTCATCTTCTTGTCAAATTGATGTGGAAGTTTCGGATTGTAAAAAACCAACGCCTTATTGCAAATCGGGCTTGATAGTGACTTTGATGCCGAACTCTGAAAGTGTAACAGTATGGGCGAGTGATTTGAATGATGGTAGTTTTGATAACTGTTCTGAAGACTTACAGTTTTCATTTTCCAGCGATTCAAATGATGACATCAGAATTTTTAATTGTCCAGATGTTGGTGGCAATTTAGTTGAAATCTGGGTGTCAGATGCTGCTGGAAATCAGGATTTCTGCAACACAGCCATTCAGGTACAAGCAACCATGGGGGCATGCGAACAATCGCCTTTAACTATTGGAGGATTGATTTTGACCACTGATAATGAAGCAGTTGAACAAGTGAATGTGAATCTGAATGGATCTATCAATTCAGATTTTACAACAGAAGAGGACGGCATTTATTTATTCGATGATCTGGAATTAGCAAATGATTACAGTATTCAACCGGAGAAAAATGATGACCTTTTGAATGGTGTAACGACTTTCGACCTGGTTTTGATAACCAAGCATATTTTGGGAACTAAAAAACTGGATTCACCCTACAAAATGATAGCAGCCGATGTCAATCATTCAAACGCCATCACCACCTTTGATTTGGTCGCACTTCGCAAAGCGATATTATTTGTAAGTGATGAATTTCCAAATAATGATTCCTGGCGATTTGTGGATACTTCTTATGAATTTCCAAATGAACAGAACCCCTGGCAGGAAGGTTTTCCAGAAGTCATTAGTTTGAACAATGTCGAAGAAAATGTGATAAATGCGGATTTTGTAGCCATTAAAATTGGAGATGTAAACCACAGTGCTTTACCCAATAGTTTTGCGGAATCGGAAGAGCGAAACCAAGGAAAGTCTTTGGTGATGAAAACCAAAGAACAGGAATTGGTTGCCGGCAATAATTACGAAATTGATTTCAGGGCAATGCTTTCTGGAATTGAAGGATTCCAGTATTCAATAGTGTTCAACAGTCAGGTTGTTGATTTTAAAGGATTTATTCCAGCACTTTTGAAAAATCAAAATATGGGATTTACCTTGCTGGAACAAGGAATAATAACAGTAAGCTGGAATGACATCTCTGATAATACAGAACTATTTACTTTGGAATTTCAGGCTAAAAAGTCGGGAAAATTGAGTGAGGTTTTGACAATCAATTCCCGCTTTACCCCTGCTGAGGCATATGCTCAAAATGGCGAATTATACGATATAGAGCTACAATTTGAGATTGAACAGGAAGTTTTCAGTTTGTCCCAAAACCAACCAAATCCGTTTTCAGAATCGACCCACATTTCTTTTTATTTGCCAAAAGATAATTTCGCTGTATTGACGATTTACGATGTAAACGGTCAGGAAATCAAATCTATAAAAGACAATTTTCATAAAGGAAATAATCAGGTTTTGATAGGACACCAGGATTTGCCTGCAAAGGGTATTTATTATTATCAGTTGAATGCAGAAAGATTTTCTGCTACGAGGAAAATGATTTTGATAGAATAGCTTTGTTCGGTTGTCTGTTGTCTGTTGTCTGTTGTCTGTTTATCTAACCGACAACAGACAACAGACAACAGACAAAAAATAACCTACTTTTGCCCCAAAACCGAATTCCATGTCTTCCTCCCAATTCTACAACCACTATCTCACCCAGATTCATCACAAAGGGTATGGGCACGTCGCTGAGCATGCAGGACAAACCATATTACAAATTATTGAAAGAGAAAATAAACCTTCCCAAAAGATAATTGAATTGGGTTGTGGAAGTGGCATTACAGCCAAATTGCTTTCTGAAGCAGGGCACAAGGTTCTGGGAGTGGACTACTCTGCTTCAATGATAAACTTGGCTAGAAGAGAAGCAACCAAAGCTACTTTTCACCAACAGAGTCTTTTTGATTTTGATTTTCCACCATGTGATATGGTGCTTTCCATAGGCCAGGTTCTCAACTATTTATTTGATGGGAAAAGCAATCTTGAGAATTTGAATACTCTATTTGGAGATATTTATAAGTCATTGAATAGTAAGGGGTTATTTGTGTTTGATGTTTTGTTAAATGGAACGATAGGTGAAGAAAGTCCGAAAATCAAATTAGTTGATAATGAAAACTGGACGCTTTTTGTAGAAATTTCAGAAGATCCAACAACACAAATACTCACCCGAGATATTCGTCTCTTTTATAAGGAAGGAGCACTCTATCGGAAAAACAGAGAGATACATCGCCAAAGGTTGTTTAACGAGGATGACTTGAGGCTTGTTTTAAACGAAATAGGCTTTGAGGTTGAAGTATCAAATAAATATGGCGAGTTGGAACTTGGGAGAGGTTATCGTGCGTTTTTTTGTAAAAAGAAACCCAATTCATAACCTTTAGTACTTTAACTTTAGAGAAGGATTTTTAGGTGATGCCTTGAGCGAATGAAGATGAGCAAAGCAAAAGGTGTTGCCTTAAAAATTTTTGCTTTAAGGACCCTTTTCGAGGCAACACCTTCTGCTCTACACAAAGCACTGACTCAAGGCATCACCTCAAAAAGCCAATATTAGATTTGTCGCCGAAGTTTAAATTCGTTCAAAGTGAACATCCGACCTATTAAAAATCATGAACTGCCTTTCCTTAAAGAAATGCTCTACGAAGCCCTGTTTGTCCCTGAAGGAGCCACTCCTTTCCCAAAATCCATTCTCGAAAAACCAGAAATTTCAAAATACATTCATGATTGGGGAAGGGTAGGGGATTTGGCGATGGTTTGTGAAAAGGAAGGAAGTTTAGTAGGTGCAGTTTGGCTTCGACAATTTACATATCCAAAAATCGGATATGGTTATGTAGATGATGAAACACCAGAATTGACGATGGCAGTTGTGAAGGGGTATAGAAATCGAGGTTTTGGGACCAGGATGTTGGAAGAAATTTGGAAAATTGCTATTCCAAAATTAGCAAATGCTATTTCTTTGAGCGTGGATAAACGGAATCCTGCAATCCACCTTTATCGTCGTTTTGAGTTTACAATAATAAAAGAGGAAGAAACGGCTTTTACGATGATTAAAAGAAATAATTATGGTCATACATTACGATAATCTTGAAAAATTGCTTTCAGCGCTTGAAAATTCTCAAAAGGAAACGCTGGGATATTTCAATTTGCCAGAAAGTGAATTGGAAAAGCAATACGCGCCTGGAAAATGGACAGTTAAGCAGTTATTGCATCACCTGGCAGACGCCGAAACTGTCTTGTACGAACGAATCAGGAGAGCAATTGCAGCTCCCAACCAGGTAATCTGGAATTTTGATCAGGATGCCTGGTGTGAGAAGTTGGATTATGTAAATGTGCCCCTTGAAATGAATAAACCACTTTTTGAGTCTACCAGAAACATGGTGATTTATTATGCAAAAAAATATTACAAGTCGCTTGGTGGCAATGAATTCGTACATAGTTCAACAGGAAAAAGAACTTTGAAGGATGAGTTTGAGAAAGTAGCCTGGCACAATGAACATCATTTGGAACAAATTAGACAAGCTTTGAGAAAATAATCAAACATGATAAGTCATTCCACTCTTCACTATGCCATCTTAAAATATATCATCGAGAAGGGATATGCTCCTGGTGTATCTCAGCTATCCAAAATATTATCTGAAGAGGAGAATTCTGTCGTCCAAGCCCTTTACGACTTACAGGAATACCACGGGGTTGTATTGCATCCGAATGAACCAAAAATTTGGGTGATTCACCCTTTCTCATTAGCCCCTACTAATTTTTTGGTAGAAACGAAATCTGGAAAATGGTGGGGCAACTGTGCCTGGTGTTCATTAGGAGTAGCTGCGCTTTTGAAAGAAGACTTAACCATCACCACTACTTTTGGAGCACACGGTGAGAAAATAATAATTCATATTCAGGATGGAGAGGTTGAAGAAAAGGATTTGTTGGTACATTTTCCAATACCAATGAAAAAAGCCTGGGACAATGTGATTTATACCTGTTCTACAATGTTGGTTTTTAAAGATTTACCACAAGTTGAAGATTGGTGTATGCAGCATAATATTCCAAAAGGAGATGTACAGCCCATTTCCAAAATCTGGGAATTTTCGAAAAAGTGGTATGGAAATCATCTCAATCCCAATTGGAAAAAGTGGACAATGGAAGAAGCCAAAGAATTGTTTGAAGAATTTGAACTAAATCATGAGATTTGGGATTTGGAAACTTCAGCTTCCAGATTTTGAAAAAATGAACTGATGAAAACGATAAAAACCATTGCATTTGATGCAGACGATACCCTTTGGGTAAACGAACCAATTTTTACTAAAACTCAGGATCGACTCAAAGGCTTACTGGAAAAATATATTGAAGAAGCGGATTTTGATGCTAGATTGTATGCCACCGAAAAGAAAAATCTAAAGCTTTTTGGCTATGGCATCAAGGGTTTTATGTTGTCTATGATAGAGTCTGCCATCGAATTGTCAAATGAACAAGTAAACGGTAGCGAGATTCAAAAAATCATCGAAATGGGCAAGGAGATGATTGAACATCCGGTGCATTTACTTCCCAATGTGGAGGAAACATTGGAGCAACTCAAAGATGATTTTGAACTCATGATTATCACAAAGGGCGATTTATTTGACCAGGAAAGCAAAATTGCCCGGTCGGGTTTGGCACATTATTTTGACAAAATTGAAATTGTAAGCGAAAAGGATGAGCCCACTTATCGGAAGGTTCTTTCCAGGCACCAGATTGATCTCAGCACTTTCTTAATGGTTGGCAATTCTTTGAAATCAGATGTAATTCCAATTTGCAATATTGGTGGGCGAGCTGTGCATATTCCTTTTCATACGACCTGGGTGCATGAGGCGGTACCGATTCACCATGCTGATGGGGTAGAGTATGAGGAAATGGGGGATATGAGTTTGTTGCCGGAGTTTTTGAGTCTGTAAAATCAGAAAAGTCAATTAACTCTTTTTTTAATATTATCTATGACATCCCTAATTTTTCTTTTAATTACTTGCTCTCTTTCATTAGTGCTTAATTGTTCATGATAAAATTTGCCAAGTTCTTCACTATTTCTTTCAAGCTCTATTTTATACTTGTATCGGTCAAATTTAATGTCCAAAATTAATTGAGCATTAAAAGGGTCTTTTGCTTTTTTAAACCCCATCCATGTATATCGGTAACTTAAGCCTGACAAGTCTTTTTCAAAAGCACCACTTTTTTGGGGTATCCACTCAGTAATTATTTTTTCCCATGAATAATGTTGTAAAAGATTTTGACTCGAATTACCTTCTTGATAGAACAGTTCCTCATTTTGGTTGAAAAATAATTCATCAAATTCCTTACATTTTTTACTTAACTCAAGAAATAATGGACTGAGAGACTCACTAATGATTTGAATTATTGAATCGCGATTTTTTTCAACTTGTGCCAGTGGTTCTTTTCCTAGCCCAGCCTTCAACAAAGCAATTTCCTTATCCAAATCTGATTTCTCAGAAATATCTTCTCCTCGAATACCTTTCAATTGGATCTCTAAGGATTTTTTCAATAATTCACCCATATACTCCACGATTGGCAAATATTCATTGGCATCAGCTTGTCGTAGGACTCCATAATAATTTTGACGATCTTCTTGTCTTACCACTATAGGAGGAAATTGCTGTCTCATCAAAATCAAATTCATGAGGATTCTAGCCATACGACCATTACCATCATCAAAAGGGTGAATAGACACAATCCTATGATGAAATATCGTTGCCAACACCAATGGATGGATTTCAGTATTTTTTATTGAATTATTGTAAAAATCCAATAAATCCTGCATCAAAATTGGAGTATCTTCAACAGAAGCGTAATAGTGAATTTCTCCAGTAGCAGTTTTGACATGGTTAGGCATGGTTTTATAGTTTCCTATTGTTATCTCCTTCCATGTACTTTGTCCTTCAGGGGTTGTTGCAGGAGATTTGCAAGGTTTTTGAAGAATAATTTTTCTTGAATCAGAGATATCTTCGAAAGAAATTCTGCAAGTTCCATTATAGTTGAACCTCCTAAATGTTGGTGGTTTTTCATGTTTCAAACTTACAAAAACAGACTAGAGAAAGCCAAAACAAAGGCATGAAATCTTATGCAAGATTAAAAGTGTTTGTTTTTAATTATGTTTCAAATTCCTTGGACTAAATCTCTGTTCCATACACCATAAAATAGTCGCCAAATCGCTCAAACCAAAGTTGATATTTCAATTCTAAATCATTCTTTATGAGTTTGCCTTTAAATTCGCCTTGCGCACCATTGTAAGCAAATGGTTCTACAATTAGGTTTTGCTTGAAGTCCAGCAATTTTCTTCCATATGCTTTGTACATGGCTTCTTTAGCACACCAATAAACATGCAAATGCTCTAAAAAGGTGGCATCCTCGAGGCTTTCCATTTCCTCCTTTCTCATGTATTTGTGGGCAAGTCGATCAATCCGTGGAACGAAAAACTGGATATCAATGCCCACATTGACAGGCGCTGCCATTACTGCCGACATTTCATGTGTATGACTTAAGGAGATTTGATAAGTGGAATCAGTGAGGTGCGGTTTGCCAAATTCATCCTTCCAAAGGGAGCCACGGTTTTCCCTTTCTGATAGCAAGTGTAATAAGTACCGGGAGGAGAGCCATTCTTTTCGTCGTCCTTTCCCCAATATGGCGGACCAGGATTTGCGCTCCAGTTTCGTAAGTTCTAACCTTTCCAGAAAAAAGTTTTCGTTCTCCTGTATGTCCCAAACGCCTACGACGCCCTCTGGCTCTATATGTTTTTGCAGAAAAATTGGCATGCGCAATGAGGAAGTTCAATAATATAGCATCGAAAATCAACACTTATCATTGAATTTTTGTGCCACCAAAATAGACTTTTTTAGGAAAATCCAAACAAACTATTGTCGTTTGAAAGAAAAAAGCGCATAGACCAGGCTTACAATAAAAATGAAAAAAGTAACTAAGCATCTCATGTTTGAATATGTTTATGGTTTAATCTTCAACAAAAATCCGTTTTTACTCTTAAGCAAAATTTAAGTCAGGATTAAGTTTAAGTAAATAGTGAGTTTTTGCTTAGGTTCAAAAGTTTTCAAAGTCTTATTCCAATCAAACAATCTATATATTTGGCTGTTGGTAGAAAAGTTCAGTCTTCTTTGGAAAAAGAAAATCCAATCTCCAAAAAACATTCCTACTTTCGCCGTTTCAAATACAAATAATTGCACATTCAAAAATGATTCAAAGAGACATTAGCTGGCTTTACTTTAATGAACGAGTGCTACAAGAGGCAAAAGACCCAAGCGTACCTCTATATGAACGCATTAAATTTTTGGCAATTTATTCTTCCAATTTGGATGAATTTTTTAGAGTTCGGGTCGCTTCACTGCGCAGTTTTGGAAAATTGAGAAAGAAAACCAGGAAAGAACTGGACGTCAAACCCAAAAAGGTTTTGCGGGAAATCATGGAAATTGTATCCCAACAACAAGAAGAATTCGGTTCGACCTTTAGAGAAGAAATTATTCCTGAATTGACAAACCATCATATCTACCTCATAAACGAAAAAGATTATTCGGAATCACAAAAGGCATTTGCAAGGCAGTATTTTGAAAAGAACAACATGGGGGAATTGGCCAGGCCTATAGTTCTGAAAAGGGATTTGGACTCATTGCCCTTTTTAGAAAATAAAGGGCTTTATTTTGTTGTACATTTTGAGGAAGCAGATACTGCGCCCGCTTTGGTAAACATTCCATCTGAAAGTATGAATAGATTTGTGGTGTTTCCTGGAGAAAATTCAGGTTCGATTGAGCAAAAACATTACATTACATTTTTGGATGATATTCTTCGTTTTAACCTTCCCGAACTTTTTGAGAACAAAACAGTTAAAAATGCTTATTCTATAAAGCTTTCAAGGGATGCAGAAATGTACATTGAAGACGAATATGATGGCAATTTGCTGGAAAAAATAAAGAAAGGATTAAATGAACGGGATATTGGTTTGCCAACTCGCTTTTTGTATGATTCAGAAATGCCAAAAGATGTGTTGAAATATTTGAGAGGTATTCTGGAAATATCAAAAGACGATTTGGTTCCCGGGGCACGCTATCACAACTTCAATGATTTCTTTGGATTCCCAAATCCAACAAGTGATCAATCCTTGAAAGATGAACCAATGCCTCCTATGCCACACCCTGTTTTGGAAACAGCCGAATCTGTTCTGAAGGTTATTGCTGAACAGGATGTAATGCTCCATTTTCCATATCAAAAATTCGACTACGTTCCAAAAATGATTTATGAGGCAGCCGATGATGCAATGGTAAAGAAAATTCAGGTGACCTTATATAGAGTGGCTTCTGATTCTTCTGTTGCCAAGGCGCTTTTATATGCTATTGAAAAGGGTAAAAAAGTATTCGCGTTTATTGAAACCAAGGCACGATTTGATGAAGAATCGAATATCAACTGGGGAGAGCGATTGCAGGAAGCAGGGGCAAAAGTCCGCTATAGCATTCCTGGGATAAAAGTGCATACGAAATTATTGCTGATAAGCAGAATGGAAGAAGGGGAGACAAAACATTTTGGCTATTTCGGCACCGGGAATTTTAATGAAAAAACGGCAAAGCTTTATTGTGATCATGGACTGTTAACTTGTGATCAACGACTTGGTGAGGAAGCTGCCAGGGTTTTTATGATGTTGGAAGGTAAAATCATTTACCCACATTGCAAGCATCTGCTGGTTTCCCCATTTACCACCCGCCTTACTTTTGAAAAACTAATAGATAAAGAAATAGCATTGGCAAAGGAAGGTAAGCATGCCTATATGATATTGAAGATGAACAGCCTTGAAGACGAGGACATGGTTCTTAAATTATATGAGGCTAGCCAGGCAGGAGTCAAAATACAGTTAATCATACGGGGTATTTGTCGCTGCGTACCAGGCTTAGAAGGAGTCAGTGAAAACATTGAAATAATCAGCATTATCGACCGCTTTTTGGAACATGCCAGGGTTTATATTTTTGGAAATGATGGACAAGAAAAAATGTACACGGCTTCAGCGGATTGGATGACCCGTAATCTGGACAAAAGAGTAGAGGTTTGTGTGCCCATTTATGCCCTCCATGTTTTTAAAGAAATGAGAGCCATTATTGATATTCAATTAAATGACAACGTAAAAGCAAGGGTAATTGATGAAGACCAAAGCAATGGGTATAGAATGGTGATGGGGAAGGAAAAAAAAATTAGAGCGCAGGTGGCGACTTATCAATTTTTGAAAATTGGATAATCAAGATTTTCCCAGCTTTCAAAAATGAAAGCCCTTTCCGAATTTCGGAATGGGCTTTCTCTTTTCGAGAATTTTTTAACTTTATTCATCCTCTTCTTCCTCATCTTTTTCATCTTCAATCCTAACGTCATCCCCTTCCTCCAATTTTCTGGAAACTGCAGTATAGGGACCAGTTACTACCTCATCTCCCTCCGCAAGCCCGGAAAGAATTTGGATGTATTCATCATCCTGAATTCCCGTTTTTACTTCTACCAAATCCACCGTATCATTTTTGATTACAAAAACGATTTCGACCAAATCGTCATCTGAGATCTCTTTATTTTCCTGCTTAACCATCTTTGCTTTGGCATTCTTTTTCTTCTTCTTTTCAAGTTCTTCCTTCTCCCGTGTGGAAACGGCTTGGATAGGAATACTTAAAACATCTTCCACCGTATTGGTGAACACCTCAACTGAAGCAGACATGCCAGGACGGAAAGGATAGGGCTTCGAAGGAGAAACCAAATCTTTATAGGAACTTGGATCAATATTGATTTTGACAATAAAGTTGGTCACCTGGTCTGTAGTCAATGAAACCATCCCACCTGTAGAAGCCATATTGCTTGCAGAGTTGGCGATTTGGGAAACTCTGCCAGTAAATTTCCGATCTACGTATGCATCAATCTCAACCTCTACATAATCATTAAAACTCACTCTTGGAATGTCATTTTCACTTACTTCTACCTGTACCTCCATATCATTCAAGTTGGCAATCCGCATAATTTCGGTTCCAGTCATCATTTGGCTTCCAATTACGCGTTCACCCTCTTCAATACTCAATAAAGAAACGATACCACTCATGGGTGCAAATATGGTTGTTCTTCGAAGTGAAGTTTTTAACTCTTTCAAAGTTGCTTCTGCACTTTTTACAGAAAACTCTGCAGCCTTGGCACTTTGTTCAGAAGAGCGGATATTGGCTTCCGCTGCTCTTAAATTGGCTTCCAAAGATTGAACATTGGATTGGGAAGCCTCAAAATCTGCATCAGAAACGACCCCATCCTTATGCAATTTTTCATTGCGCTTATGAATTTCTTTGGCATTGGTCAATTGAGCAACGATTTGCTCTTTTTGAGCAGTTAGTTGTTCAATCTGAGATTTTGAGGTTGCCAATTGAGCTTTGGAACTATTGACTCCAGCTTCTCCTCTCTCAACTTGAGATTGGTAAGCATCAGGATCCACTTTTGCCAAAAGCTGACCAGCAATTACAGAATCTCCCTCTTCTACGTAGAGTTCGACAATCTCTCCAGAAACATCCGAACTGATTTTTACTTCAGTTACCGGAAACACTTTTCCACTTGCAGCCACTGTCTCTTTAATTGTTCGTTTTTCTACTTTCTCTGCCTGAACAGCTTCACCAGTCTTTTTATTTTTGGATTGAAAGTAAGCCACTGCCCCAAGTAGGACAATGACACCTACTAAAACATAAATGAGGGTATTATTTCTCTGCTTTTTAGCCATGGTTTGATGAAAATTTGGTATTCAAATTAGTAATATAGCATTGGAGACTTATGATGAAATGGTGTAATCTCCAATGCTACATTTGCTATAGTACTTAATCCAACTTAAGCGGTCTTCCTTGATAGAAATCCAGGACTTTAAGTCGGAATACATATTCATATTTAGCGGAAACAGCATCGCGTTCAGCAATGTCTAAATTGTTTCTGGCGGTAGTAAGATCAAATGTATTGATAGCACCCAAATCATAACGCTTTTGGGCATTATTGTAGGCTGCTTCAGCAGCTTCTAAAGTTCTTTGTGTCGCATCCAGGGAAAGCTTGGCAGCTCTGGCACTAGCCAAAGCATCTTGCACATTTGTTTTTAAGGTATTTCGCGTTTGTTCACTTTGAACTCTTGCATTCAATACCCCCAATTGTGCGCGATCCATATTGATTTTATTTTGACCTCTGGTGTAAATTGGAATATTTAAAGAAAGCCCAACATTTTGTCCAAAGTTTTGGTCTAATTGATCAAAGTAGGCCATTTCCGGATAGGTAATTCCCTCAGTGGAGAAGAACTGCACATTTGCCAAATCATTATTCAAAACTACAGGAATCGGGTCACCAAGTACGGTCGTTTGGTTTTCTGTATTTGGGTTCGCAAAATCTTTAGCCAGACTAGACCAGCGAGTATCCAACCCACCAAATAAGATCAAAGATGGAAGCATGCCAGATCTGGAGATATTGACATTTAAATCTGCACTTTCCAAGCGCAATTCATCGGCTTTTATTTCTGGTTGGGTACTTAGTGCTGAAGCATATACCTCTCGAAAAGTAACTGTACCAGGTTGGGCGTCTGAAGGGACGACTACCTGAGGTTTTTCAATGCTAATTTCCGTATTGGGATCAACTTCCAATAATTGCTTGAGATTCAGATAATTCAATTCAATAGCGTTTTTGGCTTGGATGATGGCTTGGTCATCTCTAGCCATTTGCGCCAGCACATCCAATCTGTCATTCTTTGGCAATGTTCCGGCAGCTATGAGTTTATCTGTGCGGTCCAATTGCTCTTTAGACAATTCGGCTCGCTTTTTTGCATTGCCCAATTGTTCTTCAGCATTCAATATCATCAAATAGGAATTGGCGATACTCAGGGCAATAAAATTGAACGTGGCCTCGGCATCTAACTCAGCAGCTTTGGTATTGATTTTACTTTGTTTAATGGAATTGGTTGTTCTGCCCCCATCATAAAGGGTTACCGATGCATCAATCCTGAAAGAATTAAAACCAATGGTTTCATTTTCGAAGTCATTGGTAACCGGGTTAATCGTACGACCAAAGTTGTAACCGAAAGTAGCACCACCACTGACCCCGGGCAAGCGATTGGATTTTGCCATTTTTTCGAGCAATTCAGAATCTTTAATACCATATTCAGCTTGCTTTAATGTCAAGCTGTGCTCTTTTGCATGTTCAATACACTCCTGCAAAGTCCAGGTTTGTTGTGCAAATGTAACTGAGTAAAAAAGGCAACCCAGAAAGGCAAGTAGTAAGGATTTCTTAAACATCATGCGGGTGTAAATTTTTGAAAACATTATTCCAATTTTTGAAAGTGACACAATGGTAGATAAGTCCCTGTGGAAGGACGAAATTATTATATAAATAGTTGCTTTAGCCGGATGAAGGGTTATGAGTTGTCAGTTGTCGGTTTTGCTGTTGTTTCTGTTATTCGGTTTAAACCATTTTGGTTTTCTTGTTTATAGGGTTGATTATTTATCCAATAGCTTTCCCAATTATCAGCTGTTTTCACTCAAATAACTCACAACATTCAACTATAACTAATCTCTGAGCACACTGAAAAATAATCTTGTACCCATATTCTTTAAAGGCGTCCAAGTTTATATATTATTACATCTAAGTATTCGCTTTTATCCAATCAATTATCTCTGTATTCTTCATGCTTTTGATGGCTTCAGGTAGCTCCACTTTGGTTTTGTTTTTCATATCAACCGCAATAGGGGTTTGCGTACCATCACCTAAAATTTCTTTGAGAATGATATATCGATTGTCTCGGAATCGTTTGTTCATTTGAGTGACCATGTTTTTGGGTTGATTCAACATGGGATTGATGGTGAAATTTCCATTGGCATCATAATCAGGGATCAATGCTTGATAAGTATTGTTTTCTGATTGAAGCATGAATAAAGAGTGGTAACGCTCACCTTCTGAAATTTCAAATTCTGCAAATGGCTCAACATTTCTGGCTTCTGCTCCATTTAATTTAAAAACGAATACGCCCATATCTACTGCATAACCTATCAAATAATTCTCCCAAACTTCTAAATGTTTGATCATGCCGGATTGGGCATCTTCAGCGTATCTTTCATTGATGAATTGCGGCTTTAATGGAGCAGTCAACTTTCGATTTTTGGCGTCATAGCAATAAATTTGATCAAAACCTTTAATCGCCACCATTTGATTCAATTTATTGTATGTTCGATCTGCAATTTTATAGGCGAAATCAGGACTTACATTAACAGGTAAGACCTGCTTTTCAATCAATTCACAATTGTTTCCATCGTAAATTTCCAAAATCCGGTGACTGTCTCCATAATCTTCATCTTTGGTCTCTTCACCTGCAACGATACAAACCAAGACATTGGCTTCTTTTGCCCAAAAGACATTACCGTCCAAAACGGTCCCATCAATCTCACAATCAGGTTGTTTTGGCTTTTCAACAGGCGTAGAAGTATCTTCCTGGTAATCAGCAGGTTGTTCAGTGGTGTCTGAAGGAGTGTTATCGCCTCCGTTAGCAGGTACTTCGCCTCCACAGGAGAAGAATAAAAAGAAACCTGCGATTGATAAAGAGTGGAGTATATTTTTCATAGTTAAAGGTAGCTCCGCCAGGCAGGCGGAGGAAGTTAATAGAATTATTTGAACTTGAGCTTGATTCTTGAACTTTTACAGTAATGGCTTCGCCATTTCAGGGATTACTGTAGAAGGATTTCGATTTGTTCCTGGCACAAAGTTAAGAGAATAAACTATCTGTCAAATTAGACTTTATTGTAAAATTTTCACTCAAAATTTAAAATTGTATTAAACCCCATTGAACAAAGAAATTTTAAAAGTATTCTTACATTTATCTCAGACTTGAGGGATTGAACCACTTTCCTTTGACTTCAAGCCATTGTCAGAAATAACTTAACAAGCAATTGTGGAGTAGTCTGGCAATTTGGCACTGTTAAATTTTGGTTGAATCTTTCTACGAAAAAAATCACAAATAATCATGGGTTTTCTTAATGACATGAAAAAATTGCTTTGGGCTAAAAAAGCAATTGCAAAAAATGCAGTCAACAATACGGTCGAAGCTGGTAAAGAGGCTGGAGAAGAATTGAAAGAAAAAGCAGAAGAAATGTATGAAAAAGCGAAAGAAAAAGCAGAAGACGTAGGCGAAGTAGTTAAAGAAAAAGCTACAGATGCGATGTACAAAGCCAGTGATTTGGTTGATGACCTGGGTGCTAAAATCAGTCGTTCTGAAACTAGCGAAATCCAGAGTAGTGAAGATGTAATGGAAGATATTTTAAAGGATACGGAAGCGGTAAAAGAAAAACAGGCTGGTATGGAGTTGAAAAGTGAATACCTTCAGGATAATCCCTATACCGAAGGAAAAACTTTGGCTGGAACGGTAGGAGAGGAAATGATGAAAACAGGGGAATCGCTGATGTCTAAAATCAAGCAAACAGCCAAGGATGTAGGGGATGCGATCGATTCCAATCCAATGGTAGAACAAGCCAAGAATGTTGCCGAAAATGTAGGGGACAAAGTCCTGGATACTGGCGAAAAATTTATGGAAAAATTCGGCGAAGCAGCTGAAAAAGTAGGTGAGGTTGTAATTGATAAAGGAGGGGAAGCTGTCGACAAAGCACAGAGTATTGCAGAAGAATTAGGGTCCAAAATTCTTAAAGCCAAAGACGATTTAATGACCAAGGCAGAAGCAGAAGCATCTAAATCTGGTGATACCATGGATAGCATATTGAAAAAAGCCAAAGATCTGGCTGATAAGATGGAAGAAAAGGTAGCCGGAAAAACGGATAGTGAATTTGCCGATACACCAATCGATTTGTCAGAAAGCGAATTAGACAAAAAAGATAGCTTTTGGGAGAAGGCTGAAAAATTTGCAAGCGGTGACTATGATATGAAGGGTGATAAAAAGCCAACGGCAAATGAAGGAGAAATCACCATTCAAAAAGATCCAGATTACAAGCCCAAACTCAAAGAAGGAAATGTAAAAGGATTTGACGATTTGGATGGAGATGGCAATGAGCTGATTGATGATGCGATTGTTGAGGAGTGATATTTTGGGTACTGGTTGCTGGTTATCTTGTTTCTTGTTTCTTGTTTCTTGCTTCTTTCAGGAATCTGTGATCCTTTGAGAAATAATTTGTTTCTATTGCTAAAAATAAGGAAGGCTATTGATGATGAATTGAAGACAATTCAATAGGTTCTTTCGTTAAGGAATTTCTAAATAAGGTTAATGAATACGAAAAGATTCGTAGAGTTTTTTCTTTTTAGCAAAACTCCTTTATTATCGTCCACGAAATTTTTCGTACAGAATGTGAAAACAATAAAGAAGGATTATGAAATTCTTTGAAATCACCCTTGTTCTAATGATTTTCTCCAATTCCATTTTTGCCCAGGATATCGATTATTACCCTCCTCACCGTAAAGAAATTAAAAAGGAATATTACGACCGTGGGAAATATTTTTTAGAAAATACCTACAAGCAGATGAAGGAAAATGAAAATGTCTGTTATGCAGATTATTGGAATATCGCCTTGGCTTATGCTTATATGGGGCAATCCAGTGATGAAATTGTTTCACTGCTTAAAAAATCGAAAGAAGATAATCCAGAGAATTTTTGCTTTATCGCAAATTATGGAATGAAGGACAAATCCTTGAAAGATTATATATTCTACAAAATATTGAAAGATGATTTTTTGGATATACTGGAAGGTTGTTCAAGCTCAAATGGGCAAACTCCAGAACCTTTAACATTAAAAGCAAGGTCTCATTACGATGGGTATAATTACGAATTAATTCAACAATTAAATGAACTAAAATTGAAGGATCAACAATATCGCGGTAAAGATGACTTTCTAAAAAACGAAGGAGCCATTCAAAAGCAAAGAATATTGGATACTGCCAATGAACGAGCAATTGAAAAGATGATTTATCAATACGGATATCCAGGAAAAACCTTGGTTGGCAAAGAATGGCGAGACATTGCCTGTGTCATTTTGGTACATGCCAATTCACTTGAAATACAAGAAGCCTTGCTTCCAATTATTGCCAAAAATGCGAATGATGGAGAATTGAGCAAAGGCATAGTCAGGATATTGGTAGACAAAATTCAGTGGAAAAAAACGGGTAAGCAAATTTTTGGAACTCAAACGGGAATACCATTTGAAAGAGAAGCAAAAATTAGAGCTATTGAAAAAATGTATGGCTTGTAATCTGCAACCAGGTAAGTGAACCTTCCTGCCGACTCCTTTTCAAGTTAATCAAAATTGGTTTTTTTTGCAAAGCATGTACATTTGCGCCAAATTTAAATATACACTCGATTGTATGACCAAAAATTGAAAACCAGATTAAAATTTATGAACAAAAAGAAATTGCGAGAAGAGGCTTTATATTATCATGCTAAAGGCCGTCCTGGAAAAATTGAGGTGATACCTACCAAAGAAACTGCCAATCAGAGAGACCTTTCACTAGCTTATTCCCCTGGAGTAGCGGAGCCCTGTTTGGCAATAGAAAAGTTCCCTTCCGATGTTTATAAATATACCGCAAAGGGCAACCTGGTCGCGGTCATCAGCAATGGAACTGCGGTATTGGGCTTGGGGGATATTGGTCCAGCAGCTGGAAAACCTGTAATGGAAGGAAAGGGACTTTTATTCAAAATATATGCTGATATTGATTGTTTTGATCTGGAGTTGGATACCAAAGATGTGGATGAGTTTGTCAGGACAGTCAAGATTTTGGAACCCACCTTTGGAGGTGTAAACCTGGAAGACATTTCAGCTCCAGCTTGTTTTGAAATTGAGGAAAGATTGAAAAAGGAGTTGAACATACCAGTCATGCATGATGATCAACATGGAACGGCTATCATAAGTGGAGCAGCTATTTTGAATGCTTTGGAATTGGTTGGTAAAGACATTTCAAAAGCCAAATTTGTTGTCAATGGAGCTGGTGCTTCTGCAATTTCCTGCACCAGAATATATGTTTCTCTTGGAGCCAAAAAGGAAAACATTTTCATGTACGACAGTAAAGGGTTGATCCACCCTGATCGAGATAATTTGACTGGGAAAAAACCGGAATTTGTCAATGGAAATATGCCAGCTGATACCTCACTGACGGATATTCTTAAAGGTGCTGATATTTTTATTGGACTTTCGAGAGGAAATGTTTTGAACAAGGAAATGGTGAAAGGAATGGCAGAAAACTGTATTATTTTTGCAATGGCCAATCCAACTCCTGAGATCAATTATGAAGACGCTACTGAAGCCCGACCGGATTGCATCATGGCTACTGGCCGTTCAGATTATCCCAATCAGGTCAATAATGTTTTGGGTTTTCCATTCATATTTAGAGGTGCGCTGGATGTAAGAGCCTCGGAAATTAATGAAGCCATGAAGCTCGCTGCAGTGCGTGCCTTGGCAGATTTGGCGAAAAAGCCGGTTCCAGATATTGTTAACCTGGCTTATGGAAATATCAATTTGAAATTTGGAAAGGATTACATCATTCCCAAACCCGTAGACCCCAGGTTAATTACCACCGTAGCTCCAGCAGTTGCCAAAGCCGCGATGGATTCAGGAGTCGCTCAGCATCCTGTCAAAGATTGGGAATCTTATAAATCCGACTTATCCCAACGATTGGGTGCTGATCGAACACTCTCGAAAGTTATTGAGACTAAAGCCCGGCAGGATTTGAAGCGGGTGGTCTTTTCCGACGCGGAAAAACTGTCTGTATTAAAAGCAGTAAGAGTAGTGGTGGAAGAGAAAATCGCAAAACCTATCTTGCTGGGTAATCGGGAGGTGATAGAGTCGATTTTAAAGGAATATGATATAGTGTTGCCTGATGTCCCTATTATTGATCCAAAGAATCCCATTAATGCAGAAGAAGTCGAAAACCTCAAGGTTTATGGGCACACTTTGTATGAAAAGCGCAAGCGAAAAGGCTTGACCCTGGCCGGTGCAGCAGAGCGAATGAGGCGTCAGCATTTCTTTGGAGCTATGATGGTGGAAATGGGGGCAGCAGATGCGATGATAGGAGGGCTTACCCAAAATTATTCCCAGACATTGCGCCCGGCTTTGCAAATTATTGGTGCACGTGAGGGAGTCAAAAAAGTAGCCAGCGTTCATATCGTGATGACGAAAAATGGACCTTTATTTTTGGCAGATACGACCATAAATCATTTTCTGAATGCTGAAAATATTGCAGATATCACAGAATTGGTAGCAGAACAAGTTGAGCGATTTAACATTCAACCCAAAATAGCCCTGGTCACCTACTCCAATTTTGGTTCTGTACCAAAAGGAGAGTCTGCAATGTTGATGCGTGAAGCAACCAGCATCCTGCATCAACGCCATCCTGAGTGGATTGTGGATGGAGAAATGCAGGCACATGCAGCTTTAAATCCCGAACTATTGGATGAGTTTTACCCATTTTCAAAATTAAAAGGACATCGTGCCAATACCCTGATATTCCCAAGCCTTTCGGCCGCAAATATTGCGTATAATTTACTGAATCAGGCTGCTGAAATGGATACAATAGGTCCAATTCTTTTGGGCTTGAAAAAGCCTGTCCATGTACTTCAGTTGGGGGCTAGTGTCCGTCAAATTGTAGAAATGACAGGTATCGCTGCAGTGCATGCTCAGAGATCTTAAAACCACTTTAGTTTTGCCTTGAATGCTTGACTCAAAAAACATTCACACTCACTCAACAATTATCCCAATTGACTCAATTTTGGATGATTCGTCCATTAATTGAATTTAGTTTTGGTGTTTTATAAAAACCTTTAAAAACACAATCATGACAACAGAACAAGTTCAATTAGTCCAGGAATCCTGGAAAAAAGTATTGCCCATTGCTGCACAGGCTGGACAATTGTTTTATGGACGCCTTTTCGAAATTGCCCCTCAGGTTCGGGGTATGTTTAAAGAAGACATTACCGACCAATCCAAAAAATTGATGGGAATTTTGGCAGTCGTCGTTTCCAAATTACACAGGCTGGATAGCATTATCGATGAAGTAAAAAAATTGGGAGCCCGTCATAATAAGTATGATGTAAAACCAGAACATTATCAACCTGTTGCTGAAGCCCTTCTCTGGACTTTGGAACAAGGACTTGGTGATGCATGGAATGAAAAATTGAAAGAAGCATGGACCGCTGCCTATATGACCTTGGCTGGTGCAATGATTGAAGCACAAAAAGAAGAGTTGGTTTTGGCTTGATTCCTTTTCAATGCTATATCCATGTAACTTTTAGGAGGCTCATCAAAAGATAATATTTGTTCAATGGTTTAAAATTGTTCAATTTGTATGGTGTCAATAATAAAAATTTGAAATCAAGGTTTTTGAACAATTTTGAACCTTGAGCCAATTTTGATGCTGCCCAAGATCATCTTTTTATTCCTTACAGGCATCACCTGGAGACAAGGTCAAGCCCCAATTCCCTAAATTTCTTCAATTATCCTCTTCCAGCAATTCAAGAGCTTTCTCTAGCTGTTGGTCCACATTCAGCCTAAATGATTCGAGGTCAATCGAACTGGAAACATGAGGTTTCAATAAGGTATTTGGTTCCTGAATGCCTGGTTTGACCTGATGTTGAAATTCCATCATGGGAATTGTTATCCGAAATCCCGAATTTTTTAAACGAATGACTTTAAAATATCCTCCATAGGTTTTGTGAAACCCACCTCCTGAGGTCGTGCCCACCAGGGTAGCTCTTTGTTCAGATTTTAGGATTGCACTTACAATACTAGAGGCAGATAGACTTGTATGATTTATTAATAACATTAGCTCTCCATTGAATTGGTATCTTTTGGATGGTTTAATCTTTCTGTTGAATCGATTCAATATTACCCAGTCACCTTCCTTTTCTTTTTTTTGGAATAAAAGAACGATCTTTTGCAGAAGACCTAAGTTTCTCGCGGCTGATTTTTTTATGCGAACCTGTTTGGATATAGAAAACTCTTCAGCAATTAAATATTGTAACAGTCTCTTTTGATTGATATAGGCACCCCCAAGATTATTTCTTAAATCAATAATTAAGTCCTGCAAGCCTAATTCCTCTAATTCCCTAAATGCCTTCTTTATTTTGCTTCCATAGATAATTTGAAAAGCATCGTAAGCACTAAATGATTTGATGTTGAGAATTCCTGCTCTGGAAATGGAGTCTTGTCTAAGTTCAATGGTGCTGGATTTTCCCTTGAAGCTTTTTATATTCTTGCCTTCAATCTTGATTATTCTGGGTTCTGAATGGCTGTTTTCCTGAATTTCAATATCAAAAGATGGTCCGCCTCCATATAAATAAAGGTACCTCAGTTGGAATAATTGTACAGTTAATTGTCGCTCGATCATCGGATTAGGAAAATCTGTACCACCATGGAAACTGGTGAGTTTTGTAATAATGGTATCTATATGTGCTCCATTAATTGACAAAAGCTGACTTCCTTTTTTCAATGAACTATCTATAATTTCGTAATCTTCTTTTAGTACGACCTTCCCACCAATTATTTGCAGCCTAATAGGGAAAATGCCCTTCAGGTCTTTGGATTTCATCTTCCTGGGATATATGACTGTATGACTACAATCAATAATGTCTATAATTTCCGATATAGTATGAAAAAATGGTGTGGTATTCCAATTATCTGGAAGCGCTGTCCTTATTTGTTTTGTCAAACTTTCAATGCTTTGCTTTGCTGGGCCTGATTGTATAGCTGGATGAAATTGAAGTAGTTGTTGCTCCAAACGAATTAAATCCTCCAGCATTTCTGCTTTTGTAATCTCTTGGCCTTGAGAATGGACAATAGGAATAAAAGCTGTCAGTAAAATTACCGCATTGAATATTGAGCGTATGTTAATGAGTATTTGCATAAAGAACGGAAAATTAGAAAAACCCTTTGAGTTTAATCCTCCAACGCTTCCTTTTCTATATATTCCAGTAGTGATTAATTGAGAAAAAATCATCATTCTTAACTTTGTCTCACCCTATTAATTCACGGGGTTCTTTTGAGAGAGCTTCCGTGAATTTTTCTGATAAGCAAAAAGGTGTACTAAAATGGGTAATTAGACTTTATTCCAAGGAGCGAACGATAATATCGGTAAGTGTTGAGTCATTTTCCCTACTCTGGCAGGTTCCGCTTTTTCAAAGTGAATCTCTCTAACAAAAGGTGCATTGACCCACAGAAAATTATAGCCCTTCGTTCCTTTAAATCTTTTGAACCTTCGACGTAATCGACTGATTTCTATTTCTGAAGCTTTCCTCCTTTCACCAAGTGTACCATATAATTTAATGGCAGGATAGCTCCCAAATTTCCCCTGAAACAGTGCTTTTATCCAAAACCACTTTCCACTATTCACCGCCAGCACACATACATTTTTATTCTTTTTACCATTAGCTCTTATGTTGGAAGAGAAGATTTCAAAATAAAAACCAGTTTGGTCTCGATTTAAAAATAATGAACCAATAGGTGTTATTGTTGGAAATTGATGTTCATCTACAGTTGCAATTGAAACATGGAGATTGGTGCTGAAGCTTTCCCTGAAATGTTTTCTAATGGAGTCCCATTGTTGTTGAAGGTTTTCATTCATTTCTTTCAAATTTTTCTGAAAGTTATGAATTTTCTGAAAATTACTATCCTTTTGATAAGGATTTTTCATTTTTTGTATTCTAGTTCATTCCCCAATCCATCCAAAAAACCGGTTTTCCCATCTGCTTCAAATTCTGCCAAAACTTTCCGGTTGAATCTGGAAATTCCTGAATCCCAGCCATCCAACTTTATACCTTTTGACAATTTGATATTGTTGTATTTATAATCCGTCAATAATTTCCCATCTTGGTTGACCAGGGCATATTTGTTGTTTTTATATTGAAAGCCTGTATTAGATACCAATTGTCCAATACTGTCATAGGTTATCATGGCATGCGGGTGTCCATCTTTGTAATCCTGATAAACCAATTTACGTCCTTCCCAATTTGGTACAGTTTGTTCTACCTTTTCAAGGTTTTTGCCATTGTAGGTGAAATGGGTATTTGCCTTGAGTGAACCCTTGGTTGCTGTTTCTTGAAGAATATTTAAAACCCTGCCTTTTTTATCTGTTTCCACCCTGGAACGGAAAGCTAATTCTCCTTTGGGGCGTTTGTATTGTACCGTTGCCCAATATCCCTTTTCATCATACCGAAATTCCCTCTTGTGCATATAGAAAGTTGGAAAAAAGAAATCATAGATTTCCACCAGATTGCCCCGTTCATCGTATTGTTCCATAGTACCAATTAGGTAATCCTTCTGTTTGAAAATCCACTCAGAAAGTCGCTCATTCATATCAAAAGTTGCTGTGAAAACCTGATAGGGATTGCCTTTGGTAAAACTTCCTGTAATTTGAGGGATGGGCTGCTGAGCAAATAGTTGAGAGGTAAGAAATAATAGAAAGAGGAAAAGTAGATTGGACATTTTTTGAAATTTTGTTGCAAAGGAAATCAATCTTTGATTAAGGCCAAATCAGAATTTGGCTATTTTCACCCCATGAAAAATCGACTTCCAATATTTTCCCTATTACTATTCGCTGCTGTTTTCTTATTTCTTTCTTGCCATACTGAGCAATCATCGGATCAGGATCCTTATCAACATATCCAAAATGTGGAAGTCCAAACACTCCTAAAAAAAGCCATAGAAGCAGCTGGAGGCTTGCATAACTGGAAAAATATAAAGAAGCTCAATTTCAAAAAAGATTTTAAATTATTAGACTCCACAGGAACGGTAGAGCGCTCAGCACTTCAACTTCATAATTATGTGTTTGATCCACAGGAACATATTAAAATCAGTTGGCGAGATAGCTTAAATCATTCCATTGTCTCCCTCAATGGCAATGTCTCCAAAATTGTTAATGGAAAGGTAGATACCTTAGCCAATGCTACTTCCCTTAAAAATACTGTGGCGGCCGCAACCTTCGTCATCAGCATCCCTTTCAAGTTATTGGATGGAGGTGTGCAAATGACTTATCAGGGATTAGATACATTAGCTAATGGAAAAGTGGTGCATGTGCTCAAAGCCATCTACGATACTGAACTTCATGAAAATCACAGTACACCTGATACCTGGTGGCATTACTTCGATCAGGAGACCTATCGCCAATTGGGCTATTTGGTTTTTCACGTTGACCATTTCAGCTATGTGGAGAACCTGAGTTTTGAGGAAGTGAATGGTTTTGTTTTACCTAAAGAAAGAAAAAGCTATCGCGCAGATAGTTTGAGAAATATCAAGTATTTAAGAGCAGCTTATGTGTATTCAGATTACACCCTTCATTAATACTACGATGCTGCAATTCTACAATGCTACCATCGCAGTATTGCAACATTGTAGAATTGTAGAATTAATAAGAGTTTCTGTCGTAAGGAATAATATTGTCCCATTCGCTGGCATCTGAGCGAGCAACAACTGCCACTACTTGTTCTGAGTCACTCATATTGAATACCTCGTGTGGAACTCCGGGTTTGATGTAGATGAAATCTCCAGCCCTGTTCTCCAGGATTTGTTTGCAACCTTCACCAAATTCATGTCTCACATTTCCCTCCAGGATATACAACATCAATTCAAAACCATCATGGATATGCGCATAAGCAATTCCGCTGGGTGGGATGGTAGCTATATTCATGGATAATTTAGTAGAGCCCACATTTTTGCCGGACATCCCCTGTTTGTATTTAATATTATTCCAGGCACGCTGTTCACCACCACCACGAATGGTCAATATGCCACCATGATCTTCAACCACCTCCGATTGAATTTTGTCATTTTGTATCATAATTTTTTCATTATTTATTGTTAATTCACCCATCACCCATCATTTAACCTCTTTCGCATATTCATCACCATAATATTTGGAAGTAATATTGGTGTGAAATTTTACTGCCGAAATCGGTTCATACTTTGGTTTTCCCAAACCAGGCAATACTTCCAATATTTCATCTTCCCAGATATAAATCGCCATGGGTATGGAAATGCGGGGTTTTGTAAACAATTGTTGATTGAGGGGTTTACTTACCCGATGAGTCGTAGATGGAAGCCGATCGTTTGTGATGCGCTGCATGTAATCCCCAGTATTTAAAATGATGGTTCCGGGTTTTGGATTCAGGCGTATCCATTTTCCATTTTCTCGATTCAGCACTTGAAGCCCCTCTACATCCTGAGCTGGAAGCAGGGTAAATAAATCCACATCTTCATGTCCCAGCATTCTACCTGCACCAGTCGCATCATCTGCTTTTGAAATGGGCGGATAGTAATTCAGACGGAAGCCGAAATTGGTTCCTGTTAATTTTTTATCGTAATAATGCTCATCGCAACCTAAATATTTAAGAATGCTTTGCATAATGGGCAAGATCAAAGCTTCATGCGCCTGTATGATTTGGCGAAAAAATTCTTCGTGTTCTGCTTTTAACCAATAGTCATTTGCCTCAAAATTTGGATTGCCATCAAGGTTAAATGCCCTTCGGCAAAATACCCAACCTTCTACCAAATCGGGATGGATGATGGTGGTTTCTTTGATTGGGAAATAGCCCTGATTGACTGAACCATGCCGTTCAGCATAATATTTCATGCGCTCTTCCCGACTAGAGTGCTCAAATATTTCCTTGACTTTTTCCTGTGCTTGAATATATAAATTGGAATCTACCCCATGACCATCCAAAATGGCAAAGCCAATACCTTCCAAGGCGCTCCCAAGTTCTTCGGCAAATTGCTCTTTTCCCTCAGGACCGCCTTCAAAAAACAATCGCATATCACAGGTCTTGATTTCATATTCCTCATCAAAGATTTCCAAATCCTCATTTTCTACAAGATTATAGGATTGGTCCTTCACGACCTGGTCGTACTTCCTGAAGTCTTGGTTCAGCGCTTTAATTCCATCTGATTGTTTTTGCATGGTAAAATAATTATTTATTTTAATGTATAGGTGTCTCTAACCTGGGGTTAGCTCTGAATGAGAACAATGCAACACCAAAATATAACAGCATTTTTTATTTAATCAAACTATAAACATACCCAATCAAAACCAAAATCAAAGCAATCGGCACGACCCACTTAATCCAAAAATGATAGAATGCTTTCCATTGAGGCAAATCAGCTCCAAAAATCTCCTTCAATGCTTTCATTTTTCCTAGTCCCCAAACCAAACCTATAACTGTCATTGCACTTCCAAAAACCATCATACCGGACCCAAAAATCAAATCCAGGGTGCCAATGAGAGCAGGATTTAATGCACTAGGTAAGGCAACCAGAGATAAACCAATGCCGACACACCAAATGATTTTATTTCGATGCTTGTTTAATTTTGGAAAATCCGAAAGTCCTGAAACAACTACTTCTAGGGCAGCAACCAAGGACAATATGGCAACCATTGAAAGCGAAATCAAAAACAAACTTCCTACAAACCTTCCTGCGGGCATTTCGATAAATAATTGGGGTAGGGTAGAGAATATCAAAGTGGGGCCCTCTGCCATGTTCAATCCAAAAACCAGGATTGCTGGAATGATGAACAAAGAAGCCAAGAGCGCTGCACTAACATCTCCAACTGCAGTCATTACCGCAATTTTGGGGATTTTCTCCTGCTTTTGAAGGTAACTTCCAAAGATGATCATGAAATTGCCCCCGAGCCCAACGGAAAAAAACGTTTGTCCCAGTGCCGCAAAAACCTGCTCCGTATCCAATGCCTCAAAATCTGGCTTTAAGAAGTTGAGCATTTTTTCACCTGCTCCTTCCAATGACAATGCATTGATTATCAGGTAGATGATGGCAATTAAGAAAAAAGGAACAAAAAATTTACTCAGCGGTTCAATTCCTTTTCGCAATCCCCTTCGAATGACAAATAAGCTCAAAATGATAATGGCAACTGTAATCAGATATTGCATCCATCCCTTACCTAAACCACTTCCGAAAACCGCTAAAGTATCATTCGAAAATCCGGTGGCTACAGAAAACCATGAGGTATAGAGCACATTTCCAATGACCACAGCGTAATAAGAAGTGGCCATCGCCAGACTAAGTAGGATGATGCCTCCTGCAATCCTTCCCCAATGTTTTCCAAAAACCTGCGAAAAAGCTCCGAGTGGTCCTTTTTGAGTTGCCCGCCCCAGGGCCATCTCTGCAGTTAATGCGGGTATCGCAAACAATAAGGTGAATGCCAGATATACAAAAAGGAAGGCACTGCCTCCATATTTTCCCATCATATAGGGAAAGCGCCAGACATTTCCAAGCCCTACTGCTATCCCAATTAAGGTGAGAACGGTTGCGATGCGTGAAGAGAAGATGGGTCGATTTGCCACAATGATGGATTTTGGCTTAAAGTTAGTGAATCAGATAATATTTTAGCTTTATACAAAAAAGTGTAATTTCAATCCGAAAACATAAAAACCGGAAACCACTAATATGACCGAACAGGACAAACATTTTATGCGAAAAGCCATCGAATTGGCAAAAAAAGGAATGCTCGCTGAAAAAGGAGGACCATTTGGCGCAGTTGTGGTGAAAAATGGAAAAATTGTAGGACAAGGCTGTAACTCTGTGACCTCAACCAATGACCCGACCGCTCATGCTGAAGTCATGGCAATCAGAGATGCTTGTAACAACCTGGAATCTTTCCAATTGGAAGATTGCATTATTTATACCTCATGTGAACCCTGTCCAATGTGCCTTGGAGCAATTTATTGGGCGAGACCCAAACAGGTTTTTTACGCATGTAGTCGCGAAGATGCTGCTAATGTTGGATTTGACGATGCCTTTATTTATGATGAAATTCCAAAAGACATTGCCCAAAGACAAATTGAGACCTTACAAATTCTAAGAGAAGAAGCCAATAGAGTCTTTGAAGATTGGGAGGAATTTGGCGCAAAAGTTCCGTACTAGTACAAATTCAAGGTCATCCTCAGGATCAAGTTCAAAAAGTGACCTTGGAATTGAACTTGAAAAAGCATAGGTTACAAAGGTGAAAACAGAATATTTTGATGATCTCTTTTTTATTAAATAATCAACAAATCAATACAGACCTTCCCCATGGCATGACGGTGCTCGACTTCGTCCGGTACAAGAAACAACTTCCGGGAACCAAAATTGGCTGTCGTGAAGGTGATTGCGGTGCTTGTAGTGTTTTGGTTGGCGAAATTGTGGAAAATGATTTAAAATATCGTTCTATGTGCGCTTGTCTGATGCCTTTACGCAATGCACATGGAAAACATATTTTAACTGTGGAAGGCATCAATATGGAGGATCTATCTCCCGTTCAAAAACAGATGATAGAGACCAATGGTACCCAATGCGGATTCTGCACTATTGGATTTGTGATGTCCTTGACCGGATACTTAATGGAAAAGGGAGCTTCAAATTTAGAAGGTGCTGTTGCAGCAATGGATGGCAATATTTGCCGCTGCACCGGGTATAAATCTATTGAGCGAGCTGCTGAAGCCGTAACAATGCTATCAAAAGAAAAACCTGAAGCAAATAGGTTTTACTGGCTTGTAAGCAATGGCTTTTTACCCGACTATTTTCTGGAAATTAAAGGCAAGTTAGCGGCTTTGCAAAATACATTAAATGCCAACGGAATTCCAAAAACAACTGAGGGGATTACCATTTCCGGTGGCACTGATTTGATGGTTCAAAAACCAGAATTGGTAAAGAAGTCCAAGATCCAGTCTCTTTTTGATAATACTCATTTGAAATCTATCAATATTGTAAATGGAAAATGTCATGTAGGTTCAGCGGTCACTGTTACTGAATTTGGGGAATCTTCTATTCTACAGGATGCCTTTCCCCATTTAAAAAACTATATCAAATTAATCGCTTCGACTCCAATTCGAAATATGGCGACTATTGGAGGAAATATTGTCAATGCATCTCCGATTGGGGACATGAGCATTTTCCTGCTTGCGCTGAATGCAACCTTACTTTTAAATAAAAATGGCAAAAAAAGAACGGTGGTCTTAAAGGACTTTTTCAAAGCCTACAAAACTTTGGACAAAGACCCAGATGAGTATATTGAGGAAATTATTTTTGATTTACCGTTTGAAACTGACCATTATAATTTTGAAAAAGTTAGCAAGCGAACCCATCTGGATATAGCTAGTGTCAATTCTGCCTGTTTGATAAAGTTCAATACGGAAAATAAAATACAAGAGGCGCACCTTTCTGCTGGAGGGGTGGCTCCTGTTCCAAAGTATTTGACTAAAGCTTCCACTTTTTTGAAAGGGAAAAGATTGAATCAGAAGATTATTTTGGAAACTATTGATTGTATAAATGAGGAAGTAGCACCCATAAGTGATGCGAGAGGATCAAAGGAATATAAAAGGCTATTGTTGAGACAATTGTTCTTGGGACATTTACAAAAGTCGACAAAAATAGCTGATGGAATCAACTTCAAAGAATTGGTCAAGCCTAAGTAGTATGATTTTAAAGCCAAACATAAAAAAATCAAAATTGCTTAAAAATGTAGATGCTGATGGGCATGTAACAGGCAAATCGGTTTATGTAGATGATATACCCATTATGGAAGGAACCTTGTTTTTGAAAGTATTGGGTTCTCCTGTCGCCCATGGAAGCATTCAAAAAATAAATTATTCAAGAGCTGAGGCATTAGAAGGTGTCGAAAAAATTTTTACCCATAAAGATATTCCAGGCGAAAATCAAATAGGCGGTATTGTACCAGATGAACCCCTATTAGCAGAAAAGGAAGTTCATTTTCAAGGGCAGCCCATTTTGATAGTTGCTGCCGAAAACGAAGAAGTGGCGCATGATGCCTTGAATTTGATCGAAGTTGAAATCGAGCCGCTACCTGTTATTACAAATCCCCGAGAGGCATATAAACAGCATAAATTGCTCTCTAATTCCAGAACCTTCAAAATGGGAGATGTAAATGAGGCATTTAAAAACTGTTCCCACATTTTTGAAGGCAGAGCCGATTCTGGCGGGCAGGAGCATTTGTATTTGGAAACACAGGGTGCATTCGCTTATCCTACGGAACACAACAGTGTGAAAATTCATAGTTCCACTCAGGGACCTACCCAGGTACAACGTACAACTGCTCGTGTTCTTGGTTTGTCAATGAATCAGGTTGAAGTAGATGTTACCCGCTTAGGGGGTGGTTTTGGAGGAAAGGAGGACCAAGCTTCAGCATGGGGAGCCATGAGTGCACTGGTTGCATGGGTTTTGAAAAGACCTGCCAAATGCATCCTGCATCGAATGGATGATATGAAAATGACGGGAAAGCGCAATCCTTATAGTTCCGATTATAAAATTGGTCTGGATGAAAATTTGAAAATCCTCGCCTACGAAGCTGTCTTTTATCAAAATGGAGGGGCAGCTGCCGATCTTTCACCTGCCATCTTGGAGCGGACTTTATTCCACGCGACCAATAGCTATTTCGTACCAAATGTAAAAGCTATTGCCCATTCCTGTCAAACCAACTTGCCACCAAATACAGCCTTTCGTGGCTTTGGTGGGCCCCAAGGAATGTTTGTAATCGAATCTGCAATTGATCATGCAGCCCAAGCCTTGGGAGTCCATGCTTCTGACATTCAAAGAAAAAACATGCTTTTTGATGGAGCAGAATTTCCGTATGGACAAATTGTGCAAGAATGCGAAGCACAAAACTGTTGGGATGAGGTGGTAGAACGACATGATTTGGAAAGGTTGAGAAAAGAGATTGAGCGATTCAATAATGAAAATGAATTCTACAAAAAAGGACTCGCATTGATGCCCGTTTGTTTCGGAATTTCCTTCACCAATACCCAAATGAACAATGCCCGTGCGCTGGTGCATGTATATTCAGATGGAAGTGTAGGTGTCAGTACGGGTGCAGTGGAAATGGGACAGGGGGTAAATACAAAGATGATTCAAGTAGCTGCGGAGATTTTTGGTTTGCCCCCAGAAAGAATTAAGCTTGAAACGACGAATACAACCCGGGTAGCAAATACCTCTCCTTCTGCAGCGAGTTCTACAGCGGATTTAAATGGTAAGGCATTGAAAAACGCTTGTTTGCAGATTCGAGAGCGATTGGTTCAATTGTTACTGAAAGAAGGTGATTTAGGAGGCAACTTCAAGTTGCTTCCTAAATTGGGCACTGAAGTAGAGTTTAAGAATGAAAAAGCAGGAATCAAAGGAATGGCAAAAGATCACAGCTGGAATGATCTCATTCAAATGGCTTTTGCTAAAAGAATCAATCTAAGTGCTAAAGGGCATTATGCTACTCCAAAAATCCATTTTGACAAAAGCATTGAAAAAGGGCATCCTTTTGCTTACCACGTATATGGGACAGCTATCATTATCAATACGGTAGATTGCATTCGGGGTACTTATGAAATGGATGCTGTTCACGTCGTTCACGATTTTGGTACCAGCATCAACCGAAATATTGATTTGGGGCAATGTGAAGGAGGTATCGTTCAGGGCATCGGTTGGATGACTATGGAAGAGGTCATCTACAATGATGAGGGTCGTTTATTATCCAATGCGCTTTCGACCTATAAAATCCCGGATATATACGCAGCCCCCAAAGTTATCAATACCCACTTTTTAAGAACGGACGGTTCTGAATTGGCGATTTTTAAATCCAAAGCGGTGGGCGAACCACCCTTGATGTATGGGATAGGTGCCTATTTTTCATTGTGCAATGCCATTCGGGCATTTAGACCGGATGTGAGTATACCTTATACTGCTCCTATGACTCCTGAAAAGGTGCTGATGAATTTGTATGGTTGAGTTTGGTTATCTGGTTGCGGGGTATTGGTTTATAGTTTCTTAATTTAAAAATTTATGCTGTTTTTTGATTTGAGTATCAATGAGGTGAAGCCACGAATGAGCGGTTTTGAAAGATTCCAAGCCGTAGTTGGTAGAAGTCTATTCCTAATTTCATTTTTATTCTATTGTTCAATTTCTCAAGGGCAAACCTTTGAAATCCGTAGCCATAATGAGGGTGGTGACAACAATGTCCTTGTTCAAATGCGTTGTACTTCCAATCCAGTTCCAACGGCTGCAGACGGTATCGCTGATATTGTTTTTGGATTGAAGTGGCAAAATAGTGATGGAGTTGATTTGGGGATGCGATCTGGCAATTACCAAATGGGGCTTTCAGGAAATGAAACAGTAGCAGGAAATTTTGAGTACCAGGCTTTTGGTATGGAGGATATTCAAAATTTTCCACTGGAATGGACACTCAATCAATGGTTTACGGTAATGATCGTACCTGTTGAAAATCTAGATACCAATGCTACTACCATTGAAATATGTGAAGTAGGGTTTGACATTTCCACTTATCCAAATATCAATATGGTGGTATCAAATATTGGAACGGACCATACACCAGTTATTAATGGAAGTGCTACAATAGATGAATCTGTAGTGGACAATGATGGAGACAATATTCCGAATTCGATAGATTGTGATCCAAATGATGCCGGAGATGCCACTTTGGTTTTAAATGACAATCCCATCGCGAATGGAACCTATACAGCCAATAACTATATTCATTCTGCAGCGCTGGTGAATAATGTGGCAAATGTGAGCTTTAAGGCTACCTTGACCGTAAATCTGAAACCAGGTTTTATTGCCCAAAATGGTGCTCAATTTCTTGCCAAAATAGAAAATATCTGCCATCCTCCAGTGGCTGTTTCTCTGGCTGCAACAGATATTTCCTGTTTTGATGAAACAGATGGAACCATAATGGCCACTGCGACTTTGGGGGATGGAAATTATTCCTATGCCTGGAGCACAGGTGCAACAACTTCCAGTATCTCCAATTTGGCCCCAGGCAATTATTCTTTGACGGTAACGGATGGACTCGCTCAAACGGCCACCGCCGATACTGTTCTTATTATTTCGACAACAGATACAGATATGGACGGCATCACCGATGGATGTGATTGTGATCCGAATAATGCAAATGATACCATTTTGTTGATTTCAGATAATCCCCTTTTTGATAGCACTTATACGGCAGACAATAAAATGAAGGTTACGGGAGTAGCAGAAATAGATACGACTGTCCTCTTAAAAGCCTCCATTGATGTGCGCTTAATGCCAGGATTCCGAGCGGATTCGGGATCTGTAGTCAAGGTACTCATTGAAGATGTTTGTGTGCCGCCGGCAAGCCCAATTTGGGAGGATGAAATTGTAAATGAAATTTTTGATTTGGAAGAGGAATACCTGGAAGAATTGAAAGATGGAATAGGTGGAGAAGACAATCCGGAGATGCTTCTTTTTCCAAACCCCACTACCGGCAATTTTGAAATAAGAACCGATCTAAGGGTAGAAGGATTTAGAATTTATGATTTGAGAGGAACGGAATATTTGAAAGGAACGGGAGCTGAAATTGATATTTCTGATTTGCCTTCAGGGATCTATCTTGTTCGTGTCTTTTGTATGGAAAATGAATCTACGAAGATGATTGTGAAGCAATAAAAGTTCAGTTTTGGGTAGTTATAAACCAATTAAATAATTATTGATTTTTTATATATTTAAATATACCTGATTAACAGGTATTTAAGAATCATTGGATAAAAAATTAAAAAAATCTTAATATATATTTGCAAAATTACCATATGTATTTTTATATTTGCAGGGCGCGCATATTTAATACACTGAATATCAGATTTTTCGGAATATATGTAGCAAACTAATTTCTGAAATAGAGACTAACACGAAAAGAAATTATTGGATTCATAAATTACTTCGGAACACTTATACCTAACACACTTTGAAACACTAGTTGGGATGAAAAAAATCACACTGCTGAAACACTTGACACAATCCGACTTGAGACTATTCGCTTATTCAAAGTTCTATTTGAGAGCTTCGAACTTACCGGAATCTAAAAGATTCGCCCATTTACCGACTTCTTTTGATGATTGCAACTGAAAATTTTAGTGCTTGCCATTTTTTTGGAGTACTAAACCATGCTAATTTTTGAAAAACTATTATTGCACTATAGGCGAAAATTTACCGGAAAGCAAACATACATTGGAAAAATTCCTTTCTTTTTTCTTTCCCTCTTTTCAGCCTTAAGTTAGGTTGCATAAACAGCAAGCCGAGCATTGTCATTATTTGACTCTTATTGAAACAAATAAAAAATAATTGTTTAATAGATTGTGAATCAACGACTTGTAATGAAATTCCACGATTCTCTTAACATTTAATGGCGTGACTTTTGCTGCAAAAAGAAAGTCGGTAAATGGGAAAAACTACCGTACTTCCTGAACGACGAATTATAATCCCGTGAGCATAAACTTTTCAATTTTAGGCTCACCACGTTGCACTTTATAATCCATCGTTTAAGAGCGACTCGTACAAATAGCAGGTTGTCTTAAATCTTCGACACACTTCTTTTTGGGAATTCAAGGCTTTAATATTCAAATGATCTGTTTGAATATTGACCTTTTTTCATTGAACATATAAGACTGTGTCGAAAATTTAATACCTGTCTCATTTACCTGGAACATACGTAATTTATATAATCCCTTTTTTAACACAGCTCGGCAAAATCGTTTAAAAGGCTGACAAACCAACTATACTCTTTTAGGCGAAAAAAAACTGAGCACAATCATCCCATGAGCTATGTTGCACTTTGACACTACTCCCGTGCAGTCTAATACTGCATCTTACACATTAGAACAATACGTAGAAGAAACCGAACAGAGGAGAAGAAATACTTTCCTGGAAATGGTTCTCAGTCTTGTTTTGATTGGAATTGGAACCATTGGACTTTGGGCGGTTGTATGAATAAATTTCGATTTAACTAGTTCACTCAGCTAATAACTTAAAACCGACAAGAGGATTTATCATCCCATAGCCATCACTCAAATAGGGTGATGGCTTTTTTCGTATCTGGGTACTGGTTAACAGAATCCTAGGTTCTGGACTCAGTTTGACCTTTTAATATTTTCAGTACCCAATAGTCCAGCAACCTGGTACCCAGTAAACCAGTCAACCATCAACAAGTTTGAAAAATAATTTGGAAAAGTCCTCAATATTTTTTTTATTGCGCGTAGTAAAGTATTGAAATGTGTAAGATATTGATACATTTGCGCTAACCAATGAGGGTATTCAATTAAACATTAACCAAATTAACTCACCTAAATTTCCGGTGAATGGAAAGAAAAGAAATAAGCATTGAATTTATTTTTCGTGCCTCTCCAGCGATACTCTATAAATTCTTCACAACCCCAGCCTGTCTCGTTAGATGGTTTTGTGATGAAGTTGATATTTCAGATAAAACTTATTCATTTTTTTGGAGTGGAGCCGAGGAAGTTGCAGAATTAATTGAGGATATAGAAGAAGAAATGGTTAGATTTGAATTTGAAGATTATGAAGAAGGGGAATATCTTGAATTTAAAATGGAAAAATCTCCAGTAACCAATGAAACCATTCTTACAATAACAGATTATTGTGATGAAGATGAAGTAGATGACCAAAAGCAATTGTGGGAAAGTCAAATGAAGCAATTGAAACAGGAGACTGGAGGATAAATGTTATTATAGGATGTCTCCATACAGAATAAATGCCTTTTTGCAAGGAATGCGAAAAGGCATTTTTGTTTGTTGCATGAAATCAAATTATTGATCTTTTTATTTTTGATTCACATAATGTTTACAGTATCTTTGGCCCAATTAGCCTGTTAAGAAAGCGTTTTCAACAGCTTCTTATCTTTTTTCAAAATCCATCGGGATCAAAACTATTTTACCAATAAACATTCATGAAAATAATTTTCGGTTTAGAACTGGATGATTTAGTTATTCCAAGAACCAACGAAATACAGGGAGGTATACATTATTTTGGACCCAAAGGATTATTGTTTATGCTGGAATCTCATTTGGGACTAATCGGACATCCCGTTAACAATGAGTATTTAAGGATCGAACAATACAGACAAGCCATCCTGAAGCATTTAACATTTCATGAATCTCCTTTTTACAAAGCTTCTTTTGACGCAGATAATTTTGCGACAGCTACTGAATTGCTCTCTCGTCGCGATGAATTATTATTGGCAGGTTGGGATTTTGAAAAGCGAAATAATTTGCCTGTAAGGCTCCGGGTTTTGAGTGAAATTGAGCAAATATTTGCGCAACCACCCTCAGAAGAAGAAGTTGTGAGTCTCTCACCTGGATATGCCGATCGGTTTATTGATGTGCTTGAAAAGTTGGTCAACCGTTCTCATCCAATCAGGCAGGTTTTGTTGAATGAACCACTGGAAATTTTGCCTTTTTACTTTCAGCGATTGTTTAAGCAATTACAAAATACTGCCATTCATGAAAGTGACAATGAGCAAGATTTTTTAGTTTATCAATCCAAAAAGGAGCCAACGAAACTACCCCTGGAAGCAAACAACGAGAATGATTTAACTGATTTGCAAAAATTTCAGAGTCGCTTGTTAAATCCCGCAGGTACTCAAGGAAAATTCAGACTTCAAAATGATGGTTCACTTTTACTTTTAAAGTCGAAAAGAGGTTCAGATGCTGCTGCATATCTTGCTAAGCTGTTAAAAATCAATAAAGGTTTTCGTCCGGCATGCCTGGTGCCTGAAAAAAATCGGGCTTTAGATATTGCCTTGGTGCAGGAAGGATTACCTAGTTTGGGTATCCAATCTGCTTCCCTGGCTCGCCCTACACTACAGATTTTGAAATTGGTGACCGTCTTTCTCTGGAATCCAATTGATCCCTTTAAAATTCTTGAATTTGTTTCCCTTTCTGTCAAACCCCTGGCAGATGATTTGGCTACGGCAATTGCCAATCAAATGGCGCGAACGCCAGGGCTCAATGGAGAAGGGTGGTTTATTGTCATCAACCGCTATTTTGAGGAATTGAAAGAAAGGGCAAGTACAGATCCGAATATCAATGCGGGAAAAATCGAAAAACAATTTGATTTTTGGTTTAATCGGCGCAGATATGATATGAGTCAGACAGTTCCCAAAAAAGAGGTGATTGAGATATTTTCATATTTGGAGGAGTGGGCATTCAAAAAATTTGATGAAGGAGGGGGGAAAAACAATTCACTATTGGTTTTGAGTGAACAATCAAAACGAATAAAGGAACTATTGGAAGCATTGCCTGAAATAGAGTTGACTTATCTGGAACTGGAGAGAATTGTCAGGACAATTTATGAGCCTACACCTATTGTTTTCCAGGAATGTGAAGTTGGTCATTTGCCTCATGTTTTGCATAATTCTGCCATTATTCAAGCGGTCAAAGATTTGCTCTGGTGGAATTTTTCTCAAAATGAGCCCGTCCATTTTTTTTCAAGATGGTATCAAAAAGAACGTTCCTATTTTAAAATTCTAAATATTCAATTGGAAACTCCTGAAAGGGAAAATGACCTATTGATTTGGCAGCGAAGTCGGCCAGTTTTGAATACATCTGAAAGATTGCTTTTGGTTATGCCGGAAATCGTTGATGGTTCTGAAGTACACCCACATCCGCTGTTTGGGGATTTGGAAGCTAGTTTTGAAGATCTTGGACCAATTACGCTGGAAATCGATTCCACGAAAGGAAAGCAGCAATTTGAAAAACATTTTCTTTTACCCAGGGAGATTAAAATTGAACATCGGCAATTAGGAAAACCCAAGCCTTTCCTAAAAATTTCGAACCTTGAAAAACTAGCACAACGCGAACATGAAACCCTGACCAGTTTGGAAACCCTCTTTTATTATCCTTATCAATGGGTTTTTAAATACAAAATCAAATTACATAAGTCTTCCATCTTAAGTGTAGTACAGGACAATACGCTTATGGGAAATTTGGCTCATCGGTTTTTTGAAAAACTGTTTGCTCAAGATGTTTCTGGATGGGGACGCCCCCAGGTGGAAAAATGGATCGATGATCAGGCAGGCAAATTGTTGGCCAGGGAAGGGGCTGTCCTATTGATGTATGGAAGAGAACCCGAAAAAGTTGCTTTTATCAATCGCGTTAAATATGCAGCATGGAGTATGGTTTCCCTAATTCAGGAAAACCATTGGAAGGTCAAACAAACCGAAATGGATTTGGGAGGTAAATTTTTGGATAAGCCAGTCAAAGGAATTGCAGATTTGGTACTGGAGAAAGATGGTGAACTTTCTGTGATCGACTTAAAATGGAGAGGTGCAGCTCGTCGAGAAAGAATTATTCGGAATGAAGAAGATCTTCAATTGGTCCTATACGCCAAATTGCTCACAGAAGACAATACCTGGGCACATACAGCTTATTTTATTATGGAAAATGGCAAATTGATTGCCCGAAATAATCTTGCCTTTAAAAATATTACGGCTGTGACGCCTGAATCAGACCATTTGGAAATCAATGAGCGAATTCTTACCAAAATGGAGACAACTTACCAATGGCGGATGAAGCAAATTCAAAAAGGAGAGATTGAAATTCGAACCAATTACACGAGTGTTGATTTAGAAGACATTTACAATGACCACGAAGCTCCTGAGGTATTGATGAAAATTTTGGAAATGAAAGAAGGAGATGCACCGTTTTGTGATTACACGACTTTGATCAATTTGATAGAATAGAGACTTCTCAGGAATAAATAAAGCCTTTTTCCCTATCTTCACTAGCCAGACCATTCGATGATCAGGGAATTCACATATTTTATTGTTCTCCTTGCCTGGCTTTTTCCGGGAGGTAAAGCCTTTGTTTCAAAATTAAATGCTCAGGATTTTGTTAAAAGTGGTAATCAGTTATTTGAGCATTACCATATGGAAAACGGTTTGCCAAATAACCATGTGTTGTCTTTGCTCCAAGACCAACATGGTTTCCTTTGGGTGGGTACTCGCAACGGATTGGTCAAATACGATGGCTATGACTTTTTCCCCATCTACCCCATACCAAACGATAGCTTTCATTTAAAGGGTCGTGAAGCCCAAGTACTATATGAAGACAGCAAGGGAAACATTTGGATTGGTACAGGTACCCATGGGCTCTATAGTTGGAATCCAAAAACCAGCAAGTTTGCCCATTTTAATCACGAGTTGGACAACCCCAACAGCCTGGGCCATCACGAGATAAACGGCATTTCTGAAGATGCTATTGGAGCTATTTGCATCACACTAGGGTATTCCAATGGTTTTAATCGCATTCAATTAAATGATGAGACCAATAATTACACCATTACCCGTTTTTTACCAATCAGACTTCCAGTTAAACTTTACCATATAATTGACTCACTAAATAATTCAGGAAGACAATTATCAGCCTTGCTAGAAGTACCCAGCAACAAGAATCTTTTAAATCACTTTACCTTATCCAAAGAAACAGACATTCTTGTTGTGGCAATGGGAGCAAAAGTGCCGGGAATTGACTCCGATTGGGCTGATAATGGTTGGATCGAAAATGAAAAAGGGGAAAGGATATGGTCGATGTCCGTAAGCAAATCTTATCACGCTGGTGGTCGCCAACATGGGGAACTTTGTATTGAGGTGGATGTAATAAATCTCGGTCCAGGTAACTACCGGTTAGGCTATTACACAGATCATTACAGAGCTTTTGGTGATTGGAAAAATCAGGTGCCAGATCGACCGGAATATTATGGTATTCAATTACTGAAGTTAAAAGCTGGTGAAGGACAGAATGTCCAACAAATTCTAAAGAAAAATCCCTTCAATGCCTCTATATTGGATTCCCATGTAGGCAGAGTATTTAGAGATGAAAAAGGAAATGTTTGGATAACTTCCATGTATGGACTAACGAAAATGACGATTGTAGAAAATAAACCTCGTTTCCAACACATTCTTCCAAGCTCTGATAATCCTCTGAGTTTACCTTTGTCCTTTCCTGCTGAAATGACGAAAGCCAGGGATGGAACTACCTGGATATGGGGAATGGGCATAGGCTGGTCAGGGGGAAAGGTGACCAAAATGGAACCCAATAGTCAACAATTTCATCTACTCGATTATTCATTCCCACCCAACAACTGGTTTTCAGGTCTACTCGAAGATAATAAAGGCAGGCTTTGGGTAGGAGCTACGCAAACGGGATTATATCAATTTAATCCACCCTTTTTCAAAAAGGATCAGTTAATTGAAAGTAATAGGGTACAACATTTTGAATTTTTATACAATGATGGTGGTGAAAAAAAAGTTACCGGTATTTCATCTATTTTGGAAGACAAAGCTGGAATGATTTGGGTTGGAACCAACCGCAATGGATTGTACAAGTTAAATCCCTTTGCCAACCAATTTCCGTTCCATGTCTTTGACAGAAACAACCCCATGTTTGAAGCAACACCAATAGCAATGCTGGAAGATGAAAATGGAAGCCTATGGTTTGCTACCAAAGCTGGAAAACTCTATTTTTTTGATCCAACTACCAACCTAGTTTCTAAACCTATATTTGAAATTGACAGCCCACATTCCTCAATATTTCAGGACAAAAAAGGAGGCATCTGGCTGGGAACATCGGGCAAAGGATTATTCTATTCTGAAAATGGTACTGGTCAGAATAGAGGTTTTGTGCAAATTTCTGCTTCCAATTTAAGTTCTCCCAAAATCACTGCCATTAACGAGGATGAAAAGGGCAACCTCTGGGTAGGTACGATGAATGGAATAAACGTTTTCAAAGCCCAGAGTAAAACCTGGCAAACCTTCTTTCACGACGAACAGGACAGCACCACCATCACTCATAACTATATAAAAGAAATCTACCAGGACAACAAAAATAGAATATGGATTCAGACCCAACATGGAGGTGTAGATTTTCTAACAGTCGAGGAAATGCCCGATGGTACTTTTAATTTGAGGATTAAACACTATGGTAGCAATGAACCTTTGTATGATTTCCTGGAAGATAGTGAAGGCAATTTTTTAGGAGCAGGATATGGATTGTTTGATCTATTTGATTTTCCTTTTATTCAACTTCCGGGCTCTTTCCCCAACGTGCCATTGAGAGATGTTCGACTATTTGAAATTTTTGAAGACAGCCAAAACAGAATATGGGTCGGTAGTGAAAATCATGGCATTTTTTTATATAACTCAAAAAATGAAGAACTGAAAGGTTTTACTTCCCGAGAAGGGTTGTTGTATGAACACGTACATTCGATTCTAGAGGATGCTCATGAAGGACTTTGGATGGTTCACCCTAAAAAAGGCATTTCGAGAATGGATCTTTCCAATGGAATAGCCACTGAGGAAGTCAGTTTCAGAAATTTTCAGAAACAACAAGGGTTGCTTTTAGCTGACAAACTGACTGGTCAGAGCTTGAAAACATCTAAAGGGTTTTTCGTCATACCCCTGTCTAATGGGTTTTATTTCTTTCATCCAGACAGCCTTCATTCCAACCCAAATGTTCCAGTGGTGGTTTTTACAGATTTCCAGTTATTTAATAAAAGTATTGAACCAGGCTACAATTCCATCCTGGAAAAAGCTATCAGATACACTCAGGAAATCAAACTTCATTATGATCAAAACTTTATTGCCCTGGCTTATACAGGGTTGCATTTTGACCAACCACAAGATATTCGTTATGTTTACCGCATGATTGGGATGAGTGATGAATGGATATCTGTTGGAGGAGAAAGAATGGCTAGATTCAATAACCTCAGTCCCGGAGATTACAGGTTCCAGGTAAAAGCCCAAAGTAGGGATGGTATTTGGAGTGAGGTTCCAGCTTCCATAAATATTTCGGTAGCTCCACCTTGGTGGGCTAAAGGCTGGGCTTTTTTATCATATTTTATTCTTTCCTTAGTGGCTATTCTTGCTTGGAGGCGCTATGAGGTAAAACGTCTCCAGCTTAAGCATGCACTGAATATTAAAGCAGTGGAAGCCAAAAAATTGAAAGAAGTTGATGAAATGAAGTCGCGTTTTTTTGCCAACCTTTCCCACGAGTTTAGGACTCCAATGACGGTAATTTTGGGTATGGCAGATCAATTAAAGGAAAACCCATCCAGAATGTTGGAAGAAGGCGTACGGTTAATAAAGCGGAATGGAAGAAATGTTTTGCACCTCATCAATCAAATGCTGGATTTGTCAAAACTGGAGTCAGGTACTATGCAATTCAATTTTATTCAGGGTGACCTGTTGCAATATTTATGGTATCTGGGAGAGTCTTTCCATTCTCTTGCTTCCACCCAAAATATTCAGTTGGATTTTAATTCAGATTTGGATGAAGCAATAATGGATTATGACCCCGAAAAGATATTGAGCATTGTTTCAAACCTGTTGTCCAATGCCATTAAATTCACTCCGCCGGGGGGATTGGTGAGCATAGAGGTTCAGAAAGCATTAATAAAAAATTATCCTCATATAAAAATAGAGGTAAAAGATACTGGAATTGGAATTCCAAAGGAATCCCTCAATTCCGTTTTCGATAGATTTTTTCAGGTAAGCAAAGGAAAAGTTGATAACCGACAAGGAACTGGTATAGGATTGTCCTTGACCAGAGAATTGGTAGAGAAGCTGGGAGGAAACATTCAGGTAGACAGTATCCTGGGAGAAGGTTCTGCTTTTATTATTTTTTTACCGGTTCACAATCATGCCCCAAAAATTACTGGATTAACAGAGCTGAGTTTAATAAAAAAAGACATTGAGCCCTTCCTCCAGGCCGGAGCACTTTCTGTTCAAAGAAAGTTAACCAAAACCGTTGACTCAAAACAAACCAATATTTCGTTTGATGAGGAAAATATCCAAATGCCCCTTTTATTGATTATTGAAGACAATTCGGATGTAAGGAAGTACTTAGAATCATGTCTTGAATCCGAATATAGAATCATACATGCAGTTGATGGAGGAGAGGGAATAGATAAAGCATTTGAATTTGTTCCGGATATTATTATCAGTGATGTGATGATGCCGAAAAAAGATGGTTTCGAAGTTTGTCAAATTTTGAAATATGACGAGAAAACAAGCCATATCCCGATAATACTGCTTACTGCCAGAGCCACTTCAGAGGATCGCTTAACCGGATTAAAAAGAGGCGCTGATGCCTATCTTGCCAAACCTTTTGATAAAGAGGAATTGTTTATCAGACTTCAAAAACTGTTAGAATTGCGGCAAACACTACAAAACAGATATCGCCAATTAGAAATACCTTTAACGGACCTGGATTCATCTTACCAAATTGAAGATACTTTTCTTCTAAAATTGAAATCCACAATTGAAGAACATATTGCCGATGAGCATTTGGGGCAGGAATTATTGTGCAAGCTTTTGGGTATGAGCAGGGCTCAATTGTATAGAAAAGTATCTGCCCTTACCGGAAAATCTGTTTCCCTGTATATCAGAAGCTTGCGTCTCAGAAAAGCCAAAGAATTATTAAGAACGACCCAACTCAACATCTCTGAAATAGCCTATGATGTAGGATTCCACAATCCTAGTCGTTTGTCTGAGTATTTTCAAAAAGAGTATGGGCAAAGTCCTACTGACTTCCGGAAATGAAAAAACATTGTTACACCATTGTTTTCAGTAGATTCTTACCTGGTTGAGAAAATAGCGAAAGCTTTTGAGAAAATAGCGAAAGGGGGTTTTTGATTTAGCTCCCACCTTTGTATTGTTCTTTTGAATAAAGAAAATATACGAGTTCGAACTCCATCTCCTTTTGAGAAATAAGGGAAAAAATTTGACCATTCCAGGAAATCCATTCTAACGAACTAAACAAAAAACAAATCATCAATTGAAGCTTCTTTTGATTGCAAAGTGTATGCTGCTTTGCCTGGGAAAGCTTTGACTAATCTTAAGTTGCCATGAAAAAAGTAAAACTAATTTCAGTCTTAATCATTCTTGGATTTTTTGGTTTAACAGCTCAGCCTGGAGGCGGGAACGGAAATGGCGGTGGAAATGGAAATGGTGGGGGGAATGGGAATGGAAACGGAATTAATAGCATCAATACTTTTTTAGGCTACCAGGCAGGCCAAAATATTACAACAGGTGCTCATAATACCTTTTTAGGAGTTGAAACTGGATTTACAAATACAACTGCCCATAGGAATACTTTTGTAGGACACCAATCAGGGTATGGCAATACAGAAGGATATGATAATGCTTTTTTTGGGTCCCAAGCAGGAAAATTTAATACGACAGGCTACAAGAACACCTTTGTAGGTCATGTAGCGGGGCTAGAAAATACTACTGGTGAGCTTAATACATTTTTAGGTGATGGGGCAGCCAGAGATAATACCATTGGAAGAAAAAACACTATAGTAGGTGCACATGCTGCAATCTTTACCATTTCTGGAAATAATAATACTTTTTTAGGAACTGCTGCTGGAAGGGATAATTCAACAGGTTCAAATAATGTTTTCCTTGGGATGAATGCAGGTTTTCATAATAGTTCTGGTTCCAACAATAGTATTATAGGCTTTTTAGCTGATGTATCTTCAGTAAATCTTAATAACTCTACTGCATTAGGATACAATACAGTTGTCAATGCTAGTAATAAAGTACGGATAGGAAATACAGCTGTCACAGTTATTGAAGGACAAGTGAATTTTTCAGCCAATTCTGATGGACGTCTTAAGAAAAACATCAAAAACAGCCCATTGGGCTTGGATTTTATCCTGGATTTGCGACCAGTAAGCTATGAATTTAAAGAAGGACATAAGGGACAAATCTATACAGGATTTATTGCTCAAGAGGTTGAAAAAAGTGCAAGAAAAGCAAATGCTCCTTTTAGTGGGGTGGTGCCTCCGCCAGATAAAGATGGGTTTTACAGCCTTCGATATGCAGAATTTGTAGTGCCATTGGTGAATGCAGTGCAAGAATTAAATAAAGAAAGTACTGAAACCAAAGACCTGCTTGACCAACTAGAGCGAGAGAATCTAAAACTCAAAAAACGACTCAATCAGGTAGAGTATTTATTAAAGCAAATAACAATTCAAATGCAAAACTGTAGTGGTCCTAAGGATGCCTATGGCAGCATTGAAATCAATACCCTTCAGGAAAATGATTTAGCGGCCAGGCTCAGTCAAAATGTGCCAAATCCCTTTTTTGAAGAAACCAAGATCAAGTACATTATACCTGAAACCACAGAAAGTGCCAGGCTAGAAATTTCAAACTTGGAAGGCAAAGTACTTTATATTGAAAAAATTAATGAAAAGGGAGCTGGGCAATTGCAACTCAAAGGGCATTCTTTACCTGCCGGAATCTACTACTACTCACTTATACTCGATGGAGTACTATTCGAAACCAGGCGTATGGTTTTGACAAAAGTTTAAACCCAAAAAAAAGGAAGTCTTAGCAGTGTACTAAATAAAGGTTTAGAGGTATTCATTTCCTAACAATAGACAAGAATTGCTAGGACTTTACTTCAATTTTTCTCTAATCTAAAAACCTTCCTTATGAATCCAAAAACAATTATTTGGACCATTTTGGTTCTATTGCCAATCCATATATTTGCTCAAAATAAGGCCTTGGATTTTGACGGTACAAACGATTATGTCAACCTTGGCAATCCATCCCAACTTTCATTCCCAGGCACCGCACCTTTTACATTTTCCGCCTGGGTAAAACTTTCTTCGACTTCCTCAAACAGAAACATCCTATCAAAGTACAATGGGGGTGTACTCGGACACTATAATTTCAGTATAGGCAGTGGAAGGGTTTTTGCCCTTAGGGAAGTTCCTCCATATTCGGTTACTGGTTCGACTGTTCTACAGGTAAATACCTGGTATCATGTGGCTACTGTTTATGATGGCACAGATCTGAAGGTTTTTGTCAATGGGGTTGAGGATGGCAGTACAAATATTCCTGGGAGTATAGGCAATACATCTACCGATGTGTATGTTGGAGCCTCCCAATCTTCTAATTCACCCAGTGATTTTATGGAGGGCATCATAGATGAACTCCGGGTGTGGAATGTGGCACGTACTGCAAATCAATTGCAAAATGATATGAACCAGGAGATTAGTTGTGCTACAACTGGTTTGGTAGCCTGTTATCATTTTAACCAGGGAATAGCAGGAGGGAATAACTCAGGAGTGACCACACTGGAAGATGGGACGAGCAATAACCTGGATGGGTCTTTGATTAATTTTGCTTTGATGGGCAATACTTCTAATTGGGTTGATGGGGCACCCGCACTTCCAGTTGAGTTTATCAACTTTGATGCAAGAATGCACAATGAAAAAGTAATACTAAAATGGATAACTTCCTCGGAGGTAAATAATAGAGGTTTTCGCATAGAGCGGAGTAAAGATGGACGAACCTGGAAACATATCGGTTTTGTGGGAGGTAAAGGTATGAGTAATGACTATCAATACTACTCTTTTACAGATTTAAATCCTTTTTACTCAATCAATTATTATCGCCTGAAACAAATGGATTATGATGGGAATTTTACTTATTCCAAAATTGTAACAGCCATAGTTGAAAGTATAGCGAACCAATTCTCATTCTTTCCAAATCCCACTAGTGGAAACATACATCTGAAATTGAACAAAAATAGAGAAATGCCAATCAATCTTGAGTTGCACAATTCCATTGGACAAAGAGTGTATGGGTACAAATTAATTGACGAAAAAGGAGAACTTTTTGAACTTGATCTATCCGATAAAGGTCTTGAACAAGGTTGGTATCTATTGAGCCTTCACACAAGTTTAAATAGCTATTATGAAAAATTGCTGATAACCAATCCATAGACAAGTTTATCTGTTAAGCCTTTAGATTTTTTTTGACCTGATTATTTATCCATCAAGCCTTTTGGCTTTGAAATAAATATTTAGAGATAATTGAATGATCCTTTTTTACTGACTGAATCAACTGCAAAATTAGAACTCTCTTTTTAATATATCTCTACAGTACATTCTTTGAATCAGGGGTCAATACTAAAAACATTCAACTTTATCAAATTCATTTAAAAGGCCTTACTCCCTGGTTCTTAGAAAGTATATGCTAGAGGATTAAATAAAAAATCAAAGAATGATGAAAAACTTAGTTTTTACCATATTGACTTTTCTTTTTTTTCTACCGATTAATTCAAATGCAACTGATCTTTTATTCGGCAATATTTTAAGACCATTTAGTTTCGAAGATGCGGGGCAGGAAATCGACATCAAATTTGAGGTCATTAATAATAACATATTGCCTGCATTTTCTTATTCCATCAGTTTTGAAATATTCAATGAATTCAACCAGTTGGTATATTTATCCGAAATGACTGTAAACACCCCATTGCAACCTTTCACTACGATTACCTTAACAATGCCAGATACCTGGGTGACTGTGCCAGGGAATTACAATATGGAGGGAGTCATCGTATTCTTTGATGATATCAATCCATTCAACAATGTCACCAATTTTGGATTTAGTGTTGCTTCAGTGAGTTGTGTGGCGGGGCTGAATTGGCATAAGTTCAAGTCTCTGGAAGTAGTGGAGGAATTACAAACATTTCCATTTACTCCTGACAACCCGGAGGAAGCAAGACCTGGAGATGTGATAGCAATTTCCTGTTTGGTGGAAGATGAAGATGTAATTCAAGGATCTTGTTTTTGTGAAGAAAATGAAAACCGAAAAAATTATGGTCCTTATAAGGATAAAGTAGTATATGAATGGAGTACGGAAGCGGTTCCAAATTGGAAGAAATTAAAAGGGGAATTAATAAAAGCAGATGTCCCAGATGGAAATTCTGCGATGTACCAATTGCCCCTAAAATTAGGTAAGGGCTCTCACAGGATCAGAATTTTGGTAGAAGCAAAAAATAAAGGACAAAAAGCAGATGATGATCCCATAATAGGATATGTGGACATTTCTGTCAGAGTTGTGGGAAATCATCTCCCATGGATTGTTACCATTTTTGAAGGGACCTGGAATTATCACGACGATCAAAATCCTGAGGAATTAATGATAGAGGGATGTATTCCTGAAAATTTTGAAATAAAAGATACTAGTGACCCTTCCACTACCTCCTCTGTTTCTTTTAAGGTAGTGGAAAATTTTTGTCCTGATTATGTGACCATTCTTTCTGTAGAAGCTCAGGACTTTCTTCTGGCTGGATTAAAATGTGTTCCAGATTCTGATACTTATTGCACAGAAGGGGTAGAAGATTCAACTGATTTTGCATTTCAAGATAAATTGGATTATGAGTGGAAATTATTGAGTGGGAAGGGAGCTTTCCCATTAGGATATAAGGGAAGAGCAGTAGTTTTTCATAAGTCTGTTAGTGAAGATGCTCAGATAAGGGTTACCATTACTGATCTTGAAGGAAGTAGCCCTCCCTTAATTCTACAATTGTTAGTATCTAAAGCAGAAAAACCTAGAGCCTTTGTGGGTGTTGGTAATAATGCTTATGTAGTAAAAGAAAAATTATTTAAAGGAAATTTTGGTTACTGGCCAGGAATTACCATTGCTGCTGAGTATATGAAAGAAGCTTATGAAAAGGCAGGCTACGAAGTTGAATATACTCGAATAACCAATTTAGCTTTAGTTCAAACGGTATTGGCTTTACCCTGCTACCAAGCTGTATCATTATCAGGACATGGTGTAGGTGGAATTATGCCTTTTACTTCTGGTGAATCTGTATGGTTTACTCCAAACTTAATAATTAATGAATCTCTAAAAAATTGGGGCTCTGTAAAACATCCTTTTTTAAGAGACATAATATTACTTGGTTGTGAATCTTCATTAATGGAAGGGGATTTTTTAAAAGCGATGGTTGACGGTCAATTTTTTGGCTTTGAGGAAGAAGTAAGTCTTTGGGCTCTGCCTCTTATTGGTAGATCTTTTGCCAATTGCAAGATAGAAGTAAGACCACCTTATAATAGAGCACTTAAATAACTGATTAATTCAAGTTGCAATCAAGGGACCTCTGAAGGAACAGAGGACTGGCCGAGTATTTACCTCCATTAGAGTTTATTTTTAGAATTTGAGAGTTAATATTAAGTGAAGTCAAATTTTTTTTTTTTTAAAATCACAAATCTTATTTCTTATGAAAGCATTAAAAATAATTCAATTCACCATAGTTTTCTCTTCTTTTTCAATAGCATGTTTTGGACAACAAATTTGGAGACTTTTCACTCTTTATAATCATGCAGCCTTTGGGTCTAATAATCTTGAAATTACAAACCAAGGAACAATTATTACATCAGATCAAACAGCTTCTTTACTACGTAGTAGCCAAAACTCCAGCTCTTGGACCAAGGTTTATAGTTCTGATCTTGAGGATCCCGATATGTTGTTAGATTTAAAGGTTAATGGAAATATCATTTATGCCTTATTTATTTCTGGAAAACTTTTGAAAAGTGAAGATGATGGACTAACCTGGATGGTTGTACAGGAGAATTTGAATGTATTTGCCTTGAAAATGTTCTGGAGGGATGAAAATATCGGATTTGTCCTGACCGGAGAAAGAAAAATACTTAGAACTTCTAATGCAGGAATCAGCTGGGATACCCTTGATTTGGTATTTGGTAATATGTTATTAGACATGGAATTTTTAGATGCCAACAATGGTATTGTGGTTGGAGAAACAGGGACATTGATTACAACAATTGATGGGGGAGAAACATGGAAAGACACTATATACCAACTTCCGGGAAATTTAAAAACGGTAGCCAAAAATTCCTCTGAACATTATTTTACGGGAGGTACTAGCGGAAGTATTTACAAAAGTACAGATGTAGGAAATAGTTGGGAAGAAGTTTATATCGATTCTTTTAATACGATTAGAGATATTTTTTTTATTAACAATGAAATTGGCTTTGCCGTTGGAGATAATGGAAAAGTATTAAAAACAACCAACAATGGAAATACTTGGTTTTCTGATAGCCTTGATTCCAATCAGGACATTTTTGACATTGAAGTACACAATAATTCAATCTATTTAAGATGTAGTGGAGGTGTCCTCATATATTCTGAGAACCTTGGAGAAGACTGGATAGTTCCAGATGTTCTCTATTCCAAGTCAATAATGAATGCAGTACCTGTCGACAATCAATTATTCGTGGTTGGTGAAGACGGTTTATTTGGCTCAACAAATGATTTTGGGGCAAGCTGGAATGTACAATCTATTTCTAAAGACCACCTCTTTGACATTAATTATACCTCGTCCGGTATTTTCCACGCATGTGGCTATAATGGTCAAATACTCTTTTCAGAAGACCAGGGAAACACTTGGACTTCTCATCATTCTGATTCTACGTACACGCTTTTTGATATTGAATTTGATTTAAATGGAAAGGGATTTGCGGTGGGATCTGATGGTATTATTCTTAGAAATCTAAATGGTACGGATTGGATACCAATGGCATCAAATACACAGAATTTACTGGAATCAATTTCCTTTTTGCAGGATGCTTCAATACTCGTTACTGGTCGGTCTGGAACCCTATTGAGATCGCATGACGGGGGAGATACCTGGGTCAATATATCCATCGATACTGTTCTTGATTTTCACCATGCTGTGAGCTTTGATGAGGATCATATCATCATTGCAGCCGACGCGGCATTATTGAAATACAATCTCAATAACAAATCATTATCCTCATTTTTAGAAGCAGAGTCTTCCTTTACAGGAATTAAGATATTCGATCAAGACCGGATATTGGTGGTCAACAATTTTGGTGAATTATGGTATAGTTTGGACTTTGGAGCGACTTGGGAAATTGTTTTCACCTCCAATCACTTCTTGGCTAATATCCATTATGATGAAACCAATGAAATATTATACGTTATTGGAGAAGGGGGGCTGGTATTGTATTCCCATGTTTGTCAGGATATCCAGGAAGAGTTTACAGTTTCTATTTGTGAGGGAGAGACTTACGAAGGCTATAACCAAAGTGGAACATATGAAGACTTTTTCCAAACTATAGACGGCTGTGATAGTTTGCGAACCTTGCATTTGACAGTAAACTCAAAAGAATCGACAATGATTTTAGCAGAGATATGTGAAGGAGAAGTATTTGAAGGCTATACTCAAAGCGGGATATACGAGGATATCTTTCAAACGGTACATGGCTGCGATAGTTTGCGAACCTTGCATTTGACAGTAAACCCAAAAGAATCGACAATGATTTTAGCAGAGATATGTGAAGGAGAAGTATATGAAGGCTATACTCAAAGCGGTATATACGAGGATATCTTTCAAACGGTACATGGCTGCGATAGTTTGCGGACGTTGGAATTGACAGTAAATCCCAAAGAATCGGCGTTGGTTTCAGCAGAGATATGTGAAGGAGAAGTATTTGAAGGCTATACTCAAAGCGGGATATATGAGGATATCTTTCAAACGGTACATGGCTGCGATAGTTTGCGGACGTTGGAATTGACAGTAAACCCAAAAGAATTGACAATGATTTCAGCAGAGATATGTGAGGGAGAAGCTTATGAAGGCTATACTCAAAGTGGGACCTATGAGGATCTATTTCAGACGGTACATGGCTGTGATAGTTTGCGGACATTGGAATTGACAGTAAACCCAAAAGAATTGACAATGATTTCAGCAGAGATATGTGAGGGAGAAGCTTATGAAGGCTATACTCAGAGTGGGATATATGAGGATCTATTTCAAACGGTTCATGGCTGCGATAGTTTGCGGACTTTGGAATTGATGGTATTACCTGAAGTTTCAACAACGATAGAGACACAGGTTTGTGATGGAGAAGATTTTGAAGGTTATGACCAAAGTGGAATATATGTTGACACCTTAATCGCAAATAATGGATGCGACAGTATCCGAACAATTGATCTCACCGTTCTTTCTGAAATTACAATTACAGACACCCTCATTGTCAATGAAAATGGAAATAATAATGGAGCAATTACGATACAGCTAGCTGGTGGATTATTCCCTTATGAATTTGAGTGGAGTAATGGGGCAAATGAGCAAAATATCTCAAATCTTGTAGCTGGTACCTACGGACTCACAGTAACAGACAGTGAAGGATGTTTATATGAATTTTCTTTTATTGTAGATTTGGAAACCAGCCTGAAATATTTGGAGACAGGAGACATTTTATTATTTCCCAATCCAAATAAAGCAGGAGAACAGGTTTCCCTAAATTTCTCAAAAAACATATTTCCTGAACTAAAATTATCCATAGTCAATGTATTGGGAGAAATAATTTTTTCTGAAGAAGTGTTTGCTCCTTCCAATGGAATTTACAATTTTGAAACACCAGTTGATTCTGGTCTGTATTACATTCTATTGGAGACTAGTGAAAAGAGGATTAAATTTTTTAAGTTAATTCTTTTGTAATAAATCAAAAATGAAACTTTAGTATTCGCACTATGATTTTTTCATTAAAATCTGTGATTGGGGATGTGGTAATTGTTATTAATTAGGTTTTTAAAGATTTCTATTCTCAAATACCCATTCCCAATTATCAACTTTTATCTTTGCGGCCGTGGCAAGAATCATAGGCATAGATTACGGAACGAAGCGCACTGGTATTGCGGTCACTGATCCATTGCAAATAATTGTAAATGGCTTGACTACGGTGCCTACAGATGAAATTTTTGATTTTTTAAAGGATTATTTTGAAGAGGAAGAAGTGGAAAAAATTGTGGTTGGTGAGCCCATGCATGCAGATGGGACACCTGCCCAAATAGCGCATCTAGTAGTGGGGTTTGTCCGGAAATTGAAAAAACTGTATCCGGATAAAGAAATTGTAACGCACGATGAAAGATACACTTCCGTTGCGGCCAAAGCTGCCATACTACAAAGTGGCGCCAAGCAAAAGAAGCGCCGCGATAAAGCACTGGTAGATAAAATCAGTGCCACTTTGATATTGCAAGATTACTTAGGGCATATCTAGTTTGCCAGGTACTGGTTGCTTGGTGCTATTTTGCGGGTTAAGTCAACCAGCAAACCAGTACCTGGAAAACCAGCACCCAGCAACCAGCAACCAGTACTCAGTTAATGATTTTACCCGTTTATGCATACGGTCATCCCGTATTGAAAAAAGTTGCCGAAGAAATTACTCCCGACTACCCAGACTTGGATAAGTTGATAGAAAATATGTGGGAGACCATGTACAAGGCAGAAGGCGTCGGCATTGCTGCTCCTCAAATTGGAAAATCCATTCGATTGTTTGTAATAGATACAATTCAGGTATTCGAAGATGAAGAGGATGCTGAAGAAGAAGGTTTCAAAAGGGTATTCATCAATGCCCAGAAGATTGAAGAATCTGGCAAAGCATGGGAATATGAAGAAGGATGTTTGAGTATTCCGGATATTAAAGGGGATGTGTCCCGTCCGCCCCAGTTAAAATTGCGATGGCTGGATGAGCATTTTGAACCCCATGAAGCAATTTTTGAAGGAATTAATGCCAGAGTTGTGCAGCATGAATACGATCATTTAGAGGGGGTTTTGTTTACCGAATTGCTCAAACCCGTCAAAAAAAGACTCATCAAGCGCAAATTGGAAAAGATTAGAAAAGGGAAAATTGAACCAGATTATAAAATGGTGTTTTCCAGAAAGTGAATCTGGGTACTAGGTATTGGTTCCTGGTTTGCTGGGTTCTTGTAACTAGATAACAAGCAAACAAGTACCCAGCAACAAGTACCCAGCAACCAGTACCCAGCACCTAGTAAACCAGCACCCAGCTCATGACTTCTTTCCGAACTACATTTCCTTCTTTTGAATCCAAAACCCAAATAAGCCACCAAAATCCCATCCTTTCCATTGGTTCCTGTTTTGCTGAAAATATCGCCGGAAGACTATCAAACCTAAAATTTCAAACACTTCTGAATCCCTTTGGCATTGTTTACAATCCGATGTCCATAAAGCACATTTTTGAATTTTTGAGAAGCAATAAATTGTTCGAAGCCCAAGATTTGGTTTTTGATAATGGCTTGTGGCACAGTTTATTGCATCACGGGGACTTTTCTGCTCCTGATAAAGAATGGATGCTCGAGAACTTAAATGCTGAACTGGAACGTGCGCGAAAGTTTATTCGAACTTGTGATAGAATGATCATTACATTTGGTACTGCAACTGCTTATCGTTACAGGAAAACTGAGCAAATAGTAGCCAATTGCCACAAGATAGCAAATAGGGAATTTGAAAAGATTCGGTTATCACCAGAAACCATTTTTGAAGCGCTCAATGGTGAATTTCAACTTTTAAAAAGCCAATCCCCTAATCTCGAAATCCTCCTTACGGTTAGCCCTGTACGCCATATCCGGGATGGATTTGTAGAAAATCAAAGAAGTAAAGCTGCATTGTTGTTGGCTACTGAAAGATTGTGTGCCAAAAATGATTGCTGCCATTATTTTCCTGCGTATGAAATCGTATTGGATGATTTGCGAGATTATCGTTTTTTCAGTGAAGATCTGGTTCATCCTAATAAAGTAGCTGTTGATTATGTATGGGCGTATTTTGAGAAAGCATTTTTTGAAAACCCAACTAGAACAATTGTCCAAAAATTAATAAAATTGAATCAAGCTATAGCACATCGTCCCTTGCATCCTGATACAAAAGCTCACCAGGTGTTTTTGAGAAATCAATTAAGTAATATTGAATTGCTTGAAAAGGATTATTCTTTTTTGGATTTTGAAGTGGAAAAGGCAAATTTTTTGAGACAAATTCATTAAATATTAACTCTGTACCCCAAACTCAGAACCCAAATTCCTTTTCTTCCTATCTTGCAGCATATTCAACCAAAAATGAAAAGGACTTTTCAATACACACTATTTTTCGGAATGATGCTCACCCTGGGCTTCTTTCATAAGAGTTGTCAAAAAAGCAATTCTGTAAAGTTGGCTAAGTCCTCCAATAAAATCCCGGATATTGTAGATTTCAATTTTCATGTCAAACCCATTCTTTCTGACCGCTGTTTCAAATGTCACGGGCCTGATGAGAATGTTAGAGAAGCTGGACTACGGTTTGATACAGAGGAAGGTCTTTTTGCCGCTTTGGGAGATGAAAAAGATCATTTTGCCATCATACCAGGAGATGTCGAGCAAAGCACATTGATAGAAAGGATTTTTACGGAGAACCCTGATGATGTCATGCCTCCTCCAGAATCAAATTTGGTATTGGAAGACTATGAAAAAGCAATTCTGAAAAAATGGATTGCGCAGGGAGCAAAATGGAAGCGGCACTGGTCTTTTCTGCCTGTTGAAGATCCTGAAGTCCCACAAGTGGAGACCAAAAGTTGGACAAACAATGAAATTGACAATTTTGTACTTTCCAAATTGGAACAAGAGAATTTATCACCCTCTCCTGAGGCAAGCAAAGCTCAATTGCTACGAAGGGTTACTTTTGATTTGACGGGTTTGCCACCTACCTTGGAAGCATTGGAGCAATTTGAAAAAGACAATAGTCCAAATGCTTACGAAAAGGCTGTCGATGACCTGCTTAACTCAGATGCATATGCTGAAAACATGACCTCTAAATGGCTCGATTTAGCACGTTATGCAGATACACACGGCTATCAGGATGATTTGGAAAGAGTGATGTGGCCCTGGAGGGATTGGGTTATTCATGCGTATAGGAATAACATGCCTTATGATGAATTTGTGCAATGGCAACTTGCAGGTGATCTATTGCCCAATCGAACCAGAGAGCAACTTATCGCATCTGCCTTTAATCGAAATCACAAAATTACACAGGAGGGTGGTGTGATTCCTGAGGAGTACCGGGTGGAATATGTTTCAGACCGAACCCAAACTTTTGGAACTGCTTTTCTGGGACTTACATTTGAGTGTGCCAAATGCCATGATCACAAATACGACCCCATCTCTCAAAAGGACTTTTTCAGTCTTTACAGCTTTTTTAATAATGTGCCAGAGGTTGGACTTATCCAACCGTATGGTGCCATTCCTAAACCATTTATCACCCTTACAAAAGAAGAAATTGACGAGACGCTGACTTTTATTAATAACCTGGATACCATTGAAAAGATCCCGCTGATGGTGATGGAAGAAATGGATACAGTACGTCAAGCCTACATTTTAAAAAGAGGTGCTTATGATAAACCGACAGATTCCGTATTTTCAGAAACCCCGCCTTCTATTTTAGCATTTCCTGAAAGCCTTCCAAAAAACAGATTGGGTTTGTCGGATTGGTTATTTCACAAAGACAATCCACTCACTGCCCGTGTTACTGTAAATCGTTTGTGGCAACAATGTTTCGGTAAGGGAATTGTGGCATCTTCCTACGATTTTGGAAATCAGGGTACATTGCCTACTCACCCTGAATTACTCGATTTTTTGGCTAATAAATTTCGAGAAGAGGGTTGGGACGTGAAGGCTATGCTTAAATATATCGTTACTTCCTCTACTTACAGGCAATCTGCTAAAGTTAGTTCTGAGATGCTTGAAAGAGACCCACAAAATTTGTTGTTGGCTCGCGCTCCAAGGCTTAGGCTATCAGCAGAAATGATTCGCGACCATGCATTGGCTGTAAGTGGATTATTGGTTGCTACTATAGGAGGACCAAGTGTCAAACCCTATCAGCCAGAAGGACTTTGGCAGGAGACAACTGGAGGAGGAGGTGGTAGCACTGCTAAATATGTTCCTGACAAAGGTGATAAACTATATCGCAGGAGCATGTACACTTTTTGGAAACGAACTGTTCCGCCGCCGAGTATGATGACTTTCGACGCTGCTTCCCGAGATTTTTGTATGGTTCAGCGTGAAACGACCAGTACTCCGTTACAAGCCTTAATCATGCTCAATGACCCACAGATTGTTGAGGCTGCCAGGGTTTTGGCATATAGGGCAATCGATGGTCTGGAAAGGCCAAAAGATAGAATTTCGATGATGTTTGAATTAGCGACTTCTCGAAAACCCACAGAGGAAGAATTATCGGATCTGAAAACCTACTTTGAAGAAGAATGGGAGCGTTTCAAAACAAATCCAAAAGAAGCCGAATCCTTTTTATCTGTTGGCGCTTTTGAACAGAAAGAGTTACTGGAAACCCCTGAATTGGCAGCCTATGCAATAGTGGCGAATGCGATTTTCAATTTGGATGAAACGATTACCAGAGGCTGAATTATTGATTCTACAATGCTGTAATATTGCAATGCTGCCATGTTTTAGGATTGGGATGAATCATGGATTATTTGTACTTTTTGAATCAAAGTAAAATCTAGATTTTTTGAAAAATGAAACCATCAAAGCATCATAGCACCGTAGAATCACAGCATCAATACAGCATGAACCGTCGTGCTTTCCTTTCCAGGTCCAGTGTTGGAATAGGTACGGCAGCACTTTCTTCATTGCTTGGCTACAATTTTTTCAACAAGACTGAATCTGGTATCATAACCCCTGAAAATGGAGGAATAAAAGGGATATTGGATTCACCGCATTTCGCACCCAAAGCCAAAAGAATCATTTACCTCTTTCAAAGTGGTGGCCCGTCACAACTCGAATTATTTGATTACAAACCACTATTGAATGAGAGAAGAGGAGAAGAATTGCCGGATTCTGTTAGAAATGGACAGCGTTTGACGGGCATGACTTCGGGGCAGGATTCTTTCCCACTGGCTGGATCTATTTACAAGTTTGACCAATACGGAGAGCAGGGCGCCTGGATGAGCGAATTATTGCCATATACTGCAAAAATTGCAGATGAATTGTGCATAGTAAGATCTATGTATACGGAAGCCATCAATCACGATCCTGCCATTACGTTTTTTCAAACGGGCTCTCAACAACCCGGTAGACCGAGTATGGGAGCCTGGTTGAGTTATGGTTTGGGGAGTACCAACGAGAATTTGCCTGCATTTACAGTGTTACTATCGAGGGGTACAGGGCGAAAATTTGGGCAGCCGCTTTATTCTCGTCTTTGGGGCAATGGGTTTTTGCATTCTCTTCATCAGGGGGTACAATTTCGTTCTGGTAAAGATCCTGTTTTATACCTCAAGGACCCGGAAGGTATCGATCGAGTAAGTCGGAGGAGGATGCTCGACCAAATTACCCAATTTAATCAAAAGCAATTAGAAGAATTTGGGGATCCTGAAATCAGCAGTCGCATCGCTCAATATGAGATGGCCTATCGAATGCAGACCTCTGTACCAGAAATAATGGATATCTCTGATGAACCGGATAGGATTTTCCAAATGTACGGTCCGGAATCCATGCAACCTGGAACTTATGCGGCAAATTGCCTGCTTGCCAGAAGGTTGGCTGAAAGAGGAGTCAGGTTTATTCAACTCTATCATATGGGTTGGGACCACCACAATGACCTCCCTGGGGCTGTAAAAAACCAGGCTAGAGATGTGGATCAGGCTTCGGCAGCGCTGGTTATGGATTTAAAGCAAAGAGGCATGTTGGAGGATACGCTGGTCATTTGGGGAGGAGAATTTGGGAGAACCAATTACTCTCAAGGAGTATTGACTGCTACCAATTATGGGAGAGATCACCATCCTCGTTGTTTCTCAATTTGGATGGCAGGAGGTGGTATCAAACCAGGAATTGTGTACGGGGAAACAGATGATTTTGGTTACAACATCGTCAAGGATCCTGTGCATGTGCATGACTTCCAAGCGACGATATTACAATTACTAGGTATTGATCACGAACGATTGACATATAAATATCAGGGCAGGCGATTTAGATTGACAGATGTGCATGGGAAGGTAGTGAAGGAGCTTTTGGCTTAATAAGGTGTAGAATATGAGTCATCCAAAATTTTTGGATTGTATCTTAAATCATTGAATTTCAACTCACTATCTAGTGTGCTATTGTTGCGGGGTGCGAGTTGCGGGTTAGA
>JBGTQJ010000003.1:192575-311058 GCA_041941305.1 Saprospiraceae bacterium
GGGGTGTTTTTTGGGTTTACCCCCAACCCCAAACCCCCACCCCGCAACAAATTGAATAAAAAAAAGTAAACGAAAGGGATTTTATTGCCAAAATTCGGGTTGATACATCTAATATATTTATTCCACTGCTTCCAAAAACTCCTTCTGGGTCGTCAAGGTTTTATCCTTTGCATACCACAAGTGCAAATTTTTAGAAGATTCTGCATTGATTTGTTTTTTCAATTCCATATCCTCTGTATCCAAGGATTCTGCTTTAGCATCCATTACCATTTTTTGCATTTCTACAGGGCGGGGTCCCCAGGTTCTTAACACTTCCAATGTTTCAGCGTTCAAAATCAACACTTTAGGAATAGAGCGACCTCCGTTAGTCAGGAAAGCATCCATGATATCCAAATGCTGGTCGCGCAAGATAAATTTCAGGGTGATGTGTTCATTTGACAATGCCATTTTATTCAATACTGGCAAAATTTGAGCTGCATCTCCACACCAACCTTCTGTAATGGCCAACCAAATGACCGGACGATTGATCTCTGATAATTGCTGAATGGTCGCTTCTGTCAATTTTGTTTTTTTATCCAAACGATTCATTCTTGTGATGTTTATTTTGGTATAATTGACCATCGACTCGCTATGGTTGGTACCTGTTGTTTTATTTTGAGCAAACAACTCATCTACCAATTGGCGGTAACTTTTGTAGTTATAGGCTGTATCAATGACCTGCTTTTCTATCTTTTTCACACTAGGTTCGATTTTTCGTATTTGGAATCTTCTGTTCTCATTTGAATCTTTTTTTTTTCGGGTTGTCGTGGAAGCGGGGCTTATGTGTCATGTTCTCACATCCCGTCTAAACGGAGTGCTGTTAAGTTTTATCGAAAATTGCCCTCGTAGACCTCCCAACCTCCTCTCTGATTCAAAGAATCCCTTTGGGAAGGAGTCTCCTTGGGAAAAGGAGGAGCAGCAACCCTCTAAAAATCAAGCACTTAGAAGCGGGCGGATTTTTTCCTTCAGGATGCAAGGCAATGTCCAGTGGACATTAAGCAAAGCAATAAAGGGGTTGCGTCGGGAGAACTTAACAGCCCTGCCGTCTGCCCGCCAACCTGTTTTCCCGCATATCCGAAAAAAATGGGAAACTCAAGTGAAAACAAATAGAGCCAGATTTTCAATAATACCCTAAAAACAGATATTTTATTTGATGGTTTTATGCCCAAAAGTTAATCATTCGTGAAGATGTCTCAATTGGGACAGTCCGCAGTAGAATCTGCTATGAAGTTGTTCAAAAATTAAACCTCCATTTTTGAACAACTTCTATATTTGCGCCAAAATATGCAAAATATGCTAGCACAAATAAGGAAAAACATTACAGGCCTTATTGACTCTTTAAGTATTGAACAAATCAATCAAATACCCAAGGGTTTCAACAACAATATTATCTGGAATTTCGGTCATGTGATTGTGACCCAACAGCTATTGTGTTATAAGTTTTCCGGTAATCCAATACTTGTGGAAAATAACTTGGTTGAGCTATTTAGAAAGGGAACCAGCCCTACCCTGTATTTTGATGCTGATTATTTGTCGATGTTAAAAGAATTATCAAATAGGACGCTTAGCCAGTTTTCAAAAGATTTGGAAAGTGGTCTATTTACAAATTATAACCCTTATCAAACCAGTTTTGGTGTGAAATTGAATACTATTCAGGATGCCATCACCTTCAATAATATTCATGAGGGAATGCATTTTGGTTACGTGTTGGCTCAAAGAAAAGCACTGATAGGATAATGATGCCTAAGGAATACATTTGACTTTTTTGGGTTATTTTTTCATTTTGTTTGTCCCGAAATTGCAGGTAAAAACATGATACTGATTCCACAAAGATTGTTTGAAAACAAACAGGTGACGACCATTTTGAGAGACGGCAATGTCTGTATCCTGAAAAAAGAATTGACTGAACCCGTCGTCAACCGGGAAGGCTATATTTCTAATCATGTGGTTTCCATTTTGCTGACAGGCGAACAGCAAATAACTACTTATGAGGATCAAGTGATAAAAGTGAATCCTGGTGAAGTGGTATTTATTCCCAGAGGTATGTATCATATCACGGATTTATTGCCAGGAAAGGGAAAGTTCGAAAGCCTGTTATTTTATTTCGATGATGCAATTATTCAGGAGTTTTTGTCCAATTCCAGAGTCACTGAAATCTCAAGAAAGGAAGTTCCTGATCATTTAAAGTTTGGAATTGTCCCATCATTAGAACTCTTTGCCCAGTCATTGATAAAAATTTACCAGGGGAATCAACTGAAAAACAAAAGTTTGCTCAGCCTCAAAATATTGGAACTGATGTATTTACTCAATGGGCTCGCCGTGGAACAGCAATTTGCCAATTTTCTATTTCGACTCACCCTTCCTCAAAAACGCAACATCAAAACTTTTATGGAAAAGAATTTTGATAAGCCCTTAAAAATTGAGGATTATGCCTATTTAACTGGAAGAAGCCTTAGCACTTTCCGGCGAGACTTTAAATCCTATTATGATATAACGCCACAGAAGTGGTTGAAAGAAAAGCGGATGGAAAAAGCTTTGACGATTCTTAACAACAGGGAAATCAGTGTTACAGAGCTTGCATTTGAAGTGGGTTATGAAAATATTTCCTATTTCATTAAAGAATTTAAAAATAGAGTAGGGCAGTCTCCAAAACAGTATATCCTCTCTCTGCACCGAAATCAGATTTCCAATTGATTTTGACGCAAATCTTCTATTTCTGAATCTTTCCGGTTAGTTTTCGATAGTAATTCCCTTCACTTTTGTGCTTATCAATAATTAAAAACAAATTACAATGAAAATCACATTTTTGGGATTGGGAATTATGGGTAGTCGCATGGCTGCGAACCTTTTGAAAAACAATGTAGATGTAACGGTCTGGAATCGCTCTGAATCTTCGATGGAGCCATTAAAAACCTTAGGTGCAAAAACAGCAAATACAGCAAACGAGGCAGTATCAGAAGCAGCGATTGTTTTTAGCATGCTTTCTACTCCAGAAGCGGTCGCTCAGGTTTTTTTTGGTGAAAAAGGTGCTTTAAAACATATGACCCAAAATGCCATTTGGGTAGATTGTTCAACAGTGAATCCCTCCTTTAGTATGAAAGCCAAGGCAGAAGCAGAAGCCCTGGGTATTCAATTTATTGATGCACCAGTTGCCGGAACCCTTCCACATGCTGAAAATGCAGAATTGGTCTTTTTTGTAGGTGCCAATGAACCTTTGTTAAAAAAGGTAAAACCATATATGGAAATGATGGGAAAGGAAGTGCTCCATATTGGCGAAACTGGAAAAGGAGCTTCCTTTAAAATGTTGGTGAATATCATGCTGGCTCAGTCTATGGTCATTTTTTCAGAAGCTGTTTTGCTGGGGGAAAAGATGGGCATTGCCAAAGATTTTTTGCTGAACGTGATTCCAAATCTGGTAGTTGCTGCACCATTTACTAAGTTTAAATCGGATATGATCAAATCTGAGAATTATTCGGTTCAATTCCCTTTAGAATGGATGCACAAAGATTTACATTTGGCAGCTGTTACAGCGTATGAGCACAATCAACCTTTGTACCTGGCTAATTTGACAAAAGAGTTGTTTGCAGAAGCCAATCAGCATGGAATGGGCAGACTGGACTTTGCTTCTATTCATCAATATTTGGAGAGAAAATAAATTTGGCAAAACCCTTGTGAATAATTTTTGTTGAACTGGGAATTCAAATTCCCGAACTGCTATCTCCCAGACTATGCTTTTTGAATTCAATATATACAGCACCTTGTTATTGGTTGCTTTTCTGCAAGGAATCATCTTTGCTATTATTCTCTATAAAAGAGGAAAAAAACAGGATCGACTTTCTGATCAATTGCTTGCTATTATTTTATTGCTGTGCTGTTTATACATTGCTCAATATATGTTGGGATTTGGGGGTTGGTATGATAGTCGTGATTGGCATTCGACATTTATGTTCTATTTCCCTTTTCATGTGTTACTGCTGATTGCTCCGCTTATCTATTTTTATTTCAGAAGTTTGACGAATCTGGAATTTCGATTTAGAAAGAAAGATGCCTGGCACTTTGGACCAGGTGCCTTATTGATAATGCTTTATCTAATTATATTTTTAAAAGATGTTTTATTGGAAAATGGGATTCATACTAATCCCTTTCCACTCCATTTTGAAACCCAGGGCTATTGGTCTGCTTTCCGCCAAAATCATATTCCGACCGTAGAAATAGGGTGTATCGCTACTATGATTTATACCATTTGGACCATTATCGTTTATAGAAAATACCGAAAATATATCAATAACAATTTTTCGGAAACCACAGCGATAGAATTCAACTGGATAAAATGGTTATTGTATGCTGTTGTGTTTGGGTTTGCAATTAATTTTATTGTCAATACCCTGGGTCAAATGTTCTCCTTTGATTACAAAGCATATTGGGCATCTTATTTCGCCTTAGCGGTTATGATTTATTTTCTGTCAATTCAAGGTTTTATTTCTGTTCAGAAATTGAGCAAACCCCTGTTGTTTGTCCCTGAAGTTCAGGAACCTGTTAAAACAGATTTGAATAATATTGAGCAATGGAAAAATAAGTTGGATTTTGTGATAACAAATGAGAGACCCTACCTGAGACCAGATCTAACCTTAAATGAGTTGGCTCGTTTGGTTGATACAAATACCTCCATTATTTCAAAAGTTATTAATACTGGATATCAGCAAAACTTCAATGATTTTATCAACCGACTTCGAATTGAAGCAGTGATTGCAAAAATGCAAACACATGAACTGCAAAGATTTACCTTAATGAGTATTGCTTTTGATTGTGGCTTCAACTCCAAGGCCACCTTTAATCGAGCCTTCCATAAATTTAAGGGTTGTTCTCCCAGTGAATACTTAAAACAACAACATATTGTTAAATGATTGGAAAACAAAAAATGCTTTCAGGGAAATTGTATAACGTAGATCAAATTATCATCTGATACGTCTCAAATCATCATTTGCAACCTTAGCTATGCTTTTCTGAGTCATTTTTGCACCATCAAATCACCAAAAAAAAAAGCATGATGACTCAGTATCTTTCACAAATCAATTCTATTGCGCTCAATCTGGTTTTTCTTATCTCAGTTAGTTGTTCCTCTATTCTTTATGCTCAAGAGGATCTTCCGGTTTTTTCTCCTGAAGAACTTGAAGCAGATTTCCAAATTCTTAAGAAAGCATATAAAAGCCTACACCCAGGTTTATATAGATACGAATCTGAATCGATTATAGGCAATCATTTTGATGACCTGGAGTGTCAAATTCAAACCAATCGAAATTTGGCAGAAACCTTTCTGCTCTTTTCAAAATTTTTGGCAAAAATTAAATGCGGACATACTTATACTAATTACTGGAATCAATCTTCTTTGGTAAAAAAACTGTTGTTTAACCAAGAGAATAAAGTTCCCTTTACTTTTAAGTTGGTGGACAATCGAATGGTGATTACCAAGAATGCATCAGGAAATGATGCTTTAAACCCTGGGGTGGAAGTTATATCTATAAATGGCTATTCTGTTTCCAATATTATAGATAGCTTGAAATTGGTTATCAAAAAGGATGGGACCAATGAAGGACAACAGCTTTACGACATGCAGCTGACTGGGATCGGTAAATATGAGTCTTTTGATATCTATTTTCCCCTGTTTTTTCCTCCGAGTGATGGACAATTTGAAATCACCCTACAGGATTTCGAAATCAAAACACCAAAAACGATTATTGTAAATGGTATCAGTCGAGCAAGGAGATTTGAAAGACTCGAAAAGCGTTATGGTAAGCAAATTGAAAGCTATGATGACTTGTGGAATTTTAAAATTCTAAATTCCAAAACAGCTTACCTTCATTTGGGCACTTTTGTGACCTGGAAAATGGAACTCGATTGGAAGCAATTTCTCAAGGAGGCATTTGAAACAATCGAAAAAGCAAGCATCCCTAATCTAATTTTGGATATTCGTGGAAATGGAGGTGGTATGAACGAGGTGAATGATGAATTGATGAAATATTTGGTAAAAGAGCCTATTCAACTTTCTGGCACAAAATCATTAATTGCCTATGAGAAAATCCCTCATGAGTTGGATGCTTATCTCTCCACATGGGACAATTCTTTTAAAGACATATCTGGCAAAGTCAAAGCATATGGAGATGGATTCTTTATCCGTAAAAACACCTCCTTTGAAGGGAAAAAATTATCATCTACCAAAAAAAGATATCTTGGTAAAACCTGGCTGCTTGTTGATGCTGCTAATAGTTCCGCTACCTTTTTTCTCGCCAAAATTTGTAAGGAGCACCGCTTAGCAACTTTGGTTGGGGAAACGACTGGTGGCAACTTAAAGGGCACCACGGGAGGGCAACTGTTTTTTCTCAATTTGCCAAATTCCAAAATAGAAATGGATATTCCTTTGATTGCAGACTATCCTTTGACTGAGCAGCCTGACAAGGGACTTGAGCCGGATATTATGGTCAAAACAAGTATAGAACATATCGCAAATGGTGTAGACACTCAATTAGAAGAAGTTTTGAAAATGATATTAAATGAGGGTGATGCCAATTAGTGATTAATCTTCCATTGGTTTTCTACATTCAAAATGAAAATTTGTTCTCTCTCCCTCAATCATGGAAATTTAAACAAGCTCTAAAAGGAATACTGGCTGCTGGTTTTTTCCGATAACACAGGGCAATGCCCAGAGTCCAGCGACAAGAAAACATTCTTTTCTATAAAAATCAACCGATATGAAAAACAACATTCTAATTCTTGTAAGCTTAATCTTTTGCACTATTATACAAGCTCAGATCAAAGGAAATGGTCAGATAATATCCAAGACTTTTGATCTCAGGGAATTCTTAACTATTGAAGTCAATTTTCCTATTGAAGCAGAAATCGATGTATCAGGAACTTAAAATGAAGTAATCATAGGATGTTTGACCACTTTCGATTCAAAATCTTGTCTATTTTTGAATGAAAATGAATATTTCAATCAAATCACCCTACCAATGTATTACAGAAAGCTGAACATCCTTTTTATTTTGTTTTGTTTATGGCATCCTCTATTCTCACAAATTACCGCATATTCTTTTGATGAATTATTAAGTCAGCTTCAAGCTCTTGAAGTACCCGAGCAAAATGAAGCCATTGAAAACTTTCTTAAGGAAAAAGCGCAGACTCCAATAATTGAGGAGAATCAAGTCATCTTTTTGGCCAAAGGTGATTTACAACATGCACCCAGAATTATGGCAGACTTTAATGGGTTTTTGAATTCCAGATACGTAGAAAACCCTGAAGCCTGGGAAATGAGCCCTATCGGCAATACGAATTGGTATTTCTTTAAAAAGGAACTGAAGTCAGATGCTATAATCAATTACAGGTTTCAGCTGGGAGATAAAATCATGACAGATCCTTTAAACCCCCAGGCACGATTTAGTTTTGGGACTTTATTCTCAGTTGTTCATATGGCCGATTTCAAAATACCAAGCGAAACCGTGCTCGATTTTTCTATCCCAAGAGGCAAGGTACACTACGATTCGATAAGCAGTTCTATTTTTGGAAAAACCCGGCAAATTCAGGTGTATTTACCTTTTGGTTATGAATCCTTATCAGACTTACCGACCCTATACCTGCACGATGGATTGTATTATATTGATAATGCCAAGATTCCTCAGATATTGGATAAGCTTATAGCACAACAACAAATCCAGCCGCTTATTGCTGTTTTTGACAATCCTTTTATTAGAGGTAAAGAATACCGGGGAGATGATGCATATAGCATTTATTTGAAGGACGAATTGATACCTTTTATTGAAAACCAGTTTAGAACTTCTACACTAAAGGAAAACCGTGCTGTTATTGGTGGTTCAAGAGGAGGGATGTCTGCGTTATACGTCTCTTATGGATTGGATTTATTTTCAAAATGTGGAGCATTCTCTCCAGCCATACACCCCAAGACGGTTGAAGAATTTACAAGTGAACTGAAATCAAAAGATTTTCAACCCAATACCATATTCATTTCAGGTGCTTTATATGACCATATTTGGTATAAGGATGCATTGGAATTAAAGACAATCTTTGAAAACCAAAATTTGGAATTCCATTACTTAGAGCAATCTACTGGTCACAATATTCCGGCTTGGAGGACGCTGGTTGACGAAATGTTAATGGCATTTTTTCCATTCAGGAATTAAAATATGCTCTTTGTTCCATCTCTTGCCAAATAGAGTGAGGTTAATGGATTTAATTATTTTACTACTCTGTTGCATAAGCTTTACAATAACTCAATATTTTCTAAATAGCTATTGGCATTATCCATGATTTCTAATTTTTGTTGGTTGTCCATTTTATCCCATACCCGATACATCATACTTATTCGCGGATTTTTTTCCAGTTTTTCCCGATGTAATTCATAGAAACGCCAGTAAAGGCTGTTGAATGGACATGCTCGTTCACCGGTTTTCTTCTTTTTATCATAATAACAGTTTTTGCAATACTGACTCATTTTGTCGATGTAATTAGCAGAAGAAACATAGGGTTTGGTGCCTACAATTCCCCCATCGGCAAACTGACTCATTCCCCGGGTATTGGTAATTTCAACCCATTCGATAGCATCCATATAAATTCCTAGGTACCAGGAATCTACTTCATCAGGGTGAATACCAGCGAGCAAGGAAAAATTGCCAGTAAGCATCAGGCGCTGTATATGATGCGCATAAGCATAGTCCAGTGATTGTTTAATGGTATGTTGAAGGCAATGCATTTTAGTTTTTCCATCCCAAAACCAGGAAGGCAGTTTTCTTTGGTGATTGAAATAATTAAGCTTGGCATATTCAGGCATTTTTGCCCAATAAATGCCTCTCATGTATTCCCTCCAGCCAATGATTTGGCGCACAAATCCTTCAATTTGAGCAATATTGATATCTTCTTGGTTTTTTTCCCAATGTTTGATGGCTTTTGCTACCACTTCCATTGGACCAATCATTTTGGAATTAAGAGAAAAAGAAATTCTGGAATGATATAAAGCCCAAAATTTGGGGCTCATGGCATCCTGAAAACTGCCAAAGTATTGTAGGCAGTTTTCAAGGAAAAAATCTAGTAATTGAAGCGATTCTTCCCTCGAAGTTGGCCAGAGAAAACTTTTGGTATTCAGGTTGCCAATCGTGTTGATACCTTGCTCGGTAAGTAAAGCTTCAATCTCAGTAACATCTTTTTCAAAGGTCAGGGGAGTTGGAGGTACATGCCCTTTAGGCAACTTTTTGCGGTTTTGGGCATCGTAATTCCATTTTCCGGTTAAAGGTTGATCCCCATCCATCAGAATTCCATATTTCCGACGCATATAGCGGTAGAAGGATTCCATCAGATAGTTTTTCTTGCCTTTAAAAAAACGAGTTAATTCATCCCTCTTACTCAGAAAATGCTCGGTATCATATGATTTGAAAGAAATAGGAAGCAGCTCACAAAACTTGGATAATTGCTGGTCAAGGCGGTATTCATCTGGTAATTGATATTCAAAATGCTGAATGTTTTTTTCGTGAATTAATAAGTTCAGATTCTCAACTAAATCCTGACGATTCTCTACCGCATCCAGATGGAAATATACTATCTGATGTCCTTGATTTTTCAGGTGTTGCGCAAAATGGCGCATGGCAGAAAAGAACCCAGTCACTTTTTGAATATGGTGTCGAACATAATCTGTTTCTTGTCGCATTTCAAACATACAGTAGCATATTTCTGGATTTTGTTGATCAAACCAGGAGTGCTGGAGGTTTAGTTGGTCACCCAGAATAAGTCTAAGAACTTTCATTGTTGATCATAATTTTTAGAGGGGGATTTTCTACATTTAGTACTACAATACTTTACTTCTGTCCAGCATTTTTTCCATTTCTTTCTCCAGGTAAAAGGACGTTCACATACAGGACATATTTTCTCGGGGAGGTTTTGTTTTTTCATATAGTTAAACCTGAATTTCTGTAACTTCCATTTCTGGTTTAGCATAGGAAAGGCGGGCAATCCTATTGGTCGAATGATAGGCATCTAAGCCAGAAACTGTAAGGCTTCCAGCTTTCTCTATATCCAAATAACCATCGGCTGAAAGGCAAGACTTTGGAATAAACAGTTCTACAATCTCACCTATCATGAGAATAGTACCATTGGATTGAATATCTAACTTTTCCCTAAACTTCAATCCCATTCTTATTGAACTTTCCTTAACGAAAGGTGCTGGAAAACCGTCCAGATACTCAGCTGCTAAACCTACTTGCTCAAATTCTGAAATATCAATAGGGTACCTCGCTGAAGTTTGATGGGCTTTTTTATAAAAATCAATATGGATATGGTTGAAAGTATAAAACCCAGTATCCAGAATATTTTGATAGGTATTCCTGGGTACAACAGCTGGTCGCATTACAAAGCCCATCAATGCAGGGTTGGATCCCAAATGCACCACAGAACTGACAATTGCAAGGTTTTCATTTCCTTTATTATCAACTGTTCCCACCAAATTGGCACTTTTAAAACCACTGAGGGAATTGATAAGCCGCAATCGGAATAGCTTTTCCATATTGCGTAAATCCTCTGTTTGAAGTCTCTGCATTATCAGTTGTGTTTACGTGTTCATGTGTTCATGTGCTCTGTCTGGACCTAAAGACTTGAACATGCGAACACATGAACACAATCGAATCAGTCAATTATGGGGTAATCATCAATTTTTATAATGATATCGTCATCTTGAATGCCTATGGACTTGGCAGTAGAATTCTTGACAACATCGATGCGCACACCTTCCATGCCAGTTGGTAAAGCAGTATGATTGGCTTCTACGCCCAAAAATGGATCTTCGGCTCTAGTGCGTTTGCTGTTATCTGTTTCCCCCTTGGTACCCAAAATGACTGTCTGGCTCATTTTTTCACCATTTCTAATGAATTGGACTGTGGTCGCATTGCCGGGTTGAAAATTTTCCAATACATCTCCAACGTCATCATGAGCTCCAAATCCGTAATCACCAATTTGGTAGATGTAGTCAAAAGCTTGTAAACCTGCTCTTTCGGCAGATGAATTGCCGATGACATTCGTTAAATATGCTCCATAGGGATTCTCAAATCCCAGTTTTTCTGCTTTTTTCACGGATACAGAATTGGAATGTACTCCCAGGAAGGCATTGGGGGTGTTGTTTTGAGCAGGACTCAATTGAGTAAGGACAGAAAATAAACTGAAAGTGAAGATTAGCGGTTTCATGTTGAACTATTTTTTTGGTTAGAAATAATTGTCGGATTAGTTACGAATGAAATCGCTTTTCGGATTTTTTAAGGTTCAAATGGTACTCCAATTGCCTGCAAGAATTCTTGTTTTACACTTCGGTTTAAGAATTTTCCACCATACTCAGCTGTAATGGTAGAACTACCATGATGTTTGATTCCACGGGACTGTACACAGAAATGTTCAGCATCAATATAAACTGCGATGTCATCTGTTTCTAATACCTTTTTAAGCTCCATAAATATTTGTTGTGTCAAACGCTCTTGTACTTGAGGTCGACGGGCGAAAAACTCCACTATTCGATTGAGCTTTGACAAGCCAATCACTTTTCCAGAAGAGAAATACGCAAGATGGGCCTTACCTCGAATCGGAAGAAAATGATGCTCACATGTAGAATGTAATGGGATATTTCTTTCGATGACCATGTTGCGGTAACCAAACTTGTTCTCAAAAAGGGTTATAGCTGGTTTGTTATCTGGACTTAAACCACCAAATATTTCTTTAACAAACATTTTGGCGACCCTTCGAGGAGTTCCGCTTAGACTATCATCGTTTAGGTCGAGTCCTAAAATATCCATGATCTCGGCAAATCGCTCTTCTATAGCAAAAATCTTTTCTTCCTCAGTTAGGGAAAAAGCGTCTTGTTTAAGAGGCGTATCAATTGAAGTTGCAATATGATTGTCACCAATTTCTTCCAATAACTGAGTGGTGTTTCCGTTTAGTGATTCTTTTAATAAATGATTCATAAGAGTTTGATTTCTAAATGGTTGTAATAAATTTTTATTGTCTATTCCTACAGTTATTACTGCTCATAATTCATCCAAACCACCTTCAAAACAGGACAGAATAGAAAAGGTTTAAAACCAAAGTAGAATCGGTGTCTTTGTCGTCTTCTGGCAATTTTGTTTAATTTTTTTAGAAAAAGTTTAAACAAAATTTCTTGACCCCTGTTTGGTAACCGATTATAAAGTTAATCACTCATTTAAAACAACAGAATATTTAAGTTTCACCTCTGCGGCATTACGTCTAAGGCGCTCTCCGCAGAGATTTTTTGGGGAAGTCAATGACAAAAATTGAATTTTCAATTCTTGTCATTGACTTCCCTGGAAGCAACCAATTCATTTTTTCTAATCTAAAAAATCTCTTATGAAAAACTTGAAAAATCTCTTAGGACTTTTCTTAATCACTTTTGTAGCCGTCTCATTTGTAGCATGTGATGATGACGATGATGTAACACCAACACCTGAACCGCAATCAATCGTAGAAATTGCTGTTGACAATCCAGATTTTAGCACCCTTGTGGCTGCTCTATCTCGGGTAAATCTAGTTAGTGCATTGGAAGGCGATGGTCCTTTCACTGTTTTTGCACCTACCAATGCTGCTTTTGATGCTTTAGGTGTAGATCTAAATACTATTTCAGACGAAGCCTTGACTGAAATTCTACTTTACCACGTATTGGGCGCTGAAGTATTTGCAGGTGATATTGCAGATGGTCAAACTTATGTGACCACTGCGGCTGCAACTGCTCCTGGTGAAAACCAATTGTCTATGTTGATTGAAAAATCGGGAGGGGCTGTTACCATCAATAATGCAGCTAACGTAACAACTGCAGATGTAGATGCAACTAACGGAGTTATTCACATCGTGGATGCAGTTATCATGCCTTTGGATGTAGTGGGACATGCAGTTGCCAACACTAATTTTTCTTCTTTAGTGAGTGCTCTAGGAGCTGCTAATGGTGACTTGGTAACTGTTTTGAGCGGTGATGGTCCTTTTACTGTATTTGCACCAGTAAATAGTGCTTTTGATGAAATTGCTAATGTTATTGCTACGCTATCAGCTGATCAAATCGCAACAGTCTTGACTTACCACGTAGTAGGTGGTGCCAATGTGCGTTCTACTGACTTGACTAACAATATGGAAGTAACTACTGTTAATACCGAATCCTTCATAGTTAATTTGGGAAATGAAGTTACAATTGCTGATAACCAGGGTAATACAGCAACTGTGATCTTGACGGACGTTCAAGCCACGAATGGTGTTATTCACGTCTTGAACAAAGTGATTTTGCCTGAGCAGATTTAGTAGTCTTCAGGTTTAAAATTACGAACAGATGAATGGCGGTGATCTCATTGAGGTCACCGCTTTTTTGTTTTTATTAAATCAAATCATATAATTCCTGGAAATCTTAGCTCACAAATCGTGCAATTTGAGGAGATATTTTTTCCTTTCCTTACCTTCGTGGAAAAATTATATGAACACCAAAGCCTATATCCTTATCTCTTCGATGTGCTTTCTGAATTTAGCAATTTTTAGTTGTCAGTCGGAGAATACGAATCTGCAAGAACCTTCTCGAACTCAACAAGTCCAGGAAACTGCTGAAGCTTACTTTGCCACCTTTTCCGATAGAAAGGACTGGGACAAACTTTGCTCCTTTTACAGAGAAGATATGGTGTTTGAAGACGTCCTACTGCATCTTCGTTTGGACAGTCTTTGGAAATTCAAGCGTTTTTATAATTGGCCAGATACTGCCTTCAAAAAATTGTCTCCAGACCAGGAGCATCTGACTATCAGAAATTTAGTGGTGAATGATAGCATTGCAGTTGCTTATGGCCGTGTCAATCCTTTCTATTGGCAGGGACATTTAATCGATTCGGGTTGGGGGATGGAATTCACGATCTGGTTATATTTTGATGAGGAACTGAAAATACGGAAACAAGTCGATTGGTTTGAATATGATGATACGACTTTGGAGAGTATGATCAATCGTTATCGAACCCAGGGTGTAGATAAGATTCCGGATTGGTTGGATTTGAGCAGATAAAAAACTGCTTTTTGGCAATATTGATGAACAATTTTTAACTACCTTTTGACCAGGTTTGGACAACATACACTTCAATAGCGAAACGAGAATGACCACAGACCCTCATCACCTTTCCAAAAAAGAAGACTTGTGGGCAATACCTTCCAATATAATTGATCAGATCAATCCTGTAGTTTTGATTTTCTTGGTGCTATGTATCAATTGCCTGTCTTACGTACCCTTTTCCAATGAGGAGCAATACCTGCTGTACGCACGTCAGCATTTCAATCCGGATTGGATGCCCAATTCCTTTATGGCGAATGAATTTCCTGGAAACAGATTATTGTATGAATGGCTTTTTGGATGGATGGTCCATTGGTTTGGTTTTGAAACGACCATTTTTGTTGGTCGGTTACTTAATTTCGCCTTGTTGGCGATTCCGCTGGCTGGTCTTTTCAGATTGCTCAACTTTTCAAATACAGACATCTTTATTTTGCTGCAAGCCTATCTGATGTCCAGTCAAAACTTCTATGCTGGGGAGTGGATTTTCAAAGGCATGGAAGCCAAAACCTTTGCCTATATTTTTGTTTTTTGGGCTTTGTTGGCGTTTTTGAAAAACAGATACTATCAGGCAATAGGATTAACCGTTTTGGCAACCTGGTTTCATATTTTGATTGGTGGTTGGTTTGCGATTTGTTGTTTTTTGGTGTTGTTAATCAAAAAAGTTGCATGGAAAGATTTGATAAAAATGGGATTACTTTTTGCAATCCCTCTGCTTCCCCTTTTGTATTATCTTTCTAAAAACCTTTTAATAGAAACCCCAGATGAAGTGGCTGGAGTCAATCTCGATCATATTTATGTGTATTTCCGCAATCGCCATCACATAGGGCTTTTTTACGATTTTGGATATTTTTTCAAAAAACATGCTTTTGGTGTTAGTTTGGCAATCCTGGCTGTTCTGTTTTTCTTCAAAAAGAAATATGCGGAAGCAACAGTTTCAACACTTAAAACGATGATGCTCGTTATGTTGAGTATTGGTTTTGTGTTTCTGGGGATTAGTCTAATGGATAAACTATTTTTTAATTTATCGGGAGGCTTTTTGCTAAAAAGTTATCCCTGGCGAATGCAAGGATTGGCTTTTCTGATTTGTTTTATGCTTTTGTGGAATTGGGTTAAAAATTCCAATCCAGATATAATCAATTTACCAAAAATAACCTCCTTCTTAATCTTAATTTGCTTACTATTTGGTTTTAATAAATTGAGAAAAAACATTTCAGGTATGCTGAATTATCAAAACCATCATGCCTACAACGAAGCCCTGGATTTTTTAAAAGCCCATACAAAAGAGGGCGCCACTGTAATGGTACTAAATCATGCGGAAGATTTAGAAAGTGGACTGGGATATCGTGATGAATTCAGCCTGGATTTGATTCGGAGAACAGAACGAGACAATTTTGTAGTTTACAAGTTTGTTCCCGGGGGGACACTGAAGTTATACGAATGGTACAAAAGACTATTGTTGGTCAATGAGATACGAAAAAATCCGAATGCATTCTCAGAACTGACAAGAGATTATCAAATAGATTATGTTTTGACGGAAAAGGGATATAATATGCCATTGGAGCGGGTTTTTGAAAATGAAGCGTTTCAGATTTATAAAAAATAATTAATAAAAATAGTGGACAATGCCCTCAGGCTCCTTTGCTTTCAACTGCTACTGCAAATGTATAGAAAATTTAGGTAATACGTATTTCTTTGAAAACCAAAGTTTAATTGAAATGATTGTTTGGGGGTTGTAATTATGTCGCGAAATGATATCCTTGATGTCTTTCACCCTTCCTTAAGCCCCTCATTTTTAGAATAAGTAACTTATACTAAACCAAGCAAATAGAATTAAAAGGAAATTTCACCAAATTCTCCTTACTTTTAGAAATGTCATTTTTCTTAAACCAATTTGGTCATGAGAAACTCCTTGCTCCTTTTCTTGTTGTGTTGTAACCAAGCTTTTTTTGCTCAACAATTAAACTTTAATAATGGAAGGACCTATGCCGTCGTTGTTGGCATTTCCGACTATCAGAATGAAGCTATTCCCGACCTACGCTTTGCAGATAAGGATGCAATGGCCTTTGCCAATTTCCTACGCTCGCCTGCAGGTGGAGCTTTAGTTAAAGATCACCTCAAAATTTTGATCAATGAACAAGCCACAGTTGCAAGATTTGCCATTGCGCTGGATTGGCTAATGGAAGTCGCTAGTGAAAATGATCGTGTTATTATTTACTTTTCCGGACATGGCGATGTGGAAAGAAGGACATTGACACAACCAGGATTTTTGCTTTGTTGGGATGCTCCTGGCAGAGTTTATATGGCAGGAGGTGCATTGGCCTTAACCATGTTGCAAGAAGTAATTTCGACTATTTCCATTCAAAACAAAGCTAAAGTTATACTGATAGCCGACGCTTGCCGGGCGGGAAAGTTATCTGGTAGCAAGGTTGGAGGTTCACAACTTACAAATTCCAATTTGGCAAAGCAATACGCCAATGAAATCAAAATTCTCTCCTGCCAGCCCGATGAATACAGTATTGAAGGAGAGCAGTGGGGTGAAGGGCGAGGTGTTTTCAGTTATCACTTGCTGGATGGTTTATACGGTATGGCAGATGGCAATGAAGACTTGAATGTCAATCTAAAGGAAATCGACCGCTATTTAGAAGATCATGTATCTAAAGAAGTGGCACCTCATAGCCAAAACCCGATGACGATCGGAAATAAAATGGCAAAATTAACGGATGTTTTTCCGGAAGTTTTAGAACAATTGAGAGGCAAGAAAAAAGGGCAGTTGCAAATTTTTACTGCTACTGAATCAAAAGGAATAGAGGATGATGTTTTATCCAAAGCAGATTCCACGATTGTAGAAATGTACCTGGCCTTTAAACAGACTTTGAAGGACAAGCAGTTTTTAGAACCGGAATTAGCTTGTGCGGATTATTATTATGTACGATTGAGTTCCGAGCTGCAATTGAAACAGTTGCATTCTTCCATGCGTCGCAATTATGCTGCAGCATTACAGGATGATGCACAGCAAGTCTTAAATACAATGCTCAGATCGGGGTTTACTGACCAAATATTGGTTAGAGCAAAGGCAAATGATATCTATGGAAAGTATCCTGCCTATCTGGACCGTGCTGCTCAATTGTTGGGAGAAGAACACTACATGTATCATCTTCTCTTGGCTAGAAAATATTTTTTTGAAGGTATGATCCAGAAGGAAGGAAGAGATAAACGACTTGCCTTTCATAAAGCCTTGGGCAAACAAGCCGAAATGGCTCACGCTATGATCCAATTGGCAAGTTCTTATAAAAAGGAACAGTTAGATTCCGCCGTATATTACACTAGACAAGCAGCTGCCCTTGTTCCATCCTGGGTAGAACCCTATTTGGTCTTATCAGATTTTTATTTCATAAAGTTAAATCAATATGACAAAGCTGAAGAAATGCTGCAAATGGCTGGGCAGATTGATTCCACTTCGGCAATTGTTTGGTATAAAAAAGGGCAATTTTATAAAAACCAAAGAAAATATTCGTTGGCTGAAAAATGGCTATTAAAAACTATTGAGGGAACTAGTGAAGATATTTGCTTTCCTTGTGCGCATATTGTATTGGGAAATATTTACCAGTATACTAAACGATATGATGAAGCAGAACAACAATTTCAAAAAGCTCTCCAACTGGATTCCACCCTTGTGTATAAAAACAATAGCTTTTGTTCCCCTTGTGCAATTTACAATTTGGGATTGATATTCTTGAGAACCGATAGGTATGATGAAGCAGAACAACAATTTCAAAAAGCCATCCATGTGGATTCAAATTTTATTAAAGCTATTAGAAGTCTGGAATGGCTTTACCAGGAAACGGAACGTTTTGATTTGGCAGAGCAGCAATACCGGAAAGCTCTGAAAATTGATCCCTTAAATTTGTGGACGCTTACAAGTTTGGGATGGCTTTTTTGGTGTACATTACGCTTTGACCTGGCGGAGCAACAATATTTGAAAGCCCTGAGTATTGATTCCCTAAATGTGTGGACACTACATAGTTTGGGAAATGTTTATAAAAACTGGGGACGATATGATAAGGCAGAATATTATTTGAAAAAGTGTATTGAAATTGATTCTACTTTTTACTCTGCTTATTCTAATTTAGGAGGTCTTTATCAGACGCTACAACGTTGGAAGGAATCTGTGTTGATGATCCAAAAAGCTATTGAGTATTCGCCATCTTCAAATTGGTTTTCCTATGCTTATCTTGTCAATGCATACACCCATCTTCCCGGTCGCCTGGAGGATGCAAAAAAAGAATTGGGAAAGGCACTGGAAATTGACCCCGATCAAGCCTATACCTACTTTTTCTTTGCTCAGTTGGCAGTTAAAAAACAACAACCAGAAAGTGTTTGGCAATACCTTGAAACAGGCTTGGAAAAAATCATTGGACTCGATGAACTTGAAACATATCTAATGAGGACCTATTTGCAGTCCCAACCAGATTTCGAAAAAATGAGAAAGGAGCCGAAATGGGAAGCATTGATGAAAAAATACTTCTCAGAAGATATGAGTGATTGAGAATTTTTATATAATGGTGTTAAATTTTACTAGCGGTTTTTTAAACCAATTCAGACAAATTTCCAATCAAGTCATCAGAATTAGTCTAAATGAGTTTGTAAAATAATTCCTAGTCAAGCAAACCCTTATTATTTCGAGTTTGCTTGACTCCTATTGAAGATTTTATAATAATCCATTACATCCATAAAGCTAAAATCTATAACTCAACCTTCCCTTCAAAAAAAATGGCATTCCAGGAGTAAAATGAAGCTCTTCCACACTTTCCGTTTCATTTGCCAATCTAGACTCAGTTGCAAACTGAGCTTCATTCCAATTCGTATTGAAAAGATTTTCTATCACTAATCCTACGTCCAATTTTTTGAATTCATAATTGACATTCAAATCTGTTATAAAATAGCCTTCTGCCACTATAGAGTTATCTTCATTTGCGGGTCGATCTTTTATAAACCGGTACCTAAGGCTGCCAGAAAAACCAGCTGGCAATTGAAAAGAAAGCCCTCCGGTAGCTGTTAAGTCTGGAGCCAGAGGAATATAATTTTCTCCCTCCAAGTCTTCTATAGATCTGGCCAATGTGTAATTGATATCTGAATCAAAATACCAACCATCCGCAATTTGATAGCGAATACCAAGATCGATTCCCTGCCGTCGAGTTTTTCCACTTGGTTCAACAACACCCTCATCTCCCACATACACAAATTCTTGCTCCAGATAGAGATACCACAAAGCTCCTGTAAACCACAATCGTGGTAGCGGTTTCCAAACAGTTCCTATATCTACGCCATAGGCAGCTGGCAAGGTTTCCTTCACATTTTGAGCAACTACAACTCTGGTATCATTGGAGTGAAAGCCAATCCCGGATTTGATAAACCATTGCCAATTGTGGTTGGGATTGTAAATGAAATTGAGCTTGGGGCTTAATATAGTTGAAGTTTCTGATAGGGTCTGATATTGAGATTGCAAGGCATCTTTATATTCGAACTTAAAATAATCTACTCTTAATGCAGGATTAACGAGTAATTTCCCAAAATCAAGCTCAGCATTAAAAAAAGAATATATATTGGCTTCTTGTACATCACCTAAAGCCATACTTTCCAAAGTCGTTTTTCGATTTAGTGTACGAGACAGTTCATTGCCCTCAACAATATCGTAGCGCAAGCCTATACCAGCCTGAAAATCGCCATCTGCAAAATTGAAAGGCAGATTATGGTGTAAGACGCTTTCTAATCCAAAAATATCTCGTTCTTCAACCTGGCGGATTTGATCTCCATTTTCAGGGTCATTTAGGAAAAAGGTAAAATTGGAAAATAGCTCAAAAGTATAATTGGAATAAAAGGCTTTACTGTTAACAAATGCCTTGTCTCCCACTGCTTTGGTATGTTTAATCAAAAAATTACTACGACTCGTATTGCCTCCTTCTGTATCATCTATACTTCCAAATCGACTGATTAAACCACTTTTGACTGCCCTGACCGGAATTTGTCCAGAAGCATCCCATTGACTTTGAAAATGGGAGGCAGTAAATGAAATTCTATCGTCATTGGACATCATGGCTGAGAATTTTCCCAACAAATTAAGTCGATGAAAATTTTGAGGAGATTCTACGGGTCCATCAGTGATGACATATTCAGCCGCCAGATAAGCATCCTGGTTCTCAACATTTTCTAGTAAATTAAATAAACCTACTGTACGGAGCGTATTGAATTTCCCGATTTCCAAACTTAATTGACTACTTTCCAGTTTATCTTTGGTTTGAAAATCTACGTAGCCTGCAGTGTTGAAATTACCCTTATCTGCATAATAGGGACCTTTCCCGAAGTCCAGTCGTTCCAATGTTTCCGGAATTAGGAAATGCAAATCGGCGTAACCCTGACCATGGGCGTGGGAAACCATATTTACTGGCATTCCATCAACTGTTAGGTTAATGTCTGTACCGTGATCGATGTCAAAACCTCTTAGAAAAATTTGCTCCGCTTTGCCACCACCAGCATGTTGACCAATAAACAATCCCGGAACTTTTCGAAGAATTTCCTGAGATGAATTGACTGGATTGGTTTGTAAATCTATTCTTGAAATTTGATTCAAGGCTTGCAGACTATTGGAAATCACTACTTGATTTAAATCAAAATATTTATCTCGTAAAATGATAGTTTTGGGTTTTTCAAAGTCTTTTTCTGTCAGAATGATTTGAGTAGTTTCAAATCCCAGATAGCTAATATTTAGGGTATCACCAACACTGACTTGTTCAAAATGAAAAATCCCGAAATCATTACTATGGGCGTGATGCTCCATGTTATTTTTAAAGATATATGCATCCTGAATTGGTGTTCTGGAGGCATCGAGGACTTTCCCTTTAAGACTTTGACCATAAATGGTTAGTTGTGTTGCCAAAAAGCACAACAGAAGTATTTCTTTTTTCATAATGTTAGATTTGATTTATGCACCATCATTTTGGCTTATTCTGGATTATTCAATTCAATGGATTTCGATTCTCATTGTTCCAGTTGCCAAAATCAAAGTGCTGTTCATTTACCAAAATTGAGCTCAAAACATTATGAATAGCGAGGAGGTGGGGTAGGGACAGAGGGGTAGCAATTGGAAGGATCTGACAGCTTTGAATGCGGTATTTTATATAATGACAGGAAATAAGCATTCAAATTAGGAGATTCACTTAATAACTGTGGATTTTTCTTGATGTCCTGCTTGTTGTTATTGTTAACAGGCATTTCTTCATCGGGGAAAGCATCTATTAGTAGCTCAAACACAGTAAGTGAGTTGTGATGATGCCCTTGCTCCATATGTTGGAAATAGGAATGGTCAACTCCAGTTCCGGTACAGCCATTTTTCAAATGTGCCAAAAAGTGCAGGCCCTCTAATAGGGAAAACTGTACACTGGCTACCAGATAAAAAAGAAGTACTCCGGCAACCCATATTTTTCGATATGTTGAAGAAAAGTTTTGCATGTTGTCTTGAACTTTCAATTAACATACGAGCATGGGGTTGGGTTTGGATTACGTGAAGATAAAATTTTTTTCTGGCTAATGCTTGTCCCTGTACTGACAAAAAAAAGTACCACGACTCTCCAGAGTCCTTTATATGTATTTTACCGGCTCTGGAGAGCCGGGCTACCATTTTCCAAATAACCGAAGACGACTTACTCCTCCATCAGGGTAAATTTTTAACCGAACATGGGAAATTTTTGAATGTTCCACAATTTCAGCCTTAAAAGAATGCTCTGCATCTGCACTCAGTTTTTGTTTTGGCAATAATATGTTCCATTCTATATTTCCCTTTCTTATTTCCTCATCATTTTCCGAAAAACAAGCCTCTATGGAACAGGAATCAGGGTAATTTCCCTTAAAATGGCAGGTGTCCACCAGGACTCGATGAATAATACCTGGTTTCGCCAATTTTAAGATGACCCAATCCACATTTCCCGGCATTCTACTTCTTTTGGTTTCCCATCCATCTCCCATATTGATACCCCTTCCAGGCATAATGAGGTTGCTCATGGAACTGAAAAACATGTCGTTACAAACCAAAGCTTTTCCACCGTTAATTGCGGCAGCCAAATCTATTTCTTCATTGGGGTTTAGGTACTCCCAATTATTGAAAACTTCTCCATACACTTTGAATCTGGCAACACCTCCATCTGGATAAATGTGGAGCCTTAGATGGCTAAAGGTTTCATTACTATTGCATTCATAGAAATTCTGGCTACCAGGAGCCAAGGGCGATTTAGGTAAGATCTCCAGCCAGTTTTGTTTTGCCCAAAATTGCCCATTTGAGTTAGGAGGCAATTTTAAATTGCCTCCTAACTTCGAGTCAATTAATATTCCCTCCACCGATGCAAAAGGAGGATGATTCCCCAAAAAGTGGTTGGTATCAATATCGAATCCGGTTATTTTTCCAGATGTTGCCAATTCTATTATACACCAATCGTGCCCAGGTATTCTTTTTCTACGGGATTCCCACCCGTCCATCCATTTACCGTTATCTGTGTATTTATCAGGAATAAAAATACCGCGTCCTGGTTTGATTAAATTTTCTTTCGCAGCAAAAAAATCATCTGTTGCAAAGCATACTTTGCCACCAAGTCGCTCAGCAGCTAAATCTGTTAGTTGTGTAAATGATGGAACCTTTACTGGTTCAGATGTTGCTAATTTTTTAGAATGCATTTGCCAGGGATTTGGTCACTCAATAAATCGTTTTGAAACACGATTTCTCCATTGACAATGGTCCTTTTCACCTTTCCAAACATTTCAGATTCCAAGTAAGGACTTATTTTATGTTTTTGATGTAATTGAGATACTTTTAATTTAAACTTTTCTTCAGGAGACCAAATAAGTAAGTCTGCATCCATCCCAATTTTTATCCTTCCTTTTTGGTGCCCAATGCCTAAAAAATGAGCAGGATGATTTGTTAATAAGGGAATAAAGGTCTCTATGCTTAAATCATTTTTCAGGGCAGTCCAGGAAGCAGAAAGTAAACTTTGAATACCCGCAATACCTCCCCAAGCTTTTGAGTAATCTCCACTTTCCAGTTCTTTGATATCAGGTGGGGCAGGGGAGTGGTCTGTCGTAATAAAATCCAACACACCTGCTCTTAAGGCATTGATTAATAATTGATTATTGGTTTTTTCTCTAATCGGTGGGGCACATTTGAAAAGGGTATTTCCATCTGGAATATCTTCAGCATTGAAAAACAAATATTGGGGGCAGGTTTCAGCAGTTAATGGCAATCCCTCAGATTTTGCTTTTTTTATAGTTTCCAATGCGTCAGATGAGGAGACATGTACGATATGGGTTCGGCAGTTGTATTTTCTGCACAAAGCTATCATTAGGTCAATTGCCTTGTTTTCCCAGGATCTTGGTCTTGAATTGAGGTAGGCCAAATAGCTTTTAGGCGATTTTTTCAGGTCTGCTTCTACAGGATGTTTCTCATATAATTCACAATGCGCTAAGAGTGGAATTTGGTGTTTGGCTAGAACAGGCATCGCTTTTTCCAGTGTTTCCCTTTCAACATTTGGAAATTCATCAATTCCAGAATGAATCAAAAAACATTTGATGCCCAAAACTCCCATTTCTATCAAAGTCTCTAATTCATCTTCATTTCCGGGTATTAATCCACCATAAAACCCACAATTCACGCTTAATTTTCTTTTTGAAGCTTGTAATTTGAAATTAAAAGCATGACCAGAAGTAGTCACCGGGCTTGAATTTAGAGGCATATCTACCAATGTAGTCGTTCCTCCTGCCGCCGCTGCCCTCGTTGCTGTTTCAAATCCTTCCCATTCTGTTCTGCCAGGTTCATTGATGTGGACGTGTGCGTCGATAATACCAGGCATAAGGATGTTATTTCCAACATCCAGGAATTCAGATACAGGTTTTTCAATTTTGCCTGCTGTGATTTCCGTGATTTTTTCATCGCGATAATAAACTGTTGCAGGTTGAAGCTGATTATTTAACCAGCAACGATTTGAGAAAATACCTCTGTTTGTTTTTGACGTCATATCAGATTTTCGAAATTAGCGTGGGACTGTCTCCCATGGCAAAATTTGTATTTTTACAAGCGTGTCATATATGAATTCCTTCCAAAGATAATGAAGCATTATTGCCCAATACTTCTTTTTGCCTTTTTCTGCATATCCGTATCTTATGCTCAGGGATTTGATTGCGATATTTCTGCTGGTGTATCTTGTGAAGAAGCTCCTATCATTTGCCATCTTCACGGTTTTCGGTCTCGATTGCCTGAATCCAATTCGGGAGCTGCTCCTCCAGGTTTTTGTGGGTCTGTTCAAAATGCGCACTGGATAAGTTTTCTAGCGCGCTCAACGTTTATGCGCATTGCCTTGAATCCAACCAATTGCATCAATCTTACTGGGGTTCATGGACGATTGTATAAAGCAGATGACTGCAATGGTTTGGTTCCAATCGCAGAATGTTGGGATGAGGTGGGACCAGTCATTCCCATTTTCAACGCAGCAAACTTGATAATTGGGGAACGTTATTACATCATAATTGATGGCGTTGATGGAGATGTTTGCGACTATCAAATAAATGTAATGGAAGGATATATAGAGCCACCTGAGTTGGCCAATGCGGGATTACCATCTAAGTTATGTGAAAATCAAAACCTCCACCTGGATGGTTCAATGTCTGCTGAAGGAGAAAACTTTCAATATTTTTGGCATACTACCAATGGGCAAATCATTAAAGGGGAAAACACACTTCAACCTGAAATCGGAGCATTGGGAAATTATATCCTTTCTGTAAAAAATACAGCTGAGAATTGTTTGGATACTGATTCGGTATTAATCACAGAATTAGTTGTTTCCGATTTGGAAGTACATCTGGAAAGCCAAATTGATTTGGACATAGGGGAACCATATCAATTAAACCCAGAAATCAATTTGCCCTTATCTGAAATTTCAGAAATTGTATGGAAACCCGCTTTTGGATTGAGTTGCACAGATTGTTTAAACCCAGTTGTCAATAGTAGCCTTACCACGAGGTATGAATTGACTATTAATGATTTTAATGGTTGTACTGCTACTTCCCAAATTCTTGTTAATATCAATAATGGAGGGAAATTACCAGTCTATATCCCGAACGTCTTTTCTCCTAATAATGATGGTATGAATGATCGCCTTGTCATCTATGGAAGTGAATTCATCCAGAATATTTCTTCGATTAAGGTCTTTTCAAGGTGGGGAGGGCTGGTTTTTGAGGCAACCAATTTTCCTCCTAATGATTTTCAGGCTGCCTGGAACGGAAGATCTCCTACTGGTGGGTTTTTGCCTCGAGATGTGTATTTGGTTCAGTTAGAGGTAGAATTATTGGATGGTCGTAGAGAGGTGGTGTTTGGTGATGTACTGCTATTAAGATAAGTAGCACAGCCATAATTAATTTGAAAAAGTAACAAACCCAGACGCGCCCCTTACCCCTAAAGAATGCCTTGGCTTTTCTGAGAGAAAAAAGAGGAGAAAAGCTTGGCTCATATCATCACTTAATGTCCTTCCAGACATTGCACTCTCATCCTTTAGGGGTAAGGGGCTTGAGACTGGATGATTTTATTTTCCAAATCATTCATGCTGTCCGGTTCCAAGGCATTTATGCCGTTGTTCCTTATAGTTTAGACCGACCTAAAGGTCTCGGAACCGGACACTCTGAAGAATGTGCTATCTATTTAAATATCGACAGGTTTATACCCGCCTTTCGATCTAAAATAAAATATCAGGGCGATGTAGCAAATCAGCATGAGTATTGGGAAGTAAGCAACCGTACTCAAAGCTGCTTTTTGGGCTCCTGATTGAATATCTCCAATGGTTTGTTTATCAGTATCAGGCGCAGCTTCTACTTTTGAGCCATCGATGCTCATGTATTTTCCAAAAACGCCCGATTTTTCGTTGATGACATAGGTGCTATGCAAATTGGTGTCGTTGGCAGCATCATAAGCTTGAATCTGCTTATCTACTTGTTGATCCTGGAAATACCCTAAAAATGGAGCTCCCACAATGCCCACAGCCAACATACCAACACCTGCAACGGCATTCAGGGTAAGCGCACCTCCTTTTGGAAATTGCTCTGCAACCACTCCAAGGGTCGTTGGCCAGAAGAAGGTTTTTCCAACTCCGTAAAGGGTCGCTGCAATTAAAATGGTAGCGCCAGTGGCTTTGGATAGGAAAATGAGCCCTACAGCCGCGAGTGCTGCGCTTACTGCCAATAATCCCAAAGGAGACAGTTTGTGAACAATCGGTCCGGCATAAAACCGCAATATGACCATGATGAGAGAAGTATAGACCAAAACCCATCCTGCATTGAGCCCAATGTTTTCCATTTGTGGTCCCATCAGCTCAGTGATCCAGCTATCTACACCTAACTCGGTGGTGGCTAGCGGCATCATTATTAGTAACAGGAGAATGAACAAAGGACGACCCAAAGCCCAGTTTACATAATATCCAAATGTGCCAGTCATTAAGGCGATTAAAATGTAATTTAAGGTAGAACCCCAATTAAAAACCCTTCCTACTTCAATAACTACAAGGGTACTAATTATCAAGGCTCCCAAAATACCCACTTCTTTGAGCATATCTTTATAGGAAACTCCAGCTGACACTCGCTCTTGAATTGGAAACTGTTTATTCCAAAGCATAAAAGCATAAATAACGGTGGGAATAAGGATTAATCCAATTTTGATTCGCCATGCAATGTCAGCCCCCATAGCAATGGCAATGATGCCACCTAGTACCAGACCTCCCGGCCAGCCGGCATGCAGAATATTCAGCCACTTGGTTTTATCTTTACTGAACATCGTGGAGACCAGGGGATTGATATATGCTTCTACTGTTCCACTACCTAGTGCCAATACCAGGGTTCCCAAATACATTCCCCAGTATCCTTTTGCAGTGAGGATCAAAACGGTGGAAAGGGTATGGCACAGCAGACCAAAATACATAGCAACCTTGTAACCTACCCTGTCAATTATCAAACTGAATAGTACAATACTGACTGCAAATGGCCACAATCCCACACCTAGAATCTCACCTGTCTGTGTTTCGGACAAACCAAATTCTGCAGACCAGTCTCCTGCAGTAAGCACTCTTGCAATAAATCCAAAGGAAGTAGCAATCAAAGCGATGAAGCAGCCCCAAAAAAGTTTCATATCTGGAGCTTCGCTCGTAGAAGTTGAAGTCATTTTGATTAGTTTTTCGTTATGAATTTGATGTAAAAGCCAAAGATTCTTTTAGAGGATTTGGCTTTGGCCTTTATAATTTTTGGTCAAAATACGAATAAAAAGAAATTTCACAACGAAGCAAGGAGTGTAAGGTCAAGTTCAAGTTCAAGTTCAAGTTCAATTTTTGAACTTGAACTTGAACTTGAACTTAAAAAGAGGTTCTCTATTCCTCAACCACCACTTCCATCCATTCCTTCTTAGAAACCTGGAAATACCCCAATGCGCCACCTTTAATATTGGTTTTGACATTGGCAGGTTGACCACTAAACATGCCTCCATCATTGTTGATATTGGCAGCTAAATCGGTAAAATGAACAAAAGCTTCTCTTGTAATGCTATACATCTCCATTCTCGCATTGTCTCCCAGGGCATAATATCCTGGAATGGGTAATGCGGCTATTTCGGAAGCAATAATTTCATCATCATATGCAAAAATGAAGGTACCATCCTCGTTTTCCGGTATATCATTTTTGAAAAATTTAAAAAGGTAATAATCTTCTCTATCCTGTGGTTCTTTCATAAATACCACCACCTCATAAAATTCTCCTTCTTCCTCTGGATCTTTCATCTCTTCTTCATTGATTACGGAGAGCATGGTGTCGATGGTGGTCAATTCCATCATTTCTTCTGATGCTGAAAATGATTGCCCATCAACTTCAATTTCCATGGAATAAACATTTCCTACTTTACCAGAAAAAGGAGTATCTGAAACATATAGACCCTTGTCTGTTTCAGAATAATTCCAGGTATTACCTTCATTATCAGATACTTGTACAGAAGCATTGCTGACTCTTGGAGTGACCCCATCCACATTAAAAGGAACAGTCTGACTGATTTTTATTTCATGCCTTTTTAATTCATTGGTCACGAGCCCTTCAATGACAATAAGTGCATCGGTTTGTTTGGGATCCAATTCCACCGTTTTTTCGCAAGCAGAAAAAGCGAAAATGGCAATAAATGCTACAATTAAAATATTTATGGTGTTTTTCACAATTGTTGATTTTAAGATTGTTCAAAAGTTGTTCAAAATCGCTTAAACAATTTTGAACAATTTGAACCAATTTAGAGCATGTTTAAATTTTTATTGAGTTGATAATCAATAAAAATTTTAAACATGCTCTTAAACTACTTTAAAGGATACTCATTTAAAACTTGAAATTCCAACTGAAATATGGTAAAGACCCAAATAGATAAACCATTCTGGCTTCTTTTTGCCTACCATCCCCAATGATATTGTCATCTTCATCTCTTGCGACCCGCGTATAAATGGTAAATGCATTTTGGCGATTGTAAGCATTGTAAATACCAGCAGTGAGTGTTTGTTGAAGCCTGCGATTGGCATTTTTCTTTGGTTCCCAATTCACGGACAAGTCCAATCGATGGAAATCTGGCAACTTATAGCCATTTCGTTCTGAGTACAAATTGACCTGGTAGCCATCAAATTCATAGCGACCTGTAGGTAGTGTAATCGGACGACCAGAACCATAGCTAAAGTTGGCACCTACATTTAATCTATCTGTGAGGTTGTAGGTTGCTGCCAAATTCAAATTGTGTCGACGATCGTGATTTGCCGGAAAAGCTTCATCATTGTTGACTCCTGGAATGGTCATCTCTGCCTTTGACAAAGTATAACTCATGAATCCACGCAGTTTTCCTTTTTTCTTCTGAAGGAATAACTCTAAACCATAACTCTCCTGCTCGCCTTGTCGAAATTCTGTTGCAATATGCTGGTTGAAAAACAGATCTGCATTGTCAACGAAGGCAGTAACATCTTTTGACTTTTTGTAAAAGACTTCCGCCGAAATCTCATAAGTATTGTCTTTCAGATTTTTGAAATAGCCCAAGGCAACTTGATCTGCTATTTGCGGTTCTACATAAGGTCCACTAGGTGTCCAGGTATTGAAAGGGATGGGCACGGTAGAGTTGGAAACCAAATGAATGTATTGCGCCATTCGATTGTAAGAAACCTTGATAGAAGCACTTGGGTCAATTAAATATCGTGCTGAAAATCTAGGCTCCAGATGATGGAATGTTTTGATGTTCTCAAAATGTTTGTAGGTCGTGCTGTCAGTGATAAGGAGATCAACATTGTTTTGAGGATCTTCATAATTGTATACTGTTCCCGCTCCTATGTTTTGAAAAATAGAATAGCGGACACCGTATTGAATTTTCAGGCGGTCTCCCAGATTATGGTCAGCTCCCAAATAAATTGCGTGGTCCAATGCAAAGGTTTTTGGTAGGGTCGTACTTTTAAATATACTCGCATCACTTTTAGGTTCGATCTCTCCTGGAGTAAACCTTCTGTAAGTTCCCTGATAACCAAAGTGAAGCGCAATGTCTGGGTTGATAAAGAAGGTCATATCTTCCTTCAAAGCCACTTCTTTTTGCCTGGCAATCCATTCAAATCCATCTGCTGCATCCCGATCTTCGAGCATATAATCAAAATCACTGTAAATCACCGTGGTATTACTCCAAAGTCGGTCGCTGAAAAGGTGATTCCATCGAAAGGTACCCGTAGTGTTTCCCCAACCAAAGCCAAAGCTATTGTCAAAATCGTATTTGTCTCGTCCCATATAGCCAGAGATAAAAAATCGATCCTTGTTGCTCCCCTTCCAATTTACTTTTACATTAAAATCGTGAAAAGCAACCTTGGTGTCTTTAGTATCTTCAAACAGAGGCATAAAAGCGTCCATATAGGATCTTCTTCCTGCTACTATAAATGAGGCTTTGTCTTTAACGATAGGTCCTTCAAGCGCTAATCTTGAAGCAAGCAATCCAATACCTCCACTGGCAGTAAATTGTTTGTTGTTTCCATCACGTGTGGTGACTTCAAGGAGAGAAGACAATCGTCCACCGTGTTTTGCAGGTATGCCTCCTTTGTACAACTCTGCATTTTTTATGATATCAGCGTTGAACACTGAAAACAATCCAAACAGGTGGCTGATGTCGTACACTGGAGCCTCATCTATCAGCACTAAATTCTGATCAGCACTGCCTCCTCTGACGAAAAAACCGCTCGTACCTTCACCTGCACTGGTTACGCCGGGCAAAGTTTGAATGGTTTTGATGATGTCAGGTTCTCCCAGGAGTGCTGGTAGTTGTTTTAGTTGAGCAATATCCACTTCAACCCGACTCATCGAAATATCTTCAACTGCTTCATTCTCTGCCTTACTCGTCACGACAATTTCCTGAAGAATTTCGCCTTCCGTTTTCAGATCAATATTCAATTCCTGGTTTTGGTTGAGTTGAATAGATTTTTCAAGACTTTGGTATCCGATGTAGGAAAAAACTAAAGAATAATTTCCTTTTGGAAGGGTAAGCGAATAAAAACCATATAGGTTGGTGGTCGTTCCGGTACCGGTTTCCTTGACAAAGACATTGGAGTACAATAATTCTTCGCCTGAATCGGCATCTTTTACGTATCCGCTGATGGTTACTTTCTCTTCGCCTTCAGTGGTCAAATTTTCTTGGGCAAAAACCAAGCTTGGTAGGCATGCCAATAGGATCAGCAAGCCCAGGTTGCAGATTTTTTTCATAGGTGATTTCTTACTAAATAGCAAAAGAATAATTCGTCTGTTTTGAAAAATTATTTTTTACCGGTTTTAATTTTGTTTTCAAAAAAATACTTCGAAGCGTTATTAATCGAAGCACATAATAGGATACCAAAAATCGCGTTTAGCCCCCACTTAAAAATTGAAAATCTTCCTAAAATGATCATTTTTTGGGATGAATTGATGAATTTGGAGGATGGAGTGATTTTGCATTTGGACTAATTGACCAATATGCATTCGATTACCGAATTAATTTTTGAAAATCGAGCAGCACCAATGTTCACCCCTCAATTAGTAAATCTGGGGCTAGGTATGAGCAATTGCTGATGTTTTAACTCAATAACAATTATAAAATCAAGAATGATGGACTCAAAATACCAAGTTGTAATATTCTCTTTTTTGTTCTTTGGCATCTGCCTTTTCTTAGGTTGTCAAGACCAAAAACAAATTACTTCTCAGGCTATTTTTGTGGAATACTATGCCCCTTATAAAGAATATACCTCTTTCAAATCACGAGATTCATTACTGGAAAATCAATTAAATGAGGCATTGCAAAATTATTTGAACCACAATTACCAGAAAGCTTTTGAGCAATTCTCGGGCATTCTCGCTCAAAACAATGAAAATCAAATTACTGCCACCTTTTATACCGCACTGAGTTTAATTGAAATGCCAAATTCCACTCCCGATCAAAACATCCTAATCGAAAACTTATTTGCCGATTTGCACCAACGAGGGCACAATCCATTTCAGGAAGATGCTTTGTGGTATAGGTCATTGCATCAACTAAAAGTTGGAAAAAAAAGAGAAGCTATTATTGGATTTGAAAAATTGAAAACGATGAGTGGAAAATACTTTGAACAAGTGAATGATATCTTAGAAAAGATCCCAAGAAGATGATATTTTATGCTATAATTTAAAGCATTGGAATTCTCTATAAGTTGCGACAAAAAAAATTGCCTTGCAGACGAGCTACAAGGCAATTCAATATATGTTGTTTTAGCTAAATGCTTAAACAGCTACAGCACCTTTTGCTTTTTCTATCACATCGTCTGCAATACCTTTGGGTGCTTCAGCATAATGTGAAAATTCCATCGTAGAACTTGCACGACCAGATGTGATCGTTCTCAAGGAAGTTACATAACCAAACATTTGAGAAAGTGGTACATCAGCTTGAATGGCAATAGCTCCACCTTGTCTTGGCTCCTGACCTTTAGGCAATCCACGACGACGGTTGAGGTCACCGATGACATTACCTACATATTCTTCAGGAGTTACAACTTCCAATTTCATGATAGGCTCCATGATTACTGGCTTACATCTTGGTACTGCTGCACGGAAACCTTCTTTAGCACACAATTCGAATGCAATAGGCTTGGAATCCACAGCGTGCATGGAACCATCAAAGACACGAACTTTCATACTGTCCATACCATAACCAGCCAAAACGCCATTGGACATCATAGCTGTGAAACCATCTCTGATTGGTTTTTGATAGTTTTTATCAATCGCTCCACCTACAATATCCCAAACAAATTGCAATTTAACTTTACCAGTTTTGAACTCATCGCTTTCGAGGAATTCTGCATCTGCAGGTCCAATTTCAAACTGCATGTCCGCGAATAAACCAGATCCACCCGTTTGTTTTTTCAAACGCTCACGGTGTTGGAATGATCTGGTCAGTGCCTCTTTGTAGTTCACTTGTGGTTGACCCTGGTTACATTCTACTTTAAATTCTCTCTTCAATCGGTCAACAATGATCTCCAGGTGCAACTCACCCATACCACTGATAATGGTTTGGTTGGTCTCTTCATTATAGGCTACTTTGAATGTAGGATCTTCTTCTGCCAATTTGCTCAAAGCCAATCCTAGTTTATCCAAATCTTTTTGAGATTTAGGCTCTACAGCAATTCCAATTACAGGATCAGGGAAAGAAATATTTTCCAGGATGATTGGCTTGCTTACATCACAAATAGTATCTCCTGTTCTCAAATCTTTAAAGCCTACTCCTGCAGCAATATCACCAGCTTCTACAACTTTAATCGGATTTTGCTTATTGGAGTGCATTTGATAGATTCTGGAAATCCGCTCTTTCTTTCCTGAACGCGTGTTCAATACTTGAGAGCCAGCTTCCAAAGAACCAGAATAAGCGCGGAAGAATGCCAATCGACCTACAAATGGGTCAGTAGCGATCTTGAAAGCCAAAGCTGCAAAAGGCTCATTGACATCAGGTTTTCTCGTTTCTTCCTTATCAGTAAATGGATTCGTTCCTGTTACTGCATCTACATCCATTGGAGAAGGCAAGTAAGAACATACTGCATCCAACAAACGCTGTACACCTTTATTTTTGAAAGCAGAACCGCACATCATAGGGGTAATGCTCATATCAATTGTAGCTGCGCGAATGGCTGCCATAATTTCATCAGCAGAAATTGAATCTGGATCTTCGAAGTATTTTTCCATCAACGTTTCATCGTATTCTGCTACAGATTCCAACAACTGCTCTCTGTGTTCCTGAACCGTTTCAACTAAGTCTTCAGGAATAGGAATCACTTCATAAGTCATTCCTTTATCCTCCTCATTCCAAACGATGGCTTCGTTGGTGATCAAGTCTACAATACCTTTGAAAGTTTCTTCAGCTCCAATTGGAATTTGAAGTGGAATGGCGTTGGCACCCAATTTTTCTCTTACATCATTCACGACATTCATGAAATCAGCACCACTTCTATCCATTTTATTCACGAAACCGATACGAGGTACTTTATAACGATTGGCTTGTCTCCAAACCGTTTCAGATTGAGGTTCTACACCTGATACTGCACAAAACAAAGCAACCGTTCCATCCAAAACACGCAAAGAACGCTCTACTTCTACAGTAAAGTCAACGTGACCTGGCGTATCAATAATGTTGATGGTGAACTCGTCATTTTTCCACTTCCAGGATGTTTTGGTAGCAGCAGAAGTAATCGTGATACCTCTTTCCTGCTCTTGTTCCATCCAGTCCATGGTTGCAGCACCGTCGTGTACCTCACCAATCTTATGGCTCAGACCGGTGTAATAAAGGATACGTTCGGTGGTCGTCGTTTTCCCAGCATCAATATGTGCTGCGATGCCAATGTTTCGAGTAAATCTTAGATCTTTTGCCATTACGACTCCCAAAGGGATTTGCAACCCCGAGTACTCGGGGCAGGATTACAATTCAGTATTTTGGATTCTGTATTTTGTTGCGATTCAAAACCCGAAATGTAAACCCTAGGTTAAATGATAATTATTTTAATTTGAATGATTTAAGCCTTTGTTAAATCAAGATTAATTCATCAGTTCCCTAAAATATTTCAGGGTTCAACGTTTGTGTTGTGATTAAAAAAATCGACCAACTTATTAAAAAACGCTGAACCCTGAATTGTAGGTACTTATCAATTACACTCTGAAGTGTGCGAATGCTCTGTTTGATTCTGCCATTTTATGCGTATCTTCTTTACGCTTAACGGCTGCTCCTTCATTTTTGCTAGCTGCAATTAATTCAGCTGCTAACTTCTCAGCATATCCTTTACCACTTCTTTTGCGAGAAAAACTAATTAACCACTTCATTCCAATAGATACTTTGCGCTTCGCGCGAATTTCAGTTGGAATCTGGAAAGTAGCACCACCGATTCTACGACTTCTCACTTCCACTTGTGGCATTGCATTGTTCAACGCTTTTTTCCAAATCTGGTGCTCATCTTCTTTTGTGCGATCTTTAATAATATCCATCGCATCGTAAAACAAACGATAAGCAGTACTTTTCTTTCCTTCCCACATCAACATATTCACAAATTGAGTAACAATTGGGTCACCGTATCTTGGGTCTGGCGCTAATGGCCGCGGTTTTGGTTTCCTTTTACGCATCTTTTCTTTAAGATTTTAATTTTTAATAAGCGGTCAGTTAATGGGCATTGCCACTGACATTACTTCTTAGGACGTTTGGTTCCGTATCGGCTACGGCTTTGTAAGCGGTCTTGAACACCTGCAGTATCCAAGGCACCCCGTACGATGGTGTAACGTACACCAGGCAAATCTTTTACACGACCGCCTCTTACGAGTACGATACTGTGCTCCTGAAGGTTGTGACCTTCACCTGGAATATATGCAATCACCTCAACACCGTTTGTCAAACGTACCTTTGCTACTTTACGCAAAGCAGAATTCGGCTTCTTTGGAGTAGTGGTGTAAACACGAGTACATACTCCTCGTCTTTGTGGACACGCATCCAAAGCACGAGACTTGCTTTTCTGAACGATTACCTTCCGTCCCTTGCGTACTAATTGATTAATTGTTGGCATATAAATTATTTATACAATTACTGATTTAGATTCACGATTGATTTTCAATGAGTTATGCCAGTTTAGTCAATCGTTTTTCTTTCACTTTTTTTTGATAAAAATGTACTCAGAAAGCACCCTTTTTTAAAAGCGAGTGCAAAGGTAGCATTTTTTCAGTGAAAAAAAGGTTCTTTTTTTAAATATTTTAAGAATTTTTAAAGGTCGAGTTTTATTGAATTCCAATCAAAAATCAATCCCTATCCCTCAATCCCTGTTTTTTAAATAGTAATTATAATTCTGTACCGCTTCCGATACACTCAAAGCCCTATTGTACACCCGGACACCTAATATTTCTTCTGGCATGACTTTCATCTCATTATGCTCATTGGTTATCACATTGCCAATAAATTTGGGATAGCGGGTATATCCAAATTGACGACTATTACCTCCGTCACACAACTGTCCATTGACGACCCACATGATGAGCTTTGGACCATTGTCAATGATCAAACTCACATGATGAGGTCGGATAACATCCAGCATGCCTGGATCAGTAGTCCATTTTTCACAGTATTCTGTATTGCAAAGCCCTACTTCTATCTGGCGATAACCAGTTGTTTGAATAAATAGACCATCACCTAATTTTCCTCGAGTATCCAAAAGCATACGACCATGTGAGAAATCAATGGGTTTTAACATCAACTCAACAGTGATGCCTCCTTCATCTTCCATACCGCGAATTAATATAGAGCCTTTTTCATGGTGTTTTGGCAAGCCTTCTATTTTCAAGATTCCCTTGTTGATTACAGCAGTATCCAAATATTCCATTTTTAAACTATCCCTAACCAGGTCTTCCGGACTTTCGAACTGTCCCCATAAATCGTTAATGATTTTTGGGGGGACGGGATGGAGCTTGGCTTTGACTTTACTGGATTCTGAAATCCAGAACTTACCATCTTGTTCGACCATATCGGGATAACTGAATCGCCCACTTTCGTAACTATAATTTTCGCCATATAAAATGATTTCTGGTTGAGACCAGATAATTTTTCCATCCTTTTCGATTCCACCTGACAGCCATGCAGGGTTTCGATAAGCGAAATGATCTCCGCTATGGTTGTGGTACCAAAAGAGGTATTTGTTATTGGAACATTTCCAAATTCTGGGACAAGCTCTGGAGTTTTTTAATGGTCTTCCATCGATATATCTTGCCAAATCTGGCCTTGACCAGGATCTTCCTGCGTCTTTGCTATAAGATTGTGTGGCATATCCCAATTGGGTTCGATACATACAGTAGAGGTCTCCATTATTCATTTGGAATATGTTGTGCTCTTCCTGAATTGAGCCATAATCAGGGTGTTTAAGACCATGCTCTCCTTCTGGTAGTGTTTCCCAATTCAGTTTTGCAGGGTTTCTTTCGCTATTGATATTATTGGTGTACAAAAACCATCCTTCACCATAATCAAGCATGTACTTTCCCAATTTGGTAAAGCCAAGCATCATTCCCCCATTCAGGGAGATAGGCTTACCAATTCCCCACATAATCTGCACTTCACCTTCAAAATCATTCCCCAGGTCAGCTGCCGTGATGCGGACGGGAATCCGATGTCTATCTGACCAGCTATTTCCCTGGTCATCGCTGTATTTGAAGCAATACCAGCCCAGCATATCATTTCGAATTTCTTCTCCGTCAAGTTCAGAAATTTCATCTCCATTATAAATATAGAAGGCATAAATGCGTCCATAAGTGGTCAAATAGGGCATGACCCAGGAGGCAGCTGGACCCTCTGGAGGCTCAATGACGACTGGCTCCGACCAGGTTTTTCCCTGATCTTTGCTTTTAGAAGAAACAATGTGTTGTCCTGCCAAACCTTCCTCTGCCTGCCCGGTCGTGAAAACACAAAGCCAGCTCCCATCTTCAAGAATCTGCATGTATGGCTGATCAATATAGCCATTTTCGTAGATGGGATAACCGTTTTCAATGTTTCTGTAGTCTGTGTATTGGGCACTTAGAGCAATGCCTAGAAGGGAAAATGAAATAAGGAGAATTGTTTTATGCATGTGTTTTTCGGGCAAAAATAAGGTTCTGCCTGAAAAACCATAGTGGCTTAATTGACAACTCTTTCAGAATTCGTTTTTCCAGTTGGAGTTGCAACACTTGTGGGTTCTCCATTCAAAGGATTCAAGTTCGGCAATTTATCTGCCTGACTGTGAATCAACTCTGTGAACAATTGGGCAGTCGCAAAAGCATCAGCCAGGGCTGTATGCCGGTCTTGCTCCTTGATATGAATTCCAAAATTGCTGAATGCCTTATCCGAAGAGGAAAAAGATAAAAGTTCCCGATTACTCAGGTTGTTTTTAATTCCAAAGTATTGGAGAATTGAAGTTGTATCGATATGTCTGTGAGAGAAATACTTGTAATAATCGACGCCTTGTTTTTCAAAGAGATATTTGATGAAGGCAATGTCAAAACTAACATTATGTCCGGCAAGAATTACAGGTTTTTCTTTAAAATGTTTGTTTACAAATTTGATGATTTTTTCAATGGCCTGAGCTTTTGTTAATCCCGACTTATTGTGGTTACTTAGATTAATATGATTGATGGCAATGGCTTCCTTGGTCACTCTCCGTGAATTGCCTTTTACCAAAATTTCTTCCGTACTTAATATCTTTTCTGATTCCCAAACAACCAAGCCTATCGACAGCAAATCATGCTTCGAAGGATTAACTCCACCTGTTTCCGTATCAATAAAAAGCAATTTGTTTTTCATAGCAGTTTTCTTTTCTCTTTCTGGTTTTCTGGTTGCTGGGTACTGGTTCCTGGTTCTCTGGTTGCTGGTTATTTTGCCTACCGCCTACCCCAAAGGCAGGGTTGATTGGTTCTATCATTTTTTCAAAAAATGAAAATCAAAATTAAAATTAAAATAAAAGAATGCCCCTTTGGCTTTATGAATATTTGGCTTTTTCATTTTGATTTTCATTTTAATTTTGATTAAAAACAGTTTAAATTAGAACCAATCACCTCTACCCCAAAGGGACAAGCTGCCTACTGCCTACTGTTTTCTGGTTTGATCAAATAATAATAGACAGTCATCAAAGTTTCATTTCCGCAAAGTACCCAGTAGCGGCGAAATTTTTCGTGGAAGGTAAACCACATGATGAAATTACAAATAGTTCCAATGCTAATGAAATGTGGCAACAAAAAACCATCATAATTCGAATATATCCACCATAAGTACACAAAGTTGATCAAGAATAAAAATGCCAAAGAGCGATAAAAGTTGTACTTCGCCAGATAAGTATAAGCTTTTGATTTCAGTCCTTCTTCTTCAATAATGATGGAAGCAAACTTATACAGAGAATACCAATCCTCACCAAAATCTTTATCGTAATTGGCTTTTATCTTTTCCAAAACGACCTTCCTTGCATTTTCTGAATCTGAATAATAATCCTTATGAGAAAAGGAAAAGGTTTTTCTGAATATTTCGAATAAATAGTCGATTGTTGGAAGTTGCAAAAAAGACCGAAGGCCGCTTTCGATCTTTGTATTAGTGCTAATCAACTTTTTTAATGCAGGCTTCAAGGTCCTGTTTACAAAAGACTCAAATAAACGGTATTGAATTTTGGAAAATACCTTTAAACTATGCCCTATCAAATAGATGATTACAAATAAAATAAATGCAAAGGCAGCAGTGTTTTGAACCCAAAAACTATCTTTTTTACGAATGATTATTTCATTGAGCTTGACAAAGAAGTCATTGAAGTCATAAACTACAACGAGATCCAAATTGATCACATATAGGGGTAGGAAAAGCAAAATAAGTAACACTACTCCAGGCAAAATCAACCCAAGAAAATCAAATAGAAAGTCGTTAATTCTTGCAAAAAAATCTTTCATGTTGCATTAAATAATGTGCAATTTTCTCTGTAGGTTCTATCTGTGGGTAGCTCTTTTCACAAAGTTACGACTATTCTCAAAAGATTGCATTTTGAGTTAAATTTTTAGAAGGCATTTTTCACTTTATAAAAAAAACAATAATTTGAGACCCCAATCTTAAATAGGTGTTCAAAAGTTGTTTAAAAATTGTTCAAAGTTGATTTTATCCTCCAAGAATGACCCAAAGAAACTCAGACTTCAACTATTTTGAATTATTTTGAACAACTGAATAAAAGAAGTTTGAGAAAAAATAATTCACCAAAATGGTTGCCACACATACGATACTCAATACATTGGATCCTTATCAATCTTCGGTTGACAAACCCTGGAATGCACAGCGAATCCAGCATTTATACCATCGACTGGGATATGGCGCCTCCAAAGCAGAAATAGATGCTGCATTGGTTTTAGACCCCGCATCTTTTATTGATAATATTTTTGATTCTATTTTAAACCTGCCCAACCCGGTGGCTCCCCCCTGGGCAAGTTGGACCTGGGCAGATTACAATGACGATGATGATTTGTTTCGCCAGCATCAGTATGAATTGATTCTTAGATGGGTTGGAGAAATGCCTTCAGCAGAAGAACATATGAGGAGTAAGTTGGCTATGTTTTGGCACAATCATTTTGTTACTGAAATTGATGTGTATGAATGTACCTCTTATATGTGGGCTTACTACAATTTGATCCACACCAACGTTCTGGGGAATTTCAGAAATTTTGTTGAAGAAATGGGAAAGAATCCGGCAATGCTTCATTATCTGGATGGTGATCAAAATATTGCAGATGAACCAAACGAAAATTATGCCCGTGAGTTGATGGAGTTGTTTACAATGGGAGAAAATAATGGTTATACGCAGGAGGATATTGTTGAGGTGTCAAGGGCTTTGACTGGTTGGGTCCAAAATTACTACAATTGTGAAATGCCTGTTTTCGCGCCAATGTACCACGATAATGGCCAGAAAACCATCTTTGGACAAACCGGAAACTGGAACTACGACGATGTCCATGAATTGATTTTTACCCTCCGAAGCGAACAAGTCTCTCACTACATCTGTGGGAAAATATACAAGCATTTTGTTCATGATGAAATTGATGAAGTCATAGTAGCTGAACTCGCTACGATCTTTAAAGACAATAACTGGGAACTGGAACCTGTATTCAGGGCATTGTTTAGAAGTGAGCACTTTTTTGAAGAACGCTTTATCAATGCGAAAATCAAAAGCCCTTATCAAAGTTTCAATAGCATGCTTCGTGTTGCTGGTTTGTTATACGATGAAGACTACGATTCAGAGACCTTGGAATATTTAGCTTATTGGACAGAGCAATTGGGACAAAGGATTTTTAGCCCTGTGGATGTTGCTGGTTGGCCAGGTCAGCGAAACTGGATGAATGAAAACACCTTAACCCTTCGCTGGTCATTTATGCAAGAGTTCCTCTTTAGAATGATAGGAGACAATGACAATGCGCGCGCGAAACTGCGGCAATTAGCAATTGACTTAACGAACCTTTCCAATGACCCGGTTGTAGTCACCGAAGCCTTAACACAACATTTTCTAAATACCAGTTTGGACACCGGAAATCTCGAAACGGCAGTTCAATATTTCAAAGGAGAAATTCCTGAAAACTACTTTGATGATGGGACATGGAATTTGTATTTTCTCGAAGTACCGGACCAGATTCTTAATTTACTATTTTATTTGACCAGATTACCTGAGTGGCAGTTGGGATAAATGATGAAAATAACTATACGAAATACTATCTTAACGACAGTAATCCTTGGAGGGATTTATGGCTTTCTGGACAATATGGATTTTTCTTCCTCCTATGCTGTAGTCTACTCATTCGGTTCCTTTATTGGAGGAGCGCTTAGTTGCTTGATTCTTTCCTTGTTTTTGGGCTTTGGTACCCATCTCATCGGTGTTGTTTTGGAGAAAATCGGAATTCTTCGAATTCAGCAGGAGGAGGTTTCAAATCTTGAAAATCAAATCCTTGACAGTGAACTTGCGAAGAATGAAAGTCATGCTGTGAATAAAATTAGCCTAGGTTGGAAATACACCTTTTATTGGTCCTTTGTAATTTTTGGATTGTTTATGATGAAAGTGATGTCGGGGGTATAGAAGAGCCCTAAAAAGTTTTATAGAGGGAAGTAATTAGATGATTTTTTCTCGAAAAATCATCTAATTACTTCCCTCTATAGAAGAATTAAGCCGCCTTCAGGCGGCGTTTTTTCATCGCTATGCGATACCCTACAAGAATATTACCTTTAGCTAGCCAAAACGGCGATCTATGAGCAATTTTCGTCTATTACCCACATTTTTTATATTACTGTTTTGTTGTTCCTTTCTTCAGTCTCAATCCACTAAAGTTTCTGGTTCAAATACCACCTGTATCTACATATTTGATTCTTTAATTGAGGAATATAATGACTTAAATAGTTGTTTATATGTTCTTAAGGAAACTTCTCCCTCTCTCGATAGCAATTCTATACTTTCCGAAACACTAATGGATGATTTTTTACCTTATCAAAAAGAACTACTTGATGAACCATACAGTATCTTTTGGGGACGAATCAAAATTCAAAACAATTTAAAATTTGATATCAAGGATTGGATATTAAGAACCGGTAATGGAAGTTACTTTGATGTATTTATATATGATTCCAATCAAAATCCAAGAAAATAAACCTCCAATTTTTAACAGAACAGACAACTTTGGATATGGCATTCGACGAAGAGAAATTGACCCAAATCGTTACCAATCTATTGTCAAATGCAATCAAGTTTACGCCTGAAGGTGGGCAGGTGTATTTTACAGTTAAATCAGAAAGTAACCAATTAATACTTCAGATGAAGGACACGGGGATTGGAATAGCAGAAGCCGAGTTGCCAAATATTTTTAAAAGGTTTTACCTGGCTAAATCTGCTTATTCCAAAGAACAAGGAACAGGAGTCGGACTGGCTTTGGTGCAGGAATTGGTGAAATTGCTTCAAGGGCAGATTGAGGTAGAAAGTACCGTCGGTAAAGGGACTATCTTTTCAGTATTTATACCCCTTTTGAAAATTGGGAATGAGGAAAAAGGGTTGGAGCCAGCTGTGCTCGCAAAACCAATTGAAAAAAGTACATTTGAAGGAGCGGTCTCATCAGCATCTTTGGTTCAAAAGGACCAGATTTTGGATGGTGACAAGCCAATATTGCTCATTATCGAAGACAATCTGGACATTGCCAGTTATTTACAACAATTATTAACAGCTGAATATGATTTGAAGATTGCTTATGATGGAGCAGAAGGAGTGGATAAAGCCTTGGAACTCTTGCCAGACCTCATTATCAGTGATGTTATGATGCCGAAAAAAGATGGTTTCGAGGTGCTTGAAATGCTAAAGGCAGATGAAAGAACCAGCCACATTCCAATTGTCTTGCTCACTGCCAAAGCGGGTTTTGAAAATCGTCTGGAAGGATTGGTGCGAGGAGCCGATGCCTATATCCCAAAGCCATTTGACAAAAGAGAGTTATTTGCTGTTTTAAAAAATCTGTTAGCCTTAAAAAGTCGATTTTTGAAACGCTATGGTCATCATTTACCGGAGCAGATTTCTGAAGATTTGGATTTCGCAAAAGAAGATGCCTTTTTATTAAAAATTCGCCAAATCATAGAAGAAAGAATTGACCAGGAATGGACCGTCCCACAATTGTGCAGAAAATTGAATATTAGTCGCACCCAACTTCACCGAAAAATAACTGCCCTTACCGGGGAATCCGTATCCCCATTTATCACATCTATAAGACTTCACAAGGCTAAATCCTTATTGAAAACTGCAGCTGCGTTGAACATTTCTGAAATTGCCTATGCAGTTGGATTTAAGGATCCCAATTATTTCTCAAAATGTTTCAAAGACAATTTCAAAATCTCACCAACTGATTTTCGTAATCAGTGAGGAATGGCCATCGCTTGAGGCGACACCTTTTTGCCCTTCGCTATCCTTTATCCAAGGCATCACCTCAACAGCTCTATCTTTTAAGGTGACACCTTGAGCGAGGGAAATTGAGGGTAGGAAAAGGTGTTGCCTTAAAAGATAGGGCATGGAACATGCAAGTGATTGATAATTAGTTATTTATTATGGATTAGTTTTCTAATTTGGAACAATATTCCTTATTTTTTTCTCACCCTAGGAACAAAATTCAAGAAGGCTGGAACAAAATTCAAGAAGGTCAGGAGGCAATGGACCACACCTTTGTGATATCCAAATCGGGAAAGAAAATAATTGCTGATTTGGGGAAACATCAAAAATTCTTTCACAAAAAATCTTCTCGTTATGAAAAACCTAATTTTAAGTCTATTGTCCTTCACAGTTATTTGTTTTTTTATTCCATCTGCATCTGCTCAAGAGTCAGCTTATTTATCCCCGGATACCATTAAATTACTATCCTTAAGAAAGTTTTCCATCCATGGCAAAACGTATAAGGTTAATCGCGATTTAATAAAATTTATGAATTCCAATCCTGTCGCAAAAAAGGAATATCAGACCTATTCCAACCTTAATGCATTTAATGGTATTGTTGGCGCCACTGGCGGGGTTTTGATTATTGCCGGTTTGGTAACAAAAACCAAAGCAGGTTTCGTTGATGCAACTGAAGATATTGGTTATGGTTTTGGAGTCGCCTTGGCTGGATTATTTGGAGATGGGGAGGAACAGAATTTTTTAACAGAAAAAACCAATAACAGAACGCCTTCTAAAGAATATGAAAAACTCATCAAAAGGGGCAAAATGCAATCCAGACTAGGTTGGGGAATGATAGCAGGTTCTATGATTTTGAAAGTCCTGGCAATAAATAAATTGAATAAAGCAGTGACAGTTTTCAATCAAAAACAACAAAACAGCCTTGGATTTCAATTTCAAAAAATAAAACCTGATTATATTAATTTTAGTGCGAATCCCTCAAACGAATCCCTTCAACTTCATCTTTCCTGGACTTTAGGAAAATAAAGAAAAAGCAGTGTTAATGCTTTACTCCAAATGACCAATTGAAATACTCAATTGCTACTAACCCTCTTTTTTACTAACTTAAAATTTTATCAAAATGAAAAATCTAATGAGTTTTACTACGCTTACTTTCACTTTATTTATGTTATTCACCGCCTGTGAAAAGGAATCAATTGAACCAAGCTGTGAAGAACAAATTAACAGCCTCAAAATCAATCAATTGCAGATTTTAGGTAGTCACAACAGTTATCGAAAACGTACTTATGAGCCTATTTTTCAAATGTTGCAGACTCCGCCTGTTGACTTGCCAGATGGCTTTTCACCAGAAGATTGGGATTACGATCACGTGCCCATAACAAAACAATTCGAGGATTTTGGCATCCGAAGTATTGAATTGGATATTTTTTATGATCCGGAAGGTGGTTTGTTTTCCAATCGTATGGGAAATGCATTTGTTGGCGAATCTCCTGCTTCTGGTGAGCCTGCATTGGATGTGCCTGGTCTGAAAATGTTGCACTATCCAGACTTTGATTATTTAAGTCACCATTTGACATTTAAAGATGCGCTGCAAACAGTGAAAGATTGGTCAGATAGCAAACCCAATCACCTTCCATTGATAATTTTGGTAGAACCTAAAGAAGACAATCCCAATGCAATGTTACCTGGAATGGGCTTGACTGAAACGATTCCTTTTGATAAAACAGCATTGGAAAGTATAGACCAGGAAATCAAGGACATTTTCGGAGAAAGCCTGGAAAGGGTAATTACTCCAAATGATGTTCTTGGGAGCTATAGTACTTTGAACGAAGCCATACTTTCTGATAATTGGCCAACTCTTGGAGAAAGTAGAGGAAAAGTATTATTTGTGATGCTTGCCACAGGAGATGAGGGAAATGATTATTTGGAAGGACACCCTTCATTGATGGGTAGAACTATGTTTGTTTTTGCGGAAGAGGGAGCCGATCATGCTGCTTTTATTAAAATTGACAATCCAAGGGAAACTGTTGGACGAATTCAGGATTTGGTGCAAAAAGGATATATGGTAAGAACCCGCGCAGATGCAGATACCAAAGAAGCTCGAAGTGGGGATTCAAGTAGACGAACGGCTGCTTTTGAAAGCGGAGCCCAGATTATTTCAACTGATTATTACCAACCAGATAGCAGGAGCGAAACGAGTGCCTTATGGACCGATTATTTTGTAGAGCTACCTGGAGGCAAGCTGGCTTTGCCTAATTCAATATTTGATCTACCTGTTTTTGATTGCGACATCCAGGAATGAAAAAATTTCAACATACTCTTACAGTTATTTCGCCACATTTTAGACCAACCATTTTTCTGGCGAAGGCGTCTTTTTAGAACCAAATAGGAGAAATTATCTAAAAGCATTTGAAAGTAAATCTTAACCAAGTTTGTAACTAAAACAGTATTCAAATATGAAAAACAAGATTCTTTCTATTCTTTTGATTTTTTCTTTTCACTTAGCTTTTGGTCAATGTGATTTAAAAGTTAAAACATTAACTATTTTTAAAGATGCCACCGTGTTTGTGGAAAAAGAAGGCAATTGTGATATTGTTGATAAACTGTTAACCATTCATCCTACACAAGAAGAAAACCAAACAGTAAATGAACAGTATAAGAGGTATCCGGGCAAAAATAAATATGTGAAAAATCACGTCATTTTTGGCACAGTTGAAGTAAATAGCCCTGGCAATTCCATCGTTTCTAAAATCTCAAAGCAAAAGGAATACGAAAATAATATTGAGACTTTGTGGAATTTGTTTTCGGCTAATAAAGGGAAAACCATAAAAGTTCAACTGAAAAATGGAAAACAAATTTTAGGTACCATATTTTCAATTGAAAAAAAGGCTAGTCCAGGGGGTAAAATATTAAATGTTGGGGACCTAATTTTAGAATCTGAGGGTAAATGGAAATTTATTGCGTTGAATGAAATAAATGATTTTGAATTTGTTGACACACCAGTTTTGACTAATAAATCAAAGAAAAATGAATTGGTTTTGGAGTTTGAAGAGAATGCTTTTAATCAATTGATCCAATTGTCCTATCTCCAAAAGGGAATTACCTGGACGCCTAATTATTTCCTGAATATTTTAGCAGATAATAATCTTGAATTAAAGCTGGTTGCCAGCATCGTGAATGATATCGAAATTCTGGAAAAAGCCACAATAAACCTTGCAGTTGGAATACCCGTTTTTCAATACGCAACAATAGGAGAACCTTTGTTAGAATCACTCAGAGTTATTGAATTAATTGCAAAATTGAATGATCCAAATAGTACTCAAGAATCTCCAATGTTAAATGTGGGGACTTCGCAAAGATTTACAAGGTATGTTGAGCATTATGGCAATAATATGACTCCAACAATAGAAGAACAGAGTCAAGACGATATTTTTTTATATCAATTGGACAATGTGTCTTTAGGAGTAGGAGATAGGGCAAGCCTTCCCATTTTTTCAATGCAAAGCGAATATGAAGATGTTTATGTTGTTGATTTACAACCTAATAAAGATCAAACCAGGCACTCTGGAAATAAGGCAGAAAGCGAAATTAATTATGTTTGGCATTCTTTAAAATTCAAGAATAATGCAAATGTTCCTTTAACAACAGGTTCGGTTTTTTTTAAAAAAAACCTGAATAATCGAGCAGTTTCTTTACTTGTAAGTCAAGGAGAACTGAAGTTTACACCCATCAACAAGCAATGCGTTGTTAAAATGTCTGTATCACCAAATATCATTGTAAACGATTCTGATGTAGAAATTGCCAGGGAGCGGGATGCAAGGGGGTATGATGACCTGGTAAGCGTTGAAGCAAATATTGAAATCCATAATTTGAAAAACCAAACTGTTCAAATGTTGATCCGTAGAGAAATTTTGGGAACAGTGATTGAAAGCTCCAGTCAAAATTGGGAAATCATAAAAACCACTCAAAATTTAAATGAATTGAATCAAAATAATCTGGTTCAGTGGAATTTAGAAATACCTCCAAATGATAAAAAAATCATCACTTACAGGTATGAAGTTTATGTGAATTAGGTTCCTATTTGAAGTGTTTGGAGCTTTTCTTTAAGCTCCAAACACATAGTTATTGGTTTGTTCAATCAATCTAATTTGACAACCCTTTCTATTTTCCTGCGTTGCCCTTCAAAATCCAAACTGATAAAATAAACTCCTGCTGGCAAATCTTTGAAGTCCAATACCTTGACAACTGTTTCTTTTGGAAGGTTTTCATCCATCAGAATTTGTCCCAATTCGTTATTCACGGTAATCTTTACTTCAGCGTCTAGGTTTGTTAAGAATTCCAAATTTACTTCATCAGTTGTTGGATTAGGATAAATTTGGTAACTGGCTTTTTCATCCGCAAGGTGACGCAGCAATATGGTATCTGAAAAAATCGCCACATCTGCCAAATTCAATGCACGGATTCGATAAAAATTATTACCTGTTCGAGGTGCTTCATCTGTAAAGTAGTAAATATCAGAATCTTTGTTAAAGCTAATTCTTCCATCCTGTGCTCCAATGTCCACAAAGCTCTTTCCATCAGCAGATCTTTGAATGGTAAATAAATGAGGCTTGGTTACTGCGGTGAATTCCCACATCAAATTGGATTGCTCATCCACCAATGCTCCCTGGAAATCAATAAAGTATGGATTCAATGGCATGAAGCAACCAATGCAATCCAAAACGGTAATGATTTGGGTTCCGGTGACAGAATTGCCACAATCATCGCTGGCAGTCCACTCACGAATCAATTCGCAGGTACCTCCACCCATTGGAGGATTGACCGTTTCACTCAACCATATCTCAGGATCACCAGTGCATCCATCTGTAGCCGTAACCATTGCAGGATCTGGAATATCTGCACACCAATAAGAAGTATCTGAAGGTACACCCATTAACACAGGGGCAGTAGTGTCAATTACTTCAAAAACCAATTTTAAGGTATCGGCATTTCCGCAATCATCCTCTGCAATCCATTGACAGGTCATTTTTGAAATTAAGCCTCCATTTGTGCTACAATCTTGCTGGTCAATTTCTTCTTCAAATGTAACGGTTACATCTCCACAATTATCAGCAACTATCACATCATCTTCTCCAAGGAACCAGAAGTTTTCACAATCAATAATTAAAGTGTCGCAATTTTGTGCTCCATTGATCATCGGATGATTTGGAGTGATGGTAGGTGCAGTTGTATCTGTAATGATGATAGTGACTTTTAGGGTATCTGCATTGCCACAGGCATCCTGAGCATACCAGGTGTAAGTATTGGTTTCTTTAATACCATTAACTACACAATCTCCCGGAACTGAGTGGACTTCAAAATCCACATTCGGAGCAGCATCGCAATTGTCTGTGGCTATTACTGAATGAGTACCCAATGAGTCTAAACTACTGCATTCCAAGGTAATGGTATCGCAATTGGAAAGACCATTTAGAGTTGGAGAATTGAATTCCAACTCTGGATTAGTGGTGTCTACCAAAGTTATATTTTGCGAACAAGTCGCTTCATTGCCACAATCATCCGTCCCTGTCCATGTTCTTGCGACTAACCAGGTGCAATCGTCCACCGAAGTTGTATCATCTACAAAAGTGAAAGGCATATTGGAGGTGCAATTATCAGTTCCAAAAGGAATCCCAGTTACTGAGGGCGGAATAGGAGAACTGCATTCCAGTGTAGTGTCTGCTGGGCAGGTAATTGTTGGTACCGTTAAATCAGTAATTGTAATGACCTGAACGCAAATCGCTTCATTACCACAATCGTCAGTCGCTTTCCAGTTCCTGTTCAATTCGTTGGTGCAGGCATTCAATACAATCAATTCATCTTCATAGGTCGATTCGACAGTTGGATCACAATTATCGAATGCAAATGGTTCGCCTGTATCACCAGGGTCAGTAGAACCGTCACATTCAATCGTCAAAGCCGGGGGACAATTAATAGTAGGCAATCCACTGTCCGTTATAGAAATGATTTGAACACAAGTTTCAGTATTGCCACAATCATCAATAGCCGTCCAGGTTCTTTCAATGGTACCTGCACAGCCTGGACCTGTAATTTGCTGGTCGGCATAACTTATTTGAACATCTTGGTCACAGACATCCCATGCAGTCGCCATTCCAGTCACTGAAGGATCCGTAGGACCATCACAGGGCACAGCAATATCATCTGGGCAGGTGATCTCAGGGGGAGTTTGGTCAGTGACTGTAATCATTTGGATACAAGTCGCTTCATTTCCGCAATTATCTGCACCGCCCCAGGTTCGGTTGATGATGTATTCACAATCGGAAACTTGTTGGATGTCATCCGTGTAGTAGATCTCCACATCGCTATCACAATTATCTATTGCTGAGGCTTCACCGGTCATCGTTGGGTCAGTAATGTCATCACATTCCAAAACCGTATTGCCAGGACATGTAATTTCGGGGACTTGAGAATCTGTAATGGTAATGATTTGTAAACAGGATTTGGTATACCCACAATGATCGGTCACTGTCCAGTTTCTTTGAATGGCAGTTTCACAATCATTCAAAACAACCGTGTTGTCTTGATATTCCAATGTCAAATTTTGATCGCAGTTGTCGGAGAACAATGGGAATCCAGTATCATTGGGATCTGTTGATGCATCACATTCTACAGTTACATCAGGGGCACAACCTATTTCAGGTGCTTCCAAATCCAATACTTTGACTACTTGCAGGCAACTTACAGAATTTCCACAGCCATCATCTGCTGCCCAGGTTCTGTAAATATCGTATTCGCATGGACTGAGTTGATCAAGGCTATCTGCAAAAATGATATTTGGGCTGCCACAATTATCAATGGCTGTAGCTTCTCCAGTAGATCCAGGATCAGTACTCTCCTCGCAATTGATGGTGATATAGGCTGGACAAACCATCGAGGGGCTTTCATTATCTGTCAAAGTGATTAATTGTACACAGGAAGTGGTGTTTCCACAAGCATCTGTCACACTCCAGGTCCTGCTCAACAATTGATTACAATCATCGCCTGTAGTTTGATCATCGTATTGTAAATCCAGCCCAATATCACAATTATCATCCCCTGTTGGCAGTCCTGTAACTACAGGGCTGAAGTCGGAAGAACAACTGACTGTCACATCTCCTGGACATGAAATCTCAGGTTCAGATGTATCTGTAACTGTGATAAATTGTACACATGGACTGATATTTCCACAATCATCTTCGGCGCTCCAGGTTCTTTGAATCAATGTTTGACAGGAATCCTGACTAACTACCTCGTCGTTATACCAAATTTCGAGTTGTGCGTCACAATTATCGAAGGCAAATGGTTCGCCAGTTTGAGTTGTGTCAACAGCTACATCACAATTGACTGACACATCTGGAGGGCAATTGTTTACTGGTGGTGTAGAATCAACGATTAATAATATTTGGGTACAAGTGGTAATGTTCCCGCAATTATCAATAGCCGACCATTCACGATTAATTTGAGTTTCGCAGGCGTTTAGGATAATCATTTCATCTTGCCAGGAAAGCGAAATATCTGCATCACAATTGTCTGTTACCGTTGGAAAACCCTGTGAATACGGACTTGGATCCAAATTACACTCAATGGTCACTTCACCCGGACAAAACAGTTCTGGATTTTCATCATCATCAACAGTAATAGTTTGTGCACATGTAGTTTGATTGCCACAATCATCAATTGCGGTCCATAACCTTCCCAGAATCAGTGAACAATCATCTACAAAAAGGGTATCGTCTGAATAATTTACGGTTATATGGAAATCGCAATTATCAGTGGTCGTATCAAAACCTGTAATCGATGGATCAGTCGATTGGGTACATTCTATTGTAATATCCTCAGGACAAATCAATTCTGGTTGGGTGCTATCTGTAATGGTAATTATTTGTTCACAGGAGGTTACATTATTACAATTATCTGAAGCCATCCAAAATCTGGTTATTATGGATTCACAATCAGATAATTGAACGACATTATCCATGAAAGTAATTTCCAGATCAGCATCGCAAATATCTGAGGCTGTCATCATACCAGTAGAGTCAGGCGCTATCGATGTATTGCATTCTACTGTAATATCAGCTGGACATTCCACATTTGGCTCTCCACTGTCAGTCAGTGTGATAAATTGCTGGCAATCGCTTACATTTCCACAGTTATCCATTGCTGACCAAACCCGACGGATGATGGTTGTACATCCATCCTGCGCAGTGATAGAATCCTGGTAAGTTAAATCCAAAAATTGATCGCAATTGTCAAAAACGACAGGCTCGCCTACATCTCCGGGTTCTGAGCTCTGATCACATTGAATTGTCACATTTTGAGGACATTGATTGATAGGGGGAGAAGTATCCGTTACAGTTATCACCTGCATACAGGAATCTACATTACCGCAATTGTCGATTGCCTTCCAGGTTCGGTAGTGAATCCGTGTACAAGAATCAGGTTCTTCTACCTCATCAAACCAACTAATGACCAAGTCCTGATCACAATTATCTGTACCAGTTGCAAATCCCAATGTATATGGACTTGCATCTGTCGCACATTCAATAGTCAAATCGTCAGGGCAGGTGATTTCAGGGGTGGTTGTATCTGAAATGGTGATGACTTGACTACAATCAGCAGTATTTGCACAATTGTCCTCCACTGTAAATGTTCTGGTAAAAATATGCGTACAGGGGTCCTGGAAGTTGGTTTCATTTACAAAAGTGACGACCAAACTGGTATCGCAATTATCCGAAACAGTAGGTTCACCAGAGACAGTTGGGTCTATACCTGCGTCACATTCAATGGTCATATCTGCCGGACACGTTATTTCAGGAAGGGTGGTATCTGTCACTTTTATTTGTTGAATACAATTGAGCACATTGCCACAATTGTCTGTAGCTGTCCATGTTCGGTTGATAACCGTTTCGCAATCATTGAAAGGCTGTGCTTCATCCTCAAAAGTGATGACTAAATCCAAATCGCAATTATCTGCTCCCATGGCACTGCCCGTTACAGATGGGTCGTAGGTGGTATTGCACTCAACGACCACATCTTCAGGGCAAATTATCTCGGGTTCAGTAGAATCGGTCAAAGTAATTTTTTGAACACAGTCTCCTTCATTTCCACAATTGTCCACAGCTTTCCAGGTTCTTTCGACGATGGTCTCACAATCTGAAGGGTTGGTGATGACATCATCAAAGGAAATGTCGAGCTGTGCATCGCAATTGTCAAAAGCAAAGGGTTCGCCTGTATTCGCCACGTTTGTGGAGTCTGTACACTCTATTGTAATGTCCTGTGGACAAAGAACGGTGGGTAGGGTAGTGTCTAATTTCGTAATAGTTTGTACACAGGAGGATTCGTTTGCGCAATCATCCGAAGTTGTCCAGGTTCTTGTGACGATTGTTTCGCATTCATTCGGGAATGAAATTTCATCATTGTAAGTGGTCGTCAAAAGGGTATCGCAATTATCTATAATGGAAGGATTTCCTGTAATGCTGGGTTCATGGGGCGCGTCACATTCCACTATGGTATCATCAGGGCAGCTAATTATTGGCGGGGTCATATCAATCAAAGTAATGATTTGTTCGCATGTAGTAGAAATTCCGCAATTGTCTTCAGCGATCCATGTTCTTGTAATATAGCTTTCGCACTCTGAAACTTCCGTCAATTTGTCCTGGAAAGAAAAGATCAAGTCCAAATCGCAATTATCATTACCCGTTGGATTTCCAGTGTTTGAAGGATCTAAGGAAGCGTCACAATCGATAGTTAGGTCAGTAGGGCAAATGATCTCAGGAGCGGAAAGATCCGTCACCATAACGATTTGTACACAGGTTGCGGTTAATCCACAATTATTCGTCGCTAGCCATGTTCGAGTTATTTGATAGGTACATGGATCAAAAGTGGTAACTTCATCAGAATTAGAGATTTGGACATCTGGGTCACAATTATCAGTAGCTGTCGCTTCACCTGTAAAAGCTGGATCACTACTATCTGTACATTCTAAAACAACATCGTCTGGGCAGGAAATGATTGGTTCAGAGGAATCTGAAATGGTAATTAGTTGCTCGCAGGTGGCTTGATTTCCACAATCATCCTCCGCGGTCCAGGTTCTGGTCACAACAGTTTCGCAATCACTGTTTGTATTGCTGACATCTTCATAAGTGACCGAAATAAATTGATCACAATTGTCATTGGCATTGGCATATCCAGTGAAATCGGGTTCCAAAGAATCGTCGCATTCCACTGTTTTGTCATCAGGACATCCTATTATGGGAGGTGTGAAATCTGAAATGGTGATGATTTGATTGCACTGCCCCAAGTTTCCACAATTATCAGTCGAGAACCAGGTTCTCGTGATAATGGTTGTACAGGGGCCAGTTTCTACTGCATCTTCGTACCATACGGTTAATTCTGGATCACAGGAATCATTTGCTACTGCTATCCCAGTATTGTCTGGAGCACTGGATTCATCACACTCAATTGTAAGGTCTGAGGGACATTCAATAACTGGTGGAGTTGTATCATCCACTTTAATGGATTGGATACATTGGTCTGTATTTCCACAATTGTCTGTTAATGTCCATGTGCGGTCAATCAAATAATCGCAATAAATATTAAATATGGTCGTATCGTCCGAATAAGTAATGTCCAAATTGAGATCACAATTATCAGTTCCTGATGCGAAACCAGTATCATCTGGATTTGCACCTTCATGGCATTCCACAGATGTATTATCCGGGCAGGAGATGCTTGGGGCTGTTAAGTCAAGAATCGTTATGATTTGCAGACATTCTATTTCATTAGCACAATTGTCTTCTGCATTCCAGGTACGCTCAATTTTTTGTTCACAGTCACTTAGAAAAAGATATTGATCGTTATTAGAGATGGTTACAGTTCCACAAAGATCAGCTGCTGTCGCTATACCAGTATTTGTTGGATCTGTTGGATCATCACAATCTACGGTTACATCATTTGGACAAGTAATATCTGGAGGTGTTGTATCGACAATTGTGATAATTTGTTTGCAGGAATCGACATTTTGGCATTCATCGCTTGCATACCAGGTTCTTTCTAAAATCTCCTCACACGCTGTACTTGAAACTACCACATCAGCGTAAGTCAATTGGATACTTGAGCAATCATCTGTTGCGGTCGGTTCTCCAGTCACAGATGGGGCAATGGACTCAAAGCATTGAATGACAATGTCATCCGGGCATTCAATTTCAGGTGCAGTGGTATCTGTAAAAGTCACCCAAATATCAAAGGTATCTCGATTGCCACAATTGTCTTCGGCTACCCAATAACAATACAATAATTTTACATAACCGTCATTTGGACAAAAACCATCTTCTATCTCGTCGAACATTTCTACTTTGGGATCGTCGGTACAATTGTCAATTGCCGTCACTGTATTGGGTACGATCAGTAAATTATCAGAACAATCCATGCTTAAAGTATCTCCGTCATTGGATTCATCAAATAATTCGTGATCTATAACAAAAGTAGGTGCCTCAGTATCCACCAAAGTGATAGTCTGCTTAACCGTTTTCATATTTCCACATTCGGAAGTGCCTATCCAGATTCTTTCTATTTTGAAATTACAGCCAGTACCCGAAAAATTATCTTGGTAGGAAAAAGTCAAATTAGGGTTGGAGCAACAATGATCCTGTCCGCCAGGTTGATCAAAAACCGGAGTTGCATCACAAGCTATGGCTTTATCAGAAGGTGTATACCAAAAACTGATACAACTTGGATCTGCACCATTTTCACATCCATCTGGAATGCCGTTATTATTCATATCAATACTATCATGGAAACCTTCACAAGCGTCAAAAGCGTCGCACACCCCATCATTGTCTGAATCCTTGTATTCTCCCGAACAATTACAATACTCATCAAACACATCATTCTCTGTGCAAGCATTGCCATCATCACATGGGGATCCAACTCCTCCAATATTTGGATTGGTATCATCACAATCTTCCCCAGAGCAAATGCCGTCATTGTCTTCATCTACACCTCCACCGCATGGAAATACAGATGAGGTGCAACTATAGGTGATGTTTACAATTTCAGAACCAGGAGAATTTGTGCAATCAGAAGGCTGTAATGTGCAATTGGCAAAAGGACCACATGCTGTATTTAGTTCATTTTCAGCATTTTCTACAAAACACAAATCAGGTGTTTCGTTGATGCCATTTGGTTGAAAATGCATTTCCAAATGAAATAAGTCAGCATTTCCAAAAGCAGGGATTTGATCCATGCAGGATTCTTCCAACACTTGATCCCAGGTGACAACAAAACTATTTGGTCCTGCATCCGTGACTTTTGGATTGGTATAAATATTTTGGGAGCCCGTAAAATTGTCGGTTTGTGCCAGCCAATAGGTAGGAGGCACAGTCAATACAATATTCCCACTACTTACCGCATTGTTTCCAAAAGCAGCGGCATTGTAATCGAAATACAATTTGCCTTTTCCCAAAGTTAAGGGAGCATCGGTTTCCAGATTCAGATCCAATTCATAAGTGCCGGTAGCACCTTGAATTTCCAGATTTTCGTTTTCGTATTGAAGGGTTACATTTTGCCCAAATGAAGGCAAACAGAAAAGTAAGGGGAGTAAAGCCAGAAGAGTGTAAATTTTGTTCATTGCTTTCTGTGTTTGTTTTTCTTTTTGTGGTTGATTGTGATGAATCGTTCCGGTCCGTAACCGAAATAGTAATGTCCGCTGGTTGGCAACCAGAGCAACTGTATTTCATCAATTTTGGTGAGACCTAGAGTCCCGCTTAATCAAATGCAGCTTCCAGGATCGGGACTTTGTAAGAATGGATTTTTCTACTAAATAAGTGAAAAACTGATTTCCGGGTCTTTTTGGTAGAATGCTCAAATGTAATGAAAAAAAAGGTGGACCAGCAGAAATTTGATGAAAAAAGCAGGGCTTAACATTTAAAATACGCAAATATCCCACAAAACGCCTACACAAATTTTGAAAATACTTTGGTTGGAAAATATTGACACAATTTTTGCATACTATTTGATTATACACTTGTAATTAACTCTAAAAGCCCTAATTCTTAGAGCTTTCTTCCTCCCAATTGCGTTTCTACAAGTGCGTAATTCAACCCCCCATGTTGAACACGGTTCAGCAAATTTCCCCCTGAAGTCTGGCCTTTTTCAAAAACCTGGAGTTGCATGTGTGTGCGGCATATTTGCCTGTGCACCCTCTAGCCTCAATATAGAGCATGCTAGGGTTATCAGGATTTTCGAAAAAGCATGATGGTATGAGTAAACTTAACGTATTCTCCCCGGTCTCCAAGGTATCTCGACTTCCCCAGGGAATGACCCTTTTAGTTCCGTTTTACCTAACCAGGAATAATCTATTGGAATATAATATGTCAATATTGTCCGAAACGCTATATGGGAAAGCTGGCTTGCGTTTTTTAGCTTCTCTAATGTTGGGGTGCTTTTTGTTTTTCCCAAAAATCATAATGGCGAATGAATATCCTGTCACTATTAAAATTGAAGCAAGTTTTGCTCAGGAGGTATTGAATAAAGCCAAAGCAATGGTTTTTGAAATGGTTGCTAAGGACCATTTTATTGTAGGAACCAGTGAATTTCTTGCTCCCTGTCCTGGTGGCTCTGGAACTATAGGTGGTCAGGTATTTGGCGATTTCAACTATAATGGGAGTGATGACCAGGTTGGATATTTACCAGATATTATTGTCAATATTTTTGGTTGTGATGGAGATGGTGACAATCAGTTGATTGGCACCACAACTTCTGATACAGCAGGGCATTATTTCTTTTCAGGATTGGATGATGGTACTCAATATCGTTTAGAGTTCATAGTACCCAATCATTTACCATCCTACCAGGAAGCATTTATAGGAGATAATGGAGGGGCGATTCAGTTTATAACAGCTCCTAGTTGTGATGCACATGCAGCATTTACCCACCCTCAGGATTATTGTGAAGCGGATCCTCCAATGGTGGCAACCTGTTTTGTGAATGGAGACCCGCTGGCAAATGGAGCCGAGGCTGCCTCAGAAGACGTTTTAGTTGGATTTAATTGGGAAGATAGTGGTACTTCACCTCTTCCAGATCACATTGCAACTGCTGAAGAATTGGGATCTTGTTATGGTCTGGGTTACCATAGAAGTACCAAAATTGTTTACACCTCTGCCTTCATCAAAAGGCATGTTGGACTGGGGCCATTGGGTATTGGTGGAATTTACCATATAGACATGACAGATCCGGGCAATCCCGTTGTTGCCCAATTTGTAGACGTAGAAAGTATAGGTGTGGATGTTGGATCTATATCGAGTAATAGCGATAGAGGCTTACCCACCATTTTAGATGATCCTTCTAATGATGCCGAAGCATATGCGAAAATTGGGCGTCAGGGGATTGGTGGGTTGGATGTTTCCGAAGATGGTAAAATTTGGTTTGTCAACATGCATGACAAGAAACTCTATTCCATTGTCATTGATTCAGATAATAATTCAGGAACGGCTCCTACTTCAGGAGATGTAGCATCTTTTGATATTCCAGACCCCAATTGCACTGGTGGAGAATTCCGACCTTTCGCTGTCAAGGTATTTCGAGATACGGTGTATGTAGGTGGAACCTGTGATGCCTTTACCAGCCAAAACAAGAGTGATTTATCTGTAGTCATATATAAAAAAGTAGGCAATTCTTTTACAGAAATATTCAATGGTTCCTTGGATTTTGACAAAGGTTGGCCAGCGAGTGCAGACAATTGTGAAGACTTTTCAGGCTGGTATCCCTGGAAAGACGAAATACCTCCTAATTGCTCTGCTTCTGGTCCATTTTATGTTTATCCCCAGCCCATACTTGGTGAAATGGAGTTTGATATTGACGGGACTATCATTGCTGGATTTATCGATAGAGCAGGGCACCAATTGGGTTATCGAAACTGGCCCTTGGTTGGAAATGCTCCTTTACACAGTAATGTTTCGGGTGGAGACTTGTTGAGATTAGACAATAATAATGGAACCTATGAAATGGAGAGCAATGGTACAGCTGGCGGCATAACCACAGCTGGGGCTGGCAATTCACAAGGTCCAGGAGGAGGGGAATTTTACTATGAAGATATTTTTGCAGGACCATCTGATAATATTTTGCCTCCGCCTCATGCAGAAACTTCTCAGGGAGGTTTGGCATTCTATCCGGGAGCAGGGGAGGTGGCAACTACTGCAACTGATCCCTATAGCACTTTATTCAATTCAGGTGGAATCAACTGGATGAACAATACCACTGGGGAAGTTAAAAATCCCGGATATGTGTTGTACCGTTCTACTAACTCAAGCATTTCCAATTTTGGGAAAGCAAATGGTTTGGGAGGATTGGTTGTTTTGTGTGCAGATGATCCACCCTTGCAAATTGGAGATTATGTTTGGCAGGATTTAGATTCTGATGGCATCCAGGATGCCTGTGAACCTGCCTTAATTGGTGTCAATGTTAGCCTCTATGATGAAACGGGTTCGGTTTTGCAAACGGTTCAAACAAATACAAAAGGGCAGTTTTCTTTTTCTAACTTAAACCCAAATACAACATATTATTTGGTGGCTGGTACCAATGGACAATTTGACCCAAATACTGCCCAACTCAACGGAAGCCTTTTTGTCACCATTAATGATGTGGGAGACGGCAATGACCCCGATAAAACAGATTCTGATGCTCAAATTGCCGGGAGTATTGCTGGAGGTGCATTTACTGGAATGCCTTATATTGAAATACAGACTGGAAGTGCAGGTTATGTAAGCAATTCCGATGATTTTGGTTTTTCAGGACTTAATGTAAACCCAGTTGCGGGAATAGGTGGATTTGTTTGGGAGGATACCAATAAAGATGGGATTCAGGATGGTAGTGAATCTGGGATAGAAGGAGTTACTGTAAAATTATTCAACGACAGTGATGTGGAAGTCGATGCCACAGTTTCTGATGCATCTGGAAATTATTTTTTCTCGAATGTAGATGCAGGCAATTATTATGTAAGCTTTGATGAATCCACCAATACAGGTGGAATAACGACTTATGAAAATTCTCCTCAGGATCAGGGAGGGGATGATACTTTAGATTCAGACCCCAACGTATTGACCGGACAGACAGCAACATTTGCTTTTGATCCTATTAATGGCAATACCAATGATGTAGATGCTGGGTTTTTTCAAAATGTAGGAATCATCAGTGGATTTGTTTGGGAGGATACCAATCAAGATGGCATACAAGATGTGGGCGAGACTGGAATTGAGGGTGTATCTGTAAGTTTAATTGATGATTCCAATGGTTCTACAATTGCAACTACGACAACGGATGCTTCTGGAAATTATGCCTTTAATGATACCCCGCCAGGAACCTACCTACTAGAATTTGACGAATCTACTAACACTTTAGGAGTTACAAGCTATGAGGGTTCTCCTCAGAACCAGGGTGGAGATGATACTTTAGATTCAGACCCTAATCCTGGAAATGGTCAAACCATTACTTTTGCATTTGATCCTATAAATGGAGATATTGATGACTTTGATGCTGGTTTTTTCCAAAATGTTGGGACTATAAGTGGGTTTGTATGGGATGACATCAACCAGGATGGTATCCAGAATGGGGGAGAGCCCGGCATCGAAGGTGTTACTATTGATTTAATTGATGATAGTGACGACTCAACTATTGCTACCACTTCTTCAGATGCATCTGGAAATTACAATTTCATCGACGTTTCACCGGGAACCTATATTGTTGTATTTGACCCATCTACCAATGCCAATGGTATTTCAAATTACAATGGCTCTCCGCAAGATCAGGGAGGAGATGATAATTTAGATAGTGATCCAAACCCTGGAAATGGACAAACAGATCCAATTGCTTTTAATCCTTCCAGTGACAACCTATCTAATCTTGATGCGGGCTTTTTTGTTCCGCTGGGCACATTAAGTGGATTTGTATGGGATGATGTCGATCAAGATGGGGTTCAAGATGGGGGAGAGCTTGGAATTGAAGGTGTTACAGTGAGCTTGATCAATAATTCCAATGGTTCGACTGTCCAATCAACTACAACAAATGCAGGAGGTAACTATGCTTTTTCCAACGTAGAATTGGGGAATTATATCCTCAATTTTGATGCTTCTACCAATACTTCTGGTATTTCAAATTACAATGGTTCCCCTCTGGACCAGGGAGGAGATGATACTATTGATAGTGATGCTGACCCTGATACAGGAAACACCAAATTGATTAACTACGACCCCAACAATGGAAACCTATCCAATATTGATGCAGGCTACTTTGCCCCCACTGGAACGGTCTCTGGATTTGTATGGGAAGATGCAAACGAAGATGGTTTGCAGAGTGGGGGGGAACCTGGCATTGAAGGTGTTTCCGTAACACTTTATGATGCAAATACCGATGTACAAATTCAAAATACAACTACCAGCAGTGATGGAAGTTATGATTTTACAAATGTCTCATTAGGAGACTATTACATCGTTTTTGATGAAAGCACCAATACTGGAGGTGTAACAGATTATGTAGGAACGATTCAGAATGCTGGTGATGATTCGATCGATAGCGATGCCGATCCCAATACAGGTCAAACCGATGACTTCTCATTCGACCCAGAGGATGGCATTTCAAATATTAGTGCCGGTTATTTCATTCCAACCGAGACCATTGGTGGTTTTGTGTGGAACGATATAGATATGGATGGAATTCAGGATAACGGTGAACCTGGTATCGGAGATGTCACTATCTCGCTATTTGATGATAATGATGATTTAGTGGCTACAACAATTTCCAGCTCAGATGGTAGTTATGGATTCCCTGATGTACCTGTCGGAGATTATTATTTGGTCTTTGACCCTTCGACCACTGGCAATGATGATTACGAAATTACACTACAAGATCAGGGCAATGATGATGCTAAGGACAGTGATGCCAATCCAAATAATGGAGCAACCATTATATTCTCCTTTGATCCGAATGATGGAAGTGATCATTCCTGGAGTGCTGGTTTTGTATTGCCTTTTGGAAGTATTGGCGATTTTGTATTTAAAGATTGTAATGGAAATGGCATTCAGGATGGTGGAGAAGATGGTTTGGCGAACGTTCCAGTTAGCTTGTTAAGTGGTGCTACAACTTTGGAAACCACCACCACCAATGCGAGTGGATTTTATCAGTTTACAAATATCCAGTCTGGTACCTATACTGTGAAATTTGAATTTCCCGATGCGCCAGACGGTCTGGATTTTTCTCCACAAAATCAAGGAGGCGATGATGACCTGGATAGTGATGCCGCCCCCAATACCGGCGAAACACAGGCTTTCACTTTAGCAGGAGGGGAGGTCAAATCAGACATTGATGCAGGGATGGTAGACAACCAGGCTCCGAGTTTTGTAAATCCACCAAATGATGTAGTGCTGCCTTGTGATGATCCACAGATAACAGATCCTCCAACACTTACTGCAATTGATAATTGTGATGATGATGTAAGCATCTCTTTTAATGAAACTACAAATGGTGGTTCAGGTGGAGGTGGTTGCGATGGTGGTTTAGAGATCATTAGAACCTGGACAGCAACAGATGATTGTGGAAATACTTTTGTTCATACACAAACCATTTCAACAGGGGATGAGGTGGCACCTGTCATTATAGGAATTCCTGATGTGACAGTTGAATGTGACGATTTGCCTGATAATGAAGATGTCAAAGCTGTTGATGATTGTGATTTGGATGTGGAGTTGACTTATACAGATTCCATTATCATGGATGGAGCATGTATGCAGATGATTCTTAGAAAGTGGACTGCTACAGATGATTGTGGCAACATGACCATGAACTTTCAAAAGATTTACACGGAAGACAATACAGCTCCCGAAATTACTCTAATTCACCCTTTATTAGAAAATCTGACAGATGGTAGTTCCCTAACTATAGAATGTGATCAAGCTGAAGCATTTGATGAAGATGATGCCTCGGTGATGGACAATTGTGATCCGGATGTAATGATGGAGTTTATGAAATCAGAAGAAGATGGAGATTGTACGGAAGATGGTTATTTACAAAAAATCACTTTAAAATGGTCTGCTGAGGATAATTGTGGCAATAGTTCGATACTAACGATTACCATATTTATTACAGATTCGACTCCTCCTGGAGTAGCAAACGTTCCATTAGATATTACAGTTGGCTGTGATGAAATACCCACTCCTGCGAATCCTTCGTTTACAGATGATTGTGACTCAGATATAGCAATAGAATTTGAAGAAATAATAATTGGAGATACTTGCACAAATTACAAAATACTGAGAACATGGACAGGTACAGATGATTGTGGGAATTTCATCATTGCAGGGCAAACAATAGATGTAGAAATCATTCCACTAGAATTGATGGGAGTCCCAGATGATATTACTGTTGATTGTACAGATATCCCAGACCCAGCAAATGTGACTGCGAACGAAACCTGCTTTGATGTGACCATTGATTTTAATGAAATCTTTTTGGATGGCGGTTGTATTGATAAAATCATTCGAACCTGGACAGCAACGAACAATTGTGGGGATGAAGTAATTGCGACTCAAACCATCACGACAGAAGATAATGCAGCTCCTGAAATTATTTTAATACATCCGGATTTACAAGGTGTGATGGAGGGGGAAACTTTAATCTTTGAATGCGACAATATCCTTAATTTCAATGAAAATGATGCTGAAGCGATAGACGAATGTGACAATAACCTTACCATTTCTTTTATGGAAATGCCAATAATTGGGGATTGTGATGTAGATGGTTATCTGGCCCGTTTGGAATGCTGTTGGAAAGCAGAAGACGACTGTGGCAATTTGACACAATTTTGCATTTTCGTGGAAATAATAGACAATACAAATCCTGTACTTTCAGGGGTGCCAGCTGATTTGACCATAGATTTGTTTAATGGTGAAACTGTTCCACCAGTTGCAAACGTAACTGCATTGGATAACTGTGATTTGGATGTGGATTTAGAATTCATTGAAACGACATTGTCCAATTCGGATAACTGTGGTTTTACGACTACACGAACCTGGATCGCGACCGACGATTGTGGACAATTGGTTTCCGAATCTCAAATAATTACAGCTACAGATATTTGCGATTGTCCAAATATCTTAATCAACGACTTTTCAATAAACAATACAGGTTGTGGACTTTCTGAAGGTGCCATATCAATAGACTTTGCACTGGATCCAAGTAATTACGATTTAGATTTGAGTCCAAATCTTGGTACTTTAGAAGCAAATGGATTTTCGAATTTACCATTTGGCAATTATGAATTGACCATTACAGTACCAAGCATTCAGGATTGTGAGGAGAAAATCTTTTTTGATATTCTCCAAATAGGATGCAAGGACACAATGGAAGTGCTCATCAATGAAATAATAGAAGTATGTGTTGATAGCACCTTGTTCGATTTTACAGGATCCATAACCGCTGCCAATATTATTGATGAAGGAAATATACTGACAGTAATGGCAAGTGATATTGATGAAAATTGTGTGACCTTACATCCTGGAACTGGTTATTTAGGAACTTCTCCGGACTTGATTTGCCTGGAATTGTGCTTCAATAATTCTATGGCACAATGTGATACGACCTATTTAAAAGTGACGGTTGAGGAAAAACCGATTCTTTGCCAACTGGAATTTGCTGGTATAGAAATATCACAGCCAGACTGCAATGATAAGGGAGGTTCAATCAAAGCAGAGGTAATTGGAAATGAAGGATTGCTGGCATATCAGTGGACTCCAAACATCTCAAATACCTTTAATGCAACTGATTTGTCTTCAGGTACTTATGAGTTGTTGGTTATGGATGTTTTGACTGAGTGCTCATTAGAAACTTCTATTACTTTAACAGCGCCGACTCCAGTGAGGCTGGATATTTCGGATGTTCAAATTATCAAACCCATTTGTCCTGAAAGTGATGGTTCCATTATTTCACAAACCAATATTCAATACCAAATTTATAATGATCAAAATGAAGATATAGGGTTTACCCCAATGACTCATTTGACCCCTGGAATTTATACATTGGTCCATTCGAATGGAGATTGCGAGGCTAGTATTGAGATCGAAATTGAAGCACTGGATGACTGGGATGTTGAGCTTATTATCATGCCGGAAACCTGCACAGAAAATGACGGCAGCCTTACCCTAAATGTATCTGGGGCGAATGGAGGATATTTATATCACTGGGATGGATTTATCTCTACCACAAACCAAGCCACAGGATTAACTGAAGGTACCTATAGTGTGACAATTCAGGATGCAGTAGGTTGTCTTTATACAATGGAAAATATGATGGTTGACAAGGATTGTGATGTTATTCCATGTACACTAGATATTTCGATCGATAACAAGGAGAATGACCAATGTGATCAAAGTATTGGTTCTGTTCAATTGCTTACTAATGGAGCTCAAGGCAATGTAAGCTATTCCTGGGATCCGGTGGTATCCATGACAGATGCTGCTTTTGGATTACCTGCTGGAAATTATCAGATAATTGCCTTAGATGATTTGGGCTGTTCTGATATTTTGAATATTGAAATAGAAAATGTTCAAAAAGATTGGACATTGGATTATGCTGCTCAAAACGAAAGCTGCCTGGAAAAGGATGGTCATATTGTCTTGCAAATTGATGGTTTAGGGTTCAATTATACTTTTGATTGGGCAGGTGCTATTTCTAATTCCTCAATCGCTGATAATCTTTCAGCTGGAATTTATGAAGTTACAGTGGCGGATGATATGGGATGTTCAGAAACACTTCAAATTGAAATAGAAAAAGACCTAAAAAATTGGTCGGTCAACCCTCAAATTATAGATGCTTCTTGCGATCAAAGCGATGGCTCCATTTATTTGGAAATTACTGGATCCACAAACCTGACTTATTATTGGTCATCAGGTGTTTCTAACACGAATGAAGCATCCGGACTTACACCAGGGACCTATAGCATAACCATAGAAGATAATTTAGATTGTTCAGAAATACTCGATATTGAAATTGATGGTAGCCAAAAAACATGGTCTGCCAGTGAAATCCATTCAAATGTTTCCTGCATTGGAAATGATGGTTCAATTGAATTACAAATTGCAAATGATCCAGGAAATCTGGTTTTCCAATGGACACCTGATATTTCCACTTCCAACATCGTCAATGGTCTATCACAAGGAATTTATGAAGTCTTTATTTCTGACCATAATGATTGCTCGGAAATAATCACTATAGAAATCGAAACGGAACCAACTCCCAACTGGGACAGTCAAATAACAAGCACAGGAGAGAGCTGTCATGGAAATGACGGCTCCATATTACTACAAATTTCAGGCGGCAATGGTAATTTGAGTTATCAATGGTCGCCACCGGTTTCCACCACACACGAGGCTATTGGCTTGAATGCCAACACCTTGTACGATGTAACCATCATAGACGCAACAGGTTGTGTATTTGAATTAAACGACCTGGCTATTGACAACAATTGTAATCCAACAATCACCATGGAAACCGTTAACCAAACTATTCTTTGCGGCTTCTCAACTTCCCAATTGTGCACTTCTTTATCAGAATTGCCGGGAAGTTTTGATGCCCTTTTGGTTTGTGGACAGCCTTCGAATGGTAGTCTATCATTTGTCAGTGATACTTGTCTGATGTACGAGGCCAATCCTGATTTTGAGGGTTTGGAGCAAATCTGTTTGGTGTTGTGCGATGAATTTGGTTTTTGCGATACTACTCGTTTTGAAATTTTTGTAGAGGCTTGTCCTGTTACCGCACCTTGTGAAGAAATGTTTGGAGAAGATTATCAAATTCTGGCAACAAATGATTGTGATGTCCAAGGGCAGGTCTGCTTCCCGATTCCTTTTGATGATGTTTTAGGTTATTCTTTGATGGATAATGGCGATCTATTTGCTCATGGTGTCGATGGGTGCTTGCACGATACAACTTTGGCATATAGTTATATCAATATCCCCGGACTTGGTTTGAATGGACCCTACCAGGTCAATTCCTGGAACATAAATGGACAATTATTTAGTGGGACTTTTAATAGTATTGAAGAATTAATGGTCTTACTGAATCAATGGGACATAAATGGCAACTGGGTTTTGGATACTTTGAATCACAATATTTTTGGAGGTGCGATTCAGAATACTTACAGCAGTTTGCAAATAGCACAAAGCCTGACTGGAGCAATAGCAGAATTGAATTTAAATATGAATCTGATTCCAAAAGGGGCTGTTTTGTTTTTGCCAGTGGGGATGCATGAATTGACCCTTACGGTGCCTAATACAAACTGTGCCGATACAACTACAGTTGAAATGGTATGTATCGAAAAAGAAACCCTTTTGGATACTATCAGGGTAAATCAGAGCAAAAACACCTGCATTGATTTGTCTCAACTGCCAGGAGATTTGATGACCAGTGAAATTATTTGCCACGATTGTGATAATGCTACATTCAATATAGAAGATGATTGTATCAACTTTACGGGGCAAATTCCTGGCAAAGATTTGGTTTTTGCCGTGCTATGCGATGACCTTGGGTTTTGTGATACAACTATCTTTAAGATAACTGTATATGATGATGGTAAACCGCCTGTTGTCAAATTTGATGCGGATACAACTCAAAGAATGCAATCTACTTTGATTGATGTGTTGGCAAACGATGAACTTAATGGCGAATTCCGTAGCCTCAATTTAATAGAAAATTCCACGAATGCCGAAACCCATATTACTCAAGACAATCTGATTGCTTATGCTCCCAAAGATGACTTTTGTGGATTGGATGCTTTTGCTTATTCACTTTGTAATGAAATAGATTGTGACACTGCCACTGTTAGTATATATGTGAGATGTGATACTCCCGAACCCAAAACTGCCTTTTCTCCGAACAATGATGGCATCAACGATGGTTTTAGGATTATTGGAATTGAGCAATATCCTGATAATCAATTGTCTGTGTTCAATAGGTGGGGACAGATTGTTTATCGGAAAGAGCAATATGAGAATAATGTGGCTCCCTGGAAGGGCACCTATAATAGTTATGATTTACCAGATGGGACCTATTTCTATGTACTGGAGTATGGGAATGGTAACAGATTGACCGGCTATGTGGAGATAAGAAGATAAAGGTGTAACTCATCTGTAACTCCCCACATTTACCTTTGTGTCATTATTTAAAACTTGAAATAAAATTCAAAAAATAATGGCAACAAAAACAGCAAAGAAGAATAATAAAACTGGCTTGGATAAATTCAAAGCCATGTCTGAGAAATGGAATAACCAGGCACTGCAATTTTCTGAAAACCTGGTGGAAGAAACTTTGGCTACAGGAGCAGATTGGCAAAAGGTTTTTGCAAAAGCATTGAAAAATGGAATAGTGCTCTTGGAAAAGCAACAAGATTTGACATTCGATACGCTCGAATCAGTTAAAGAACAAATCTTTAGAAGTAATGACCGATTCAGAAAACTAATCTCTTTTCAGAAAGAGGCTAAAAAAGCCGAAGAAAAAGCAACTTCAAAAAAGGCAGTAAAACCAAGCAAATCTGTAAAAGCTAAAAATGCAACACAAAAATCCACTCCAAAAGCTGCTACTGAAAAATCTGATTTAAAAGTTATAGAAGGTATTGGTCCTAAATTAGAAAGCATTCTAAATGAAGCTGGCATCTTCACTTTTGACCAAATGGCAAAAGCCAAACCTGCTCAGCTTAAAGCAATATTAGAAGCTGCCGGACCTCGCTATAAAATGCATAATCCAACAACCTGGGGCAAACAAGCCAAATTGGCAGCAGCAGGCAAAATGGAGGAGTTGAAAACCCTTCAGGCAGAATTGAAAGGAGGCAGACCGACTAAATAAGTGTTAAACATTTGGCATTCGGCTACAAGTAATAAAAACTGCCCACTGCCGACTGAAAACTACCTACTAAACATTGTAACTCATTTGTAACTAAGCATAATTAGTTTTGCAGCGAAATAAAAAACAAGAATACAGAAGCAGGAATGAGATTTAGAAAAGTAATCTAAAATGCTTGTTTCAAATTTCTTGTTCAATAATTAAAAAACATTAAATACTAAGATAATGGCAACTAAAAAAGCAAAAGCAACAACTAAGAAAGTAGAATTGAAAGACTCTTTTACAAAAATTAGAGAAACAGCTAAACTGGTAAATGCACAAATTCAAGGTACAGCTACTGACGTGATTGAAGATGTATATACTACTGGTAAAGAGTGGACTACCGAAGCAACCAAAACTGCTAAAAAAGCTATCGAGGATTTTGATGTAAACAAAGGAATTGAGCAAATCAAATCAACTGCTCAAAACATCAATACCAAATCTTTGGAAGCAGCTGAGGTCGTTTTGGATGGTGCTTTGAAAAATGGAAAGGAGTGGCAAGGTGTTGCAGAAAAAGCCATCAAAGGTGGATTGCAACTGGCTGACAAGCAACAAGACATTATTTTTGATACGCTTGATGCTGTTAAAGGTCAAGTGTTGAAAGGTGCTAAAAGATTTAGAGTTTTATTTTCTAAAAATTGAGCGAAGTGATATAAAGTGAACGTGTCAAAAAGCTGAGCAACTTCTTGTGTTGACTCAGCTTTTTTTTACTATTGATTTAGGGTATACGGGTTTTCGGGTAGGCGAGGAGGCGGGGTGATGAGTTGTAGAGACACCCCGCCTCCCCGACAACCCGTATACCCGGCACCCCGCAAACCCGCACAATCCAAAACATGAAACGACCATCCTTATTCTGGTACTTTTTGGAAATCCCACGAGCCATATTGGAAAGAATCAGCGCCATTCGCTTTTTTAAAAATTACCATCAATTAAAAAAAGGAGACGGACATCCTATCTACCTGATTCCAGGTTTTTTGGCAAGTGAAACTTCTTTCAATCCATTGAAAGTATTGTTGAATCGCCTTGGATACATTGCTTTGCATTGGGGCTTTGGTAGAAATATGGGGAAATTGGATACTTTGGATTTGCTTTCTGAAAAAATTGAAACCCTTTATGCAGAGACGAATCAAAAAATAACCATAATCGGTTGGAGCCTGGGAGGAGTCTACGCTCGTGAATTGGCAAAACTGCATCCTGAAAAAATTCGACAGGTCATTACACTTGGTTCTCCATTTAGTCACATCACTTTTCCAAATAATGCGTCTTGGCTATTTCGCTTGATCAATCCAAACCAAACAGAAGAAATTTTAGGAAAAGAATGGTTCGAGGCCTTGGCACAGCCTGCTCCTGTAAGAACAGTTGCCTTCTACTCCAAAACAGATGGAATCGTACCCTGGAAAGCTTGTATGGAAAAAACAGAGGACGATTTACACGAAAACATTGAAGTAAGCGGAAGCCATTTTGGTTTGGGAGTAAATAAGGAGGTGTTGAAGATAATGCTGGAGAGATTATGAGACTATCTGATTGCATCTTGTATGCAATCAGATAGTCTCTATTAGACTTTATTCAATAATAATCTTCTTCGTCAAAACTCCTTCTTCACCCTGAATTTTTAAGAAATAAATCCCAGAAGCGAATTCAGATACATCAAACTTCCGAGTCATACCATTTTGATTCAATCGCAAATTTTCCCTTTCTAAAATCACACCTCGTAAATCTAAAAGTTCAATTTCCAGATTTTCGCTGGTTGAACTGACCATCAATAAGTCAAAATAATCATCAGCTGGATTGGGTAAAATTTGGACCTGTACATTTTCATTCAATTCATCCAAACCAACGGTGATATCTACAGTTTGGGTGGTACTTGTACTTCCACAGTCGTTAATTGCGATTAGGGTTACCGTATAAGTATTAATCGCTGAATAGATATGAGTAGGAGATGGCTCATTACTCACATTATTGTCTCCAAAATTCCAGGTGTAATTATTAGCATCTGATGAAGTATTGGTAAAAGTGACGGTACCTCCTGAAATATCGTAATCAAACGAGGGGGTTGGTAGCGGTAAAATATTTATATCCAGGCTGTGATCTTCAGAACCTGCGCCATTGCTGGTTGTCAATGTAATGGTATGCATGCCTGGTTCATTGAAAGTCACCAATGGGTCTTTTTCGTTTGAGACCGTAGGAACGGCAGAGGGACCAAATTTCCAATCAAAAGTCATCACATCTCCTGTTGAAAGATTATTCATAATGATTTCTTCTCCCTGGCAAAATTCTGTACCATCAGTTGTGAAATTAGCTGTTGGTGGAGATAGGAAATCAACATTGATGTTATCCAGATAAATATTATTGCCGTAGTTGCTGTGGTTGACGAATCTCACAATCACGGTGTTTCCAATAAACGGAGATAAATCTGCTTTTTCAGTGCGCCATTGGTCTCCCGTTTCTGGGTTAAATGCAGAAGTTTGGGAAGGGACTGTAGCCAGTTCGTAACCTGTTTTATCAAAAATAGTGGTATAGGATTCGCCACAATTGGTGGAAACCTCCACTGAAAATTCATCGACAAAACCATCCGAATAATAAGTATAAGCGATGTCAAAGGATAAAATCGCATGAGGAGCCTGAGTTAGATCAATAGGGGTAGTCCCCAAATAATCCAATTCATTTTGTGTGCCAGCATATTGAAAATTATTCAGCCAGTAACAATTGGTCGTTGCTCCTGTGATACCTACAGTTTGTATTGGGTTCCAGGTTTGGCTATTGTCTGGATTCACAATGGAATAAAATGGAGGAAGATCAGTGCTTGCCTCAAAATCTTCCTGGTAAACTATGGGCTCGCCGTCACCAGAAAACACCTGAATATTTAAATCAGTAATGATGGTGTCATTAATAGGAGCAGGATCATTTGCTACATTGATCCATGTCTTAAGCGTTTGAACCCCATTTACCGATGATTTCATGTTCTCAGAAAAAGTATGCTGAACAGTTTGACCAGAGAGCAATGGCTGGGATAGCATTTCTACGACCGGTGTTTGATTGTTTAATTGGAATCCAACATGAACAGTATCCTGATCCAACAGGCCTGTATTTGTAACTGAAATCGTCAGGCTTTCATCAAATTCAGAACAGTAAATGCCTCTCAACACACTTGGTTCATTGATTTCAACGACACCTACTTCGTTATCAATGGGACAATTCATAAGCCAGCCAGAGTAGAGTAGGGCAATGGTTCTTTGCCCCTCTATTCCCAGTAAATCTTCTCTCATGGAGACAGCAAATGCATTGACATCTTGAGGATTGTCTATTGGTAAATCAAAAATCGTCGATGTTGTATTGGCAGCAACCTCCATATACTTTTGACCCAATTTATAGACGTCATATGATGTAGCTTCAGCTAATGGATCCCATGCTAAAGTCACATAATCAGGGCAGACTTTGACAATCGTTAAATTATTTGGAACAGGAGCAATGTTGAAAGGCGCATCACTTACATCAAAGAGGGTATCTCTCTGAATTCTGAATAGCCCATTACCAGTTAGTGATTGAGGTACTGTCCAATTATATTGCCTTTGTGTACCAATGATCTCCTCAATGAAAAGCCAATTGTCTCCACCATCTATGGAATAATACAACTGGAAAGGATCATTTACGCCTTCGGCGTCCCAATTGATTCTTTCAACTTCGCCTGGAACCAAATGTTCTCCCCCAAATGGATATACGAGTGTGAGGTCTGCTGTACGAAATTCCCAGATTACATAATACTCATGTTCTCCAAATGGCAATTCAAAGCCAGCTACTTCCAAAGTGTATTCTCCTGCAGTTGGATTCTCAAGTGAGATTTGTTCCATATTGTTGAGGTGGTCTTCGCCTTTGATAGCAGGAGTGCTTAGATTGACCGGATCTGGAGTGGGATCGAGTACCCATGGACGGTATTCGTTTCCGCTGGTATCGATCATTCGCGTATCCAAATCATTGATTAGGGCTTTAGTTGTCATAACGGTTGCAGGAGGCTCCATCCAATAAGTCATAATTCTGGCCTGAACAACCCCCTCAGGAATGGTGATGGTATGTACATTGGTATCTCCTGGCATCACAGTGGCTTTGAAGAATCGATTCTCTTCAATGGTCAAAGCCGCGCGGTAGGCATTGATGTGTCCCCATCCAAATTGAAAATCCGGACCAGGATTGCCCAAATCATTGGCAGTATTCAAAATGGTTCCTTTGATTAAGCCGGATTCAGCAGTTTCTCCATTATTCAATTCACGATGAGCCTGGTGCAGCATGGCGCTGATACCTACAATATTTGGAGAAGCCCCGGAAGTGCCTCCAAAACCCTCATACTCATTATCTGGCTCTGTAGAAATATGGTCTTGACCATTTGCTGCAATATCCGGTTTGATTCTACCGTCAAATGCTGGTCCACGACTGGAACTGTTTACCAGAACACCCGTATTGTACAGATTGGCTGTTGCGATAACATTTTTTCCTTGTTTGTGACCACCTGTAATGTTCCCCCAGCCACTTCCGGCTCCATATCCACAATTGGAACCACCGCTATTTCCACATGAAAATACATGTAGCAAAGTTGGATTTTCATAAACTTGTTGATCTACTGTTTCTGTAGATTGCAAATAACCATCGTTGCAGCCATCTCCGTAGGATGAATTGGTTACAATTACATTATGGTCGAAAAACAACATCATAGTCTCATCCAAAAAGGTCGCATCATAGTTGGTTACATACAAATCCGCCCCAGCTGCCATGCCGCGATAACGTGGGTTCAAATTCCCTGCACCAGCCAAAATACCCGAAACGCCATCTCCATGACTACCACCAAAACCTCCTACATAATCAGAGTTTAACCGTCCATGAAAATCGATATGAGGTCCAACATCTCCATCGTCACGACACAAAACGCCAACCCCATCACCACGGTACTTTCGACCTGAAGGAAACTGTGTATCCAGTGTATTTGCTCTGTGTAAGCTACGTCCTTCCGTATCTTCAGGTTCTCCTGGAGGGGGTACCGGCTCTAAAAAGGACACGTAAGGCAAGCTCGCGATTTCTTCGATTCTGTCCTGGGGAATGGCAATTCTCAAAAAATTATTGACTCCATTTTCCTGCAAAACCTTGATCCCATCATGCAAACAATATTGTAAAATATCTTCGTGACGCAGGTTTTTGTAATATTTCAACATTAACTCGGCTTGCCCTCGCTTCACTGCCCATTCCGGCAATTCCTTAGCTTTTAAATGCACAGACATTTTTGTATCGGGGACAATGGGCATGATAGTTCGGACATTAAAATCTGTCAATTTTGAAACGTCGAAAAAGTCTGGAATAGCTGCTACATAGACTTTATTGGGAATGTATTCCAACAATTCAACCCCTGAATTGGAGAGTGCATCTAATTGGTTCTGATTGGGCAATTCATAAAATTGAAGCAAACGGTAATAGTTGCCATCAATTGCCTCCTGAGAGCTGATAAAAGCTTCTTGAGAATAAGTACGTGCATTTTCTTTCCAAAATTGATTGCCAGAATGGAGGAGAACCAGATATTCTGCCTGGCCTTGCAAAGTCACTTGCGAGAGCGCAAATATTGCGAATAATGTGAAGAGTTTTTTCATTAATACAGGTTGTTTGATAGTTGGAATGTTTGATGGTTAAAGCATTTGTGACCACTAAAAAACTGTGGAATGGAGTCATCAAATCAAAATAAGCATCAAATTCGCCTCAAATTAAGGCTAGTAAAAATATTAGCAAAATAGAAATCTATAGAAGTCGCTTAGAATTCAAGCTTTGTCGGCTGGGAGAATTTATTCAAGCAGAATTTTTGAGGAATACACACTGAGGGGGCGATTTGTCCCACTGAGACATTCTTTTAATGGTCAGGGTCTCTCTAAGAGGACGCTGACAAGGTAATTAGGTTTTCGTTATTTTTGATATTCCACATCCTTTCAATTCAAATTTGGTTTCAATAAAATGTATGTGGTGTTTGTTCTCAGCTCTTATAAGTACCTAGAGACTTGCCCTATACATTTTTCAACACCATCCAAAATTTAGTATTATGAAAACACTCAATTACTCCATTTCACTTTTTGAAATTCAAAATCGAGACAAGTGGCTCTTTTCCTTGATTTTTGGATTTTTTTTCCTTCCGATTGCTCTTTATGCTCAATCTTTTGCTCCACCAATAAGCAGCCCTTTTGGTTTGCCGATGTCATCAGGAATATATTGGCAGTCCCTGGCAGATATAGACAATGATGGAGACATTGATTATTTTCAATTCAACCAATCCGAACAAGCGTTGGAACTTTTTGAAAACATTGGAACGCCTACTAGCCCCGAATTTGATGGTATGAATGGCACCCTTAACCCATTTGGTATCCTGAAGAATGGTACCCCGGGAGCATCCTATTGGGCAGATATGGACAATGATGGAGATCTTGATTTTTGGTGGGGTGCCCAATTCAATGGATCTACAGAGGGTGGATTTTTTTATTATCAAAACCTTGGGACTCCAGAAAACCCAATGTTTGGTGATCCTCCATATAACCCATTTGGCTTAACCGCCAGCAATCTTAGAGATTTTCCTACCTTGGTGGATATTGATAATGACGATGATTATGATATGTTCTCGACCACTGAGTTTACAGGAGTTCGATTTTTTGAAAATAACGGTACCCCCGAGGAACCCAGCTTTGCAGCCCCGGTTGAAGGAACAGAAATTGGTATTCCCAACTTTTTAGCGCTGGATGGTACAGATAGAGTCTATCTGGCTTTTGCAGATTTGGATATGGACCTGGATTTTGATTTACTGGCTTGTGCTCATTTTTTTGTGTCAGGCGGACAAGATACCACTACCAGAATTTATTTCATTGAAAACATAGGGACGCCTGAAGCTTTTGAGTTTGCAGCGCCAGTTGAGAATCCTTTTGGTTTGAGTGTATTTTATATGCCGGTTGCCGTTCCCCAGTTTGCAGACATGGACGCAGATGGCGATATAGACTTGTTTATTTCTGGCTCAGACCCTGGCAAACCGGGTGAGCGAATATTTTACTTTGAAAACTTGACTATAGTAAGTGTCGTAGAAGAAGAAAAACTTGAAGTGGATGTTGTGGTATCTCCTAATCCGTCTGGAGATTGGCTAAATCTGGAAGTAAAATCTGATCAATACCAGGATGATTTATCCTATTCCATTCATGATCTTTTTGGAAATATCTATCTGTCTGGAAAGTTGAACGGAGGAGTTAGGTTATTTCAAAAAATATTGATAATCGAAAGTATGCCTAGTGGTGTATATTTTGTGAAAATTCAATCTGGCAACCGGTTCAAAGTTTTGAAGTTTGAAAAAATATAGTGCTTTAATTTTAAAGTTCAAGTGCCAAGTTCAAGAGCAAAAACTGAACTTGAACTTGACACTTAAACTTAAACTTAAATCAATTCCGCTCCATCAACTGCCCCTCAATCCAGGGTGCACCTGCTTCCATCAATGCCTTTTCTAATTCAGGAATGGTTTCATTGTGCATCTTTTCCAATGCTCTTGAAAGATCTGCCAATTCCTTTTTAGCAATATCCAGGCTCTGCTTATGCATTTCAGTAGGACCATAAGTAGTAGAGGCCCCCCGATAAGCAGTAAAAAACCGGGAACTAATAGTCGGATTGGTTTTTTCTCCAATCTCACGTTTGGTTCGATTGCCATTCATCTTTTCATCTAAGTCATAAAGCGCCTGCTTGGCATCGTACAATTGTTTTTTCAGTGAAGCTGACTCAATATTCGTTCTATTGAGTGCTGTTTGCATAGCCTGCACTTTGTCGCGGCTATTGTTCAGCATATAAGTTGCTTGAGATCGTTTACCAGAAAAATCCTCAAGGTCATGCATAAATGCCATCATTGCTTCATAAGAACTACCTTCCAGTGCTCCTTTTCTCAATGGCTTGACTTCAAAATTCACAGGTCCTGCCAATTGAGTCACTTCTCCGTTTACTTCTTTAGATAGTGAAACAGAATAATTGCCAGGCATGGCAAATGCACCACCGCCTCCACCTCTTCTGAATCCTCTGCCACCTGGTTGACTTGAGCCACCAACACGGATAGTTGATTTTGAGGCATATCTCAAATTCCAGGCTACTCTGTGGAATCCCTTGCTGGATGGTGCCGAAAGTTTATTCACAATGTTGCCATCCGCATCTTTAACCGTCAGCCACATTTTGGGTTTTTCTTCTCTACGTTCTTTTTCCAGAGCATCCCATCCTGGGAAAGCGACGTCCATTTTATTTTTCGCCATTTCCTTTTCTTCTTTCTTCCGGGCTCCTTTTAAAGTACTCATACTGGTTCCAACATGATAAGTGAAGACAGCTCCAAAAGGAGGATTATTCGCCACATATTTGTCATTGCCCTGGGAGCTAACAATAGAACGAGGACGATACCACCATGCTGTTCGAGTTGAAAACAATGCGGCATCTTGTTTCAAATTGTCTTCAGTGATTTCTCTCAAAGCACTATAATCATCCAATACATAAAAACTACGGCCAAAGGAAGCACAGACCAAATCGTTTTCTCTTTTCTGAATCACCAAATCTCTAAAGGAAATAGTAGGCAAGCCACCTTTTAGTCGTATCCATTCGTCGCCACCATTTGGTGTGAAATAAATGCCAAATTCCGTTGCCGCAAACATCAAATTGGATTTGACATGATCCTGGACAATTCGCCAAACCAAAGTCCGCTCTGGGATATTGCTTGAAATAGATGTCCAGGAATTTCCTCTGTCTGTACTTTTGACAATGTAAGGCTTGAAATCACCGTATTTGTGATTGTCTAATGCCACATAGACCGTATTGGCATCATATAAATCTGCTTTGATGTCATTGACAAAAGCGGTAGCAGGTACACCTGATATGGTACCAACTTCGATTTTTCGCCAGGTATTTCCACCATCCTCTGTTACCTGAACAATGCCATCATCCGTTCCCGCATAAATCAGACCTTCTTGCAAGGGAGATTCCGCCAAAGAGGTTATGGTGTTGTAATTTGACATTGCATTGACATCCCAGGGGTTTTCCCAACTTTGCACCTTGCCCATAATTGGTAGAGCAATCCGCTCCTGGTCTCTCGTCAAATCTCCCGAAATTGGGATCCAGCTATCTCCCCGATTGTCTGAACGCCAAACTCTCTGCGAAGCGAAATATAGTCGAGAAGGAGAAAATGGGCTCACCAAAATAGGCGCATCCCAATTATATCTTTCGTAATCTTCCCCAGCACCTGGTTGGGGTTGAATGTACACTTGCTCTCCTGTAATGCGATCGACTCGATGTAAGCCTCCTTGTTGAGTCTCGGCATACATGATATTTACATTGCCAGGCTCCGTAGCAGATTGATGTCCATCTGCTCCAAGTGTTTTGTACCAATCTGCATTTCTGATCCCGTGTGAGTTGTCAGTTCTGGAAGGTCCACCGTGTGAACCATTATCTTGTGTTCCTCCATAGATCGTATAAAATGGTTCCGCATCATCCACAGCAACTTTGTAATATTGTGTAATAGGCATATTGTCAATGAATCGCCAATTAGCTGCCAAATCGAATGACTCATATAGTCCTCCATCAGATCCAATTAGTAGGTAATCAGGGTCATCCATTCTCCAGGCAATTGCATGATTATCAGAATGTTTACCTCCTTCGTTTAATCTCCTGAAGTTTTTACCTCCATTGTCCGAAACCTGCACCCGTACATCCATCAAATACAATCTCTCGAATTGATGAGGGCAAGCATACAATTCCTGGTAGTAGTGGGGACCAGTACCTCCGGATACTGTAGAAGATTGTTTTGACCAACTGGAACCTCTGTCCATTGATTTCCAAACGCCACCGGTTTTTCGGTCAGTTTCAATGGCAGCATAAAGAATATCTGGTTGTTGTGGAGAAATGGCAAGTCCAATTTTACCCAAATTGGAGCGAGGGATGCCTTTCGTCAATTTTTGCCAGGTCTCACCGCCATCCAAACTTCTGTGAAGGCCAGAGCCAGGTCCACCACCCATATAAGCAGCTACATTTCTATGTCTTTGCCAGGTTGCCGCATAAAGATGATCCGGATTGCGTGGGTCTATCACCACTTCTGTCACACCTGTCCACTCGTCATCACCAAGGGTTTTTTTCCAGGTTTTACCCCCATCAGTAGATTTATACAATCCTCTTTCACCACCTTTACTCCAAAGCGGTCCCTGGGCGGCTACCCAAATTACATTAGAATTTTCAGGGTGTACGATTATTTTGGACAAATGCTCCGAATCTTTCAGGCCCATATTTTTCCAGCTCTTACCGCCATCCATACTCTTGTATATACCATCTCCATATCCAACATGGCGTCCACCAACATTTTCACCAGTTCCCACCCAAATGATGTGTGGATTACTTGGATCAATGGTCACACAACCAATGGAGTAGGAGGGTTGAGAATCAAAAATCGTTTTCCAGGTGACACCTGCATTTTTGGTTTTCCAAACGCCTCCGGAACCTACAGCGACATACCAAACATTATCATCATCAGGATGAATGGCAATATCAGCAATTCGTCCGGATGAAAATGCAGGACCTACATTTCTGAATTTAAAACCAGAAAAACTAGTCTCAGCATAAACAGATTTTGTTTTTTCTTCAGTTTGTTCGGCTGCTGCCTTTTTATGCCCACGTTTCTGGGCATCCAAATTAAAACTAATGAATGTTAAAAGAATGATTAGGAAAGTGTTGAGTTTCATACTTATAGTGTTTTGGATTCGATGTGGATTTTGAACGGGACTTTTGGAAAGCGAAGATAAAACTAAATAATTCTTATGAAGATTTGATTTACACGGATGACAAATAAAAATGTTTAAGTGAAAAAAGTGATCGAAACAAAAGAAATTTGTCGGTTTGGTTGAAAAAATACCACAAAATGACTTTTTAGAAACTCAATTAACTGAATCCAAATTATAAAAGGTCTTCTCAATAAAAATGAAAATGAAAAACCCAATAACAGCATTTTCATTTTCATTTTTATTTTCATTTTCATTTTCATTTCACGCTATCTAGAGCTTGTTTAAAATTCCATCAATCGGCTGCAAGAGACAAATTTTAACCTGCACTTCGTTAAATTTTTCGCCAGATTGCCCGCATCTCCCGATAGCTATCGGGACAAAATTTGCCTCGTTCAGAACAAAATTTGCTCTCTCTCGCTCAATCATGAAAGTTTAAACAAGCTTAAACCACCTAATTGTTTTCTGAAGATTTCAAATAAAAATAAGCTTTAGTAAAATCAGGAACTCCATATCCTATTTTTGGGTTTGCTGATTTTGAATGGCTAGCGGTTGACTTTAAAGCATCTATAATCTCCAGGTTTGTCTTGTTTGGAAAGGCTTGCCACAAAGTTGCAATTAATCCACATATGATGGCAGAAGAATAGGAAGTGCCTTCAGCAGACAGCACATCTGAGTTAACCACAGATGCAACAGCAATGTCTTCACCAAGGGTCACAATATCTGGTTTTAATCTACCATCTTTTGTAGTTCCAAAGGAGCTAAAGTTGGTTTTTTTGCCATAGTAATTGCAGCTACCAACAGTTAAAACATTTTTGGCATCAGCAGGGCAGGCAACTTTTTCCCAGTTATTGGTGCCTTCATTTCCAGCACTGTTGACTATTATCATACCTTTTTGAAAAGCCATTTCAGCTGCTTGTGTACATAGTGCTGTTCTTCCATCGAGGTCTTCATGAGAATAATTCATAGTTGTATCATTAAATATGGTATATCCTAAAGATGAATTGATAACATCTGCTCCAATACTGTCTGCATATTCCAAACCAGCTAACCAGTTGCATTCCTCAAATCGAAATTCTCCTCGGCTGTCTTCTGTTTTTATGCAACAATAACTTGCTTTTGGAGCTGTCCCTACCATCAAACCTGGAACATTTGCAGCCATTACAGATAATACTTTTGTCCCATGCATAGAAGATTGAAAGGGTACATTTTTAAGATTCACGAAATCAATACACCCAAGTAGTTTTCCATTGTTCCGTAAATCATTGAAGAAAGGAGATTTATCCACATTGTAAAATCCAGCATCTAAAACAACGATGATCATTCCTTCCCCAAAATATCCCATATTGTGAAGCTTATGTCCATTTAACATTTCAATTTGCTCTTTTGCAAAACCATAGTGATTTTGAAAAACCCTTTTCAATCTGTTTTTGGATGGTTTTCTATGTTCCAGGGTGATTTCATTTTGAAAGTATTTTCCTGCATATTCCATGTTTTTTACAAAAGGCAGTTTTCGGATCTCATTTGCCGTCTGCTCATCACAGATCACTTTGGAAGCATTAAACCATTTACTTGAAAAATGAATGATAGCACCCCTGTTTTTAAGGGATTTTAAATAAAAGGGATTTACGGGTAGGTCCGATTCCTTAATTGGGATTTTTTGTTTTGTTCTTCTTGCAATGGCACGTTGAGAAAGAAAGTCTTCTGGTCGCTCAATTGAATAGGGTGAGTTGCTTTTATCAGAAAATTCAACCCAATATTGCTGTAGGTCATTTGTTTTTGGAAAAGTAAAAACAATACACAGGAGTGTGGAGTAGAGTAAGTTCATAGTTCCCGCCTTTTTTAGTTTCGAGCCAATTTTTGTTACCCTAAATGGGAAATCCTAGTATAATAAAAGATAACAAGGCATACGATTAAAATAAAAAAAGGTTGGGAGCGTGAACTCCCAACAGAATGAAATTATATCGGCTCATGATTAACACCAATGGTTTTTGGGGAGGTTATACAGAGTGTTTTATGGTTTTTATGCTTGCTAAGAGTATGTTTTAATTTTTGCGAACTGTGCCAAAGGGAATCTCCTGGACAAGGGATGCCTGTGGCACAGGAAGATAAAATTCAAACACACTCTAAGCATAAAATCAGTATAGTGGTTCATTCATTAGCTTTTATGCACTAATCTGAAGCAGCAGCTCAAATAGAGACTATTGAAACAGGAACCACAGGTGTTCCGGATACACATGAATACATCAGTTTTAAACAAGGGTTTTCAACTTTGTACTCCTGACCCAGAATACCTAATGTTTAATTAAGCAAAAATGATAATGACCTATATTTATTGAAATGCCTTCTCTTTTTCTTTTGGAAGTAGTCAAGTCCTTAGTTTAATTTTATAAGCACCAAATCATAAATATGTATAAGTAAAATTTTGGAATTCATTTTTTCTCTCACAAGGCGAAAAACGCAGCCATAGCCTAAGCTCTGGCGAGTATTTTCCCCCAAAGGGATGCCCTTGGCAAACGAAGTGAGCGATAAAATGAAGCTAAAATTACTTGTAGATAATTGTGGTTTGGTGCTTAAGTTTTAATATTTATAATAATGACACGTTTACAATACAATAGTGATTATTGACGTATTCCCAAAAAGGCAATTTGATATTTTACCAATTGAATATTTGACAAATTGAGTATTCCCAAAATTGTCAAATAGGAAATTTTTTAGCAATCTCAGTATTGTAATGAATTGGGACAATTAGATAAGAATCCTTTTTAAACAAGGAGTCATAATAATTAAACCAACAAAAGTAGTTTGTGTTAGGTGTTAGGGTAGTCTTGCAGGAAGGTAATTAGTTCAAAAGCTTATTAGGAGCGGTTATTCCTTCACTGATGTTATCTATCTTCAATTAAATAATTAATCTATAATACAATGGTAGCTTATTTTTACAGTATTAATATTTCAGTATTGATTAAAATGTGACAAGGTTTTTTCAGAAAACAATCTGGTTGGTTTTTTTTCCCATTACGAGTTATATTATTTAACTGTTAATTTTTTTCAATAAATTGCATGAATTGACCCATTTCTGGTTTTCTTGCATAAGCTCTGAATTAGGTATATAATGACATATTTCCCAGTTAGCAACTTATTCGTCGTAATAGAAATGTTATGGGGTGCCTTTGGCAAGATATGTTGATTTACTTATGGTTATTTCAAGATGTTTTGTAAATAAGACATTGCATAAAAAAAGAATCCAAACTTTAAAAAGTAGCTTGGATTCTTATCAATCAAGTATTCTCTTTAAGGATTAGCATATTAGCATTTTTATTTTACACAGGATGCAAACATATTAATACCTTGTGCTTCATAAATAATTTCCGAACATCCCTTGCCAAAATCAGAAGCCATAAACAAGCGATGCATATCTTCTTCAGAGCGATGAATTAATCTCCAATCCAAAATATAATCCATTAAGGCTTTCATTGGATTACTGGTATGGAAGTTACCGAGAATGATGCGTCCTCCGGGTTTGAGGATTTTATGCGCATAATTGATGAGTTTAACAACAAGTTGGTCATTGAAATAGTCAATCAAGCCAATGCTGTAAACTAAATCCTGAGGTGCCAAATTGATTGCCTTTCTTCCCAAAGCGAGATAAATTAGATTCTCGTGATGCAACTTTACATTTTTTACAAAAGTTTGATTTTCAATTTTATCGCTGACAAATGCCAAAGCTTTCAAATCAATATCAATCAAGTCTGCTTTCAGGTTTTCTGGCTTTTGGATGTTTTCATACACATCAAATAATTCCTGGGCAGGTCCACAAGCAAATGTCGTAATGTGGGTTATATCAGAAGGGGCATGCTGTACGGTTTTATATATTTCTTTTGCCAATAAACCCCTTCGGTTTTTTACGGCTACTGCTGCAGGAGAATCCAGGGCAATTCTATCCAATAGTTCACCTGTGCGCCCGCTTCCTTTAGCAATGTCATCATAAGTATCTGCAATGGTCTTGTAATCCCCCGCATAACCTCTTGGTTTAGTGTAGGATCGTTTCAAAAAATTGGACATTAGAAAATAAGGGGCCAATTCCTGTTGCATTTTATAGCCAATGGCATCTTTTTCTTCCTGACTGCCTTCTGCAAAATCCCCAATGGTTTCGTCCATAATTTGATAGAGCTGTTCAATGCTTTTTGCAGTTGCGGGTGCATTTGCTAAAAAGTCTCCTTGCTGTTTTTTGATTTCGTATTCATTGGCTTTGAATAAACAGCTTTTTACTTCTTCTACTGCCTGAAACAAGGCAACATTTTCACTTTTTTCAAATATCTGTTCGCTGTGTTTAAAGGTGTTGAGTTTTCCAGAGGTGGCTCGGAGCCTTGCAGATAATAATTTCATTAAGGCATTTTGGAAATCTGCTCTGAATTCAACATCTAATAACATTTTTTCCTCTATGGTCGTGAATGGAATCTTTAGCAACATGGCTCTTTCAACTACTGAAACGGAAACGGAAGCAGGCACCCTTTCAACAAAAGACATTTCTCCTATCAATTGCCCAGGACCAATGATGGCAATGGTTTTGGCTGGCTGATTCCCTGGGTGCACTTTGATTAATCCTTCTATCAAAAAGTATAAGGCTTCTACTTTTTTACCTCCCTGGATTATGATATCGCCAGATTGCATTTCCAATTCAATACCTGCATCCAAAATCCAGTCTCGGTATTCATCCTTAAGCGAAAAAATGAGATCATGATTGTTGGTAGAGGCTTTGGTAGTTGGTTTGGGCTGAGTAATTTTTTCTATTTTCTTAATGATCGTGGTAGTCATGATTTGATGGTTTTAGAAAAATAAATTTTTATTCAAATGACTCCACAAAATTGTTGGTATTCTGAGCTTGAAATGATTAAGTAATTTTAAAGAAGTGTAAAAAAGGGTTAAAGGGGGTGTCGGGGTGCGAGGTGCGAGGTGCATAATGAATCACCCCGCATCCCGCACCCCGACACCCCGCACCCCGAAAATTCTACTTTTTCTTCTTAGTGGGTTTAGGCTTTAATGTTTTTACATATTCATAGCTCATTGCAAGATAGGGTTTCAACTCTTCCGTTCTTTCTAATAAGTCATCTGGTACTGTCACGTATTCTCTCATCATAGCACCGTAAGAGGCGAGTAGGGTAGTATTGTATTTTTCCAAAAAAGCTTCCCGGTCTTCTTTTCCCAGTCGAATCCCTAATTTTGCATTGCTGGAAAAGACAGTAAACATATTTCCGTTGTGGGAGGTATAAGGTAGTGTTTTACCCTTTTCCACTATATCAGGATAAGTTGCAATTAATTTGGAATACAGTGCTCTTTGTTCAGGACTTACGGGAATTTTTTCCATTGGGTTGATTTTGGGAATAAAGAAAAAGCTTTTTCCAAAGGAATCAAAAATATTCTGTTTTCATCGTAAATCTATCCTATTTTCGTACTAGCATTAGCTGGATTTTTATTTTAGACTTGGCTGAATTTTACTACTAATATGAAGTTTTTTTGCTTAGTTTTTCTCTTTACCTGGCATGTGATTTTTGCTCAGAATGAAGGAGGTATAAGCCCGATTGAGATTGAAACTTCACCTCAATTAAAAATCTACAAAAAGACCTTCCCTGCTATGGGAACGCTGTTTGAAATTAGTGTAGTCACTCAAAGGGAAGAAACGGCTAAAAAATCTATCAAGTCTGCCCAACTTGAAATAATTAGAATTGAAGGACTTATTTCATCCTGGGATCAAAATTCTCAAACTACAGCAATAAATAATCAGGCAGGAATTCAGCCAGTAAAGGTAGATCAAGAGTTATTTGAACTCATTCAAAGAAGCCTCAAAATCTCTGAGCAAACTTGTGGCGCTTTTGATATTTCTTTTGCCTCCCTTGAGCCACTTTGGAAATTTGATGGGAGTATGAAAAACATTCCAGAAAAAAAAGCAATTAACAATTCTGTAAAAAATATCAATTACAAAAATATTATTTTGAATCAACAAAAAACCACCGCCTTTTTGAAAAACAAGGGTATGAAAATCGGATTTGGTGCAATTGGAAAAGGATATGCAGCTGATAGAGCGAAACAGGTTCTTGTAAAATTAGGTATCCAAAGTGGATTAGTAAACGCAGGAGGAGACTTAATTGCCTGGGGAATAAAGCCAAATGGTGAGTACTGGAAAATTGGAATTGCAGATCCTCAAAATAAAAATGAAGTAATGAAACATATCTTATTGAATAATTGTGCTATTGTTACTTCTGGCGATGCAGAACGATTTGTCCTTATTGAGGGAAAAAAGTACGGGCACATCATTGACCCAAGAACAGGCTACCCTGCTGCTGGATTGAAAAGTGTAAGTGTTAGGAGTACATCTGCAGAATTAGCAGATGCAATGGCAACGGCCATTTTTGTTTTGGGAAAGCGAAAGGGACTAAAGCTGATTAATAAATTAATGGATAGTGAATGTTTCATCATTGATGATCAAAACCGTGTTTATTCTTCAAAAAATATTGGCTCGAATGGCTTTGTCAATTGGGCTCATCCTTTCGAAAAGAACTAAAAATCCTACCAGTCTCTCCCTTACTGCCCCATCGGAATTTGGATTTCAACTTCCGTACCCTTACTTATTCCATCCTCATCCTTTAGATCAATAATTTGAATATTCACATTTGACTCCTCGATATAGTTTAATATTTTCTGACGTTCCTTGACGAGTTCCATGCCACGAGATTTGTAGGATTTGATGGAATTCCTTTTTATCTCCATTGCTTTTTCACGTCCTATCCCATTGTCTTTTATGAGGCAATACAAATGGTCATCTTTTATTTTGAAAAAGACCTGGAGTAGACCCTTTGTTGGTTTGTGTACCAAACCGTGATTGATGGCATTTTCAACAAATGGTTGGAGTAGCATAGTAGGTATTTCCAGTGCAGTAGGTTCAATATTTTCTTCAATATCGAATATATAATCGAATTTGTCTTCAAAACGCATTTTTTCCAATTCTACATAATGTTTCAACAATTGTAGTTCTTCTTCCAGGAGAATGTATTTTTCTTTGGATGACTCCAAAAAAAGGCGCATCAGGCGAGAAAATTTCACCAAATATCGACTTGCAAGCACTTCATTCTTTTTAAAGATGAAATCCTGAATGGATTGGAGGGCATTGAATACAAAATGTGGGTTCATTTGCGCCTGCAATGCCTGCAACTCGAGCTCCGCAAATTTTTTGTTTATTTTATTTTGCTCTTCGGCTTTTAGTTTAATAGAACGAATGCGCCATTGCATCAATAGAAAGGTAGTGAGCAATATCAGCAAAACCCCGGAAAGCCTGGCCCAACCTGTTTTCCACCAAGGAGGATGAATTTCAAAAGGTATTTGAATTGCTTCACTTTCCAGCCCATCAATGTCTTCAGCTTTCAATTTGAAAGTGTACTTACCTGGAGGTAGAATCGGATAAGACCTTTCCAAGGCAGTAGTTGAGTGCCAAAAGGTATCGACTCCCTCGAGTTGGTAGTGGTACACAATATTTCCAAGACTTTTATAGGAAACGCAGACATATTCGAAATTGAAATTGTTTTCTGAAAACTTTAGCCCTCCAAGGCTTTTCGGAGTTCTGGTGGTACCATTAACAGAAATATTATTTAAGATTAATACTGGTACTTCCGGACTTACTGTCAAATCACTTTCTTCCAAAATGGTAAGTCCTTCCTTGGTACCAATGTAAACCCTGTCGTTTTTTGCTATTATTCTATTTACCTCCTTGGATGCCAGGCCTTTGGCAAGAGATATAATTTTAGTTTCATATAATAAAGGTGATTCTTGGATTATTGTAATACACTTGACGCCGTTATTGGTACCCAACCAAATTCGGTTTTGATCATCTATATAAAGTGTTTTAATGATGTCATTTTGGGTCTCATCTATGGCTTCAACCTTTTCATTTTGCCATCTATACAATCCGAAGCCATCTGTTGCAATCCAGGTCTCACTTCCATTTCGGATTTTGATATCGTTGATGGGTTTGGAAAATCCTAGAAAATCCTCATCTCCATTATAAAGACTATCTTTGGAAAGTAAGTACAGCCCAGATTTTCTTCCTATCCAAATGTTTTTTTGATCGTCAATTGCAATTGCATTGGTTCTTCTTCTGAAATTATGATAATAGTCAAAAAAACGGAGCTTATCCTCATAAAATTCATAAAGTCCTCTAAGTCCATTGACGACCAGGAAATCCCCATTGGTTGCCATTGACTTCATTGAATTTGGGTAATAATTGAGGTAACCATTCAAGGTCATGGAACCCTCCATAAGTGCTCTTTTTATTAATCCATCCTTTAATTCTTTTTTACTAGCTACTAGCAATCCATTGTTACCACACATTACCAGATCACCATTTTCTAATGGAATCATATCTAATATGGCACTTGATTTAGTCTGATGACTCAAAATGGTTTTTATTTCTCTTATTTGATTATCGGGTTTTAACTCCAATAAATTTCCAGTTTCTATCCCAACCCAAAGTTGATTGTCTGTCCCTAATGCAAGAGTAGAAACCTCGCTACTGGAACCGTATTCTTGAAATTGTATCGAACGGCTATGTTGGGCATTCGAAGAAAGAAAATACAACCCATTGGGCGTGCATATCCATAAATTTTTACCCCGGTCTTCAAACAGGGTATTGATGTTCATATCTGATAGAAATTCAAATTCTTTGGACACCTCCATGTCTTTGGTTAGAATTTTATTTCCCTGACTGGTTATTAAAAGGGCTTTATCTCCTTGGGCTGCTGAGGTTCGATTGATTTTTAGACCTGGTCCAAAAAAGGCTTGAATATTATGCTTTTTTATTTCCTTGAAATTGAATTCATACATATTCCTGTTTGAAAACATAAGGAGCTTGTCAGAAAAATAGATGATTGGCAAACCAGTGACCATGGATTCTCCTTTTTCCCCTTTAATAATTTGTTGCGGCAATAATCCAGCTGCTGTTTCCTTATATAAAATCAAACGAACATGAGACATGCCAAAGGCTCTAAACCAACGATGCCCGGCTTCATCTTTACCCAAAAACACAAACTGGAAACTTTTTACAATGATGTCATTTTCAGCCTTTGAAGGATTTACAATTTTTATCGAATCATTGTTGAGTATTTGATAAAGTAAGGGACCTGGTTCTGCATCCAAAAAATGAATATTCCCCTTCTCAAAAAAGTGATGATTAATGAGACCTGAAAGTTCGTAGTGCTCTGGAATAGGTAGGGTTTGGATTTTCCCATTCTCGTAATAAACCAATCTATCGTAAGTAGAAAACCACAATCGTCCCTTGGCATCCTCTCCAATTCCCCATACATCATTACTTGGCAATCCATCCCTAACAGTAAAGATCTCAAAATCATAGCCATCAAATCTAGCAATTCCCTTATCGGTTCCCAGCCAGATAAACCCCTGGTTATCCTGAGTTGCCCAATAAATATGTGAACTTGGTAAACCATCTTCAGTTGTAAATCGCTTCATACGAGGAGCTTGAGCAAGGAGACTGGAAATAGAACCCTGAAGGATAATCAACAAGAATAGGGTAAACCAACCATAATAATTGGGCAAGCAAAAAGGATTCTTCATCTCATTCTTATATTGACTCCTGTTGATTCGCATATTGATTTTATTCCCGATTAGAAGTTTTCAAACAGGGCTAAAAGTAAAACTTCTTTCTGTCCCTCCCCTGTCATTTTCAAAAATCTGCCTATTTTAAAACTACAAATGTTAATTTTTTAAATAACTTAGCCACCCAACTATGATTAGCACAAAGTCAATTACCTACAACATAATATTTTAGCGTATTATTTACAGGCCATACACCTGAATGTATTATTAAAGCTTTGTTCAGGTATTGAATAGAATTGGTATCTTTAAACATCAAAAAAATAATTCTGTTACGACGATACCACATAACTCTTTAGGAACCTATTTCTCGAATCAAAACTAAACATCTAATACCATGACACGAAAATTGAACACCCTTCGCACGTTACTCTTTAGTGCTTTGTTTTTGATTTCGATGTTGGCATATAGTCAAACCGATCAAACCCTAAACATCGCTGATAATTATCTCAAGAGCCAAAGTATTGCTTTGGATCTCACCCAAGCCGATATTTCGGATTATAACGTTACCGATCACTATACCAGCCGACACAATGGAGTGACTCATATCTATTTCCTTCAAAGGCATCAAGGTATAGAGGTCATTGGCGCTTTGAATAATTTTAATGTTCTGAAAGATGGCAGAGTGATGAATATGGGCAATCGCTTTATTTCCCATTTGGCTACGAAAGTCAATACCACCCAGCCTGTAATATCTCCAGAAACAGCGGTAAAGGAGGTAATTAACCATTTTAATATTGAGACGGAAAAGGATTTGGTTTTAGCACGTCAAGAGAATGAAAAAGTATATGTATTCAAGAAAGAAGGGATCGCTTTGGAGGAAATTGAAGTTGAATTAAAATTCCAACCAACCGAAAAGGATGAAGTCCGATTGGTTTGGCAGGTCTTTTTATACCAAAGAGATGCCTTGCACGCCTGGAATGCTTCAGTCGATACCGAAACAGGAAAAGTTATAGCACATTACGACAATGTCATCCATTGTACTTTTGATCACATGCATACCGATTGTGCAAAAGAATACAGGAGCATGACTAAACCAGTTGGACCAAGCGTTGAAAAATTCGATGTAGAAAGGACAAATAACTCAGCTCCTGTTGTGATGGAGGGTACCTATAATGTTTTGCCTTTACCAGTTGAGAGCCCCGATCATGGCTCAAGAGAAATCGTAACAAATCCTGCGGATCCAATCGCCTCTCCCTATGGTTGGCATGATATAGATGGGGTAGATGGACATGAGTATACCATTACCAGAGGGAACAATGTGCATGCTTATCAAGATATTTTTAATAACAATCAAACCTTCGGGGATGAGCCAGACGGAGGGAATGATCTAATTTTTGATTTTCCTTTTGATACGGCAAATTACTTCCCTTATACGATGCGCGATGCAGCAGTAACCAACCTTTTTTATTGGAATAATATCATTCATGATGTTTGGTACCAATATGGATTTGATGAAGTTTCCGGAAATTTTCAAGAAAATAATTACGGAAATGGAGGGCTTGGAGGAGATCCTGTTAGAGCAGAAGCTTTGGATGGTAGTGGAACGAATAATGCCAATTTTGCTACGAGACCAGATGGTGATACTTCCAGAATGCAGATGTATTATATAGGTACAGGAGCACCACCAGACATTTTTGATACACAATTTTCAATCAATTCTCCGGCTGACCTTGCAGGTGATTATAATATGTCTATTGCAGAATTTGGAGATCCTTTAACCAACTCTATTACAGGGAACTTGGTGCAGGTAGATGATGGAACGGGTAATCCCAATGATGCATGTGAATTTTTAGATAATGGAGATGAAATAGATGGTAATATTGCATTGATTGATAGAGGTAATTGTGATTTTGACTTTCAGGCATGGATAGCCCAGTTCAACGGGGCAATTGGGGTAATAATATGCAATGATAATGGACCTGCTATTTTCCCTATGCCAGCTGGTGGATTTGGAGGACAAGTCATGATTCCAAGTGTTATGGTATCGCAGGAGGATTGTGATCAAATTAAAATGTTTTTGGACCAGGGCATTGAGGTTACTTTAAGCAGTGATGCTATTGTGATTCCCCAAGGACCGGAAGGGAGAGATAGTGATTTTGACAACAGTGTAATCATTCACGAATATGTTCATGGTATTTCAAATAGATTAACAGGAGGTCCCGGAATGACTGGATGTCTTAGTACTCAGCAAAACCCTGAACAGATGGGAGAAGGCTGGAGTGATTGGTTGGCCTTAGTGATGGTAGTTCCAGAAGATTGGGATCGAACCAAAAAAGGGATGGGCACCTATTTCAGATTTCAACCTGTTGATGGAGAAGGGATTCGTAACTATCCATATAGTACAGATGCCAATATTAATCCTCAAACATATAAAGATATAAATACAACAAATATACCACATGGTGTTGGTGAAATATGGGCAAATATACTGTGGGATATTTATTGGAGATTAATCGACTTATATGGGTATGATGCTGACCTTTATTACGGTAGTGGTGGAAATAACATGGCTATGCAATTGGTAATGGATGGAATGAAATTGCAACCTTGCAACCCTACTTTTATTGATGGGCGGGATGCAATAGTACGGGCAGATTCTATTTTAAACAATGGTGAACACTATTGCATGATTTGGGATGCTTTTGCAATCAAAGGAGTTGGCTATAGTGCGCAGTCAGGAGGTAATGAAGCCTTTGATATGCCTCCAGCTTGTGACCCGACTTTGAAAATGACCTTCCGTGGAGATGAGACGGGCACCCAGGGGCAACCTATCAATTACTTTGTTGAAATAAGAAATGACATTCCTGATACAGATGTCGATATTCTCTTCTCAGATGAAGAACCAGCAGGAATGAACTATGTACCAGGGTCTTCTACCTGTGGTGGTGATGTCAATGGCGATGTATTTTCTTACACCATTGAGCCACTTGGGTCAGGAAACCTTGCCAATTGTGAATATCAATTATATGCTGACCCTTTTGCTTATTCTACTATCGAATATGAAGATGGATTTGATCTGGGTTCTTCTAAGTGGAGTAAACAATCCAATTTAGGCACGGGCATTTGGTTGCCAAATCTGAACAATCCACATGGTGGTACTCACGCCATCAAAGCCAATAACTCTGATTTGCCTTGTGACCAATTGCTCACCTTAAAAGATGCGTTGTTGTTGGATGGAGATAACCCTGGATTGGTTTTCTGGCACTTCTTCAATACGGATGACGGCGGTGATGGTGGTGTAGTTGAAATTAGTACCGATGACGGTATGACCTGGGAAGATTTGGGCCCATTTATGATCGATGAACCCTATAATGGTACCATTCAATCAGATACTATCAATCCTTTAGCCAACCGACCTGGCTTTACAGGTTTTAGTAAACAATACATAAGAACCATTGTTGACCTCACAGCCTTTAAAGACGAAATGGTAAAAGTACGGTTTCGATTTGGTTGTAATGGTGCATTGGGTGGCGATGGATGGTATGTGGATGATGTTCAATTCTTTGATCATGTCACTGTAGCATTCAATGAAGCTTGCATGACATCTCCTTCTTCTGACCCTATATGTCAGGAGGTTTCTACCATCATTTTTGGTGACAAAACCAATACAAAAGAAGTATTTCCTCAATCTTTAGTCAAGCTATACCCAAATCCGACTACGGGTAATGTAGAGTTAAGCTGGGATGCTCAGATTTCCGAAATTGCTTTGGTTAAGCTTATTAGCATTGCCGGTCATGAACTCGATAGTTGGTCAGTAAACCCGAATGTTGGAAATCTTTCAATCGACTTGTCAGATTTTGGAAAAGGCGTTTACATGATTCAGGTGATGACAGATGAAGCATTCACAACAAAAAAAGTTGTAGTAAAATAAAAATTGATTTTTATGGAGTTGTATTATAATCTTCACGGGTAAAACCCATTGAAGATTATAATACAATCACCTATATAAGAACTAGTTATCTAAACAAAAATTTAATGAATCTCAGAAAGTTTACGCAATTAAGCATTGCGCTATTAGCATTGCTTTTTTTTATGCCCGGATTGATCCAGGGACAGAATCAAGGTACTATAGATATTGCAATCAAACATTATCAGGAGCAGAGAGCGGACTATGACCTAACCGAACAAGACATATCGAATTATCGGATCTCTGATAATTATTCAAGTCGCCATAATGGAGTCACCCATATTTATTTGCAACAGCAATATGAAAATATTTCGGTTATTCCTGCTATTTCCAATTTTAATATTCTTGCGAATGGCGAGGTATTGAGTATGAACAATCGTTTTATTAGGGATTTGGCTACCAAAGTTAATACAACAACACCCAGTATTACGCCCGAGGAGGCAATTGCTTCGGTCATTGATTATTTCGATGTTATTACAGACGGAACTATTGAATTGGAACGGAAAACCAGTGAAAAGGAATATATTTTCAAAAAAGAGGGATTGGCATTGGAGGACATCAAAGTGAGATTGATGTATCAACCTTATGAAAAAAAGGAAGTGAGATTGGTTTGGCAGGTTAATTTTTATGAATTGACAGCCCAAAACTGGTATGTAGCGAGTGTAGACGCTTTGACAAACGAAGTCATTTATCATTACAATCAAGTCCTGTCCTGCAATTTTGGAAAACCCAATCATTCTTGCAGAGAAGAACATCATTTTCATCCGGCTCAAGCTTTCCAAACCAATTGGGAAGAAAATCCGCCGTCAAATGTTGAGAATGCATACAATGTATTGGCGATGCCCATTGAAAGTCCAAATCATGGGGTTCATTCTTTGGTGGTCAATCCTGCAGATGTAGATGCCTCACCATTTGGCTGGCATGATACAGATGGACAACCTGGAGCTGAATACACCATCACAAGGGGTAATAATGTCCATGCCTACCACGATATATTTAGTCTGAATAGTGCAATTGGAGATGAACCAGATGGTGGGGATTCCTTAGTGTTTGATCTTCCTTTTGATGCCACCAACTTTTTGGTTTTTCAGCAAAGAGATCAAGCCACAATCAATTTATTTTACTGGAATAATATCATTCACGATGTGTGGTACCATTATGGCTTTGACGAGGTTTCCGGTAATTTTCAAGTAAATAACTATGGTAATGGAGGGCAAGGAACAGATCACGTACTTGCTGAGGCACTGGATGGTAGTGGAACAAACAATGCCAATTTTGCCACCCCAGAAGACGGGGGCAGCGGTAGAATGCAAATGTATTTTTGGGGAGGTGGACAAACTGCTGAACCGCCTTCGCTGGACTTGACGGTATTAAATCCCCAATCAGTTGCAGGGATATTCCCCATGGGATTGGGAAATTTTGGAGGTGATTTACCAGATACGTTAACCAGCGAAATTGTATTGGTGGACGATGGTTCAGGAAATACAGCGGATGCTTGTCAAAATATTCAAAACGGTGCTGAGGTTGCCGGAAAAATTGCTTTAATTGACAGAGGCGCTTGTGGTCATGGAGGGAAAGCTTCGAGGGCAGAAGCCGTTGGAGCTATCGCTGTCATTTTCTGCAATAATGGAAACAACGTCTATAGTCCCAATGGAGGAGGGGCTGGTGCTGGGGTAACCATTCCAATTATCACATTGGGACAACAGAGTTGTAATGTTTTAAAAACAGTTTTGGATGATACCCTTGTCGTTCAAATCGTCAATTCGGATATTGTTTATGTGATTCCAGATCCAGGACCTACTGGACGCGACGGAGATTATGACAATGGCATTATTGTACATGAATACACCCATGGAATTTCCAATAGACTGACGGGTGGACCAAATCAGGGCGGTTGCCTTTCAAATCAGGAACAAATGGGGGAAGGATGGAGTGATTGGTTTGGATTGGTGATGCAAACAACAGAGGACAATTATGCGGAACAAATCCGGGGTATTGGAACCTATGCTACTGGTGAACCTACGGATGGACCAGGGATTCGAAATTTCCCTTATTCAAGAGATATAGATATCAATCCTCAAACTTACATAGATGTCATTTCCACCAATGTACCACATGGCGTTGGTGAAATCTGGTCTGCCATGATTTGGGATTTGTATTGGAATTTTATTGACATATATGGTTTTGATAGTGACTTTTATCACGGTACCGGAGGTAATAACATGGTGATGCAACTTGTTTTGGATGGCATGAAATTTCAGCCTTGTGATCCGACTTTTCCTGAAGGTAGAGATGCAATTTTACAGGCAGATATGGTGAACTACGATGGTGCGCATCAATGTTTAATTTGGGAAACCTTTGCAAGAAGGGGATTAGGCTATAGTGCAAGTGCTGGAGGTAATGAAGCATTTGATATCCCTCCCTCTTGCGATCCAGTGCTAAAAATCAGCAAATCTGCTCCAACAACCATTGATGCTGGAGGGGTGATTAATTACACCTTGACTATTCGAAACGATACGCCTGAGTTTTTGGCCTCAGCAACTGTGGAAGATGTGTTGCCAGCAGGAGCAACATTTGTGGTGGGTTCTTCCACATGTGGCGGTACTGTAGATGACGGTATTTTGACGATTCCCTTGACGGATTTCGCTTCGGGCGATGAAATCATTTGCAACTATCAAATGCAAACCAATTCAATTGCTCCTTGGAAAGTTGTTTTTGAAGATGATGTAGAAGGTTTAACCAGTATTTGGAGTAAAACTGCTAATTTGGGATCGTCTATATGGTTGCCCAGTAATATTACTCCTCATGGGGGAACCAGAGCCTGGAAAGCTGGAAATCCAGGAGTTCCTACCGATCAATTACTTACATTGAAAGAAAGTGTGTTAATTGATGGGAACAATCCACATTTGGCTTTTTGGCATAGATATATGACCGATCCAAATCTGGATGGAGGAGTCGTGGAGATTTCTAAGGATGAGGGTGTCAATTGGGAAGATTTGGGTCCTTATTTTGTATCCCAACCCTATAATGGGAGTATCAATAATGACCTGACCAATCCATTGAATGGCAGAGATGTTTTTACTGGTAATAGCAATGGATATGTCCAAAGCGTGGCAAATTTGTCAGCCTTCAAAGGGAATTCCATCATTATCCGTTTTCGTTTTGCGACTAATGAAGGAAATAATGTACTAGTCAATGGATGGACGATTGATGATATTCAATTATACAATGATTTGAGTATTGTGGTGAATGAAGCCTGTTTGAATTCAAATATCACAGTGCCAATATGCAATGCAACGGGTACCCTTGTTTTTGGAGAACCTACAAATACCACGGAATTAAATTTTGAACGGCATGTCCAACTCTTCCCTAATCCGACAAGTGGGAAAGTCGAATTGCAATGGGATCGGGAAATATCTGAAATCAACTCAATAAGGCTTTCAAGTATAAATGGGCTGGAGTTGAACAATTGGAGGATAAATCCTTTTACCTCAATATTTTCAATAGACCTTTCCCAATATGGACCAGGATTATATATGGTTCAAATCCTGACAAAAGAAAATTTTGTGACCAAGAAGATAGTGGTGAAGTGATGGTTTTGTGTCACATTATAAGTATGAAGGTTCAAAAGTTATATTTTTGAACCTTCATTTTATCATCACCTGACAAAGATAATTTACGCAACCTCCTCTCTATTTTTCAAAAGTCAGCATCCACTCTTTAAGAAATAATTTGCGAAGTACAAAATTCCCCAACCAACTTAGCCCTGGTTGTCAGCTGAGGAATTATTTCTCCGGCCACCAATTGAAGCTACTTTTACTACTTATCACTCAACAACTAATATCATGTATCAACGGAAATTTACCTCTTGCATTAGTTCAGCAATTATTCTATTCTTTGTGAGCTTTACTGCTCATGCACAAATCCAAACACCATTGGATGTTGCAGTGAAGCATTATCAGGAACAAAAAAAGAAGTACGATCTAACTGAAACAGATATTAACAATTATCGGGTTTCAGATAATTACACAAGTCGTCATAATGGTGTAACACATGTTTATCTGCAACAGGAGCACGATGGCATTCCTGTTATCCAGGCTATCTCAAATTTCAATATTATGCCAAATGGAGAAATATTGAGTATGGGGAGCCGCTTCACTTCCAATTTGGCTTCGAAAGTTAATACAAACCAGCCTGGAATTGAACCAGGATCAGCTATTCGTTCAGTTATTAACCATTTCAATGTTCCAGCAGATGGAAAACCCGTATTGGAACGACAAATCAATGACCGCGAATTTGTATTCAAAAAAGACGGGATTGCTTTGGAACCAGTTGAGGTGAAATTAATGTACCAACCTACTGAAAAAGAGGGTGTGAGATTGGTTTGGGAAGTATCTTTATATGAGCGCTCTGCCCACAATTGGTGGGTAGCCAGTGTAGACGCTTTGACAAGTGAGGTGATTTATCATTACAACCAGGTAATCCATTGTGATTTTGGTTCACCAGAAGATGTTTGTGAAGAAGAAGGTCATTTTCATCCCATTTCTTCGAAAGCTACTTTAGAAGAAAATCCTCCAATGGTTATAGAGAATGCATACAATGTTTTTCCTATGCCTATTGAAAGCCCAAATCATGGTAGCCAATCAATAGTTATTGACCCTGCTGACCCTGAGGCTTCTCCTTTTGGTTGGCATGATACAGATGGACAACCGGGCCATGAATACACAATTACAAGAGGAAATAACGTACATGCCTACCAGGATATTTTTGATCAGAATGGTTCTATTGGTGATGAACCAGATGGCGGAGATTCTTTGGTTTTTGATTATTTATTTGATGTTAACTCTGCTAATCCATACACACAGGTAGATGCTGCAACGGTAAATTTATTTTATTGGTGCAATCTAATGCATGATGTATGGTATCAATATGGTTTTGATGAGGCTTCTGGAAACTTTCAGGTTAATAATTATGGAAATGGAGGTGCGCAAGGAGATTGGATCAGAGCAGAAGCTCTTGATGGAAGTGGTACAAATAATGCCAATTACAGTGGTGGTGCAGATGGTTCCAATGCCAGAATTCAAATGTATTATTGGGGTGGAGGAAACCCTCCTGTTGCCGGAAATGCGGAGTTAAATGTATTGGAACCTGATGCTGTGATGGGTACCTACCAGATGGCACAGGGAGGCTTTGGAGATCCACTTCCAGCAAGCCCTATTGTAAGCCAGGTTGTTTTAGTCGATGATGGTGTCGGTACTGGATCCGATGCTTGTGAAGCGATTATTAATGGAGATGACATTGCTGGAAAAATTGCAATGATTGATAGAGGAGGAGATTGCCAGTTTGGAACAAAATCTCTTCGAGCCCAAAACGCCGGAGCAATTGCAGTAATTATTTGTAACCATGTTCCTGGAGATGGCATTTTTTCGATGGGTGCTGGTGTCGATGGTGGACAAGTTAACATTCCAGCTGTTATGGTTTCTTTCGAAGATTGTGTAACCCTCAAAATGGGTTTGGCGGATAGCTTGGTGGTAGAAATGACTGGAGGACAGTTTGATATCCCACTCCCTGGACCTACTGGAAGAGACGGAGACTTTGATAATGGTATCATTGCGCATGAATATACTCACGGAATTTCAATTCGATTGACTGGCGGCCCAAATACGGGCAATTGTCTTACAGGATTCGAACAACAGGGAGAAGGATGGAGCGATTGGTTTGGTCTTGTGATGCAAACCACTGAAGATAATACAGCCGATCAAATCAGGGGTATCGGTACCTATGCTACCGGGCAACCTACAAATGGAGGCGGAATTCGAAACTTCCCATATACTCGTAGTATGCAGCTCAATCCTCAAACCTATACTGACATCAGCTCTACCAATGTACCGCATGGAGTAGGTGAAATATGGGCAGCTATGATTTGGGATTTATACTGGAATTTCATTGACATATATGGTTTTGATACTGATTTTTATCAGGGTACGGGAGGAAACAATATGGTGATGCAACTGGTACTGGATGGTTTGAAATTGCAACCCTGCAATCCATCTTTCCCTGAGGCTAGAGATGCAATAATAGCAGCTGATGAAGCGAATTACAATGGTGATCACAGATGCTTAATTTGGGAAACCTTTGCCCGTCGTGGCGTTGGATTTAGTGCTACTGCTGGGGGTAATGAGGCTTTTGACATGCCGCCATTTTGTAGTCCCTTCTTGAAAGTTACCAAAACAGCTGTTCCTACTATAGATGCTGGAGGTACCATTACCTATACCTTGACCATAAGAAATGACACCCCAGAAGACTTGGCAACAGCTACCATTGAGGATATTCTGCCGGCTGAAGTCACTTTTGTACAAGGTTCCTCAACCTGTGGTGGCACAGTGACTGGCGGTGTTTTAACCATCGATTTGATAGATTTCAATTCTGGTGATGAAATGGTTTGTACTTACCAGATGCAAACCGACCCAAACACCACTTTAAAAGTTGCTTTTGAAGATGATGTAGAGGGCTCCACCTCTATTTGGAGTAAAACTGCTCAGGTTGGTTCTTCTATATGGTTGCCAAGTGGAACCAATACGAACAGTGGTATCAAAGCCTGGAAAGCAGGCAATCCTGGCTCACCATGTGATCAACTGCTAACTTTGAAAGAACCTGTTTTGTTGTCTGGAGAAAACCCCGCTCTTTCCTTCTGGCATGATTACATGACTGAAGCCAATTTTGATGGAGGTATCGTTGAAATCTCAACTGATGAAGGAATGACTTGGGAAGATTTGGACCCATATATGTTATACAATGGATATAACGACCAATTGGCTAATGATCCAAGCAATGCGCTTGCCGGTCAAAATGCATTTACAGGCACCAGCAATGGTTATATCCAAACAGTTGCTGAGCTTAACGCCTTCAAAGGAGAGTCGGTTATCATCCGTTTCCGTTTTGCTTGTAATGAAGGAAACGGGGCTCAAGGCTGGTTTGTGGATGATATTCAACTATTTGATGATTTGACTGTGGTTATCAATGAAGTTTGCTTGAATTCAAGTATTGACGACCCAGTATGTAGTGCTGCTGCAACCATTGTACTTGGTGATGAAGTAAGCACGACGGAGGTTCTCCCAGAATCATATGTTACCCTATTCCCGAATCCAACCACCGGGCAATTGCACCTCAATTGGGATGACCAGTTGTCCAATGTTTTATCTGTTAAATTGTCCAATATAGATGGACGAGTATTGGGAGAATGGGAAGTGGGTGATGCTGCTTCTGCACTTTCATTGGATATTGCTGAATTTGGAAAAGGATTGTACCTGATACAGGTATTGACAGAAGATGCATTTGTAAGCAAAAAAGTAGTGGTGAATTGAATCAGATGAGTATTTATTGAACAAAAACATGTGTCATCCCGAATTTTTGGAGTTGATATATTTCATACCTAGCGGCACTTTGTAGCTTCCCAAAAGTGCCGTTAGGCACGAAATATCGGTAAAAACAACCTACAAACGTACACCTAAGTCCCTTCGGGACGAAATATGGAATATTCGGGATGACACATGTTTTTTATAACCCATGTCCAAACAATGGACGACAAAAACCCTGAAAAAAATGGTTAATGCAAATTAATTTTTGTCGCAATTCCCAAAATTTAGAATTAAATTTGCTAAAATCTCTAATCCACTTCACGTTCAAATCTTTTAGTATGAAAAAAATAACCACACTCAGTAGTATTTTGGGTTTTGCTATACTCACACTTGGATTTTTCTCATGTGAGAAAAGCGGGGATGTTGATCCTGGTCTTTCGATCCAATTTGTAGATCATTATTATACAGATGCAGAATACGGCATCCTTTCACAAGACCTGGAATTGCCGGAATTGCCTGACAATTACATTGGCTTTGGTAACAGTTTTGTGAGAAATGCGCCGCCCACTCTTGGTCGTGTGTTGTTTTATGACAAAAACTTATCAAAAGACAGATCTGTTTCTTGTGCTTCCTGCCATAAACAGGAATTAGCCTTTTCGGATGATGAAGCATTCAGTCGTGGTATTGAAGGCAATCAAACAGACCGTAACTCTCTGAGCCTTGCTTCGTTTAGCAATTTTCAGGAATACTATTCTTCTGCCTTGTTTTCTTCTACCAAATTCTTTTGGGATGAACGTGTAGAGACTTTGCATGAGCAAATGATGCAAACCATACCCAACAATAAAGAAATGGGCATGGATTTAGCCGAAATGGTTGAGCGAATCAAAGAAAAAGAATATTATCAAATCCTTTATGATAAAGCCTTTCAAGAAAAAGAAATTACCGTCGACAATGTGTTGATTGCGATAGAGTCTTTTGTAAATTCTATTACTTCTCGCCAATCTAAATTTGATGGTGGCTGGAATGGTTTTGATTCTTCTCGTGACTTTCCAAATTTCACAGCAGCAGAAAACATTGGTAAAAATTTGTTTAGAAATAATTGTGCAAGTTGCCATGCTTTCTCAATCGCTCCTGCCTTTGGATCCGAATTTAGCAATTCCAAAACAGTTGCCAATAATGGACTGGACTTGGAATATACAGACAAAGGAGTTGGTGAATTTACAGAGGATCCAACAGATTATGGGAAATTCAAAATTCCCGGTATGAGAAATATTGCCTTGACTGGTCCATACATGCATGATGGTCGCTTTTCAACGCTGGAGGAGGTTGTGGATTTTTATAATGACGGTATGGCTGATCATCCCAACCTGGATGAGGAATTTAGAAACCTGGATGGATCTGTGAAGAAACTGGGATTGACTGATGATGAAAAATCTGCCTTGGTTGCATTTTTGCATACCTTGACAGACCCATCGGTTTTGGAAGATGTAAAATGGTCCAATCCATTTAAATAGTTTATTTATGAGTTGTGGGTTGATAACTCAATCAACCCACAACTCATAATCCTAGTCCCCAAATTCCACTTTCACACCTACCTTCAAATTTAAGCCATAAGTAGACAAAATATCCACTGGAGTATTCCCATCATTTGCACTTTGAAGTTTGATCTCAAATATATTTTTGGCGGCCTGGTCAAGCTCCCTGATTTGGTCTTGAGTCAATGGTATGAACAATTCTCCTGTCTTGATATTGACAGGATCTACTCGCCCAGCAGCATTTACAGAAGCTGATTCAAGTTGGATATCGTCCAAAATCAATGTTTTCCCTCCGTTGGTATTTTGGGCATAAACATTCAGGGTAGTTTGGAGTGGCAATCCATTTTCATACAGCAATTTTAGTTCTGCCTGAGCAATGTCTTCAATAGTCAATCCATCGTCCAGATTTAGTGAAAGTGATTCTGTAGTATCCCTATAAAGGATGTGCTCAGATTTGAACTTGAAAGGCAAATCCAACTCAGCATGTAGTGTTAATTCACTTGTATTGGTTACGAAATTGATCTCACCTGTATTGCCGTTGGGGTTGGTAAAAGCATTCCCCGAATAAACAATATCCTGAATGTAGGTGGACAAAAAATCAACAATATTTGAATTGTTTTTATCCACGATGATTTCCCCTACAATAGTTTCTCCAACCATATCCATTTTTGGATAATCAATATTCAAATCTGGGCCATTGAGCATTTGAGAAGCACCAATTAATCCCTGACCTGAAATGTCCATAACTGCTGATATAGGTATTCCAAAAGAATTGAAGGATTCAACACGGGCAACAGGATTATCAAAATAAATGGGTTCACTGTTTTCATCTAAGAAATCAAAATCAAAAGCTAAATCTATGTTGCCAGAAGCAATCATTTCATCAAATTGCCCAAAGTAGCCAAAGACTTTTTCCACTTCAAAATTTTGCATTTCAAACCTAAACGAGACCTGAGCAGAAGCATCAAAATTAATGGGTATATTCGGTGGATTATTGATTTTTACATCAACTGAAGCAATCAGGCGATTGTAAGGCTGACTCATATCCTGATTAAGAAAAATATGGGCTCCACTAAAATCAACTTTTCCTACGATAGAATCATTAAATCCGGTCATAGGTATCAAAACAGTATGGGTAATTGGATGGCCTCCCTGGTCGGAATAAGGAAATACAAAAGTTGCTTCCAAGTCCAAAGGGAAATCGGATTGAATGCTGTAATCCAGGTCTGCATCTAATAAATCTATTTCTGTCAATTCAATTTCATTTCCGGGATTAAAGTCTATTTTAATGGTGTCAGCGTAAAAAGCTGTACTTGGCAATACCGCTGAGCCACCAACTATTTGAAAGTCAATCAAATCCAATCTGGCTTTGAGTTGAGTATTTAAATCAATAAAAACCGGCATGGTGCTTCCCTGTGAAGAGAGTTCTGGAATGCGAAAGGAAAACTGATTGCTGACTTGTCGATTGATGACATAAAATTCATCTGATTGACTCATTCCCGGAGGGATGTTGGAAAAGCTAAAAGAGCCCAAATCCTGGTTGGCAACATCATCGTGGACAATTACAGTTAATAGATTTAAATCAATGAAAAGCTCGTTTGTAATTGTCAATCGAATAAGACCCGTATCTACTGTAAGAGTTGTATAGTCATCAATGGTAGGCAGATCTATTATTTTATTTACAGGAGTAGAAAAAGCAGGAGTATAAGTAGAAGTTCCACTATTGTTTTCGAAAAATTGTTCCAAAAAAGGATCGTTGAATTCATCCAAAAATTCTTGAAAAGAAGCTGCTCCCCAAACACTGCGGTTATCCAACTCTATTTCCCCAATTGCACTTTGGCTATTGCCTTTTGCCTTAACATCTTCCGTAATATCATCCAAAAAATCAGCTGCCTCAAAATGGACAATATTATCTTCCCTATGAATTAATCTGAGGCTGTTGTCTCCATCAACCGTTAGTGTAGAATCCTCATCCAACAAATCTTCGATAACAAATGTAATATCGGCAAGTGGCAAGGCAAATGTTCCACCATAGTCAACTTCAACATCTTTAATACAAGAAATGGCAAGTAATAGAAGACCGACAGCTCCAATGGGAAGTTTATAATGTTTCACAGTTGTGGGTTTATGTTCAATAAAGGGATTAGTGTCCGAGCGTGTCTATTTTTTTGGTTCGCAAAGTAGTGGAAATTTTGGCAAGGAGCAAGCATTGTCAGCTGTCTTGGCAGCGAATTATCAAATAAATCAGTTCAATATTAAAGATATCACCAAACTCGCCTATTTTTTTCTAAGCATCCACCCGACTGTTTCAAACATTCAGGAGCATACTTCCTCCCGACACTTTTATGTTTATTCATCCCTTTATGCTGGAAAGGCGGAAGTATCTTTCCTATCTTGTTTTCATTTCAATCCTAGGTCTTATGAAAAATCACCAGACTGTTTTGCTTATTTTGTTGGGTTTATTGCTCGCAGTACCTTCCTTTTCTCAAACTCGTCGAAAAAAAATTACCAATCGTTTTGCTGCCAGTATTATTGCCGGAGGCAATTTCTCCCAAGTAGACGGCGATCGTTCCTCAGGTTTTGATAAGACAGGATGGTATGGAGGGATTCGGGGAACTACCATTCTCAACCATCGTTTGCAATGGAATATTGAGTTGTTGTTCAGCCAAAAAGGAAGTAAGCTGGAACGACAAGGTTCAATTTTTTTGAGTGCTGGGCATGAAACAATCCAAGTAGACTATGTAGAGGTTCCAGTTTTATTAAAGATTTTTCTGAAAAAGGATCTAGAGGGCATTTTTCTGGAATTTGGTGCATCCTATTCCAGGCAGGTCCGACTAAAAATAGAAGAAGAAATAAAAGACCCTATACATCAATTTGTGTATAATTCCATTGCCCCGGATTTTAATAAAAACGAACTTAGCTTAGTTAGTGGGATTGGTCTCGATTTTGAAAAACATTTTTCCATTGGTAGTCGATTTTCTTTTGCTGCCACTCCTCTTTACCAAAATCAGGAATTTATTGCTCCTGAGCACTTGACCCACCAGGCAGAACCTGTGTTCCGCCTGCGGAATTATTTTGTTTCATTATTTGCAGGTTATCATTTCTAACAATTTTTACTGGAATAAAAAATTGACGTCTGGCAACTTCTAAACATTCCTTAAATTCGTTGCTCATTTTATAGTACATCTAAATTTTTCCTTCCTGTGCCACAGGGATGCCCTTGGCAAAGTTTGTAAAATTTTTAGACTAACTCTTGGAATCAATCACAAAACAATGAGCAAAACTGCCATTCCTAAATCTACCATTCAATTTCTAAAAGACCTTAGTAACAACAATAACCGCGACTGGTTTGCAGAAAATAAACCCCGATATCAGGAAGAACTTTCCAATATGAAAGCTTTTTGTGCAGCTTTGCAAGATGCGATGAGTCATCACGACAATATCGAATCGATGAAACTTTTCCGAATTTACCGCGATGTTCGATTTTCAAAAGATAAATCACCTTACAAAAGAAATTTTAGCGGTGGGTTGAAACGGGCAACCAAATGGCTACGAGGAGGATATTACTTTCATATCGAACCAGGGGCTTCCTTCGCAGCTGGAGGATTCTGGTCACCAAATGCTCCTGACTTGAAACGAATCCGAGATGAAATCGCTGCAGATGACAAACCACTCAGGGCAATTATCGCAGATGCAGACTTTCAAAACACATTTGAAGAATTAAAGGGAGATGCTGTTAAAACTGCTCCAAAAGGGTTTTCTAAAGATCATCCAGCCATTGATTTGATTCGGCATAAACAGTTTATTGTTACCCGAAACTTCACCGATAAGGAAGTTACATCATCAAAATTTCTGGAGGAACTCAACCAGACTTTCAAAAATATGCGACCCTTTTTCAATTATATGAGTGAAGTATTGACAACAGATGGGAATGGCGTCCCCATTGAATAAGTAAAGTACCACGGCTCTCCAAAGCCGTGCAGAACAAGAGTACGAGAGGGCACGGCTAAGGAGAACCGTGCTACGATTACCGAAATAATTTTTGAAAATCAATCAGAGCCGTATTCCTTTACAATTCAACAGAAAATTCATAAAAGATAATTATTGTGCGCACTATCTCCCTCATAACTTTTTTATTCCTGCTTTCCTGTCAAAAAGAAATAAAAACAACAGACTACAATGTCCTTGTACTTTTCACAGACGATCAACGCTGGAATACCATCCGTGCATGGGGAAATGAAGAGATTCACACACCCAATTTGGACAGATTGTCAAAAATAGGAGTGAATTTCACCAATGCCCATGTGATGGGGTCTCATCACGGAGCTGTATGTGCACCAAGTCGGGCAATGTTGTTATCTGGGATGTCTTATCTGGCAATCCCCAAAAAATACATCAATTTAGGGGCTTCACCATCCCTGGAATTTCCATTTATGACCTTCCCCGAATATTTTAGAAACAGAGGCTATCAGACCTTTTTTACTGGTAAATGGCACAATCATACCTCCAAGCTTAGACAGGGATTTGAAGGCGGAAAGAATATTTTCATTGGTGGGATGCATTGGCCAAGAGAGGGAGGACATGAACAGCCTTGGCTTTGGGATTTTGACAGTAGTGGGGTGTACTCCAAAAACCAAAAATGGCAAGGGAAGGAATTTTCCAGTAAAATGTATTCTGATGCCGCCATTGATTTTTTGAACCAAAGGGATGCGAGTAAGCCTTTTTGCATGTACGTCGCTTACACTTCTCCTCATGATCCACGTACAGCTCCACAGGAATATTTGGCGATGTATGATACGGCTCAAATTTCTATTCCGCCTAATTATTTACCGGAGCATCCTTTTGATAATGGACAATTGAGGATACGAGATGAAAACCTTGCACCCTTTCCAAGAACCAAAGCCATTGTCAAGCAGGAAATCAAAGGCTACTATGCCATGATCTCAGAAGTAGATGCGCAAATCGGGCGTATTCTGAATGAATTGGAAGCAAAAAATATGATGGACAATACCATTATTGTTTTTGCTGGAGATAATGGATTAGCTGTCGGTCAACATGGATTATTGGGTAAGCAGAGTTTATATGAACATTCGGTCAGAGTGCCTTTGATTATAGCAGCTCCAAAATTGGAAGGCAATCGGGAAGCAAGAACTTTGTGTTATTTGTATGATGTTTTTCCTACACTTTGTGATTTGACAGGAGGAGAACTACCAAAAGACTTAAAATACGATCCCGATAAAAATATTTATATAGGGAAAAGTCTAATGCCTGTTTTGAAAGATGAAGAACATATTACCAGAAATGATCTGTACCTGGCTTATGGAAAATGGCAACGTTCCTTAAAAACCAGTGATGGCTGGAAACTAATTCAGTACTTTGTCAAAGGAGAAGAACATTTCCAGTTTTATAATTTAAATGAAGACCCCTGGGAAATGCATAATCTTGCTGAAGATGAAGCCAATAAAGAACAATTTGACAATCTATCCAGGCGCTTGACCCAATATTCAATTGATAATTACGACGGATTTTTTAATCCAGTAATTCAAACCAATAATACTGAATTGGGAGAACCTGTGGAAGTGACAATTCTTGCACCTAAGGGCTCAGGGGTTGAAATAAGATACACCCTTGATGGAGGAAATCCCGATACTTCTGGTCTCAGGTACACAACACCCTTTCTCGTAACCAATAAAGCTGAAATTGCAGTGCAGGCTTTTTATAACCAAAACCCCATAAGCAATGTGAAGCAAGAGACAATTGTGGTAGTCCAGACAATCAAAAATCTGGAAATCACTAAGCCTGACCTACAATATCCGGGAAACGGGAGTTTTACTTTGGTAGATGGCTTATACGCTAGCCAGGACTTTAAGTCACGAAGATGGTTGGGCTATCAGGGGATTGACTTTGAAGGACTTATTGATTTTGGCGAACAAAGAACTGTTTCGAAAGTTGGTTTGAGTTATCTATCAACTCCTGGCGCATGGATCTTTCCTCCAGAAAAAATTGAGATAGCAGTTTCACAAAATGGCAAAGATTTTCAATCAGTAGCTTCTACCACTAACGAAATCACTTCTACAACAAAAGATGGACTGTTTCGCTTTGACAAACCCTTATCATCCCGGCAAATTCGATTTGTGAAATTTAATGTGAAAAATATAGGAGAATGCCCGGAATGGCACGAAGGCACAGGAGGTAAGAGCTGGATATTTATAGATGAGCTGATTGTAGAGTAAAGTTTTCTAATCTGCAGGTAAATCCCTTGGAATGATTATAGTAAACGTACTCCCTCGCATCAATTCGCTTTCCACCTCAATGGTACCATTGTGATGTTCAATAATAGAATTGCTGATAGACAAACCAAGACCAGTACCCGTCCCTGCTGGTTTGGTAGTAAAAAAAGGATCGAAGATTTTTTGCTGAGTCACCTGGTTCATCCCATTTCCAGTATCGCGAATTTTTATCTCTACATGTGAATTTTTTTGTGTTGTTGAAATATAAATGTCTCCTTCCCCCTCAATTGCCTGACTGGCGTTATAAATGATATTTAGAAAAACCTGATTGATTTTTCCAATCTGACAATTGATAGGGTCCAATAGACCAAAATCTTTGTGGACAGTAATGTTTTCCTTCAAATTGTTGTGAAGGATGGTGAGCGTAGAATCCAAACCCTCATTGATATCTGCTGGCGCAAAGCCTCCAGTAGATTCATGTGAAAATTTTTGCAATCCTTTGATGATGTCCTTTGTCCGCTCTAAACCCCTGCTTATACCATTCAATAAATTTTGACTTTCTTCACTTAAGTATCTACTATCAATTTTTTGTTCTAATTCAATAATTTCTTCAATGGTTTTTTCCTTTTCCGCATTGGTACTTAAGCTTTCCACTTTTGTTAAAAGCGGTTGTAATTCTTCAAAATCCATTTGCAAAGCCTGAACATTTCCATTGATGAAATTGATGGGATTATTGATCTCATGGGCTATGCCCGCCGTTAATTGCCCTATGGTTGCCATCTTTTCCGAATGTACAAGTTGCATTTGAGTAGATTTCAAATTATCGAGTAGATCTTCTTTTTCTTTCAATAATTGACGAGTTGTCTTTTGTTCTTTTTTGAGTTTTCTGAAAGCGACGATAATGATACCTAAAAATAGACCCATTAATACCAACAAGGCAATCAGTCGATTGCGTTCTGCAAGGCGCTTTATTTGGTCTTCTTTAAAGTGGGCTATCTCGTGTTCTTTTTGTTGAATTTCATATTTGAATTCAACCTTTGCAATTTTCTGGAAGGTTTCTTCATTGAATAGGCTATCTTCCATAACATCATGAGCCTGAAAATAAGACAGTGCTTCCTCATGTTTCCCCATCTTGCTATATCCTTCTCCTAATTTCTGGTACACCTCCATGGCAGTTTGTCGATTGCCTACTTCATTGGCAAATAAAAGTGCTTTTTCATACCAATTGATTCCAGTTTGCCTGTTGCCAAGTTTATATTCGATTTCTCCCAGCTGAGCATAAATAGTGGAAAGAATAGACTTATCTCCTTGTTTTTCATAAAGTGCCTGCCCTTTTAGGGTATAGGCTTTGGCTTGTTCCAGGTCTCCTTTTTTCAAATAAATGGCGCCAAGGTTGGAATACGAAGCTCCTCGACCATAATTCAAATTAAGGCTGTCAAAAATGTGAAGCGCCTTTAAGTAGTAAAAAGCCGTGGAATCATAAATATTCTGAAAATACCAGGTGTTCCCAAAGTTCAAATAAGCCTCTGCCAATTTGCTGGGATAGTCCGTTTTATGCCACATTTTCAATCCTTTTCGCTGATACATTAATGCCCGTTCGTAATCTTCAAGGTTGTTGTAAATATTGCCAATATTTACGTAGGAACTCGCTACATTTTTTGGGTTGGCGTCGTTTCGCTCAATGATTCCCATTGCCTTCAGTTGATATTGCAAAGCCATGGCATAGTCACCGCGATTTCTATAGATATTTCCTATTAACAAATGTGCTCTTCCGACAGAAACACTATCTCCTACTTCTGCAAATAAGGGAATAGATTCCAGATGAGATTCAAGAGATGCAGCATATTTTGCCTGATGGGATAGAGAAATACCTTTACTTTCTATAGCAATTGCCTGTTCCCGTTTCAATCCAAGCGATTCAGCCAATAATGCCGATTGATTGGCTAAGGCAAAAGCAGTATCTGGTTGGCGGCGTTTGAGTTTGGTTGCCAGTTTGTTCAATACATTTACACGGTGGCTATCTTCTTCCAGTTTATCCAAAAGGGAATACAATGAATCTATTTCAGGATTCTGGGCATTCAGCAGCCCCAATCCTAAAAGCAATAGCATTAGAATGGTATAGCGAGTCATATTTTGAGTTTTCCAGGACTTAATTCGGCTAAATTAGCCCTTCAACCAGAAACAAGAAGAAAGCATGTAGTGAATTGGGAAAAGTATGAAGTGAGTTAGGTATTATAATCCGAACATCATCTACAATCAAAAAAGTGGGATACTGTAGCAAAAATTGCCTTCTAAGAAACCAATACAGCACCAAAAAGACATACAAATCTCCTGAAAAATAGGGTTTTGCAGAGGCTTTTTGATCCATGAAGTGAAGGTAGTCTTTTGTTGTAAAAATTGGTATAATCTTTGACCTCCCTATTATTCCAATCGGAAATTTTACCCGCCATTATTTAATCTCCCCCATTTCTTAGATTTCTTCATATTTTAATTTAATGTATTATGAGCAAACTACAACGATTTCAAGCCAACCTTGACAGTTCTAACCTAATTTCTTCAAAGGATGCCAATTCAGTTAAAGGAGGGATTCGATTTGTAACTGAATCTGAGCAGGAATTTTTACAAATGCAAATGAAATTAGAGCATTATGGCATTTCTTTTACTACTCATGAAGGAATGAAGGAATACTGCATTGACTGGTGATGAAAAGCCAATAAAGTAATCATTCTTTAGCCCCAAATACAGACATTTATTAATTTGGAAACCAAGGTGCATCCTTGGTTAAGTTCACTCAATTTTCAAGTATGAGGTATGTCACTTTACTTGGACTGGCTTTTCTTTTGCCAATTTTCCAATTTGGTCTTTTTGCCAATGATCCAGAATTTCATTGCGATGATTCTGAACATGTGAATTTGGATATCTCTGCCTTAATTCAAAAAGTCAAAGCCAATACCTTTAAGGATTTGAACAAGGCTTTGTGCTTTGCAAATATTGCTCAAAAAAAGGTCGAGGAGCAGGGGATGCCTGAAAAGTTTTATAGAATTGAACAATTAAAAGGTTGGTGCTTTGAAAACAACAATCTATTGGATAGTGCTTCAACTCATTATACAAGAGCATTGGAATATGCCATTCAAAATAAAAACGAAAAGCAGCAATTGGAAGCTTATTCAGACCTTGCTGTAATTGCCCGCAGACTAACTAAATATACAGAAAGTAAAGATTACAGACTCAAAGCATTGGAAATTGCCAATAGACTGGAAGACCTGAGTGCACTTGCTGTTACTTACCACGGTTTAGGCACATTGTACAAGGAAATTGGTGATTATCAGGAATCGGCTGCCTACTTTCTAAAAGCCATAAGCTTCAATGAACAATCCGGTGATTTAGGACGTATGGTCAATACCATGCAATTTTTAGCAACAACTTATGCAGAAGCGGAGCATTTTGATATTGCTTTGGAAACCATCCGAAATGCTTCTCAAATGGCGCTGGAATTAAAAGATACTATCCTAATGGGAATTGTAGCCTTCGATTATGGAAAAATTCTTGGAATGTTAGATCAACATGATGCAGCACTTGAGCAATTCCAGTCAGCCCTATGGTTTTTTCAAGATATACAACATAAACCGCTGATTGCCAGAACACTTCTATACATTGGTGATAATTTCGCTAAGCAGGAAAAATACGGACGGGCTTTCCAATATTTTAACCAATGCCTGGAATTGGAACCCTATATTTCTATGAAAGGGCAAGCTGATTTAAATTACAAATTGGCAGATTTACACTTTCAAAAGAATGAATTACAAAAAGCGGAAGCCTTATTCGAAAAAAGCTTGATGATTGCCGAAAAATACAAATTAAAGGATTTCTGCCAGAAAAATAACCATCGGCTTTATCAACTGTATACCCAAAAAGATCGACCTGAAAAAGCATTGCAACATCTTGAAAGCTATACCAGGTTTAAAAAAATGTTGCTGAATGAAGAGAAGGCAAAGAAAATTGTGGAATTGCAGTTCAAGTACGATTTGGCGAAGCATGAACAAGAACTTCAACAATTGCAGATTCAACAGAGTGAAATGGTGCAGCGAAATAGCATAGCCATGTTTTCCATCATCTTATTGTTTTTGGTTTATGCTGTATGGTCTTATAAAAAGAACAACAGTCGACTTAAATTAAAGAATGCTGAAATTCAAAAGAAGAATATCAATTTAAGAGAATCTAATGAAGTATTGAAACAATTTGCTTACGTAACTGGGCATGACTTGAAAGAACCTCTAAGAAATATTGGAAGCTTTGTAAATCTAATTGATAGAAGGTTTGGTAATCAGATGCCAGAGCAAGCGAAGGAATACATGGAGTTTGTAATCAATGGCGTGAAGAGAATGGATAATTTATTGTCTTCTTTGTTGGAATACTCTGCCATTTCAGGACAAAAAGCGACAGAGCATATCATTATTTCTCATGAGATTTTAGATGAAGTGATTTTGAATATGAAAAATACAATAGCACTAAAGAATGCGACTATTGAATGTTCCGCCAATTTACCCAACCTGCGTATGAGTCCACTTCATTTAACTCAGCTTTTCCAGAACTTAATAGGCAATGCGCTAAAATTTGCAGAAGCTGACCCTGTGGTGAAAATTTCGGGAAAAATTACAGAAAATGAATTGCATTTCAGTATCAGAGATAATGGCATTGGAATCCACAGTGATCATGGTAATAAAATTTTTAAACTCTTCTACAAACCCAATAAAGGGTCAACTGCGAATGGAATGGGTATTGGTTTATCTATTTGCAAAAATATCGTTGATAAATACAACGGTCGAATATGGTTTGAAAAAAATAAGGAAAAAGGTACTATTTTCCATTTTACCTTTCCAAAAGAGCTGGCGGCTTGAAAAAAGGCTGTATCAAAAGTCATGAGGTGCAAAATTTTTAAGATTTAGTAAATCTATAACTTGTTGAATTTAAATCCACTAAATCTCGGAAATATAGCAGATTGAGGTTTCTTCACTTCTTATGATACAGTCCCTATGGTAATTTATAGAACGCAGAAAAAAGAATCCCGAATTTTCCAAAACTAGAAAATTCGGGATGTTTCATGAAATAGAAAGTACAATTATGTTGGAAGAACAGCAGGACCAGCTGCCTCATTCCAAGTAAGGTTTGACGGCATTTTTAATTCTGCACTTCCTGGACCATCTCCTGATTGCCACCAGATAGTGTAAGGAGGAATATCTGCTCCATTTTGTTGTAAACATTGATTACCATGGGCATCTGTCATTGCCAAAGGATTGATTCTCGGGTTCGACAATTCGGTTAATTTATAATAAATATAACGATTCGTCCAGCTACCATCGGGTCCTAAAAAGGTCATTTTTGCCCAACTGTCACTAGCCAGGAATTCTCCTTCGTAACTTCCCGTAGTTTGATCGGGTGCAATAGGAGCGCTTTTTCCAGAAGAACCAATGATGATATTGCCAAGTCCTTGACTACCTGCGCCAATAATAAAACTATATGGAGAAGAACTGGATGGAGGGTTGGAGTTAAATCCACAGGTATTGGAGCCTTGTTCTGCGCAAGCGGTGATGGTCACTGTTTGCTCGTTATTGGCTACGATCAAAGCTCCCAAATACTTGTCAGCGTAAGGATAACCATATCCATTGATGTTTTCATGGACGAGTTTGGCGTATTGATTTCCGTAAGCGTCATTTGGGAATGGACCATAAGTCGCTCCGGGTCCACCCCAGTTTTCATTATTATTGGCGTCAATTAATGAAGAACCAGCAGAAGTTGCAGGTACAAAACGACCTTCATTCATGCCTATTAGAATATTTCTTACTGTTGAATTTGAAATGATTTGTTCACCTGGGGTAAAGCCAGCTGCAGTTGCATCATCATCACTCATATTGAATGGAACTGTCTTAGTATTGAAAACTACTTTTCCATTTGCACATGCATAAATATTTGCTGTACTAAATTCCCCAAGTTCGATATTCAATGTGTACGTGCTGTCTGAACTACTAAGGGTAATGACATTATCTGTTGAACCTGTAACATTATTAAAGTTTCCTGTAAAGGTAATTGGTGTACCTCCTGAAGTTGGGGCATCCGAAGTGATTGAAATAGGAGTGTTGTATTGGTTCAACGCAGTGAGGTAAGCATCAAAAGAACGCCAACATGCAGAGTTTCCTGCTGTAGGGGAAACGACTTTGTTGAAGCCAGTTACACATGTAATTTTGCTGGCAATTCCAGTATAATTGGGATCTGATGTATTTGACGGGTTCGCTCCAGGGCATCCGCCTGTAGTGCCAATGATCCCTTCAACAGTTTGTCGAATGGTTTCTACCGATCCATTATAGCCCATATTGAAAGTCTCTCCGAATACAGTATATCCACTTATACAAGTTGGCAATCCTATTAAGTTGACATTTGTCATATCAATCCATAATCCAGTATCGCCAGGTACATAGGCGAACTCAATAACGCCGTAATACCTTTTCCAATAGGGAACGGGTTGCACGGTTGTTCCTGCGGAATTGGGAATTCGGTATTCTTCGCCAACTGTATATTCATCGTGTTTTGTACCGTATGGCAATGGGCCGTAGCCAATGTAAAGTCTGCCTGAATCCAGGTAATCAAACGTAATGATACCGTTATTGGGACCATTTATGTAATCATCCAATCCTGTTGATGTATGGAGTGATAGTCCGGAATTTAAGTTTATAGGATGACCGGTAACCGGTGTGCCGGTAATCATAAAGTTTAAAACGTAATCTTCTGCCGGATTGGAACCAACAGATAACGGAGGTCTTAAATTCGCTAATTGAATTGTTACACCCATAATAAATCTAGTTTTGGTTTGTGAATGATACTTATTTCAGAAGAAGGTACAGATTGGTAGAGGGTATACTTTATACCCCTTAAAGTCCTCCTGACTTAAGTATTTTAATTGTTGAATAGTGTTCCAAAACGGTGCTGTTGGAAGTTTTAGAACACCATGTTTTTAAAGGAAGGCATTAAAACACAGCCAATCTGGATACCCTCGGACAGAAGGTATCAGCTGCATTATTTTAGATGATAAATAAGACGAATGTTAATAAAAGGGAAGCCAATAAAAATAAGATGATGATTAAATATCGCGGATATGAAAGCAAACATAGATAAAAAACGGGTTTTATAAAAACATCTTGTTGAAATTTGTTTGAATCACCAATTCAGGCAAAACCTTTTAACTTAATCAGTATTTGTGCTTCCATTAAGGCATTTTCGGTCATCTAAACCAAATTCCTTTCAACGTATATTTTCTTTCCAAATCCAAATTTTATTTTACTTTTAGGCGATCTTGGCTACAGGAAATCTTTTAAAAAAACGCTTTGTCCTTTTTAAATAACACTAAATCAATTTTTTAACTTAAACTAATTGTAATGAAAAGAGTTCTAACCACACTTTTAATCCTATTAGGGTTTGGTCATTTGATGATCGCCCAGAATATCATATCCGGAACAGTCACCGATGCATTGGATGGCGAGCCGATGGTAGGTGCAACAGTTTTGATTGTGGGTACAGCCAGGGGAACCTTTGTTGGTTCCGATGGTTCATTCTCAATTGAGGTTGCTTCTCTCCCAGTCACCTTGGATATCAATTATACAGGTTATGCCAGGGCAACTGTTTCCGTAACCAGTACAGATGCTGTGGAGGTCAAATTGGAAAGAGGAATCCCTTTGAATCAGATTGTGATTTCTGGTTCTCGTGGTAAACCCAGAACCATATTGACTTCTCCAGTTCCAATTGACAATATCAATGCTTCCGAATTGCAGTCAAGTGGACAGGTATCCCTGGATCAAATGATTAATTACAAAGTGCCTTCCTATAATTCGGCAAACATGGCGATTTCAGATGCCACAGCTCATTTTGACCCTTCTGAATTGAGGAATTTAGGACCTTCCAGAACCTTGGTTTTAGTAAATGGAAAAAGAAAAAATCAGGCTGCACAAGTTTATCTGAATGATTCTCCTGGACGAGGAGAAGTAGGAACAGATATGAAGAGTATTCCCGCTGCTGCTATTGAGAGAGTAGAGGTTTTGAGAGATGGTGCTTCAGCCCAATACGGATCGGATGCCGTAGCTGGTGTAATCAACATCATTCTGAAAGAAAAAGCGACCAACTGGGAAATCAATGCTGAATCAGGCGTGACAACTGAAGGTGATGGCTTTACTTATGGCGTAGATGTCAGTAAAGGATTTGCTGTTGGGGACAATGGAAGTATCAATTTTACTGCTGAGTACTATTACCAGGATATTACGGATAGGGCTGGTGAATACGCAGCCAGAGAAGGAGATCCGCTTTTTGGAATCCCATTAGGTACTGATCCCGCATTGGATGATTATTTTACTCGTTTTCCTGATTTGAATATGACATATGGACAGCCTGAGCTTTCCAGATTCTCTGGTTTGGTTAATTTTGCTTCAAAATATGGAGATGGAAATGGTAAATTTTATGCGCTTGCCGGATTGACTTCAAGAGACGGCAAATCTTTCGCTTTTTATAGAACTTCTTATTGGAGAGATACCGATTGGGGTAAACTAACTCCTGCAGGGGAAGAGTACATTGGCTACCAGCCTACTTTTGAAACGGACATTACCGACATTACATTTACAGTGGGTAATCAATACAAATTTGGAGAGTGGGATTCAGATATCAGCGTAACTTATGGCAGCAATAAAGTAGACTATACAGTTAATAATTCACTCAACAGAACCTTAGCTGAACAAAGTCCAACTTCCTTCAATCCAGGTGGTTATACCTTTGGAAACATACTTGGAAATATTGACCTTTCTCGTTCTTTCGACAAGCTTTCCGTTGCCTTTGGTACAGAGATTAGAAATGAAATGTTTGAGACCAGAGCTGGGGAAGAAGCTTCTTATGCTCCAGCACCTGGAACAGATTCCTTCCCAGGATTGACTCCAGATAATGCTGCAGACGAAAACAGAACAAATATTGGTGTGTATGCAAGTGCTGATTTTGATGCTTCTGATGAATTCCTGATTGGTGGTGCAGTTCGTTTTGAAAACTATTCTGATTTTGGTAGCAATTTCTCCTGGAAAGTAAGTACGCGCTATTTGCTGGGAACAGACCGTGGAGCAATCCGTGCTTCTGTAAGTACTGGTTTCCGCGCACCATCATTGCACCAGATTTATTTGAGCAATATTCAAACAACCGCAGGTGCAAATGGCTTGATTCAGGAAGGTACTTTTAGCAATGTTAGTGATATTACAAGAAATGTTCTGGGCGTAGCTCAGCTGGATGCTGAAACTTCCCTCAACTTTACTGGAGGGATCACTTATAGACTGTCTGACAATTTCTCAGCTTCTGTTGATTATTACAACATTACTGTTGAAGACCGCGTGCTCTTTACAGACCAAATTAGTAAGGATGCCTTTGAAGATGGTACTGCCATCCGAGCCAGCCTGGATGCAGCCAATGTAGAAGCTTTCAAATTTTTTATCAACGCAGTTGATACCAAAACATCAGGTATCGATGTGGTGTTGAATTATTCGGATATAACTTTAGGTAGCAGTGCTAATAATTTGGATATAATTTTTGCATTGAATATCAATGAAACTGAATTGGAAGGAGAAGTACAAGCTCCAGAAGCATTTGGTTCTGTAAGTATCTTTGGTGATTTGCCAAGAGAATTATTGACCAGTGCGCGTCCGAATACCAAATTTACACTTGGTCTTAATTTGGACATGGGTAAATTCTCCGCAAGTGTAAACAACACTTATTTTGGCGAAGTTGCTGAACCTTTTGCTGGAAGTGATCAGGTGTATGCAGGGAAAGTTATCACAGACTTGATTTTGGCATATGATTTCAGTAGCAAATTTAATATCAACATCACGGCTAACAATCTACTTAATGTATATCCAGATGTTGTTGATGGAGATAAAGATCCATTTGGCTGGAGATTCCAATACCCATGGCGTGTTAATCAATTTGGATTTTTAGGTACGGTAATTAAGGGTGGTTTGTCATTGAGTTTTTAAGTAATTGCATTACATGATATCGTAATTTATATAAGGATAGGGTTGGCATTGAGCCAGCCCTATTTTTATGGGGAGTATTGTAAAACAAGCCTTTTGCTTAGTTTTACGTTTTACTTTCAGGCTGAATCCTTCTTCTCCAAGTTTTGAAAGAGAACCATAGGATCATTTAAAGAATAACTTCGACATTTTGATGACTTCTTTTGAGCTAAGCCTTCTTCTGCCAAAGGCATCCTGTCATGCGACAGAAAGATTGAGCCGGAAAAACCGACAGAAAGATTGACCCCACTTTTGAGAATTTCTAACAGTTCATTGAAATGCCGGCATTTTTGAATATTTGACATTGATTAAAGAAAGTTTTAGTTGAAGTTTTTAACAGTCGTCCGTCTGAGGCTCTAATGAGCCAAAGTTTTTCAATGGGGTCGACTGTTATGGTTACAGGATGATAAACAAAGTCTTTCCCTATGTAAATGGCTTGGCTCCAAAAGTTGAGGGTGCCTGATTTAGTAGTTTGACGTGACCAAACTTTGTCAGCAAGCGTATCATAAACCTTTTGCAGACTAAAGTTTTTGGGTTCATAGGTTCGAGGATTTTGCCAAAGCTCTGGATAAAGTTCTTTTCGAGTTTTATCTCCTAGTTTCCGAATCCGAAATACTTCTCTTTGTATTCGATTGGTTTGGTTGATTCTTTGCTGATAGCTCTCAATTGATTCATACAATTTGGGGCTTGACCACCGTTTGCAAATCCCTTGTAAACCTTCTACTGTTCCATTGTGTTGAGGACTTCCTACAGGATTTAAAATCACTTCAATGCCTAAACCC
>JBGTQJ010000004.1:0-289747 GCA_041941305.1 Saprospiraceae bacterium
TAGCTTTAATCAAGCTGGACAAATGACCAGCCTTGATGATGTAACTGTAGCTGCAGCGGGTATTTATACAGCAACGCTTACTGATGATAATGGATGTGTCAACTCTTCAGACATCGAAGTAGCCATCAATGCAGCTCCACAGGTACAAGTATCTGCGAATTTAAATCCAATCAGTGTAGGTAATGACTTGATACTAAGTGAAACAGCAGGAGATGCAACTCAGTGGCAATGGGAAGGACCCAATGGACCACTAGCTGATATGACTAGTAGCCCAATAATCTTTGGAATCACACCAGCAGATGAGGGAACATATTCAGTCACCATCACCAGTGCAGGAGGTTGTACGGAAATTGCAACCATCGATATTCAGGTAATAAATATTGTAGTATCTGTTAGTGCGAATGACCCAGCTTGTGAAGGTGGTACACTGGAGTTAATGGAAACTGGAGGCTCTGCAAGTATGTGGAATTGGTCTGGACCAAATGCTTACACAGCAACAGACCAAAATCCAACGAGACCAAATCTAACACTTACTGATGCAGGAACTTATTACGTCACAGTCACTGATGGACTCGGAAATACCAATACAGATTCTGTTACAGTAATTATTAATCCTCAGCCCTCAATCAACATTGTAGCTTCCACTCAGCTATGTGAAAATGAAGTGATTAATCTGGAAGAAAATGCAGGGGATGCTTCTCAGTGGAACTGGATAGGACCTAACTTCTCAGGAAGCAATTCTATTGAAGTTATTGACCCAGCTAGTACGCTTGATGGAGGGGATTATTTTCTCACAATTACTGATGCCATTGGCTGTACTAATGAAGGGACTGTCAATATCATCGTTGACCCGGCTCCGGATATCAATCTCACTTCCAATGCTCCGCTTTGTGAAGGTGGAACACTTGAACTCACTGAATCGGGAGGACAAGCAACTTCCTGGACTTGGGATGATCCACAAAGTCTTGGATTAAGTGGAGACAATCCAACAATTGATGATGTGAGCATAATTAATGATGGAACTTATGCAGTTACTATCACGAGCAGTATCAATATTTGCACAGCAGAAGCAACACTCGATGTAACCGTCTATCAAAGACCGACCATCTCCTTCCAAACCAATGCTCCAGCTGGAGCGGGCATCTGTGAAGGGGAAACCTTGCAAATCAACGAAAATGGAGGACTGGCTACACAATGGAACTGGACAGGACCAAGCTTTGCTTCTTCTTTCCAAAATAATGATATCGTAAATGCGACATCTGACCAAACAGGTACCTACTATCTCTCAATCGAAGATGCCAATGCTTGTACCAATCAGGATTCTATCGATATAGAAGTTAATGCAACGCCAAATATTGAGATAATTTCTTCTTCTCCTGTTTGTGATGGAGAAGACCTCGAGCTTAATGAAGCAGGAGGAGATGCGGTAAGTTGGTCATGGACAGGACCTAACTTTGCTTCTACTGAACAAGACCCGGTTATTGACAATGCTGATTTTGAAGTGGGGACTTATGCACTCACTATCACTGATGCCAATAGCTGTACAAATGAAGCAAGCATAGAAACTTCTATAGCTTCGGGAGCTGATTTTGAATCCAAGTTCCTAATCAATCAACTCGCTTGTGTGGGAGATACGATTCATTTTATTGAGATATCGGAGTTAGATTCTCTTCAATCTGATTCTCTTTTCACTGCATTTGAATGGAACTTTGGAGATGGTTCGACTTCTACTGAAAGAGATCCAATGCATATCTACAATGCACCTGGTGATTATACAGTATCTGTCACTGTCTTTTCAGATGCTTGCCCAAATATTTCTATTGTGAAGACCATTACCATTGAGAATTGTAGAAGAACCAATGATCCAAATGCGGTATTTGGATATGTACAGTTAACACCCAATGTCAATGATGGTCACTTCAACCTCGAAGTTGAGTTACTCGATAAACTGGACTTGAGTATTGAGATATATACTGTCAATGGAATTTTGATACAGCGCCAAAAGGAAAAAGGAATAGATAGGCTTGAAAAAGCTTTTTATGTTGAAGAAGAGGGAATTTATTTTGTCTATCTAAAAACACCAAGAAAATTTAAGGTCCTTAAGGTAGTTGTCACCAATTGGTAAGCGTATAAACTATCATAGTATAAGGATGTGCAGTTTTAAAGCCTTGATGTGATTCAAAATACATCAAGGCTTTTTTCAATTCATGGCATTAATTAACAAGTTTTTTAAAAAGGTGCAGTAATTTTTTCCACCCTTGGAGGATTAATAAAGACAGTATTTAATATTCCATTACACCCCAATAGCCTTGTGTTGTGAGATTCGACATGTTTTAATGCTCAAAAAATCAGCTCCATGGCTTTAATGCAACCTGTAATATTACTTTCAACAGCAAATAGTTCTACCAGACCGTTGAAATTTCTGAGTGGAGAATTTGGAGACATTCAAGAAGCACTTAAGGAAAGGGTCGATAAGCAGCATTTTATGCTCAATGCTTTGCCATTTGTTTCCAGACCACAGCTTTTCCGTGATTTGAATCGGTACATGGATAGAGTGATTGTTTTTCATTTTGCAGGTCATGCCAGTCAAAAGAATATTTTACTCAATGAGCAAGACTCAGAAAGTGAGGCATCCATATTTACCGGAGGGGTGATTCCTAAGTTGATTCAGCAAAATGGATTGCAATTGGTTTTTCTCAATGGTTGTTTTACCAGAGAACAGGCAAAGGCAATGATTGCGGAAGGAATAAAAGTGGTGATAGCCACTGAACGACCCGTTGAGGATGAAAAAGCAGGATTGTTTGCAAAGGAGTTTTATGAAACCTTAGTCACGGGCAAAACCATCGAGCAGTCTTTTAATGCAGCTAAAGGGGCAATCATTGCAAAATATAATGAGCAGGCATCTAAACCGGAGAATAGGTTTTCGCATAAAGTGGTAGAGAAAGAAGGGTATCGGGACTTGGAATTAGAAGGTCTTGAAGAAAATCAGTCTAATTTTGCCTGGCATCTTTTTTATTCGGATACAGAAGATTTAAAATGGCAACTACCAGATAAAACCATTCTTCAAAAACAGTATCCCATAAAAGTCATCGAAAAATCTTCAGATGCTCCAAATATTGATGAGTTAATCATCAAAATCTTCAATGAAATCCTTGATTATGAAAACAAATTGGTATCGTTGTTGGAGTTTGAACGAGAACCACAGGATCTTCAAAGTGAAGTAATAACCAGGTTTCCTCCAAGGGTGTATAAGGAATTGGAGGCGCTATTAAATCTGGATACCCTGGATTATGCTTATTTTCAACAAATGATTCGGTCGTTTGAAGCCTTGATGGAGGTAGTCCTTTTTGCCATGTTATCCCAGCTTTGGGATTTTCTAAAAAATAATACTGAGGTGCCTTTAGCCGAAGAATTGGTTCAAGATTGCCTCAGATTTCTTGAATTAGGTGAAACAGAAAGAATGCGCTTTAAATATTTGCCCTTGATTCAGCAAATAAGCAGTCTTTTTGAAGACCATCAATTTCCTTTCTTCATTGAAGAATATGAGGCTTTGAGAGAAGAGTATTACGACCAAGAATCCGAAACCAAAGATTCCAATACCAAATTATTTGAAGCTTTGAATTATATGGATAATCTGAAAAATGATTTTCCTGATTTTGAGGAATCTGAGAATCTAAGCAATGAAACGATAAAAAAATGCGAAGCATGTCTGATTACCATTTTTTCAAAACTTGGGTTTTGCGTGTTATACAAAATAATGTCAGTTGGAGATATACGCCTCGAAAAATCAAGATTTAAAGAGGATCCAAATTATCTGTTTAATAGAGCATTTGTGGAAAAAAGCAGCCCTGTATTGCCAGTATTTAAAGAGAAACTGTACTGCTCATTTACAGAGAATTTATCTGTATTGTTGCTCAAAAAAATTGACGATGTATCAGAATATTTGAACCTCACGCCATTCATTTTTGACCACAATCAGCTAAAACATAAAATAGCTCCGAATTCAAAAAGCAAACCTCGCACGTGTAACCTGTATTATTACTACTATTATAATAAGGAAAATCAGGAATTCGTTTACAGAAATTCAAATGGACATGACAAAGTCATTATAGGAACAGCAGAAATGCAATTTGGTGAAATCTGGACTCAAATAGATTTTTTTAAACAAGATTTAACCCGAAAGAGCAAATAAAAAAATCAAATTCGAGGTCATGAAAAACTCACCATTTAAATTTTTGGATGCTTACTACAAAGAAGATAAGGATTGTTATTTTGGTCGCAGCCAGGAAACAGAGGAGCTTTATCAGTTACTGGGGATGAGTGATTTAGTCCTTTTAATAGGGAAGTCAGGCACTGGTAAAACAAGCCTAATCCGTTGCGGTTTGGGCAATAGGGTTAAGGAGAATAGTTGGTATCCGCTGTTTATCAGGCGTAAACATCTATCCAGTGAAAATTTTGTGAACTCCTTAAATCTGGTAATTCATACGGAGTTTGAAAAAACAAAGACCCCTAAGGAATGGAAAGTGGAAAGTATTCAGGAAAAATCCTGGCGGATCTATTCAAAACACCTCAAACAGATTTATTTCATTTTAGATCAATTTGAAGAACTATTTATTGACAATCCAAATGAGGCAGAAGAAGCAAAAGCCCTGTTTCAATTACTGGATGAACTGTTAAACAGCGATACGCCATGTAAAATAATCATCTCTATGCGAGAAGAATACGTTGCCCGACTTTTTCCCTATGAGGAATTCCTTCCCATGCTATTTGACAATCGAATGCGATTGGAAGAAATGGATATTGAAAATGCAGAGGAAGTTGTGGTCAGATCTTTTGAGTATTACAATAGTGAAAAATATTTTAAAAGATTGGATGCTGTAAAGAACTACCAATCTCTTGAATTGATAAATCCTGAAAAAACTGCCAAAGCTATTGTCCACAATGTCATTAATCCAAAAAAGTCTACGAGAGAGGTGGTAGAAGATGTAGCCAATAATAAAAATGTTACTATTGAATTGCCTTATTTGCAGATATATTTAAATGCACTTTTTAACAAAGAATTCAATAGTTATCTACACCGATTTACGTCTGCAACCGGAATCCGGAAACCTGTGATTAAAATAAAAGCCAATAATTCTAAATCTGGAATTCCAAGAGTAAATGAAGTGGGTAGATTTTCAGAGGTATTGCCCGAATTTATAGACTCTATTGTAGATGAATTGACTAATGACTTTAAGAGTGACGATCAAAATTTAGAAAAAGAATTTAAGGAGATTCCACTACTGGTACTCTTTGCGCTTGTCTCTTCAAATAGCACCAAATTGTCTCTTACAAAAGAGCAGATATTAAATAAATTACAGTATCGACATATAACAGATGAGGTAGTTACCTACTGTTTAGAAAGATTTGAAAAAATGAAAATAATTAGCCCTATTTAAACATACTCTAAACCAATCAAATGCCCCAATATGAAACGATTTGAGCTCCAGCACGATGTTCTCGCCAAAATCATTGAAGAAAGAGTACCAAGATACGAACACCAATTAATTGAATTACACCAAAACATAGAATCCACGAGAAAACCATTTTTATCCCTAACCAAACTTTTAACCTTTCACTTTAAAGGAGAAAAGTTAAAACTTTCTTCCCAAGGGCTAAAAAAGGTAGAAAATAGCAATAGATTGTATGGCTTTTTGGGGGTGGCCGTTTTTGTCTTATCCATATTATTTTTTAATGAATACGAGGCAGATAAATTGGTTCGCAGGGCAATGTTGATTCAAAATGTTTTAACAGAATCAGAAAGAAACCTCGATCATGAACCCAATAAATCGCTAATGGCTGTAAGAGAGGTTTTCAATCAATTTGAGGAGCCATTATTTGCAGATAATAAAGAGTATCAGGCTTTGAAGGATATAAAAACTATGGCGCTTCAAATTTACTATGATAGCCCCCCGTTTTATCAGGAACAATCGATCTTTCAAAAGGAAATCATTTCTACAGATTTGTCCTTGAATGGGCAGTACATGATTTGTGCGAGCAGGGATTCCTTCAAAATCTTTGAGATCGACTACTCCAATACACATTGTATATCAAGGCTGTTACATGAGCGGGCCTATTATGGAAAGATCAATTCAGTGAAATTTTCTGAAGACAATAAATACTTTGTAATTGCTACTGAAAAAAACGCTTTTGGTATTGGGAAAATGGCTGAATTAGATAGTACTAATTTTAAGCTATGGTATCCAAAACCTGAAATAAGTGAATCCATACAAAAAGCCTATATCACCTCTAAGGATTTTATCATTTCATTTTCAAATAGCACCTTATATATTCATTGCCTGGCAGATCATCCAGACAGCATTCAGATTTCGATTGATACCTCCTTCTCTATAAGTCCTCCAATCAAAGATATTGCATATAATTCTGCCCATCAATTTCTTGCTGTTCCCCAACAAAAAAAATGTTTTCTTTGGGATTTGGCAGGCCGGCAACGGATCAAAAAATTGCATCAGCAAAAAAATTATTCGAAAGTATATTTTACCCGATTTTCTTCATCGGGAAATAATCTGATTGCAGTGTCAAAAAGGGATATGAGTTTTTGGAAATCCAGAAATGATAACCAGGCATTTGGCAGAATGAGGAAAAATATTAGTTTCAGCATGAGCGATGCCAAATTTTCTCCAAAGGAGGATTATTTAATTATATCTTCCCCTGATAAATTGATCAGGATATACAAAAAGGATCTCGAAGATGGAGCTTACTATTTTGATGAAAACAGAAGAGGTATTGGTCATAGCAATAAAGTTATAGAAATTAGTACTTCTGAGGATAATCGACTATTTGCAACCAACTCATTGGACAGAAGTCCCATCGTTTGGGATTATCATGGAGATATTATAGCTCGATTACCACAATACAGTGAAAGTGTTACTCAGCTAATGTTTGGTCGTCAATCCAAAAGGCTTTTTGTTACCTATGATGATGGCACCTTGAGGATTTTTTATTTGAACAAATATGAAGTTTTGGAGGAACTTCCTGAAGCTTTAGCAATTGATGAACGATGTCGAATAAATTCCGAAATCGTTCAAGATAGCTTTTTTGGAAATGTAGAAATGGACACGCTTGCCAAATTGATTTGTCCACATCCAGATAGTAGTTATATCGTCAGTATTCTTGAAGGAGAGCCAAAAGCAACTATCATAAGAGGTGCGCATGAATCTGAAGAATCATCATTGGGTATGGAACATGTGAAGACTATTGATTTTTCGCCAAATGGTCATTATATGGTTTTGATCGCTAAGGATAGTGAATTGGCCAAATTGTTTTGCATCAGGGATGAAAATGGAATGACCCTTCCAAAGTATATAGCTACTTTATCGGGGCATATAGCACCTTTGGACTTGGCAAAATTTGATAAGGAGAGTCAATACATCGTTACCAAATCTTCAGACGGTGAAATCAAAAAATGGATCGTAGATATAGATTCATTGGCAACTCAAATCGATTCTTTATATCTGAGTCCACTTACGGAAAAAGAAAGAGAAAAGTACGAATTAGAGCTTTTGGCTGATGATTTGTCATTGACTTCCAAAATCAAAAAAATTTGGAATGAGTTCTGGGAAAGTGAATAACTTGGTTTTTTTTTGTTAGAGAAGTCTAATCCATTTCTAAAAAAGCTTTTTTGAATTATTTTCACCATAAAATCAAAATATTCACATGCCAAAAGGCTATTCACTACACATTGGGGTCAATGAAGTTGACCTAAATCACTATCAGAAAATAACTACATTGAGAGGAGCTGTAAATGATGCAGTTGATTTAGAAAAAATTGCAAGAGAAAAGTTTGGATATACTACTCATGCAATCTTTAAGAATCAAACAGCTACTTCTACCAATGTCCTTGAGGCATTCACCAAACTTTCTCAAATACTTCAAGCTGGAGATATTTTATTGGTCACTTATTCTGGTCATGGTTCACTGATTAAAGATCCTTTTTACGAAGAAAAGAATGAAGAGGAAGTCATGGATCAAACCTGGTGTTTGTACGACCGACAATTGATTGACGATGAGATTTTTGAGGCTTTTTCAAAATTTAGAGCAGGCCTAAGGATTTTAGTGATTTCAGATAGTTGTCACAGTGGCTCAGTGACCAGAGAAATATTGCCTCAGGGTGAAAATGAAATAACATCAGAAATTATGAGGCCAGAAGATCCACAAGCGCAAAAAATGATGGAAGAGTTTGATTTATTGGTCAGAGAACTACCGCTGAAGACGAGTACAAAAATTCACGAAAAGAATTTTGAAACTATCTACAAGCCCATTCAAAAGCGCATGATTGACCTTCCGGATAAAGACTCAATTGGTGCAGCAGTAAAGCTTTTTTCAGCTTGCCAGGATATGCAAGTTGCCTTTGATGGAAAAAAAAATGGACGTTTTACGACTGTGTTGAAAAAAATATTGGATGGAGCGCATTGGAAGGAAATCAACTCTCCTGAAGCACTTATTGAGGTGTTGGAGAAAGCTTTTTATTATCCAAGACCCAATTATTATCCATATGGAGCAGTAATACCTGCTTTTGAAAATAATTTTCCATTTTTGATAGAGACACTTTAGTGTTGCGAGGTGCGGTTTTGGGTACGAGGTGGTAAAAACCTCACCTCGTGCCTCGCAACCCGCACCAAAAAATAACCTGTTATGTCAAAAAAACCAACGCTTTTTGCCCTCATGGTAGGCATCGACGAATATATGGTAGGCACTCGTGTACCTTCTTTGGGAGGGTGCAAAAATGACATTCAAAAAACAAAAAAAATTCTAAAGGAAAAATATGCTGATGAGTTGATTTTTCGAGATGAAGGAGAAGAAAATCCAACATTTAAAACCCTGATAAATGAAGCGGCTAAATATAATGAGGTCGTTTCCTGGTTTGGGCATTTTGCAAATCGAGCCGATTTAAAGACAGATGACATCTTCCTGTTTGTTTATTCTGGGCACGGTTCCCGGGAACGTCAGGCAAAGAAATTTGATAAAATATTTCCCGAAGGTTGGAGTGAAACGCTGGTTTGTTATGACAGTCGTAGTGAAAATGGTCTTGATCTGGCTGATAAGGAACTTGCCGTATTATTTAGCAGAATTGGAGAAAATTGCAATAATATAACCACTATTATCGATTGTTGCCATTCTGGCTCTGTGGTAAGAGATATGTCGGAATTTGTAGGACCTATGAGGCGGCTAAATGAAAGGACTAAGAAGCGTAGAAGCTATGAAACATATCTCGATGGTTATTATTCAAAAAAGTATCCAAAGGATGATGAGGATATAATAGTTGAAATTCCCACCACAAAGATGGTTTCTCTGACCGCCTGTAATCATTTGGAAAAAGCAAGAGAATTGTCAAGGTATCAACGAGGTGCATTTTCCTATTTTCTTGGAAAAGCTTTGCAAGACCATAAAGACGAAGCTCTGAGCTATAATGAACTGGTGGAAACTGTCCGATCCAATATTCGTACAAAACTGACGACCCAAACACCACAGGTGGAGACCTATGAGTACTTTAATCCTAACACTTCCTTTTTGACAAATAAGAATGCAGGCGAATCCAATTATAAAGTTTCAAAAAATGTAGATGGACATTGGGAAATCAATATTGGTGCGCAACGGGGTTTGCCACTAGTTTTGCATAAGGATGCTAATAATAAAAAATTAAAGTTGAAACTGAAGGTTTTGGATGGAGGAGTGGAAGTAGGTACAGCTACTATTAAAAGGAAAAAGATTTTTCTGGAAAGAAGTTTTGTTAAACTGGATTTTAATCCGAAAAAGGAAAAATATGATGCTCAATTTCTAAGCCCACCTGTCCCACCATATCCGATTCTCAGAGTTGATATAAATGAAGCCGGGAAGGCATGTCTACAAACGGCTATGGAAAAAAGGGGCTCTATTCATTTCGAGTTGTTGTATGACATTTACAATCCCAAATACGCTTTAAAAGTTAGTGACAAAACAAAAGGAGAAAAAAGAAAAATTAGTGCTGAAATTCGGAATTTGTCAAATGATTCCTTGATTGTAAAGTACTATGGTGATGATGAGCAAACCATTTTTGATAATATTTTTGAAGCTCTGGAAACCATCGCCAATTGGGAGAAAAAACTGGCTATTGAAAACCCCAAACCAATCCTGAATCCGGATGATGTTGAAATAGTATTCAAAGACAAACGACCTGGAGGAAAGGAATACACTGAAAACCTGGTCACTTTAGAAACAGTGATGGACGATGAAAATTATCAGAAAATACCTTTTGAAATTATAGCACGAAACAAAGTTGATTATTCAAAGCCACTAAATTTCAACATGGCTTATTTTTCTCCGAGGTTTAGAGTCATGGCTTTGGGGAATGAAAAAAAATCCATTCCCAGTGGAAAGAAAGCTGTGTTGTATAGTTCACGATTGAAATTGCCAACAGAGAAAGTGGAAGCGACGGATATATTCAAAGTTTTTATTAGCACAGGTGATTTTCATACCAACCTCATTGTTCAAGATAAAGTTAAAAATTTTGGTTTATCAAAAGCATGCAGAATAGGAGGTAAGTTTAGAGATTTAGAGGAAGATGAGGATGTTCCTCGCGAGGTCGTTCAGGACTGGTTCACTAAAACCATAAGAGTCCGTACAATAGGGAAGGCAAATTCAATTAAAAGCGATGAAGATTTAAAGATAGGAGATGGTATAACCATCCATAAACATGATGCACTTCAGGGAAATGTTAGTCTTGTAGTAACCGAATCCGATAGCCGGTCCCTGGATGAATTTTCGATTGTTTCTCAATTGGTCAAACAATTTGAAGGAGCTGAATGGCTGTCTCTGGATTCGGAGCGTTCTACTTTTGGAAAACCCAATGCAATTGAAATATCAGATATTGAGCATGATGATGCGCTTGCTGAAAAATCTCTGACGGTTTCACTTGAGATTGCTTTGCAGGAGGATGAAATCTTGCTTCCGCTTACGTACGATGGAGAACAAATTTTGCCTTTGGAACTTAAAACGGAAGGAAATAAACATCGAGTTGAATTGAAGGAATTAAAGGGAGTATCTCAAGATCGTAGTATTGGCAAAGCTTTCCGTTTATTTTTCATGAAAATAAAAGGCATTAGAGAAGAAAAATACCGCCTGCTTCGTTGGGTGGATTATTCCGAAGGAAAAATAAAACGCAAAAAAGCCAGACTTGCAGATAAAGTCGATAAGGCTAATAATATGCTGCTTTGTATTCATGGAATTATTGGGGATACCAAGGTGATGGCTGAATTTGCAGGTTCCTTATGTAAACAAGTGCAAGAAGACGCACCCTTTGATCTGGTGCTTACGTTTGATTACGAGAACTTAAGTTCCAAAATTGATACGACAGCAGAAAGCTTAAAAGAACAGTTGAAAGAGGCAGGAATCGACAAAAACCCTGGAAAAAAGCTGACCATCCTGGCTCAATCTATGGGCGGATTGGTGGCTCGCTATTTTATTGAAAAGGGAAATGGTCATGAATTGGTAGACAGGCTAGTCATGACAGGTACTCCGAATAAGGGGTCCGTTTTAGCTGAGTTGGCGGATAATCTTTTTGCTAAATGGCTCCCTGTTCTTTTATTTATTGTCAATGTAGCGAGAAATCCCTTGGCATTAAGAGACATTTTTAGACTATTGTTGGGCAAATACAACATTAATGGATCGCTTGGGCAACTACAATGGGAGCACGAAGACAAATGGCTCAAAAGCTTGTATGATAGTCGCGATCCGGAAATTCCCTATGAAATTGTAGCAGGTAATTTGGAAAATTATCTGGAAATTAGTGACGTAAAGAAAAAACTGAAGGAAAAAATCATGAAATTAGGGGGTGAATTATTTTATCCTGATGAAGAAAACGATTTGGCTGTTTCCCATGATAGTATTTGGGGAGTCAAAAGCGATAGGAAATATCCGCCTAAGTTACATGAAGTAGACTGTTTTCACATGGGGTACTATGATGTGGAGGAAAGTGTGGAAAAACTAAAAAATATATTGTGTAAACCATAAAATGGCAACGAAGACGAAATTTTTAATAGCTAAAGCGAATTTTGTAGATCTCACTAAAGCGCTTCCTTTTGTAGAGAAAGAATTTGATGATATAAAAAAAATCCTTGATGCCGTAAAATTAGATGTGGAAGTAAATGAAGTGACTGGTAATTTCAGGGATATTGCGAATAAAATTAAAGATGCTCAGTTTTTTCATTATTGCGGGCATGCAACTGAAGAGATCATGCTATTAAAAGAGGGGGCGGAAGATCAGAAAAAAGTGCCTAACGAAGATTTTGCAGCTTTATTAAAGGAATTGTCAAATGTAGAATATGTTTTTTTGAATGGCTGTAAAACACAAAATCTGGGAGAAATACTTTTTACTGGGGAAAGCAAGATTAAAGCTGTCATCTCAACTAGTGTCAATGTAAATGACCAAAAAGCAGCTAAGTTTGCCGAACTTTTCTACAGCAACCTGGTAGCATACCAGAAAAAACATACCATAGGAAAAGCTTTCGAATTGGCTCATACCCTGATTAGGAATAGTGATTACAAGTTAAACGAGCTAGGGAGTCTACAAAGAGACCTGGAAGAGGATATCAATGAAGAAATGAAAGATCAGCGTGTGGATTTTGAATGGAAAGTGGAATTCAACCCACGATTTAATGAAAATGAACTAAAAAACTGGACATTAATACCTCCGACATTTTTGGAGAGGTTGAAAAGGACAGAAGGGAAAAAAGTTCTTTGTATTTATTCTCAAAAAACAGACATAAATCATGAAATTTTAGATGCTATTAAAGATGTATTTATTGACTTAAAAAAGAATTATGAGATTAAATTGACAGTGTACACTCAAACAGAAATAGAACCTTTTTCTGAAGAAGTAGTTGCTGAGTTTGATGTTTGCTTGGTTTTTTTAGGAAAAAAATTTAAAGTCTTTTGGGATGAAGACAAAGAAATTCGTGAATTGATTACAAAATGTTTAAAACAAGTAAAAACTGCTTTTTTAAAATTAAAATTTGAGAAAAATTATCAAGGTTATCTCCAAGAAATAATGGGCTGCGAAATTGTTAATATTTCAATGATTCCACAAGAAAACAAACATGATGAATTAATCGATATATTACTACCCATACCTGATCAAGCAAGTACATTTATTTCAAGTTTCTGTAAGGTTGATTTAGAAAAACTCGTATTTCCAAACCTGAAAAAGGCTTTACTTGAGCTTAATTTTGGTAAACAGCGAAAAATTTTAGAGGGAGATATCGAAACACCAGAAATTTCTATTGAAACTTTTAATCTTTTTTATTTATCAGGCTCCGAAAACTGTGGTCAATTATTATTGATTAGAAGGTATATTACTGAAGTATTTGAAAAAGATAAAGAGGATCGGAAAAAGTATATTATTGATCATCGTTTTGCTGAAAAAGCTCCTTATTTCAGTTCAGTTTCGGAAACTATTTGGTATTTTTTGAAAAGTGTAGTTTTAAATAGTGATAATGAGGAAAATATTTTAGCGCTTCCACCTGAATTAACTTGTACCTTGTTAAAATCAAAACTTAAATCATATCATTATTTTTTAGTTATTGATAATTTGCAAAAATTAGCAATAAAAGCCAAGCCAAAAAAAGAAGCCCCAATGAATCAATTGCAGGAAGGAATCAAGACTTTTTGGAAAGATTTTATAGATAAAATGAATAGCCAGGGATTTTCAAAAGAAACAAAAAAATTGTTTATCATTTTAGTAGATAGGAGTTATAATCATGAAGATAAACAATTAAAAGAATATGAGGATTTAGCTCACTTGGATGATTGGGAGGAAATTGAAAAAACGAGAGGTTTTTTTGCTAAAGATTTGAAACCTATTGAAAAAGTCAATGCTAAAATACTTGAAAGTTGGCATTTGCGAACTAAGAAATTTCTTTCCAATGATAAAATCTATCCTAGCATTTTAGTAGATCACTGCGAAGAATTATTAAATGAACCTTTTGTAGAAAAAGTAGCTCATAAAATTTGTCAAATAATTCAATATAAAGGGGATACCAGTTTTATTACAGATTTAAACAAATAAGGTCAAACTATGGAAAAACCATCCGAAAAAAATAACCTTGAAAGGATCGATATTAAAACAGTTGAGTATCTGGGTAACATTTTAAGTGAGCCTAAACCCGATACCATTTCCAGGAAAGAATTTAAAATTGAACCAAAAAACAACTTGATACCTCAAAAAGATATTCCAGCCTATTTTCCCAGTGATGAACTAAAGGCTGCAATAAGGTATGCTCGACTGTTGGAGCGTCCGCTTCTACTGCGTGGAGAGCCAGGTTGTGGGAAAACAAAATTGGCACAAGCCTTAGCTTATGAACTATATCATGATAAAGAATACGAAAATGGAAGCAAGGTCAATTATCGCGATCACTATTTTGAGTGGTATATTAAATCTACTACTAAAGCTGTGGATGGAATTTATACTTATGATCATTTGGCGAGACTGAGGGATATTCAACCATCTGGAAATCAAAATAACAATAACAATGAAGGAGATACAATTAGCAAAGAAGAAGAGCTGAAACAAAAGAAAAAATATCGAAAATTTGGTCCTTTGGGTAAGGCGATACTTGCTTCAAAGCCAAATATGCCTACCGTTTTATTGATTGACGAAATTGACAAAGCAGATATTGACTTTCCAAATGATTTGTTATTGGAATTGGATCAAAAAAGATTTTTTATTGAAGAAACAGAAGAAGAGTTTATTGCAGAAGAATCACCCATCATCATTATTACAAGTAATGATGAAAAGGAATTACCTGATGCTTTTTTGAGGAGGTGTGTGTTTCATTATATCGATTTTCCAGGAAAGCAATTATTATTAGACATCATCAAGTCAAAAGCAAAAGAAATTATTAAAAAATATCATAAGGATACCAAAAACCTGCCTGAGGAATTATTGGAAAATATCAGAGATAAATTTGATGAACTATATGCAATAATGAAAGCCAATCCAGCGACGGATAAGCGACCTTCTACCAGTGAATTATTGGATTGGTTGGAGGTTATTCATGAATATTTACTAAAAGACGGTGTTGATACAAAAACCAAAGAGGAAAGAGCTGCTATCTTAGAAAAGAAAGCATTGCCAGACGATAGGTTATTATTTATTGAAGTCTTACTCAAAAGTCTGGACGATCAAAAATATGCTAGAGAAAAGTATAAATATTTGAGTGTCAGGAAAAAAACTGAAAACTTAGAAAATGTTTAATTAATTGCCTGAAATAAAAGAACATATTAAGCTCATTTTTTTTGATTTCTTCCAAGACTTGAGAAAGGAAGGTGTCGCTTTGGATTTTAAACAGTACCAATTGTTTCTATACGCCTTTACGCTTGGAGGTTGGCAAGGAAAAATAAATAGTGCAGAAGCAAAAAAAACAGCGTTATATAACCTATGCAAGACTCTTTGGTTGACCAGATCTGGCTTTGAGCCATTGTTTAAGCGATTATTTGAAGAATCCTATACTAGCCTTGAAGAAAAGTGGGATTTAGAAGAATTAATTGGTTCCCAGGGACAGGAAGGGGATGAGGAGTCAGGTGAAGGCAAAGACAAGAAAATAAAAAAGCCCACTCTCCCAAAAGATAAGAAAAAAGGCAAAAGTGAAGGTGACCAGGAGGGCGACGGAAATAAAGGAAAAGATGAAACTTCAATTGGGGAAAAGGATGATTCGGATTTTTCCAAGTCTTCAGATAAGGAAGTTGAGCTTTATGTCGAAAAAGGAAAGGGAGGGGGAGGAGATTCGTATCAGGCAATAAAAAGGTCAATTAAAGAAACACCTTTTATTTTTACAAAGGAAAAACACTTGCCAATTCCCTCTAGAAAAATGGGGCAAGTTTGGAAAAAACTTCAAAATTGTACAGAGCTAATTGAAGGAACCCAAATGGATGTCAAGGAAACAGTACATAGAATCGGCAAGGAAAAAATTATTTTGCGACCTTCTTACCAAAAAATAAAAAAGGGGGAACAACACGTCATAATGTTGATAGACCACAAAGGTGCAATGGTAGCTTTTGAAGAATGGGCGAATCAATTGATCGAAATAATCGAGAATAGCTTAACTGGAAGTAAAGTTTCAACTTATTTTTTTTACAATGCTCCACTACCAATTGAAAATGAAAGCAATAGAGATTTCAAAGTTTTTGAAAATCCTTCTCATATAGCTTCCAAAAAGATCAGTGAGCTTTTAAAAACCTGCACCAAAGATTCTGAGATAATCATTTTCAGTGATGCAGGTGTATTGGATGGTCGCCCTGATACTGAAACAATCAGCACCTTTATACATTTGATAAAGCAATTGAAAAGTCGGACTTCAAGAATACTATGGGTGAACCCAATGCCAAAAAACAGGTGGAAAGGAAGTTCTGCTAGTACACTTACATCCTTTGTCAAAATGGTGGAATTTAGTTTTGATGGAATCGAAAAAGGAGTGAAATCATTTCAGCATAAATGATAGTACAGCCAACATATCAAGACCACAGATTGAATGTTTTTAAAAAAAAAATTGGTGATGAACAAAGTGAAAAACATTTTTTGCTGGCTTTTCATGCTGCTGTTCCTGTTGCACTAACTTCTGACTTACTTTATAAACTTTGGTTAAATTTTCAAACAGATCAAAAAGGAAAGCCTCTGAATATTCCTTTGACTTGTGTAGCAGATTTATTGGCTTCTCCCATCTGCCGACAGATAGGTTATGACCTTTTTGAAATCTATCCAACAGTTAAAAAGGAATTAATCAGGGAACTAGAGGCTAGTGATAATCTGGGAATTCCTCGAAAGAAAAGAATTGCTAAGTTTTTGTTGGCTTATGTTGAATTCAATACGGACAAAATTCCTTCCATGGTTTTTAAGGAAGCCCTCAACTTAGTTTCTCTTTCAATAGTTGATCCAGCCAAAGCAGCAGAGAAAGTATTTAACACATTAGACAATCAAAAACTCTCAACAAATGAGAAAATTGCTCAAGTCAACACACAATTGAGTTTTTTAGAAACGCCCAGGATATCAGGAGAAGAGAAAGGTGGAATCGATAAATCTTTTTTGGATGTTGAAATCTGGAAAAAGGTTTTCAAAGCCTTGCACGATTACAATTCAGGGAGAACAGGGCTTGCCAAATCTGAACTCATTGAAAGTAAAGAATTTCTTAAAAAATCACTTCAGGAGAAGGAAAATGCTTATAAGATTCCTGTGAAGGAGCAATTGTTGAAGGAGTTGAAACTTAGAATTGAGGAAGAAGAAAAGGAACAAATAATAGAGCAAACTGAGTACTTTGAGGAAGCATTAAAGCGAATCAGAGAAGCAAGACTTTCTCGCCAAGACAGGCTAGACCTTAGTGAACTTGGATTAAGACAAATTCCAAAAGAATTTCAAGAATTGATAGATGTAAAAGATCTTAATTTATCTGGAAATCAGATTAAGGATCTCAGTCCGTTAAAGAATTTCACTCGATTAACTCATCTTTATTTAGGGAGCAATCAAATAAAAGATCTTAGTCCATTGGGGGGTTTGATGAACCTGACATTTTTGAGATTAGATAGCAATCAAATTGTTGATTTAAGTGCCCTAAAAGATTTGGTACAATTAACTTTTCTTGATTTAGGCGAAAATAGAATTCAAGATCTCAGTCCTTTGAGGTACTTGACTAGCTTGAAATCCTTGTACCTGGATCATAATCAGATTAACAATATTGATGCTTTAGAAGATGTTACGCAATTAAGAGATTTAATATTGATCAGAAATCAGATAAAAGACCTCAGTCCCCTGAGTAGATTGGGAGGATTAAATTATCTGAATTTGTTCGCGAATCAAATTCTTGATATTAATTCAATTGCCAGTTTAATACAATTGAAAAAATTGGATTTAGGGGACAATCAAATAAAAGACCTTAGTCCATTGAGGAATTTAATAGAATTGAGTGAACTACATTTAGATAGCAACCAATTTGTAGATATAAGTTCTCTTGAAAATTTAGTGGAGTTAACGGTGCTCTGGTTAAACGATAATCAACTAACAGACATTGGTTCATTAAATAAAACAAAAAAATTAGTTGAACTTTCCTTAGAGAATAATCTACTTTCCAATATATCGATTCTCGAAAATCACAAGGAATTGAAAACACTCAATTTGATAAATAATAAGATTGAGTCTATTCCCCGATGGTTAGTTGAAAGAGAGATGGAAATATCCTTTGAACCGGGGTATAAAGAAAAAGGGAAAGTTTATTTGGATAATAACCCAATTACAAAACCTCCATTAAGAGTTGCCGTAGAGGGAAAAGAGGCTATTCTTGCCTATTTCAATCAATCGGAGCAGGAAAAACGGACAAAATTAAATGAAGCCAAAGTAGTTTTTTTAGGATCTGGAGGTGCTGGCAAAACTTCATTAATAACCAGAATTCATGGGGATGAATTTCAGGCAACTAAGTCAGCTATACCTGGATTAAAGATTAATCAATGGACGGTAAGTACAAACCAAAATGATGACCTAATAATAAACCTTTGGGATTTGGGGAAGCAGGAAATAATGAACGGAACTTTCCAGTTTTTCTTAACCCAGCGTACCCTTTACATTTATGTTTGGAATGCTCAAGAGGAAGCGTCAACTATCAGAATGCGGTATTGGTTGGATGTAATTCATCGGTTGGCGCCTGGTGCTCCTGTGATTATTGTCCAAAACAAAATTGATTTAACTGAAGAAATTATTGATAAAATAACATTACAAAGGCAATTCTCAAATATTGTTGCTTTTGAGGAGGTTAGTGTTGTGAAAAATCTAAGGATAAATACGCTTCGAGAAACTATCATCCGTGAAGCCAGAAAGCTACCACATATAGGAGATGAGTTACCAAAGAATTGGAAGACAATTCGCAAAGAACTAGGTGAACTTAAACAAAATTTCATTACTCTCCAGACTTACCTTGATATATGTAACCAAAATGGGCTGAATAAGTCACAGGCACTATTTTTAAGTGAGTATTTCCATGATTTAGGTATCTTTTTACATTTTCAACATTTGGATTCAACTCAAAACACCATCTTTTTGAATCCCAATTGGTTTAGCAGTATTATACATAGTCTTTCAAGGGATCGACAAATCAGAGAAAATTATGCTCGTATTGGAATAATCAATTTGCATAAAATTTGGAGCCAAACTCATGGACTTTCTCGAAAACTTACAGTACAGTTTGTATCCTTAATGGAATATTTCGAATTGTGTTTTAAGATTCGTCAGGATGAACAAGTTCATTATTTGATTCCGAGTCTATTATATGATGTTTCACATGATTATGATTGGGATGACACTGGAAATTTGAATTTTAGATATAGCTATGAATTTATGCCTCACATAATGCTAATCCGTTTTATCGTGAAAGCTTTCCATCTTATCAAGGATGAGCTTTATTGGAGTAGGGGGGTGGTAATTGAAAATCAGGAAGACAAGGCAGAAATTGTTCAGACAAATCTGCAGACAATTGATGTGAAAATCAATGGGAATGAAAAAGTCCAATTTCTGGGATTGATTCGCAATTATTTTAGGGAGATTCATGCTGGTTTCGAGAATTTGGAGGTTAAGGAATTGGTTCCTTGTAAATGTCAAGAATGTATTGACAATTCAAATCCCCATTTTTTCGAATATCAGCGACTAATTGATGCTCGTAAAAAAGGAAGGAAGCAGATCCACTGTCCAGAAAGTGATGATTTGGTTTCGATAGGATCATTGTTGGGTTATGATGATAATGCAATGTGGATAGATTCAAATTTGAGGATAAATCCTTCGAATATCGACAATTTAGATCAATTACCCCCTGGCATTGAACCTTTAGACTTGAATAAATGGGAAAACAAGCATGAAAACTTTATACAAAAACTTACCAAAGGAGCTTCTTTTAAGTTGAGATTGCCACAATCAAATAATAAGGACTTGGCAGAAATGTACCACAACACCACAAAGAACTTTCAATGGCTTATTCAGCATGCAATTACACATAGCATAAGATTGCGTGCATTGGGTAGTGGCTGGTCTTTTTCCAAAGTTGCGGTCACCAATGGAGGGTTGATTGATACAAAAGCATTGAATTTATCCTTCCGATTAGGAGAAAAATATGTAAACACACAGTATAAAGGGAATGGAGGAACAAAAAATGGATTACTATTTGTCCAATGTGGGAATACAATATTGGAGTTGAATGAAAAGCTTGAAAAACAAACCAAACCTCCAAGATGCCTTAAAACAACTGGTGCAAGCAACGGAACTACGATAGCTGGTGCCATTTCTACCGGCACTCATGGCTCTGCATATAAATTTGGATCTATGCAAGATATGGTTGTGGGTTTACATGTCATTGTAGGTGCAGATCGGCATGTTTATATGGAACGGGCTTCCAATCCTGTGGTTACAGAGGCTTTTGCAAATTGGCTTGGAGCTGAATTGATTAGAGATGATGACTTGTTTAATTCGGTTTTAGTCAGTTTCGGGAGTTTTGGTTTTATTCATGGATTGTTGCTTGAAACAGATCCCATTTTCCATTTGAAAAAGCATACGATACAATTACCCTATAATGATGCTTTGAGGCAATCTATCAACAGTCTCGATTTTTTTAATTTGAAAATTCCAGGCTTAAATCCAAGTTCAGATGATATCTACCATTTTGAAGTGATAGTCAACCCTCATGATTTTAAACGGGATGATGAAAAAAAAGGTGTGATTGTTAGGTTTAAGTCAAAACTACCCTATGATGAAACGATACAAAAAAAATCAAATAAAGATTCCCGGTTTTCATATGGAGATGATGCCTTAGGAATAGTAGATTCAGTTATTCAAGCAATGGATAAGGTTTCATTAGATATTGTACCTCTATTAATGAGGCAAGTGTTCTCATCAGTTTTTAAAGTTGAGAATTCTCCAGAAGTTGGAACCATAGGAGAATTTTTTGGAACCGCCAAAGTTCAGGGGAAAGTTGCCAGCTGTGCTATTGGAGTGCCTATCCATGTTACCAGTAAAATTTTGGAATTTTTGATTGAACTCAATCAAAAACAATCCTTTCCCGGTTTTTTTGCTCTGCGATTTGTCAAAAAGTCAGAAGCTATCCTTGCCTTTACCCGCTTTGACCAAACTTGTATCATTGAATTAGATGGTATTGATTCTCGACGAACAAGAGAATTCTATAATCTGGTGTTGAAAAGACTAGATGGTTTGTCTGTTCCATATACCCTTCATTGGGGAAAAATGAATGACGGATTGACGCCTGGAAAAGTTCTTAAAATGTATGGAGAAGAAACAATTGAGAAATGGTTAGCATGTAGAAATACCTTACTGAGTAAAGCTACACAGGAAGTTTTCTCCAATGACTTTATGAAGCAATGTGGTTTAATTGGCAAATAATTTCAAGTTGAATTAAGGTGATATATATTTTAAAATCTTTAATACAGTACCTTTTCTAAGAAAGTCAATTGTATAAAGAGTTTATTTCGCTCGACTTCAGTCATCTCGGGAGATTGACTCCTTTTGATTGGATTCTGAAATTGAATGCTCATATTTTCTTCTCTGATTTTTTTTATCCAACTATTTAGCCCAACTTTGGAGGCATTCACAAAAACATAAGGATATGAATTTAAGCATCAATGGAAAAACAACTCAGGTCGATGTGGAACCTGCAATGCCTTTGTTGTGGGTATTGCGCGATGTGCTCAATATGACAGGTACCAAATACGGCTGTGGAGTGGCTTCTTGTGGTTCTTGCACAATCATGCTTGACGGGGTCGCAACTCGAACCTGCACACTTCCGGTATCTGCTGCTGAAGGGAAAGAAATTACAACTATAGAAGGTATTGGCGGAAGTGGTCAGATGACAGAGGTGCAACAAGCCTGGATCCAACATCAGGTACCACAATGCGGTTATTGCCAATCGGGGATGATTGTAGCAGTCGAAGCCCTGCTAAATGAAAATCCGGAACCTACGGAGGAGGACATCAACAGTTCCATCACCAACATTTGTCGTTGTGGAACCTACAATCGCATTCGGGCAGCCATCCACACAGCTGCAAAATTGAGAAAAGAAAAAACTGAGGTGCTAGGATAGTATAGATGAGCGCTCATTCAAAATTCATTCATTTTCCAAAGGAGTCCTTTGGACAAAATTCAAAATTGACAATATCATGTCTCAAAATAATACTAAAAAGCGAGGAAAGTGGACACGGCGAGCTTTTATCGCCACCGGCGGATTGGCAGGAGTTGGTTTGATTGTCGGGGTCGGAGGAAATATCTATTTAACTAAAAATGCCTATAAATATTCGGGCAAAGGATTTGGCGACGGACATAATCTCAACGCCTGGATTCACATTGCTCCTGATAATACCATTACTATGGCAGTGCCTCGAGCTGAAATGGGGCAAGGTGTTTACACTTCGGTTCCAATGTTGATTGCGGAAGAATTGGAAGTAAATATGGCGGATATAAAGATCATGGCACCTCAGCCTGAGCCTGCTTATGCGAATACTTTGGTTTTGATTGGCGAACCCAAAAATATCTACAGTAGTCTAACATTTATGGAAAAGGTGGCGCATTTTCTACCGCTGGTCGCCACTGGGGGAAGCACAACTGTAGCCGATGGTTTTGATCATCTTCGAGCGACAGGAGCTACTGCAAGGGAGATGCTGATTCAGGCTGCAGCAGAGAAGTGGGGGGTTGACAAGTCTCAATGTTATGCTGAAAACGCCCATGTGGTCAATCAAAATAACAATGATAGGTTATCTTATGGTGAATTGGCTGAGGCTGCTTCTAAAATCGAACTGCCGGAGATTCCCAAATTGAAAGAAAAGAAAGACTGGAAGGTATTGGGTAAGCCCATTCAACGGCTGGATATTCCTGAGAAAGTGACGGGCGAGGCGCAATTTGGACTGGATGTCCGACCAGAAAATATGTTGTTTGCAGTTATTAAACATGCGACCTATCACGATGGCGTTATTTCTGCAGTAAGCAACCAATCAGAAATCGAAGGCATGTCAGGTGTGAAAAAAGTAATCATTTTACCAAAGGGTGTTGCCGCCGTAGTAGTAGCAGATAACACCTGGCGAGCAAGAAATGCTGCATTGGCAATGGAATTTGATGAAACAGGGAATAGTACGCTTTCTTCAGAGGAAATTGCTAAACATGCTGAAGATGTGATTGCCAATAAAATTATTGCCAAACCATTAGAAGTTGGTGATGCAGCCGCTGTCTTGAATGCAGCAGAAAATGTTGTAGAAGCGAAATACGATGTACCCTATTTGGCGCATGCTTGTATGGAACCGATCAATGCCACTGTTTTGGTGAATGGTGACAAGGCAGAAGTTTGGGCAGGGCATCAGGGTTCTTCAATTATGATGGACGGGGTGAATGCCGGAGCAGGTATTGAAAAAGAAAATATTACGGTTCATTCCATGTATTTGGGTGGTGGTTTTGGTCGACGAGCGGAAATAGATATGATTGTAAATGCAGCTTATGTTGCCAAGCAAATGGAAGGGACACCCGTGCAATTGGTATATACCCGCGAAGAAGACATTCGCCATGAAATGTACCGTCCATACGTCCAGAGTCATTTTAGAGCAAAGCTAGACGAATCGGGCGCTATAGAAGCCTGGGAAAATAAATTTGCACTGCAATCTGTAGGTTACAGTTCAATCATGAGAATCAAACCCGCTTTTGCTGAACCACCTGAAAAAGATCCATCCTCGTCTGAAGGAGCAGCCAATTTGCCTTATGATATGAAAAATGCACTGGTTGCATTTGGTCAATTAGACTTGCCCATTCAGGTTGGAAATTGGCGTAGCGTAGGTAGCTCACAAAATGCCTTCTTTACCGAATCCTTTATGGATGAATGTGCCCATGCTGCCGGTAAAGATCCTTATCAATTCCGCAGAAGTTTATTGTCCAAACACCCTCGTTTCGTTGCAGTATTGGATAAAGTAGCTGAAATATCCAATTGGTCAACTCCACTTGGAGAAAACCGTTTTCGTGGTATTGCCCTGCATAAATCCTTTGGCTCTATAGTAGGAGAAGTTGCAGAAATCACAAAGGTTGGGGAAAAAGAATTTAGCATTGACAAATTTTATTGCGTCATAGACTGCGGAAGAACCGTTAATCCAGATACGGTTGAAGCTCAAATGCAAAGTGGAATTATTTATGGCTTGACGGCGGCTTTATACGGCCAAATTACTTTCAGTAAGGGGGAAGTAGAACAATACAATTTCCCACAGTACGAAATGATCCGAATGGACGTTGCGCCAACCATTGATGTACATATCATGGATGTGGATGAATATCCGGGTGGGGTAGGAGAACCCGCAACTCCTCCGGCGGCGCCTGCTTTGACCAATGCACTTTTTGCAGCTACTGGTGAACGGATTCGTTCTTTACCTTTGCAAAAGCACAATTATAAATTTGTTTAGAAATTCAAAAGACTTCCTTCTTTTATTGGGAGACACTGAATCTGTCTCCCAACTTCATTTTACTCCCAATCAAAATTATTAGAATGAATGACCATGTTATCCGTGCTCAATTTCCTTCTTTGAGTAGGAAATTCAATGAAAAACCTTTGATTTACCTGGATGGACCTGCTGGTACCCAAGTCCCTGAATCTGTTATTAGTGCTATAAGTGATTATTATAAAACTTCAAATGCGAATAAAAAAGGACATTTTATCACAGCGAAGGAAACAGATGAAGTGATTGCAACAGTGCGTCAAAAAGCTGCTGATTTTCTGAATGCAGAAAATGCAAATACCATTTCTTTTGGTCAAAATATGACGACCCTCAATTATTTCCTGAGTGGAGCTATTGGAAGAATGTTGCAAAAAGGAGATGAAATCATCATTACCCAATTTGATCACGAAGCGAACAGAGATCCCTGGTTGATGCTTCGGGAGATGGGGATGATTGTTCGGGAAGTGAAAATCACTGAGAATGGCACCCTGGATTATGATGATTTTAAATCAAAAATGAATGAACGAACCCGCTTGGTAGCAATGGGTTATGCCTCTAATATTTTTGGGACGGTCAGTGATGTTCATTTGATCCGAAAATGGACCTATGAAGTAGGAGCCTGGTTGCTCATTGATGCGGTACACTATGCCCCTCATTTGTTAATGGATGTTCAGGATATTGGTTGTGACTTTTTGCTTTGCTCCGCTTATAAGTTTTATGGTCCTCATGTGGGTGTTTTGTATGCCAAACCTGGACTTTTGGATCGCTTGCCTGTCATTAATTTAAGAACAGCACCACAGTCTGGGCCAAGTTCATTTGAAACGGGTACTCAAAACCATGCAGCCTTGGCTGGAGTTGGCGCGTCGATCGATTTTATGGCCAGTTTTGGAGAAGGATCAACTTATCGAGCGCAGATAGAAAACAGTTTGACAAATATTCAAAATCGGGAAAGAACACATATTCGACAATTGTACGATGGGCTTTCGAATATCTCAAAAATAAAGACTTACGGACCTACCATAGATGTTCCACTCCGCTCGCCTACGCTATCATTCATCTATGAGGAAAAGACTGCAACAGAAGTTTGTCACTTCCTTGCCGAAAAAGGCATATGTGCCTGGAGTGGTCATTTTTATGCAGTTCGCTCTACTGAAGTGCTTGGTTTACAGGAAAAAGGAGGAGTGGTCAGAATGGGATTGGCGGTTTATAACACAAAAGAGGAGATTGACAAGACGATTGAAGTTTTAAATAATATGGATTAAAGATTTTTCACAGACTCTGAATCACATGATTCGTCGAAGAACAAAAAATACTTTTTCTTTGCGGCCAAAATTTAAAAAATGACGGAACTACAACAAACAATAGAACAAGCATGGGAGGATAGAAGCCTCTTAAAAGAAAAAAAGACCCGGGATGCAGTTGCCGAAGTTATGGAGCTGTTGGATAAAGGCATAATCCGCGTAGCAGAGCCAACGGATGACGGAGAATGGAAGGTAAATGATTGGGTCAAAAAAGGAGTCGTTTTGTATTTCCCGCTTCAGAAAATGGAAACGATTGAGGTGCCACCCTTCGAATTCCACGATAAAATCCCTTTAAAGAAAAATTATGCAGCATTAGGGGTTCGGGTTGTACCTCATGCCATTGCCCGCTATGGTGCTTTTTTGGAAAAAGGGGTGATTATGATGCCCAGTTATGTGAATCTGGGAGCCTGGGTAGGAAGTGGAAGCATGGTAGATACCTGGGCAACAGTAGGCTCTTGCGCACAAATTGGAAGAAATGTGCATCTCAGTGGTGGTGTGGGAATTGGCGGAGTTTTGGAACCACCTCAAGCTGCACCAACAATTATTGAGGATGACTGTTTTATCGGTTCCCGATGTATTGTAGTAGAAGGTGTTCGGGTAGAAAAAGAAGCTGTTTTGGGTGCCAATGTGGTCTTGACTCAATCTACTCACATCATTGACGTAACAGGTTCTAAACCAGTTACCCATAGAGGTCGGGTCCCAGCTCGTTCCGTGGTTATCCCAGGTACTTACGCCAAGCAATTTCCAGCAGGTGAATATCAAGTAGCCTGTGCATTGATTATAGGTAAACGGAAAGAAAGTACCGACAAGAAAGTGTCTTTAAATCAGGCATTGAGAGAGCATAGTGTGGCGGTATAGAAGATAGTTCAAAGTTGTTCAAAAATGGTTTGAAGTTGTTTGAACCATTTTTGAACAACTTTGAACTATCTTAAAACAAACTCTTACTCAAATTGCATTCGATACGATACATTAAAATCTTTTAGTACAGCATCTAAAATTGGATCTTTTCCTTCTTCATAGCCATCTTTCAATTGATAGCCCCAAAATTTTCCTGCGGTATTCCAGTAGCCAGCAGCGAAGCCACCCCGAAGGCTTTTGATCAAGGAGTGCATTGATTTTCCAGTTTCGCGCTCTATCATTTTGGTGAGAATCAAACCTTGCGTTTTGGTTAGTTTTTTTAAAGGATCTTCAAATTCTTTTTTGAGTTGTTTTTGTAATTTTTTAACGTGCTTTTTGCGTTTTGCCTTCTTCATGTTTTGAGTAGCATATTCCACTTCTCTAAAAATTTTGATGGCTTCCTTTGCATAGGGGTAAACCTTGGCAGCATAGCGCAAATACTTTCGATACCTCAAATATTCCTTCCTACTTTTGAATGTTCTGGGAGAGGTCAAAGAAATTTCAGGCATGGCATTGGCGATAAAAATGGTATCACCGTCATCTGTCAACATCACATTAACCCATTTTCCGTCCAACAACGTTTTGCCGATAATAGCCGAATCCTGGCTAAAAAGAGTAATTTGGGATAAAATGAAGAATAAAAAAACAATTCGCTTCATGTCACTAATAATTTTTCAATATGCAATTTACTCCTTTATAACGAAACAAATTTGAGGAAAGGTGTTAATGAATTTAAAAATGTTTTGCTTTTTTCCCTACCCTAGGCTTTTAGAAACAAGATGTAAGAAACTAGAGCCAAGGCTTTATTATCTTTCGATTTTTGTCGCTTTTTCTTAAATACAACCCTGCATCTTGCTTCTAATATCTTGATTCTTAAAAAGAGCATGATAGAGAATTCCTTTATTATTATATCAAATCAAGGGGCATGAAAAGGTGGAATTTTGCATACATCATGAAGCCTTGATCTAATACTTTAACAGTAAATATATAATTGCCGACAGTAGCAGGATATTAGGCATTTTAGAAATTAACAATTGTGGAAAACATTGTGGAAAACCGGAGCGTTATCGCAGAAATAGTGACTTTAATTTGATAAAGCAATCTAAAAATCAGGGAGTTGTTAGCAATTCCTCAACAGAAATTATTAACACTGCTTTCCATTCTGACTTTTTATATTTAGATTGGGGCAGATCTTAATCATAAAGCGAAATTTCTATTTTTGCACCAAGATTTTTTCACACATAATCCATTAAATGGAGTATCAGATAAAAGAAGAAGGTAAGTTTAAATACATCGAAACTGAAGGCGGGGAAGAAAATTTAGTTCTCTTACACGGTTTGCTCGGTGCGCTAAGCAATTTTGGTGGCATCATCAACCATTTTGCCCAAACACATAATGTCATTGTACCTATCTTACCTATTTTTGAATTGCCCATTCGAAAAGTTTCTCTGTCAGGTCTAGTTGATCATGTTGTAGATTTTGTGGAATACAAAGGTTGGGATTCTGTGCACGTGCTTGGCAATTCATTGGGCGGACATGTGGCGCTATTGTATGCCTTGGCTCAACCAAAAAAAATTGCCTCCATCACCCTGACAGGTAGCTCCGGCTTATTTGAAAGTGCTATGGGCTCTACCTTTCCCAAACGAGGCGATTATCAATACATCAAGAAGAAAGCAGAAGACACTTTTTATGATCCTGCTACTGCTACCAAAGAATTGGTAGATGAGATCTTCGCTATTGTGAACGATCGCAATAGAGCCATTCGGGTCGTTGCCACTGCCAAATCAGCTATACGACATAATCTAGGTGACAAGCTCCACCAGATCAAAGCACCCACTTTGCTGATATGGGGAAAACAAGATCAGGTGACTCCCCCGTTTGTAGCAGAAAAATTTGATGAACTCATCGACGACTCCCGTCTGGTTTGGATAGATAAATGTGGTCATGCGCCCATGATGGAGCATTCTGAGGAATTCAATTCACATCTGGAAAACTTTATCAAAGAAGTCATTCATCCTTCAGCGGATACCGTTGTTTGAGTTGGTAAGACTGCTTACACCACTTAGCCCTTCTCAAGGCTTTCCACAGTGGTATCAGCAGTAATTCCGTTTTCTTTCAAAACGACCAGAACCTCCTCATACATCTTCAATAATTTTTCTTCGATGTAAACGATGTCCCCTGAAAAGAAGGTCGTAAAGGAAACGTAATCCGCTAATGGAGCACGTGTACTCATGTTGATGATGGTTTCAACATACAGAGCCCCTACATTTTCATAGTTTTTTTGCTCTTTATCTATTGCAGAAAGCAAGGAAACCAATTCTAAATCCATATCTGCCAATACACCTGAAACAATGGCGGTTTGATAAGCGGCATTTTTCAAAGTGCTGGTTTTTGTACCTCTCCAAAACCAATTGATGGTGTCTGGAATTTCTGTCATTGGGGTATTTAGGAGTTCTTTCGGCAATTCTCTAAAGGCTTTCCAGGAAGTGTCGCGCAGGGTATGGTGGTATTCAATGACATTTTGAATTTGTGCTTGGTTTGACAAAATATCTGCTTCAATTTTTTCCAATAATTGATGCCCTAGAGCTATTTTTTTTTGACTTTCATTCCAATTGCCTGCAATGATTCCAAAATAGACCCCCAGCATGATGGGAATCATTTGCAGGAGGAATGTTTTAGTTTTATCAAGCAAGGTTTTTTCATTTTGCATATGCGGTATCCATTTTTTGTTCAAAAGAAATGCTTTTAAAAGAATCCATCAAATGCGATGCTTCACCATTGACAAATTTGTTTAAAAGAGCACTAACATTCTCATCATTAGTAAAGCTTGTTTAGGTACTCATATTAGATTTCTTTTTGACTTGAAGTCAAACATTTTTTACCTTCGCCGCCGTGAAGAATTTACAGCGTGTACTCGAATTGTACCGAGACGAAAAGAAGACAAAGCAAATTGTAGATGCCCTGAGCGCTGAAACGCCCGCACGATTGCAAATCACAGGAATGATGGGCGCACAGGAGACCTTTGTCCTCGCCGGAGCCTACCTCGCTTCCCCACAGCATCATTTATTTATCGCAAATGACAAGGAAGAAGCTGCCTATACACAAAACACCCTTGCAAATCTTTTTGATAAAAAGCCGGTTCGGTTCTTTCCAGATTCTTTCAAAAGACCGCAGTTTTTTGAAACATTGAACAATACCAACGTATTGGAGCGAACAGAAACGATCAATAAAATTACTTCTTCTCGCTCTGTAGGTGAAATAATTGTCACCTATCCGGAAGCTATTTTTGAAAAGGTCGTTTCACCCTCAGTGCTGGAGGAAACACGGATTGAAATAAGGACTGGTGAAGAAATAGATGTGAATTTTGTCATTGAAATCCTCACTGAATATGGATTTCAAAGGGAAGATTTTGTGTATGAGCCGGGGCAATTCGCAGTTCGTGGTGGTATCATTGATATTTTTTCTTACGGAAATGAATATCCTTATCGTGTAGAACTTTTTGATGAAGAAGTAGAAAGCATTCGGACCTTTGATCCGACTAGTCAATTATCTGTCCGGAATATCGCTCAGGTTTCCATCGTCCCTAATGTCAACACCAAATTTTCTCAATCTCAGAAGGTTTCTTTTTTCAAGGTGTTGAAAGAAAATACCGCTATCTGGGTTGTGGATTTTAAAGTGTTTTTTGAGAAACTGGACATTTGTTTAAAAAAAGCAGAGGAGTTTTCAAAAACCCTTGATGTGACAGAGGAAGGTGACTTGGTAGAGATCTTTCGGGATGGTGCGTTTGTACTATCCGGAGAGGTTTTTGAGGATATGGAAAAATTTTCCCTGCTGGAACTTTCTTCACGTGAAACCAATGGACAAAGCATTTCATTTGCTTCCAAACCTCAGCCTTCCTTTAATAAAAATTTCAAACTCCTGATAGAAAATCTGACAGCTAACAGCAAAAATGGAATTGAGAATTACATATTCACAGACAATCCCAAGCAGATTGAACGATTCTATGCCATTTTTGAAGATTTAGATGCACAAGTACAGTTTCATCCCTCCATGAAAGCCATTCACGCTGGCTTCATTGATCACGACCTGAAAATTGCCTGCTACACAGACCACCAGATTTTTCAGCGATTTCACAAATACAAATTGCGTCGAGGTTTTACAAAGGATAAAGCCTTGAATTTGAGATTGTTGCGAGAATTAAAACCAGGAGATTATGTAGTTCATATTGATCATGGGATAGGACAATATTCGGGATTAGAGAAGATCAATATCAATGGTCATGTACAAGAATCAGTGCGCTTGTTTTATTTAAACAAGGATTTGCTTTATGTAAGCATCAACTCTCTCCATAAAATTTCAAAATACACTGGAAAAGATGGGGCCAAACCACGGTTGAGTAAACTGGGTTCTGAAACCTGGGCAAACCTGAAACGAAAGACGAAGAAGAAGGTTAAAGACATTGCAGGAGAGTTGATAAAATTGTACGCTAAAAGAAAAGCTTCCAAAGGGCATGCTTTTCCCGAAGATGGATATATGCAAACGGAATTGGAAGCATCCTTTATTTATGAAGATACGCCTGATCAGTTAAAAGCCACGCAGGATGTCAAGGAGGATATGATGAAAGATTATCCAATGGACAGACTGATTTGTGGGGATGTTGGTTTTGGGAAAACAGAGGTAGCAGTTCGGGCAGCGTTTAAATCAGTAATTGACGGTAAGCAGGTTGCGATATTGGTGCCGACAACCATTTTAGCTCTACAACATTATCAAACCTTTACGGAAAGACTAGGGGAGTTTGGGGTCAGCATAGACTATGTCAATCGTTTCAAAACCCAGAAACAACGAAAGGAGATTTATCAAAAACTTAAAGAAGGGAAAATTGAAATAATCATCGGCACCCATGCACTTTTGAATAAGGAAGTGGGTTTTAAAGACCTGGGATTACTGGTTATTGACGAAGAACAAAAGTTTGGTGTAGCAGCAAAGGAAAAATTGCGGAACCTGAAGGTAAATGTGGATACGCTTACGCTTACTGCGACGCCAATTCCACGGACGCTTCAGTTTTCGCTAATGGCAGCTCGTGATTTGTCAATTATCAGAACGCCACCACCCAATCGACAACCAATTCATACAGAAGTCCGCACTTTCAATCCCGAATTGATTCGCGATGCCATATACTATGAGGTGTATCGGGGAGGACAAGTCTTTTTTGTACACAATCGCGTCAAGACACTTCCCGAGATCACAGCTTTGGTAAGGCGAATGTGCCCGGATGTAGATATTGTTTCTGCTCATGGACAAATGGAAAGCAAAAAACTTGAGCAAACGCTTTTGGATTTTATTGACAGAAAATACGATGTTTTACTCTGTACCAACATCATTGAAACAGGTTTGGATATTCCCAATGCCAATACGATGATCATTGACAATGCCCATCATTTTGGGATGAGTGATTTGCATCAATTACGTGGGCGAGTGGGGCGATCCAATAAAAAAGCGTTTTGTTATTTGCTTTGTCCTCCGATTTCAGTACTCACCCACGATGCACGGAAACGCCTGAAGACGATTGAAGATTTTTCAGATTTGGGCAGTGGCTTTGAAATCGCTATGAAGGATATGGACATTCGGGGAGCAGGCAATTTACTGGGAGCGGAACAATCTGGCTTTATTTCTGAAATCGGCTATGAGACCTTCCAGAAAGTACTCGAAGAAGCTATTTTGGAATTGAAGGAAAACGAATTTAAAGAGGTCTTCCAGGAAGAGTTGGACAAAAAGAAAGCTTATGTCCGCGATGTACAGGTAGATACCGATGTGGAGATGCACATTCCCACAGAATACATTCACAGTACCTCGGAACGACTCAATCTTTATACCCTGCTTGACAAAGTTGAAACAGAAGCTGAGCTCGAGCAATTTGCCAAGAACCTTAAAGATCGATTCGGAAAAATTCCCTGGCAGGTTAAAGAACTTTTCGATGGCTTGCGCTTGCGCTGGGTGTGCAAAGAACTAGGTTTTGAACGGATTATTTTAAAAAACAACAAGTTGCGCTGCTATTTTGTAGAAAATCCTCAGTCCTTATACTACGAAAGTGAAAGCTTCCAGAACATTTTTCAATTTATTGCCACCAAAGGACAGGCGATGGGATTAAGCGTAAAAAAATCGAATCGCTTCTTGATAATTGTGAAGGAAGGAGTGGAGAGTTTGAAAGCTGCGAGAAAGTTGCTGGAGGAGATTCAAGAGGAGGCTTTGAGTTCAAAAGTTTCGTAATGATTTGAGTTTATACAGGATTCATTCGTTAAATCATTTGATGCCTTCATTGACCAAGGTACCCTTTTTATTAAGTGAGAAAAAAATCCTCTAATAGTTGAGTTAGATTTGCATAATAAGATATTCGATTATTTTACATGTATATTTGTGCGCTTTAAAACGTTAATATCAAATAAGATGAGAACCTCAAACAGAATCTTCATTTTGTGCAGTCTATGTCTGCATTTCTTTTTTAATTTTAGTAAGGCTCAAACAGAACAAGCTTCTCCTCCAACCAAGACAGAAGCTTCAAGTAATCAAAGTAATGACAACAATAAGTCTGAAAATACTTCAACTGGAAATAGTTCTTCAGATGAAACAAAAACAACGACTGTCACTCCACCGGTAGTTGTAAACCAAAATGTAAATACTCCTGCGACAGAAAAAAAACAAGAACCTTCTGGAAGTATTACCAAGGGTGCAAAAAAAACAGGCTGGGAGCCCTTCTATGAAATTGAGGTGGATTTGGCGATGGGGACATTAAGCCCTAATTATCTACCTTTTGATGCTCCTTTTATTTTAAAGGGAAAAGTACCTGAGAATGTAGAGACTGTGGAAGTCAGATATGTTCCAGAGCATATTTTTTTCTCAATTGATAATTGTCATGATTGTTATTGGAAACCTACCTGCTTTGAATTTCCTGATTCAGTACTATTTAGTAAAAGCGTTAGAAAGCATTACAAAAAGGAAATTGAAGCTAAAATTGAAAAAGAAAAAACATCTCCCTGCAAGGAAAGAAAGAATGGGTATTGTGACCCTGTATTTTTAGTAAAGTTGGCCGAAGAGTGTGATTGTGGTTCTTCCTGGAAAAAACCAAAATTATCTAAGCCAGATTCAAATGGCAAGGTCGAATTTCGATTAAATATCCTTCCACTTGAGAATAATAAAAAGTATCGTTTTTATTTTCGGTTAACTACCACAGAAGATGCTAAACTTGTACAGTCTTTATTAAACACCTATAAGAAGGAACTTACCAATCATATTATTGATACTACTTCGCAAAAAAGTAAACTTAATTATCCTAATGACTTTAATAAGACCAAGGAAGCCTATAATTTACTAAATGGTAATTTTTACAAAGATGGGAATAATTTAATTGATGATTCCAAAGAAATATTTAATCCTGACTGTTTAGATGGAAATGATTTTAAGAAACTTAGTAATTTATATCAAAAGGCTGATTCCATGTATGCTTTGATAGAAAGGGGTTCACCCGTAGTAAATATTGAAAGAAATATTAATGATATTTTGAATGATCCTCACTACGGTAATTTAAAGTATATCATAAAATACCAGAGAGATAGTTTTGAAAATTTTAAATCGAGTTTAGAGGAATTAAGCTTGTTGTATAAAATGCAATTCAATATCTATCCAGCTTATCATACAGGAAATGTAATCAAAGGAAAAAGCCATTTTGAGAATTATCAGGAGGTTCAGCAGGATTTAAGGAACAATAATAATCAATTGCTTATTGACACTGCGATTGTCCAAAAATACATAGCCAATTTAAGTTCATTTATCAAATTTATTAATGGTCGGATTAAATTTTTAGATGCGATTTATGAAAAGGGGGAACATCCCAAAATATTTGAACAATTTTACTTTTACGATGATAGCTTGGTTCATACTTGGATAGACTTTCAGGAAATGCTGGCTAAGCGAAATCTTTCTAACAAATTGATTTTAAACTATATAGAGCTTGAAAAATGTCGGCAGGACACCCAATTAAATTGTATTGATTTGTTGCGAAAGGAGTCAAAATTTAAAGACCTTGAAAATGTGAGGGCTAAAATCCAGGTAAATTTATCTCATGCATGGGATAGTTTGAAAATCATAAATAGCATCTTAAATGATAAGCTTCTTGCTTATGATGTAAGAAGAGATGATATCAATACTTGGTTTAGTGATCTTGCCAAAAAATTTGATGTGCTCCGCTTGAGTCTAGAAGATAGATTAAAACAATTAAAAAATTATCAAAAGGCGGTAATTCTATATAAAAAGGAATTAGACAAAATTTCGGAAAAAAGCACCAAAGACCTCAATTGGCGTATTGTTCGTCCCAATGAATTAATCAATGGTAGCATTCCGAATTTGACAGGTTTGACCTCTCATAATTATGCTACTCGCATCAATTGGTATGTATCCGGTGATGTAGGTATTAGTTATATTCCTTTTGGGACAGACTTTTCTCCGGAAATGTCCCTTTATGTTGCCAGTAGTTTTAATCTATTTCCAATCAACCGGGAAATTCGATATGGTTTAATAGCTTCCTCAAAACGTTATGGTTTTTGGAATTCAATTCGCAAAAACACCTCAATTTTGTTGGGGGTGACTTTAAATAATGATGATTTGACAAATACAAACAGAAAACCTTTGTGGAAGAGCTTCGGCAGCCCAATGCTTGGGGTAGGTCTGAGAATTTCAGATGGAATTAGACTCAGCAGTGGTGTGGTAATGTTCCAAAGAAAGGATGAAGAACCTCTTGTAGAAGATTATGATCTTAAATCCTATTGGTATTGGTCTTTATCTTTTGATATAGATGTAGGAGGGGCTTTAGGTTATTTGGGCAAAAAACTATTTCCAAATGTATTTCAATAAACCGCTAAACTAATCATCATGAAAAACATAGTATTTATTCTTATTTGTTTCTTAATCATTTTCGCCTGCTCAAAAGAAAAAGAACGATTTCCTGACACTGCACAAGATGTTTTTACTTTTGAATGCCTTCCAAAAAACGATGTAGTAGCAGATGGAAATACCCTTATTGAATTTGTAGCAACCCTAAAGGATCCTACAGCACCCATAAGTGAAGCAAATAACATTGTAGAATTCAAATCTTTCGCCGGCAAATTTCTAAATACAGTTGATACGATTACTTCTACAACTTTTAATCGACAAGGAATTGCAACAGCATTTTTGAAAGTTGGGGTGGATACCGGATATTTTGCCTGCATTGCTTCTGTGGGAATGGACAAACAGTTTACACTTTCTGACACTATTCGACTCATTGGAAAGACAGATGAACCTTCTACCTCTCCTACTATTCTTATTAATCCACAAACCAACCCTGTGGAAGCGGATGGGTATTCTTTACTAAACATTGATGTTGAGGTGACTGATGGATCTACATTTAATGCCATCAGTTTGTCATCTACTGAAGGTACTTTTGTCAATTTGGATAGTTCAAATAATCTATTCCTCAATGGAGAGGGTAAAGGTCAAGCCATTTTGAGAGTTGGTACTAAACCTGGAAATTATTTAATTACAGGTTCTTTATCTAATTCTATAAGCAAAACGGAACCGGTGAATATTGGACGTTCCTATTCTGATTTTATGATCTTGACCCCAAGTTCCTCTAAAATAAAACCTATTAATGGGCTGATTACCATTACATCAGAATTGAAAAAAAATGACCCATTATTATCTGTAAGTGATGATGCAAAAGTTGAATTCAGAGCTTTTTATGAGGATGATGAACCAATAAATTTTCTTAGCCAAGAGATAGTATTTACTGGAACTAATGGAATCGCCACCGTTGATTTTAAAACTGAAACGCCTGCTGATACCACTCGGTTAATCATTATTGAAGCACGAACTTTGATGTTTCCTCCGTCAGATTATATAATAGAAAAAGACACCATAATTGCTACAGATTGGTAGCAGTTTTGCTTCAAATAAGGATAGGTTTTCATCCTAAAGGAGATAATGAAGGGAATGAAGCAGTAATGGCTCATTATAAAAAGAGGATTGAAAAATTTGGGATAGTGTTTTCGATTGAGGATTATTCAACTATCACCATACCTATCGAAATTCCCTCTACAGCCAAGAAATAACAACTAGGTGCGACAGTAGAAACATCTAGAACCAACTTATCCCTATCTATTTTACCTGATTGAATCGGCATTCCCAGAAAATTGCACAAATCATAAGTTTTCCCAATCAACTCTTCTGGGACTAAAAAGTTAACTATGTGAGTAGCAGGATTAGGAAAAATTTCAACTTCTCTTAACAATGCTTCGTCCAAAACAGCCATCGGTATCTCAGATATTTTGGTAACCCCACTACTCGTCGCCACCCACACATTGTCTTGTGAGTCAATCGCCAATCTCCTAACTACAGGACCTACCAAACCGTCATCTACTTCATATTGTACCCAGGACGTTCCATCATACATACTTACTCCTCCTTCTGTCACCAAATAATCTACATACACACCAACCCAGACTCGTCCTTTGGAGTCAATTTGAATGTCTTCAATCGGATTTAGTTCGTCAGGAGGAGGTAAGGTGAAAATAAATTCATGGTTGAAGGCAAATTGATCTGCATTGTCCAAAACAGAAACTCCGTCTGATGTGCCGACCCACTTATAGTTATTTTCATCAATGGCAATCGAGCGGATTTTATCGCTCAGCAAGCCCTCATCTTCTGTGATTTCTGTAAAAGTATTTCCATCAAACTTCAAAACTCCGCCCAAGCCGGTTCCCAGCCATTTATTTCCTGCTGCATCAAATGTAACAAAACTGGTTCCCCCAAAAGGCAAGCCATCCGCCATGGTATAGGACATCCAATTGGTACCATCAAAAACTGAGATCCCGTCATTATTAGCAAACCAAATATTGCCATCTCCATCCTGATTGATGTATTTGATGCGGCTGTCTGCTAAACCATCATCCTCTGTATATGTTGTCCAATCTATACCATCGAACTTGCTAACTCCAAAATCTGTACCTACCCATAAGTTGCCATCGGTATCGACTTCAATTGCCAAAATGGTATTGTGTACCAAATCCGGGTGAGTGTTGACATCCATATTGGTCCAGGTGTTTCCATCAAATTTGGAAATGCCTTCCTGGGTCCCAAACCAAAGGTTGTCATCGCCGTCCACGACCAGGCAGTTGACACTATTGTTGATGAGACCCTCGGTTGTGGTATAGTTGGTAAAAGTTTGAGCGTATGAGTAAAAGCTGGCAAATAAGCAACCAATGAGTATTAGTGTTTTTGTATTTTTTGTAATCATTTTTTCGTATTTGAATAGAGTTTATCTCATAAAACTATTTTGACATAAACTCTAATAGAAAGAAATCAATTCAATAAAATTAATTTCTTCGTTACAATAAAATCATCATTTAGGAGGCTGATGTAATAAACACCATTAGACAATTCAGCAATATTTAAATGTAGGAAATCAGTTTTGACATCAACAGTTGCTCTTTTCAGCAATTGCCCATTGAGGGTTCTAATTTCCAAAAGCCCTTCAAGACCGTTTTCTACTTCTACAAAAACTTGTTCACTCGCAGGGTTTGGAAAGATTTTAAAACTGGTGTTTAAAAACGCCTCTTCCACACTTGTAGGCATATTTATGGCATTTGGAGTGGGAAACAGTTCTTGAAATGGACCCGTCCCATTGGGATAACGTCCGGTGGCAACATCCGTAGTTTGTGCTCCAAAGATTACGGAATCAATAACTTCCCCATCTTCATATGCCAAATGGATGGTTTCCCCATCAGCAGATAATTTAAAATTGGCATGTAGATCTCCCTGGCTGCCATCCTCATCTGCCCAAATGATCAAATAGCCATCAGCCGGGATGATGACATCGGGCAATGCCCATTTGTCTAAATTGTCAGGATTGTCGGAGAGATATAATCCCGCAGTAGAAATATCAAAATCTGTGGTATTGTACAACTCTATCCAATCGTCGTATTCCCCTTCTTCATCGGCATAAGTAGCATCATTGGAAGCCATGAATTCATTGATGACTATGTCTCCTACATTGATGTCTGATAAAATGGTATGGTGCTCAAAAGCAGCTTTTTCTGGTGAAAATCGTCCTGCTTGATCATTCTCAGCATAAATGTAATATTGAATGCTATTGCCAAGGTCTGTCAATTGAATGCCGTAGATTCCGTCTCCAGCATTACCATCGTTTTGAGAGCCATCATCCAGCATATTGACCTTTTGGAATAAACCATTGCCGCCAAAACGGTATGCGAGGGTTACTTCAGAAGCATTCTCAATCATTGCTGTGATCCAAATATTTTCTCCTATTGAAATGTCTTGCGGCGTATAATTGAGATTGCTGATAGTTGGTGCATTTTGAAAGCCTGGGTAATCATTGAGATAAGTCCCTCTTGCATCCATCAATTCAGCAATTCCGGGATAATCAATTAAGTCTGAAACAGTACTGGTTAAATTATTTTGGAAGTCATCATAACCATAAAATTTATTTTCATCTGCAAAAACAGCCTCATCAATCAAATCTTGCAAATACTGCCCCCTGGTTAAGTAATTCTGGTTGGAAAAATTTTCTTCCAATATGGTGCGCATATGTGCGAGGAACATTCTTCGGTAAGTATCATTTTCAAATAAATTTCGCATTAGGGGTCTTGGCGATACGGAAACGCTCGAATGATGCAATAATGGGTCAATTGTTTTTGCCTGGTCAATCGAAAAGCCATCCCAATGTTCTGAGGCATCTGAAAAACGATAACTCGCAAAAGACATGTTTAAATCCCAAATGATTGGATTGAAACGACCATTGTCATCTTTGTACAAATAATAATTCTGAGCATAGCCAATGTAGCTGTCGAAGTTGACCAAAACGTAATTGAAAGCATGCATCCAAAGTGTTCTATCCACATTTAATATACTTTCGATGTTATCAGGTTGCTCATTGAGTATATCTATTAATTGATACAAATCTGCCCAACCATAATCAGAACGCATATCGTAATAAGGCGCATAGTCTGTAGAGTCTGTACCATGACTATTGTTCAGGTTTGAATTTTCTCCATCCAAATCCAAGGATTCAGGATTGCATTTGAAAAAAGAGTTTTGATTTGAGCCATATAGCTTTCTTAAGAAAGCTTTGTTGATGGCTTCTACGTTGGTATACAATCCCCAAAGTGTATCATTGATAAAAACATTCGCAAAATTAGACCTTGGAGCAGGCATGTATTTTCTGGCGATTTCATACGAGAGGACTTCTCTGATAAAAGAAGGATCCTGTATGACATTGCTCAATTTGATTTTATCGATCCCATCATACTGTTGATCGTTATTGACATAATCCAGCTTTATGTTGAAAGGGTTCTTCTTTCTGTCCGTACTTACGGAGCTGAATCCTTTGTAGCGAATACCAATACTATCTAATTGAGTACCATTTATGTTGATGGAAGCTAGCAACCGTTCCTTTTGCCCATCTATATATAAGCTATCGAGGATGTGGTCCCAATTCTCTTGTTCGAAATAGATTCTGATTTCCTGAATCGTATCTATGTTGTAGAAATCATTTTGGGTAGCCAGTTGATTTTGGAAGCTTGTAAAAACTATAAGTAGTAGAAATATTTTCTTCATCGGCTAGTAAGTCATGTAGCCGCCCAATTTATTGGGCAGGCTGTAAAGACAAATCATATTCTTGTCCAACCTGCCCAATAAATTGGGCGGTTAAGAATCATTTGATAACAGAAATTTTCTTAGTAACAACTTGAGTATTTTCCAAATGAATGGAAACATAATAGATACCGGAAACTTGCTCAGACAAATCAATTTTAGAATAGTCAGAAATGCGATGGACTACTTTTCCGAAAATGTCATAAACGACAATTTCAGAAGTGGTGTCCGGAAGCCCTTCAATATTGAAAATACCGGATGATGGATTCGGAGACAAAACAATACTTTCTGCCACAACTTCATCTGCAGATACCAAATTACAGAGATTCTCTATATGACCTCCCTCAACCAATGCTTTGATTCCAGGGTGATCGCAGGTATATCGGAATGCTTTTGCAGGACCATCATTGTATTGCCAGACCAGATTATCTAAGGAATCGACTTCATACATGTATTCTCCAGAGAGGTTGACGAAAGTATTGCCATTGGGTAACCTATCGGCTGCGGATTGCCCCCATGCAAAATCCAGACAAGTATGCCGCCATTCGTAATTGGCTGGTTCATAAGCTTGACCAGGGGTTTTGTCATAATTGTAGCCATCTGCTGCCAGAGGAGGATTGATTGCATCTACAGTGGAGCTAAAACCAACACCTCCTTCATTATTGAAAATTTGGATAAAGCCACTGTTGGGTCTGCCATCATTGGTAATCCATCGTGAATCGTGAACAGCAGCAGGTATAGTTTGTGCTCCGGGGGTATCGTAATTGGAAGGCTTTCCCCAGCGATACAGGAAATCACCACCTTTGCCAGTATTTCCTCCGGAATGAGAAGCTGCTTCTGCGGTGGTCGTGCTATGGTCGATGATGAAAATTTCATTCAAAAAACGAGAGCTTAGGACAATTTGATCCAATTCAGCATTGTAATCAATCCCATTGAAATGAAACCAGTCGCCTCCACCTCCCGGTCCACCAAATCCACCAGAAGTTGGTACATTAATATCTAATAATTCCGGGTGATCTGCAATCACCCCATAATTCATTTTTGAAGTATCCACATCCTGGATCAAATGATCCCAAATATGCCATTCCCACACAATGCCACCACTTGCACCGTCTTGTGCTACTTCAATGACATGGGTTGCATATCTAAAAGGATTGGAGCCGGTGTATCCTCTTTCCTGGAGTTCTGCCAGGGTTTTTCTTTCCCAGGCTATCATCAACACATGACCATTAGGCATTAAGGCAATATCGTGATGAGCCACGTGATCAGGACCAGAGTAAATAAATTCCCAGACGACATTTCCTTCGGGATCAATTTCCTGAATCATGCCGCCAACCGCAGGACCATCAATCAGATTTCCGTTATAATTGCCACCTCTTACTATATTTCCATCGGCTTTTAAAAGGACCGTATAATTGCAAGGGACATTATTGGACCAGGTATGAGCAATGTCGCCATTTTTATCAATCAAATAGGTAGTTTGAGAATTAAGTCGGTTATAAAGAGCATAACCATCAAATTCTTGGCTGAAAACCATTTGAACAAAGAGCATAACTATTGTCAACAAACAAAATAGGTGTCTATATTTTTTCATAAGAAATTTTTGTGTGTTTACTGTTTTATATTGTCGCTAAATGAATGCTCGAAGGTATGTTCTATTTGGTAGATATTTTTATAAAAGGGTTGCCTGAAACGAAAGGTATTATACGAAATAGGGATTATTTAATCAAAGAAACTTTTTTTGTCACAATCTGAGCACTTCTCATTTGGATAGAAACATAGTAAATGATTTGATTGGCATTATAAACCCCTCCACGCACTATATTTCCATCGTCCTTTAAAAGGACCGTATAATTGCAATTGACATTATTAGACCAGGTATGAGCAATTTCAGCGTTTTTATCAATGAGGTAAGTTGTTGGTGAATTAGTCCGGTTATATAAGACATATCCATCAAATTCCTGAGCAAAAAAAACCCTGTCAAAATTGTTCTCTTGACAGGGACAAAACAAAAAACAAACACTATGAACAAACACTAAAATTTTTGGTGCTTTTGGGTAACTTAGGGTGAAAAAAGTCCCCCGTAGCACGGGGGCTAAATAAAAAACAAAAACTATGAACAAACACTCACCCTATAATTCTTTGTTGGGTTTAGTTTCGCTTTATTTTTTTCAAGATTTGTGCCGAAATCTTTGATTCAGCAAGGAAAACACAAAAATAAAATATTTATTAGTATTTTTTTTATGTGATTCAATTAGCGTGCCATCTTTTTGAGGAAACGGTAGCGTTTATTTATTAAACACAACAAAACAAACAATTATCGTCCTCCAAAATCTTGACTAAACTCGAATATTTGTGACATGGAAAATTAGATATAATTAATATATTAATATTGGGTGAAATAAATAATCCCCTAAAAATGAATTGATAACAGATTTGAAAATTTTAATGTCAATTTAAATCGAAAGCACATCATTTTATCGTGACAATTCAACACAATAATTGCATTTGGAAATGACCAGAGGTAGCTGTGTCAAAAAAAAATGAAAATTTGTAGTTTTAGGAAAATGATTATTTTTTTTGCGGAATATTTACCCTTGGTTTGTTTAGGTTCTAAACCAAGCCTTTATTGTAGTGTTTCTTTTGTTTAGAACTTAATACATTATTTTTAAGCATAACTTCCTTCATGAAAATATCCATAGCTCAACTCAACTTTCATATCGGCAATTTTGAAGGCAATTTGCAAAAAATGCTCCAGGCAGTAGAAACTGCCAAAAGTCATGGGGCAGATTTGATTTGCTTTTCAGAATTGGCAACCTGTGGGTATCCACCAAGGGATTTTTTAGAATTTGAAGACTTTATTCGGTTGGCAAATGATTGTGTACAAAAGTTAGCAGATGCTTCATCTGAAATTGCTATAGTTGTGGGTTCTCCAAGTAAGAATCCTGTTGTGGAGGGAAAAGATTTATACAATTCTGCCTTCTTTTTGTATAGTGGGAAGATTAAGCAGGTGCAGCACAAAACGCTTTTACCTACCTATGATATCTTTGATGAATATCGCTATTTTGAGCCTGCTTCAGAATTTAACGTTGTAGAATTTAAAGGCAAAAAAATTGCACTCACCATTTGTGAAGATATTTGGAATATTGGAAATGAAAATCCATTGTATACCATTTGTCCTTTGGATGAATTGATGCCGCAAAATCCTGATTTTATTCTCAATTTATCTGCTTCTCCCTTCTCTTACGATCATGCCGGAAAGCGCATCCACATATTAAAAACAAATATAGAAAGGTATGGATTACCTATGTTTTATGTCAATCACTGTGGAGCCCAAACTGAATTGTTGTTTGATGGAGGCTCGCTGGTGATGTCCCCTGATGGAAGGGTATTTGATGAATTGCCTTATTTTGAAGAATGTATTCAGACTTATGACCTTGAGGAAGTAGAGAGGGGAGGAAGAACTCGTGAACAAAGCAAAGTAAAAATAGCACTTATTCACGATGGCATAGTGATGGGACTTAAAAACTATTTTGAAAAGCTAGGTTTCAAAAGGGCGATTTTGGGACTTTCCGGAGGAATAGATTCAGCAGTGACATTGGTTTTGGCAGCGAGGGCTTTAGGGGCTGACAATGTCAGGAGTATTTTAATGCCTTCTCATTTTTCTTCAGATCATTCGGTAAATGATGCCCGTCAGTTAGCTGAAAATCTAGGGACACAATACGATATCATTTCAATTAAAGACATTTATGATGTTTATATGGAAAAACTGGAGCCTCATTTTTGGGGCTATGATTTTAATGTGACCGAAGAAAATATTCAAGCCCGTATTCGGGGTATGTTGTTGATGTCTTTTTCCAACAAATTTGGCAATATCGTTTTGAATACTTCCAATAAAAGCGAAATGGCAGTAGGGTATGGCACCTTGTACGGGGATCTCTGTGGAGGTTTGTCTGTTATTGGTGATGTGTATAAAACCGAGGTTTTTGAACTGGCGAGATACATTAATAAAGATGGCGAAATTATCCCTGAAAATATCATTACGAAGCCCCCTTCTGCTGAATTGCGCCCCGATCAAAAAGACTCGGATAGTCTTCCGGAATATGACATTTTGGACAATGTCTTATTTGAGTACATAGAAAATCAATTAGGACCCAAAGAAATTATTCAAATGGGCTTTGATGAAAAATTGGTTAAACGAGTCTTGCGATTGGTAAATATAAATGAATTTAAAAGACATCAAACTGCGCCAGTCCTCAGGATTTCACCCAAAGCTTTTGGAATGGGAAGGCGGATGCCAATAGTCGGTAAATATTTAGCCTAAAACCCTATTAGTTTTTCCTACCTTTGCCGCCATGCAAATAGCCGCTAAAGAAATAGCTCAAATGCTAGATGGTTCACTAGAGGGAGATCCGGAAGTATTAATTTCTCGTCCAGGTAAGATCGAGGAAGGAGGAGTGGGAACAATTACATTTCTGGCCAATCCAAAATATGAACCTTTTGTCTATTCTAAAAAGGCTTCAGTTATACTAGTCAATAAAGATTTTCAACCAAATCAGGAAATTCTTGCAGATGCGATTATACGGGTGAACGACGTTTATTCTGCTGTTGCTCAATTACTTGAAAAGTTTGGAAAAGAATTTCAGCCAAATGGGGCTATTTCTGATAAGGCTTCGGTACATGCTTCTGTAAAATTACCAGAAAATGTTTTCGTAGGTAACTTTTCTGTTATTGAGAAAGGAGCTAAAATTGGGCAGAATGTTTATATCCACTCTCAAGTATTCATAGGAGAAAATGTTGAAATTGGAGAAGGCACTATTTTATTTCCTGGTGTACGGATAATGCATGATTGCAAAATTGGTTCTAGCTGCGTCCTGCACCCAAATGTCATTGTAGGAAGTGATGGATTTGGTTTTGCCCCACAAGAAGATGGTACCTATAAAAAGATTCCTCAAATCGGGAATGTGGTGATAGAATCTGATGTAGAAATTGGTGCAAATACAACCATCGACCGTGCTACTATGGGCTCCACGTTTATCCGAAAAGGAGTCAAAATCGATAACCTGGTGATGATAGCCCACAATGTAGAAATCCAGGAAAATACAGTGATCGCGGCACAAGCAGGATTTGCGGGCAGTTCTAAAATTGGGAAAAATTGTCAAATTGGTGGTCAAGCAGGATTTGTGGGGCATATCAAAATTGCAGATGGCACGAGAGTTCAGGCACAAAGTGGCGTGGCTTCCGAAATTAAAGAAGAAGGATCGGCTGTTTATGGTTCGCCTGCATTGCCTTATAGTGATTATTTAAGGGCCTATGCCATTTTCAAAAATTTGCCAGCATTATATCGAAGAATCAATGATTTGGAAAAAGAAATTAAAAATAAAAGGTAATAGAGGATTTCAATAAACCTATCTTTGCATAATAAATACACTTGCCTTTATGAATCAGCATACGATAAAGGAGTCTGTAACGGTAAAAGGAGTTGGGCTACACACTGGGAAAGAGGTGACCCTAACCTTCCGCCCTGCTCCAGTCAATCATGGCTATAAATTTCAAAGAGTGGATCTGGAGGCCCACCCAATTATACGTGCAGAAATCAGCCAGGTAACCTCTACCAATAGAGGTACAACCATCAGCAAAGGAGATATAGTTGTAAATACGGTTGAACATGTGCTCTCAGCACTTTACGGCTTGTCTATTGATAATGTGTTGATTGAGATTGATGGACCAGAAGTTCCCATTGTAGACGGAAGCGCAGCTCCATTTGTAAGAGCCTTGGAAAGCGCTGGTATGGATGAGCAAGACGCCGAAAGAGAATATTTTGAAGTGTTGGAGCCAATTTCCTACACGGACAGTGAAACTGGTTCCGAAATCATGGCACTTCCTGGTGAAGGCTTCCAGGTAACTACCTTGATAGATTTCAATTCGGAAATTCTTGGTCAACAATATGCCTCACTACACGATATCAATGATTTCAGTAAAGAGATTGCTCCATGTCGCACATTTGTATTCTTGCATGAATTGAATGGCTTGGCAAATCAAGATCTCATTAAGGGTGGTGATTTGGACAATGCAATTGTGATTGTTGATAAAATGATGAACCAAAATGAATTGGATGCATTGGCAAAAAAACTGAATAAGCCAAGTGTTAAAGTTGAAAAAGAAGGTATTTTAAATACGACGGATTTACATTTTTCCAATGAACCTGCTCGCCATAAGTTATTGGATGTTGTTGGAGATATGGCATTATTGGGGAAACCTATTAAAGGAAAAATTGTTGCAACAAAACCCGGTCATACCGCAAATGTCGAATTCACTAAAATATTGAAACAAAAATATACAGAACAAAAAAAGTTGAAGGGCAAACCCAAATATGATCCGAATCAAAAGCCAATTTACAATACAATGGAAATCGCCCAAATGCTTCCACATCGATATCCCTTTTTGTTGGTAGATAAAATTATTGAAGTATCTGACCGTCACGTTGTCGGAGTTAAAAATATCACCTTCAACGAACAATTATTTCAAGGACATTTTCCAAATAATCCCATTTTTCCAGGCGTTTTACAGATGGAGGCCTTGGCACAAACTGGTGGTATTTTGGCATTGGCACAACAAGAGGACCCAGGTAGTTGGGATACGTATTTTTTGAAAATTGACAATGCTAAATTTAAGAACATGGTCGTGCCTGGAGATACTTTGATTTTAAAAATGGAATTGATGGGACCTATCCGTAGGGGTATTGTACAAATGTATGGTACTGCTTATGTGGGAAACAAAATTGTATCTGAGGGAGAATTGACAGCGCAAATCGTAAAAAGACCTACAAATGGGAAAAGTTAGGACTTTTGACGTTTAGCCTTCAAAAATTGAGGCATAATGATATAAAAACCGCTCCTTTTCCTCGTTGAATAATTGTTTTGTTCGTCCCTAATCATTAAACAAATAAAAAGCCCTAATTTCGGGTCTTTATTCAGAGTTTGGTATTATGCCTTAGAAAACTTTGGAACGGCTCGATTTATTTTGGTTACGTGGAAAAGCACCAAACTCATACAAATGAAAATTACAGAACAACCCAATATCATGGATTATAACGGATTGAGGCATATCCATCCGGAAGCACAGATCGGAGAGAATGTGACGATTGAACCCTTTACAACTATAGGGCGAGACGTGGTTATTGGCGACAATACCTGGATTGGTGCAAATGTGTCTATCATGGATGGATCCAGGATAGGAGAAGGTTGCAAAATCTTTCCTGGCGCAGTTGTCGGAGCCATTCCCCAGGATTTGAAATTTCATGGGGAGTATTCAACTGTTGAATTAGGGAACAATGTTGTTATTCGTGAATATTGTACATTGAACCGAGGCACCAAAGCAAGTGATACGACGACCATTGGAGATGAATCGCTCTTAATGGCTTATGTGCATGTTGCCCATGATTGTAGTATTGGCAAAAGATGTGTTTTAGCCAATGGTGTCACTTTGGCTGGACATATTGAAGTGGAAGATTATGCAATTATCGGAGGTTTGGTTGCAGTGCATCAATTTGTGAAAATCGGGTCTCATACTTTTATTGGTGGTGGTTCATTGGTCAGAAAAGATGTTCCCCCCTTTGTAAAGGCAGCCAGAGAACCGCTTTCTTATGCTGGTGTAAATTCTGTAGGGTTGAAGCGAAGAGGTTTTTCCAAAGATCAAATTCACCACATTCAGGATATTTACAGAATTCTTTTTGTTAGGGGCTATAATACGCGCAAAGCAATTGAGCTCATTGAAACTACCATTGTAGATTCTCCCGAAAAAGAATACATTCTAAAATTTGTAAAAAATGCTGATAGAGGCATTATGCGGGGCTTCCGCCACCTGAACGGAAAAAAAGTCAATGGTAATGGAAAAGTTTCTGATGATGAAGTGCAAGCATCTGCTTCTTATTTTATGAGAATTGTGAAAAATTTGTTTGGAAATTAAAATGCACATCAAGCTTGAAAAAATATCCAAACGTTATCGTTTCGAGTGGATTTTCAAAAACATTTCATACGAATTTCATAGCGGAAATGCCTACGCTGTTTTAGGTCCAAACGGTTCTGGAAAATCTACTTTCCTAAAAATTCTTTCTGCCCACCTTACTCCTTCCAAAGGAAAAATTTCATTTCATCAAGATCAACAAAAACTGGACATTGACAATGTTTATGAACACCTAAGCTATTGTGCTCCATATATTGAACTAATTGAAGAATTTACGCTAAAAGAAGCTATTCTATTTCACCAAAAATTCAAACCATATTATGATAGCCTTTCTATTGATGACCTCCTTGGTTTGTTGAATTTTTCTAAATCCAAAAACAAAGAAATCCGCCATTTTTCTTCAGGAATGAAGCAACGTCTTAAGTTGGTTTTGGCGATCTGTTCCAACACTCCCGTGCTGCTTTTAGATGAACCTACCTCCAACCTGGACGACCAGGGATTTGAATGGTATCAAGGTTTAATCAATGACTTTGGAAAAGATAGGTTAATTATTGTTGCCTCAAATGTGGTATCAGATTATAGTTTTTGTCAGGAGAAAATTCAAATTTTAGATTATAAGTAGTAGTTCTTGCATTTGAAGGTAAAAAACTTCTGATTTTAATAATTAATTCAAGTTGCGAAGTATTCGCCTCGCCAGCTTTGCTGGCTCGCCGAATGGGGGTTTTAGGGGGTAAAAGCAGGCATTTTGCCTGCTTTTACCCCCTAAAACCCAGGGCTGTTAAGTTCTATGCTAATAAAGTTAAAAGTCAAAATGATAAATGTAAAATGTAAAAGTTCACATGGTTCACCTACACATTTTACGGTACACATATATTAATAAAATTCGACCATTGCTCTGGCTTTGAAATGGTCAAAATTTAAAAATCCGAAGGCTCTACGTTTAATCAATTTTAATTTATTATTCGTTCCTTCTAATTTCCCTGTGGAAAAGCGCCCCTTGAAGTAATTTAAAATGACCGTTTTCCACTCTTGATAAAAATCAATAAACTTGAAAAAATAGCGAATCTTGTATTTTTTAACCCCTTCAATCCATTGATTAATTAGGGATTCCGCTTCTGAAATACTTAAAGGAGCATCGAAAATATCCTTTAGGGTATTTCTCGCATCCCAGGTTAATCGAAGTAAATGATATTCCTTTTTTTCAAAAACGTTATTGAGTTTTTCTAGTTCTTTGACAGTTAAATTCTCTGGATTCTTAAGCAATGCCCATCTGAGCTTTTTCAATTCCTCCGCTTTGGGAAATTGTTTTCTAAAACTATTTCGTGCATGGTTGATGCCTTCTTGGCACTTTCCAAAAAAATGGAATCGATCGGCTACTACTATGGCATTGGTAAAAACCTCCTTGGCACAATTCAGATAAGCTTTCCACATATCCGAACAAAACACTTGGATTTGTTCGCAAAAAGCAACTCCTTTGTCTCGGAAATACTTGATTAAGAAGGCTTTGTCTCTTTGTTCTAACAAATCTAATATAGTTCCCGTCAGTAGATTTAGTACTACTACCACATAATTATTATGACCCTTTTTCAAAGCTATTTCGTCTAAAGCAATATGAGTAACATCTGACCAATCTGAACGAGTAGCAATTTCTTTGGAACTATGAGTATCAAATATTTCATTGACCGTTTTCCAATCCAAGTCCTCCTTTTGAGCAATATAGCTTAAATCTGTTCCTTTACATCGATAATACAGATATTCTTCATAACGGATAGTCAAATGTTTATAAGCACGAATGAAGCCAAAGGGTTCTGTAAAGTAATTACCGCAATTGCATTCAAATTGACGAACTTCTAATTTCAAAATGACTTTTTTGCCACTTATCGGTAAATCTTTTATACTTCGAGTACTATAGGATTTTACCTTACTACATTTTTTGCCACAATTAGGGCAGATACCCTCAGCTAATACACTACAGACTGAAATTTCATAGCGATCTCCATAAGTTGAGACTGAAGTAACTTTAAGTTCTTTAATCCCGAGAATTTGAGTAAATAGTTCTGGTGTTGTCATTCAACAAATGAAGCAATTTACTCCTTTTCTGTCAAATTTATTTTTATCATATGGAATCACCGTAAAATATGTAGGTGAACCATGATTAACTCACAACATGCTACGGATCAGACTGTTAAGTCAATTAAAAATGAAAATAAAAATGACAATGAAAATTAATAAATTCACGCCATAGCCTTTTGAATATTTAGATTTTTCATTTTTATTTAAATTTAAATTTAAATTTAAATTTAAATTTTCATTTTCATTTTCATTTTCATTTTCATTTTCATTTTCATTTTCATTTTCATTTTCATTTTCATTTTCATTTTCATTAAAATTACTAAGGGCGTGTATTTTTCCCATTTTCAAAGAAATGCTTCTCCCAAAATTTTTGACCGAGGTTGTAGGAATGCATCCCTTTGGCACCTCCCCAACCGTGGCGACCACCCGGATAGACCATCATTTCAAAATCTTTGCCTTTGTCTTGTAACTCACTGATCAGCTGAATGGTATTTTGCATATGGACATTATCGTCAATGGTACCATGGATAATCAGGAGTTCTCCTTTTAGTTTATCAGCATGGGTCATAACGGAGCCAAAGTGGTATCCATCTGGGTTGTCTTTGGGCTCATCCATGTAGCGTTCTGTATAGATGTTGTCATAAAGTCGCCAGTCTGTAACAGAAGCAGAGGCGACACCATGTGTAAAATAATCGGAAGCATAGGTGAGTGCCAAAGCTGCCATGTAGCCGCCATAACTGCTACCTTGAATACCTACTCTGGTGCTGTCAATGAATGGTTGTTTCTTGAGCCATTTTACAGCTTCGATGTAGTCGTGCATTTCCCATTTGCCAAGGCTGCGGTGCATGTAATCCATGCCTTTTTTCCCAAATTTGCCGGAAGCTCGGTGATCTACAGTTAAGCGAATAACTCCTTTTTCGTGGAGTGGATTCCAGGAGAAATTGCGATAGCGGTTGGAAACCGTCCCGGCATCAGGTCCTCCATATATACTGAAGATAATTGGATACTTTTTGGATTTATCAAAATTAGGGGGTAGTACCCAATATGCGGGTAAATTAAAACCATCTGTGGAAGGTATGGTAAAGCCTTCTACTGTTAACCCAGCTTCTTTATTGGGGTCTTTGGTATTTTCACCAATCGACCTTAATTGCTTGCCTTTATTGTCGTACAAATCCGTTTTTCCTGGAATGTTGTAGGCAGAATAGGTATCTACAAAATAACTGCCACCTGGCGATAGCGAAATGCTATGTGTGCCAGCTCCTTCAGTCAGTTTTGTTTGCTTTTTACCGTTTAAATTGACAACATAAAAATGGGATGCTGTTGGATCTTCTCCTGTTCCTCTAAAAAAGATTCGATTGTTTTCCTCATCAATTTTGGTGATACTGGTAACTCGCCAATCGTTTTGGGTGATCTGATTCACTAAATTTCCCTGTAGGTCATAATGATAAAGATTGTACCAGCCGCTTTTATTACTGCGTAGAATGAATCCTTTGCTTTTTTCGAGAAAATGAATTTCATCAAAAAACTCCACCCAGGTTTCATTGCGCTCTGAATAAATGAGCCGCCGTTCACCAGTTTTGGGGCTGGCAGCAAATATTTTTAAGTCGTTTTGATCTCTGTTTAAATGTTGAAATATTAACTCAGAAGCATCTGGTGTCCAAAATATCCAGGCAGTATATTCTATATTTTCATCTGTATCTACCCAGGTAGTTATGCCATTATCAATTTCTACAATGCCGAGTTGAACCAAAGGATTGGGATCCCCTGATTTAGGGTACCTAGTTACTTCCAATTCCCCATGGACGCCGTCACCACCAATGTGATGATATATGGGAAACTCTGGAACAGGGTTGTCATCAAACCTCAAAAAGGCAATTCGCTTGCTATCAGGCGACCAGTAAAATGCCCGGTACCTGGAACTTCTCCCTAAGATCTCTTCGTAATACACCCAACTGGCCCAGCCATTGTATATTAAATCAGAGCCATCAGTGGTCAATTGCTTTTCAAGCCCTGAATGGATATTCAAGACAAATAAATTCCTGTCTCGGGTGTATGCGATATAATTGCCATCAGGAGAAAAGGTCGGATTGTTTTCCTTTTGTGGATTGGCAGTCAATTGCTTCAAATCAGACATCCCCTTTGCGAAATAGTATAAGTCATTATCTCGATTCATTACAAAAGCCGATCTGTCTTTTGAGAAGGTGGCATTCCTTCTTGTCACACGTACACCATCTGGTAGATTATCCGTGATATCTGGTGCTGCTTCATAAGCAGACTCTTTTCCCGAAATATTGACTTTGAACATTTGAGCTTCGTCCCCTTGCCCTCTTTCTATTAAATAAGTCTCATCATCCAACCAGCCTTGAAAACTAACATCGTTTTGCCCGGAAAGAAGAAAAATAGAGCAAAGAAAAATTGGAATTATTTGGAATCGTTTAGGTAGATAATTCATTGGAATTTAATTTCATATTTTAAAAATGCACAAAATAAGAAAAGTTGTATTCTCTTAACCCACAACCCACAACCCACAACCCACAACCCATATCAAATCAACTTCTTCAATCGAAATACAATCTTATGCCGCACTCCATTTCTTTTTACAATCATTCGGATTTTCTTACCCTCCTTTCTGCTCAATAGACTTATAATATCCCTTAAAGAGAAAAATGCAGCTGGGGTCCAATTAATGTTCCTGATTTCATCTCCCACTCTTAAACCTGCTATGGAGGCGGGGGTATTCTCAATTACATCGTGGACGATGAATTGATTCAGCTGGATCCCTCCTGCTATAATGACTGCACCACTTTTATCATATTTAAAAGAAGCATCAAAATTTCGGTTTGGTTTTAGATAAAGCATCTCATTCCAGTAGTCTATAATAATGGTGAATCGACTGAGTATTTGATTGCCGATGATGCCATTTCGGCCATTGAGCAGGGACGTATCAATTTGAGGGGGTAAATCCTGAAAATTGGTTAATACTTCTTTGAAGTAGAATTCATCCAGGGTTAAAGATTCTACACGACCCATAAATCCTTCAAGGAAGCCACCCAATCCCAGACCAATATTTCCACTTAGGACATTTGGCGGTAATTTTAAATTATCGTGAGTATTGGTATTTAAGATTAAAGCAATGGTCGCTCCTGAATCTAACAATAGTTTGACATTTATACTTGAATCCTGGTAAATCTTTAAAGGACAGTTTATATATGGTTTGTATTTGGTAATTTCAATGGGAATAGCGGTGAAGTCTTCCACTGGTTTTTTTTCATTAAACCAGGAAGGTTTCATTAGGGTAATGACCTGGCGTTGATAATTGATTTTTAAAATAAAGGTTCGAAAGATATCTGCCCCTAAGACACCGTGAATTTTCAGGCCTGTCACTTCTTCAAATCGAAAATAATCATCTTCCAGCACCAAAATAGGTTGAAAGGGCAACAGCATTTTCTTCCCAATTTCCATATGGGTACCCATGACCAAATGTGCGGTCAAATCCTGACTCATATCCGCACCTACCAATTTAAAGGCTCTTTGGTACTGCAACCCCAAAATATCTGTGATTTCTTTTCTGGATAAAATGGTGTGCTCTGCTCCAGTATCAAAGATAAACTTGAGTGGAAAAGTCTTTTGGAACAACACGTTCACAATGATCATATTGTTCTTATATTCAAAAGGAATGTCAAATTTATTGGGCAAATGGCTGGTCCAACCCCAGGGAGCATTTTGAGCGGAAAGACTTCCGATGCAAAGGAATAAGGCGAGAAAAAAATGGATGTTTTTCATTTGTTTAATGTCGCGAAAGATATGAACTTTTATCATAGCAGCATCCGGTCATCTTTTTTCGTTTCCAAAGACTAAATCGTTTTATCCTCATTACCCAAAACAAAATATTTAATTTTCTGTTTCAGTCGCATAAAAAGTTGTATTTTATATTCTTAAATTTTCTTGGTTTTAAAATTAATTTAGTTAGCTTTGCTGCCTAGTTAGTGTCAAATAAACACTTAAAGACATCACCCTAAACACTCCATCTAGAAAACAAAAAAAAAGCTTTTCACGTCTTTGAAACACGATAATTAATTGATAATTAACAAGTTATAGAGATTTTTTAAATCATTTTGATTGATAGTGACAAAATCTACCCTCATTAGACTTTTATTTAATCTTGTATAAACTATCGTACATATTTTTGTTAACAAAACTTTTGTAGTGTATGAAACTTAAAATCGACTATTTGACGAAATGCTTGATGCTACTATTTCTGGTAGTAGGCATGAGCAGTTTCGCGTCGGCACAACGCACCGTAAGCGGTACAATTACAGATGCCGACAATGGCGATCCGCTCATCGGGGCGAGTGTCGCTGTGGTAGGAACCTCATCAGGTACTGTTACTGATATTGATGGTTCTTATACTTTACAATTACCTGATGGAGCTACAGAAATTGAAGTAAGCTACACAGGGTATGCTTCTCAGAGAGTAACACTTGGAGCATCCAATACATTGGATGTAGCTTTGTCTCCAGGTGAAATTTTGGACGAGGTCGTGGTTGTAGGATACGGTTCTGTGAAAAAATCTGATTTGACAGGTTCTGTAGTATCTGTTGGAGAAGATGATTTCAACAGAGGTTTGGTAACTGCACCCGACCAATTGCTACAAGGTAAAGCTGCTGGTGTTCAAATTTTGAACAATAGTGGTCAGCCTGGTGGTGCTACTACTGTTAGAATTAGGGGTAATGCTTCTATCCGTGCTGGAAACCAGCCATTGTTTGTGGTTGACGGTGTTCAGTTGACTGGAGCCTCTACAAAACCAAACACCAACTCTGGTGATATTGGTTCAACCGCACCTGCTAACCCTTTGAACTATTTGAATCCTTCTGACATTGAATCAATTCAGGTATTGAAAGACGCTTCTGCTACTGCAATTTATGGTTCTCGTGGTGCAAATGGTGTTATCATCATTACCACCAAAAAAGGACGTGCTGGTGATCCTAGCATTGATTTTAGTACATCTGTAGGTTTCAGTAATGTTTTGAACAAATACGACGTACTTGATGGAAATGGTTATCGCGATGCGATTTCTCAGTATGGATTGGGTGGAGACTTTGGTGAAAATGTAGATGCATTTGACGAAATACTAAGAACTGCCTTGGTTCACAACCACAACGTTTCTGTAAATGGTGGTGGAAGCAATGGTACTTACCGTGTATCTTTAGGTTATTTTGATCAGGAAGGTATCGTAGAGAAAAATGGATTGACCAGATTGACTGGAAATGTTTCTGGTTCTTACAAATTTATGGATGAGCGTTTTGGTTTGGATTTCAATTTAATTGCTTCTGAAACAGATGAGGATGGTCCTGCGGTTTCTACCAATGCAGGATTTAGAGGAAGTTTGATTGGTAATGCTTTGCAGTGGAATCCTACTCACGCTTTGTATGATGGAAACAATGACCCAATTATCATTCCTGATTTTGGTAACTTCACCAACCCTGTTGCATTGATTGATGCTTACAACGATAATTCTAAAACAGTTGACATCATCGCCAGTATTTCTCCATCGTTCAAATTGACTGACAATTTAACCTACAAATTTGATTACAGCGTAGCTCGTGGTAGTGGAGAGAGAAGAGCTTATATTTCTTCTTTTATCAATTTGCAAGGTATTGAAGGAGAGGGATTGGGCGCTGTAAGTCAGAAAAATATTACAAATCAAATTCTGACGCATACCTTAAACTACAATCAGGAAATTTCCTCCAGTGTGAGTTTACAGGGAGTTGTTGGATATGAGTATCAAAAGAGAACAGAGACAGAAATTCTGGCTTTCGCCAGTGGGTTTACAGTTGAACAATTTGACTATACAAACATCCTACAAGATGGTGCTGCAGGTAACAGAGCGATCAACTCAACTGCACCTCCAGATGTGGAATTACAATCTTACTTTGCAAGAGCTAACTTTAACATTGATGACAGATTCCTGATTTCTGCTTCTGTAAGAGCAGATGGTTCCAGTAAATTTGGTGAAAACAACCGTTATGGAGTATTCCCTGCAATTTCAGCTGGTTGGAATTTACACAATGATTTATTGGCTGATGGACCTTTCGACCGCTTCAAATTGACAGTTGGTTGGGGACAAACTGGTAACTCTGAGTTTGATGCTGGTGCTTCTCAGGAAAGATGGAGCTTCGAAGGCGATGGTTCCATTAGATTGGTAAATGTTGCGAATCCTGATTTGACATGGGAAACAACTACTACGTTAAATGTTGGTGTTGATTTCGCTTTGTTTGATTACAAATTGACAGGTACATTAGAATACTTCAACAGAAAATCTGAAGACTTACTCTTCCAAAGAGATGCGATTCCTCCAGCACCTGCTACCAAATTGTGGGTGAACCTACCAGGTGAGGTATTAAATACTGGTGTAGAGTTGACATTGAATGGTCAAATCATTGACAATGGAGACTTCAGCTGGGATCTCGGAGCAAACTTCTCTTTCTTAAGTAATGAATTGCAAAACTATGACGGTGCCAACTTGGAGTATGGTCAATTGTTTGGACAAGGTAGTTCTGGTGCAACTTCTCAGAGATTAGAAAATGGACAACCTTTGAATGCATTCTATTTAGATGAGTTCATCGAAATCGGAGAAGATGGACAGAGTGTATATGCTGAGGGAGGACCAAGATATGTTGGAGATCCAAACGCAGATTTAATTGTTGGTTTGACTACCAATTTGAATTATGGCAAATGGAACTTGAACATGAGTTTCAACGGAGCATATGGTCATCAAATTTACAATAACACCAAAATGAGTGTTATTCCTATTGGTAACCTTGGTTCCAGAAATATCGATGCTAGCTTATTGGGTGGAGCTAACCAGGAGGCAACTTCTAACCCAATTGCTCCTTCCAGCAGATACATTGAAGATGGTGATTACATGAAGTTGGCGAATGCAACTTTGTCATACAATATCGGTGACATTGGAGGTGCTATCAAAAATGCTAGCCTTTATCTAACAGGTACAAACTTGTTCGTAATTACTAATTACAGTGGTTTCGATCCTGAAATCAATACCGTGAATACTGATGACGATGGATTGCCGTCATTTGGAATTGAATACATTCCTTATCCGTCAGCGAGAACCATCATTCTTGGTGCAAGATTTTCTTTCTAAGAAGGAAAAAATGATTTTGAGCGTTTAAACGACGCTTGATTGTGAATATTCCAATTATTTTTGACGCATATTTTAGTATCATTTTTCAATGATTAAATCTTAAAATATTATGAAATTAAATAAATTATTTCTCCTCATCTTCCTCACTGGCATGTTTGCATGTACAGATTTGGAAGAGCAGCTAAATGAGGACTTGACAGGTGCAGAAGCTCAGGATCTCCTGAATGCCAACGCTGATATTGAGTCCTTACTTCAGGCAGCCTATGAGGGATTGAGATTGCCATTTATGGACCAATCTCGCTTCTGGGCAGCTCAACAACACACCTCTGATGAAACCATAGGACCAACTCGTGGACCTGACTGGGATGATGGTGGTGTTTGGAGATCATTGCATGATCATACCTGGAGTTCTACTCATGCTTTCCTGGGTAGCACTTTCAATGAATTATTACAAGTTGTATTTACAACAACAAATATTTTGACCTTTGAAGCTGTGGCTACGCCTGCACAATTGGCAGAAGCTAAATTCTTGCGTGCATTCTGCATGTTTGCAGTAGCAGATGGCTGGGGTCAAGTTCCTTTCAGACAGCCTGGTGACAACTTGTTGGAGCCATCTACCGTATTGACTGGTGATGCTGCTGTTGATTTCATCATTACTGAGTTGAATGACATCATGGGCGATTTACCTGATGGACCTACTCATAGGGCAAATAAAGACGCTGCTAAGGTATTGTTGATGAAAGCTCACTTGAACAAAGGTACTTTCGCTAGCCGCGAAGCGCCTAAGTTTGACAATGCAGACATGCAACAGGTTATTACTTTGGCGGATCAAATCATCAATAGCGCATCTTACTCTTTAGATGCTGACTACTTTGACAATTTTGCACCAAATAATGATGCGGTTTCTTCAGAAAACATCTGGACTGGTGAAAACCGTGGTGGTGTAAGCTCCGGTAATGTTCGTTCACGTTGGTTCTGTGGACTACACTACAACCAAAATCCTTCTGGTTGGAATGGTTTCACTACTTTGAGTGATTTCTATGACAGCTTTGAGGATGGTGATGTAAGAAAATACACAGAGTACCCAGGTATGATTGAAGAGGGTGGTATCAACTCTGGTTTCCTAATTGGACAACAAGTTGATGGTGCAGGAAATAACCTTGAAGATCGTAAAGGTAATCCTTTATCATTTACCAGAGAGGTTGCTTTGAAAGAAACTGGTGACAACCTTGAGATTACTGGTATTCGTGTGATGAAGTATCCCATTGACTATGTAAGTGGTGACAATGCGGATAACGACTACGTATTCTTCCGTTTGGCGGACGTTATGTTGATGAAAGCTGAAGCTTTGGAACGTTCTGGTCAGGGAGGTGCTACGGATATTGTAAATGAAATCAGAGCAGCTAGAGGTGCTTCTGCGATAGGCTCTGTTACTTTAGACGATTTGCTTGCAGAAAGAGGTCGCGAATTGTACTGGGAAGGATGGCGTCGTCAAGACCTTATCCGTTTCGGCAAGTTCCTGGATGCGTGGCAAGAAAAGCCAGCTTCTGGTTCTGAGCGTTTGTTGTTCCCTATTCCTGCTAACCAATTAGCTGTGAATCCTAACTTGACTCAAAATCCTGGTTACGAATAGAACCGGCATTTTATAAAGTTAATTACTAGAAAGGTCGCTCCGAAAGGAGTGACCTTTCGCATTTTAGGAGCCGGTCAAGCGGCGGTTAAATGCCAAACAATTTAGAAAATATGGTATTTTTGTGGGCTTTTTGAAATGCCTTTATTTCAAGAAATTTTGATAGTGAAAATTCCTCCCCCTTAATCCCCTTCCAAAGGGGGAAAACCCACCCATTGTATCCTCCCTTGGGAGAGGTGCCGAAGGCGGAGGGGGAAACAGATTTAACAAATCTTCTTCTATGAGAGTATTGGGCTATACTTTAGTCATCTTCCTATTGATGAGCTGTGGAGCTGAGAGAAAATCAGAAAAACTATTTGATTTAATTCCACCAGAAGAATCGGGTTTGCACTTTGTCAACAAAGTTGAAAACACCAAAGCCTTCAATATTTTCAATTATCGGAATTTTTACAATGGTGGAGGTGTAGCCACTGCCGACATCAACAATGACGGCCTCGTAGACATTTATCTCACCAATAATCTCGGCGACAATAAATTATTTCTCAATAAAGGCAATTTCCAATTTGAGGACATTACGGAACAGGCAGGAGTATTGAGCAAAAAAGGATGGAGTACAGGAGTGGTCATGGTAGATATCAATCACGATGGCTGGTTGGATATTTATGTTTGCAATGCCGGGTATGTTAAAGGACAAAATCAGGAGAATGAATTATTTATCAACAACAAAGACTTGACTTTCACCGAGCGGGCGACCGAATATGGTCTGAATGAAAATGGCTACACAACCCACGCAGCTTTTTTCGATTATGATTTAGATGGGGATTTGGATTGCTACATTTTGAATAACAGCTTTATGCCTGTCAATACGCTTAATTATAGCAATAAACGAGAGTTGTATGCTGAAGATTGGCCGGTTAAGGATTTCCTGAAAGGAGGAGGCGATAAAATGATGAGAAATGACAAGGGCAAATTTACCAATGTGACGAAAGAGGCAGGTATTTTTGGAAGTTTGATCGGCTTTGGATTGGGGGTCACAGTTGGGGATGTCAACGGTGATCATTTACCAGATATGTATGTATCCAATGACTTTTTCGAACGTGATTATTTGTATATCAACAATGGTGACGGCACCTTCGAGGAAGATATTAAAAACAGAATGGAGCACATCAGTCTATTTTCCATGGGGGCAGATATGGCTGATATCAACAACGATGGTTTCCCAGAAATTTTTGTCACAGATATGCTTCCCGATGATGAATATCGGCTCAAAACCACTACCCTTTTTGAAAATTACAGCATTTATTACCTCAAACTACAAAGAGATTTTTACCACCAGTACATGCACAATACGCTCCAATTCAACAACAAAGATCAATCCTTTAGTGAAATAGCACATTTTAGTGGAGTGGCTGCTTCTGATTGGAGTTGGGGGGCATTGATGTTTGATGCAGATAATGACGGCTACCGGGATATATATGTATGTAATGGCATATACAATGATGTAACCGACCAGGATTTTATCAACTTCTTTGCGGATGAAATTATCCAGAAAATGGCATTGACTGGCAAGAAAGAAGAAATTGATAAAGTCATTGCAAGAATGCCATCTACCCCCATATTAAATAAGGCTTTTAAGAACAACCAGGATTTAACTTTTAAAGAAAATGGAGTAGAGTGGGGGTTTGAAAAAGCTTCCTTTTCAAATGGAGCAGCTTATGCAGATTTGGATAACGATGGTGATTTGGATTTGGTCATCAACAATCTGAACCAGGAAGCCTTTTTGTATCGCAATAATGCTGAAAATTTATATGACCACCACCATTTAAGCATTCAATTAAAAGGGAAGGAAACGAATACTTTTGCCATTGGTTCAAAAGTATCTGTCTTCAAAAAAGGAGATGAACTCAACTTTCAACTCATCCCTACAAGAGGATTTCAATCTTCTGTAGATTACAAAATGGTTTTTGGCTTGGGCAAGGATGAAAAAGTGGATTCAATAGTGGTTGTATGGCCAGATAAAAGCAAAACCATTTTTAATGAGCCCCCAATTGATACGACACTTGTCATTCACCAATCAGAAGCCTCTGGGCATGAGCGACATAATCCTTATGACTTTGATAATTTGGGAAATACGGTCGTTCAGGAAATTGAGCATCCTTTTGCAGCACATCGCGAAGATGATTACATAGATTTTTTTCAAGAGGGTTTGGTGATGCGGATGATATCTCGTGAAGGACCAAAAGTTGCGGTTGCAGATTTGAATAGAGATGGAAAAGACGATCTATTCATTGGGGGAGGAACTGGACAGCCTGGACAATTGTATTTCCAGACAGCAAATGGTTTTAGAGCTGTTGAAAATCAATCCTTTGTACAAGATTCTTCCTATGAAGATACAGCAGTTTGCTTTTTTGATGCAGATGGAGATGGAGATCTTGATTTGTTCGTTGGGACAGGGGGCAATCACCGTCCAGTGGGATCCAGACAGATGCAAGATCGATTGTACATAAACGACTCCAATGGAGCAAGTGGAAATGATGATTTTATTAGAAATGATCGAGCACTTTCAGTCAATGGTTTCAATACTTCTGTTGCTGTGCCACTAGATTATGACGAGGATGGAGATATGGATTTGTTTGTAGGCAGCAGGAGTGTCCCAAATAAATATGGCGTGCCTCCGCGGAGCTTTCTGTATGAGAATGATGGCAGTGGAAACTTTAAAGACGTAGCAAAAAAAGTTTCGCCAGACCTCCAGAATATTGGAATGATTACCGACGCTCAGTTGATCGATTTGATTGGTGATGAAAAAAAAGAGTTGGTTGTTGTAGGGGAGTGGATGAGTCCAAAAGTCTTTGAAATCCAAGGTGGAAAATTCCAACTTATCGAAACGAATCTGGATGACTTTTCTGGTTGGTGGTATGCTTTGGAACATCACGATTTAGATGGAGATGGAGATGAAGACCTGGTCCTGGGCAATCGAGGTGAAAATTTTTATTTCACAGGCAGTCTTGAACAACCAGCCAAATTGTGGGTTTCAGATTTTGATTTAAATGGTACCATTGAAAAAATTATTACAAGGCAAGTAGGAGATCGGGACATGACGGTTCCTTTGAAAAAGGAGTTGACTGACCAGATTGTCAGTTTGAAGAAACAAAACCTTAAACACATCGAATTTGCTAATAAAGCTATTCAGGATTTATTTGCTCCTGACATTTTGAATCAGGCCATGGTATTTGAAGGATCCTGGTTTCAGTCTGCAGTTGCCCTTAATGAAGGAGCAGGAAACTTCAGGATGATTCCATTGCCTGCAGAGGCTCAGTTTTCCTGTGTGTGTGACATTTATTGTAAGGATTTGAACAATGATTCAATAGTAGATTTGATTTTAGGCGGGAATGATCGAGGATTTATGCCTCAGTTTTCAAAATTGGATGCGAGTTTTGGACAAGTACTTTTGGGAAAAGGAAATGGGGAATTTGAGATGATGGAATCGCGAGAATCAGGATTTTTTGTGAGAGGAGATGTAAAGCAATTAGTGGAAATTAATGTGGGAGATGACCAATATATCTTGACTTTGATAAATGATAGAAAACCAAAAATGTTTAAATTAAAATAGCTCAAACTGGCAGCCGAAGAGATAGTTTTTCGGACTGGCAACTGGAGCTATTTGTTGAAAAATTATGCAGTTGGACTTTAAAACAGTTATTCATAGCATTGGGACAATCCTATTCCTCAGCATTTTTTTTATTAGTTGTAAAAACAATGAAAAACAAAGCCCTCCAAAATTTGAATTGCTGCGGAAAGAACATACCGGCCTGGACTTTGAAAATCAACTCCAGCAAAGCAGTGAATTCAACGTCTTCAATTATATGTATTTCTTCAACGGAGGCGGATTGGCTGCAGGAGATTTCAATAATGATGGCTTGGTAGATTTGTACTTTACCAATAATATGGGATCCAATAAATTATTCCTGAATGAGGACAATTTTCAATTCAAAGATGTAACAGAAGCCGCCGGAATGGTGGGGATGGAAGGTTGGACCTCTGGTGCCTCTGTTGTGGATATCAACAATGATGGTCTGTTGGATATATATGTGAGCCAGATTGGAGACTATAAATTCATTAAAGGGCAGAATCAGTTGTATGTCAATCAGGGAATTGAAGATGGAATTCCAACATTTCAGGACGAAGCAATTCCATACGGACTGGATTTGGTAGGATTTGGCACCCATGCCAACTTCTTTGACTATGACCTGGATGGGGATTTGGATATGTACATGATGAACCATTCTTTGCATGACAATGGAACTTTTGGCCAAAAGAAAACCTTCATCGGCACCCAACATCCTACTTCTGGAGATAAGTTATTGAGAAATGATGATGGTCTTTTTACAGAGGTTACTATGGAGGCTGGTATCAACAGCACGGTAATCGGCTATGGACTTGGTGTGGTTACAGGAGACCTGAACCTGGATGGCTGGCCAGATATTTTTATTGGGAATGATTTTCATGAAAACGACTACCTCTATATCAATCAGCAAGATGGGACTTTTAAAGAAGTATTGACCGAGCAGATGATGCATACGAGCCGATTTTCAATGGGTGTAGATATGGCTGATATTACCAATGATGGCTTGTCTGAGATTATTTCCCTCGATATGCTTCCAGAAGATCCGTTTATTTTGAAATCTTCTCTGGGAGAAGACACTTACAATATTTTTACCTTCAAATTGGGCTATGGCTACAATCATCAATTTGCCAGAAATAACCTTCATTTGAACAATGGAAATGGTAGTTTCAGTGAAATCGGCATGTTTGCTGGTATCCATGCTACCGACTGGTCCTGGGCACCTTTATTCATAGATTTTGATCATGATGGATATAAGGATTTGTTCATTAGCAATGGCATTCCACGTAGGATGAATGATATTGATTATGTGAATTTTAGAGCAAATCATGAGCTCCGCTGGAAATCAAATACCAATAATCTGGAAGAAGAGGATTTGGTCTTAGTAGATAAAATGCCTCAAATCAAATTGCCGAATAAATTTTTCAGAAATACAGGAAACCTCCAATTTGAAGATTGGGCGCATCAAATAAAAAACGCAGTCACCACTTATTCTAACGGTGCTATTTATGCCGATTTGGACAATGATGGAGATTTGGATATTGTAGTAAATAATATTGAAGATGAGCCATTTGTGTATAAAAACCTGAATAATGAGCAGGTCAAAAATACAGGCAATTATCTTTCTCTGAGCTTAAAGGGATCTCCTAAAAATATAGAAGCTATTGGCACCAAAGTAGTCGTTTTTAAAGATACAGAACAGTTGACCTTTGAGCATTTCCCGGTTAGGGGTTATCAATCCAGTATGTTGTCGAATTTACACCTTGGGCTTGGTTCAACTTCATCGATAGATTCCATCATATTGATTTGGCCCGACAGGACTTATCAAAAATTAGAAGTAGCTGAATACAATCAGGTACTGGACATATCCTGGAAAGCAGGATTGCCAATATTGGATTTTGAAATACTGAAACCGAAAAATGAAAATCCCTTTCATTTTGAGGAAGCTACAGATGAAGTATCATTGGATTTTGTACACGATGAAAATCCTTTTGTGGAATTCAATCGGGAAGCCCTTATTCCACATGCTGTATCTTCTGAAGGACCAGCATTGGCGGTGGGTGATTTGAATGGAGATGGTTTGGAGGATGTCTACATGGGCAATTCCAAAAGAAGAAAAGCTGCTTTATTCTTTCAAACAAAGGAGGGTAAATTCCAGAAAGCTGAATCTGAATTATTTACCCAGGACAGTCTTTTTGAAGATGTTGATGCCGTTTTTGAAGATATTGAAAATGATGGTGATTTGGATTTGATAATTGCAACCGGGGGTAATGAGTTTAGTGGTACGCACGATGCTATGAAGCAACGTGTTTACCTCAACGATGGGCGGGGAAATCTCTCCAAATCTGAAATTTTTAGCGAGATTTATATGACTGCTTCTTGTGTTTTACCTGCTGATTTCAATAAAGATGGTTTGGTAGATTTCTTTTTTGGTGCAAGAGCAGTTCCATGGAATTATGGGCATACGCCTACCTCAGCATTGATGGAAAATAAGGGAAATGGAACATTTGAAAATGTAACTGAAAAATATGTGGATGATTTAGCTGAAGTTGGTTTAGTAAAGAATGGTACCTGGGTTGATATTGATTCCGACGGAGATGAGGATTTGATTCTTGCCGTAGAATGGGAAGCTATTACTGTGTTTTTGAACGATAATTCCAAATTTAAAAAAGTAGCATTGCCAGGCGGCAAAGGCTGGTGGAATTTCGTTTTAGCTGAAGATTTTGACGGAGATGGAGATACCGATATTTTGGCAGGGAATTTTGGCAAGAATTCCAAATTTAAACCTTCAGATGCTGAACCTGTTAAGATTTATATTGAAGATTTTGATGACAATGACAAAGTAGAGCAAATTCTGACCTATTATCTGGGCGGGCGAGAAATCCCGTTTGCCAACCATGCGGAAATTACCGGTCAATTGCCACCACTTAAAAAGAAATTTTTGTATTCAAAGGATTTTGCAGCAGCCTCCTTACCAGAAATATTTGGAAAGGAAAAATTAAAGACTGCTGTTGTTCGTGAGGTTACCAATTTGAAAAGCATGTATTTTGAAAATGTAGGGGATTTGAAATTTGATGTTAAGCCCTTACCAGATGAATTGCAGTTTTCGACCCTCAATACTGCTTTGTGGAAAGACCTGAATCAGGATGGTCAAAAAGAATTATTGGTAGGGGGCAATTTCTACGAATGCAATATTGAAATGGGACGCTATGATGCCAATTTTGGAAATGTGTTGACTATTGAAAAAGGAGGTCTTATGAAAGCATATCCATTAGGAAGCATGACTGTCAAAGGACAGACCAGGAGAATTGAACCCATAAACATAGCTGGAACAGAATACTTTATTTTTGCGCGAAATGATGAATCTGCAATGGTTCTTAAATCTTTATAATAAATTCTAATTATGAATCCTCGACAGTATATTTTATTCTTTGGGATACTCTTTCTCACAGTAGCCAGCTGTAAAATAGGCGATGACGATACACAAATCGTTCGCGATACCTACTTTTTTCAACAAGAAATATCATTAACCGGAGCTAAAAAATCCTATAATGTAGATGATATTTTGTGGTTCGAAATTACCATTCCCGACAAAAAATTGATGGACACCGAAACCGGTAGTTTGGTCACCGTAGGTAACGCTATTTTCAATCTGGATTTATTGATTGGTTCTTACCTCGTACTTGGCGGCGATGATAAATTCGAGCTGGTACCGCAGGAAGGCGTCGTCAATGACGATGATGAATTTGAAAATACTGGGATGATAAACTTCTCCTATGGATGTCCGGCTACTTCGTATAACCTTAAATTTGGGATTAAATTTAAGCGTTCAGGTGGGCACTTGATCTATTTGAATAAAGACAACCCAGGTTTGCAGATTTTATTTACTGCAGATTCGGACTGTTCCATTCACAATACCATCCCTCCTCCGGCTGATGCCGCGATTGGCTCTATTTCCTTTTCCTATGGTTTGGATGATATGAACAGAGATGTTTTTGAAGCATTTGTGGAAGAAAACAATATCTTAAATGATGTCAGTGGAGAACTGGAGGCTTTAGCTGACAAAGTTGCCTATTTTGTGAAAGTGGAGTAGTTGAAAGCAATCCTGGCAAAAAAAAAACGGATTTTGGAACGACCAAAATCCGTTTTTTTTTTGCCAGGATTTAACCCAATCCTTAAGGTTTTATGCCGTTTCCTATTGTCCATTTATCAATATCCGGACATCCATCATACATGCCGTCTATCATGATGTAGGTAGAACTAACTTTTTCAGCAATCCACTCACTGATGTATTCATTTTGCTTGGCTTCCTTGGTGGCTGCCTGAATTTTTGAATAATCTGTCTGAAGGTTGGCTACATGCGGTGATGTACGACTTTGCAATTGCACAATTCTAAAGTAGGTCTCTCCTGACTGAGATTTGAAAGGAAATGGACTAGAAATTGAGTTTACGTTCATCGTATCAATCGCAAAATAGATATCGGGATCCAAGTCTGCAATGGGGAAGAAGGTATTCCCTGTATTGGGATTTGACATTCGTCCGTCATTGGTATAACTGTGACTATCCTTATTGGAATGTCTTTTTACAGCCAGGGAGAAAGACATTGAATCTAACATAATTAGATTTCTGATAGAGTCTAATTCTTCTTTGGCATTTTCAAGGTCAGCATCTGTAACCTCAGGTTTGATCAAAATGTGGCGGGTATGAATGGTATTTCCACGACGTTCTAGTAACTCGATGATGTGAAAACCGAATTGAGATTCGAATACAGGAGAAACTTCCCCCGGATCGAGTTTATAGGCTTCTGCTTCGAATTCTGGAACAAACTTTCCTCTTTTTGTCCAACCCAAATCACCGCCAATCCTTCCTGAACCAAAATCATCTGAATTCTTTTGTGCCAACTCAGCGAAATCTTCCCCATCTTCCACTATCCTGCGACGAATTTCTTCTAACTTAGTTTTTGCTTTTGCTTTTTCCTCCTCATTAATTTGTGGTATATAGATGATTTCTCCTACTTCAACCTCTGAATCAAAATAAGGAAGGCTGTCCTGTGGAATCAGACCAAAAAAGTCTTTAACCTCTGCAGGAGTGACACTGATTTCTGAAAGTACAGAATTGCGCATTCTATCCGCTAACATTTGGTTTTCCAAATCAGATCTGAAAGCCTCCTTTACTTCTGCTACCGTTTGACCGTAGTACGCTTCAAACTGCGATTCATCACCATTCATATAGGCTAAAATTTGCTCAATCCTTGCTGTCAAAGAAGCTTCTACCTCAATTTCAGTGACCAATATACTATCCAGTTTGGCTTGATTGACCAATAATTTTTGTGCGAGTATATTGTCCAAAATAATACAGCGCACACCTTCTGGCAATTGCCCTTGCTGAGCCAATGCCAGGGCATGTTGTTCCTCAACTTCTGAAAGCAAAATTATCTCTCCTCCAACATTGGCGATTACCTTATCAATTACTTCTCGTTGAGCAAATAGAGAGATTGCCGAACCTAAAACCAATGCACTTAAAAAGACTATCTTTTTCATGTTAAATGTAATTAATGTCTGAGGGGTGGACATCGGCGGCTATTTATCCCTTTGGGAAAGCCGCCAAAGATTCTTAAAGAGGGAGGTTTATTGATGATTTTCCAGCGGAAAATCATCAATAAACCTCCCTCTGAAGAACCAGATTGCCGCCTGTAGACGGCAATTTTCTCCTATCGCTGTGCGATATCCGCCCATCAATATCTATTTGAAAACCTTTGCGTTATTTTTTCTCAGGGCTTCCTGAAACATTTTTTCTTTTTGCTCTTCCAGAATGTCCAGTTTTCTTTTGTGCAAAATTACTTTAGAAGCTTGATCTTCGATATATGCCAGGGGCGCGATTTCCTTCCGGGAAACCAAATCAAGCAATCTGAAAAAATACTGGAAGTCATTATCCCTTTGGGTAAATTCTCTTTTGAAACCCACGTTATCAATCGTTAAGGTACCCGGAGGCATATAAGCTGCAATGTCTTTTACTTCCTGCCACATAGTATCCAATTGAAAAACAGTTGCGTAACGCTCACAATATGCCTTCATTAATTCAAAATCCTTTTCTTCTTTACTATTCCACCACAATTTCAGTTTATTAATATCTGCTGCTCCATTCGGAATTTTGACGAATTGACATTTCATAATGGGCGTTTCCAATTGGTATTGGGCCTTGTTTTTTTCATAGAAACCCTGCAATTGATTATCCGTAATAACCGAATCGAGCAACTGCTCTACCATGGTCAATTCGTAATTGTGTCGTACTAAAGAGGCCCTGTAGTCCCTAACAAGTTTGTCAATGTCCAAATCTTTTGGAATATTTCTTTCTGCCTCATGCATCATCACCGCATCTCTCATCCATCGACTGACATAAGCATCAATGATTAAAGAGCTGTCCTCAGCCGTCATCCCTTCGGGAATCAAACTCGCCATTTCAGATAAATAAAGGGATTTATTGTACACCTTGGCCAATAGGCGATCTCCTTTCTGAGGTGTATTTTTAGGAGTACAACTTTGAATAAATAAGCCTAGTAATAGAAGTTGGAAAATCTTTTTAAACATTAAAAAAGCTCTTAATGGTGAGGATGGTTGTACTGTTGTAATGTTGTATTGCCAAACCAACATCAATTTAGCAATACAACATTACAATGCTCCTATTTTTTCACCAAACTATTAAAAGTCTCTTGATTGATATCTACTTTGTAATTTGCTCGTAGTTCCTTGATCCAGGCTTTCTCCAGATGGTCCTGGTAATCAGCTACCACATAACCTCTGGCATCTTTCAATGTCTTTTGACCTGGTTCCAGTAATTTTTCAATTTTCATAAAGTTCAGGGCTTTGTCTCTCTTGGCGATTTCTGTAGGCGTCATACCTCCTACTTCCCATTTGATGGCATCCAGAATCTTATTTCTACCTTTTTCATAAGTTCTTTCACGTGCGGAAAGGATTTTGTTTTTTTCATCAGCGTTAAAATGAGCCAAGACTTTTTCCGCGTCATTGTTTTTTGCCATTTCGCGTATTTGGTCAATCAAATGTTTGGCGCCATCTTTCAGATAGTATTGGTTGACAACTGCCCTTTCTTTCCATTGGTATTTTTCTTTGTTCTTTTCATAGAAAGCTTCCAAACCTGTTGTATCCTGAGAGGCTTTGTCCCAAACCAAAATCTTGGTCGCTTCAAATAACAGAATGCCTTCTTCGTATTCGCGCATCAATGCCTTGAATTCAGGGTATTTTTTGTCCAATTGTCTTTCCTCATATTTTAAGGCACTTTCAGAAACGTAATCGAGATATAGTTCCTCAACAGCTTCAGAAATGGTAGCTTTGGAAGCCATGCGGATTCTTTTTCTGGAAGCTCTTTGCAAGTAATCAGCAAAATCAGAAACCGTAATTTTCAGCTCATTTCCAAAGGAAAACAATACTTCAGGAGATTTTTCGGCAGGTGCTTTCCATTTGTAAGTCAAAAAGTCATCCTTTAAAGAGTCCACAAAGATTTTGTAGGTAGGCTTAAATTCCATGAATTGGGCAGAGGTCTTAATGCGCTCTACCATCGCCTCTTTCGCCATTTCAAAACGATTGTTCTTTTTAATCTTTGCCTGCAATCCTGCTTTCGCGATATTGTAAGGTTCCAGCCCTTTCTTTTTATGACGACGAATGATGTGCCAGCCCACACTTGTTGCTACAGGTTTGGAATAACCTCCATCTGTTTCAATGGAATGGGCTGCATCTTCGAAAGCTCTTTCATACCGATTGATTCCAAAAAATCCAATATAACCACCTTTTGAAGCAGTCAGTTTATCGTGAGAATGTTCGCGAGCTACCTTTTCCCATTGATCGCCTGATTCCAGCATTTTGTGAATACTGTCAATTTTGGTGCGTGCTTTTACCATATCGCCGGCCTTGTCATTTCTCACCAGGATATGGGCTACTTCCATTTCTCCACGTGCTGGTCTTCTGTCATGAATTTGCAAAATGTGATAACCTGCTGCAGAACGAATTGGACCATGCAGCCCTCCTACTGAAAGAGAATATGCCGCGCTCTCCAATGCATAGTAACCATTGGGGAACAGAACAGTCACATAACCGATTCGACCACCATTTTTTTCAACAGATTTATCATTGGAATATTCACGTGCTACTTTGTCGAAACTCGTTCCATCTTCAATCCGTTTTTTAGCCGCCAATGCTTTATTGTATGCTGCCAAAGTATCTTCCGGTGAAGCTGCTTCTGTGCAACTAATCAAAATGTGGCTGATATCGACATCCTGTTTGGAGCGTTCATAAACTTCCTCTGTTAATTTTTCCGTCACCTCCCGATCTATCAAGTAAGAATCTGCCAATTGCCTTCGGTAACCCGCCAACTCCTGCATCAAAGATGGAATGGTGTCTAGCTTCATATCTTTGGCTCGCTGTACCTTGAGTTTGAATTTGACATATAAATCGAGGTATTCCTCTAGAGATTCTTTCGAAAAAGTGGCTTTGTCACCATTGGTTTTGGTGTAAATGTAGTTGAACTCAGAAACATTTACCGGAGTACCACTGACTGTAAATAATACAGGGTCGCTTGCTCCATTTTGTGCTACTAAAGCCATCGAAAAAAGAAAACCAAAGAAGAAAAAGAAAGATCGTTTTATCATTGAATTATTAGGTTTGTGTTGGAACTTATCAAAAATTATTTGATGAGATTAGTTGTAAGTGCTTGATTTAGAAGACGAAGCTTATTTTGAGTTTCGTACCTGCAAGGTATGTTAAATATGTCCACTGGACATATTTTGTAAAAATAGCTGAAGTATTCAAAATCAATGACTTGCAAATAAGCCATTAAAATAACTTTTGATAAGTTCTTGAGTGCAGATGTATATAAGCATTCCAATTGTTCAACTTCTCTTGAAAAATTTTGGGTAGCTTAAATACAAAAACACGGCCTCCTTTCAAAAACGCCGCAAAGGTAGAAATTTTCCCTTGTTTAAAGGTTTTCCTATTTTGGGTTTAACTTGTCATTTAGAAATCAAAATGGTATTGAAAAAACCTTATCTCAATGAAAACTAAAGAGGGTTCATTATTGGAGCTGATTATACCCGCTTTTATAGCAACCGTCTTGATTATGGGATTTATCGCTTTCTCTTCTGGCAAATCCCTTATTGTCACCTTTGTTCCAGCAATGATATTATCTTACATCGCCTATGTATTGACGACCTATCGCAAAATGCCTGCTCCAAAACGTGTCGTACCAGTTTATTTTTTGGCAATTGGTGTTCAGTTATTGCATTTCTCTGAAGAATTTATTGGGCGTTTTTATGAGAAATTTCCTCGGCTAATTGATGGATCTCCTGGCTATTCTCAGGATTTATTCGTTGGCTTCAATATGTGGGCATATTTTGTATTTATTCTGGCGGGACTGGCCTTGTACAAAGGATTAAAGATTCCTTCCATCATTGCCTGGTTTTTTGTGATAATGGGTACAATCGGAAATGCCATTGTTCATTTGGTATTTTGTTTTCTCGAAGGGGGATATTTTCCTGGTTTTTATACTTCCTTGATTTACTGGGTGTTAGGACCCATTTTGTTGTTGAGAATGATCGGGAGGTGAAGTTGGCAGGGTTTAATATTAGAATAAAATAAAAAACATGCTCTAAGTGACATGGCGGGCAATAAGGAAGATATCCAGAGCAACAGGCAAATAGCTGCCTTAAACCTTAAATCTAAGAACCTGGATTGGCTTCATACTTTTATTCCTGAGGAAATTGGTGTGACCACTTTGGAAATTCAAGAAGAAAAATTATATGCTTTGTGGGGAAAGGAACTACTTATTTTTGAATAATTTCACCGAATTGGGAAATCTTGCTGCTCAACTGCATATCGAGGTGAGCAATTTTATATTCAGCGGAATAAGAAAGTGATTTTTAAATTAGCCAGATGATAAATCAATCAGAAATCTACGTAAGTACAGATATTGAAGTGGATGGTCCTATTCCAGGGCCACATTCTATGTTGAGTTTTGGTTCTGCGGCGATGACTTCAAGAGGGGAAGTGTTGTCGGGTTTTAGTGCCAATTTGCAAGCCTTGCCAGAAGCCAAAGGACATCCATCAAATATGACTTGGTGGGAGCAACACCCTGATGCATGGGCTGCTTGTCGAAGTGATCTCCAGGAACCTGAAAAAGCGATGAAAGATTATGTGCATTGGCTAAAAAAATTGCCAGGTAAGCCCATTTTTGTGGGTTATCCTGCCGTTTTTGATTTTATGTTTATCTATTGGTATTTGATAAAATTCGTAGGTGAAAGCCCTTTTGAACATTCAGCTATTGACATCCGAACCTATTCAATGGCAATTTTAAAGAGACCTTATCACCTTTCTGGAAAAGTCAATATGCCGGAGAGATGGTTGGAAGAAGAAGGGCTCAATCATGTAGCTATAGAAGATGCCATTCAGCAAGGAAGAATTTTTTGCAGGATGCTTGCTGAAAAAAATTATAAATAATTAACGCAAATTGCGAACAATATCTTCGCCAGCTTCAGCGAGCCAGCAAAGCTGGCGAGACGAATACTTGGCAACTTGTATTATATAATCAAAACAAAATCAACCATGAGTAACACAAACAATCCTACCTCCGAAACTCAAGCCAGAGTAACTGAATCCGCAAAAAGACTCGGTGTAGAACTCAACGAGAAAGAATTAGAACGATGGATAACCGCTGTCACGACTACCTCAGATGGAGAAGACATTGTAGTAGATGAAAAAACGGGTGTTTTTGGTCACAAAGTATCTATGCTGGACTTTGATCCAAAAGATTTGGCGCGATTTCGTGCCATTGGGAAAATCATTGAATTGGATGACATTCCAGGTCAGGTTGAGACCGCACTGGCACTCTCAGGCTCTGCTGCACAATCCAAAGTTCAGACTTATCCCGGAGATTGTGACTATTTTGAAAGGGTCAACATCATTGCCCCCACAAAAGAAGAGGCTTGTAAAATTCTTTCGAAAATAATGCGGGAAAAGGCTTTAAATACGATGACGGGACCCAATTACCAGTTTATTGAAGCCAAGTTTGGTAGCTTTCCACAGAATTTAATTCGAAATGGAAGAACCTATCGAAAAGGATCCCCAATTGCATGGGATGCAGCGCAAATGACTTCGGGTAAAATTGAAGGAACCGACAAGGATGGCAACCCTTTAACGATTCATTGGGATGATGTGGCGCATGATCCAGGTTGGTGCAAACTGGATTGGGTGATTGCTGACAATACCCGTGGACAACTAGCCAATGCCAGCAATATGCTCGATGTGACCTGGGAAGCACCAGATGGCACCTTTACGCCATTAGACGGTTATTTTGACGGTTATTTTCAGGAAATATATTTGGAAAAAGAGTCTATTCCCATTTTTACCAAACTGGTGAAGCAAATGTCTTCTGATTCCCTCGATGTTTATTTAGAGCGACTTGAAAACGAAACCAAAAAGTATTTCAAAGGTGATTATCCCAATTACGGTAAAGCTGCCAAAAGAATGTACAATGTCTTTCGTTTGAACGGTCGTTATGAAGAAGCCGCTTTCCTGCGTGAGTTGTTTGATGAGCCAGCAGCATTGCTGTATCAGGTAAATGCTTTGATTTGGACCGTTCAGGAAGCGGTTTCAAAAAGTGATGTATTCGCCATAGATACCGTTTTGGATCAAACAGATGAATTGATTCTTGCAGTTATCCATGTTTTAGAAGGTGCAGAAGAGGTAGAGATTGTCCGTCATCTATTAAAATTATACCGTTTACTTGCTCGCCATGAGGAAGGAGCCCCTTTGGGACCACAAGTAGAAGCAGCTCAGGCAGAAGTGATGAATGTTGTCAATAATTTCTTTTATGAAAAAATGACAGCCCTGCCTTCGATCAGGGAGTATGTGGATGGGCTCTAAAAAATGTTGATAGCTTGGAGCGTTCCAAACGCTCCAAGACTATCTCACCTACCGTTGCAACTGCACATACCCCTTCTTTGGATCCGTCCCCTCTAATTCCAGCACATAGAAATAAGTGCCATCCGGCAAGTCTTTTCCATTCCAGGTACCTTGCCAATCGTTTGCATAGTTGGTGGATTGATAGACTTCTGTACCCCAACGATTGAATATCGTGAGTTTATGACTGGCGTACATGTTCAGCCCATTAATCCTCAGTACATCATTAATGCCATCCCCATTGGGCGAGAAGCCGGTGAATATTTCGAATTCTGTACATTCGATAAAAACAAAGACAGTTGCCGTATCGCAGCCTACGAAGTTGCAAATGATATAGGTGAAGGTGTCTGTAACTTCGCAAATGCCGGGGTCAGGGACATAGTTGACCGATCCATCAGGTAAGAAGGTGGCATCTCCGTAAATAGGCTCATTCAATATGAAAAAGTCTGTAGGAGATATAATGGTATCATTGCCAAAGACATTGATATTTATGGGTTGGTCACTTCCTGTGACTACCGTATCATTGACGGCAACTGGAAGCATATCGTCTTCAATCTGGGTAAGGACAAAAACATACGTCGTGTCGCAAAGCCCTAAATCGTCACAAAGTATAATACAGGCAGTATCCAAGCCAGGCTCAATTCCAAAGTATTGAATACATGTGTCGCTGATGATTTCGAAAAGGACAAATTCTCCAGATGCTTCTTCACAAGCATTGCTGATGCTTACTATATCGCCTAATTCTGAAGTGTCCAGACAAAGCGTATCTGTTTCACCTACGGAAACAGTATCCATAAAGATCTCTGAATCGAGGCAAGCCAGTGTAGTTAACAAAGTATCACGGCAACCTGTTAGGGTATCCTGGAAGGTCAGTGAGAAAGTCCCGACAGGTAGGGTAATCTGAGTTCCCAGTGGGACAAATGAAGAATTGATACCCAGGGTTGCTTCTGCCCCAGTCGCATCTTGAGTCACTTCAAGCGGACCGTAAAGAGTACTTGGATTTCCTCCCACAATAGTAGAAGGTGCAATGAAAACCCAATCGCCTGTAGGGTCGAGCATATTCATTAAGTCGGCTAATTCCTGACAATCTTCAAATACTCCTGTTAAGGTATCTACTCCGTTCACAGTCCATTTGTCTAAGATATAGGGTCCAAGGTTACCCATACTTGGCAATAGGGCACAATTAATGGTAAAAGTGCTATCAAAATCACAGCCTGTTGGAACCCCGGGATAGAGAACGCCATTGACTTCAATCAGTTGATTTTGAATTTCCAATAATGTAATAGGCAAACAAACATCTCCTAAACCTGTAGAACAATCCGTCAGATTCGCGCCAATGGCATCAATATCAAATAAGTCCTGCGTACAAGGTGCTGTCACTTCTGCAAAAACAGTGACGGTGGCACAAGTATCTGCTATGTAAACTTTAAAGCAGGCGGTATCAAATCCTTCAAACAAACCAGTCAGCTCGAGACACCAGGTATTTTCGTTGACCACAAAGTCTACATTGCCAGTCATCATATCTATGCATGTCAAGGTCACGCTATCAATCAAGGAAGGCTCAAAGCCATAATCTTCCAGACAAAAAACCTCCGTTTCATTTTGTGGAATAATGGTATTGATGACCACATCCTGAATCATCTGGCAGGTCACTATGATATTAAAGGTATCCGAACAGCCTTTCACCGTATCTGCAAGCACCAATTCATGGAAACCTGTATCCAACACAAAGGCGACACTATTGGGGTCCAAACCACAAGTTTCTATGTTACCAGTATAGGGCAATCCATTATCGGTTACTGTAAAGTTGCCAATATCAAAAATTGAAATGTCCACACAAAACTGAACAGTCGTATCACAATCATCCACCTCAATTAAATCAGGAGATAGTGCCATGATACCACAACCAGTAGTATCCTCATCACAATTCACCTGGACATAAAGGGTATCCTCACAGCCACTCATCATATGGATAAAGACCATTTCGTGGAAGCCAGTATCCAGCTGAATCAGCGATCCATTGGGAAATAGTTGGGTATTCAAATCTGCAACTGCATTGGCACCTGTAGCAATTTGATCAATATCCAGATTACTATAATCATTGTTCGTATCGCAATTGCGAATGAAGAACATATTGGTGTCAATCACCCAGGAACCCGCATCGTCCCACAAATTCATAGAATCTACCAGTGCGTTCAAATCTTCAAATTGTCCTGAGAAAGTACCCAAACCAGTTATCGTCCAGGAATTCAGGAAATAAGGGCCATCATCTCCCAATCCTGGAATGGTAATATAGGTATACGCCAGACAGGTGTCATTTTCACAGCCTGCCAAACCTCCATCGTAAATCATTCCATTGTCCAGAATACTATATCCGAAAATAGAATCCAATGGTATGGGCGTACAGTATTCAGCTGGCAACTGACAGTTATCTGTGAACAGTTCCAAGGTGTCATTTGAAAAATGGTCAAAATCAGAACACATTGGAAGGACTGTAATGGAAACAATGGTAGTATCACAGAAACCAGTTGTATCACAAACTGCTACACAGGCTTCATCGTCTCCTACATAGTCTGGGTTGGGAGTATAAGTGAAGCAATCAAAGCCAATAATATTGATGGTTCCATTGGCTGGAGATTCGCAAATGATAAAGGCATTTACCCCGGAAAGATTGGTCGTATCCAGGCAGAAAGTGTCCGAAACAACATTGACAAGGGTCGTAATATCAATCACCTCTGCCGCATCAACTACCGAAACGAAAAGGGTATCCTCACAACCATTTGAAGGATCCTGAATGGTCAAAATGTGATCTCCATATCCATTAATGCTTACAGCGGTTCCCATTGGCATGCCAGTCAGTACAGGTTGTACAGTCGTTGTGATGGTTGAAGCCAAATGTACCCATACGAGCTGCCCATAATCGCCTGTGTCATTGGTGCTTAATAAAGAATTTCCAGTAGAGGCATCCATCCAGTTGCCAGCAGGATCCCATACGTTCATGGAATCAACCAATTCAGCAATATCCTGAACGGTATCCTGGAACATCTGACCATTGGCAGTCCAGGTAATGGCATAGGGTCCTGTATTTCCTTGTCCAAAAACAATGGAGTAGGAGTACATATATACTGAATCTGCATCACAACCTACGACACCTCCAGCGTAAGGAGCACCATCTAATCCTAAATTGTAATTTCCAATTTCAGTGGGAGGAATTGGAATACAAACTTCATTTGTGGAGCTTTGACTGGTAATGAGCAAGCTATCCTGCCCGAAAATGTCGTCACATGGTTCGGCATTCGTAATGACTAAGATTGTGGTGTCACAAATAGCAGGGTTGTTATCATCGCAATGAACAACGCATGCCTGAGTGGTACCATTGAAGTTATTTGCCAAATCAATGGTGATACATTCGTTTACCAAAGTTAATTCAACCTCAGCATTGTCAACATCACAAATTTCCGCATTAACTAAATTACCCGGAAGTTGTAAGTCGTTGGATGTCAAACATGTATCAAAAGGCATTACCCCAGGGGCATCCACAAAAACAGTATCTATTGGCGGTAAAACGGTGACAATAACATAAGTAGTATCGCAGTTTGGAGGAACATTCCCATCACAAACCACTATGCAGAATTCATCAAAGCCTATTAAGATTGGAGCTGGGATATAACTCACACAACTATCTCCAACTACTGGCGCCGTTCCATTCCCCGGCAATTGGCAAAATCCAATAAACTCAATTGGATCGGCTAAATCATCTCCATCGACACAAATATCATCAATGGTGACTCCTTGAGTAGTTGTAACATATATGGTGTCCATGCTTCCCGGAGGTAGAATTTCCTCAATAACCTCTACCAGTAAAGTATCCGAACAATCCAGGGTATCCGTTACCACCACTTCAAAGAATCCAAAACCGTCAATTATGATTTGAGTTCCTTGTTGATTATTGCAAGCTGCCAATACATTTGAATAGGGAGCGCCATTTATCAGAAAGTCATAATTTGGACTATCGACAAAAGGAATTGGCAAACAGATGTCTTCCATTCCTGTTTGAGATACGATACTTAATGAATCATTTTGGAAGATTGGATCACAGTCTGGAGGCATTACATCCTGGAAAATCTCTAAAATCAAAGTGTCTGCGCAATCCAGTGTGTCAATTATGATGATTTCATAAAATCCAAAATCATCAAAACTGACTTGAGTGCCAAGTTGATTGTTACAGGAAACCAATGAATCAGAAATCAAAACACCATCCACAAAAATATTGTACAATAAAGTGTCTGCTACAGAAACTGGTAAACAGGCATTTCCTGAACCATTTGCAGAGGAAAGGCTGATAGTATCTTGTGCGAATAGTGGGTCACAATCGGGAGGTTGCATGTCTTCAATAATTTCTACAACAAGGGTATCTGCACAATTGGTTGTATCTGAAATGACCACTTCGAAAAAGCCAAATCCGTTGAGTGTGATTTGGGTACCTGCTTGATTATTGCATGCAATCAAAGTATCTGAAAATAGAACTCCATTTACTGAAATATCATAGAGCGTGGTATCGGCGAGTGAAATATCAATGCATAAATCTTCTATCCCGGTTTGTGATAAAAGACTCAAAGAGTCATTTGCAAAAATGGTATCGCAATCAATTATGGGCAATGCTTCAACGATAATTTCCAAAGTATCAGAACAACCTGCCAGGTTTGTTAGCACTAATTGATAGTTACCAACTCCATTTACACTAATTATGGTTCCATCTGTCGCAGGCGGAGCTGGTGTACATGGGGTTAGTGGATCATTATAAGGTACCCCATCTAATTCCAGGCTTAGCAATTGAGCTATGGTATTTGAAATTGGAATACAAACATCTGTAGGCACATCATAAGATTGAACAGTAATTTGTTCTTCTGAAATAATGTCCACATTTGCACAAGGGTCAGGAGGAGTGATGGTTATCTGAATAATGGTAGTGTCGCATAGAACCGGATTGCTATCATCACAATGAACTACACATACTTCTGTATTTCCCGCAATACCATCAATGGGATCCAAATTGATGCAATCACCATTCAAAGTTGCTGCCATTGCAAAGGTGTCTAAACCACAGAAGAAAGTGCTGTCTATATTTCCTGGAAGCTGAATCAAATCAGTCAGACAGGTATCAACCGGGTCGTTAATCGGAATGTTTAAAACTAAGGTGTCTGTGGGGATATTTGGCGGTTGTGCTTCTACACATACGATGACAATTGTTGAATCACAAACTTGCGGATTGCCATTGTCACAGGCAAGTAGGCAAAATGTATCTTTTCCAATAAAGTCTAGCACAGGTATATATACTACGCAAGAGTCATTGCTGAAGTTGACGTTCCCATTTTCTGGTAATTCACAAAAACCGAGGCTGTTAAATCCACCTGGAAGTTCATCCCCATTTACGCAAATATCATCAGTTGGAGTATTCACTAAATTGTTGATGATAATGGTATCCGTTACAGGATTTACATTGCCTCCAGTCAACTCGATAATCAGAGTATCCTGACAGCCATCATTTGGGTCAATTACTACAAACTCGTGGATGCCTATTTCATCTATATTTATGATGGTACCATTTGCGAAAATGGCGAAGTTGGTCATTAATAAAGATTGCGTATTGGAAGCAATATGTGTAATATTCATATCACCATAAGTCACGCCCGATCCCCCTCCGCTAATGGAACTTGTCCCAATATCAATGATCCAGTTTCCAGAAGGATCAAAGACATTCATACTATCTACCAAGTCTACTACTGTATTGAATTGGGCTGAAAAAGTACCTAAACTGGTGAACCAGGAATCTAAACTGTAAGGACCATCAAAACCACCACCAAATAGGAAGGAGTAGGTGTAAACGACTACAGAATCCTGGTCGCATGGTAAAAGTGTTTCATTGTAGGGAGCGCCATTTAGAACCAAATCTAAGCCTACTACCTGGCTGATAGGTAGTGGAACACATACCTCTGTGGGATTTCCCTCAAATGGCAGGGAAATCATTTCTTCCAAAATTAAATTGTCGCAATCTTCTGGCTCAACCGTTACCTGTATATAAGTTGTGTCACATGCTGTTGTATCATTATTGAAACAATGCACGACACATATCAGGTCGGGAGAAATGCCTTCAAATCCATCCGCTGGATCCAGCGTTATGCATTCTTCATCTAAAGCAGCAGCCAGGACTGTATTCGGATTTCCAAATCCTCCAGGACAGAAATTAGAAGAAGTAATCGTTCCTGAAATTTGAAATACGGTAGTGTCTATGCAGGAAAGCGTAGTTGTTTCAAAAGGAATGCTCACCTGAATGGTGTCTGTACAAACAGCTTGTCCATTTAGTGTAACATTAGATGTATTAACACAATTATTTCCCTGAAAGCGAACCAGGATATCATAATCACCTGGACCCAAATTGATAAAGGTTGGATCTAACTGGAAATTGGCACCACTATCAATACTGTACTCTATTGTTCCAATTCCAGATGCTGAAATAATGATAAAACCATCACTTAGGCCACATTCAGAAGGGTCACTTGAAGTCAGATTATCAATAGATGGGGCATCATCAGGCTCTGAAATTGTTAGTGGGTTTATTACAGAGGCAACAGGACAAGTTCCATCTATATTTCTTACAAAAATATTGTAGTCCCCTGGAGGGAGGTTGCTAAAAATGGAATTTGGTAACCAGTTATTTCCACCATCAATACTGAATTCCTCATTTCCAGAATTGGAAGTTATTATGGTAATACTGGCATCATTGACTCCACAATCAGTTGGTGAGGTAAAGGTAACTCCAGTTATTTCAGGGCTTTGAGCTGAGGGTACAGCGAGGTTGCCGGATAGTGTTTCACAATTATCAACTACCTGGCGAACTCCGGGAAGGTAGGTACCAGCATTTAAGTTTCCATAGAAATTCAAAGTATCCCAGTTAGTTCCTCCATCAATTGTATATTCTAAATTTCCATTACCTGAGGCCAAAATAGTTATGGAACCATCTCCATTGCCACAATCGGGGTTTACGATAATGTCATCAATCGATGGTCCATCGGAAGCTGTGAGGCTCGCATTTTGAGGATCTGATTCACATGGGCTATTTGGAAAACGTACAATGACCACATAATTTCCGGCAGAAAGTAAATTGAAGGTATCAGAACTTTGCCAATTGTTGCCTCCGTCAATCGTGTATTCCAAATCACCACCATTTCCTGTAGCCAGTATTATTAATGTGCCATCATCACCAACGCAAGTAGGCTGTGTACTTTGAATTTCATTTATTACAGGATTAGGAGGAGTTGATAATGCCACAATGCCGCCGCTCACAATATTTACAGCACCTTGATTTCTAACTGATATGGGATAATTTCCTTCACCAAGTCCTGCAAAGGCACCTGATAATTGCCAGTTGAAGCCTCCATCAATACTATATTCTAAAATATTGTTTCCACAAGGTGTAGCTGTAATTATTATTGAACCATTAAGCGTCACACAATCTGATGGGTCAAAAAGGTCAATACTATTAATATCTGGCTCATCATTGGGAAATTGAAGGGTGATAGAATTACCGTGAACAATACAATTGCTATTGGTGTTTCTAACCGCAATATCATAATCTCCGGCAGATAAAGTGCTAAAAGAATTGTTTACCTGCCAGGTAGCTGCACTGTCAATACTATATTCTAAAAAGCCTGAACCACCGCTTGCCGCTATAACGATGATTCCATCGTTGACATTGCAATCAGTAGGATCATTACTAATCAGACTATCAATTAAGGGAAATGCTGGCTCAACCAGATTAACTATTCCTCCATTTACAACGCAGGTTTGATCATTTTTCCGGGCTAAAATTTCATATAAACCCTCTGACAAACCGGTGAATACATTGGACACTTGCCAAACTGCACCACTATCTACACTATACTCAAAATCATTGGATGCATTGCTTACTATAATTGTTATCATACCATCCGTGGAATCGCAATCTGTAGGGTGGAAAAAGGCAATGTCCGTGATATTTGGTTCATCAGGGGTTGCAGTTAAATTGGTTGTTCCTCCACTGACGACGCAAGTAGAATCTGCATTTCTGATAGCGATTTGATACAGCCCCGAGCCAAGAAACTGGAAAGTATTGGAGATTTGCCAATCCAATCCTCCGGTTATGCTGTATTGGAAAGAATCTACGCCACCTGAAGCAGAGATGATAATTGTTCCATTTGGTAAATCGCATTGAGTCGGGTCATTAGTAATTATATTGGTAACAATTGGAGCATTGGGAGCAGAAAGTGTAATGGTGTCCCCTGTAATTTCGCAACTATTGTTATCATTTCGAACTGCGATATTAAAATCTCCAGCGGTTAAATTGGAAAAAGAACTATCGGCTTGCCAGTTTATACCATTGTCGATGCTGTATTCTAAATTTCCGGTTCCTCCACTGGCAAAAATAACAATTGAACCATCCAGAGAATCGCAATTAGAAAGATTGGTAGTTAATACACTATCAATTTGAGGAGGAGTACTCACTGTCACGAGAAGGGAATCTGTACAAATTTGCCCTGACGTATCTTGAGCCATGACAAAATAAAGGGTTGTTGTATCAGGAGATGCAATTGGGTCTGCACAATTTATACAACTTAATCCCTCAATAGGCGTCCAGGTATAATTAGATCCACCAGTAGCCAATAATTGAACGGAATCTCCTTCACAAATCACCACATCAAAACCTGCATCTACAGAGTTGACCATAAAAAAGTGATTGACAACTTCAGGGAAAGGAATAGTGGAAAGGATATTTGAAGAAATGCCTGTTTTAAAACCAAAGGCAAAGATTATTAAACTGGAGAATAGCACAGTCTTTAGAAAGAGCTTGGTTTGTTTTTTGTAAAAGCCTCTCCATTTTTTGAGGGGATAGAGAATGTTCATTTTCAAAAAGTTTGTTATATCTAGCTGTTTCATAGTGTAAGATACTGTGGGATTTAATAAGCCCCTCCCTTCTGAATTTCCTAATGCCAAGTAATGTGTTCAAAAAAGGAGATTATTATTTAGATGCTTTATAGGATCAAATCGTTGACCACTACACTTATTAAATTTTAATAAGGCCAATACAAAACACCATTACTAGAATAATTATCATTCGTAGTACAATGTAATAGTGTTTGTTCTGTCGTTACAGTACCTCGGTTTGTTCTGGTTAAGTGTAAGGTTGTCCGATTTTATAGGGTGGTAAGACCAGTCAAATAGACTGTGAGTGTATGGGCAGGGGGAGTAGTCTATTATCAGGCAAATATATATTATTTAAGCGATTATGGAATTGTATTTATAAGAAAATCCAAAATTTATACCAAAACAGGTAGGGTTTTTACATGATAAACCGGGATAAAACAAAATAAAGACGGCTTATTGTTGCTAAACTTAATGTGTTTTTTGATGAAAATAGAAAATAGTTGACAGAAGTGGGTAAAAAAGTTGGATCCGGCATCGGTCTGTTATCGCTCATTTATGTTGTTTTATGGTACAAAATATCCCCTTTTCTTTGTGAAAAGGCATATTGATATTATATTGCGCCTGTATTTAACATTTAGCCGATGTTATCTATCATTTTCGAAGGTCCCCTAACCAGGGGACTTTCTTAGTTTTCAAACGTCAGTCCCCAAAATCATTTTATTAAATCTGTAAAAACAAAAGCAAGTGCATCACATCATGCACTTGCTTTTGTTTTTGATTTCAATTTATGAAAAACTTTATAGCAATAAAGTCAAAAAAAAGAAGGGTATAGTCAAACTATACCCTTTGCTAACAAACAAAACCAACTAAAAACCAAGTAATTTCTTTTGTCTTTTGGGAATTAAGTTTTCTTTTTTTGTAACGCTTGAGTTTAAAGAACGCTGTGTCCGTAACAAAATTTTAAAAGTTTATAAAAAAACGTTTGAATAAGTAAATGCCTGAGTTTCAAAATAGTTCAGTTAAGGGCAAAAAAAAAGTCGTGCCGGAGGCACGACTCATACATTATTATAATCCCATGAACATATCCAAAACAAATAATTTTTTTTCAAATTTTTTCTTTAAAGGTTTGGAGGTCTGAAATTTTATTCTGTACCTTAGCATCAGAATTAAACAAATACAATTTTCTTTTTACTTATAATCCCCACACTGCTGTTAACAAATTATAGTCCCATGAGCATGAATCCAAATCTCGAGGCTAGCTGACAAGCTAGCCTTTTTTTATTTCCTTAAATTTTGTTGAGGTTAAAAATAGCAAGCCGCCCCTTTTTAAAAATTGGGACGACCTACTATTAACAAATTATAATCCCATGAACATATACATCTTTGTCTTGAGGGGCTGAAATGATAAACGCCCATTCAAGTATATTTTATTATGTCAACTGGTGATTTTTTATAATTTGTTTTTAAAAAATAGCAAATCGCAAGCCCTAAGGTTTTTGCGATTTACTATTAACAAATTATTATCCCATGAACATATTTCAAATTTGAGTTCCGGCAACTTTTTTTCCGGAATTTTTTCTCTATCTGCTCCTTTTCTTCCCTTCACGATACAAATATGCACTTACACCAAGCAGAATTCAAGGACAAAAATACAATATTGTGAAAAAAATATTTATGAAATTTTTTGAAAAAAAACAGTTTTTTCTTTTAAATAAAGGATTTAGTTGAAGAAATGTTCAATAGATTGTGAGTAAAATTATTTTTGATGGTAATTTTTTTTTTGTGAAAAAACCGACTTTTCAATGTCACATTTTTAAAAATGAAATATTCAAAAAGTAAATGTGACGATTTTTTTCTTATTTCCAAATTCACTCTAATAGAAAAGGTTATGAATCCAAAAATAGTTTTCTCTTCAATTGAATATTTTAAAGCTCAATAATTCTGCTATTTTCGCCACCATCCTTTTTTTGTTATTTCTACAATTCACTCTCAATTCATAGAATCAATATGACCAATAAAGAAATCGCCAAAACTTTTCAATATCTGGGTAACATTATGGAACTGCATGGAGAGAATCCATACAAAATTCGTTCGTATCAAAATGCCTACATCCAACTGAGGAAACAACCTAAACTTTTGATTGAAATGGATCAATCTGAAATTGAAGGATTGAAAGGAATTGGTAAGGCAATCAGTGGTAAAATACGTGAACTGGTAGATACAGGGTCAATGGATGCTATAAAGAAGTATGAAGAAATTACACCAGAAGGCGTGAGAGAAATGCTACATATTAAAGGTTTTGGGCCTAAAAAGATAAAGGTGATATGGAATGAGATGGGAGTTGAAACGATTGGCGAGTTATTGTATGCATGTAATGAAAACCGATTGGTCGAGTTAAAAGGCTTTGGGCAAAAAACACAAGAAGACCTGATTCAAAAACTGGAATACTTTCAAAAATCCAAAAATAAATTTCATTACGCTGCTCTTGAAAAAGAAGCAAATGAATTGATTGATCGACTCGGTGGGGTGTTGGAAGATGCAAAAATCGAACTGACAGGAGCAATGCGCCGAAGATGCAATATCGTGGATGGTATTGAAATCTTGATAGGAGTAAATGGGGCGATTGATGTCATTTTCGAAATGGGTTTTTTGTCCAAAACAGGTGAGGAAGGAAAAGCTATTCTGGCAAAAACGGCAAATGACTATCCCCTGAAAATTTTTCATTGCTCTCCTTCAGAATTTGGCTCCAAACAATTTAGATATTCTGCAGCGAAACCTTTTTTAGATGCATTTATAAATTCCAACCAGGGAGTTGATTTTAGAAATATTGATGAAGAGCTAGCGATTTTTGAGAAAGCCAAGCTGCCCTTTATCCTGCCTGAATTAAGAGAATCTGACTGGGCCTTAGATTTAGCCAAACAGGAAAAATTGCCGGTCTTGATTGAATCATCAGACATTAAAGGCGTAATTCATAACCACACTACCTATAGCGATGGCATTAACACCTTAAGAGAGATGGCAGAGCACACTAAATCCCTGGGTTACGAATACCTTGTTATTTCCGATCACTCCAAATCTGCATTTTATGCGAATGGTCTTAAAGAAGATCGCTTGGTTGAGCAATGGGCAGAAATTGATGCTTTGAATAAAGAACTGGCACCATTCAAAATCTTTAAAAGTATTGAGTCTGATATCCTTGCTGATGGCTCTTTAGATTATGAAGAAGAAGTGTTGAAACAGTTTGATTGTATCATTGCTTCTGTTCATTCCAATCTGAGAATGGACGAACAAAAAGCAACGGAAAGAATATTGAGGGCTGTTGAAAATCCTTATACCACTATGTTAGGTCACCCAACTGGCAGGCTCTTGCTTTCAAGAAAAGGATATCCCCTTGACCATAAAGCCATTATTGATGCTTGTGCAGAGCATAATGTTTGCATAGAATTGAATGCAAATCCTTATCGGCTAGATTTGGATTGGACCTGGATTCCCTATGCGATGGAAAAGGGCGTTTTGATTTCAATCAATCCAGATGCACACAGCACTGGCGGAATTCAGGATATCCATTTTGGGGTTTTGTCTGCCAGGAAGGGAGGCCTGACAAAAGAAGCTTGCCTAAATGCAAAAGGGCTTGCTGAATTTCAAAAGCATTTGGAAATATGAATCATCGTACATTGCGATTGCATCATAAAACCATCTTTTCCAAACAATTTCGCTAAGTTTGCGGAGTTCCATTTTCAAAACTTAAAACTCAACTTATGTATAATATGCTTAAGCATGCCCATTCGGGTATTAGATGGATTGTTTTAATATTAATCATTTATGCCATCATTAACGCCTTAATGAAATGGCAAGGGAAAAAAACATTTACGGAGCAAGATAGAAAGATCAACTTATTTACGATGATTTCTGCTCATATTCAGTTACTGACTGGATTGGCTTTATATTTTATTAGCCCCAAAGTCATATTTAGTGCAGACGTGATGAAAAATGCTGTTGGCCGCTTTTTTACAGTTGAGCACATCCTGATTATGACGATAGCAATCGTCTTGATAACGATTGGTAACAAAAAATCAAAAACTGCCATGGAAGATATTACAAAATTCAAGAAAACTTTCTGGTTCTTCCTGGTTGCCTTGTTGTTGATTTTGGTATCAATCCCATGGCCATTTATGAAATATGGCGGATCCTGGTTTTAACTATTTAAACCAGGCACAATTGGTCTTAAATTGTTCAAAGCAGTTAGAATGTATTTTCAGCACCTTTGAACAATTCTTAAACCATATTGAACAACTTTTAACCCAGACACATACATATTACATATTTTTTTAAAACAAAATTTGCGTATTGTTGCTTTTGGAGTAAAATTTGCAGCATGGAATAAGTTTATAACTTTAGTAATGAAGTGTTAGCAAGGAACAACAGAAGCCATGAAAAAACGCCAGATATATATTGTTAGTATTATCTTTTTAATGTTCTCTCTGGGGATAGGGATGGAATTTGTCTTTTCCAAGGATAGAAATCTTCGCACTTATGCTCAAAACATTGAGTCTAGTCTTCAAAAAAAAGAATCAAAAGTCTGGGAAATTTTAAAGGATACGGCTTATATCCAGCGAATGTATAGAGGCTTGGGTACCTTAACGACTCAGGAGCAAAGAGATGACCTGGAATTGTTGAAAGATCTTACCAACCGACAGTTTAATATTTGTTTATACGAAAATGATTCTTTGGTTTTTTGGACCAATACAAATGTCTTTTTACAGGGGGAGCAATTGAGTGTGTATGCACATGAAGAAAAATTAACCAAGCTGCAAAAATTAAAGAATGGTCATCATTTTCTAATCAAAGAAAATTTTGATTTTAGAGACAGTATCAACCGCTACGCCATTGCATTAATACCGGTTAGAAATAATTTTTCGCTCGAAAGCGCGCATCTGCAAAATCGTTTTATTACTGACCACAAACAGGTTCCAAAGGAAATTGTCTTTAGCAAAAAAGAAACAGAATATCCGATTCATACAATAAATGATGAAACGATTGGCTGGATAATAAATGATGGAGACTTTAAAGACAAATCACAACTTAAATGGATTTTGGTGATTTATTTGTTGGGTTTCATCACCTTAGGAGTTTTGATAAATGATATTGCGATTGCTCTGGTGAAAAAGTACCGTCCCTGGATAGGTGCCGCTTTTTTGATTAGTGTGATATTTGGGATACGGTACTTGACAGTGTATTTCGAATTTACTAACAACTTTTCCTCCCTGCAATCTTTTTCAGAAACCTTTTCTACCCCTGTTTTAAACTCTACAAGTTCTCTGGGGGATTTGCTTATCAACATCATTTTGTTGCTTTGGATGATGGTATTTTTTCATCGGGAATTTGAAGTGCAAAAGTTTGAAGGGGTCTCACTGCCTATACGTTATGGTCTGACGGGCTTAAATTATTTTTCAATCATTTTAGGTATTTTGATGATAACAGGTGTATTTAAAAGCCTGGTAATGGACTCTCAAATCGCCTTTGATTTTGATAATGTTCTAAATCTCAATTTTTATAGCTTCCTCGCCATCTTAGGCATCATTCTCCTCCTCATCGCCTTATTTCTGTTTAGTCACCGAATGATGTTGACCATTGTGAAAATAGGCTTGAACAAGAATCAAAGACTTTTGGCTTTTATGGTTGCTATGCTGTTTTCCATTCCTGTTATTTTAATGACGGATTTGAATTTGCAACCATTACCTATCCTTTTAGCTGCTGTTGTTTTTATTGGGGCGTTTGACTTGTTTATTGATTATAAATCTCCTACAATGACCTGGTTGGTTATTTGGCTGGTTTTGTTTTCAGCTTTTTCTTCTCTGTTATTATTTAAATACAATAATGACAAGGACTTTAAAATTAGGAAGGACTATGCCTATGAACTAGCTAATTTTAGAGACAGCCTGGCTGAAGAGAGTTTTAGTACCCTTCGTCCACAAATTGATAATGATAAAACGATTCGGGCCTTAACCTTCGATACCAGTCATTATACCCAAAGTGAACTGGAAAGCTTGATTGAACATCATTTTTCCGGAAATAAATATCTATTCAATAATTACATCTTTAATCTCTCTGCTTTTCGACTAAAGGAGGGGCAATCACTAATCAATGAGCAAAAAGATTCATTGATTAGTCTACAAAACAGATATAATGAAGCAAGACAGACTGCTCATGCCGGGCTAAAGTTTTTTCTTGAAAGTGGAAATTACCTGATGAGGACAGAATTACCCGGAGATTATCCTTTTGTTCTGTTTCTAGAATTTAAGCACAAGCAAACCAGCCAATCTAAAGTTTATACGGAGCTGTTATTGGACCAACAGTACAAAGATTTGCGGAATCTATCCCAATATGATTATGCGATATACAAGGAGGGACTGCTGGTAAGTGAACAAGGTGGAGAATATGACAATGTAATTGCGGAAAAATTGCCTCCCGAAGGAGAGACTTTGAATTTGAAAAATACAAGTGAACGATCTGAATTGTTATACCATGCTCCGGGTGGGGTAGTGGTAAAAATAGGAAAAGACAATGGAAAATATCTAAAGCCTATTTCTCTGTTTTCTTATCTTTTTGGAATGTTGATTTTGGCAGTTATCCTTTTGGCGGTTATCAACGCCTTTACCAACGCCTTACCAGAGGCGCTTCACTTTTCTTTCACCAAAACGCCTTCCCTAAGAAATAGAATTCAATTTGCAGTCATAGCCTTAATTTTGGTCTCCTTTGCGATAATAGGGCTGGTTTCTGTTTGGCATTTTCAACAAATTCCGGAAGAGTATCATGCTGGCAGATTGGATAGAAAAGTAGGCGCAGCCGAAACCAATGCAGCTTACGAAATTGAACATCGGTATGCTATAAGTGGTGCAGATTTAGATCTCTCCAGCCTGGTAGAACCTCTGTCTGAAATACATAGATTGGACATCAATGTATTTGATCTGAATGGAAATTTAATCAGTTCCTCTGAAGAAGACATTTTCAGAAAAGGCATTATCGCACCAAAAATGGGGGCACATGCTTTTCAAAGTTTGGCGAAATTGGGCAAAACAAGGGAAGACCAGGAAGAGAGCATTGGAGGACTTGAATATACTTCTGCTTATATTCCACTTAATGACCCAAATGGGGAGGTTATAGCGTATTTGGGGCTTCCCTATTATGATGAACAGAGGCAATTGGAAAGTGATGTCTCAGGCTTTATGGGAGCCTTACTGAATGTTTATGTATTCTTGTTATTGATTGCAGGAGGTTTGGCAATAGCAGTTGCCAACTCCATTACAAAACCCATTTCAGATTTGGGAGATAGTTTGAAACGATTGAAATTGGGTAGAAATGAACCACTAAAATGGGAATCTAAAGATGAATTGGGTGATTTGATAGCCCAATACAACAGAATGATCAAAAAATTGGAAGAAAGTACCGAATTGCTTGCTCAGTCTGAACGAGATTCAGCATGGAGAGAAATGGCAAAACAAGTGGCGCATGAAATTAAAAACCCACTTACCCCCATGAAATTGAGTATACAATATATGCTTCATGCCTATCAAAGCAATCCCAATAATATCAAGCCGCTAATTGAGCGTGTTTCCAAAACATTGATTGAACAAATAGATTCGCTCTCTCAAATTGCCTCCGAGTTTTCCAATTTTGCCAAAATGCCCCAGGCGGAAAACACTAAATTTGTACTAAACGACCTGGTCATCTCCGTACATGGGCTCTTTGCCAACGAGCGACAGGATATGGACATTAGTTTGTATGTCCCTGACCGAATTTTCCATGTATATGCAGACAAAAACCACCTCACAAGAGTGTTGAATAATTTAATTAAAAATGCGATTCAAGCCATCCCGGATGAACGCCGGGGCAGAATAGATTTGAAACTTTCTCAACATGATGACAGGATCTTGATCAAAGTCAGTGACAATGGGGTAGGTATTTCAGAAGAAATGAAAGAAAAGGTTTTTGTCCCCAATTTCACGACCAAAAACTCCGGAACAGGATTAGGGTTGGCTATTTCTAAAAATATTATTGAAGCCTTTAAAGGTAAAATCTGGTTTGAGACGGAAGAAGGATTAGGGACGGACTTTTTTGTTGAATTGCCTTTGATTGAGGTCGAAGAAATGCAGGAGGTTTAAATAGTTATTCTACATACGCTTTTCGCTTCACCAGAACAAAATAATCATTATCGATCTCCATGTATCCCTGGTCATAACAGAAATAATAATGAGTGCCTTGTTTTGTCGTATAGATATTCGTGAAATAACTAAACTTAAAACCCCTATCCAGTAGCTTATTTCGGTGTACTTTCGCCTTGCCATCGGGGTTCAATTCTGCCAGAATGCGCCTGTTTTTTCGAAGCATATTGTTGATGTTGCGCATAAAATTGGTTGCATCACTATTGAGCTTATTGTTGTAAGCACTACGGCAGTCCGCAGAGCAAAACTTCTTGTCAGCGCGTCCTGTAAAGGTATCTCCACATTCTAAACACTGTTTCTTCATGGTATATAGCAGAATTTGAGAGAGTGAGAATTTAAGAGTTTGAGATTTCTTTATCGTGTCAATCTTCTAAATTTTCAATCGAAATCAGGAATAGAATATTTGTAAAATGGTTGTTCACGAAAATAGTATAACAACAACCAATAATCAAATCTTCTAAAATATATTTTGACCAACATTGTTTTCCTAATCAATTTATAACAACCCTTACTTTGATTGGGTTGTCTTTTGGAGAATTTATCCTAGCACTAGGTGTTGCATTTTTCTACTATCGAAAAAAAAGATGCATTCAAAGTTTGATTTTTCAGGAAATTGTAAATTTGTTGAAATAGAAAATGTTCAGAGGATTAAAATATAGTAATTCTGGACCCTGAATTAAGAATATAAAATTAACATACGTGGAAAATAAGCTCGTCGATAAAGTAAGCCGTTCATTTAGTGTTGAATTGCCTATTCGGGAAACACTTGATCAATACCTGGATATGATAATTCCTGAAGTGCGTCCCTGGGGAGAAGACTTGAATGAAAAGGAGCATTATGTTAGCAATGGGGGTAAGCCCTGGTTGGAATTTAGAGACGACAAAAACTTTCATGAAGCAGTGCTTCATTTTTTCAATGAAGGGGGCGAATATCTCCAATCTATAGATGGCAATGTATCCAGAGGGCGCTGGAGATTGTTGGACGGTAGCAATAAAATTATTTTAGAGATGTCCAATCGTTCCGAATTATATGAATTGGCATTTCTGAGCAGTGCTTTTTTTATTTTGAAAAAACATGGCTATCGGTCAGATAGAGGTGGAGATAGCGACCAAAGGCAAGATGGTGATGATAGGGGAGGCAAGAAGAAAAAAGGTGGGCGGCCCAAATACTTTGTGATGGGTTATGAGCCCTATATGATAGGCTTGGAATGGCGCGATTATGTCGAATTGTTGTTCAATACTTATCGGAGCCAGCACAATACCTATAAAACACTTGCAATTTTCTTGGTGATCTTGTTGGCGGTGATAATACTTTTCTCACTTTTCTAAAGATTTGATGAAGAAGGGTTCATAAAAAGGTCTCTCTTTAAGAATTTTTGGCGGCTTTCCCAAAGGCACAAGTAGCCGCCCGTGTCCACCCCTCATTTATTAAATTATGCTCAACTTAGCGAAACAGGTTCATTCAAAAGGAACTTTCAAGATTTATTTGTAATCGAAGGGGTTTTGCAACCACTAGCTTCTCTCGAAGTTCCCCAATTGCACCTGAAGATGCGAGGTTCAAAACCTTGCTACTCATGAGCAGAATTGAAATTAGAGTAAAATAAAAACAGAATTTCGTTGAAAATTTACAAAGTGGGAATTGCGGTAACAATAGGTTAAAGTGGTATAAACTCTAAACCACGTCCGGCCCAGGCAAAGATAGACTTCTGTATGAAAAAGCATACATGAATTGATGCCTATTCCCGATTGCTTATTTCAGAGTTTTGGTCATAACTTACCGACTCCTAAATGACTTTCTCCAATTATCAATTCACTCACTCTTTTACCGGTTTAACTTCATTCCCATTTATTCATCCTTTCCTTATCCTTTCTTTTGCACTCGGATTCAATCAAAACAATCATGTCTGGGCATATGAATCGCCTTATGAATAGGACTTTCATAGCCTGAACCAAAAAATCATTAATCATGAAAACATTCATTTCATCCTTATTCCCAGTATTGCTAATTGGATTATTTCTTGGCAGTTGTAAAAAAGACACTGACTCCCTTATTCAGGAAGAGGAACCCCAAGAATCTGTCAATCATTTTTCCTGTAAGTTGAATGGTGAGACCTTTTCGACACAAGGTTTCTACGCTTATGCAACGACTTTCAGTGACGACACATACAATATTTATGGCGTAGCGGAAGTGGGAGAATCTGTGATATATGTTTCCCTTCCCAACAATATAGGAGAAGGTACACATCAATTTTCTCCCGATGTCGTTTATGGAATTATTTCACTTGACAATGGAACTTCCTGGACAACCAACCTTGGAAATACAAGTGGAACAGTAGTCATTGAAGAAAAAACTGCTACCAGGGTAAAAGGTACTTTTTCCTTTAAAGCTGCCAGTTTTGACGATTTATCGGTTATGCTGGATGTGACAGAGGGGGTGTTTGACGTAGAAATGAGGTAATGAACTAGGTGCTGGTTGCTGGGTTTTGGGGTTTTTGAATTTGTTATTGGTTTTGACTTTTCGATCTTGGTTCATGTTTCTTGTGATTTTGACTGGGCAAGCTATTGGAGGGCAGGGTACTAAAAACAAGTGACAAATATCCGGGTAATCAGATTGAACCAGCAAACCAGTACCCAGTACCCAGTAACCAGCAAACCAGCAACCAGGAAACCATTTTTTCTCTTACCTTTAGCAATGATTTTCAAAAAATAACAAAACTTACATACTATGTCAAAATTGGATTTTCCAACCATCTTGATTCTGGCCATTTGCATTGTTGCAATTACTTTTTTAGGCTACAAACTATACGAAGCCATGACAGACAAAGCAGACCCAGCAGCTGAGCCTACTGCCCAGATTGATGAAGAAGAACCCTTAAATGAAAATGAAGAAGACACTTACAGCTATGATATTGATGAGTCGGATACGACTGGCATCGCTGCAAGTGACGAAGAAACAGCTGAAACGGTTGGAGGAGGTGATATTTCTTATACTACTCCTGAAGATGAAGAACCAGAAGAAGCTACCGTTCCAGATGATTTTTCAACGGATTCAGAAGGTAAATATTTGGTGATTGCGGGGGCATTTAGCTTGCGCCATAATGCAGAGAATTATGCTTCGGAATTGCAAGATATGGGATACTCCAATGCCTCAATGAAAATATTTAATGGCGGGAAATTGGCAGTCGTTTTAGTGGATAGATTTGAAAGTAGGCGGGATGCAAGTGATTTAGTTAAAGAATTGAAAGACAAGGGTATAGATGCTTACTTGCAGACGAAAAGAGGTGCAGGAGCCAGGGCAAATTAATTTTATCAATGCAATATCTCGTAAGACTCATTTTTATTTATTGCTTTATAATTAGTTGGGGCAATAGTTTTTCTCAAAACGTTCCATCCAATAATACGAATGTTGAAGCCATCCTTGTTGGTAATAATAAAGCTGGCACCATTTCCAATTATGTAGCCTTTTTGAGTTTTCCTTACCTAAAGTTGATAAAAACCCTGGATGCAGGAATTGAACCTAGCTGGATAACCAATGGGTTCGATGGGGATACTTTTTTTGTCAGTTCCCGAAAAAGCAATGAGGTGTATGTCTTTTCTTATAGCCAGCAGAAGCATTGGCACAAAAGAAACCATCAAAATGTCGAAGTTATTCTTTAATTGATCCTTAGCTGCATTTTTCTAATGGAATTGATGAAAAAATAGATACGATACTTCGAATATGCTTTTTTAGTTTTGAGGTGGAGCTTTTGGACTAGTTAATGGAAAATATTGGATTAAATCATTTGGAATATGATTGAATATCAAATAGAAAAAGACCTTTCTTTCGAAGAATTTCGTGAAGTATTGATCAAATCCACTCTTGGAGAAAGACGACCAGTAGATGACCTTGAAAGAATTAAAAAGATGGTGGAAAATGGAAATATTATCATCACTGCACGTGATAATGGGAAATTGGTGGGTGTGGCTCGCGCTATTACGGATTTTGTGTATTGTACTTATTTATCAGATTTAGCAGTAGATACAGCTTATCAAAAGCAGGGAATTGGGAAGGAAATGATTCGACAAACCAAACTAGTTGCTCCAAAAGCATTATTGCTCTTGCTATCTGCACCGGCTGCAGTTGACTATTATCCCAAAATTGGAATGACTAATCACGAACATTGTTATTTACTGAAAGATGTAGAGGAATTGAAATAAGGAACTTGTAATGTTTTGCATGTATCATGGTTTTGAGGCCTGAAATACGAATGCACTCAAAGACCAGGGTTCAAAACCCTTGCTTTCCCAAAAAACATGTGCGAAAAATGAGGTGCTGACTATTCTAAAATAATCAACACCTCAGGTGATTTCTATTTTGAGCAGAAATGAATGCCTAATAATTTTAGCAAGTGTCCAACTTTGAACCAGTTTGAAAAATCTTGCTACAAGTTTTGAACGCTAATAACTCATTGTTTCTTCAACACAATCTTTCCATCTGTATGCGGTCCTTCACAATCATCCCCTTCAAAATCAACTTTTAATGTAATGATGTCTTCAACTATGCCCGTACCTGTGTAAAAACCAGGACATTCACCCCCCATAAAAGAATCTAGAAATTGATTGTAGTCAAAATCAGTAATATTATCCCCATCTAGTGTGACAGTGATCATACCGTCGTCAGAACCTCCACAACAGGAGGTGAAATTGGAGGAATAATAAAACGAACCCCTAAGTTTTCCTGCCTGGAATTTAAGTTCAGCTGAAATTCCAAAATCTGTGTAGAGATTATCATTCCAGGTGCCGGTGTAATTACCCTCCAATACATGTTTGTCACTCAAGATAATTTCATCAGTTTTTTCATTTAATAAGAGGTTGCCATCCACAGTCAAGGCAATTGAAAAGGTATAACTTACATTTTCCTGAATTGCATTGTTATTCGCATCGTTCAAATTGGCTGGCAATTGTAATTCATAATTGTTTCCTGCCACTGTCACCGTATGAAAGCTGCCATTGGGTAAAGATTTGGCTTTTTCAGAATCAAAAGTTGATATTTCACTGGTTGGAACTAAAATCAATCTGATCTCTTCCACTCCTGTAAGGTCCTCAATTCTAAAGCTCGTCAAAAAGTCGGAAGCATCGCCAGCATTTCCCACGTCGATAATGTTCATGATTTGAATTAAATCAGTGGTCAAGGGCACGCTTGCATCATCGCTGCATTGAAAAAAGGAAAGTGGAAGTACTATCCAGCAGATTGTTTTGATTAGATTTATCATAATTGGTTGCTAAAAAAGAATCAAGAAGCTAGCTTTGAGCAAGAAGAGGGGTAACCTCAACTCTTAAACTCATAACTTACCTTTTAATTCCAAAACGAGGGTAAATTTTTCTAACAGCTCGAAAATGGAAGAAATGATGAAAGGATTGGTCAGGATTTATAAATGTTGACGAAATGGGGGCGGCTGGTTGCTGGTCGGCTGGGTACTGGTTGCTGGTTTCTTGGTCGCTGCGGTACCTTATCACTAGATTCTTTATCTGTCAGCGTCCTCTACGAGAGACACTGACTATTACTTTTAATGCAAGCTGACCAGAAACCAGCAACCAGCAAACCAGAATCGATTAATTCAACCTTACTTTTTCATAAAATTCCTGTCGATATTGGGAAGGAGATTGCCCTGTAGATTTCTTGAATGTAGCATTAAAAGTTGTTTTGTTATTAAACCCAACTTCATAGGCGATTTGGATAATGTAGGCTTTTTCGTAATCAGGGTTTTCCAAAAGTTGTTTGGCTTCCTGAATTCTAAAATCATTGATGAATTGATTGAAGGTTTTGCCAAATTGATCATTGATGACTTGGGAAAGATGGTGGGAAGTGATTTGAAGGCTTTCTGCAAGGGTCCCTATTTTTAATTCGTTGTTCCTGTAGGGTTTTTCATTTTCCATCAACTTTAAAAGGGCATTTTGTATGGATTGGGCAGCAGAATTGGTGAGTGAAGAAGTTGCGTATTTGTTTGGCTGAAAGACTTTTTGGAGCAACTCTCCGGAAAAAATAGCAGGACGCTGATAACCCAAATATCCAATCGTGTAAATAGAGATGGTCATAATACCTGAAATGATAAAGTCGTGTAAATCGACAAAAAAGGCTTGCTTGCTAAGGGGGAAGTATGCTAGAAAACTTAAGGTATAAGCAGCAAATAATGCAGTCAAAATTTGAAACCATTTTCTACGAACCTGTACCAGTTTGGGCGCTAAGCCCGCAGCTTCGTCTTCTTTCCAGATTTTTTGGAGCAACCAGATTTTCCAGAGCAAATAGATGAGCATCTGGGTACCAAACAGTTTGAAATTGACCATAATCCATACCCAGGAGCCAAAAGAGAATTGTGGGAAAGCTGCTTCCCCTGTAATCGTAGCCAGTTTGTCAGCGGTGCCTTGAAGGAAAAAGGGAAGTAAAAAAAATATTAACAACAGACTTGGTAGAAAATGAGCCCAACGATGTTTTTGAAGTTGTGGTTTGACCCTTAATGAGTCAAAATAAAGCAAGAGTAGCGGACTAAAACAATAATAAATTGGCGTATTGGTAAGATAAACATGAGGAAAGTGATAATGATAATTCGTCCACCAACAAAAATGGAAAAAGAGCATGTAACTGAACAAAAACAATAGGAGTCCAAGATAGATACTACTCAGCCTATTGCCTTTATGATGTTTGAATACCAAGGCAGAAAAAAATAGACCCTGACCTCCGGCAATTAGGAATAGAATTGGCCAGAAAGACAATTCGATGTTGGGTATTTCCATTGTGAAAGTTTTCTGTCAATAGCTTTTGTTGAAACGAAATTGTTGCTATTGCCGTTGCCAACTATTCCATCAATTTTTTTTGAAGGCTCCTTCCCAAATCTTTTCCCAATCATCTTCAGGAGAATTTCGGAGGTATTTTCGAACTTCTATGGATGCTTCTTCCAGTGTCCATTCATAGTATTCATTTTCAACAGTTTTGCTGGCCAAATCAAAGGCATTTAAGGTGAGGGTGCCATCTTTATTATTTCCAAAATAGGTTTGGTAAGTATTGTTTTTATCATTTGACAAGCGCCCGTCTTCGAATTGACTGGCGTAGGTATTGTAAGTTTTTAAACTAAAACTTTTGTACTTTTTATCCGCCAGTTCATATTCCAGGAAACTAATGACTGCACAACCATCCAGCACTTTATGTGTCCTAATTGAGGCTGGAGCAGCAATCCAATTTTCCCCATTTTTTACCTTCAGAATACCCTCCCAAAAACCAGCCATCTTCTCAAATTCTCTAAATTCTGGTAGATTGCATCTTTTGCCCTCATCATAGGTAAGTGCTGATGTTTGAGTGGATAATTCTTTGGGTAGGTCCTGAGTTCTTGAAAACTCCATAATCCAATTATTTGACCAGGTTTTACCTCCATCTTTAGAGTAGGCATCATCCCAACGGAGAGGAGTGGGAGACACATCACAAAAGGTATACCTGGATATCAATTGTGTACTATCATCAAGAGGGCGGTACGAGAAGAATTCTCCTCTGCCATGTCTGAAGCTTCCTTCCAAACTCGAAGACCCTGAGCGATTCTTTCCAGACCAATTGAGCCAAAGTTCCCACTTTCCTTTTTCGCGATTGAAGTATCTCAAACTGTAGCCTTTGATGCCTTCTCCAAATTTTTGCTCATTCCACAATTCCAAAATCGCTTTTCCATCCAATATTGGATAAATCCTAGCGGTAGATTTGTAGGTGTCCTTCCAGGTAAGATCCTCCTGAATGGTTCGAAGATTGATTTCCCACTCACCAATCCAAAAATCAAAAGAGTTTCTTCACAATCCAGTAAAGGACCAGCAGAATCAATAAAATGCAAATCGCGTAACACAACCAGCAAGGGAGCCCAAAACAGGTCTCAGGAGTAGTGGTAGTTTTGCAGGATACACATTCTAACTTTTCTTTCACACCTTCATTGTCAATTGTAGTGATATAATCAGCAGGTTTTACTGGTACTGTACAAATTGGAACTTCCAAATCAAATACAATACAGGAGCTAATGGCTTCTATATCATTAATGTTAAAAGCTGGATCTACCAGTATACTGAAAATCATTTGCCCTTGGGTAGAGGGATGTCCTTTGCCTACTACTTCACCTGCTTTCAATGAGGCATTTGGAAAATTCCATTCCCTTAGTCGACCTCCTGCATCCGTTGGCTGGAAAAGACTTGGCCAATTTGAAGAACCAATGGTATAGCTTATAGGCTCAATGCTTTCAATGACTAATTGCTCCGGTATCTCCATTTTGATATTAACCAATTGCGTACTTGCCCGTCCCGTATTTTCAAAATTGACCACACAAACCACCTTTTGTTGCCCTTGGCTGGGACATTCGCAAGCATAAACTTTCACTTCATTTGGATCGTGAGATTTGACAATTGGTGAACTCACCTCACTAAATCCAATGATCTCTTGCCGAAAATTGGAATTTGGAGTGATTGGCAACCATTCATTGTCATCGCCATAGAATCCATTCAAAATATTGCGCAAGCCAAGACTATCGAGTGGACGAAGATCCAAGCCATCCTGTAAAACTTTGATAGCTGCCAATAAGCCATCATCTGTCACCTGTGGCATAGCAGTTATGACTGCCAAAAAACTCATGGTGTCTCCTGCTTCTCCCTGAAACATATTCCACATAGCAGTGTCATTTTCAAACTCTACAAACAGGTTGCGCAAATCCAGATTGTTGCCGGCAAGGGAATCGTATCTGAAGACCAGGCAATTTTGATAGGAGTCGAATGCGGGGTTCGGGTTATTGGATGTGAGGTCGATTTCGCCATTTTCAGAAATATCGCGGTAGAAATTCAGGGTTTCCTGAAAATTGAATTTTCCATATTGGGTACTTGGTGGTGGAGCAGCTTGTACGCCATTTCCAAAAACTCCTTTGATTCGATTGGGTACGGTGGCTGGTTTGGTTTTGCTATTGTAAAATAAATATACTCGTCCTTCTACAATGGTGTCATTTGGAATCAGGCTTCTGAAAGAAATGATATTCACCAAGGTGTCCTCAGGCTGTACATCGTGATTGAGTTGTAATTGAATCAAATTGCCCGCTTCAAACATACTATCTGATTCTGCCACAGGTGGATCTTTAACTATGATATTGAAAAAAGGAATTTCGCTCTGTAAAGCAGCAGGTGGTCGGAATGGATTGCCAGGTCCTGGAGCGACCAAGCCACTGGGTGGACGGGTCGTGCCACCATAATTGCCTGTAGGATATACTTTGGAAAAAAGTGCACCAGACTGTATGAAGGTCCTGTTTCTAATATTTTGATAAATGTGTTTAATGGTCGAATCCTGTGTGCCATTTGTAAAAGTTCCATCCCCATACACCCAGAGAAAGGTGTAGTAAGGTTTTGGTGTGTCATCTCCAATAAGGGAATCTAAATAATCAAATCCAGTTGCTTCAAGAATGGTGGTATCAGTGTTGGGGAGATTTTGTCGTTCTGCAGTGATACCCTGAGAAAAGGAATATTGGCAAAAAAGTAGAAGAGAAAGGAGTAAAGTGGCTTTAATGGTTATGTTTTGTTTCATTTGAGAAGTGGTTTTTGTTTTTAGTTAGGTACCTAATTCTGGAATTAATTCCTGTAAAGATAAAGGTGTTACTCTATAATGTACTTTTGTTGCCAATATGTTTAGAACTCTGTGCTTCTTTTACCTGATTATGTATCATTCAGTTGCGATTTCTGCTCAAAATAGTTCAATAGAAGAACTTTAGCATGCCCTGTGCTTTTTCGCTCAATTCACAAAACCTGCATAGTGGACTTTTAATACGATGCGTCAAATATCCGGCGATGACTTTGCTCCGGATAGTTTGTTTACTAAGGTAGAAAACAAAAAAGTAAAATTCATGGGTTTTCACTTAAATGGAGAGGCTTTTCAATATCACATAGATACCTATTCCTGTGATGCCATTATTGAAGCAGGCGCGGCTGCACATAAGCAAAGTTCTGAAAGCAAAAAGCGGTTTTATTATCCAAGGGGTTATGGATATGCTGTGAAAAGAATTTTGTATTTGGAGCAGGAGCAGGCGGTGTGGATTAAGGAGGTTTTGGGGCTGAGATTGAAAGAGTTTTGATTGATATGGGATGATTTTTTAAGTTCTACTTTTGGAATTTTTCTTTAAATTCACCAAAGCTTTTAATGCAGATTTTGGGTATAAGAATAAAAAAGCGAGAGGCAAAATTCAAAACAATAAGAATAATGGTAACACAAATAGAAATGGGACACCTCGCTACTATTCATCACCAAAGAGCTATCAAAAAGCTGATTTTTGGACTTGAGAAATTATTCCTCTCTGGAGAAATAACACTAGAACCTCTTCCCGAAACAGATATTGACCCAGGCAATCCTGAAAGTAAATGTCCTGATATTGTTTTACAAGATGAAGAAAACGCTACTGTTCCTGTTATCATTGAAGTAGCCACTAAAAAGCAGGGGTGATTGGTTCTAAAAATATGCTCTGTGATTTTTTTCAAATTCAAGTTCAAGACCAAGTTCAAGCCCAAGAATTGAAATTGAACTTGGTCTTGAACTTGAACTTTCAGGAATTTAGAAGAAAAAAACCTGCATAATCCTTTAGCACATCATGAAAATAATAGAACCAATCAACCCTGACTAAAAGGGGATGGAAAACAGATTTCAAAAAATTACGTCAATTGATGGATGAAACTGAATATGGTATCGAAGAAGGTTTTGTATTGAATTTCGAGTCTGGAGAATGGCACCAATATTCTAAAAGCATTGGAGTTGTGGAGGAAAATACTAGTTGGTCGAAAGTTCTGGGAGTTGATTTAGGAAAGATGATTTGAGATTATTCATCCGCTTCTAAAATTTAAATTTATTCGCCAAAGGATCATAATCTGTGATAAACCACTCATGATAGAAAGTTGCAATATAGAAGCTTTCATTTGGAAAACGGTCAAAAATTGCGACAAAGCCTGCCCAGATATCATCATCTCTGTAAGTCGTGTCTTTTAAATAAATAACCATTTTTGTTTCATCTTTACTAAGAAAATGATGCAAAATCTTGATATTTGGATGATGTTCTGCACCTATTGGAAGCAATACATTGTAGTTTTCAATCTTCATAAATTCGGCATCTAAATAGCCTTCTTCTGTCTCTTCTTTTGATTCAGAGTTGAGAATTTGCCACTTCCATGTTTCTGGTCCTTCATGCTTTTCAATAAAATTATCATAGCGCATTTTTTTGATGCGAGTGAAGAGTTGAGGGGAGAGATCTTTGACTTTCATGACTGATAATATTATTAAATATTTGAGACTTGAAAAGATGCTTTTTGCTGAAAACTCTTAATTGTTTGAAAAGGAATTGGATTTTTACCAATTCTTAAATCGCTTAGATTTTTCATATTGAAGAGAAAAGGGGAAGCGTTGAAATATTATTTCTTTTTTTATCAAAATTGGTTTTTACTCTTTCTCGCCAGTTATTTTGAATAGTAATATCGATAGCATTAGTAGAATCTTCCATATCCTCCATTATAAAGTTCTCAAGGCTATCAATCGTTTGGCTTTTTACATTAAGACAAACAAGGGAACATAGAAAGAGAATCGAGATTGCGTTTTTTGTCATTTTTAATTCATTTAAAGAGTTGATTTCAAATTTACACTTTTTCCATTCAACATAAAATCAAATTCTTCATAAGCACCTTTTTATTTAACTTCGCAATCCCAAAATTCTCATCTTAAAAAACCAACATTTCCAAACCAAATTTTTTTAAAATGATAAAGCGTTATTGTGTTATCCTTTTCGGAATGCTGCTATTTGCTTCTGCGTTTGCCCAAGATGCTAAAGAAGCAAGCAAAAAAACAGACAAAAAAGACCCCAAAAAATGGGATGTCAATGATCCACCAGGTGAAAGCTGGAACTGGAAAGAAGTAAACTTCACCACAGACGAAGGAACCTGGATGAATCTGGATGTCAGTCCTGACGGCAAGACCATTGTATTTGATATGTTGGGGGATATTTACAAAATGTCGATTGAGGGAGGAAAGGCTACACCCTTGAGAACAGGCGTGGCTTGGGAAGTACAGCCTCGGTTCAGTCCTGATGGTTCCAAAGTCCTTTTTACAAGTGATGCGGGTGGTGGTGACAACATCTGGGTGATGAATGCAGATGGAGAGGCAGCCAAACAAATTACAAAAGAAGATTTTCGATTGTTGAACAATGCTGTGTGGATGCCAGATGGAGATTATTTTATTGCCCGAAAGCATTTTACTTCTCAGCGTTCGCTGGGAGCAGGTGAGATGTGGATGTATCACATTACAGGTGGCAGTGGGGTGCAATTGACCAAACGAAAAAATGACCAGCAGGATGTGAATGAACCTGCAGTTTCACCACTCGAAAATGGTCGTTACGTGTACTTCAGCGAAGACGTATATCCGGGAGGCTTTTTTCAATACAACAAAGATCCCAACTCACAGATTTATGTCATCAAATGTTATGACCGGGAGAAAGGGGAATTGAAAAATGTGGTAAGCGGACCTGGAGGAGCAGCACGTCCTCAAGTTTCCAACGATGGAAAGAAATTGGCATTTATCAAACGGGTACGTACCAAAACCTCCTTGTTTATCCACGATTTAGAGACTGGAGAAGAGTATCCAATATTTGATCAATTGAGTAAAGATCAACAGGAAGCCTGGGCAATTTTTGGTGTTTATCCTGGATTTGACTGGATGCCTGGAGATAAGGAGATTGTGATTTATGGCTTGGGAAAAATCTGGCGAGTGGAAGTTCCGCAGGAGGCGAAGTCCATAGGAGAATTTAAAGCGACACAAATCCCTTTTTCTGTAGATGTGAAAACCAAAGTCGCAGAAACCGTTCGCTTCAAAAACGAAGCATTTGAAGAAGATTTGCATGTCAAAGTGATACGAAATGCTGTAACTTCTCCTGATGGGCAATATTTGGTTTTTAACGCCCTTGGGCATTTGTGGAAGAAAGCATTGCCAGATGGCGAAGCCAAAAGAATGACTCAAAATACAGATTTGGAATTTGAACCTGCTTTTTCACCTGATGGAAAATATATGGTTTATGTCACCTGGAATGATGAAACAATGGGAGCCGTGATGTATATGGATTTGAAATCTGGGAATAGTCAAAGATTGACGACTAAAAAAGGTATCTATCGGAGCCCTTCTTTCTCTCCAGATGGCAAAACGATTGTATTTAGAAAAGATGGAGGCAACGCCCATCAAGGTTATACGCATAGCAAGGAGCCGGGCATTTATTTATTGAAAAAAGAAGGTGAGGGCAAACCACAATTGATATCTCCTCGTGGAGAATATCCAGTTTTCAGTGCAGATGGTAAGCGCATTTTCTATCAGACTGGAGGGTACATTTTTGGCAGTCTGACCAAAAGTGTCGAATCTGTAAACTTAGACGGCAAAGACAAAAAAGAACATTTTGATGGCAAATATGCGCAACGCTATATTATCAGTCCAGACAACAAATGGGTTGCCTGGTCGGAATTGTATAAAGTATATGTGGCGCCCTTCCCCAAATCGGGTAAAAAAGTTGGTTTGACTTCCAAGACCAAAGCAGTACCAGTCGCACAAGTTGCCAAAGATGCAGGTATCAATATTCATTGGTCGCCAGACAGCAAAAAACTACATTGGACCTTAGGAGAGGAATACTTTTCAGACAACCTGACAGAACGATTCAAGTTTTTGGAAGGGGCTTTGGATAGCTTGCCACCAATGGATTCTACAGGCGTAAAAATCAATTTGGTTGTCAAATCTGATAAACCAACAGGTCAAATTGCATTGACCAATGCCCGCATCATTACGATGGAAGGAGATGAGGTGATTGAGAAAGGAATGATTTTGATAGAAGGCAATGTGATCAAAAAAGTAGGCAGGAGTTTCCGCCTGTCTAGTGATATGAAAGTGATCGACTGTGAAGGTAAAACCATCATGCCAGGCATCATGGACGTACATGCTCATAGCGGCAACTTCAGATATGGTTTAAGTCCTCAGAAACAATGGGAATATTATGCAAATCTTGCTTATGGTGTTACAACTTCTCATGACCCAAGTGCCAATACCGAGATGGTTTTTGCACAAAGTGAAATGATTAGAGCAGGGGAGATGGTTGGACCAAGGTTGTTCAGTACCGGTACTATCCTTTATGGTGCGGATGGGGATTTCAAAGCAGTGGTCAATAGCCTGGAAGATGCTAAGAGTGCACTTCGCCGAACGAAAGCCTATGGAGCATTTTCTGTAAAAAGTTACAACCAGCCACGCCGTGAGCAGCGCCAGCAAGTGATGCAGGCAGCCCGGGAATTGGATATTTTAGTCATGCCAGAAGGAGGTTCTTTTTTCTTCCATAACTTGAGCATGGTGCAAGACGGGCATACTGGGGTTGAACACAATCTTCCTGTTGTGCCGTTGTACAAGGACGTCGTTGATTTTTGGAAAGCTACCAAGGCGCATAACACACCTACATTGGTTGTAAATTATGGAAGTGTCAGTGGTGAATATTACTGGTACCAGCATACCAATGTTTGGGAAAAAGAGAGGCTGTTGTCTTTCACTCCAAGAAATGTGGTGGACAGTCGTGCCCGACATAGAATGATGCTGCCGGAAGAAGAATACGAAAACGGGCATATTTTGACCTCCAAAAGTTTGAATAAACTGCAATCTGCTGGTGTGAATGTCAATCTCGGAGCACATGGTCAGTTGCAAGGTTTGGGTGCTCACTGGGAATTGTGGATGATTCAGCAAGGAGGGATGAGTAATCACCAGGCATTGAAATGTGCGACGATCAATGGCGCTGAATACTTAGGTATGGAGCACCAATTGGGTTCTATCAAAGAAGGCAAAATTGCAGATTTGATTGTCCTGGATAAAAATCCTTTGGAGAATATCAGAAATACAGAATTTGTAAGATATACTATGCTCAATGGTCGATTGTACGATGCTGCGACTATGAATGAAATCGGCAATTATGACCGAAAGCGTACGAAGTTCTATTTTGAACAACCAGGAAGTGGTAATGCTTATCCGTATTATCAAGAGACGGATAGCCATATGATGCCTCAATGCTGTATGCGGAATTAGGAGACCATATACTTAAAGTCAAAAAGGTGCTAAACATTTGTTAGCACCTTTTTGTGTTTTTATGAAAATTTTGAATTTATGACCACCATAAATCTTGATAAACCACTTACTAATTTACAAATAGAATTGCTAAAATTATTTGCCAAAGATATTCTTGAAGATAAATTGGTAGGTCTGAGAGATATTATTTCAGATTATCTGTTAGATATTACTATCGAAGAAGCGGATAAGGTTTGGGAAGAAAAAGGGTATTCGGAAGAAAATGTGAGCGGTAGCAGCTCAGGTTGATTATTTAGTAACAAATGATAAAGATTACAAGCCTTTGAAAACTTTACCCTTTCCAGACTTGACTATTTTAAACATTAGTGAATTTATTGAAGTATTAGATTCTTAAATGTCTTGAATTCATTTAGAAAAGGGATTTTAAAGAAAATAACAATTGCCTTTGTAAACAATTCAACTCCATCGCTCATGAAACTTTATTTACTCTGTTGTATACCTCTACTCACTTCCAACACATTTTTTGCACAAGATTAACCTACCAGAATTGTTTACAAACATTGGAATCCTGACAAGGCTATTTGGGAAAAAAATAGAAAGGAAATTTTCGAATACAATGATCACGGTCAGTTGATTAGTAAACTCAAGAAAATCTGGTCACCTGATGATTCCAGTTATATTGATAACCGTTCTGAAATTTTCGATTATGATGAATATGGAAATGAAGTTTATGACGAATTAATAATAGTCGATTTGACGACAAACATCTTAAAACCTTTTGGTCGGAAAGAAAGGATTTATAATGATAATAACCAGCTTGAGGAATACAGGTATTTCAATTGGGATGAAGAAAGGAATGATTGGTAGAAACTTTGATTATTGAGGACTAACTATTTCACTACCAACTTATCCCAATTCGCTCCAAAGCATTGTCTGAATTATTCATTCTGACCCCATATTGCGGCTGTATTTAAATCAATCATTAAAAACCAAAAATCATGAAAACAGCCGCAAAATTTCTAAAAGCAACCTTATCCGATTTATCTTCTGAAATCAATGTTGACTATATCGCCGACATCTTTTCTGGTCTTAGACAGGATCCTTATGTAAAAGAAGGATTCCGATACAAAGCCATATCTCGTTATCGTGTGAATGATAATTTGGTTTTACGAACAGAACATGGTCCCTTGTTTCAATCCAGTGAGCACAACCCCACTCATGGAGATATCATTCGAGATTATCCTGAATTTGATTATCAAGATGAAATCTCGGAGGAGATCAATCACATCGTTCGAACCTTTGCTCAACAATGCGGCATTTCCAAAGACGAGGAAATACTCTTCCAGGCACAAAGGATAACCGCTTCCAAAAAACTGACGGGATTGCCAGCTATAGAAGGATGGCATCAGGATGGAACCACTTATATTGGTATGATGTGTATCAACCGCCACAATGTTTCTGGTGGAGTCTCTCAATTGGCATTTGAAAAGGGAAAAAATGTAGTCTTGAACCATGAATTGCAACCAGGAGAGTTGCTTATTTTGGATGACCGAACCTATTGGCATTATGCTACGCCTATTCAACCGATTGACGAAATGAAGGCGGCTTATCGAGATATCTTGATACTTTGTACACCAAGTTGTAGAATGCCCGAGGAGAAAAGGTTGGCAAAAAGAGCATAAAAGTACCACGGCTCTCCAGAGTCGTACAACAAGTATCACGGTTTTCCAAAACCGAACATACAAAGAAACGACTCTGGAGAGCCGTGCTACTTTTAAAACTTATAATTCAATCCAAAGCGATAAGTCAATGGAATATTATTCGATGTAAATTCCTCTGCGAAATTCCAGAGTAGGTATGCCTCAAAACCCAAAAGTCCTCCACTCGTGTAACCCACACCAGCGTAATAATTTTGATCCCAGGCTCTAAAGGTTTCGATTTTGTTATCCGGACCAACTATCAGTGGGTTGGAAGGCAATTCTTCATTGATGCTTTGATATTCTGCATGAATGAAGTAAGTCCCATTGATTTTGTACCTCGCAAAGATTCCCAAACCAAGATTCACACTATTAAACTTAAAGTCATCGTCACTATTGACAAATTGTTGGACTCTACTGCCTTGGTAGTAAAATTCTATTCTGGGACCAATGGATAAATCTTCGGAAATTTTATAACCTGCCATTGGTGATAATCCAAAAATGAAGAAATTGGTACGCAAACAATTGCCAAAACCATCATTCAAACAACCAGAGGAAAAGTTTAGGTTAATGCCCGCACCATACCATATTTTCCCGAAAAAGTTGCCACTCTCATCAAAATACTCATCTACTTTGGAGGATTTCTTTTTCTTCTTCCCTCTTTGACCATAAGCGTCATTGGATATGGAAATTGTGAAAATCATAGCCAAAAGGCTAAAAAGGAGTAATTTTTTCATGCTTAATGATTTATATTTTATTGTCGTCAAAATTAAAAGTACATTTCAAAATATCAAAAGGGTAACGAGTGAAGTCGGTATTTGGTTGTTCTTTTGTCGGAAAGAAGTAGGTTTTTGGGTTTTGCCTGTCAGTTGTTTTGCAAGATGATTGAAGTAGCCTTGTAACTATGTAATTATTGTTCAGAGGTTTATAAAATATTGATTTTCAAAATGCCCAATAAATTGGTGGGTTACCTTTTTGAATGCTTTTTATACATCGGTCAAGGAACTCAAAAGACATTTTTACAAATAGTAGAAGCTTATTTTTCCGTTATCGGAAGCAAAGCCTTTTTTTTGTGAAAGTAATAGAAAGCTTCCAGATGATATCATATGGTGAACGTAGCACGGCTTTCCCAAATTCTTAGTAGACCATATGACATTATCGAATTCTAAAAATGAACGTCAACTATAAAACTTCCATTCCTATGAAAATAACCTTTACAAAATTATTTGCACTGCTTGCTTTTATCATTATCCAAGAAAACATTATGGCACAGCCATTTGGGGTAGAGCATCATGGCTGTCATCACACCAAAAGCAAAATCGAAATGCTTCCATTGACTGTGGAAGAGGAAATTGAAATGCAGCAGAGTGCCCTACGCAGCGATACCATTGATATATTGAATTATAACATCACCCTGGATGCGAGAGATTTTTCGGGACAAACCATTACCGCTTCCTGCGAAATCACCTTTTCTCCCAAAATGGATGGCATAACCTATATGCAACCGCTTGATTTACTGGATTTTACCGTGGATTCTGTGGTAGGAGCAAGTGGACATTTGGTTCATGACTTTGATGGTCTGTTTTTAAATGTTCAATTGCCGACGACTATGAATACCGGTGAAGTGGGAGCATTCACTGTTTATTACCATGGGCAGCCAACTCCAGCAGCTTCTGGTTTTGGAGGCTTTGTATTTGAAGGGGATATTGCCTACAACCTGGGTATTGGTTTAGGAGCAAATCCTTATAATTACGGTCGTGGCTGGTTTCCCTGTTTCGATAACTTTGTGGAGCGAGCAACTTACGACTTGAACATCATTTCTCCGGCTGGTAAAAGAGGTTATGGTATTGGTACTTTCCTCGAGCAAATTGATTTGGGAAATGATGAAAATATGCGTCGCTACCGTTTTGACCAACCATTGCCAACTTATCTTGTGGGAGTCGCCGTCGGTCCGTATACCATTGAAGCAAGCATCCATACAGGAGCTTTTGGAGATGTACCGATTACTTTGATTGGCAAACCTTCGGATGTCAATGCTATCAATGATTCCTTTCAACACCTTGGGACTTGTATTGATGCTATTGAATATTGGTTTGGACCCTATGCCTGGGAACGAGTTGGATTTGTTATGACCAATGTGGGGGCAATGGAACATTGTACCAGCATTGCCTATCCAGTAAGTATCGCTACCAATGGAGCAACAGCGAATCAAAATCGGTTGATGGCACATGAATTGGCACATCACTGGTGGGGCAATGTATTGACCTTGTCATCTCCAGCCAATATGTGGATTAAGGAAGGCAATGCGGAATATTCAGCGCATTTGTTTTTCGAATATGCTTTTGGCAATGATGTTTTTGTGGATGCCGTTAAGGACAACCATTTAAATGAAGTGCTCATCAAAGCACACACGGATGATGATGGATTTCATCAACTTTCCGGTATCCCCTATGAGCAAACATATGGTACACATACCTACAATAAGGGAGCTTCTATGATGCACAATTTGAGAGGTTATATGGGTGATGATTTGTTCCGACAAGGCATGACGGCTATGCTGGAAGTTTATGAATACCAATCCATCAATGCTGAGCAGTTTCGCGATCATTTGATTGCCAATACAGGTTTGGATCTCCATCCTTTCTTTGATGCCTGGATTTTTGCCCCCGGATATGCGAATTACGAAATCAGCGCCATCGATGTATCTCAAAGTGGTGGAAATTACGATGTAGAAATTGAAATACAACAGAAACTCCGCGCAGCTCCTCAGTTTCACAATGATGTGCCTTTGGAGATTACTTTTTTTGATGAAAACTGGAATGCTCATACCGAAGCCTTTATGGTTTCGGGAGAATACACGCTAGTGGATTTTATGGTTCCTTTTGAGCCTGTCATGCAGGTTTTGAATGACGCCAATAGATTGAATCTCGCAAGATCACAAAATCGCTTTACTGCCTATGAAGCTGGAAACGTGGACACAGAATATTCAGATTTTCTTGCACTTAGTATTATTGAAATGAATCCCGGAGATTCTGCTATGATCAACGTTGTTCACCACTGGACTGCACCAGACGATGGACCAGAATTCAATTTGCACAATCTCAAAATGTCCAGCACCCATTATTGGACATTTTCTGGTATCGTACCAGAATCTGGTTTCAAAATGAAAGGTACGACCCGATATAAAGGAGGGACTCCTACTGCGTTGGATTACGATTTGGTGAATATGACAGATGATAGTTTGATTTTGGTTTGGCGTGAGGAGCCTGAAAATCCATGGATAGAGTATCCATATTACCGAAAGCAAACAGCAGGGGATTTTATTAAGATAGATACTTTGTTAATGGGGGATTATGCTTTTGCAAATGGCGTAATTGAAACCTCAACATCAGAAGTTGAAAACCTGATAGATTTGAGCATTTATCCAAATCCAACATCTGATATTTTGTATGTGGAAGGAGCATTAAATGAAGTTCCTGAAAATGCTTTTATTGAACTGTACGATTGGACTGGAAAGTTGGTCTTTTCGAAAAATATGGGACATACCGATCGGTTTCTACATGAAATGATTGACTTAGTGCATTTGGCATCAGGCTCTTATTTATTAAAATTCAGAGACTTGGGAGGTTATGAATTTGCCAAGCCACAGAAAGTGATGCTTCTAAATTGATTCTGCAATACTACTATTCTGCGATGCTATGATGGTTTGGTATTTAGATACATCAAGTCATCATGGCATCACTTCAAGTACCCTTTCAATTCTGCTCTCATAATTTTCAAAGCCTTGCCCATTTGATTTTCTACGGTTTTTACAGAAATGCCCAGTTTTTCAGCAATTTCCTTGTAGGTCAATTGCTCAAACCGGCTCAATTGAAAAACGGTTCGACATTTAGGAGGAAGTTTATTTATTGCAACTGTGACATGTGCCTGTAATTCCGTTTGCAAAAAATCGTCCTCGACGCTATAAGTTTGTTCTGCGCGAATGTTGGATGAGATCTCTTCTGTTTCGCGCCCTTTATTTTTTCTGAGCCAACCCAGTGCTTCATTGATTGCCATCCTATGGAAATATGCTTTGAAAGAAGCTTGGATATTTACTTGTTGTCGTTTTTCCCAAAATCGAATGAAGACGTTTTGGGCAAGGTCTTCTACTAAACTTCTATCCCTAATAAACCGATGAATGGTTTGACATACGGCATTATAATGCTGCTGAAACAATTCATTCAACACCGTTTTGTCATTGGCCCGAAGGCGGTTCATAATATCAGAGACAGATTCAGCTGACATGGGTGATTTGAGTCGGTCTTGCTTTTTTGTCAAAAAAATTTAGCAATGATAGGGAAATGAAGCAAATTTGTTCCCATTACCTACTCAAAAATATAGTGAATCAAACATATGAGAATTTTATACCCATTTTCAACATCTCATTCTTTTCTAATTTTTGTTTTAATTGTTTTTACCTTTCCTTCATTAGCCCAAGTTAAAAGTCCCTATGCCATCAATTGGAAATACGATGGGCCAATTCTGGCTGGCGCTTTAGGGACCTTCATTGGCGCCAGAATCCAACAAAAAAACACAAATGGACTCAGTGAAAATGATTTATTGCGTTTAAATAGCGATAATATTTGGTCATTTGATAGAGGCATCATTGGCTATCATTCAGATGTGGCAGATGATTGGAGTGATGTATGCTTGGGCTCTTCTTATCTGGTGACGGGAGGATTATTGGCAGGCTCCAAAAGGATTCGCAAAAAATTATTGCCTGCCCTGGTAGTAACTTTGGAAGCTTATTTTTTGAATCGCACCGTAACAGGCTGGTTTAAAGTGTCTATTTTGCGCAATCGCCCAATCGTATATGATCCGAATGTACCCCTGGAGAGAAAATTGGAACGCTATGCCCGATTTTCCTTTTTTTCTGGACATACTTCCTTTGCATCTGTATTGTATTTTTCTTCAGCGAAAATATTTGCAGATTATTTTCCCAATTCAAAATATAAGCCATTGGTGTGGGCTTTTGCGGCAACAATACCCGCAGTTACTGGATTCTTAAGAACCAGAGCTGGTAAACATTTCTATACGGATGTTATCACTGGATATACATCCGGGGCAATCTTTGGTATTTTAGTCCCTCATTTTCATAAACTAAAGACAAAGAAACAAGTTTCTAAGAACACGACTTCTCTAAAAGTATTGCCCACAGCGAATGGAATTTATTGTGCACTTGGATTTTGAGGCCAAGTACCACGGCTCTCCAGAGCCGTGAAATATAATTATGGTTGAAAATTAGATTACATTTAAACGACTCTGGAGAGTCGTGGTACTTTTTGGACGATTCTGGAAAATCGTGCAACGTTCAAGATAATTATATGAAACCGAAACAAACAATTACCCTGCTGCTTATCCTTTTAGGTAACATTCACGTTCTAAATGCTCAAAACGATATTTCCAATCAGCGGGAAATCGATCAAAAACTTTTTCTGCTTGGAAATATGGCGCATTTATCTACAGATTCACCAGTTTGGGACAGTCTTCAAAACAGGGTTGCCAATTCCAAAGGAAATACCAACATATTATTTCTGGGGGATTTTTTAGATAAAAATGGAATGGAAAAGCCTGCCAGTCCTGAAGAAATCAATCAATTGGAAAAATGCATTCAATTGGGACAGACTGCAAATGATTATTTTTTCCTGCCTGGAGATAGCGAATGGAACAATGGAAAAAAAGGGGGCAAAAAGAAACTCAAGAATCTCAATAAATACCTAAAGGAAAAATTGGGCAAAGGCAAAATGACCAATGGCAAAGGATGCCCTGGCCCTGAAGTAGTGGATATAGGAGAACATTTGCGCATTATTTTTATCAATTCACACTGGTTTGTGCATGATGAAAATGATCGACCCAACGAACAGGATACGGATTGCAAATTCTTCAATGAAATTGGTTTTTGGGACGAAGTGGAAGGCAATATCAAATCGGTCATCAACAAAAATATCATCATTGCGGCACACCATCCGGTATATTCTTTTGGGCAATATGCCGGCTATAAATTAGGTAGACAACATGTAACGCCTCCCCTCATTGGCTCCTTTTTGGCGGGTTACCACCAAAATGTAGGGGATCGAAAAGATTTGGCGCACCATGGGATGAAATCTTTCGCCTCCAATATCATCAGAATGATGGAGCGGTATCCCACCATGCTTTATGTCTCAGGGCATGAATTTGATTTACAGGCGCATTATTTTAGAGGAGATTATCACCTCAACAGTGGATCCATTGCCAGAAAAAAGGATGTTTCAAAAGGAGAAGGAACGTTCTTCAAAAGCAATAAAAAGGGTTTTTTAGAATTGACATTCTTCAATGATGGTTCCTCTGAGATGACCGCAAATGTCATCCAAAAAGATGGCAGCTTCAAGCCAATCTATCAAAAAATGCTCCTGGAAAGCGTATGTAATGAATCGAAAACCAATGTTCCTGTGAATTCCAGGTTTTACGATTGCCCTCTCGAAGCTTTTGATAACCAACCTGAAGAGAATCAATCTTTTGAATTGCCTGCACCCGGAACTTCTGTGGCCAGCTTGAATTATAAAAGAAACAAGATTGGGCAGTTTTTTTGGGGAAAACACTATCGGACAGCCTGGGAGACACCCGTTCAAAATATTCCTTATTTACCATTAGATACCATTCATGGAGGTTTGAGTCCATTTGAAAAAGGAGGAGGCGGACAAACGAGAAGCCTAAAATTCAGAGGAGGCAATGATCGGGAATATGCTTTTCGCTCTGTAGATAAAAACCCAAGCGTCCGCAAAAACAGAGAACTGCTAAGAGGCATATACAAATCTTATGTGCTGGATATTATTTCCACCCAACATCCCTATGGATCAACGGTGACAGCCCCTTTATTAAATGCTTTGGAAATTCCACATTCGGATCCGCAGCTTTTTTTAATGCCGGATCATCCAAAGTTGGGTGTGTATCGGGAGGAGTTTGCAGGCATGCTTGGATGGTTGGAATTGAGACCCAAAGGAAAAAATAAAACGGATGCGCCATACCTGGAGGTGGATAAGGTCGAAAGTACCCTGGAAATGATTCAAGCCCTGCTCGAAGACAATGACAACGAAGCTGATGCTCAGGCTTTTGTCAGAGCAAGGCTTTTTGATATTTGGGTTTCGGATTGGGATCGACATCACGACAATTGGAAGTGGTTGGCTTATAAAAAGGATAAGGGATGGTTATTCAAACCTTTTCCCAAGGATAGAGACAAGGCATTTACCAAGTTGCAAGGGATTTATGGATACCTGGATATTGAGTTTTTGGTGAAGGACTATGCCCAGTTAAGGGACAATTATAAAGGAATGAAGAGCTTAAATTTTAAAGCGAGAAATCTGGATCGCATCCTAGCCATTTCTTTTACCAGGGAGGATTGGCAGCGCGAAACCCAGGACTTTGTTTCTGTATTGACAGATGAAGTCATTGAAGATGCAGTGAAAAATCTGCCCCCTGAAATGTATGAACTCACTGCCGGGGAATTGATTCAAAAGCTAAAGATTCGACGCGATAAGTTGCCGGAAGCCATCCAAAAATATTACGGCATGGTAGCGAAATATGTAGATATTTTGGGCTCTAACAAAAGAGAGTATTTTGAAGTGGAAAGACTGAATAATGGAGATGTAATGGTTAAAGTCCATAAGATGAAAAAAGATAAACAGCGGGATAAAGTGCTTTTGGAAAGAACTTTTAAACGAATTGAGACTAAAGAAATTCGACTATATGGATTGGGAAAAGATGATGTATTTGAGGTTAGGGGAGAAAAGACTTCAAAAAGTATTTTAATTCGGATCATTGGTGGTAAAGGAGAAGATAAAATAGAAGCGCATTCATCAGTATCTGGAATACGAAAGTTGACGAAAGTATATGATAATTCAGGCAAAGATGAAGTCAAACAAGATGGGGAGACAGAAGTAATTCGAAGCCGTGATAAAATACAAGTGCAGACGGACAACTTATTCAACTATGATTACCACCTCATTTTGCCCATTTTTACTTTTAATCAAGAAGATGGCTTTGGCGTTAATCTTTCTTCTTACTACACCAGGCAGGCATTTAATAAGCCAGGTTTTGGTCAAAATTATACCTTTAACCTAACTGCTACCACGGAAAGAAATATTGATCTGAATGTCAATGCAACTTTCAGGCATGTCATTTACAAATGGGACCTGAGCACCAGCATTCGAGTCGTTAATGAAGACAGGACATTTAGAAATTTTTACGGTTTGAGCAATGAAGGCGAATTGCCTGAAGAACTCCGCAGAAATGATTTTTTTGAAAATGAAACTTCTGTTTTGGCTGGAGAGGTTGGCTTTATGCGAAGGTTCCCAGAGGGCAATGAAAACTCTAGCCTGGCTTTTAATGCTTTTTATGAAGTTCGGGATGTAGCGCCAGATACCGATTTTCAGGAAAGTATCTACGACAGTCTGGAACCGGGAGAAGGCCTTGGAACGACCCAGTTACCTGGCTTTGGTCTTGAGTTGGATTTGGATTTCAGAAATAGTCCAAATTTCCCTACGCGTGGTACGCGATTACATATAAAAAACACCACATTCCTAAACTCAGAAGCAGATTGGGAGACAGGAGGAAAACTGGAAACGGATGCCTCTATTTTCCTTACGCTCCACCAAATCAAGACACCTGTTACGTTTTCATTTAGAGGTGGTTTACACCATTCCTATGGCGAAACGCCTTTTTATTATTACAGCTTTATAGGTCAACAGTCTAACCATCGAGGATTTCGAAGAAATCGTTTTGGTGGAGAAACCGCAGCTTTTGTAAATACAGAGTTACGTTGGCATTTGGGGACTATTTATTCACCAATCGTTCCTTTTTATGTAGGATTGATGGGTTTATATGATTCGGGTAGAGTATGGGCAAAAAGTGAATCTTCTGACATCTGGCACAATGCATACGGAGGGGGTATCTATATTGTTCCATATACCGATTCATTTAATATGACCTTTACTTTTGTCAATTCGAAGGAAGAAGATTTGCTGTTTAATTTTCGTGTTGGTTTTTTTGTAAAGTAAGCGGAGGTAAGTACCGCATTATTTTCGGCTTTCAGTAATACTAGTTGTCTTTGCTCGCCATGGACTAAATGCAAAACCAACATTGACGTGAATTCCTTCCCACACTTTGTCAGTAAGTTCAAAGTATTCTTTTGGATTCCCAATTGGCTCTGTACTACCCATCTGTAGGTAATATTTCACATGTTTATAGCCGAAAGATAAGGTAACTACTGGTTCGATTGTAGAAAAATCAGTTTGTTGACGACTGATTAGAATACCATCTTGTACTTCGAGGATATCGTGAAAATTGATCCAGGCTATCCTGGTGTGAAAGGAAAGATCAATCACTTTGGTGCGGAACCCTAGCCCTGGCTGTAAAAACAATCGATAATACTTGCCCAAATAATCACAGGTTTCATCTGGACCTGGGTAAACGACTGATTTTAGGACATTGTCATCCTGCCCCTTTCCGAGGGAGAGACCTCCAAATAACTCAACACGTCCCATATTTACACCTCGTTTATTGGGCCAGTAAGTTTTGTAAATACCCAGTCCCAGCTCTCCAAGGGTATGTTTGATAGTACGTTCTGTATCGTTACCATGAAAAAAACTTCCCATGACCGCCATCTTATCGGAAAATGCGTAACTACCTTGAAATTCGAAATTACCTTCCGGACCTAATGCTACGGCGCCAGCGCTAGCTTTCCAGTCACCTTTTTGAGAGAGCATCGGAGTATTGACGGTGTTTGGGACATAAAGGGTTGGTCCACAACTTGAAAAAAGGAATAGTATAAGGATAATGGAAAAAAAATGGGTGGTTTTCATATTGTGTGGTTTATTTCAAGTTCAAGACCAAGAATTGAACTTGGTCTTGAACTTGAACTTTCGGGAATTTTTAGGAAAAACATCCTCTGTAATTGGCGGAGTCTCTCGAAGAGGACTCCAACCAAGTAAAGTTCAAACTTGAGGATATTGCAGCGTCCTCTACGAGAGACGCTGCCAATTACTCTGTGATGGATGGCTGGAATCAACTATTGGATTTGAAAGCTTCACATCTACTGCCTTTATTTATAGTATTTCCAGACCTCTTTGAAATGTGCCGAATTCGCGCCACCTACCATGATGATTTCATCGCCCAAATTAAAGAGCGCAAACCCCGCATTGGGGTATGGTAAATTGCCTCCTGGTGGCGTAGTTACGGATTTGGAAATTGGGTGGTATTCCAGCATGATGGTCATCATGGATTTGAAAACTGGAATTTGAATAATATCGAAGATGCCACCAGTGCCTCCCATAATAAGAAAGGTTTCATCATCCAGGGCAATGCTGCTGAAATCATTTTGGGTTCTATTGCTACGAAACCCTTCCAGTTTTACACAGAGTTTGGAATCAAAATCATACATATAAGTTAACCTGGAGCCTAGCAAATACAAATTGGAACCAGTCACATGAGCATTGAAATAATAATTGACATCTCCGTTGCATGGGATTTCAAGTTCTGTTTCATAAGTCAAATCCAGTGGATTTAATTTGATAACCAACATTTGTCCGGTGCCTGCCTGGTCAATTGCCAGAAAGAGAAATTGATCATAGGAAAAAAAGTCCAGGATGCCTCGTGATCGAATCAGGGTGTCCAATTCATAGGGTAGGTCATCCTTGCTCCATTCATCATTAATGATATCATATTGCCGTAGGTAGTAGTTATAATTCTGAAAAGATTCTTTTACCCTGGTGAGCAAGTAGGCTTCGTCTCCCATAGTCGTCACGAGACCTCCAAGACTACCTTCTCCATGCTCAAAATCAATTGGGGATAGGTTTTCCCAACTATCACTTGAGGGGCGGTACTTCCACCAGTCTGGCAGCGAACTATTATTGTCATTTTGTCCCAAACCGTAATACCAAAAATCATTGTGTTCAAAGTAAACCGGGCGTGAGCGGAGAATGCCAGGAAAGTCATTGATTCGGTCCCACCTGATTTCGAAGGTTTCGGTATGTGTATCTTCTTTTTCGCCATTTTTTACTGTCAAACTAATGGTGTAGGTTCCCAATTCATCATAGTAGATAGAGTCAGGATTTTCCAAATTAGAAGTCAATCCATTTCCAAAGTCCCAATGCCAGGTGGAATCATGAGAGCTGGTATTTTTGAGGACTACTGTTTTTCCATAAACGTAAGCTCTAAATTTGGCTTTAGGGGAAGGTGTGAAGTCAATCGGATCGGAATCTGTAGTAAGGTCAGTAACACAAGCAGTGAAACCAAAAAATAAAAAAACGGTTAAAAGAAATTGGGTCGTTTTCATAATCTTTGTTTTGATTGGTTAGCGAAAGGCGTCTTGCAAAACGGTACCCCAAATTTTTAGGGCAATCCAATTGTGAGAAAAGCTTTTTTTGCAGAAAACCTCATTTTTGTTGTAAACGGTGAGATAGGCTTGTTTCGGTAGAATTACCCCAAATTTCTGTTTGTTTACCACAATATTTGCTGCATTTGCAACAAAAAGGGTTTTTATAATTGGGTTTTATTGCAATTTTTCAAACTATAATTGTTGAAAATGAAATTAATTCAATATTTAATACTGCTTACCTTTTCTTTTGGTTTTTTATATAAATGCGATTTTGGAATTAGCAATAAGCATGGGCTGGAGCCGCCTAATATTATTTTAATCCTGGCAGATGATTTGGGTTGGAAGGACGTAGGTTTTATGGGCAATGAAATCATTGAAACACCCAATCTCGATTATCTTGCAAGGCAAGGTGTTATTTTCAATCAAGCCTATGCCAATGCACCCAATTGCGCCCCTACCAGAGCCTGTTTGATGTCTGGAAAGTATGGACCCTGGCATGGGGTTTATACAGTTAATTCTTCAAAAAGGGGCAAATCTGAAAATCGAAAATTGATCCCAATTGAAAATACGAAGGTTCTGGATTCAGCTTTTGTTACGATTCCAGAAGTTTTAAAAACAAGAGGTTATATAACTGCCAGTATTGGGAAGTGGCATTTGGGAGCAAATCCCACTATCCAGGGATTTGACTTCAATATAGCAGGAACCCCAAAAGGACATCCTAAATCATACTTTAGTCCTTACCAAAACAAAAATCTGGAAGATGGCGCTACAGGAGAACATTTGACCGATCGCCTGACCAATGAGGCGATAGCGTTTATTGGGAAGAACAAAAGCAAACCTTTCTTTCTGTATTTGCCGTACTATGCTGTGCATACCCCCTTTCAGGCAAAAGTGCATTTAATTAAAAAATACCGTGAAAAGATTGATTCTACTTCGCACTTAAACCCTGTCTATGCCGCAATGGTCGAAACAATGGACGCCAATATCGGAAGGCTTCACCAGGTTTTGGATTCTTTGAATTTGGATGAAAATACCATCCTCATTTTTACCTCAGACAATGGCAACCATCAAAATGCTTCTTCTGCTGCACCTTTACGGGGTTCAAAAGGGATGCTGTATGAAGGGGGAATCAGGGTTCCTTTTTTTATACATCAAAAAGGTGTTTTTGAAAAAAGCATTCGAGAAGAACCGATTACTACGATTGACATTTTTCCTACCATTTTGGAAATGGTCAATCATACTTTTGAACTTTGCACTTTTCAGCCAAATCTACCGCCCATAGATATTGAACAATTAAAATTAGATGGCAAGGGTTTCTTTAATCTACTTTACAACCATCCTCCCACATTTGAAGAAAGAGCCCTCTTTTGGCATTTTCCTGCTTATTTAGAAGGGTATCGTGGCGCTAAACAATTGTGGCGACAGACGCCAGCAAGCGCAATTAGATTGGGGGATTGGAAATTGATTGAAACATTTGAGACAGGTGAGCTGGAATTATATCACTTGGCAGCAGATATTGGAGAAATAAAAAACCTGGTGAAGGAAAATCCAGATAAAACTAAAGAATTGTACGATGCACTCAAAAATTGGAGAGCAGAAGTGAATGCACCGGTACCGACTACCAAAAATCCGGATTATAAAGAGTAATATGACAGGAAACGAGGGCTTACGGAGATTCAATAAATAAATTGGTAAGATAGGATCGAAATGCTAAAGCTCTCCACAAAAAGAAGGAGCGCCAATGCTGAAATTATAGTCAAGACCCAGTTGGTGTCCCATACATTGAAAAGATAGGCTCCAAGGAATAAGGCAATGGTCAATAGGGCTTAGCATACATCCTTAAAAAAATCTTAAAATTTGGCTGGAACCCAACTAGTATGGCTGAAAGCCTGGTCTAACCCATCAAATTTCTTTTTCACGGTAGATTGGATTTTCAGAAAAGCCACTCTACCCTTAAATAAATCATCATGAAAAATTTGTCTTTAATCCTGGCAGTATTCGCCCTAATGGCTATGAAATGCAAAGAAGATTTGTCTGATTGTGTTTGTATAGAAATCTATGCTCCAGTTTGTGGAGAAGATGGAGTTCAATACGATAATTCCTGTTTTGCAGAATGTGAAGGAGTTGAATATACAGATGGCTTTTGCCCTGTGGAAACGACTGGAATCATTAATTATCACGATCCTGCTGCTGATGGCTGTGGCTGGACGATATCCATTGCTACAGGTGATATTGTTGGAGATTATAAACCAAGTGAAGCATTAGCAGAAGAGTTTAAGGAGCAAGACCTGGAAGTGAATTTGACTTATAAAACCTTGTTGGAAGGAGAGGATTGTGGATTTGGAACTATTGCCAAAATAGAAATATTGGAGATTGAGAAGAAATAAGGTTGGAAAATGTGTTATCCCGAATTTTGCATGTAAAAAATGGATTAAGTAAAGAAAATCATTCAAGTCTTTGATAATCAATTTGTTGTCAGTTGTTTGTTGTCGGTTAATCTAACAGACAACAAACAACTGACAACAAAAAAGCAATGAATGAGTGGTTGACTATCAATGCTTTAAGTGTTTACTCAAAATCGGGATTATTCATGTTCTATAAATGATTCTATAAATGAATTACATTTTTACAATTCTTCTTGTAACCGATTGATTGTCAATATTTAATCTCAGTAAATAAATCCCTTCGGTCAAATCAAAAATATCCAATTGTTTTTCGAATCGCCCAGAAACTGAATTGGAATACTCCGTCAAAATTGTTTTTCCAGTCAAGTCGAATATTTCAAAGCTAATATCTTTTCTTTCCAATAAATCCAGGGAAATGGTGAAGACGCCATTGGTCGGATTTGGGAAAATGATGAATTCAGAAAGCGCGTCGGGTAATTCATTCGTTGCGTCAAAACAGGGCATATCTGGATCATAACCCATGCTGAGCGTAAAGGAATTAGAACAGCCAGTGACCAAGTCAATTAATTCAAGGGTATAATTACCACTTTCCTGAATACAGAGATCAATTTCATTAGCCCCATCAATTAGCTCACCTTCCAAATACCATTGAACTGTTTGATCAGGAGTAATATCGGTTGGACTAGTCATCGTCAACCAATTATCATTATTTTCAAAGAGCGGTACAGGTGGAGCTGGAATAAAGGACAGTTCAACCATTTCTGATTGAGCTACGCAGCCATTAGATCCTGTGTATTCAGCCCAATAGCTTGCTGATTGATTGGCAGTATAGGAGGGCAAAGTATCTCCAAAAAGCAAAATGGTATCCCGGTACCACTGAATATTGCCGAGATAGTTGGTGACTTGTAAATCAATGGGGTTGTTTGAGCACAATTCCAGAGAGCCATTGACATTCAAAGTAGGGGCATTGGGTTGTTCAAATACCCAAACAGTATCTGTGGAGGTAGTCGTAAAGACCGGCTTTAGAATATCAAAGGAAGCTTCCAGGTCTCCATCTGTCAGTGTGTCAATGGTAGAAAAATTAAAAAGGATATTTCCACAATCTGCTGTTCCAAAAGGATCGTCATCTCTAACTTCCAACTTATAAGTTCCGGCTTCCATTGGGATATTAACCGCAATGGTAATAGGAAGAGGGGTATTATTGATAGGGCTGGTAGAATAGATGGTTTCTCCTTCCGGATTCTTTATTCTGATATAGACGTCCGCGTCCCCAATAATATCATCACAATCTACATCAAATAGTGTAACCGATGCCAGTGTTGGTGTAATGGTATCAACAGCAGCTTGATAGCTTACCACATACATCCCTGGTTCGTCGTAAACCTGATTGCCAGGGTTCTCCAGTGAAGAATTAAATCCATTGCCGAAATCCCAAACATAGGTAAAACCTGTTTCGCCATTACTCGGTACATTGTTTTCAAAAGAAACTTCTACCGCTCCACAACCCTGATTGTTGCTCATTGTAAAACCATCAGTTGTACTTGAACCAGGAGCGATGTATATAGAATGAGAGTAAGAAGCTGTTTGAGATACGATGGCAATTTTGGCTTCCAGCACAATCACCATTTCATAATGGCCAGGCTGGAGCGGAGTGCCACACAACTTTACACAACCATCTGTTTCATCAGCAGGGTTAAAAGTTGTTTGATCTCCTTCCCAATTCAGTCCTGGAGGTAAGTTTACCACTGCTAAGATTTTTACTTCATCCAAGGTCAAACCACCAGGAATGCTAGGATCTAGAGCATTTACAGGGTCAGTAGTCTTTGGCATACGAAAACTAAAGTCCTCGTTATAATATACCCCTGCTTTACCATCAGGTGCATCGCTCAGAAAGATAGTATCTGCGGGTAATTGAGGTAGATCAATTTCACAACCAGGGCACTGAGCGTAAAGAACATGTGAGCACAAAAAAAACATTGTCACTAATAGCGCGTTGTTTGATAATTTCATAATCAAGAATAATTAGATGGTTGAATGGATTCATTATTACTCCGCATCCATACTTCCACTTATAGGGTTTTTAAAAATGGAACCATAGAACCACCATCAAATATATTTAAAAGCTCTAGTCAACTTCTTATAAAATATCAATTTTGTGATGTCGTAACCAGGAAAATAATATGGGTGGGACACTGTGTGGGAAACAAATTTGGGGCTGTAAAGTTGGGAAAAATTATTTGGAATAAGGCTTTATGCAGATAAGTTGTCTTAAGTTTTTGAATCAATTGAATTGTAAGTCATTGATTATGAATGTAAAGTTCAATTAGTTCCATGGACGCTTTTAGAGGGTTTCGAAACCTTACTTTTAAAAAAAGCTCGTTGCAAACTCCCGCTTGCCAGAGGGAATAAAATCAAGGGCTCCTGCCCTGAAGAATCAAAAAGTATCGTCAGCACTAGGGCAGGAGCCCTGTACCCTGTTTCGTTTTGCAAGCCGGAGCTTGCAACGAGCATCTTTATTTGTTTTTTATGAACTATTAATTGATAAAATCGTAAAAAAATGGTGATCATTGAACCATTCTTACTGCAAGTCGGTTTCTATAATATGCGTTTCACATCCAAAATTGATTCTTTTCCACTGCCTGCCTCATAAATTTTTATTTTTTCATCAAAAAGATTATTCAAATTACCTACAAAAAAGAGATAGACGATTAATTTGGTAAGCAAAACCATTATGTAGTTTTGCACAAGAACCATAAAACCAATTAACAATTCTGAACCTATTCAAAATCATCGATTTTGAATAGGTTCCAAACCATTTAATTATTTAATGACAAAAAAGAAAATGAAGACGAAAGGTCAGAAGCTGACAGCAAGACAGCTTCAGCGGGAGGTTTTGAGATTATTCAAGAGAAATCCCAAAAAACAAATGAACCCCAAACAAGTGGGGCGCAAGCTTAAAGTTGCAAATAACAAAGATTCCATTCAGCATGCCATGGAGAAACTGGCAGCCGATAATTTTCTCATTTCTTTGGATGATTACAAATTCAAATTGAAAAGCCGAGTTGCTCCCAGAAGCTCAGATAACATCATTGAAGGGAAAGTGGACATGACCCGAACCGGCGCTGCTTATATTGTTTCAGACAATTCAACAGATGATATTTATGTGGCAGCTAAACATATGAATTCTGCACTGCATGGTGATAAGGTTCAAATTGCGGTTTGGATACCTCGTGGGCGCAGAAAACCCGAAGGTGAAGTGATAAAAGTGCTGGAAAGAGCCTCCGAACAATTTATGGGTACACTGTGGATGCATCGAAAGGGTGGGGTAGTTATACCCGACAAAATGAATATGTCCCAAAATATTTTTGTGGACTTGAACGATGCCAAAGATGCCCAGGATGGCGATAAGGTCATCGTGAAAATTACGGACTGGCATCATCGAACGCCAAAAGGCGTAGTGACAACTGTGCTTGGAGAATCTGGTAGTAGCGACATTGAAATGAAAGCCATTTTAATTAACAATGGCTTCAATCTTGAGTTTCCAGGACCAGTATTGGAGGAATCAGAAGCTTTGAGTGATGTACTCTCAAAAGAAGAGATCGCTCGAAGAAAGGATTTTCGGGAGGTTACTACTTTTACCATAGACCCAGAAGACGCCAAAGATTTTGACGATGCCTTGTCCCTGCATTGGTTGGACAATGGCAATTGCGAAATAGGCATTCACATTGCAGATGTTACGCATTATGTTCAGCCAGGCAGTGCTTTGGATAGAGAAGCATATTTGCGTTCTACCTCTGTATACCTGGTAGATAGAGTGCTTCCTATGTTGCCAGAAAAATTATCTAATGGGTTGTGCTCTTTACGACCTAATGAAGACAAGTGTACTTTTTCTGCCGTTTTTGAATTTGATAAAAATGACAAAATTGTCAATCGATGGTTCGGGAAGTCTTTGATTCATTCAGATAGAAGATTTACCTATGAAGAAGCTCAGGAGATTATAGAAACTGGCGAGGGAGATTTCTCTGCCGAGTTGAAGTATTTAAATAGACTTGCCAAAAAGCTTAAAAAAGAACGCTTCAAAAAAGGAGCAATAGATTTTGATACAGAAGAAGTTCGGTTTAAACTGGATGAAAATGGAGTTCCGGTAGAAGCCTTCATTAAAGAGCGAAAGGATGCCCATATGCTCGTTGAGGATTTTATGCTTTTGGCAAATCGGGAAGTGGCGACTTACATCCACAAAAAAGGATTGGGCGTTGAAATTCCATTTGTTTACAGAATTCACGATGAACCTGATCCAGATAAGGTGGCTGAGTTGGCACGATTTGCAAGGCAGTTGGGCTTTGAAATGAATGTAAGTACCCCAGAAGAAATTGGGCGTTCTTATAATAAATTGACAAAGGCGGCGAAAGAGGATGAAAGTTTGCAATTGCTGGCACCCATTGCAATTCGCACTATGGCCAAAGCAATTTATACCACCGAAAATATTGGGCATTATGGTCTGGGATTCAGTTACTATGCTCACTTTACCTCTCCTATTCGCCGATATGCAGATGTTTTGGTACATCGCATTTTGGAAGGCAACCTGGATGGTCAAGCTTTTCGAACGAAGAAAGAAAATCTGGAAGGAAAATGCCAACATATTTCCAAAATGGAACGACAGGCAATGGATGCGGAACGCGAAAGCATCAAATACAAGCAAGTCGAGTTTATGGAAAAGCATGTTGGTGAAGAATTTGAAGGCTATATTTCAGGTATCATTGACCGAGGTGTGTTTGTAGAATTGAAAGGAAGTAAGTGCGAAGGGATGATTGGTTTTGAAGACATGGATGAGCCTTTTGAGATTTCTGAAGGAAGATTGGTGGCTAAAGGTATTTATACGGGACAGACCCTTAAAATGGGAGATGAAGTGACCGTGAGGATTGTTGCTACAGATTTGGCAAGAAGAAGAATCGATATGGAATTTGCCTAGCAAAAATAGGTAGGTTTTAGTATTTTTGAATAAAATTACAATTCATGACAGTTCCTGCATTACATACCTTATTTCAACTACCTACCTCATATGCAGAACGCCTGGCTCTGAAAAATGAGATTAGAATCAATGCAACGCTCGAAGAATATCTTGAATTTGCAGATTCCTGTGAATACAAGGTAGAATATTCCAATGGACAAATTGTTTCTATGGGACAACCAACCGACACACACGAGCTAGTTTGTGGAAATGTAATTACTGCGTTTAATCTATCCTTAATAGAAGAAGAAAATTTCAGAATATATGGAAGCAATCTTGGTATTTTCATTCCGGAAGCACAAGCTCATTATAAACCAGATGCTACCATTTTAAATGCTGCTCCAGAATTCATCACTCATAAGGTGGGGAAACGAAACATGAAATCAGTCAAAAACCCTTTTGCTGTTGTAGAAGTATTTTCCAAAGGGACTATGGCTTATGACATCACTGAAAAATTGGTCAACTACAAAAGATGCCCATACCTCAAATACATCATATACATTTATCAGAAGAAACCTTATGTGACTATTTTCCAAAGAAATGGAAATCCAGATGGTTGGTTGAATAATGATTATGTTGGACTGGAAGCAAAATTTGAATTTGAGGGGAAAGAAATTTTGTTGAGTAGCCTTTACCGGAAAGTGATATTTCCTAAAGCCAAATCCAAAAAATAAGATTTTCTAATTTTTGCATAAAAAAACCGCCAACCCTAAACGGGTGGCGGTGTTGCGAATCTTGCTACAAAGTCTGATAGGTTGGAAAAAATGTCGGATTGAAGCCACGTGCCTCAGTCCGGCATTTTTCGTAAAAATAGCCATCCCGCTTCCGGGATGGCCCTCCGCTTATAGAATTTTCTAAAGGAAAACAAATTCTTGAGTTTTTGGGGTGCTATTTTATAATTCACTCAAAAGAGCAAGTAAATTTTCAATACTAATTAACTCAGGAGTCAAAGTCACGGTCATATTTTCTTCAACCGTAATCGACTGTTGAGCAATTTCATAATTTCCCTCACCTCTTTCGGTGATGGTAATGATGCTGGCAGTTTCTCCAATTGGCAATTGCGGGCGACAGAAAACATAATTCAAATTGATGACTGAATTGATGTTTTCAAAGACCACAAAACCTGCAGTATTCTGCAAATCATAGCCATCTGGTAATTGGATACAAACTTCTGTCAATTCGCTGCCTGAGTTGGTAAATGCATCGCAATTTATCCATTGTAACCTTTCAGTTAGGAAACTATAACCACTGATCCACACCTGTGAAAGGGAGTCATCCAACCATTCTCCGATATTCACATTGTTCCAGGTATCTGGATTCAAATCTGCCTCAATCCAGGCGAAAGTGGAATCAAATTGAGAGAAACCACCATAGAACAATTCCATTTCATCTATGAAATCATCAGCCGGTATTTCTATCAAAATTTGTTGATCTGCATCTAAAGAAAGGGTTTGGCCATCTTGAGTGAAATTTAAGAACAACTCTCCCCCGGAATTGAGCACCTGACCATTAGCAGCAATGGTGGGGCGATTGGCCAAGATCATATCTCCTTTGTCATAAATTTCGACAACTTCCAATTCGATGGCACCAGAAACAGGCTGTCCTTGTGCATTTACCAATTTCAAATCTGAAGGTACATGGATGCGGGTTCCATATTCGGTACGAACAATGGTGCTTTCCTCTTTTTGCAGCGCAAAAAACTGGCTTTGGGGCATTACTTTATTGAAAAACTGATCAATATTACCTTCTTCCAAGGGCAAGGGACCTACTTGTGGAATAAAAATATCCACATCCTTTTTGCAGCCCATCCAGCCACCGATGACCAGCAAAAAACTAAATGCTATAATGTTAAACTTTTGGAACTTCCTTTTCATAATACATTGATTTCAACGCTGCTAAAATCTTGTGCTCTGATAGGTAGATAGGCAAGGGTTTGGTTTCGCTGCTTTGAAGGAGAAAAAAAGTTTTTGGATTAGGGAATAATAAATTTTGTTAAATGGTTTAAGCTAATTGATCCCATTTAGTTAATGAGGTGTGTACATCCCCCATTTTATTAATTTCTAAATCCCTTAAGTTGAATATTACTTCCAGGTTAGGAAAAACTGCGAATGTTTGAACTCTTAATTCGAATTATTCTTTAATTTGAATCAATTATCTGAATGTCTGTAGTTTTTCTGAGACATGGTTTTTAATTGTTCCAAGTTATTGTCTGGTAAATTTGCCATGGTCAAAATAGTGGATGTATATCTATCTAATTCTATATTAATAACAGTCGTCAAATCCTCAACTACAGAATTTTCATAGATTAATTTGCTTTTATTGAAGATAAGGGCATATGATTGTTCTTCTCCTTTTTTTCTGATTTTAGTAATGACAATGGAGCGAATTTGTTCTTCCATCGCCAAAGCGTAATCCGTTATTAAGGAATCACAGAAATGCAAATCTTTTTTTAATTCTACCTCTTGCAATTTTAAAGAATTTAGCATTATTTCTGATTGCTCTGGAGAACAACAACCTCCTGCATAAAGCTTTGCCAAATAACGATATTGTTCTAGAAGAAAATTTGTCCTAATAGTTTTTATTTCTTCAAATTTTGCATTCATGGCTTTTGAAACAGGATAGGTATCCAACATCTTCTTTGTATATTTTGAAACCAAAGAGTCATAATCCACATACCCCATTTTTTGAGCGTAAAGAAAACTTGAAAAAAATAGGGAAAGCATTAACATTGTGTATCTCATGGTGATCTGTTTTTTTTAAAGAGTATAAAAACTTGGACTAGGTTTGTTAAGGGAAAAGCGTCCTTTGAATGTTAGAATGCTTCTTCAAAAGGTTTCGTTAAAATTCAAATCATAATGGAGTAAAATCTAAATTTCCGTGACATTTGCACCACTTGAATTTATTGGAACTTTATGATGTAGCAGGTCTTCTCTTGGCGGTGATTTTCGAAATCTTCACGGCTTTGGAAAGCCGTGCTACATTTCATAAACCAAATAGCTTTTCAGCTTTAGCAAAAGTGAAAATTCAATTATGAAATTCGAAACCAAAGCCATCCGTATTCAAACCAGAAGATCTGAACACAGGGAACATAGCACACCTATTTTCCCCACCTCTTCTTTTGTATTTGAAAATGCGGAGCAAATGCAGGCCATTTTTGCAGGTTCTGAAAATGGCAATATCTATAGTCGCTTTACCAATCCCTCTGCTCAGGAATTTCAGGAAAAAATAGCTGCACTTGAAGGGACAGAAAGTGCAATGGCAACAGCCACAGGAATGGCAGCGGTTTTTGCGAGTTTTTTGGCTTTTTTGAAAAAAGGAGATCACGTTTTGGCCTCCAGAGCAGTTTTTGGTTCTACTTTTCAGGTGCTTTCACAGACATTGCCGCAGTATGGCATTTCTTGCACATTTGTAGATCCACTTCAGCCCGAAAGCTGGGAGCATGCCGTTCAGGAAAACACAAAGATGCTTTTCCTGGAAACGCCCTCGAATCCTGGCTTGGCGATTGTGGATTTAGAAAAGGCCGGAGCATTTTGCAAAAAGCACGAGTTGTTGTTCAACGTCGACAATTGTTTTGCGACACCCTATTTGCAGAATCCAGTGAAATATGGAGCTGACTTAATATTGCATTCGGCTACCAAATTTATTGACGGACAAGGAAGGGTTTTGGGAGGAGTGGTAGCGGGAAAAGCCGAACTTGTTAAAGAAGTATATTTGTTTATCAGAAGGACCGGAGGTAGCATTTCTCCATTCAATGCCTGGATACTTTCAAAAAGTCTGGAAACATTGGCAGTGAGAATGGATCGCCATTGCCAAAATGCGCTTGCCCTGGCATATTGGCTGGAAAAACAACCTCAGGTATTCAATGTGAAATATCCCTTTTTGGAATCTCATCCACAATATGAAATCGCCAAAAAACAGATGTCCCAAGGTGGTGGAATAGTAACCTTTGAAATTAAAGGTGGTCTAGAGGCAGGAAAACAATTCCTGAATAGTTTGAGCATGTTGTCCTTGACTGCAAATTTGGGTGACAGTCGCTCTATCGCTTCCCACCCCGCTTCAACGACGCACCTTCGGGTACCAAAAGAAGAAAGAGAAAAAGTAGGCATTACAGATGGACTGGTTCGAATTTCTGTTGGTTTAGAACATATTGAAGATATTATTGAAGACATTGGAAACGCTTTTTAGTAGAAGTCAGAAGTGAGAGGCGAGAAGAGAGACAGTATCTCGCCTCTCACTTCTCTATTCTCATATCTCCCCACTCACAAAACATGCAAGCAAAAGAACTCATCATCAGTGAACCCTTTCAGTTAGAATCTGGAGCATCCCTGCCGGAGACCCGAATTGCCTATCACACCTATGGTAAGCTGAATGCAGAAAAAAACAACGTGATTTGGATTTGTCATGCGCTGACTGCCAATTCTGCCATTCACGATTGGTGGAAAGGACTTTATGGCGAAGGGAAAGTTTTTGATCCAGAGAAATATTTTATTGTATGTGCCAATAACCTGGGCTCCCCTTATGGCACGATTTCTCCTAAAATGACACACCCGGATAGTGGAAAACGATATGGCTTGGACTTCCCGGAGTTTACTCTTCGAGATACAGCCAGAATGATCATTCAATTGATGGATGCACTTGAACTGAATGATATAAAATTATTAATAGGGGGCTCCTGTGGAGGCAATATTTGTCTTGAGATAGCTATGATTTTGGGCTACAGGGTACAGAATATGGCTTTGCTCTGTTGTTCTGCCAGAGAGATGCCCTGGACAATCGCTATTCATCAATCTCAAAGAATTGCACTGGAAGGGGATGCTGATTTTTTTGATAACAAAGATGGTGCGGGAAAAAATGGTTTGAGGGCTGCGAGGGCATTTGCTTTAACACTTTATCGAACTGCTTCCTCAATGAATTTCAGACAAAAGGAAGAAGACTTAAAAAAGGTAGACAATTTTCGAGCAGCCTCCTATATCAATTATCAGGGAGAGAAATTTGTCAATCGCTTTGATGCTCAATGCTATTATAAATTACTCAATGCGCTGGATTCACATAATGTTGGGAGAGGAGCAGATTCTGTACCCCATGCCCTTGGGAAAATTGAGGCAACAACCTTGTGCATCGGGATTGATTCAGACCTTTTTATTCCCGTTGAAGAACAAAAATTTTTGGCGGAACATATTCCCAATGCCAAATATGTAGAAGTGAAAAGCATCTATGGACATGACGCTTTTTTGATAGAGTTTGAGCAGATTAATGCGCTTGTTTTAGAGGGATTTTAGTGTTTTGATTAGCATCATACTCAGCTAACCATTATCTAAATACATTTTCAAACCTCAAACTTTTCTTGTAAGGAAAAACCTCAATAATTTCCTTCCTCTTCTGCTTCTCTTGCATGTCTTTCCAAAATTTAACGTCAAATAAATCGCCATGCAGTCGCATAAAGATGTCTCGAATTTCTTTTTTGCCAATGAGGAATTTCAGAAACTCTTCGGGAAAGACATCGTTTTCCCCCACGTGATAAAAAGGTTCAGAAGACATCTCTTCATAGTGATCCCGGGGTTCGGGCATGTAGCGAAAATTGTAATCTGTCAGGAATCCAATTTCGTCATAATCGTAAAATACGACCCTTTTCAAGCGGGTAACTCCAAAATTTTTAAGCAACATATCACCTGGAAAAATATTCACTGCAGCCAGTTGTTTGATGGCTCTTCCGTATTCATTGATGGCTTCTTCGGCTTCTTTTATAGTAGCATTTTCCAAAAACAAGTTGAGCGGAATCATTTTCTTTTCAGCATAGAGGTGAGCAATCTCAACTTCATCCTCTGTGACTTTTATTTTGGAGGGAAAGTCTTTTTGTAGTTCTTCAATTAATTCATCGGTAAAACGTTTGCGTTCAAAGACCAGGTTTTCAAAAGTATGAAAATCCGTCATACGTCCAACTCTGTCATGCCTGTGAACCAAATCGTATTTTTCCCGAACCTGCTTTTGAGTCATCTGCTTGGGCGGCGCAAATCTGTCTTTAATTACTTTGAAAACCATATTGTAAGAAGGCAAGGTAAATACAGACATAACCATACCTCTGATACCTGGCGCCATGATAAATTTATCTACAGTATGCTCCATGTGTCGCAAAAAATTGCGATAAAAAACTGTCTTTCCATGTTTTACAAAACCTATGGAATTGTACAACTCACCCAAGCTTTTTACGGGCAGAATAGAACACAAAAAATCGACGGTTTCACTCACTATATCAACATCCACCAGAAAATAGGAGCGATGGTAACTAAAAATAGATCCTACATCGTTTGCTTGTAATAGAAGGGTATCTACATAGATTTTCTTCGCTCTTTGGAGTAATGGAAGTACAAAAGGGAATATCCGCTCTCCTTGCCACAATCTACCAACTATATAGGCACCTGTGTTTCTATAAAAAACCGATTTCAATACTTCCAGGCGAATGGTTCCAAATAGAATTTTTTTATGATCCAGATGTTTTGAGAGTGTTTTGGAAATGTAATCTACGTCTCTGTTAATATCCTCAAAGGGAATATCAAATTGGAAAAAAGCAAGCAATTGCTGCATGGTGACCTGAACCGGGTTGGTCAAGTAGAAGGTATAATAAATGGGTTGGGTAGATTTGAATTCACGATAGGTACCTGTGGCGTGTACAAACATCAAATCTTCATCGGCACTCAAACCTTTGTGGATATGTCTAAAGACTGAATTGTAAAAGGTCTCAGCAATGTTTTTGGTATTGAAGTTCATCACCTCCTCCAAATAACACTGCTTTGTTTCTGCCCAAATTGAGTTGTCAGCTGCCTTTTCTCCAAGAAAACCCAGCACTTTATCCGTTGTCTCTCCTACGATGTCTCGATAAAGGGTGATTCGATCTCTGGAATCTGCCTGAAGCCCATGCCAGTCCTGGTTTTCAAAGCGAATTTTTGCACGCTTGGTGATGCGTTTGAAAAGATGGTAATAGCGAATGTAGTCGCTCAAAATCAGATTGGCAACGTCGTAAGGAATGAGTTTTTCAAACATACTCTAAATTTCTAAAAATCTTCTACCCATTAATTTTTGGAATCCGAGTTTCTTCCAAAATGAACTGGCAGGAATTCCCTTTAATACATACAGTTCAATTCTTTGAATGTCCAATGATTTGAACCAATCAATTGCAAACAAAACCAATTTTTTACCAATTCCCCGCTTTTGTTCTTTTTTCTAATCATCAAAAAAAGACAGAAGCAAAAATCGGAAAAATTCATGACCTACCCTTGCATTAAATTTTCAAAGCAACTACATTTGCGCTCAATTAAAGAAACAATTCATGTTTTTATCATTACATCATCATCATCATTTTTCAATGTTCCCTCGGAGCAAATGGTGATGTAATGGATTGAATTTCAATCTTAAAAGAGGCTTACCGTTTGTTCGGTAAGCCTCTTTTTTTTGCCGTAAACAAAACAATCAATTTTGGAAAAACTAAAAATAGCAATTCAGAAATCGGGAAGACTCAGTGAACAATCGAAAGGATTACTTAAGGATTGTGGCATCAAAATTCGAAATGGAAAAAATGCCCTAAGGGTCTCAGCAAGCAATTTTCCACTGGATCTATTCTACCTGCGAGATGACGACATTCCCCAATATGTAGAAGATGGTATTGCCGATATAGGCATCGTTGGGGAAAATGTGCTTTTGGAACATCAAAGTACTTGTCGAGTTGTTCGGAAATTGGGTTTCGCCAAATGTCGACTTTCCTTGGCAGTTCCAAAAAGTGTTGACTATCAGGATGTTAATTCAGTCGCAGGTAAGAAAATTGCAACTTCCTATCCAAACATCCTCGCTCAATATTTAGCAGAAAATCAAATCGAAGCGGGTATACACGAAATAAGTGGTTCTGTTGAAATCGCTCCAAATATTGGCTTGGCAGATGCAGTTTGCGATTTGGTTAGTACAGGAAGTACGCTTTTCAGTAATGGACTCAAGGAGGTGGAAACCATCTTGAGATCCGAGGCAGTTATGATCTCAAGCACCGAATTAGCAGGTGGGAAAAAGCAGCTTTTGGAAAAATTGCTGTTTAGAATCAAAGCCGTTCAAAAAGCCCAAAATAGCAAATACGTAGTGCTCAATGCCCCAGAAAACAAACTAGAAGATGTGAAAAATATTCTACCTGGATTGAAAAGCCCCACTGTAGTGCCCTTGGCAGAACAAGGTTGGTTTGCATTGCACTCTGTCATCCAGGAAGAAACATTTTGGGAGGTGATTGATGAGCTAAAAACAGCTGGAGCAGAAGGTATTTTGGTCATGCCTATAGAGAAGATGATTTTATAGAAAAAGTATAAAAAAGGCTCAATTCTAATTTCAAAAAGAATTTTTATGAAAACTTATCAATATCCAAAAAAAGAAAACTGGGGAGCAATTTTAAAACGTCCAACATTTGATTTTTCTGAACTGGAGACAACAGTTGGGGCCATATTGAAAAAGGTAAAAGAAAAAGGCAACCAGGCACTTTTTGATTATTCAAAACAATTTGATGGTGTTGAAATGACTCAATTAGAAGTGTCGGAAACAGAATTAGCCGATGCAAAAAAAATAGTATCTGATGAATTGAAGCAGGCTATCCAAACTGCCTATTCGAATATCAAAGCCTTTCACGAATCCCAGAAGGAAACACCTAAGACAGTAGAAACGATGTCGGGGGTCGAGTGCTGGAGGAAAAGTGTTCCCATTCAGAAAGTAGGGTTGTACATTCCAGGAGGGACGGCTCCATTATTTTCCACGGTTTTGATGCTGGGAGTACCGGCAATAATAGCATGTTGTAAGGAAATTATTTTATGTACCCCTCCTCAACAAAATCGTTCAATACATCCCGCAATTTTGTACACCGCTCAACTCATTGGTATTGAAAAGATATTCAAGGTAGGTGGTGCACAGGCAATTGCTGCTATGGCATATGGAACAGAAAGTATTCCTAAAGTTTACAAGATTTTTGGACCTGGCAATCAGTTTGTCACTACCGCCAAGATGTTAATCAATAAAGAAGGTATTCCAATTGATATGCCAGCTGGTCCTTCCGAGGTTTTGGTGTTGACGAATGAGCGTGCCAATCCTCGGTTTGTTGCTGCAGATTTGCTTTCACAAGCAGAGCATGGGATTGATAGTCAGGTCGTTATGGTAAGTTTGGATGAAAAGGTAATTAATGCTGTATTGAGAGAGATTGAACTACAACTGAAGGATTTGCCCCGAAGGGAAATTGCCACAAAAGCATTGGAAAATAGCGTTTCTATTCTTGCTAAAGATGAAGAAGAAGCTATTGAATTGGTGAATTATTACGCTCCTGAACATCTCATTATTGCATACCAGGATCCGGAACGAATTGCCGAAAAAGTTGTCAATGCAGGTTCTGTTTTTTTGGGCAATTATACACCGGAAAGTGTAGGGGATTATGCCTCCGGTACCAATCATACTTTGCCAACCAATGGTTTTGCCAAAGCCTATAGTGGTGTTTCACTGGATGCATTTGTCAAAAAAATTACCTATCAGAAGCTGTCCAGAGAAGGCTTGAAGAATATTGGAAAAACAGTTGAAGTCATGGCAGAAGCAGAGGAATTAATGGCACACAAGCGTGCTGTATCTATTCGGCTACAAGAAATTTAGAATCATGGATATTCAAAAGTTGGTACGTGAAAATATTAGGAACCTTCAACCTTATTCCTCGGCAAGAGATGAATTCAAGGGAGTGGCGGATATTTATTTGGATGCCAATGAGAATCCCTTTGAATCAGATCTGAACCGTTATCCTGATCCTTTGCAAAAAGAATTGAAAAAGAAAATTGCTGAAATCAAAAACCTTTCAAAAGAACAAATTTTTCTAGGTAATGGAAGTGACGAGGCAATTGATTTATTGATTAGGATTTTTTGTGAACCTGGGCAGGATGAAATCCTCATTTTACCTCCAACTTATGGAATGTATGCGGTATCCGCCAGTATTTCAAATGTCAACATTCGGTCAATTCCATTACAATCCAATTTCCAACCTGATATAGAGAAGATTCTTAATGCTACGGAGGGAAATGTCAAAATGCTTTTTTTGTGTAGTCCCAATAATCCAACAGGTAATGATTTTGAAGTTCGGGTTTTGGAAAAATTGATTGCCGAATTTCCTGGAATTGTCGTTGTAGATGAAGCCTATATTGATTTTTCAAAACGACAAAGTTGCACTACCTGGTTGAAAAAATACCCAAATTTGGTTGTACTCCAAACATTTTCCAAAGCCTGGGGTTTGGCGGGTATTCGCCTGGGGATGGCTTTTGCTTCTAAAGAGATAATTGATCTGCTAAATAAAATTAAGCCACCCTACAATGTAAATGGATTGACTCAAAAGATAGCGCTCCAATCATTGCAAATAGAAAAATATAAACGAGAAGTTACAGAGATTTTGGCTCAGAGAACCACATTGAAAAATGAATTATTGAAATTCGATTTTGTCCAAAAGGTATATCCTTCAGCCGCAAATTTCTTGCTCGTCAAAGTGGAACGGGTAGATGAGTTGTTCCATTTTTTGATGGATAATGGCATCATTGTTCGCAATCGCTCCAAAGTGCCACTTTGCGAAGGATGTCTCCGGTTTTCAGTCGGTACACCAGCAGAAAATCAACAGCTACTAAGGCATTTGAATTTGTTTAAAACTTCCTCATCTAAAACTCAAAATTGAGCATGAAAAAAATACTTTTCCTCGACCGGGATGGAACCATTGTGATCGAACCTCCTGAAGACTACCAATTGGATAGTCTGAAGAAGCTGGAATTTTATCCCAAGGTCTTTCAAAATTTGAGCAAAATTGTACGAGAACTGGATTACGAGTTGGTCATGATTACAAATCAAGATGGATTGGGGACGGACTCCTTTCCAGAAGAAACATTTTGGCCTGCTCACAATAAAATTATCCAAGCTTTTGAAAACGAAGGGATTCACTTCTCCGAAGTTTTGATTGACAGGACATTTCCTCATGAGAATGCATCTACCAGAAAGCCTCAAACAGGATTGTTGACTCATTACATAGAAGGTGATTATGATTTAAAAAACTCATTTGTAGTTGGGGATCGATTGACAGATATTGAGTTGGCAAAAAACCTTGGAGCAAAAGGGATCTGGCTAAATAACAATCCAGATTTGGGAGTTGATGAGGTACAGGGGAATGCGGAAAGACTAAAGGATGTCATCGCCTTAACTACTCAAAATTGGGATGAAATCTATCAATTTTTACTCCTACCGGAGAGATTGGTAACTCATATTAGAAAAACCAAAGAAACCGACGTAAGCATACAATTAAATCTCGACGGAACAGGACGTTCAAATAACCAAACTGGTATAGGTTTTTTCGATCACATGCTCGATCAATTGGCAAAGCATTCTGGAATTGATTTGGAAGTCGCCACAAGAGGAGATCTCCACATTGATGAGCATCACACGATTGAAGATACAGGGATTGCACTTGGAGAGGCTTTCAAAAAGGCATTGGGAAGCAAAGCAGGAATTGAAAGATATGGGTTTTGCCTGCCTATGGATGACTGCCTGGCACAGGTTGCTCTTGATTTTGGAGGACGCAATTGGCTGGTTTGGGAGGCAACTTTTAAACGTGAGATGATCGGAAAAATGCCAACGGAGATGTTTTCCCATTTTTTCAAGAGTTTCTCAGATGCTGCTCTTTGCAACTTGAATATCAAAGCAGAAGGTACCAATGAACACCACAAAATTGAGGCAATTTTCAAGGCTTTCGCGAGGGCGATAAAAATGGCGATTAAAAGAGATGAGAAGCGGATTAAGCAGTTGCCGACTACGAAAGGGATTTTGTAGCCGCCCAATTTATTGGGCTGGCTGGAAAGCAGAATTTTTCTAAAGCCTGCCCAATAAATTGGGCGGCTACGGAGCTTTAAAATACCACAGAAATGAAACTAGCAATCATCGATTACAATGCAGGAAATGTACAATCTGTACTTTTCGCTATGAAGCGACTAGGCATAGAAGCGACGCTGACCCGTGATCATGATTTAATAAAAAAAGCAGATAAAGTCATTTTTCCAGGAGTTGGAGAAGCTTCTTCAACCATGGCTTTTTTGAAGCAGGAGGGATTAAATGAAGTTATCAAAAATCTACAACAACCGGTGATGGGCATTTGTCTGGGGATGCAGTTGCTCTGTGAATATTCAGAAGAAGGAGACACCGCATGTTTAGGGATTTTCCCTCAAAAAGTTCGAAAATTCAAGCCTGTCAATTCAGGAATAAAGGTACCCCACATCGGCTGGAATCAAATTTCCGGACTTAATCCTGTTCAATTTAAGGATACTATGGATGGAGATTTTGTCTATTTCGTCCACTCCTATTATGTCGAAAAAGGCATTTACACTACCGCTACAACTGATTATGTTTTACCATTTAGTGCGGCTATTCAGAAAGATAATTTCTTCGCAACTCAATTTCACCCCGAGAAATCAGGAAGGGTAGGCGAACGCATTTTAGAACATTTTATAAAACTGTAATTCCATGTATATCATACCCGCTATAGACATTATTGAAGGCAAATGCGTTCGTTTGACTAAAGGAGATTATGCCACTAAGAAAGTTTATAACGAAAACCCCTTGGAAGTTGCCAAAGCCTTTGAAAGTGAAGGATTTACCAGATTACACCTGGTAGATTTGGATGGGGCTAAAAGCGGTCGAATTGTCAATTATAAAATACTGCAAAAAATAGCCAAACAGACCAAACTCCGTATTGACTTTGGTGGTGGTCTGAAGCGGAATGAAGATGTTCGAATCGCTTTTGAAAGTGGGGCTGATCAAATTACTGGGGGAACCATTGCCGTAAAAAATCGAGCGGTATTTGAGCAATGGCTTGCTGATTATGGTAGTGAAAAAATCATTTTGGGAGCCGACGTGAAAAACCTGAAGATCGCGGTTCACGGCTGGCAAGAAGAAAGTCAATACGAGCTTTTTGAATTTTTGGAAAGCTATCAATCTAGTGGTATTCAATACGTAATTTGTACAGATGTCTCGAAAGACGGATTACTTAAGGGAAGTGCGGTAGCACTATACGAACAAATCGTGACCCGTTTTCCAAAATTAAAATTGGTCGCAAGTGGTGGGGTAACAAGTAAAGAGGAATTGGAAAAGCTCAAAGAAATTGGTTGTTACGGAGCTATAATAGGAAAAGCGATTTACGAAGGAAAACTGGACCTGACAACACTTTCTAAATTCAATTAAATGCTTGCAAAACGAATCATACCCTGTCTGGATATCAAGAATGGTCGGACCGTAAAAGGTATCAATTTCGAAAATATTAGAGACGCGGGAGACCCCATTGAGCTGGGAAAATTATATAGTGATCAAGGGGCTGATGAGCTCGTTTTTTTGGACATCACAGCTACCCATGAAAAACAAAAAACAGTGGCAAAACTGGCAAAATTGGTAGCTGAAAATCTAAATATTCCCTTTACCATTGGTGGGGGTATTGCTTCCTTCGAGGATGTCGAAATATTGCTGGCGTCTGGAGCAGATAAAGTATCTATCAATTCAGCAGCGGTTCGCCGACCCGATTTCATAGAAGAAATCGCAAGCGGCTTTGGAAGTCAATTTGTCGTCATAGCGATTGATGCCAAATTGATTGATAATCAGTGGTTTGTTTTTCTGAATGGAGGGAGGATTCAAACGGAACATCTTCTATTGGATTGGGGAAAAGAAGCTGTAGAACGAGGTGCAGGTGAAATTCTATTTACCTCCATGAATCACGACGGCACCAAAAATGGTTTTGCCTGTGACATTTTAGCTGAACTTTCAGAAAGCGTTTCAGTTCCCATCATCGCTTCAGGAGGAGCTGGTAAAATGGAACATTTCAAGGAGGTTTTTACTTACGGGAAAGCAGATGCAGGTCTTGCAGCGAGTATTTTTCATTTTGGGGAGATTGGAATTCCTGATTTGAAACAGTATTTGAAACAGGAAGAAATTCCGGTTAGAATTTAAGTTATCCTGGATTTTTGGGCAAACACTTAAAGCGTTGATATTCAAAAATCTAGTTATAATGTTTTGTTGTAGGTTGTCAGTTGTCATTTAATCAAACTGACAACCTACAACAAATAGACTATCAAGGATTTGAGTAGTTTCTCTTTTTTACTACCATAATTCGGTATAAGCATGTTTATTCAGATTAAATTATGGAAAAACAAATAATAGAAAAGTTAGACTTTGAAAAGGGGAATGGATTACTTCCTGCTATCATTCAGGATTTTGAAACGAGTAAAGTCCTAATGTTGGGTTATATGGATCGGGAAGCATTGGATAAAACAATTGCAGATCAAAGAGTCACCTTTTTCAGCAGAAGCAAAAACCGTTTGTGGACAAAAGGTGAGACTTCCGGCAATTTTTTGGAATTAAAATCTATCCAGGCAGATTGTGACAATGATTCCCTTTTAATCAAAGTGAAGCCTAAAGGAGTGGTTTGTCATACGGGTTCAGATACTTGTTTTGAAGAAAAAAATATCAAAGAGAAGTCCTTTTTGGACACACTGGAAAGCGTCATACAAAAACGAAGAATCAATCCTTCTGAAAAGTCCTATACTTCTGAATTATTCCAAAAAGGCATCAACAAAATAGCTCAAAAGGTAGGAGAAGAGGCGGTGGAACTAATTATCGAATCCAAAGATCAAAATGACGATCTTTTTCTCAATGAGGGGGCTGATTTGATCTATCATTTTTTAGTGCTGCTTCAGGCAAAAGGATTTGAGCTGCGAGATATAGTTGAAATATTGAAAAAGCGGCATGAGTAACAGTGCTACAGGATTAGTATTCGTTTGAATTTCAGTTGTTTAGATTCCCTGTACAGGTTTTATGTTTCATAAAAGTTAAACTTTTCTATACCTGAGTTATGCGCTTGACTTTTTATGTTTGTGCCTTTAAAACACCAACAAAATGAAATCGCAAGATATCCTCCGAAAATTCAATGATTTGGTGCTCAACAAGTATCATGTTTACAATAGTCTTTTCATGAATCTGCCTTTTGAAAAGATGTCTAACATTGGCATGTTGATTCCAATTTTATATGAGGAAAGCAGAGAAGGATTTTCGGAAGGAAAGAATCCAGTGGAGATTGTGGAAGAGTTTTTTGCAAGGCATACAAAGTTTGAAACGGAGCAAGCTCAAATTGATTTTCTGTTTCGGATTATTCAATATGTAGAGCGGCAGGTAGTGCTTTTTGATAGTGTAGAAGACGCGGCATTTGAAGAAACCCATGAGACCAACCCTTTTGGAAATATTTACCAGTTTGCCAAAGCACAAAACCAAGCTGAGGCATTGCTTGAAAAATTGCAGGATTTTGGGATTCGGATTGTTTTCACTGCTCATCCAACTCAATTTTACCCTTCTTCTATTCAAGGTATTATCCATGATCTACAAGATGCTATTTCAAAAGATCATATTTATGAAATTGCCCCTTTATTGAAGCAATTGGGGCTTACCTCTTTTTTAAATAAATCCAAACCCACCCCATTTGATGAAGCCAAAAGCATCATTTACTATTTGAGATATGTGTATTATGATGCGATTGGAAAATTGTATCAGGACATTCAAAAATTACTACCTGAAAATACTCCTCTGGAAAATACAGAACTCATCCAATTGGGTTTTTGGCCAGGAGGGGATCGCGATGGCAATCCTTTTGTTACTTCAGAAACTACCCTAAAAGTGGCCAATGAATTGCGGATGACGTTGATGAAATGCTACTATAATGAGTTAAAAACCTTGAGAAGGCGACTTACATTTAGAAAAGTTGAGCCTATTTTACAAACATTGAGTGATCGCTTATATAAAAATATGTTTGCGATTCATTCGGATTTGTCAAGTGAAGAGCTTTTATCCGATCTAATAAAAGTTCGCACCTTTTTAATTGAAGAATACAATTCTCTGTTTCTCAGTGATTTGAATGCTTTGATTACAAAAGTCAGTATCTTCAAAACACATTTTGCAACTCTGGATATTCGTCAGGATAGCCGGAAACATCAGGCAGCAATTGAGGCAATTTTTGAAAAATACAACTTGTCTGAAAAGGCTTTTGATTCACTTGGTGAAGAAGAGTTGATAACGATTTTAACCCATACGGAAATAAGTGTCGATGAAGCCTCATTTGATGATGAATTGATTGCTGATACCATTCGAAATATCAAACAACTCAAAACCATTCAGCAGCTCAATGGTGAACAGGGTTGTAATCGCTACATTATCTCCAATTCAGAAGATATTTTCGCGGTCTTGAATGTCTATGCCTTATTTAAATTTTGTGGTTGGAAAGATGAAGAAATTACATTTGATATTGTCCCACTTTTTGAAACCATTCAGGGCTTGAGCAATGCTCGCCAAATCATGGACAGACTTTATAAATTGGAGGTTTACAACAATCATTTGCTTCGTCGAAAGCAAAAACAAACCATTATGCTGGGGTTCTCCGATGGAACCAAGGACGGTGGTTATTTAAAAGCCAATTGGGGGATCTTTAATGCCAAAGAACAACTTTCTGAGGTTTCAGATGAAAATGGCATCAAAGTCGTGTTCTTTGACGGGCGAGGCGGACCACCTGCGCGTGGAGGTGGGAAAACAGCTCGATTTTATGCTGCTCAAGGCAAGAAAATTGCCAATCACGAAATCCAATTGACGATTCAGGGGCAGACAGTAACCAGCATGTATGGGACAATTGATCAATTCATGTACAATTGTGAGCAGCTCATCACAGCGGGTATTTCCAATGATATTTTTGATAACGAAAAAAATAAATTTAGTTCGGAGGAAAGGGCTTTGATGAATGAATTGGCAAATACCAGTTTCCAGAAATATGAAGCACTGAAGAAACACCCCAAATTTGTCCCTTATCTCGAAAAGATGAGTACGCTTAAATATTATGGCAAGGCAAATATTGGAAGCCGTCCAGCTAAAAGAGGGAATAAAAAACAATTGACCCTATCAGATTTGAGGGCGATTTCATTTGTTGGCTCCTGGAGTCAGTTGAAGCAAAATGTACCTGGCTATTTTGGGATTGGTACCGCTATTTTAGCTTTGAAAAACCAGGGCAGAATTCAAGAGGTGGTTGACTTATTTCACAATCAGGCCTTTTTCAAAACCCTTATTTTGAACAGCATGATGTCGATGACCAAAACCTTTTTTCCACTAACAGCATACATGAGGGAGCACCCCGAATTTGGAGCATTTTGGAATATCCTCTTTTCCGAATTTGACTTATCTAAAAAAATGATGCTGGAAATCAGTGGATACGAAAGCTTGATGCAGGAAGAGCAGCTTTCCAAGACTTCTATTGAAATTCGCGAGAAAATGGTGTTGCCGCTTTTGACGATTCAACAGTATGCTTTACAGAAAATAGCAAATGATGATCCGAATCGAGCAGTTTATGAAAAGATGGTGATGCGGTCACTTTATGGGAATATTAATGCCAGTCGGAATTCGGCTTAAGTCAATTCCTAAATTCTTTTAATACATTTTCCATTTTGGAATGGATTGCTGTATTACACAAATTTCCAATACTGCCTTCATGCGTATGCTTGATTGCTCCTTTGTGTAAAAAAGTCCCTTGTTCCACTTGTTGTCCAATTTTCTGATAAGCTTCTCGAAAAGGCATCCCTTTTTCAACTTCCTCATTGACTGCTTCTACGGTGAATAAATATTGGTATTGCTCTGCGTTTAAAATGTTTGGATTGACTTGTATTTCTTCCAATGCAAAAGCCATCATTTCAATACATTGTTTCATGTTTTGAATAGCTGGAAATAACACTTCTTTTAACAATTGCATGTCTCGGTGATAACCGCTCATCAGGTTTCCAATAAGGGCATTAATTTGTGTAGGCAAGGAAGCCAGTAAATTGCATCGCCCGCGAATTAACTCAAAAACATCCGGGTTTTTTTTATGCGGCATGATGCTAGATCCAGTGGTAAATGCATCGGGTAATTTTAAAAAACCAAAATTTTGAGAAGCAAATAGGCATATATCACTAGCCAATTTGCCTAATGTATTTGATAGTGCGGCTATTCCATAGCTAAAAAACAATTCTGTTTTACCCCTTCCCATTTGCGCATAGATGGAGTTATAAGCCAAATCCTCAAATTTCAGAACTTGGGTAGTCATTGTTCGATTTAAGGGAAAAGAAGAGCCATAGCCAGCCGCAGAACCAAGGGGATTTTGGTTGATAACCCTGTATGCTCCCAAAAGCATTTGCAAATCATCAACCAAAGATTCGGCATATGCTCCAAACCACAAACCAAAGGAGGAAACCATGGCTACTTGCGTGTGCGTATATCCAGGCATCAAAATGTCTTTATGTGCCTCACTTTTCTTTTGCAGTATTTCAAAAAGCTGTTTGGTTCGTTCAACAATTTCCAGAATTTCGGCTCTGAAAAACAAGCGAAGATCCACAAGCACCTGGTCGTTTCGGGACCGTCCCGCATGAATTTTTTTCCCAATGGCTCCTAACTTTCGCGTCAGTAGCAATTCAATTTGAGAATGCACATCTTCAATTCCATATTCTATTACAAAGGTTTGACTCTCAATGGTTATGGCAATATTTTTCAATTCTTTAGACAATGACACCAATTCATCTGTAGACAATAACCCAATGCTACAAAGCATTTCAATATGTGCCAATGATCCTTGTACATCGTATTTCGCCAATAGAAGATCCAACTCGGCGTCTTGTCCAATAGTAAATGCCTCAATCTTTTTATCGATTTCCTGTTCCTTTTGCCAAAGTTTCATAGTCCTTTTGTTTTAATTATTCAGATCGTTTCACTGTCAGAGGTTAGAAGTCAGATCAGTCTGACCTCTGATAGTGAAACGATCTGATCCCGATTCCCTCACAATTACCGTTTCTAGACCGCCAACAATCGCTTATAAAGCTCAATCCCCTTCTCCAATTCTTCCAAATACACGAATTCATCCGCAGTATGAGAGCGAGAAGAGTTACCAATGCCAATTTTTAAAGTCGGAAATGGCATCAAAGCTTGATCCGATAGAGTAGGGGAGCCAAAGCAATAAAGCCCCAAAGTCATTCCTTTTTGAACAATAGGGTGTTGTTTGGAGATACTGCTCGAACCTAATCTAAAAGAGCGAGGCTGTAATTTTGATTGAACTGTATTTTGCAAAATTTGATGGACTTCCTTATTGGTGTAGTGTTCATTGGTTCGAATGTCTATCACGAATTGACTGGTATCAGGGATGACATTGTGTTGCGTACCTGCATTTATTTGGGTGACGGTTACTTTCACTTCCCCCAATAATTCAGAGACCTTTGGGAATTTGTGATTTTTGATGGTATAGATATCCTGCAGTGATTTATAGATGGCATTTTCTCCTTCATCTCTCGCTGCATGACCTGCTTTTCCAGTGGTAACTGCATCCACCACCATCAATCCCTTTTCTGCGATTGCCATTTGCATTTGAGTGGGTTCTCCTACTATTCCATAGGCGATGTTTCCCAACTCAGGCAATACAGCAGCCACTCCATTTTTTCCAGAAATTTCCTCCTCTGCACTGGCAAGGAATAGTAAATTGAAGGGCAGGCCTGGTGTTTCATAATAATGCCAAAATGTAGCTAGTAATCCGACCAATGAAGCTCCTGCGTCGTTGCTGCCAAGCCCAAATAATTTTCCATCTTCAATGCTAGGCTCAAAGGGATTTCTTTTCCAACCAGAGACTGGGCGGACGGTATCATGATGCGAGTTGAGCAACACTGTTGGCTTTGTTGAATCATAATTTTGATTGAATGCCCAAACATTATTGAGCTTTCGATGTGCATTGATTCCTTTCGAATTCAAGAATTGTTGAATGATGCCTGCTGTTTGATCTTCCTCTTTGGAATAAGAAGGAGTCGCAATGAGTTGTTGGAGCAATTGGAGCATATCGGTCATCATAGTATTTCTGTTTTTGCGATAAAAACCTGATTGACTCCATTGGCTTTAGCTAAAAATGCATTGTCAATTTTGGGAATCATACCATTGGAAATGATTCCCTTTCTTTTGTAGATCGGATAATCGGATTTTGATATACTTTCCATAATAGAGCGTTCATCTTCAGGGTTTGCTAAAACACCTTCTTTTTCAAAACAGAATTTCAAATTCACCTCAAAGTCACCCGTCATTGCACTTGCAATTTCGGTAGCAATTGAATCTGCATTGGTATTCAATAATTGTCCTTTGCCATTATGAGTAATACTACAAAAGACGGGTGTGATACCAGACTCAAGCAAATTGATGATTCGTTTACTATTGATAATTTCAATATCTCCTACCAAACCAAAGTCTATATTATTTACGGGTCTTTTTTGGGAAGTAATGATGTTCCCATCTGTTCCCGATAAACCCATCGCATTGCAACCATAAGCTTGCAATTGACTAACCACTCGTTTATTAATCAATCCTGCATAAACCATGGTCACCACCTCAAGGGTTGGGGAGTTTGTAATTCGACGACCATTTAGCATCTGTGTAGTTATACCAAGTTGTTGACACAACTGACTTGCTTCATTCCCACCTCCATGAATCAATATTTTATAACCTTTGATCAGAGCAATATCTTTTAAGAACCGCTTCAGTTTTTGCTCGTCGCTTAGAATTTTCCCGCCTATTTTTAATATGCTTAATGGAGCTTTCATATTAATGTAATGATTTTTGCAATATTTCGGAGAGCACTGCTTGAGCCGCATAATTTTGATTATTGGCTTGCTCAATGACTAGTGAATTGGGACCATCCAGTACCTCTCCATCCACAACCACATTTCGTCGAACAGGAAGGCAGTGCATGAATTTTCCATTATTGGTTAAAGCCATGTGTTCTGGGGTTATTTTCCACCTATTATCCTGTGAAAGTATTTTTCCATAGCTCGAAAAAGAGGACCAATTTTTTGCATAAACGAAATCTGCCCCTTCGAATGCTTGTTTTTGATTGTATTCTATTTTGGCATTTTGAGTGAAACAAGTTGATAATTCATACCCCTTGGGATGGGTTATGGTTAAATCTACTGCTCTCCAGGCGCGCATCCATTCCACAAATGAATTGGGGACTGCCTGAGGAAGTGCTTTGGGATGAGGTGCCCAGGTCAAGACCACCTTTGTGCGCTTATTTTTTTTATGCCCTTCAATGGTCATTGCATCTGCCAGTGATTGAAGCGGATGACGGATGGCAGATTCCAAACTCAAAATTGGGACGGAAGCAAATTCGATGAATTTATTCAAAACTAAGTCCTGATAGTCCTGCTCCTGATTTTGCAATGTCGGAAAAGAACGGATGCCGATGACATCGCAATATTGGCTTATTACCCTGGCTGCCTCCTTGACATGCTCTGCTTTATCAGTATTCATGATGACTTCATCTTCAAACTCCAACTTCCAACCTTCATTGGCATTAAGCGTAATCACAGAAAAACCAAGCATTTGAGCCGCTTTTTGTGTGCTTATTCGAGTTCGAAGGCTTGGGTTAAAGAATAGTAAGCCCAATGTTTTTCCCTTTCCCAGCTCACCAATATTGCTTTCATTATTTTTTAAATAAATTGCTTTCTTTATCAATAAATCAATATCGGCAACATCTTTTATGGATGTGAAATGCTTCATTTGTTATTTACTTTTTAAACAACTATCAAAAATTGCTTTAAGACAGAATGGAGTTTTTCGAGAAATAAATCTGCTTCGGCTTTGGAAATGCTTAAAGGGGGAAGCAACCTTATAACTTTGGGATTGGATGAAGAACCCGTAAATACTTTTGCTTCATACAAAAGTGTTTGGCACATCGATTTAATTGGAAATTCGAATTCCAACCCTATCATCAGCCCTTTTCCTCTGATTTCTACCAAACCATCTAGCTCCATTAAATTTTCAAAAAGATAAGCCCCCATTGTTGCGGCATTTTGGATAAGTCCTTCTTGTTCAATGACTTCCAGTACTGCCAATCCAGCGGTACTAGCCAAATGATTGCCACCAAAGGTGCTTCCCAATTGACCATACTGAGCTTCAAACTTTGGATGAATCAAAACTCCACCTATCGGAAATCCATTGCCCATGCCTTTGGCAATTGTGATTAGGTCAGGTTCAATTCCTGCAAGTTGGAAAGCAAAAAACTGACCGCTACGACCATAACCAGACTGAACCTCATCCAAAATCAAAACAGCATTATTTGCTTTACAGAGTTTAGAAAGGGATTGCAAAAAGTTAGGTTCTGGAACATGAATACCTCCAATACCCTGTATCCCCTCTACCACAACCGCACATACGTCTCCATGACTTAAACTTGCTTCTACACTTTCCAAATCATTCAGGCTATGATATTCTTTTTCAAAAAGGCAACTTAATGGAGATTGGATTTTGGGATTGTCCGTAATATTAACTGCCGCAGCAGTACGACCATGAAAAGCGCCTTTAAAGCTGATGACTTTGGTTTTTCCATTGTAAAAAGAGGAAAGGTTCAAAGCTACTTCATTCGCTTCTGCTCCTGAATTAACGAAAAAAGCGTGGTAATCATCAAATCCGGAAACCTGTCCCAGTTTTTTCGCTAAATCTGCTTGAATTGTATTCTGAACTGAATTGGAATAAAAGCCTAACTGCTCCAGTTGCTTTGAAATGCGTTCTACATAATGGGGGTGACAGTGCCCAATTGAAATCACACCATGCCCACCATAGAAGTCTAGGTACTTTTGACCATTTTTGTCCCAGACATAGCTGCCTTTTCCACTACTTATTTCTAGATCGAAAAGTGGATATACTTTGAATAAATTCATTGTTTTTTGTTTTAAAATGCCATTGCTTTTAGACCTAAGCCAATCGTTTCTTCCAGACCAAACATCAAGTTCATGTTTTGAACAGCTTGTCCAGAAGCTCCTTTGACCAAATTGTCTATAGCGCTTATTATCAGCAGTTTATCATTGTGCTTTTCTAAAAAAAGGACACATTTGTTGGTGTTAACAACCTGCTTGAGATCAGGATTTTGTTGACTTAATATGACAAAAGGATGATCTTCATAAAAACTATCATAAAGCTTCAATAGGTATTCTTCTGAAATTTCAGATTTGGTATATATGCTGGCAAAAATGCCTCTGGTAAATGCTCCTCGGATTGGGAGGAAATTGATTTCTTCCTCAAAATTATCATCCAGGGACTCCAGACTCTGCCGGATCTCACCCAAGTGCTGATGCTTGAATGGTTTATAAACTGACAGGTTATTATTGCGCCAACTGAAGTGGGTCGTTTCCATTGGTTTTTGACCAGCCCCAGTTGAGCCAGTAATGGCGTGAATGTGTATGGGATTATCTAATAGTCTAGCCTTTGCAAGGGGCAAAAGTGCCAATTGAATGGCAGTGGCAAAGCAACCTGGATTGGCAACAAAATTTGCCTTTTGGATAACTGCCTTATTTAATTCTGGCAAACCATATATAAAGCCCTTGGAGGAATCCTTCAAACGAAATTCATTGCTTAAATCAATTATTTTAATGTCCTCCGGGGGGTGAAAAGCCTTCAAAAATGCATTGGATCGACCATGCCCCATGCATAGAAAAATTACATCGACTTCGAAAGAAACCTCATCGGTAAAAGCCATAAAGACTTCTCCGACAAGGTCTGTATGAATGTTACTCACTAGTTGACCTGTTTGACTTTGGCTATGGACATAACTTACAGTTACTTCTGGATGATAGAAGAGTATCCTCAACAATTCTCCAGCTGTATATCCAGCTCCTCCGATAATTCCGACTCGTATCATGATGTTAATTTGATAGTTTGTTGTAGCATTGCCGCTATGCGGCTCGATGCCGAAGATTTTTTTAATCATTAGTTTTAGCGCACTAAAAAGCATTGACTGCTGAAACCTTTTGATAAATGTTCAATTGATTGGCAAATACTTTGGTGAATCCCTTTACATCTTCACCAGTCCAGCCAGTATTCATTTCTCCATATTGACCAAATGCTGAATTCATTAAATCATTTTCAGAGGCGATCCCCTGTAACTCAAATCGATATGGATAGAGTTTGATGTAGACTTTTCCCGAAACTTTTTGCTGGCTGTCCTCCAAAAAGGTTTCAATATTTCTCATAACCGGGTCTAAAAACTGACCTTCGTGGAGTAACATCCCATACCAATTTGCCAATTGCTCTTTCCAGTATTGTTGCCATTTGGTCAAGGTGTGTTTTTCCAAAAGATGATGCGCCTTTAAAATGATCATTGGTGCAGCAGCTTCAAAACCGACCCTTCCTTTGATTCCAATAATAGTGTCTCCTACGTGAATGTCCCTTCCTATGGCGTAGGGTGCTGCAAGGCTTTGCAAGGCTTGTATGACTTCAATTGGGTCATCATAAGATTGATCATTCAATCCTTTCAATGCACCTTTTTCAAATTCCAATTCAATTTCACTTGGCTGTTCAGATTGTTGTTGACTCGGCCAGGCAGTTTCGGGCAGACTTTTTGAGGAAGTGAGTGTTTCAGATCCGCCAATGCTGGTACCCCATATTCCACAATTGATGGAGTACTGTGCTTTTTCCCATGACCATTCAAAGCCATGTTTTTTTAAGTATTCTATTTCGTCTTGTCTCGATAGTTGCAGGTCTCTAATAGGCGTAATAATTTCCGGATTTTTACCAAGCACCTGGAAGACCAAATCAAAACGTACCTGATCATTGCCGGCACCTGTACTGCCATGAGCAATGGCATTTGCACCAATTATATTGGCGTGTTTGATGATTTCAAGGGCCTGGAAAGTTCGCTCTGCACTTACAGATAATGGATAGGTGTTGTTTCGAAGTACATTGCCATAAATTAAATACCGAATACACTTTTCATAAAATTGGGGAAGTGCATCAATACAGGTATAGGAAGTGGCACCTAAATGATACGCTCTTTCCTCAATATTTTGCTTTTCTGATTTGGAAAATCCACCTGTGTCAATGGTGACCGCATGAACTTCCATTCCCTTTTCAACACTCAGATATTTGATGCAGAAGGAAGTATCCAAACCTCCAGAATAAGCTAATACGACTTTTTTCATGGTTTTAATTTTTTGAATCATGTTTTTGATTTTTAAGGTGCTTCCTGTCCGTGGATAATCATGTGGTCTAAATGGAATTTCATTTCCATCGTTTTTGAAGGAGCAAGCATTCCCGTGCAAAGGCAGAGTTTGTGTTCATTTTTTTCCAGAATCTCGTAATTGGGACAACTTTGACATCCTTTCCAGAATACTTCATCTTGAGTCAACTCTGAAAAAGTAACCGGTTTGTAGCCCAACTCAGAATTGATTTTCATGACTGCCAAACTCGTTGTTATGCCGAATACTTTTGCTTCTGGAAATTTATCTCTTGCATGATCGAATGCGCGCTTTTTGATCATTTTGGCTACTCCTTTTTTTCGAAACTTTGGTGTGACGATTAATCCCGAATTGGCGACAAAACGACCGTGCTCCCAGGTCTCTATGTAGCAAAACCCAGCTAGCTCTGAACCGTTAAGGGCTATAATGCCATTGCCATTCATCATTTTTTCTTTCAGGTAGGAAGGCGTTCGGAGGGCTATGCCAGTACCACGAACCTTGGCAGAATGTGCTATGGTTTGACTGATCTCATCTGCATATTGATAATGTGATACAGTGGCAACATGAATCTCTATATCCATTTGACATTTAAAAATTTGTATTCAATGCCGAAAAGTATTCGATATTGAAATTGTGAACTACACTAGTCTTTAACAGCAATTGGAAAATTGAGCGAAGTAGCTCATAAAAATAGTGGAGAAAATTATCCACCCCTGGGATGATATGTAATATTATACGCCCAATGGGCGACGACGACGAGCACTAGAAGTAGCAGTGGATGCCACGCAATTAAGAAAAGAATGATATGTTGTCGTATAAAACATTGATTGACAAATGTATACGCTTCTTTTATTTATTGCAACTCAGAAGAGGAAAAAACTGACTCAGCATCTTTTGCAATTATTTTTTAATGATCAAATTGAGAATAATTGTAAGTATTTCTCAAGCAGAAGAAATATTATTTTTTATTTAAGACTAACTTTTTCGAAATATTTGGAATTTAGAAGGGGATTTTTTAAAAACAAAAGTCGGGGCATTTATTAAAACCCAATAAATGCCCCCAACCTTTGATATATTCATACTATGCTTGAGCTGGCTCCCTGTTGTTCGTAATTATTCTTAAAATGCATAAACAGCTGCAAAAATGAAAGCTGCACTTTTATCAGTAGGCAATTCAGCATCATCCAAAAAAGCATCTTCTTTTGAGGTATCCAGTCTTACTTCCGGAATCAAAGTGATTGGACCCAGATAAATATTTCCTGAAAGTGTCAAAGAGGTAATGTTGTTTTCAGATACACCACTTATCAACCCATCCTCATCACTGATGTATTCGCCACGAAGTGCCAAGGTGAAGGCATCATTAAAGGCATAATTGGCGTACAAAGCAGCGCCAAACCAGCTGGTATTGTCGCCTTTGTCTGGTGCAACTGTCTTGACAGTGGAGTTCAAACCAAATGCAAAAGCGTCACTGACCTCATAAGTAGCTGTTAAGTCTATCTGATGTCCGAAAACTTCATTATCTGCAACTGAATCGTCATCTTTTCCGCCGATGTAATTCAGGTAAGCATCTAGCCCTCCAGATGAAAAACTGATTTGTGCACCAATATGTTTGCCGCTGACTTCATCGATTTTGGAGTCCGTATCATTGAATAAACCAACCATGAAACCAAAATTATCTGTAATCGAAACATCTGCCTTTAAACCAGTATGGTAAAAGGGACCATTGGAGAACATGTAAGATGTGCTGTAATTTAGGTTTGCAGGTGCATCAATGACTTCATATCCCACATGGGTTCCAAAATTCCCCAATGTAAAAGTCAAATTGTCAGTTGCACCGTAAGAAACGTACAATTGTTTGATTACTGCCAGGGTTGTTCCATTGTATCCATTTGCAACTTCGGCACGTGGCCCAACTGCCAAGTCAGCGACAAAGCCAAATTTGCCTTCTTTGGATAAAACGACATTTGCCATACCTGGCGTAAAAGAATTGTGCGTTTCGGTAAAACTCGTTGGGAATGGTTGCTCCTGGAAATGGTATTGATAATAAGCATCAACGAAACCGCTTACTGAGAATGTTTTTTCTTCCTCTTCAACGGGTTCTTCATTTTTAGTTTCAGTAGTTAATAGGTCTGCATTTTTGAAATTGTCTTGTGCAGAAGCATTGTTAACAAGACATAAAAAAGAGATCAATAATGAAAAAGTAAGGATTCGAGCTTTCATAATTCAAATTTTTTTAGTTTTTGAATATCTCAACACAAAGCATCTAAATGCTTGAAATTGCCTTTAAGCCTAGCATATGCGCGTTGAGAAAATGAAAAATCGAAAACGGAAAACTCGAAAATCTTTCGAATTACCAGCCTGATTTTTGGAGGGTTCCCACCCTTTAGTAAGTAGATGGAACAATGATTCTTACCATGTCTTTTTAATTGCAGCAAAATCTATCTACCAAATCCAAGCTGAAAAGAAAAGATTGTTTTAATTTTGAGTTGCTATGTTTGAATTCGGGTTCCCCGTTTTCAAATAGAGGCATCGAATTTTCGATGCCTCTTTTGTTAAATGAAATGTATGAAACTTAAACAGAAGCGAAAGGTTTTGAATCTTTCGCTTCCATTTTTATTGAAGTTGTCTATTGTTATTTAATAGCCAGTTCATAATTGCCGGCAACTTCTAGTTGTTCTTGATACGCTGGCATATCGTGTTCTGCAATATCCAGTCCTTTAACCTCCTCCTCTTCAGAAACTCTGATTCCAACAGTTACTTTTAGGACGTAGAATGCCGCAAAGGCAAAAGTAAATGTAAAAGCTCCCACAGCCGCAACACCAATTAATTGAGTTACGAAGGAAAAGTCTCCAATTCCAAAAATTCCAACAGCTAATGTTCCCCATATTCCACAGACCAGGTGTACAGAAGTTGCTCCTACAGGGTCATCCAATTTCAAATACCTGTCAAAGAAAACAACCGAAATTGGAATGATTGCACCAGCAATGAGACCAATAGCCAAAGCAGAAGTAATGGACACTACGTCTGCTCCTGCTGTGATACCGACCAAGCCTCCAAGGATACCATTCAAAACCATAGATAAGTCATGAGATTTGAACATCCAGTAGGATACAAAAAAGGCTCCGATGGCTCCAGCAGCGGCTGCCAAACTTGTTGTTACAAATACCAGGGCAACACCAGCAGGATCAGCTGAAAGAACAGAACCGCCGTTAAATCCAAACCATCCAAACCAAAGGAGAAATACCCCTAATGTTGCCAATGGAAGGCTATGACCTGGAATTGGTTTGATTCCCTTGCTGGTATATTTTCCTTTACGTGCTCCTAATAGGATAATGCCTGCCAATGCACCCCAACCTCCTACAGAGTGTACTATAGTAGAACCTGCCAAGTCATAGAAACCAAGCTCATCCAACCAGCCAGCACCCCATTTCCACATACCTGTAATTGGATAACTTAAGGATACAAATAGTAAGGTGAAAATTAGGAAAGGCATTAATTTGATACGCTCTGCGACTGCACCTGAGACGATGGTCGCACATGTAGCGGCAAACATTGCCTGGAAAATAAAGTCTGTGTAATAGTGATAGGAACCATCTGCGTATTCAATTCCGCCTGCAGCACCTTCCGGAAGACTTAAGCCAAACCCGGCGAATCCAAAAAATCCACCTCCGTCTCCTCCTGGGTACATTAAATTAAAGCCACAAAGGCAATAAGTTAGCAAGCCAATTGCGATAATCATGCAATTCTTAAAAAGAATATTAACCGTGTTCTTTTTTTGTACAAATCCCGCTTCCAGTGTTGCAAAACCTAGATGCATGACAAAAACCAACACTGTTGCAATTAAGATCCATAAATTATTCGTCGTAAATATTGCTTCGTTCATTTCTTTAAAAATTAAAATAGCTTTCACCTTCTAACCAACACCATTGTTGATTAAAAAATGAAATAGAGAAGTCAAAATCTCCTTTTGAAGATTCCCAAATGATTAGTTCAAATTCAGGTTAAAGCATCCGATTTTTCCGAAAAAAGATGACCTATTCCTGAAGCCAAAAATTAGTTAATATTGATTTTCAGTTTAGTGAAAGATAAATGCTGACAGCTGACAATCCTCAACCGCCAACAATTAAATCGCATATTCTGCCATTTCTCCAGTTCGGATTCTGGTTACTTGTTGCACGTCGAGTACGACAATTTTTCCGTCTCCTACTTCTCCGGTTTTGGCACTTTTTAAAATAGTTTCGACGATTTCGTAGACCTTGTCGTCAGTAGCTAAAATATTGAGCTGCAATCTGGCAATGTAATCTGAATCATACACACTGCCACGATATACCATTTGTTTGCCTTTCTGCAAACCGTAGCCCTTCACTTCCTGAAGTGTGAAGAAATTGACCCCAATCGTTGCCAGTGCATCCCGAACTTTTTCGAATCGGTTGAGCCGAACGATTGCTTCTATTTTTTTCATAGTTTAGGATGGTTGGATTGTTTGATAGCTAAATGGAAGTGGTGAACAATCATTTAACCATAAAACAGGTCGTTAACAAAATTAATGCTTAGTTGATTTGGTAGGACTTAAAATGAAAAGATGTAATGATTAATGTGTCTATTAGAAACAATTTAAATTAGTTCCCAATTATAATCGCTTTACAACCACAAAGTTATGGCATTTACTACAAGTTTGAAAGTCGTTCGAAAGATGTCAGCAATAGAAAGTGGAAAAAATACACTAAGCCAAATTTTTATGAGAACTAGTCAGTTTTTCCGAATAATATTATTCTGAAAGGGGGGATGCCAACGAATATTATGTAAGAATTCGGATTAGATAATTATGAAAAAAATATTTGAACATCGTAAAATTTGAAAATTCTATACTCAAAAAAGGGATTGGTTGCCATTTTTGCAATTGCTTTTTAATAAGGTATGCCTATATCTTTGCTGTCCGACTTTTCCGAAATGCTTACCTGACCATATATAAAAAGTAATAAGTAGCTCCGGTCGACAACCGGAGCCACAGCTAATCAATTTTCATTTTCCAATGGCAACAAATCAAGGACTCTATGTTCCCCAGTTAGAAAAAGATGCCTGCGGCATTGGCATGATTGCTAATTTGAATGGGGTAAAATCGCATCAATTGATTGAAGAGGCATTGACGATGCTTCACAATATGGAACACCGTGGAGCTTGTGGCTTCGAAGAAAACACTGGTGATGGGGCTGGCATTTTGCTTCAAGTGCCTCACCATTTTTTTTCAAAGAAAGCCAGGGAGATGGGCTTTCAACTACCTGAATTTGGAAAGTATGGCGTCGGAACCGTCTTTTTTCCGATGGATAGAGTCCTTCGAAACCAATGCCGAGTGCTTTTCAATGATTATATAGATGAATTGGGCTTCGAATTATTGGATTATCGCAAAATCCCAACTGACAATGAAGATTTAGGAGATAGTGCAGTGGCAGTAGAACCAAGAATTGAGCATGTTTTTGTAAAACCTAAAGAAGAGATGGAACCGAAGCAATTGGAACGCCGCCTCTTCGTATTGAGAAAATTTGCCACCCACAATATTCATAATACCTTTCCACAATCTAAGGACGACTTTTACATTACTTCCTTTTCGTATAAAACTGTTGTGTATAAAGGGCAGCTAACGACTGGACAGTTGCGACCCTATTATCCAGATTTACAAGATGAATTATTTGAGTCTGCAATTGCACTAGTTCATTCCCGTTTTTCCACAAATACAGTCCCAAAGTGGAAATTGGCTCAACCCTTCCGTTACATCGCTCATAATGGGGAAATCAATACCATCAACGGCAATATCAATTGGTGGAAAGCCAAAGAACACCTGCTCAAAACCGAACTTTTCTCTGAAGATGAGCTTGAAAAACTCAAACCTATAATTGGAGATGGTCATTCGGATTCGGCTAGTTTTGATAATGTAATGGAGTTTTTGGTCTTAAGTGGTCGCACGCTTCCGCATGCTTTGATGATGATGATTCCAGAAGCATGGCAGCATGATGATCAAATGGATAGCCACAAAAAAGCCTTCTATGAATACCATAAGACGATGATGGAATCCTGGGATGGTCCAGCCTCTATTTGTTTTACGGATGGAATATTGGTTGGCGCAACATTGGACAGGAATGGATTGCGACCTTCCCGTTATTGCCTGACCAGTGACAATACTTTATACTTGGCCTCTGAAGCAGGAGCCTTGCCACTCGACCAATCAAAAATTGTGTTGAAGGGTCGATTGCAGCCTGGAAAAATGCTGATCGCAGATTTGGATGAAAACCGAATTATTGGAGATGAAGAATTAAAACGAGTCGTATGTCAAAGAGGAAATTATAAAGAATGGTTGGATGATAACCGTTTGAAATTGAAGGATTTGGAATTGAATGATACGGAGGCAGCAATTGAAAATGACATTCCCATCATTCAAAAACAACAAGTATTTGGTCTTACCAAAGAAGATTTGAAAATGATGATTGCTCCTATGGTTAAGGATGGAAAAGATCCGATTGGATCTATGGGAGCAGATTGGCCGCTGGCTGTTTTGTCTGATCAATCCCAGCATCTTTCCAATTATTTCAAGCAATTATTTGCTCAAGTTACCAATCCTCCAATTGATCCCATTCGGGAACGTTCGGTCATGTCTCTTTTTGCAATGCTGGGAGGATCTGGTAATATTTTGGAACCCACCGAAAAACACGCCCAATTTATTCATCTGGATTCACCAGTGCTGACAAATGAAGCCTTTCAAAAAATCAAAAACCTTAGGCATCCTAATTTTAAAATAGGTGTAATAGAAATCCTGTTTAAGGCGGATGGTCAAAAAGGACGTTTAAAAGCAGCCTTGGAGCATATTTGTGCACAAGCAGAAGATTTAACTAGAAATGGTGTCAATGTTTTAATTCTTTCTGATAGAAACATTCATGCTTCCAATGCACCAGTACCCTCCCTTCTTGCTACTGGAGCAGTGCATCACCATTTGATTCAAACGGGTTTGAGAAACACGACTTCTTTGGTCATTGAAACCGGAGATGTCAGAGAAACCCACCATTTTGCGACGCTCATAGGATATGGTGCCAATGCGGTAAATCCCTATTTAGCTCTTGAAGCGATTTTGGATTTAAATGAAAAAGCCAAATTCGATATTCCCAGCAAAAAAAATAAAACCTCTTCTGAAGCTGTTTTACTAGCAAAGTACACTCAAGCTATCAACAAAGGGCTACTTAAAATAATGTCTAAAATTGGCATCTCTACTGTCCAGTCTTATCATGGTGCTCAAATTTTTGAGATTCTTGGACTGAATAAAGAAGTAGTTGAAAAATGTTTTAAAAGCACGGTTTCGAGAATCGAAGGTTTGGGGTTTGATGACCTCTCTCAGGAAGTACTCACGAGGCATCGTTCCGCATTTTTAAAGCATGCATCCAATAAACCGAAACTAGATGCAGGTGGTATTTTTCAATGGAAAAGGGATGGTGAAGTCCATTTGCTCAATCCAAAAACCATCCATTATCTACAATATGCTGCCCGGCTTGATGATTATCCGACTTTTAAGAAATACTCCCAGCTAGTCAATGAACAAAGTGAGAAGGCACTGACCTTGAGAGGCTTATTGGCTTTTCGAAAAGGGAAATCCATCTCATTGGAAGAGGTGGAGCCAATTGAGCATATTCTTAAGCGGTTTGCTACTGGGGCCATGTCTTTTGGTTCTATTTCTCATGAAGCACATACAACTTTAGCGATAGCTATGAATCGTATTGGAGGAAAAAGCAATAGTGGAGAAGGCGGAGAAGACGAAATGCGATTCACCAAAAGAGAAAATGGGGATTGGGAGCGCTCTGCGATCAAGCAAGTTGCATCAGGTCGATTTGGTGTGACCAGCAATTATCTAACCAATGCTGATGAATTACAAATTAAAATGGCGCAAGGTGCCAAGCCTGGTGAAGGTGGTCAATTGCCAGGACATAAAGTAAACGACTGGATTGGACGGGTACGACATTCTACACCTGGGGTTGGTTTGATTTCTCCACCACCTCACCACGATATCTATTCAATTGAAGATTTGGCGCAGTTGATTTTTGATTTAAAAAATGCCAATCCTTCTGCTCGTATCAATGTGAAGTTGGTATCCAAAGCCGGTGTGGGCATCATCGCTTCAGGAGTTGCCAAAGCCCATGCGGATGCTATACTGATCTCCGGGGATAATGGTGGCACAGGTGCTTCTCCTTTATCTTCCATTCGACATGCCGGATTGCCATGGGAATTGGGATTGGCAGAATCCCACCAAACATTGGTCAAGAATAAATTCCGTGATCGCGTCATTTTGCAAACGGATGGAAAGATTTTGACTGGTAGAGATCTCGCCATTGCAACCTTATTAGGAGCTGAAGAATGGGGCGTTGCTACCGCTGCACTGGTCGTGGAGGGTTGTATTATGATGCGAAAATGCCACGTCAATACTTGTCCTGTAGGTATTGCAACTCAGAATCCTGAACTTAGAAAACGCTTTACAGGACGACCAGAGCATGTCATCACTTTTTTCAGATTTCTGGCTCAGGAATTACGGGAAATCATGGCGGAATTGGGATTTCGGACCATCAACGAAATGGTTGGAAAAGTAGAAATGCTCAAAGTCAGAAAAGGCATTAATCATTGGAAATACAAGAATCTGGATCTCAGTCCAATTTTATACAAGGAACCAGTAGATGAAAAAATTGGGCAATACCAGCAAATCGCTCAGGATCATGGTATTTCCAATGTGTTTGATAAGAAACTCATTCGTTATGCTTTGCCCGCATTGGATTGGGGGAAATCAATAGAAACCTGTTTTTCTATAAAAAATACCGATCGGACAGTAGGTGCAATGCTGTCGCATGAAGTTTCAAAAAGATTTGGAAGTTTGGGATTACCTGAAAATACCATTCGCTTTGCTTTCCGGGGTTCTGCTGGGCAAAGCTTTGGGGCTTTTGTTGCTCCAGGAATTGAGTTTACCTTAGAAGGAGAGGCGAATGATTATTTTGGAAAAGGACTTTCAGGAGGGACGCTTATTTCAATTCCAGATCGAGATGCAACATTTGAAGCCTACAAAAATATCATTATTGGCAATGTCGCATTTTATGGTGCTACTTCAGGTCATGCATATATCCGAGGCATGGCTGGGGAGCGATTTTGTGTAAGAAACAGTGGCGTGCATGCCGTTGTGGAAGGGACAGGAGATCATGCCTGTGAATACATGACTGGTGGACGAGTTGTCATTTTAGGAGAAACTGGGAAAAATTTTGCTGCAGGTATGAGTGGTGGAATCGCATTTGTTCTTGATGAGCACCACAATTTTGAACGGAATGTTAATCCAGAAATGGTGGACTTGGATCCTTTGTCAGAACAAGATTTTGACTTCCTAAAAACATTGATTCGAAACCATTTCAGGCATACGAGTAGCAAAAGAGCTTATGCCATTTTAAATGATTGGACCACCGCCAAAACTAAGTTTGTAAAGGTCATGCCAAGAGATTACAAATGGGTTATGAAAGAAATGGAAATGGAAAAGAATAATGAACCTAAAACGGTTTTATCCTATCAGGGAATGAGTTAAGAAAGGCAACACACCATAGCTATCACAGGATAATTACTCTGATGTGTCACCTATAGTTTTGTAGCTAGTTATTTCCAACAAAGGAAAAATAACCCTCAAGGTTTTTCTGACGAAGCACATTGCGATAGTTCGTCTGTGAAATTGGAAAACTTCGGATCTTCTTTTTGTTTTTAAATTTTTTCGGATGGGTTTTTAACAACTCCTGATGAAAATTGGAGGCGATGGCTTTGCCGGAAAAACGCCGGACAATCAATACGGGTCTTACTGAATTTTCACCTTCAGAAAGGTAAATATTGGAAATTCGAAGCTTATCCTCCTCAAAATGATTTTGAATAAAATCTGAAAGCAGATTTTTCATTTCATCTAGTGAAGCCTTGTCAGGAGTTTCGATTTTTTTGAGTGCAATGAGGTAATAATGTAAAGATTCTGGTTCATGAACAAAAGATACTTCTTCTGTTTGAAGTTCAGGCAAAGTATCAATGATTGAATTGGATTGACAAGAAAGGAAAAGAGTAAATAGAAAAAGTGTGTAGGCAAAGTTTTTCATACTGATATTAGGATTATTTAATTGAAAATTGAAAATACAACGCTGAAATTTCTACAAGTGATGATCCATTTCAAATTTTAACAAAATTTGAGAGCGTATTTAAAATGGGGTGCATTTTGAGGAAATCTAAAGCCTGATGGCAGCGTCTTTCAACATGGCGAGTATTGAAAGATTATGAAAATCCCGGAGGGATTAAATGTGAATAACCCTGTATGAAATGCAGGGAAATGGACAAAGTGGGATGACCAACCCTGAAATGGGTTGAATCCCTTGTCCAAGGGACTTCCATTGGGACAGGATTCTATTTAGGCTTGTTCATTACTCTGCATTTCATACGGAGTCATTTATGTTCAACCTCTCCGAGGTTTTATTACTAATTAAAACGAGGACTCTGACCCAGTAGAAGCCAGCCTTAGAATGCCGCAGCGCCTTCTGCGGGAGACGCTAAAGGTGAAAAAAAAGAGGCAAAATGAAATATACCAGAATTCAAAATACCTTAGTATTAAAGTTCATTCTAAATCAATAATTATGGCAGACCCAAGAGGATTTTTAAGCTTTACTCGAGAGTTACCTACTACACGTTCTGTAAAAAACCGTATTAACGACTATAAAGAAATTTATGAGGCATTTTCTGAGGAAAAAACGAACCAGCAAGCAGCTCGGTGCATGGACTGTGGGGTTCCATTTTGCCATAGTGGCTGCCCTTTGGGAAATGTCATTCCGGATTTCAATGATGCTGTTTATCGGGAAGACTGGAAAGAAGCTTTTGAAATTTTGAGTTCCACCAATAATTTCCCTGAATTTACAGGAAGAATATGCCCCGCCCCTTGTGAAGCCGCCTGTGTATTGGGCATCAATCAACCTCCGGTGGCAATTGAGCACATTGAAAAAACGATTGCAGAAACTGCTTTTGAGAAGGGATATATTAAAGCCAATCCTCCAAAAATCAGAACAGAAAAAAAAGTGGCTGTTGTGGGTAGTGGACCAGCGGGGCTCGCAGCTGCGGATCAATTGAATCAAAAGGGGCACCTCGTAACCGTGTTTGAAAGAAATGACCAAATTGGAGGTTTATTGAGATACGGAATTCCCGATTTTAAATTGGAAAAATGGGTCGTCGATCGACGAGTTCAAATTTTGGAAGAAGAAGGCATACAACTTCAAACCAATGCCAATGTGGGGGGAAATATTGATCCAGATGATTTATTGAAGGATTATGATGCCGTTTTGTTGTGCGGTGGTGCTACTATTCCAAGAGATTTGAGTATAGAAGGACGAAATTTGGATGGTATCCATTATGCAATGGAATTTTTGGAGCAACAAAATCGAAGAGTGGCAGGTTTGGAAGTAGCCGAGGAGGAAGCAATTTGGGCAACAGATAAACATGTGGTCGTAATTGGAGGAGGAGATACCGGCTCGGATTGCGTGGGAACTTCCAATCGCCATAGGGCTAAATCCATTACTCAACTCGAAATCATGCCCATGCCTGCTGCTGAGCGAGATGCGAATACCTGGCCCAATTGGCCATTGATTTTAAGAACTTCTTCTTCTCATGAGGAAGGATGTGAGCGTGAATGGGCAATTAATACCAAAGCTTTTGTAGGAGATGGAAAAGGCAATTTAAAAGCCCTGTCCATTGTCGAAGTAGCCTGGGAGAAGGATCAACTTTCTGGCAGGTATTCTTTTGTAGAAAAAGCTGGAACTGAGAAGGAAATTCCTTGTGATTTGGCGTTAATTGCTGCTGGATTTTTATACCCTCAGAAAAAGGGAATGTTAGAGCAATTGGACTTGGCGTTAGACAATCGTGGAAATGTGAAAACGGAGAACTACCAAACAAGCCATCAAAAAGTTTTTGCAGCAGGAGATATGCGCCGTGGGCAATCACTGGTCGTTTGGGCAATAGCTGAAGGACGACAGGCCGCGGAAGCAGTCAATGAATTTCTTGACAGGGGAATGTAATTTCTGGTTAACTCACAATAATGGATAGTTTTACTGATAAACCATCTTGTACCTATATTCTTTTTAAAGGTCAAGGTCAAAATAAAGTTCAAGTCCGTCATTAAACATTGCTTGACCTTGAACTTGAACTTTAAAGCAGTACAAGTTTATTTGTCATTACACATAGTCATTAAGGTCTCTAGCTTATTTATAATGAAAATGAAAACGATAAATATTCATGAAACCATACGGTGAGTTTTTCATTTATTAAATCTCAAGAAGACTCCATTTCCTTTTCTACTTCAATTCATCCTTCAAAAGTCTATCAAGGTTTTTCTTTTGAGGTACATTTTGTAGTTAATAATGCTTCTCCCACAGGTTTTCAAGCACCTGATTTTGATGGATTTAAAAAATTGAAAAATAGAGCCACGAGTACAAAAACCTCAATAATAAATGGGAAAATCTCACATGAGAAAACATGGATTTATTTTCTGACTTGCGACGAGCCTGGTGAAAAAACATTATCTCCTGCTACAATAGTCGTTGAAGATATTGAGTACAAAAGCAATGCCTTGACTTTTAATGTTTTACCCAAAGATCAAAAAATCAATATGCCCTGGGGTGAAAAACCGTTTTTAAGCGTTGAAGCCAACAAAAGAGAGAGTTATTTAGGGGAGCCAGTATATTTGGATTATTACCTCTATACCTCTGAAAATGTAGATTTTATGAATCAAATTTCCTCAGATGAATCAGAATATTTTAGGTATGAAGGATTGACGAAATTCAAAAAAGTATTCGAAGAGATAGAACTGAATGATAAAAAGTATATAAAAGGAAGAATTAAAAAAGTCGCTTTATTCCCTCACAAAGAAGGATGTTTTACCATTCATCCTTTGGAGATGGAGATTTGACAACAAGTTTCAGATTCTACCAAACAGAAAACTTCTTTTTTCGAGGCATTAAAATTTATTACGTCTATTGCTCAATCTGATTCCATTGAAATATGTGTAAAAGGATATAAAGAGAAAGTAGCTGCGGTGGGGAAATTGACCAGTTTGAGTATGCAAATTGATTCCAGTTCACTAAATAATGAAAATGGGTTGAAATTGAAATTGACCGCCCGTACGGATGGAGACGTAAAACGATTGCTTCCACCGGATTTGGGCATATCTTCCAATACCAGAATGAAGGTGAAATTGTTAGAAGAGAAAGAGGTCGAGACTCCCAAGGTTGAAATCCATAGCCATCGCATATTTGATTATACTATTTATCCCAACTCCAAAGAGCTTGAGCTTCAACCCATATTAAAGTATTTCAATACTGCCAGCAAAATCAGGTGTTGGAAAAGCAGGAGAAGTAATGACACCAGTTTCAAAAAACGAGGCAGGAGAACTAACCTTTGGCCTTGCTGAAAGAACATTGAATGATGAGTTATTAGAAGAATTGGCAAACCTTACAGGGGGAAAGTACTATCTAATAGAAACAGTGGATATGTTTGATTTCTTAGTAGAAAAAATGGAGCAAACAATTTCAAGCAAAAATGTCAATGACAAAAAGACCGTGATGAATCCTTATCAATTAGAAATATTATTGGAAGTAGCTAAAAAGACCTGGATTCCATAACAAGTGCTTAGGTCAAATATCACCAACTGAAGCCTGTTCCAATTTCCTTTTCAACTCCTGGGCTGCAGGCGTAATTGCCAGACCCCCCAGTCCAGTACATTTATTACAAGAAGGCATTTGTGCGCTTACACGTTGTACCGTTTCCAGTACCTGGTCTAGTGGAATCAAATAAGCAAAACCGGAAGCCGCCATAGTTGCTGAAGAAAGTGCATTGACTGCTGCGCTGGTGTTTTTTCCTAAGCAGGGTGCTTCTACTCTATCTGCAATTGGGTCACAAACCAGTCCAATCATATTTTGGATCGCCATGGAAGCTGCCCCCAAGCCTTGCTCGGCAGTACCGCCAAACATTTCTACAATTCCAGCTGCTGCCATTCCCGCTGAGGCACCACATTCAACTTGACAACCATGTTCCTCGGCGGAAAAGCCAGGTCCCATTGCGAAATAGGCACCTACCAGCCCCGCAGCAAAATAAGCCATGATTTTGTCGTGTTTTGAAACATTGATTTCATCTGCAACAGCTGCCATTGCTGCACCAACTGTTCCGCAAGAGCCGGCAGTCGGATTGGCAACCACGACTTCCAGTGCACTTTTGGATTCCATGATGGCTGCCACATTTTTGACAATGGTATTGACTATTGAGTTTTGTAAAATCTTACCAGCTTTTTCCGCTTTTCCAACCAAATCAGATTGTTGATGCAGTATTCTGTCTTTGTGTTCTGTACCTGCTAAACCAATTTTGATGCTGCCCTCAATGATGTCGATGATGTTTTCCATCTTCTCACAAAGTGCTTGCTCTGACAAACCACTCCGGTGTTGTTCATACATCAGGCCCAATGCACCTAGATTGAGTTTTTCTTCTTTGCTATAGGCTATTAAAGATTCGATATCCGAAAAGGGCAATGCTGTTTCTTTTCCTGAAACAATGGGCATTATTGGAAGGACATTGGCTACTTTCTGTACTTCTGAAAAACGAGCAATATGCTGTATCAAACCATCATCAAAAGGCTCCCAATTTTCCAAAACAAACAAATATGTTGCTGCTTTTTCATTGGATATCAGGACTGTGGTTTTGGAAGCCAATTCTTTCAACTCTGAAGCAATGTCATCATTTGCCCAAATGAATAATTCGTAATAATCTCCTTTCATTTGAACTGGAAATCCATCCACTTGTTGCAATTCAAAACTGCCACCTCCCAGAGAAGCTGCCAATACCTGGACGCTTCCACCATTCCTCCCTTGTAAAGTTACCAGCATACTGTTTGCATGGTCATTTTCAAAAGAGCTAATCTCATATTTGATATCAATGCCTCTTTTTGCAGCAATGGCTTTGGTCTGTTTCATTTGGTCGTCTGCCATATCAATATTGAGCAAACCACCATTCATTCCAAGCACAGTTCCCTGCTCCTCATAATTAGTTGCCCATTGCCCGTCTTTATCAAACTCAATAAGCGCTGAAGCCAATTCCTCATTCAGGATTTGAACAGCCATATTGGCGACTCGCCAGCCTGCTGCAGTGTGTGAACTGGAAGGTCCACGCATAATGGGACCGATGACGTCGTTGAATATACTTGCTTGATTTTTCATTGCAATCATTTTGTCCTTTAAGGAGACGATTATTGATGATTTTCGGTCGGAAAATCATCAATAATCGTCCCCTTTAAGATTTTTTGGTGGCTTCAGCCACCGATGTCCCATCCTCAATTTTTTGATTACCAAAGATAATGAATTAAGAATGAAAAGGCGATTTACGTTTTGAATTCGCATTTATTGCCAAAAATTGAAATTTTAATTCAAAAAAATAATTTGAATGGTGCAACCACCTGGTTTCCATTCTGTCTTTTGGAAATAAGTTTACAATCGCGTTATTTTGAAGCAAAATAGAATGAAGGGCAAAAGTTTATGTAATACGTTACACTTCATTCATCACTTAATTATCAGCAAAACGGATTGGATTACGGAAGCACACATCGGGACATAATTGAATCTTGCAAAAAGGGAAACCGGCAAGCACAGTTTGAGTTGTATCGTTTGTATTCGAAGGCAATGCACAATATATGTCTGCGGATGGTACGAGATGAACTGGATGCGGAGGATTTATTGCAGAATTCTTTTGTAGACGTTTTTACAAAGCTCAATACATTTAGATATCAATCTTCCGTAGGGGCATGGATAAAAAGAATTGTAGTAAATAATTGTATCAATTTCCTCAAAAAGCGCAGATTGTACTTTGAAGAGTTGAACGACAAATTTCATTCTGTAGAAACAGACGATACAGAGGAGCCCATGCGTTTGAATGTAGAAGCAGTGAATAATGCTGTGATGAAATTGCCAGATGGTTACAGAGTGGTATTCTCTCTCTACATGATGGAGGGATATGACCATAAGGAAATTGCAGCTATTTTGAATATCTCAGAAGCAACGTCAAAATCTCAATATAGCCGCGCCAAGAAAAAATTAAGGGAGTTGTTATTGTCGCGGTCGTTTTTGATGCTTTAAACTAGTTCATTGTTTCATGGTTTTCTTATTGATTGAGCTATTATTTTTCATCAATTAAATAATGGTAGCAGGGTTTTGAACCCTGCAATTCAGAAAGTTAGACAGGAAATCTTGAATCAAAGAACATATCCCCAACAGGGATCTTTTTGGAAAAAAACTGAAAATGGATCGTTTAGAAAAATTCGTTATCCGGAATCGTGCGGAGTTCGATTCTGAGGTGCCCAGCCTAAGGGTATGGGCGGAAATAGACAAACAATTGGCACAAAAATCTGCCAAGCGTTTGACCTTATGGAAAGCATTGCGCGTGGCAGCAGCCGTTGTGATTCTATTATGTGCTGGTAGCCTTATCGGCACAAAAGTATTGGGTCCTACACCCGCTATAGCTTCTTCTCTTGCCGAAATCGCACCTGAATATGCAGACCTGGAAAATTATTACAATAGCCAGATTGATCAAAAGATCAAACTATTGGCTAGTTACAGGCATGATGTCTATGTTCAGGAGGATTTGAGGCAATTAGATGAAATTTTTGCAGAGTTGAAAGAAGAACTGGAATTGGCGCCAAAGGGAGCCGAGGAACAAATCATTCAAATGATGATTGAGAACTATGAAACCAAAGTCAGTATTTTAGAGCGGGTACTTGAAAAAATTCAATCAACAAATCCGGAGGTTATTCAGGAGGGCGAGTTGGACTCCGGAAAAACAAAAACTGAAGGAAATGAAATTAGTATTTAAGCTGGGCATCATTTTAGTGCTTGCGGCTTTGATCGCAACACCCATAGCAGATGCAACCGGCAGTCCCAATGGGGATTCCAGACATAAATACACAAAAACAGTCAAGAAAGAATTTCCAATTAACTCCTACGGTACTACCAGTCTTCAAAATAAATATGGTAAGATAGATGTAAAAACGTGGGATAAGAATCGAGTGAAGATTTCTGCACTCATCACTGTAGAAGCCAACAGTGAATCACAAGCCCAGAATGCTTTTAATAGAATCAAGATTGATTTTGCCAATGACCAAAATGTGGTCAAGGCTTCAACCATGATTGAAGCTCAAAAAAATTCCATTTGGGCAAATTGGAATGAGGAGAAAACGGAGTTTAGCATTAATTATACTGTTTTCATGCCCAAAAGTGGCTCTTTGATTTTGGGAAATAAATATGGCGATTCCTTTGTAGAGTCGATAGGAGGAAATGCAGAGGTCAATGTTCACTACGGAAAATTTTATCTGGAAGGTGTTGGCAAAGATTTGTCCATAACTATGAATTACGCGGAAGGAACGGTAGTACAAGCGAGAGATGTCATTGCAGATGTATCCAATTGTAAGAAGAAATTGAGAATCAAGAAGGCCCACGACGTCATTTTGACTTCTAAAAATTCCAGGATTTCAATCGAAACTGGAAAAACCATTAAGGTGGATTCCAGAAATGATTTCTTTAATCTTGGGAACATTGATAAATTGAAATTTCAGGGTAGATATGGTGATGTGGAAGTAATTTCAGTTCAGGAGGTATATGCTCACAATTCCCGGTATTCTGATTTTTACATAGAGAAATTGAAAGGCGATGCTGAGCTAGACTTGCAGTTTGGTGGAGTAATCATCGAAAAAATCGGACGTGGTTTTTCAGAAATCAACCTCTACGGAAAGCATACAGATTTCAAAATAACGGTTGAACCGGGAAGTGCCTACAAACTGAATGCCGAGGCAAAAAGTGCCGGCATTACTTATCCAGACAACTTTATTGTCGATTCCGAAAGAGATAATGGGGTTTCCCATTTAGTGAATGGTCACCGTGGTTCCGGTGGCGGTACCATCAATGCCATTTTTGAGTATGGTGGCTTGAGGGTGCAATGATGAAAAATATGCGAGACTCACAATTCGCAAATTAGAACGGCTTCATACTAATCCAATTTATATTTTAAGGAACCACTTTGAAATAATCTCAAAGTGGTTTTGTCTTATAAAACAGAAGATACCAATTCTACATCTGCCATATAACGATTAGCTTCCAATGCCCTTTATCCTCGCCCCTCCAAGTCAGCACAGGCTGCTAAAAAATGCTAATTGTGGGGATAATATGCCAAGGATATATGCCCGCAGCATGGCAGGATTCCACATAGGCGCTTTCTATTTTGACAGCACGTTCATTCGCCATAGTGCCTTCCTGATAATGGCCTAAATTGATGTACAAATAGGAAGGCATGTGAAGCAAATGCCCTGAGCCTGGTGCTGGAAACCTCAAATTATTAGTTGCTTCCAAAGCTTTTTTCGGGTTTGGTGAAGTTTCAATTGCATGAATGTAAAGGTGCATGGCTTGTGGATGATTCGGGTCTATTTTTGAAGTATATTCAATCAATATTTCTAATTTTTACACTGCCAAACAATTTTTTGTCATTTTTGTCCACTTAAAAAAATGCACGGACTATTGACCATATAAGAGAATAAAATGAAATGATATTCCTGTGAGAATCTATGTAACCATCTTATTAACAATTCTATTTTTCTTTCCTTTTGGGCAACTTACCGCCCAAGATTTTTCAAGTGATGTCCAACAAAATAAAACTTACGAACAATTAGATTCACTCTTTCCAACTTCATTTGAAGCCAATTCCACTTTTGATTTTAATGAACCCGAAACTGCCAATCAAACTGTAGAGGTATTACTAAAAAAAGCTGATTTATTGAAGCGCCTGGGAAAGCCCAACCATTCCCGGAAATTATTGATACAGGCATTAAAGCTCAGTAAAGATGAAAATAATCCAACCCGAATTGCTCAGGCCATGCTCGCCCAATCAAATTGGTATGCTTATTTTACCCAACATGATACCGCCTATTCATTTGCTAAACAAACCCTAGAATATGCCGAAAAACATCAATTGACGGAAATGATTCCTTCAATAATGGTTCAAATCGGATTTTATGCTTTGGAACTAGCTGATTTTGACGGTGCTTTTAAATATTGTACTGAAGCCCAATCCTTAGCTGAAAAACAAGATCAAAAACTTGTTTACCTTAAATGTGAAGCATGTGTCAAGGATGCTGCCGGAAGATTTGCTTATGAATTTGGTCTTTTGAGAATTAAAGAGGTGATGGAGACCTACAAAAATATAATAATAGCTGCTTTGGAGGCAGGAGATACCATCCAATTTTTAAGTTATTGGACAAAATTTGCAGATTTATATCGAAGTGTTGGCTCATTGGATACTTTTCAAATGATGATTAATGAGACCGCCAAATTGTTAAAAAGACACCCTGATATCCGAGTAGAAATGTCTGTACTCATTATGCAATCCATTAAGGAGGCTTTGAACGGAAATTATGAAGTTGAAGAATATTATATTAGAGAAGCCTTGAAAATATGTCAAAATAACAATGTGTTTTCTAAATTGACACAACATTATTATTGTCGTTTACAAAATAATTATGCAGCTAGGAAACTGTGGGACAAAGCCATTGAAATGATGGATAGTGCCAATACAATAGAACCAAAAATATATCATGATGGCGCTGATAAATATGCCTACCTTTATAAAGAAAAAGGTGATTATCAAACAGCCGTAAAATATTATGAAAAGTGGGTAAAAAACAGAGATTCACTCCTCCAATTCGAGATGATGTCTTTTGTTACCGAATGGGAAGCCAAATATGAAAACCAAAAGAAAGAATTACTCTTGGAAAAAGAGCGAGGTCGTCAAAATATATTAATTGTTGGTTTGGTATTGGCAGCGCTATTTGGATTTTTCCTCTTTCGGGCTTATCGAAGCAAACAACGTATTAATAAAGAACTCGTCTTGCAAAAAAATATGGTTGAAGCTCAAGCCGAAGAACTCCGCCAATTAGACAAAGTAAAATCGCGCTTTTTTACCAATGTATCGCATGAATTGAGAACGCCCCTGACTTTAATTCTAGGTCCGATAAATTCAGCTTTAAAAAGCGGAGACTTGAATAATCGAAACTTTACTCTTCTGAAAAGAGCCCAACAAAGCGGACAGGATTTGTTAAAACTCATTGGCTCTATTCTCGACCTTTCCAAAATGGAGTCGGGCAAGATTGAATTGTACGAAACCCCCGAATTATTATTCCATCTTACCCGAAGAATTATCTCTGCTTTTGAATCTCATGCCCAACGACAGGGCATTCAGTTTGGCTTTAATTACAAAGCAGAGAAAAGTTTGCAGTTGTTAATCGACAAAGAAAAATTGGATACCATATTGAATAATCTGCTTTCCAATGCCATTAAATTCACGCCAAAAGGCGGGCAAATAATTGTGGATATTCACGATTTGGGAAATACCATCCAAATTGTGGTAAGAGACACAGGAAGAGGCATTCATCCGGATGATCTTCCCAATGTGTTCAATCGCTTTTACCAATCTGCTCAACCCAATACACCAACAGAGGGTGGAACGGGAATTGGCTTAGCCTTGTCTCAAGAATTGATTCAACTGATGGGGGGAAAAATTAGTGCGGAAAGCGAACTTGGAAAGGGCAGTCGTTTTTTGGTGGAATTTCCTCGGAAAGAAATATTGGGGATGGTTGACGAGGAGACCACTCGCTCAGCTCTAACCCCTAAAGAGGAATCGCTGCCCGTGCAACTCGCAGAAGAAAGTCCACTTTTAGGGATTAAAGGTGAGAATGGGCACGAAACGGTTTTAATAGTCGAAGACAATCATTCTTTGAGAGAATACATTCAAACAATTTTAGAGCCACACTATCAAGTCTTGACTGCTGAAAACGGAGCAGTTGCCTTAGAATTGCTCAACAATTCGCCATCCACTGTTCGCCATCTGCCATCTATCGTCATATCAGACATCATGATGCCAATAATGGATGGTTATCAACTGTTGAAGCATTTGAAATCAAATTATGTTTTTCGCCCCATTCCGGTTATTATGCTGACTGCTCGTGCAGATATTCAAGACAAATTAAAAGCCCTTCGAATTGGAGTCGATGATTATTTATTAAAACCATTTGTGGAAGAAGAATTATTGGTTCGAATAGAAAACCTACTGGAAAATCGAGCCAACCGAAAAGCCTTTTTGATGGAAAACGAACCGACCTCTGTTACTGAAGATGAGCAAAACCAAATTTCGGAAGAAAATCAGAATTGGCTAAAAGAATTAGAAGCCTTTTTGATAACTCAAATTGGAAATTCAAACTATTCCCTCTCCGAAATGAGTACCCATTTTGCCATGAGCGAAAGCACTTTTACCCGTCAATTAAAACGCCTCACCGGACTGACTCCAATTCGTTATTTGCAAGAACTGCGACTCAATAAAGCTCGCCGATTATTAGAAAATCGCAAATACAAAACCATCGCAAAAGTTGCCTATCAAGTTGGTTTTAAAGATGCCAACTCTTTTTCTCGTGCCTTCAAAAAACGATATGGCAAATCTCCTTCCGATTTTATAAACAATTGATTTACAGTTGCCAATTTCTCTTTCTGACAATTTGAGCAAGCTTTTTGACGATTTGAGCAAGCCCTTTTTTGCTTTGACGGTTTGAGCAAGCTTTTTGACGATTTAGGGTTATCCACCCTTCTCACCTTTGAATCATCAACTTCAATTCACCAAAATCTTTGACTGCCTACCGCTTCATTTTTTTAAGTGAATCAAGGCAGGTAATCAAGTTGAAAAATTTATCTGATTCACACAAAAAATGAGTGTTATGAAACAATCTTTACTTATCAACCCTTATTTTTTTATTTTTTTTCTAATAGCCTGGATAACCCCAATATCAATATTTGGTGCTTCGATTTCTTGGGATGGTGGAGCAAGTACATCAAATTGGGATGATGACCTAAATTGGTCAGGTGATGTTAAGCCGACACCGTCAGATGATGTTACTATTACAAGTGCTAATGTTACTATTGGTTCAAGTACATTGAATGTTACATTTAACTATACGCCATCACTTGGCCATACTTATACTATCTTCAACGCGCCCACGATTAGCGGCACATTTAACACCATAAATGTGAGCCAATTGCGAAATAACAAAATAACACTTCATTGGCAAACCGCCTCTGAAACCAACAACCGAGGCTTCGAAAGCGAACATTCTACTGAGGGCAACTATTGGCGTAATATAGATTTTGTTAAAGGCAATGGCACTTCTTATAAGTTGAATAAATATCAATTCATACACGAGTTGCCTGTTTCAGGTATGAATTATTATCGTTTAAAACAGTTGGATTATGGTGGCAATTTTGAATATTCCGAAATCCGTTCGGTCAATTTTGAAAACGACAATATTCCATTCATTCAAATCTTTCCAAATCCTATCAAAGAGGACTTGTTAAACGTCAATATTGGTATTGAATTAAAGCAAGAAGCCGACATTCGAATTTACGATTTAACAGGTAAGATTTGGTTGCATCAACCAACTTTTAATACTGAAAATCAATTGAATATTAATGAATTATTCAACGGGATATATATTGTAGAAACTGTTGCTAATGGGCAAATGATTCGTCAAAAGCTTATCAAAAATTAAAGGAATAGCTAACAGAAAGGGTATTAAATTTTGAATATTATTTAACGAATAGTGCTCCTTTTTTCAAGATACCTCTTTTATTCAATCCAATTAATTTTTCACATCAAATATCAATTATATGGATAAAATTCCTTTTTTGACGATCATTATTTTACCTATCCTCTTTTGTGTAAGTTTATTAGGGCAATGCCCTGGCTCACAGACTTTTAATTCGGATGGTACTTGGACTGCCCCTTCGTCAGGTGGCCCATTCACAGTTATTATCACTTGCAACGGTGCAGGCGGAGGAAATGGTGCCAATAGCAGAGTTGGTGGAAGTGGTGCCCAAACCTTAGGAACCTTCACTGTTCAGAATGGTGAGGTTTTAAACGTCATCGTTGGCCAATCAGGAAACAATAATACTGGTCCTGGCGGTGGTGGCGGTGCTGGTGGTGGTTCAGCAGTGATAAATTGTGGTAACCCTTCTAATTGTGCTGGAGGAACTTTATTAATTGCTGCTGCAGGCGGTGGAGGTGCAGGAGCAGGTGGAAACGGTGGCGCTGGTTTAGCTACGCAAGGAAGTGGAGACCCTGGTGCATGTGATCCCGCAGGAGGCGGTGGTGGGTTAAACGGGAGTTCTAGTTGTTCTGGCCGTGAAGGAGGGCAAGCATCTTTCACCGCTACATCTTCTGGCGGAATAGGTAGTAATAACGGTGGCAATGGCGGCAATGGCTTTGGCGGTGGCGGCAGCGGCTATTTTGGTGTAGGAGGAGGTGGTGGTGGTCATTCGGGCGGCCGTGGTGGTCCCGGAGGCGGGGGAGGAAATGGTCCAGGCCAAGGCGGAGAATCTTTCAATACGGGTACCAACCCAAGCAATACCTCAGGTGGTGGCGCAACAGCCACTAATAATGGCTCGGTGGTGATAAATTGTATCACTGGTTTGCCTGTTGAGATGAGAAAGTTTACAGCTATTAAAGAAAGAAACGATGTCCTGTTGACTTGGCAAACAGCTTCCGAAACTAACAATGAGGGCTTTGAGGTTCAGTGGGCAATGGGCAGTTCGAAGATGGCAGTCAAAGATTGGGAAACAATCGGCTTTGAAAAAGGTCAAGGTTCTTTTTACGATTTGAATACTTATCAATTCCTTCATGAATTTCCAGCTTCAGGTATTAATTATTATCGTTTAAAACAAATTGATTATGATGGGAGCTTTGAATATTCAGATGTTGAAAGTGTTCAGTTTCCCGTTGGTTTCCATAGCAATCGGAAGCAGTTGACAGTTTCCCCAAATCCTGTTTCAGTGGGTTTTTTCAACCTTTCTTTTTTAAATGATGATTTTGAAACTGGTGAATTGTCGATTTATAACTCAATGGGTCGTTTAGTCCAGTCTCAAACGATTTGGGATTTGAATACAGAAATCCAAACGGAAGAGTTAGTGAAGGGAGTTTATTTGGTCAGTTTGGAAATAAATGGACAACGTTTCTTTGAACAAATCATAGTTCAGTAATGTGACACAAATCAAAAATCATAAAATTTCTATAAACATGGAAGAAATCATATTATTTGGTATTCTCTTTATAGGCATTATTTTGCTCAATCTAGAGGTGTTGTCTGATGATTTTATGATGGTATAATGTTATTTTGGTGCAATTTGAGAATTATTTCATTACAACACAGCACAATAAGAGTATGTTTAAAAGTTTTACGAACTGAAAATCAAAAGCTTAAGGTTCTGACAATTAATTGTCGAAAGAATTTATCGGGATAAATGATTAAGGCAATTTGCAGTCAGGTTCATAAGATGTTGGTTTTCAGGAAAGAAAAATTTAAACACACTCTAAATAACATTATAACATCAAACAACGATTAGATTTATAAAAAAGGTATCAATGCTCCTTCTGCCTTTGGGTTTGGAAGGGGCTTTTTAATGCTGCTATGCTATAATAAAAATTCAACCCAATTTTAGCATAGTAGCATCATTCCATAGTTATAGAGGAAATTTGGATTAATTCTTGATTTTAAGAAATTTACAACTTTGTAACAAAAATCACCATAAAGTAAAAAAGCAATCTGTTACATTTGCAGCATGCGGAATAAGCGAGCCATATCAGGACGGATATTGTTAGGGGTTTACCTGCTGGTAGCGGTCAATTGCAGTTTTTCACATGAACATCTTGCCTTATTTGATGAGGCTTGTGAAGCGACGCATAACCATGATGAATTTGAATCCATACATCATGAACATCATTTCCATGTAGGGATTTTTCATTTTTTGGGACATTTATTTGAAGAATTGAGGCATGTGGAGAATGATAATTTTGGGGATGATCATTTAATAAGTACCCCCATTAATCCTATCCAAAATAGCTTTGCTCAAAATCAAAATACCACATACTTATATACCTGGAGGGAAATAATTATTGCGGAGAGAAAAATAAAACCCCTTCCAGAACCGCCTGATTTTGCCAATCATTTCCTAGATGATTTTATCAACACGGATACTCCGCTTCGAGCACCACCAACAAACGCTTAGTCTTATCCTTAGGCAATCCTTCATTGCCAGTTTTTCTTTTTTTCAATGAAGTCACAAGAGGCTGTCAGGAAAATCATTTGTACAGTTTAGCCATTCGAGACTTTTGGTACTATCGGTATTCCAGTATGCTAGCCAAGAATATCAATTAATATCGTTGGTTGACAATCTCAAATCAGCTCTTGTAGACTCCAAATCATTCAACTCATGAAAGGTTCTATAATCACTGCATTGCTTTCGGCAGTATTTTTAATATTGATTTTGGGTTGTCACGCTCACTCACATCATGGACATTCACATAGTCCGGTAGAGCCAGAGCCCGAAACACTTTCTTATACATTTTGGTCAAAAGCTATCGAATTATTTGTGGAATTTTCTCCATTGATAGCAGGGCAGGAAGCTTCTTTCGCTGCTCACTTTACGGACATGACAAATTTCAGAGCTATCGAAATTGGAGAAGCAATGGTGTTTTTACTTAAAAATAAAAAAGAGGTAGCTAAAAACGTGGTTGACACTCCAACTTCACCTGGAATTTTTAATCTGGGATTAACCCCAAATGAAGCAGGGGTTTTTGATTTAAATTTTATCATTTTAAGTAATGGATTAAAGGATACTTTTTTGATTGAAAACGTTTCGGTTTACGCCAATAAGGATGCAGCTTTGGAGGCGCATCCACCTCAGCCTGAAAGTGATGACGTTTCCTTTTTGAAGGAGCAAGCCTGGAAAGTTGACTTTGCGATTGAGCAAGCAAATCGGGGTACGATACATCAGGTTATTCGAACTTCCGGGGAAATCCTTCCACTTAAAGGAGAGGAGAAAATGTTGGCAGCCAAATCGAGTGGTCTCGTCTTTTTTAAAAGCAAAAAGTTGCAAGAGGGGCGAGAAGTTAGAAAAGGGGAAGTGCTGTTTTCCGTCAGCAGCAAAGGATTGATAGAGAGCAATTTGGAAGAAAAAACAAAAGTTGCGATGGCTCGTCTGGAAAAGACAAAAGCCAATTTCGAAAGGGCAAAAAAATTACTGTCTCAACAAATAATTGGTCAAAAGGAGTATGAACAAAGGAAAATGGAGTTTTCAATTGCCGATGCGGAGTACCAAACACTGACTGAGAGTTTTTCTCAATTGGGAAAAACGCTCAGTGCTCCCATGTCTGGCATCGTTAAAAATGTTTTAGTAACAGATGGACAATTTGTTTCTGAAGGAACTCCATTGGTAGAAATTACGAGCAATCGCCGCCTGATGATTCATGCAGATGTTTCTCAGCAATACCTGCCTGTGATGACTCAAATCAGATCCGCCAACTTTAAAACTCCCTACTTGAAAGAGGTTCAATCTATAGAGGATTACCATGGACAACTGGTTTCTTATGGAAAAATGGTAGAAGAAAAAGGAGGGTTTATTCCTGTGTTATTTGAATTGGATAATATTGGACAGCTCATACCTGGCTCTTTTGTTGAATTATTCCTGTTGACAAAACCAATAGAAGATGTTTTGCTTGTTCCAAAAGCTGCTCTGATGGAAGACTATGGTTCTCATTATGTTTTTATACAGAAAGGTGGTGAAAGCTTTGAGAAGCGAGAAATCCAGGTTGGAATAGAAGATGGAAAAAGTGTACAAGTCCTTTCCGGGATTACCGAGGGAGAATGGATTGTGACAAGAGGGGCATACCAGGTAAAGATGGCTTCAATGTCCTCTTCAGTCCCTGCTCATGGACATGCCCATTAAGATCCTAATCTATAGGAAAGTTGGTGTGTAGCTACTTTTCAAGTGAAGCAAAATCACAGGAATGTAGCTTATTAATCAAAATGTTTAACAATGGAAAGACATTATTTCATATATATAATCACCTTTATTCTATTGCTCCCAATTCAGGCTTTTGCGCAATACCCCAGGATTGACTTGGAAGAAGCTTTGAAAATTGCTCGTAAAAATCATGCGGGTTTAGAGACTGGGCGTTTATTGACTGAGCAACGAAAAAAGATGGTGGAGGCAGGTATTTTGCACCCACCCACCCAAATCTTTATATCCAGTGAGGAATTTGATGTTAAAGATCAAAAAGGACTGCATTCTTTAAATTTTCAACAAAATTTTTATTTGCCCAAGACCATTGCTGCCCAAAAGGAAGTCTATCAGAGTGCTGCCCACTTAGCTACCAGGCAATTGGCACTAACTGACCGTACTTTAGAATGGCAAGTTACCAAGGCTTATTATCAGGTTTTGGTGACAAGAGAGGAACTGGGTTTGGCAAGAGAAAACCTGGCTTTATTTGTCAATTTTAAAGATGTGACCCATACCCAGTTAACATCTGGCGAAACGGGAATCATTCCAAAATTGGCTGCCCGTTCCCGTTTGGGGCAAGCCCAATTGGAATTAGACCATGCTGAGGAACGATTTGAAATTGCCAGAACTTTATTCAACCAATTGATTCGGTCAGATATCCATTACGATGTACAGGGAGAATTGCCAAGTCCATCTTCCTTTTCTTTTGATTCGCTTTCTATGAAAAGCCCTCAATTGCAAGTAAAGCAGGCAGAAATAAAAATGGCTTCAGCAAAGGTAGAGCAACAAAGAAGTCAACTCCTGCCTCAAATCAATTCAGGATTGAGGATTCAAACCATGGATGGCGATTTCCCCTTATTTGGATACCAATTGGGTGTCAATGTTCCTTTTTTCAAGAAAGCCTATCGGGGTCAAATAGAAGCTGCAGAAATTGGGGTTAAGCTTCAGGAAAGCAAACTGAAAGAAACCAAAAATCAAATAGAACAGACACTGAGTGAATTGCGGTTTCGTCTGGAGCATCAATTACATGTTTTGGTTTATCTGCAAGAAGAATTAGCACCCATAGTCAATGAACAAAAAGAGGTGATTTTTGCCGCATACCGAGAAGGAGAGGTAGGTTATCTGGAATACCTTGACAGTTTGGAACAAGTTACTGAGGTAAAGCAGCAATTGTTGCATGCGCTGTATGAATTCAATACCCTAAAGCTGGAATTGGATTATTGGCTTGGGAATTAAAGGGTTATCCGTTATCAGTTGTCAGTTGTCGGTTGTCGGTTGTCGGTTGTCGGTTGTCGGTTTGATTAGACAACAGACAACAGACAACAGACAACCGACAACAGACAACAAGACAACCGAAAACTGACAACCGAAAACAGACAACAGATTCAAAAAATGTTAAATCAAATTATAAAATTTTCATTGCAAAACCGCCTGATTGTGCTGGCTTTGTTTGCAATCATTTTCATTACAGGTGGGTATATCGCATCTGAGATGGATGTGGATGTTTTTCCTGACCTTACGGCACCCACTGTGACAGTGATGACAGAGGCGCATGGAATGGCAACCGAAGAAGTGGAAAAACTAGTCACTTACCCAATCGAATCTTCTTTGAATGGTGCACCAAACATTCGTCGAATCAGGTCTTCCACAGCGATGGGGTTTTCTATTGTTTGGGCAGAATTTGAATGGGGAACAGACATTTATAAAGCACGGCAAATTGTAGCTGAGAACCTGGTTACTATAACAAGTAAATTGCCAAAAGGGGTTGACAATCCGGTTTTGGCGCCCATTTCTTCTCTGATGGGGGAAATTATGTATTTGAGCTTAAGTTCTGATAGCCTTTCAGGGATGGACCTGAGAACAATGGCAGACTGGAATATACGCCCACAATTACTGGCTACCGGAGGGGTGGCACAAGTCATTACAATGGGGGGAGAATTCAAGCAATATCAAATTTTAGCTTCGCCTGAAAAGATGAGGTATTTTGATGTAACCCTAAGGGAGTTGGAGGCAGCGTCAGCGGCTTCTACCAAAAATGCTTCAGGAGGTTTTATCAATGAATATGGCAATCAATATGTCATACACGGTGAAGGCAGAACGAGTGCTGTTCAGGAAATTGGGCAGGCTTTAGTAAAAATGGTCGGTACTAAACCCATCAAAATTGAAGATCTGGCAGAAGTGAAAATAGGAGCTGCCCCAAAGATAGGGGACGCAGGTGTCAATGCTCAACAGTCTATTATTATCACTGTTTTAAAACAGCCCAACGCCAATACCTTAAAACTGACGAATGACATAGATGAAGTGCTTACGAAAATTCAAAAACAATTGCCTGAAAATGTGGAAATTAATAAAGACATCTTTAGGCAGGCGGATTTTATTCAGGCTTCCATCGACAATTTGCAAAAGACCTTGCTGGAAGGAGCGCTTTTTGTGAGTATTGTTCTTTTTCTTTTTTTGCTCAATTGGCGAACGACTGCCATATCATTGATTGCAATCCCAATTTCTTTATTGGTGACCATTATTGTTTTGAAGATTTTTGGATTCACCATCAATACCATGAGTCTTGGTGGGATGGCAATCGCTATTGGAGCCCTTGTAGATGATGCTATCATTGATGTAGAAAATATTTTCAAACGGCTTCGGGAGAATATCATTAAGCCCCTTGGCGAACGTCAATCTCCACTTAAGATTATTTTCGATGCCTCCAGCGAAATTCGCAATTCCATTTTGATTGCCACTTTGATCATTATTACAGCATTTACGCCATTGTTTTTCCTGAGTGGGATGGAAGGAAGATTGTTAAAACCATTGGGTATATCTTTCATCGTAGCGGTCTTTACTTCCCTTTTTGTGGCGATTACATTAACCCCAGTATTGAGTCATTATTTATTGACAAATGAGGATCGCCTTAAAAGACATGCTAAAGGTAGCTGGATGGAAAGGAGACTGGCTGCCGGATATCGAAAGGTTTTGGAAAAAGTAACTCGAATTCCGAGATTGGTGGCATTCTCTGCCCTGGTATTGTTTGGCGTGTCAATTTGGGTATTGACCATTTTAGGTCGAAGCTTTTTACCTGAATTCAATGAAGGGGCGTTGGTTATTGCTGTAGATGCCAAACCTGGTATTTCGTTGGAAGAGTCGAATAAAATTGGGAAACTCGCAGAAGAAATCTTATTGGAAATTCCTGAAATCAAAGTTACAGCCAGACGAACTGGTAGAGCAGAGTTGGCAGAGCATTCTCAACCTGTGAGTACTTCTGAACTGGAGGCTCCATTTAGATTATTGGATAGGAGTGAAGCCGAATTTTTAGATGAGGTAAGAGAAAAGTTATCGGTTTTACCAGGCGTCAATATCACCATTGGGCAACCACTATCACATAGAATTGATCACATGCTTTCCGGCACCAGAGCCAACATAGCCATTAAAGTTTTTGGATCGGACTTGAGTAAGTTATTCAAAATTGGAAATCAGATCAAAAATCAAATCGAAAGCATTGAGGGCTTGGTGGATTTAAGTGTGGAACAACAAATTGAAGTGCCTCAATTGCGCATCATTCCCAATAGAATCATGCTTGCCAAGTATGGCATCCATCTGGGAGACTTTATGGACTATATTGATGTAGCATTTGCGGGAGAAAAAATGGGGCAGGTTTTTGAAGGGCAGCGCAGTTTTGATCTGTTACTCCGATATAATGAACAAAATCGCAATACAGCGGAAGCACTTAAAAATGCTTTGATCGATACACATGATGGACAAAAAATTCCACTTCACTATATAGCAGATGTAGCTGTTAGAGGCAATCCAAATACCGTGAGCCGTGAAAATGTCCAAAGAAAAATTGTGGTTTCGGCAAATGTTGCGGGTAGAGATTTGCGAAGTGTAGTCAATGATATACAAGCAAAAGTGGAGGAAACCATTACAATTCCTGAAAATTACCGCATTGAATATGGTGGTCAATTCGAAAGTGAAGCGCGGGCTACCCAAATGCTCATGATTACTTCCATCGGAGCCATCTTTTTGATATTCATGCTCCTGTATATGGAATTTCGAAATTTCAGATTGGCGAGCATCGTTTTGCTGAATTTGCCATTGGCTCTAATCGGAGGCGTCTTTATTGTGTTTTTCACCTCGGGGATTGTATCCATCGCCTCAACAATCGGGTTTATCAGCCTATTTGGAATTGCAGCCAGGAACGGAATTTTATTGGTGAGTCGATATCAGGTTTTGCAGCAGGAAGGTCGAAGTATGAGGGATACCATCATTGAAGGATCTTTGGATCGCTTAAATCCAATTTTGATGACAGCCTTGACTACAGGTTTGGCATTGATACCTTTGGCATTAGCTGGAAATGAAGCAGGCAATGAAATTCAAAGCCCTATGGCAGTGGTGATTTTGGGCGGCTTGCTGAGCTCCACTTTTTTGAATTTGGTGGTAATACCGGCGGTATTTTGGTGGCGAGTTGAACGGTAAGGGAAGGTTTTATAGCGAAGTGCTTTGAAATTTTACAACAAAATTTCAAAGCACTTCATTTAACTTCTGTTTTATAACCTCCCAAAATAAACCACCATTTCATACCACATTTTTAGCTTTCCATTCTGTTCATGTTGGTCAAAAATTATATTTAATTGTTTCATTGCTTTCTCATAATCTGGATGCTCCTTTTGATAGGCATAAGAACAAGAAAGATAGCGTCCTTTAACTCCGCTAAAATCGAATTGCTGAAAATGTTCAAAACGCTTCATTTGGAATTTCCCTTCTCCAAAAAATTGATTCATCCCAGTTTCATTGGCGACTCTGCGCAAATTAATGGATTGCAAATCAGTGGAATAATTTTCGAGAAATGCATTGTAATCCTTCATGAAAGCGGATTTATTGTCAAGCCTTTTGTTCCAAATCAGCAATACATATCCATTCGGTTTCAATATCCTTTTGAATTCTTTTTTGGTTTTATCTACATCAAACCAATGGAAGGCTTGAGCCGCAGTAATAAAGTCAATAGAATGACTTTCTAAAGATATTGCCTCAGCAGTTCCCTCCAGACTATGGAAATTTAAGTAATTGTCAAATAAATCTTCTGCAGCTGATCTCATTTCTGTATTGGGTTCGATTCCATAAAGGCTATTGCCATTTTCTAAAAACAACCTGGAGAGCTTCCCAGTCCCTGAACCAATGTCTGCAATGATTGAATTCGGGTCTAAAGCCAATTCATTTTTCATAAAGATCAAAAATTCGGGAGGATACCCTGGACGGAAGCGAATATAGTTTTTGACAGTATTTGAAAAACGTGTAGTTGGGTTTATCATTTGAAGTTATTCTTTAATTGATCCTAAGCAAGCATACTGATGATACCTTTGAGTGCTGAAATAGGGGAGGAGTCAGAAGGTGTAATCAGTTGCCGGCACAGGAATTGTCAACGCTTGGGGAGTTAAAAGAACTAATGAGTCAAATCAAAATCCTCAACAATTCTCAAGAGCAAATGAATATCCTCAAAAAACTCCCTTACCAAATCGAAGCTTACATTCGATTGAAATAATTTGGGCTCCAATAAATCTTTTGGTTCGGTAACCGCAATGTAAATATCATTTCTTTGGAATGAAAAATATACGTATTTATCTGCTCTTTCAATGTAATCAAGTATGGCGTATTGCATGTCCTTTGACAATAAATCCCGAATATTCGCGTCCTGTGTTGCGAAGGTCATGAATTCATTCTTAAACTTTCTGTTTTTGATAAATGGGTCTATACTTTTTCCTCTTTTAGAAGTGAAGTTTTTGATAGATCTGGACAAGTATTGTCTGAAATCTCTTGGAAGAATAAGCACCTTCCCTTTGACAAAATGATTGAATTTGGCGTGTAGGAATACCCCCCGGAATACATAATTCAAACGATTGCGAACTCTTGAAAACTCTTTTACATTCAACTCACTCATTTCAAATTCAATTTCCCCAAATCTACCGGCTATAAAATCTTCTCCTTCGTAAAGCGCTGGTCTTGCTCCAAAAATGCCACTTTTCATAAATGTTTGGAGTGGAATCTTCTTTTTGGCGTCGTATCTTAAAGTTCCAAAATTGGGATCATCATCAATGAAGTCAAGAATCAGTTCCACTACTTTTGGTTTGAAGGTTTGTCTGAATTTCTGTACCTGATAAGATAAATAGGTAATGTAAACGACTATCGGAATCATCATCACCAGAGTGACCACCAAAATATTGAGCATCAATTCAAAAATGATCACTCCTGTCAATAAAAAAGCCGAGACAATAATCAATCGTAGCAAGCGCCTACGCTTCCGGTCCAAACGCATTAATTCCGGATGGATGGATTGATTGTAAAATATTCTGAAATCTTCGAGGCGATTCATTCTTCAGATGGCAGATAGCAGTTTGCAGTAGGCATATGATAAACTATTAATTTTTCTACCCGACTTTTCAAACTACTATTATCAGTATGTTTAGTTGGGTCTAATCTACGAAAGAGTGCTAAATTGTAAATATTTGACTAAATGAAATTTTCCACATGATATTTGAAAACCAAGATTTTCCATAAATCCCCCAATGGAGTTCTTATATTTGCCTACTTCTAAGCTGCTGGTACTGCTGTGTAAAGGAGATGCGTAAAGCAAAGCAGTGTTAGCAGTGAATGCAATTTTAATCGCTAACACCTCTCTGCTCTGGGAGAATGCTAGATTAAATGGTGTCAGCAATTAACTTTTTATCTTCAATAATTTCTCATCACTTGTATGAAAAAGACAATAAACCAACTATTTATTTTATGCTCGATTTCATTGTTCAGTATTCAACTGATTGCCCAGGAGACCTTCCCTGTTAATGGTGTCGCAGATCATCGCGAGGGCTATTATGCTTTTACCAATGCAACTATTTATCAATCTTACAATCAAAAAATTGAGAATGCGACATTGGTCATCAAAGATGGAAAGATTGAAGGGGTCGGGCAGGGCCTTCAGGTGCCAAAAGGAGCAGTAGTGCTCAATTGTTTAGGCAAAACGATTTACCCTTCATTTATTGATATGTATTCTGAATATGGGATGCCAGAGGAAAAAAGAAGCAGTAGATCTGAAGGAGGTGGCTTTTCTTCAAGTGCACAAAATATTTCTGATAAAAAGGGTGCCTATAGCTGGAACAAAGCTTTGAAACCCGAATTTCGAGCTCATGAAAACTTCACCCTTGATGACAAAAGTGCCGGTGAGATGCGCAAACTGGGTTTCGGTGTGGTGCTTTCTCATAAAATGGACGGTATTTCCAGAGGAACTTCTACACTCGTAGCTCTGGGAGACAAAAATGAACACGAAACCGTCTTAGAAGAGGAAGTCGCTCATCATTTATCTTTCAGAAAAGGAAGCTCTTCTCAGTCTTATCCTCGTTCCCTGATGGGGGCTATTGCCTTGATTCGACAGGCTTATTACGATGGCAAATGGTATGAAGATCATGGTCATCAGGAGCAAGTAAATATTTCTCTAGAAAATTGGAATGAAGTACAGGATTTAACCCAGATTTTTGCTGCTGGTGACAAACTGGAAGCATTGCGAGCTGCCAAAATCGGGGAAGAATTTGGAATGAAATATATTTTAAAAGGTGGTGGAGATGAATACCAAAGAATAGACGAACTAAAAGCCATCGGTTCTTCATTTATTATACCAGTCAATTTCCCTGATGCTTATGATGTGGAAGATCCCTATGATGCTTCTACTGTTACCCTCCAGCAAATGAAACATTGGGAGTTGGCACCTACCAATGCTGGGCGTCTTGCCAAGGCAGGTTTTGAATTTGCCTTGACAACACATGGCTTGTCCAAAAAATCTGGATTTCATGGCAATCTCCAGAAAGCTATTGAGGGTGGTTTATCAGAAAAAGATGCCTTGAAAGCTTTAACCCATACACCTGCAAATCTGATGGGTGTTGCTAACAAATTGGGTAGTTTGGAAGCCGGTAAAATTGCCAATTTTATCATCACCAATGGCAATGTTTTCAATAAAGATACCAAGATTTATCACAATTGGGTACAAGGTAAACCCTTCGTTTTCAAGGCTTTAGAAAAGCCTTCGCTACAAGGGTATTACGGTTTGACTTATGGAAAGCAAGGTTACAACCTGAATGTAAAAGAAGATGGTGATAAATTCAAAATGACTATTGTGGTAAATGATTCTACCAAAGTAACGGTAAAGAATAAGGTAGCCAATGGTCGCATTACGTTGAGTTTTACACCTCCAAAGAAAAGAAATGTTGTTCGCCTTTCTGGAACAATTGGAGACCACGGCTGGTCTGGCATGGGACAAAATATTCAAGGCGATTGGATATCCTGGTCTGCAACTCCCAGAAGACCTACCAAAGAAGAGCTTGCGAAGGAAGATTCAAAAAAGGAAAAAGGCAAAAAAGCAGAAAGTGAAAGAAGAAGAAGAATCGGAGATGTGGTCTATCCATTTATGGCTTATGGCTGGAAGGAAAAACCTCAGGCGGGCAATTATCTCTTGAAAAATGCGACCGTATGGACCAATGAAGCAGAAGGGATATTGGAGGAGGCTGATGTTTTGATTGAAAATGGAAAAATTGCTCAGGTGGGTCAGAATTTATCAAGTAGGTCAGCAACCATTATTGATGCTCAGGGCAAACACGTGACTTCTGGAGTGATTGATGAACATACCCATATTGGAGCAAGTCGTGGCATTAATGAGGGATCGCAAGCAAGTTCTGCAGAAGTTCGAATTGGAGATGTGGTAAATTCTGAAGACATCAACATTTACCGCCAGTTGTCAGGTGGCGTAACAGCAGCTCAAATCTTACATGGCTCTTCCAATCCCATTGGCGGACAGTCAGGGCTTATCAAGTTCCGCTGGGGATTTGCTCCTGAAGAGATGAAAATTAAGGGTGCTGACGGCTTTATCAAATTTGCCCTGGGAGAAAACGTCAAGCGTTCCAGATCCTCTTCAAATAGTCGCTTCCCGGATACCCGAATGGGTGTCGAACAGGTTTATGAAGATCACTTTACTCAAGCCAGAGAATACGGCAATAAGAAAAAATCAGGCAAACCTTACCGTACCGATATCGAGATGGAAGCCCTTTTGGAAATACTGGAAAGTGAGCGATTTATTTCCTGTCATAGCTATGTTCAAAGTGAAATCAATATGCTTATGAAAGTTGCCGAGCGCCATAACTTTCGAGTGAATACATTTACGCACATTCTCGAAGGCTATAAAGTAGCTGATAAAATGGCCGCTCATGGTGTAGGAGGAAGTAGTTTTAGTGATTGGTGGGCATACAAATTTGAAGTATATGAAGCGATTCCTTACAATGGTGCTATCATGCATGAACAGGGCGTCACGGTAGCTTTCAATTCAGATGATGCAGAAATGGCACGTCGGCTCAATCAGGAAGCTGCAAAAGCTGTCCTTTTTGGTGGAGTAAGTGAGGAAGAAGCATGGAAATTTGTCACCCTCAATCCTGCTAAACTGCTACACCTGGATGATCGAATGGGGAGTATAAAAGCAGGTAAAGATGCAGATGTTGTAATCTGGAGTGACAACCCGCTTTCTGTTTACTCCAAAGCCGAAATGACTTTTGTGGATGGTATCAAATTCTTCGATAGAGAAGAAGATCTGAAAATGCGGGATGAGATAAAAAAAGAACGCAATCGGCTGATTCAGAAAATGTTAGCCGTGAAAAAAGGTGGTGGCAAAACGCAAAGACCATTTGGGAGAAGGGGACATCACTATCATTGTGACGATGAGGAGGATGAAGGGAATTGACTTTTTATTTTCAGAGTGGCTTGCAAAATCCAGATTTTGCAAGCCACTCTGAAAACTTATTCCTGATCCCTCAAGATTGCACTAATCTTCTTCACCTTGCCATATTCCTTCACGGTCAGTTTCTTCCATGCGAAATAGAATCCGTACATCAAAAGCAAAAGGAACAAATTGAAAAACAGGATTTTTACAAAACCAACTTGGAAAGCAATCAAATATACATCGCCCAAAACCAAAATAGGAATCAAATTAAAAACCCAACCTCTACATATCCGCATCCTGCTTCTTCCATAAGCCATATTGTCCACAAGTGGCGAAGACTCTCTAAATAAAAAAGCGCGATCCTTAATCAATTGTTCATAATTGCCTTCATACACCTGGTTCAGGAGTTTTCTGTTTTGTTTGTCAATCAATTGATCTGCAACTCTGTCGGTAACGATACCCAAAATGTATAAAAATCCAATTGCCATTGCTGCCCAGGCAAATTCATTTTGACCAGTGAATTGGCGCAGAACACTGATGTCAATACCAAACAAGCCTCCCAATAAAGCCACCCAAATTGCAGCACCCAAACCTATCAAAAGCAGTTCAACAAAGAGATTGGTTGTTTGCATATTTCAGGATTTAGTGGATCAAAAAAAATACGATTTGTAGTCGAAGGAAAAACGCAATTTAATAATAGTTCTTTGTTTCTGGTTTTTATTTGGAAGAATAGAGTTCACCAGGAGATAAAGGGTACTACCCTGGGCTTAAAAGATCTGCAAATCACGTAATTTTAATGTTGTAAAAGGGCAAAAAAAAAGAGCTTTCACATTTGCCATCTTTGGGGAGAAGATGTTGTGAAAGCTCTTTGGAATGTTCATTAGATGAATTACAATCGGTTTTGGCTTGTTCAGTGTTTAAGCCTCATTCACTATTTCGTAGCGAAATAATAAAACGATTAGCAAAAAAATTGTTAGGATAATCATGGGAAAATATTTAGATTAAAAAATAGTGTTTAAGTTGATAGTGTGTAATCTAGTCTTAGCTAATCTTTTTTCGTTTATTCAAGGAACAGGCTTTAGGTTTCAAAAATCGTGTCAATTTATGGCTTTTTTCCACATCTTGCAAGGGTTGTTAGATGCCAATTTTTAAAATAGGTAAAATGTCGTATATGAAAAGACCCGATTGGTAGTGTTCCAATCAGGTCTTTTTTATTCGTAAAAATCTGCTTGTCAATTCATTAGAAAGAAGAAGCTCCTTCGTTGGCGTCATTGTAACGCTTGGTGACAGCATGCCAGTTAATCACATTAAAAAATGCTTGAACATAATCTGGCCGACGATTTTGGTAGTTCAAATAATAGGCATGTTCCCATACATCCAATCCGAGAATTGGGGTGCCGTTGCAGTCAGATACATCCATCAAAGGATTGTCCTGATTAGGAGTAGAGCATACAGACAACTTGTCATTAGCATCTACACACAACCATGCCCATCCAGAGCCAAAGCGAGTACCGGCAGCTTTTGCAAATTCTGCTTTAAAATTGTCAAAACTTCCAAAGTCACGCTCTATTGCTTTATGGATATTCATTTGTGGAGTAGGCTCTCCGCCACCATCTGGTGACATGATTGACCAAAACAAAGAGTGGTTGTAATAACCTCCACCATTGTTGCGGACAGCTGCTCCATGCTGAGAAACATTTGCTAAAATATCTTCGATTTTTTTACCTTCCAGGTTGGTGCCTTCAATCGCTGCATTGAGTTTATTGGTATAACCTGCGTGATGCTTGCCATGATGGATTTCCATAGTACGTGCATCTATATGTGGCTCGAGCGCATCAAAAGAATAAGGTAAATCAGGAAGTTGGAATGCCATAATTGTTGTTTTGCTTATCAGCAGTTAACCCTTTGCTGTTGACAGATATTGTTTCCTAAAAAGCCAAAGGCAAAAAGTCAAAAGCCTCCAATGTTTTCATTTCAAAATTGAGCCGCCAAAGATAATAAAATCCTGCTCAGAACAGGAAAGGTTTTTTAAAGTGTCCCTCTCAGTTCCTGCTCTCTTTCAATCGCTTCAAATAATGCTTTAAAATTTCCTTTGCCAAAAGAGGTGGCTCCTTTTCTTTGAATGATTTCAAAAAACAATGTTGGACGAGGGTTCACAGGCTTGGTAAATATTTGAAGTAGATAACCTTCGTCATCTCTATCTACCAAAATACCCAGTTCTTTCAAGGGCTCCAGATCTTCTTCAATTGGTCCAACCCGGTCTAGCAAAACATCGTAATAGGTCGTTGGAACGCGTAAGAACTCAATTCCACGATCTCTCAAGGCAGTCACTGTTTCCACTATATTATCGGTGGCTACTGCAATATGCTGCACGCCGGCGCCTTCATAAAAATCGAGGTACTCATCAATTTGAGACTTACGCAAGCCTTCTGCCGGCTCATTAATAGGGAATTTAATTCGACCGTTTCCATTAGACATCACCTTACTCATCAAGGCAGTATATTCAGTGGATATGTCCTTGTCATCAAAAGAAATGATTTGAGCAAAACCCAATACTTTTTTGTAGTACTCACACCATTCATTCATCTTGCCCAATTCTACATTGCCAACCATATGGTCAACAAACTTCAAACCTACATTTTCAGGACTATAATGCGACTCCCATTTCTTATAACCAGGTAAAAAGACCCCATTGTAATCCTTTCGCTCTACAAAAATGTGTACAGTTTCACCATAAGTATAAATACCTGAACGAACCACTTTCCCTGAATCATCTTCCTCAGTGGCAGGCTCCATATAGGAAGTAGCGCCCCGTTCTATAGCAGCCTTATATGCATAGGTCGCATCATCTACCCATAAGGCGGTCACTTTTACTCCATCTCCATGTTTATCGATATGTCTTCCAATATCTGTCCCACTTTTTAATGGTGAAGTCAGCACAAGTCTTATTTTATCTTGTACAATGACATAAGATTCTCTATCTCTTACACCAGTCTCCAATCCTGCATAAGCCAATGATTGAAAACCAAATGCAGATTTATAAAAGTGAGCTGCCTGTTTGGAATTGCTAACATAAAGTTCGAGGTAATCAGTACCATTAATGGGCATAAAATCGGAGGCTTCTTCGTAAATTTTGGGGATTGCTGCGGTTGTGGTGGACATAATATATTAAATTTAGTTGCGTAAACAATAGTTGTCAATGCAAATATATTGGAAAATCTGCATTCTAGCTCTCAAAGTTCTCAAAAATTTGCTTCATTATTCTCACGAAAGACTGATAATCTTCATCGGAAAGGTTATGCCAGCCTTGTTTTCTGAGGGCAATGACCATGGGTTGAGCTTTTTCGACGACTTTTTTCCCTTTTTCTGTCAAAATGATCTGGAAACTTCTTCTGTCATTTTTTGATTGTTGCCGCTCTACCAGCTCTTTTCTCTCCAGTACATTTATAATACGTGAAATGGTAGGCGCATCCTTGAAGCTTTTTGCAGCCAATTCTTTTTGAGATTGTCCATTTTCTAAATTGAGGTTATCCAATACGGACCACTGTTCAGGAGTAATGTCCAATCCCAATTTTTTGAAGGCATTGAAATAATTGAGTTTGACAATCCGAGAGGTACTTTCCAGGAAGTATCCAATGCTTTTTGAGTTTAGATCCTTTGGCATGAAGTTAAGAAACGAAGGAAATCTGGTATAGACAAAAAATGGAGTCTTTTTTGGATGTAGAAAAAAGAAAGGCTGATTTAATAGTGTCCAATCAGCCTTTCCAAAAAATACCAAAAAATGGGAACGTGGACGGGATTGAGACGCCTTTCTCGGGTATTAGTAACATAAGCCAAACAAAAGGCTAGGTATTTATCCAACTTTCATAAATTTGCTGCCCAACAAATAACATCATACTATGGAAGAATCTCTCCAACAAGATTCGCTAAACGTTTTACAAAACCAAACTTTTGGAACTGAGGAAACAGAGTTTAGCCTGCACCAATTTCTCTAAAAAAGGACACATCCGAATGGAATTGAACGTGACAATGCCTTATGAGGAAAGCTTTCCAAAAGTGCGCGAAATCATTATGGGAGCGCTAAAAGAAATTCCAAAAATTCTAACCGAACCAATTCCTGAAGTAGGTATTGAAACTTATGACTCACACAATATTATTGTAGCCGTTAGACCATTTATTCACCCTGATAATTATTGGGAAGTAACCTATGAAGCTTACGAAAAAATTAAGGCCGCATTTAATGAAAACGGGATTAAAGTGGCATATTCTGAAGGGATCGAGTTAGGGAGGATTGGGGATTAGTATTTATTCACGCTTTTTGCCTTATGATAACCCTATTTGACAGTTGTTCAAAAGTGTTCAAATTGTAGAAAATTGTTCAAATCGGCGAAACTTATTGAGTTTAGCATTTTATTCAGGTGTGCAATTTTTTCTCCGAAAAAGCTAACAATGAATCCTTTAGGAATGGAGAAAAACTGAAATTTGAATTAAAATGTGCTTCATAATATGTGAAGTGTTCGATGTTAAGTGCTTTTGATAAGGAGCTGGCAATCAGGACTTTATTTTTAGTAGATTAAACAATTTTGAACAATAATTAAACTATTTTTTAACACCTTCTTATTTTTTTACCTTCAAATAATATTAAATACTTACCTTTGCGCCCCTTAAAATAAAACAGCTTAAAATTCAATAATATGGACGCAATAAATTTTGTACACGAGCAGATGACGAAAGAAATCACATATCCTGACTTTCGTGCTGGAGACAACCTGGCAGTGAGCTACAAAATCGTGGAGGGAAATAAAGAAAGAATTCAGGTTTTTAGAGGAGATTGTATTCAAATTAAAGGTCAAGGATCTACAAAAACTTTTACTGTAAGAAAAATGTCAAGTGGAGTTGGCGTAGAACGTATTTTCCCATTTGCTTCTCCAAACATTGTAGAGATTAAAGTTTTGAAAAGAGGTAAAGTTAGAAGAGCGAGATTGTTCTACCTACGCGAATTGGTAGGTAAAAAAGCAAGAATCAAAGAAAGAAAATTCATTAAGAAATAAACTTTATTGATTTTTTTAAAAGGGCGACAATTCAAACTGTCGCCCTTTTTTTATGCCTTTTTCAGAGGCGCTCAAATCAAAGCACAAAAAAAGCCTCCTTTTTTTGGGGAATTTTCCGTCTTTTCTGCTCTTATCCTATAAGTTCTATTTTATAAACCTTCAAGGAACTTTTTCGGCAGCCATATTAAAACATCTAGGTCTCCACAAAACCGCGAAGTATGAAGCTCACTATTACGCTTTTCCTTTGTATAATTTCTTTGTCACTTTTAGCTTACCCAGATTCAACTCAGGCAATTAAGTTGATTCAATCAAGTAAGGAACTTGCAGCTACAAATAGCGATAGTTCATTTTTACTTTTTGAGCAGGGGCTAAGGCTATTTGAAAAAAACGATGACTTGCGAGCTTTGATAAAAAGTTGTTCAGAGGTTGGTTCTGCTTTTGATATTGCTGGAATACCAGAGCGTGCCTTGTCCGCAATCAATGAGGGGAAAATTGAAAACCTTTTTCGCAGCCCTAAAACTATAGAAGAGCGGAAGGCACTAGGTTGGCTTTATACCAATGAAGGATATATTTATCAATATTCTCTGGGCAAATATGACAAGGCAAAGTTGAGCTTCGAGGAAGCCAAATCTATTTTTGAGCAGCACACGGGAAAGTTGACCCTAAACGTCTTACACTTTGTCCATTACAATTTGGGAAATATCTACACAAGGCTAGGGGATCATGAAGCTGCCAGAATATTATTGGAGAGATACAAAAAAGCCTGTTTGGAAGAAAAAGACTATCCGAAAGCAGCCATGGCTTGCAATGATATGGGCTTGTGGTATGTAGATCTGGGGCAAACTGAGAAAGCAGTAAATAGTTATTTAGAAGGATTGTCTTTTCCAAATCCCGATGCCGTTTCCAAAGGATTATTGCAAGGTAGCTTGGCAGCCACTTATTTTGAAAATGAACAGTACCAAGAGGCATTGCGATTTGCCAAACTGGCAATTCAGTCTTGTCAAGAGGTAATTACAAAAGGTTTGCATCCGCTAGGAATGTACTGGCAATCAAATAATTATAAACTTTTAGGAGGGATATATTCTGAATTGAAAGAATTTGATCATGCCAAAGATCAATTTGAAAGGGCTTTATCTTTATTAAAGTCTTATTACCCGGATACCATTCGTCGCGAGTTTGCAAAGCTTCACCTGTCTATTGGCGAATTTTACGAAGATTGGGATATCAACGGAAAGGCTTTGAAGCATTTTCACATAATGCTTCACAGTGTTTTACCTGAATTTCACGAGCAAGATCCTTTGCTTGCTCCTTCTCCTAAATTGTTTTATGCGGAAAATGCGATTATAGAAGCTTTGGAAGGTAAAGCAAAAATTTTGGCAAGCATGTATGATGAAAGTGGTATAAAGAAATATTTGGATGCTGCCATAATACATTATCAATTGCTTTTTGAGGCAGAAAAGACTTATCGCAAAATTCATCAATTTGAAACATCCAAGTTAAATGTACTGGAAGAAAGTAGAAATCGAAGTGAGGGTGCCATTTGGACAGCTTTGATGTTGGAGCATCATACACCTGATGGGGCAGGAAAAAAAATGGCTTTTGATTTTGCAGAAAAAAGCAAATCCGTTCTACTTTTTGAAGCCCTCAAACATTCAAATGCGCGCTCTATTGCAAATATCCCGGATTCTCTCTTGCAACGGGAAAGTGAACTTTTAAAAATTATTACACAACTGGAAAAGGAACTCTTTAATGCCAGGCAAGGAGAAAAAAAAACAGAAACATTAATTGATAGCCTTGAATCCATATTGCTTAGGTTTCGGAAGGAAAATATTGATTTGATGATTGAAATTGAAGATGCATATCCTGCCTATCACAGTTTAAAATATGGAGAAGAGCAGGATTTGGTTTTGGAAATTCAACGCAATTTGGGAAGGAAGGATGCGTTAATAGAATATTTTGTTGGAGGATCCTATCTTTTTGTGTTTCTATTCAAAAAAGATTTATTTGAAATTGTTCGTATCCAGAAAGATAGTCATCTGGAAGATTGGATTTTACAATTCAGGAAAAATATTGAACTATTCCAATTTGAACAGTCTCAAAATTTATGTGAAAGCTATTCTGAAATGGCTTTTAAATTGTACGAACAGCTTATTCTACCCCTTGAAGCGTATGACTTACCAGAAAACTTGACGATTATTCCAAGTGGCATTTTAGGATTATTGCCTTTTGAGGCTTTATTGAAATCTCCTCCTGAACAACTTTGCCAATTCCGAAATTACGACTACCTCATTTACTACCACAATTTGGTTTACAATTATTCTGCAAGTCTTTGGCTTAATCAAATGGCAGATGCTGGCTCAAATGCTAAAAAAGATTTCATTGGCTTTGCGCCTGAATTTGACGGGAATTCATCTTCCGGTTTTGGGGAATTAAAATTCAATATCCCGACATTACATGCACTTGAGGAGATGATTGGAGGGCAAATTTTTACTCATCAGGCGGCTTCGCGCAAAAATTTTGAAAATCATGTTTCTGCTTTTCAGATGCTCCATTTTGCAACGCACGCTAAGGCAAATGCAGTGGAGGGTGATTTTTCCTTTATTGTTTTATCTAAACCAGATGGTGGATTTGATACTTTGTATGTGAAAGATATTTACAATCAGCGGCTTATTGCAGACCTTGTCTTTTTAGGTGCGTGTGAAACTGGTTTTGGAAAATTACACAATGGAGAAGGGGTCATCAGTTTGGCACGTAGCTTTTTATATGCCGGTGCTCGAAGTGTGCTTACTACCTTTTGGAGCGTTAATGATGAAGTGACAAAAAATATTACCACACAATTTTACCAAAACCTGAAAACTGGCAGTCAAAAAAGCCATGCGATCAGGAACGCTAAAATGAGTCATCTCCAGGACCTCAAACTGCACCCTAACTATGCTCATCCTGTTTATTGGGCAGCTTATACGCCAATTGGCAATATGGAGCCTATTTTTGGAGTAAAAAAATGGATTTATGCAATACTTGGGTTTTTTATTGTTGTTTTTTTATTTTTTTTTGGTTTAAAAAGTAAATCTTTTTCCAAGGGTTTGGCATAAGCTTTTTTTAAAGGAGTCTTGAAAACCAAACTTATAAACATATTGATTAGTATGAATAATAAAAAATATTAATACAATCATTTGACTCACAACTAGTTATATTTAAAACAAACTCAAGTTTGGGCAAGGTATTTGATATTATTGATTAACTGAATTCGTGCAAGATCCCCCTCCTTTTATCTCCTACTTTTCATACTCCTCATGTAATTGAACGAGATATTCCCCTCTTTTCAAATAAATAATCCTATTTGACTTTTCAATATTAAAAAAACGTAACATGAAAAAACTACATCTTTTAGAACAAAAACTAGTTGCTCAGAAGTTAGATCAAGAGCAACAAGTCTTAATCAAAGGGGGAGATGACAAGCGCCCACCATTTGGAGGAGGAATCAAACCTCCAGGGGGAGGGACTCATGGTGGAACTACAATTTTCTGGTAATTAATACCAAGATTTAATAGACTTTATTCCAAGATGGTTTTTATGAGAAAAAATTAAAGCTTTGGGATTCAGTCTAGGCATTCAAATCGCCGCATCCCCTTCCCAAAGGGAGTCCCTTGGACAAGGGCTGCAAGAATTGAATAACGACGAATGAATTCAAAAGATTAGTTTTTGCCATACAAATTATTTTGGTATAAAGTCTAATAAATAGGCTTAAGGCTGTATCAACTTCAATTTTGGTACAGCCTTGTCTTTTTTAGCACAGTTTGTATACCGTTTTGGATTGAAAAGAAACAACCATGCACTATTCAAAAAAAAGAAAAAAGAACAATCCTTTTATTTTTAGGCTTATATGGATAGGTCTAATAATTTTTTGTTTTGGTTCCATATTACGTTCGCAGCCTTCTCCAGAAAAGGATTTGCAACGTTTTTTCCAAAGCCTCAGCGAGGTGACAAAGCCCAATCTTGATTCAGCCAGGTATTACTTTGATGCTGTAATTAAAAGTGCAGAAGAAAATAAGGATGTAAAAAGGAAGTTAGAAATGATACGGCAAAAAGGCTATTTTTTTGAGGTTTATAATCAGCTGGACTATGCAGTTGAAGTATACCAGGAAGGAATCAGTTTTGCCCAAAGAAACGTCGACATACCTTTTCAAATAACCTTGTTTACGGACCTGGCAATTACTTGTCGAAAAATGGGTGCCTACAAGGAATCGAAAAAATTCCATAATGCTGCCTTAATATTAGCGGATGAAATTGGGGATTTGCAAGGAAAGGAAAATAATTTACATGGCTTGGGATATTTGTATGAAACCACGAATGAGTATGAACAAGCTGTATCCTATTATCATCGGTCATTGGAGGTCGCAGAACAGCGAGGAGAACAATCAGGAATCGTAACCACCCTTCAAAATATTGGAATGACTTATTCCAAAATTGGAAATTTTACTTTAGCAAAAGAAACAATTGAAAGTGCTTTTGAATTGTCCATTGACGTCGGAGATTCTTTGGTTATTACCAATGTTTTACATGATTTTGGAACCATTTTATTGCAAATGGGAGATTATGATGGAGCTTTGGAGAAGTTTCTTAAGTCTTTGGAGATCAATAGGATGGAGATGGCTAAGGCGACAATAGCACGATCCCTAATGTTTATTGCAGAAGTATACACAAAAAAAAATGAACTAGATGAGGCAAGGAAGTATTTTGAGGAATGCCTGGTGTATAAAGAATTTATGAAAGATGAGGATTTGGCAGAATTATATCACAAAATAGGTCTCTTAAATTATGATCAAAATGGACTACAGGAGGCAGCAGAGGCATTTTTAAATAGCCTGGAACTTTCAGAGCTATACAATTACACTAACTTAATTCAGCGAAACAATTTTAGTTTGTACAAGGTATTTGCCAAAGAAGGTAAAAATGAACGGGCTCTTTTCCATCTTGAACAATCATCTATTCTTAAAGACTCTATTTTTAATGTAGAACAAACGGCTCGATTAGCTGAATTGAGGTTTTTATACGACACTGAAAAGTCTGAAAAACAAATACTTGAACTAACTGCCCAACAAGGAAAGTTTTTGCTCATAGGAAGCACTAGTCTTTTTGGTATCTTGTTTCTATTTATGGCTTATTTGATTCGATTGAAAAATAAGAACAACCAAACATTGAAGCAGAAGAATGAAGAGATCCAGAAGCAAAACGTCAAATTGAGGGAGTCAAATGAAGTAATGAAACAGTTTACTTATGTAACTGCTCATGATTTAAAAGAGCCTTTGAGAAATATAGGCAGTTTCATTAGTCTATTCCAAAGAAAATATGGTACGCAATTCAATAAGGAGGCAAATGACTATATGAAATTTGTCAACAAGGGGGTACATCGACTAAATGATTTATTAAATGCTTTGGTGGAATATTCTTCCATTTCCATTCAAAAACCAACAAATGAAAAAATAGATTTAAGAGAAATCGTCAAAGATATATCTTTCAATCTACGGGAGGATATCGAATCTAAAAATGCCCAGATTTTGTTGGCTGAAGATCTTCCGGAATTGCAAATGAACGAACTGCACGTTACCCAATTATTTCAAAACTTGATAAGCAATAGTTTGAAATTTGCAGAAAATGCACCAATCATATGGATTGAAGCCATCCAAAAATCTGAAGAAATCGTTTATTGTGTACAAGACAATGGGATTGGAATACAAACAGAATACAAAGACAAGGTTTATAAGCTATTTCATCAGCTTGACAGAAACACTGAAGGTCAAGGCATTGGTTTGACCATATGCAAAAACATTGTTGACAAATACAACGGCAAAATTTGGTTTGAAGCCAATCGTGAGAGAGGTGCCCGCTTTTTTATTAGCTTTCCAAAAATGCAAGCTGCCTAGTTAGAGCGTGTCTGGAAACAAAAAACTTGCGTGAGCAATAAACATACTGCTGTAAGTTTTATATTTTCAACTTTATATGCAATTTCCGAAAAAAATATTTCTGACCTTTTGTGTGAATTCCTTTTTTCTCTTTTTTGCCATTGGGGACAATCATTCGGACACCACACTCATCAAAAAACATTTGACAAACATCACTAAAACAGAAGGTTTTCGAAATCATCAGGACTTGGAGACTTTAAACAAAGTGGCTGTCTATATTTTTGACGAATTTCAACTATATGCCGATTCAACTTATTATCAGGAATATGAAGTCAATGGGAATATCTACAAAAATGTGATTTGTGTTTTTGGTACTGGAAATCGAGAAACGGTAGTGGTAGGTGCGCACTACGATGTATGCGGAAATCAGGAAGGAGCTGATGATAACGCGAGTGGGGTAGTGGGTTTACTGGAGTTAGCTCGTTTATTGAAAAATCAATCACTGAACTATCAAATTGAACTCGTTGCCTATTCGCTGGAAGAACCGCCTTATTTCCGAAGCCAAAATATGGGAAGTTATATTCATGCCAATTCTTTGATCGAAAATAATAGGAATGTATTGGGCATGCTGTGCCTGGAAATGATTGGTTATTTTGATGATTCCAAAGGTTCTCAAGATTATCCAATTGGTTTGCTGTCCTTGTTTTATGGAAAGCGAGGAGATTACATCGCACTCGTTAATAAGATGGGTAAAGGAAAATTTTCCCGAAAATTTTCTAATCGCTTCAAAAAGCTAAAACGCATCAGGACCAAAAAGATTACTGCTCCAAAATTCATTCAGGGAATTGATTTTTCTGATCATTTGAATTATTGGAAATTTGGAATTAGTGCAGTGATGATAACGGACACCGCATTTTATAGAAATAAAAACTATCACAAGATTTCTGATACAATGGAAAAACTGGATTTAGATAAAATGTCAAAAGTCATTGATGGTGTTTTTGAGGTGCTCAAGAAATTAAAATAAAGGTCTTTTCCAATTTTTCGGCTTTCCTGCCGTTTTTCAAAAATTGCCGCAGTAGTAGAACACCGTTTTAATTGTTAATGCAAGTTGCGAACAACAGCCTCGCCACCCTACTGGGCGGCTCGGGAGGGTTTTAAGGGGATAAAAGCGGGAATTTTTTCCGCTTTTATCCCCTTAAAACCACTTCGAGGAGCCAGCACAGCTGGCGAGGCGAATACTTCACAACTTGAGTTAAATATTTGATATGAAAACAATCCTTGCTTTCTGCCTACTACTATTTCCATTGACTATTTTTTCAAAAGTAATAGACTTGAATGAAGCCATCCAGCAAAATTTGGTAAGCATTAAAGTAGTGGGAGAGGGTGGCCATTCGGGAAAGTCTTTGAAAATCAGTTTTTTAAATATGGGGAAAAAGGATTTGGAGATCCGTGTGCCAGCTGGACAAATATTTCACTCCGAGGATTCTACCCTTCAGGATTTGATAATCATTAAAGAAAAACAACTGGCTATTGAAGGCAAGCAAAAACGTTTGGGAAAATTTTTTGGATTGTGCACCCAAGCTGGAAATGGCTCTCCTCGACCTGGCAGTCTATTCAATCTAGGTGTGATGGCTACTGGGACGCTTTTGAAGGTGGCTCAGTATATTTCTGAGAAAAATCTACAGGAAGATAGGGGCGCTCAATCTGCTATTTGGGCAATTACTGACGGGCACCGTCTTGAAAATATTGCCAATATGGAGCTTGCCAATTATGTGGCAGAAATTTTAGGCAAAACACCTCCTGAATATGCGGTGATTCATCAAAATCGAAGCCTTCCCGGGCAACCTGCCTTTCAGGAAAATCCTGTTTCTATGGAAGGGATATTCAAATATGAACTCCCAAAAGATCAATTGGTGAGTTTTGGTTTGTATGATGAAAATGATGAGTTGATACACACTTTTCGTGAAAACACCCGCCAAATTAAGGGCTATCACAAATTCAAATTTTTCTTTGAGATCAGAAACCTTCCAAAGGGGAAGTATTCAGTAAAACTTACTGGGAAAGAAGGTATAATTAGAGAAATGGACGTAGAGTTCTAAGACTTAAAACTTGACTCTCAATCCAGTCAATACGCCAATAGAAAAATATTCCTGATTAAGTGAGTAACTGCTCTTGGAAAATGGATTCAGGTAATATCTGAAATTGGGCTCAACAATTAATCGAAGACTTTCAGTGAATTTATAGTTGAGTCCAATGCTTCCATAAATGCTTACACCCAAGCTATTTCGGAATGCCGGGTAGGCATTGGAATCACTGGATGTAATAGATACTGGCCTTAAGGAATCAGAGAGCAATTCTCCTTTTTGCCTAAATAGCAAATTGATATTCGCTCCAGCATTTACAGAATAAGTCCATTTTTCAGATGTGACTTCAAAGCCAGCAATTAGCGGGATGTCCAGCATATGAAATCGGTTGTAGGAAATGTGGTGGCGATCCCCATTTTCATAAGTGGTGTCTATTTTGATGATTTCACCGGTAATAGGATCCGTAGTCGTCTTAATGATTACCTCTAAAACGTTTTCTTCAATAAAATCAAATTTCTCATTGATTTGTGCGTATACCAGCCCCGTTCTAAATGCAAATCCTCTCTTGCTTACCATTGATAACCTCAATCCACTTGAGAAGGCATATCTAAAAGATTCTGAAGCTTCTCTGGCTTGTAAATATTTGATATTATCCGGAGTCTTTGGTTGAAGACTTCGAACAAGCATATCTGGACCAATCACTGCATCCAAATAAATATCAAAATTGCCTTTTTTCTCAATTTTCGGACAACCTTTTTCCGGGTCAAAAGGAAATTCCGGAAATGGCGTATCAATAAGTAATTGTTTCTGAGGAATTTTGGAAATGCTTCCAATTGCATCTTTTTCCAGATCAAAGAGAGGAGAGCGTGTTTGTTGAATATTATCGTTTTCTGAAATGTGATTTTGAATTATTGTGGGTTCTGGCTTCTCTTCAGTATTTAAACTATTTGCCAGCTCATTCTTGTTCTCAGTTTCCTTCTTTGAAACAGATTCCTTGTTTTCATTTTCTTTCAGGAAAACAGACAGTCCTGAGTTCACTTTTGCAGCGCTGCGCTGATTTTGGGATTTTAAAGCTTTTCCTTCAGTGTATTGGCTTTCCTCAATATTTGAAGAAGTACTTTTGGTGTTAGCATTTAAGAGGGCTTCCTTATTGATTAATTGTTGTTTTTCTTGATGTTCTGTTTGGGTATCTTTTAAGGCTATAGCAGTAGTTTCGAGTTGAGGGTCTCCCTGGTGTGAAAAGTAAAATCCGACACTGGCGATTATCAAGCTGGTGAGCAGGGCTACTCCCCAATTTCGGAGCATCCATAATTTTGCGCGGTGAAGTGGCGTTCGTTTTTTGTCAATTTTGTCCCAAATATGCATAGGTGGAGTTGAGTTGTATTCACCCAACTTCTCTCTAAAAATGCGGTCACTTCTATTTTGGTTTTCCATGTTCAATATTTTATTCCGCGCCAGGCTCCACGATGCTATGTTGATAATCTTTGCCATTTTTTTTGTGTTATTGTGTTGGCGTATTTATGCGTTGATGTCTGAAATAAGGATATCAAGACTTAAACACGAAAACACCTAAACACTCATCACTGCGATTTCTTCCAATTCCAGAACCTGAGATTGCAACATTTTTCTTGCTTTGACCAATTGAGAACGGGAAGTACTTTCTCCAATGCCCAATTGCTCTGCAATCTCCTTGTGACTATAGCCCTCGATCGCATACAAATTGAAAACCACTCGGTAACCCTGAGGTAGATTGGCTACCAGTTTCAATAACTCTTCCTCCCCCAGTTGTGAAAAAACTTCAGGGGCAGATGGATTGTCAGGATAAGTCTCAATACCAATTTGCTCTTTTTTAAAGCTGCTTTTTTGATAATTCTTTAAAGCAGTATTGATAACTATTCTTCTAATCCAACCCTCAAAAGAACCTTGAAATTTGAATGTATGGACCTTGTCAAATACCTGAATAAAAGCATCCTGCAAAATATCTTCTGCTTCCATGTAGTGTCTCGTGTAGCGTCGGCAGACATTGAGCATCTTGCCAGCATAACGTCGAAACACTTCCTGTTGGCAGGAACGGTCTTCGCGGATACAGCCTTTTACCAGGTCTTTTTCAGTCACGTATTTTAGACTTTTAGAAATTGAAAGACATTAGGTTGATGTTTGAAAATGGCAATTCGCTGCCTGAATCTTGAAAATTAGTTTTTTTTTTTGAATAACCAACAATTTAATCCCTGCTTTGACGGAAGTTTGTCATTTTAACAAAAGAGAATTTTTCTGAAAACAGATATTGCAAAACATTCTATATCAGTGTTTTAGATTTGATTTTGAGTTTATTGAACGATTCTCCAATAGAATCGGTTAGCATTCTGTTCTTACAAAAAAACATAGGCGCTTAATTGCTCCATATACTAACCAAAATAAAACCTAATTTCACCCGCTATGCTCATCAAAACAATTCAAGTTTACATCCAATCATTCAGTGGATTGTCAAGAGAAGTCTGGCTGCTCGCTGCGGTTACACTTATCAACCGAAGTGGGATGATGGTACTTCCTTTTTTGACATTGTATACGACAGAAGAACTAGGATTTTCTTTAAGCCAGGCAGGAATTGCTGCGAGTGCTTTTGGCGTTGGTTCCCTGGGGGGCTCCTGGCTTGGAGGTAAGCTTGCTGATGTGATTGGAGAATTCAAAACTCAATTCTGGAGTTTGTTCCTCAGCGGTTTTGGATTTTTCTTTTTGTTGACAGTAAAAGATTTCTATCCTTTCTGCTTTGCTGTTTTTCTGGCAGCTTTTATTGCAGATATTTATAGACCAGCTATGATGTCAGCTGTTGGCACTTATAGCAAACCTGAAGCTCGTGCCAGAGCCATGTCTTTGATTCGATTAGCCATCAATGTTGGATTTGCTGGGGGAGCTGTAGCTGGAGGTGTCTTGGCTGCCAATGTGGGCTATCATTGGCTATTGATTATTGAAGGAGTCACTTGTATGGCAGCGGGGATATTCTTCTGGTTTGCACTGCCAAACCATGATACGATTAAAAAAGAACAAAAGAAACTGGTCAATAAGGCACTGGTGAAATCCCCATATCAAGATGGATTTTATCTGGTTTTTATTTCGCTTTTACTGATCAATGCTATTGCTTTTATGCAATTGTTTAATACGATTCCACTATTCTTTAAGCAAGAAATGGGAATGAACGAAGACCAAATTGGCGTATTGATGTTTTTAAACGGAATTCTTCTTTTTGCCTTCGAAATGCCAGTGGTATATATCTTAGAAAAAAAGTTCAACAAGTTGTCCATGACCGCTTTGGGGACTGTCATAATAGGCTTCTCCTTTTTGGTCTTTAACTTTTTTAGTTGGACGCTTCTAGTAGCAGTGGTTTCAATTATCTTAATCACTTTTGGAGAAATGATTAGTTTCCCCTTCAGCAACGCTACCGTGTTGGACAGGGCTGATGAAAATAGTCGTGGAGAATATATGGGATTATACGCCAGCATGTTTTCATTATCCTTCATTTTTGCACCGATAATAGGAACATGGTTGGCAGAAAATTACGGTTTTGATACACTATGGTATGTAACGGGGGGATTGAGTTTGCTTGCAGCTTTTGGTATTTGGGAATTAAAAGATCGACTCAACAAAAGAGTAGATAAAAATGTAGAGATTTTGGATGCACCAATGGTAGAATAATCACAGGGACTCAGTTTTTTTGAATATGGCACTGACAACTGATAATTGCCAGCTGATTTTTTTTCGTTAAAAACTGGTCACCCTTCGAAAAAAAGTGCATATAGATTTCAGACATCGCTATTTTTGTAAAATCACGCAAGACTTTTATGGAGGATTTTTAGTCAAATCTGAAAATCCTCCACACATATCTCCTGAAATCCTGCGCTTATGACCCAGTTAAGACTTCTACTTTCACTACTTGCCCTATTCTTGTCTTTGAATAGCTTTGCCCATCATTGTGAGTGTTACGCAAAAGTTCACATTGATTCACTGGAAAAACAAGGCAACCAACTGCTCATCCATTATACCATCAAAGGAGATCTTACCTATCACATCAAGAAAGTTACAGTTTTTAATCGCTCCCAGGATCAAACAATAGAAGTCATTAGCATTTCAGGGGACAATACGAATTTGAAACCCAATACCCCTTATACTTTGAGGTGGGATGTTTTAGTAGATGTACCAATTATCGAAAACATTCAAAAGCAGGATTTTTTGATTGAATTGTATTTGACTACCCAAGCCTGCAAATATGCCAAACGTTGGCGCAATATGAGTTTTGGGACGATGGCAGTTCCCTTGACTGGATTCACTTTTGGCAATAAAACCAGATCGAGAGGCTTGGGGATGAGTTATGAATTGGGTATTTGGTTGGATAAGAAACTGGGGAATAATGGTGTTTTTGGGTTGGATCTTTATTTCGCTCAATATGGTTTTGGTTTGGATAGGGCCAATGATGTTTTGTTTCAAGGAGAATCAGTTGATGTTAAAAACGCCAGGATGAGGCTCCGCTCATTGAACATTGCCCCCAGCATAAAATGGAAAATTGGCAATTCGCAACCCTTTTTTGGAATCAATATCGGCGCTCATGTTAGTGGGAAAGTGAAATTTAGAGCAGATGGTGAAAGATATAAAGAACAGGTTTTTGACAATAATGTGGTCTTTCCTACCGGAAGTTTTGCTTCTCAAATCAATCAGGCGAATATTGGTTGGTTTTTGGGAATGGAATGGTACGACGAAAAGAGAAATGCAGTCGTGTTTTGGAAATATGGAGGACAGCTTGTCGATTTGGTCTGGCATTCTTACTGGGCAGGCTCATCGGGAAACGATGAAAGTGAGAATGTACTTGGACTGTTGAATAATGAGTTGCGCTACACTTATTTATCTTTTGGAATCAGGTGGCAGCTCTCTCAAAATTTGGTAAAATATAAAGGTTAGATAATGATGAATGATGAGTGATGAATTTAGAATCATCCATCCTTCATCGTTTATCATTTATCATGTAATAAGAAATGATGAAAACGATCTTCTCAATCCTCTCCATTTTTCTTGCTTCAAATTTGATGCTCGCTCAATGTCCTGTTAGCTTTTATGACCTCAATACTTTGATAGACGTAGGTACTGAGATTGTGATGGACGAGTGGGGTGAACAAAAAGCTTATGAAACTTCTGAGATGTATCAGCGAAGGTTGCGGGGGCAATGGAAACCACAGGAGTTAATTACCCGAGATTCTATAAAAAATGCATTGAAGGCAAGCTTTGTGAATAGTTTGCCTACTCAAATGAACTTTGATATTTTAGGAGGCTATGATTTGGGAAGAGAAGCATTCAAAGTAGATATTGAATGCCTGGGAATTTTTTATGTATCCGTACCTGAGGAGCAGGCTAAAGCTTTTGAATCAGATGATGAGAAATATCTAAAGCATAAGGATTTTGCGATTTATGACAATGAGTGGGAGTTGATGATAGCAGAAATTTACAGCCCAAAATTGAAAAACGGCTATTTCTATAAATCTGAAAAATATATTCAGACCTCACCTCAAAAAGAAGTCGGACAATTGAGGAATTTGCAATTGATGACGCAAGTGCAGACTGATAAATTACCGGAATTGGTCGTAATGGAAACCCCGGATCATCCCATGCCTGACGGGCATTACGACATACACGAAAACTTGCCTGAAACACTGAATCAAAGCGATGATGGAATTGCAGTATTAATTGGAAACAATGAATACGAAAAAGCCGGAGATGTCAATTTTGCAATACAGGATGTAAAGGTGATGCGTAAATACCTGATTGAGGTATTAGGCTATCAGGATGAAAATATTTTGGTGTTTAATGACCTTAAGAAAAGCGATTTTGAAGAAGTATTTGGCAGTTATGACAATCACCGGGGTAAATTATTCAACAAAGCTCAACGCGGCGAAAGCGACATTTTTATTTTTTATTCAGGACATGGTGCTCCTGGTCTAAATAACCAAAAAGCCTATTTTTTACCGGTAGATTGTGCTCCTTCTCAGGCAGAGTTTTCAGGCTACTCTTTGAATTTATTTTTGGAAAACCTTTCCAAGGTACCTGCGAATTCCAAAACCGTTGTGATCGATGCCTGTTTTTCTGGAATTGATTTAATAGAAGGTATTTCTGCTGCGCCTCCAGTAAAAATTCGCCAACGAGCTACCAATTTTGATGATGGAAAAACTTTGGTGATGACTTCTTCTGAAGCCAAGGAGGTATCTACCTGGTATTACGGCAAAGAACATGGTCTGTTTACCTACTTTTTCCTTAAAGCCATACACGACCACAGCAATTCTGATATAGATGGCAATGATCAATTGACCTACCGGGAATTATTTGAATATGTAAGCGACCTAAAAAATGGAGTACCTTATTGTGCTGGGCTTTTGGTCAACGGTGTATTACAACATCCCGTAGTGGTTATGGGAGAAAATCTACTCGACGAAGAATTTGTAAGATATAAATAAAAATAAGTTCCTATTCATAATTATGTATAAGTTATTTCGAGATTATTTTTTTATCAAGGGAGGCGAAAAACGCAGTCATAGCATAGCTACGGCGAGTATTTTCAACGATGCTTGATTAGAAAAGAAGCCGAAATAGCTATGCAATAATTGTGAACAGGAACTTAGGTAGCTCCGGTTCCTAACCGGAGTTCCAAGCTTTAAGATTTATATACCGAAGTAACTTTCCTATTTGCTTTCACTATTTAAAATCAAAATCATGAAAAAGACGCTTTTGATACTTTTAGCGGCATTTTTGGTGGTAACCTTAAGCCGCGAAACAGGACTATTGGAATTGAATTATAACCAGACCAATTTCCAAAGCAATGCAACCAGTTCAGGGGGCAGATTGGTGTCAAAGGACCGAAGAATTAGCAATCAAACTTTGATGGAAAAAGAAAGCAGAACCAATCAAGCGATTATTCAAATTAATTGGGATACAACGGAACAATTACAACAAAAAGGGGATACTTTAATTTTCAATATTACTCAATTTGAAATGGAAGGTGCTCTATACAGACCTTTATCCAAGAACATTCAATCCCGAATCGAGGGAAATTTTAAATATAAATACTATCTGGAGAATATGGATAGCCTGCCAAGATTGGAAAACCAAACCTTTGCCAGGTCTATCGACTTTAGTTATGACATTTCTGTAGAATTAAACTGTAAAATTGAAGGACTTTGTAGCAAGAGAAACGCTCGCGAAATATTGAAAACTAAATATGAAGAGAAGATTATTGAAACTGTTAAAAAAGAGTTGATAAAGGCGGCTTAATCCCAAAAGTAAACTTTGCGCTTTTTATAATTAATGGAAACTTTTGCCGCTTTAAAGAATGGATACCCCAAAAGACCATCCATCTTGAGTCCGAAATCTTTTTCCAGATTGGAGAAATCGGAAGTAAGGTACTTCATATCCTGAATACTGACAGATTTGATATGGGTAGATTTAATTTCTACAGCGATTTCTCGAGTAATTTTCCCATCAAGACCTCTCAATTCTTCTCTGCGAGCATTGGCGAAATTGGATTTATTCAGTTGCCTAAGTTCTTGACTGTCAATTAAATTGACTTCTGCACCTGAATCTATTCCCATTCGAAATACTTTATTCCCAATTTTTACAGGAATGACAGGAACATGTCCTTGCAAATCAAAGCACAATTTTTCTTTAGGTTCAGCATTTTTGTGTAAAAAAGATTTGCTTGCCGGAAATATTTTGATGATAAATTTTTCGTAGTCAAAAAACAATTCGAAGTTTTTGAAAATTTCAAAACCTATTAAACCACTGAGTTTGGTTTGAGCTGCTTCTTCCAAATGAGATATGTCTATTGCAAATCCTTCGAGGTTTTCCAACTGGATATTCCCCCACTCGAAGTGATTGACCCTAACTTCTTCAATATTTAAATCTCCTCCTACACCTCCTGCAACAAGAGTTGATGTATTTTGGAAATTATTGGAGTTGAGTATGATACCTGGAGCTCCTGTATCCAAAATGAAATTACCCACAACACCATTGATTTTTGCTTTTACTATCATCATCCCGTTCTTCAAATCAAATGGAGCATAGGCATCTGGAAGGGCAGTTACATAAAGATTTGATTCAGTTGAGTTTGGAGCAGGCAGGAAGGCGACCTCATTCTGGGCGAAGGAGAAATTGGCAAAAAACAAACACATAACTATCCATCTTTTCATGACCACCTCGTTTTTGATTGCTACAATTTGGAATGAAAGCCATTTTTTCGTTTGTCAACTTTGATTAACGTACTTTTGAGTTAACAAATGTAAAGCAAATGTAAAATAATTACAATTTGTTTTTACGATTTTATAATGTTTTGTTTACATTAAATTAACATGGGAAGAAATCTTTGAACTTTCAATTGGTAAAAGAAGCTTAAATCCTACCTTTGCGCCCCTTTTTGAAGAGGGCTGAAAACAGTTAGAATGGAGCAGATGTTCTATTCTATATTTTTCATCTAAACAGATTTTTCTAACCAATTATTCCAAAATAAGAAACCCTTAAAAAATAACTTCATCGTTTAGTTCGGCATAAGGCCTCATGAATCTTCGATTTTGTCAAATAAGTAAAGACTGAAAGCCCAATAAGGATTGAAGTTGAACATATTTGAAGAAATCAAAAAGAGGAAGTTATTTTTTAATTACCACTAAAAATATGAAAGAAGTATTTGTAGTCTCTGCAGTTCGAACTCCAATTGGAAGTTTTGGAGGTATGTTTGCGGGCTTGTCAGCCACCGACTTAGGAAGTGCAGCTATCAAAGGCGCTTTAGCAAAAGCTGGCGTAGAAGCCAATCAGGTGGAAGAAGTTTTTATGGGCAATGTTGTCTCTGCCAACCTTGGACAAGCTCCTGCCCGACAGGCGGCATTAGGAGCTGGAATTGGTGTCAATGTACCATGTACAACCGTCAATAAAGTTTGCTCGTCAGGTATGAAATCCATCATGTTTGGTGCTCAGGCGATTATGTTGGGACAATCCGATATTATTGTAGCAGGTGGTATGGAGAGCATGTCCAATATTCCGTATTACGTTCCGAAAGCACGCTGGGGATATAAGTATGGTGATGCATCCTTAATAGATGGCTTAGCTAAAGATGGTTTGACGGATGCTTATAATCATAAGGCAATGGGAGTAAGTGCTGATAATACAGCAACTAAATACAATATTTCCAGAGAGGAGCAGGATCAGTATGCTATTCGTTCTTATGAATTAGCGGCAGAAAATACGAATAATGGAAATTTTAAGGAAGAAATTGTGGCGGTAGAAGTTCCTCAAAGGAAAGGAGATCCAATATCTATAACTGAAGACGAAGAATACAAAAGAGTCAAGTTTGAAAAAATTCCTTCACTTCGACCTGCTTTTTCAAAAGAGGGGACAGTGACAGCTGCGAATGCTTCTACCATCAATGATGGAGCATCCGCTTTGGTTCTTGTTAGTGCAGAAAAGGTTAAAGAACTGGGGCTCACTCCAGTTGCCAAAATTATAAGTTTTGCAGATGCTGCCCACGAACCAGAGTGGTTTACAACAGCTCCTACCAAAGCTGCCCCCAGAGCTTTGAAATTGGCAGGAATGACTTTTAATGATATCGATTATTTGGAAGTAAATGAAGCCTTTGCGGTAGTACCACTGGCTTTCAACAAAGAATTAAATATTGAAGCTGCCAAAGTGAATGTTTTTGGTGGTTCTTGTGCTATTGGTCATCCATTAGGTGCCTCAGGTGCCAGAATTGTCACAACCTTAAATAATGTACTGCACCAAAAGGATGCTTCCGTTGGATTGGCAACCCTTTGTAATGGAGGTGGAGGAGCATCTGCAATGATTATTGAGCGCGTATAGGGAGATGTGATATTGGCAGATGGCTAACAAAAAAAAGGATTTTCGAGCAATCGAAAATCCTTTTTTCATTTAAACTTGACCTTGACCTTAAACTTTCAAACTCCCTGATCAAACAAGGTTCCTTTTTGCCCAGGCGGTACTACTCCTGAATGTTTATATGCCTTTTCTGTTGCCAATCTGCCACGTGGAGTCCTTTGTATGAAACCTTCCATAATCAAAAAAGGCTCATGGACCTCTTCAATCGTTCCGGCTTCTTCTCCTACAGCTGTAGCAATTGTGGTCAAACCAACAGGGCCGCCTTTAAATTTATGGATAATCGTATCCAATATTTTATTGTCCATTTCATCCAGGCCGCTTTCATCCACATTCAAGGCTTCTAAGCCATACTTGGCAATTTCGACATCTATCGTTCCGTTTCCTTTGATTTGAGCAAAGTCTCGAATTCGGCGGAGCAAAGCATTGGCAATCCTGGGAGTACCACGGCTTCTCCGAGCTATTTCAACTGCCCCTGCTTCTTTTATTGGAACTTTAAGAATACCAGCTGAACGTTTGATTATCTTTATTAATGTTTTTGTGTCATAATAATCAAGGTGACAATTGATGCCAAAACGGGCGCGCATGGGAGGTGTAAGCAGTCCCATTCTTGTAGTTGCACCAATTAACGTAAAGGGATTCAATGTGATTTGAATACTCCTTGCATTGGGTCCACTGTCAATCATGATGTCAATCCTGTAATCCTCCATTGCGGAATAGAGGTATTCTTCAACGACCGTATTCAGACGATGAATTTCATCAATAAAGAGTACATCTCCATCTCCCAGATTTGTCAGTAGACCAGCCAGGTCACCAGGTTTTTCCAAAACTGGACCAGAAGTCATCTTTAAGTTTGCCTCCAATTCATTGGAAATGATATGTGAAAGTGTCGTCTTCCCAAGACCAGGTGGTCCGTGCAACAAGACGTGATCCAGAGCTTCCCCTCTTTTTTTTGCAGCGGCAATAAAGACTTTTAAATTTTCGACGATTTTGGGCTGCCCACTAAATTCTTTTAATGCCTTTGGTCGAAGTGCCTTTTCGACTTGTTTCTCCTCAAAGTTTAAGTGTTCGCCTGTAGCGTCGAGGTTTGGATTTTGCATGTAATCTGTTGTCGGTTGTCAGTTGTCGGTTGTCGGTTGTCTGTTTTCATGCCTCATGAAAACTGACAACAGACAACCGACAACTGATTAGTCCCATATTCCTTCTCCTTGCCAAATAATTTTTCCCTTTGGATATTTACTAATGTATTCTTTATGGCAATCATTAGTCAGGTCACCTGTGGATTCACATAGAAAATTGCCTTCACAGTCATAAAGGTAGCTGTTGGGCAGTCCTTTGAACAAATAGGTCCATTTGGATGCTGATTTGTATTTCAGAATTTGATTGGGATTGTGCCCATCTATCGCCCTGTTCATCCAATCTATTTCAAAAGGATTATTGGTGTCAATGCATCCTGATTGGTCATTTTTGACCTCTTCAATACAAGTAATTTCAATAAACGCACTTTCCGCCATGCAAACACTCATCATATCTTCCAGTTCCTGATATCCAAATTTAATTTTTTGTCCATCACGTAGCTCAAACGTTTCGTCTTTTATTTTTACTGGATTGAAACGTTCACCATTGGCTAATTCTATCAAAAATTTACAACCATCTAACTTTCCGGTATAGTCCGCAACTGTACCCAATGTATTACAAACTGCTTCACCTTCTGTAGCATTTTGACCGCTTTTACAATTCAGAAAGATTAAAATAAAAATGAAAAAAGTGATTTTATACATAGTGAAAAAATTACCTTCTTTGACAATTTGGTTTGACCTTAATCAGCTAAGTTGTCAAAGAATCAAAAATTATTGTTCAATGTCCTTTGATTTTCAAAAAAAACGATACGAATTTTTACCTTTGCGCCGCTTTTTAAAAAGGGTAAAATGGAATGATCAGTGATGAATGGTAAATGATGAGTCATTTCAAGATTTTATTTTATAAAATTTTCACAGTCAACATCTTGTGTGCATGATTTTTTCAAATTCATCATTCATCACTTGTCATTCAACTTTAATAATATTAAAATCAAATACCCATCAACTAAACAATATTATTTATAATGAGCGGAACAAAAGTAACCATAGAAAACGGAAAATTAAATGTCCCCAATGACCCGATTATACCTTTTATTGAAGGAGACGGTATCGGACCTGATATTTGGGCATCTGCAGTGCGTGTTTTTGATGCAGCTGTTGAGAAAGCTTATAGTGGAAGTCGAAAAATTCACTGGGAAGAAGTGCTTGCAGGACAAAAAGCATTTGACAATACAGGAGAGTGGTTGCCACAAGCAACGTTAGACGCAATCGATAAATATTTAGTCGCTATCAAAGGACCTTTGACCACACCAGTTGGTGGTGGTATTCGGTCTTTAAATGTGGCATTGCGCCAAAAACTGGATTTGTATGCATGTGTTAGACCAGTTCGTTGGTTCCAGGGAGTGCCTTCTCCAGTAAAAGAGCCCAATAAAGTGGACATGGTCATCTTCCGTGAAAATACAGAAGATATATATGCAGGAATTGAATATTTGCATGGCTCTGAGGGAGTTGAAAAATTGAAAAAATTCTTAATTGATGAATTGGGCGTAACTCAAATTCGCTTCCCAAATACAGCTTCTTTGGGCGTGAAGCCAGTTTCTGTTGAAGGTACAGAGCGTTTGGTTAAATCTGCTATCGAGTATGCGATGGATAATGGCTTGCCATCTGTGACATTGGTTCATAAAGGCAACATCATGAAATTTACAGAAGGTAAATTCAAAGATTGGGGCTACGAATTTGCAGAGCGGGAATATGGAGACAAAGTATGGACCTGGGCACAATACGACCGCGTGGCTGCTGAAGAGGGTAAAGCAGCTGCCAATGCCGCACAGGAAAAAGCCATTGCCAATGGTGCAATAGTAATAAAAGATGTTATCGCTGATGCTTTCTTGCAACAAATCTTATTACGTCCAAAAGAATACGATGTTATCGCTACTTTGAACCTCAATGGCGACTACATCTCTGATGCCTTGGCCGCTCAGGTTGGAGGTATTGGAATTGCTCCTGGCGCAAATATCAATTACAACTCCGGTAAAGCAATCTTTGAAGCTACTCACGGTACAGCTCCAAAATATGCAGGATTGGACAAAGTAAATCCAAGTTCAGTAATCCTTTCCGGAGAAATGATGTTCCGTTACATGGGCTGGAAGGAAGCAGCTGATTTGATCGTGAAAGGAGTAGAAGGAGCGATCACTAAAAAGCGGGTAACTTATGATTTTGAGCGATTGATGGATGGAGCGACACTTTTGAAGTGTTCTGAGTTTGGGACGGAGATTATTGCAAATATGTAAAACGAGTTCTGGGTTCTCAGTTCCCAGTTTGAGCAGCCTGATCGAATGGTTTCGGTCAGGCTGTTGTCGTTTAAGGGAATTATGGTTTATTTTTATTGTTGATAGTTATTTTGACATTAAAATATAACCTGATGAAATCATTCTATCTTTTCTGGATTCTACTTTTTTTTTCTCAAAACAGTGGTAATTGTCAAATTCCAATGAAGGAATTAAAAGTTGTAAATGAAAAGCAATTTGATACCTTACATAGAAAAACAGTGTTTGATTTTAATGGGCAGATTACAGGGACATCTGAGCTTTTAAGAGATAAATACGAATATTTGAGAGAAGCACCTGCAGCTGGACCATTTAGGATTCAGGTTGAAAAAATTCCAAGTTTTGAAGCAGTATGTTTTGGAAAACAGATAGTTTGTAAAGAGGCTAATCGCTTAATTTCTTATGGATTTAATAACCATCATGGAAATGATTTAAAGTTCTTTATCTATGATTTAGAAGGCAATCGGATTAACCTCCTCAACTCTCCAGTAGGAGTTAACTGGTACAGGAAGGAAAATAGAGTTAGAATTTCAAAAAATGCAAATATTTATGTTCTGGGGACAAACTATGATGAAAATCACCAGTTGAGTTTGGCTAAAATTAATAAGGATGGAATTGTTGAATGGATTAAAGAATTAAAAGCCTCAGGTTATTTTAATATTATTTTATCAAAAAATTGCAACAGAATTGCTGTTTTCCAATCGGACTTCTCAGATTTAAATTTATTTGATCAAATTCCTTGGGAATCTCAAATGAATAGCCTGATTACGATTTTTGATTCAACTGGAAGCTTGATTGATACCTTAAAAAGTCCATATTTCTTTGGTGGATTCAATTTTCTTAGTGACTCCAAACTTATTCTCCCTGACAACGGTAAATACCTGGTTTATGAAATAAGTAAACCACTCAATTACGAAAGCTTTGTTAAAACAGGGATATTTAATTTTCACGATTATATATATACGGTTACAGGAAATGATTTAAATAAGTGTATATTTTTCAATGCCAACCAGTGGACTTTATATGAATTTAAATTAGATAGATTTGGAGAATATCATCCTACTTCGAAATACGAATTTTTTGAAGAACGAGTTCGGAAAAACTTCCCAAAAATTTGTTATGATGGAAATGGAAAAATTCAGGTAACAATAAATCGTAGGAAGTTTAATCTGGAAGAATGAAAGCAAAATAGAGGCTCTCCAATAAAAAAGTCCCGCTTCACGGCGGGACGTAGATTAATTTCTTAACCCTTAAAAACCAAAAATCATGAAAAATTAAATCTTTAGAGCATGTTTTAATTTTTTCGAACTGAAACTCAATAGTTTAGGATGATGGCGAAGAATTGATGAATGAGCTTATCGGGATAAATGAATGAATCAATTAAAAGCCAGCGCCTAAAATATTGGTTTTCAGGAAGATAAAATTCAAATATACTCTTATGCAGAGAAGGAGGTGCCACAACCGCAGGTAGATTCTGCATTCGGATTATTGAAAGAAAATCCTCGGTTGTTTAGTCCTTCGACCCAATCGATTTCCATGCCCAATAGATAGATGGCATGTGCTTTTTGCATCAAGACTTTTACGCCGTTTACTTCGTGTACTTCGTCATTGTCTTTTTGCTCGTCAAATCCTAAAATGTAAGAAAAGCCGGAACATCCTCCGCCTTTTACGCCTACTCTCAACCCAAACCCTTCAGGAATGTTTTGTTCTGCCATAATTCTGGTCAACTCCCTTACAGCTCCATTTGTTAGAGCAATTGGTTGAGTAGTGGTGGTATCTTGTACTGCTGTCATTAGAATAATTTGTGAATTTACAAAAGTATAAAAAATCGTGGATAATTGGGGACAATTTAAAATTGCTTTTTTAACAAGTGTGTGGGATTTTTTGTTTCATTGGTTTTAAAAAAAATGCAAATGGCAGTTTTCGACATTTTTTGGAAATGAAAGGATTGAGATTATTTTTGCTGCCAATTTTTGAAAAACCTCGCTATTCTTTGTGAATTAATATATTTATTGCCTTAAAAAAAATAATACTATGCCAGTCTGGTTAGCAACGATTCTAGAAATCATAAAAATCACGGTACCCGCTTTAATTGTTTTTTTCACGGTGTATCATTTGATAAAACAGTTTTTTGAAAAGCAATATCAATTGAAGGCCCTGGAGTTTAAGCAAAATCAAATCAAAACAGCTGTACCTGTACGATTACAGGCATATGAACGATTGTCTATGTTTTGTGAAAGAATTGCAGTGCCAAGTTTATTATTGAGACTGCGCACAGAAAGTCAAAATTCCGCTGCATTAAGAGTGGCGATGCTATTGGCGATTCAACAAGAATTTGAGCACAATATTACCCAACAAGTATATGTTTCAGAAAAACTATGGGAAATCATCAAATTTGCTCGAGATGAGACGGTAAATATCATAAATGGGGTGGCAGAAAAGGTCGATCCACAGGCAGATGGGAAAGAATTTGCAGGAGTGTTATTAAATTATGTAAACGGGCTAGAGAGTGTTGCATTAGATAAGGCCTTGATTGCCATTAAGAAAGAGGCAGGATTAATTCTCAATTAAACGATTTATAAAAAAAAATATGTGAAATAGTACTAAAAACCCATTTTTTCTTCCAAAAAAAATGCTCACTTTTGCAGTCCTCCATTCAATATTACCTGCCGTAATTATTCTTATCGGTAGTTGATTTTGAAAAGGGCACATCCACTTTTTTTAGGTCTTCTATTTAGCTTACTGATACTATAGACAATTACACATTGCGGTTGTTGTAAACACTATACTTTTAACTTCTAATCAATCTAGAGAATGATTAAAGATTGTACATTAGTTTGGGATAATTGTCTCCAAACCATTAGGAGGAATGTCAACTCACAAAGCTACAAGACCTGGTTTGAACCTATTAAACCTGTTCGTTTAGAGAACAGCGCACTTACTATTCAAGTGCCTAATAAGTTCTTTTACGAATGGTTGGAAGAGCACTATGTCGCACTATTAAAAATGACCATTCGTAAGGAATTAGGTGACAAAGGTAGATTGGAGTATCAAATTTTGATGGCAAATCCTCAGTTTCAGTTAGCTGCTCAAACTACAGATCGCAGACGCGGTCAAAATGATCACTATGGACCAGGCCGTGTGGATACGACGAATATAAAAAACCCATTCGTCATCCCCGGCATCAGAAAATTGAAAATTGACCCACAACTCAATCCGAATTACACTTTAGACGAATTTATTGAAGGAGATTGTAACCGCCTGGCGAGGTCAGCCGGAGTAGCTGTGGCCAAACGCCCCGGTGGCACAGCCTTCAACCCACTCGTCATTTTCGGAGATGTAGGGTTAGGAAAGACGCACCTTGCACAAGCCGTTGGAAATGAGGTGATTAAGCGAAATCCCAACAAATCTGTTTTGTACGTTTCTTCTGAAAAGTTTACAAACCAGATCATTGAATCCATTAAAAACAATGCAGTTAGTGATTTCGTCAACTTCTACCAATTGGTAGACGTGTTGATTGTAGATGATATCCAGTTTTTGGCAAACAAGCACAAAACTCAGGAAATCTTCTTCCACATTTTCAATCAACTTCATCAAAGCGGCAAACAGATTATCCTTACCTCCGACCGTCCACCAAAAGATTTGGATGGGATGGAAGAACGATTGATCTCCAGATTCAAATGGGGACTATCTGCCGATTTGCAAATTCCTGATTTTGAAACCAGAATGGCCATATTTGAATCGAAGATGAATCGGGAAGGCGTAGAGTTACCTGGAGATGTCACAGAATTTATCTGCTTTAATATCAAAAACAACATTCGCGAATTGGAAGGGGTGCTCGTTTCATTGATTGCCCAATCTTCTCTCAACCGCCGCGAAATGGATTTGGAATTGGCAAAGGAGGTGATTAAGAATTTTGTGACACAAATTAACAAGGAGATTACAGTTGAGTTTATTCAGAAATTGGTAGCAGACCATTTCAACGTTCCTGTCGAAAAACTACCAAGTAAGACCAGAAAACGCCACATAGTTATTGCTCGCCAGTTGTCCATGTATCTTGCTAAGAATCTGACAGACAAGTCTTTAAAAGCAATTGGTGAAAACTTTGGAGGCCGCGATCACAGCACTGTTATTTATTCCTGTAGAACCGTTCAAGACCTGATGGAAACGGACATGGTGTTTAAAGATACTGTCGCGGAAATTGAGAAAAAAGTAAAGATGAGTTTAAATGAGAAATGATGTAGTGTAGTGTGACTGGGAGGCGATAAATGGTTATAATGTTATATTGCTAATTCGTTTTATTGTTATAGAATATCAAGAAGTTATTTTCCCATTCAAATTTTGCAATAAAACAATTCGGTGATACAACACTATAACCATTTTTATTTTGTAGCTTGGTTGTCTGAAGACATGAATCATTCTGAATTTTGAAATTACTTCTTAAATCACTGAATTTTAACTTCGAATTTATTGACTTCCTGATTTATCCTCCGTTTTAGTACTTTCCAATTGCTTTTCAAACTTATCTTTCATCCACACATCCATCATTGTGACCAAATCATAATTGAAATTGTTTTCCAGTTTTTCACGGTAAGCCGGAGTTTGTCTAAGTTTTAAATAATTATCCATTGTTCCCACTTTTATTAAGCTGTGATCTGTTTCAGGAAGTAATTTGTAATCAGCTCTGCCAGGATGATAAGTATTCACAATTTTGGCTATTTCTTCATGAGCAGTTGAAGAGATAGCAGGTAAATCTGCCTCTCCAAAAATGGATAGGGTGTAAGCTGAAGTATTTGCCCAGGCAATGGTTAAATCCTTATCATGCAATTCTTGCCAGAATATTTCATCGCGCCCTAAAATTTGATCCTCCCCATCCCATTGATATTCTCTCCTGAGCATTTCATTGAATTCTGGATTTTTTGCCAGTTCTTTCGTTGGGGTTTTATTAAAAAAGTGTTCGTACCACATGCGCATCAAAATGCGGTTGTCTTTTTCCATTTGTACCCAATCGCCCGTCATCCAGGGGTTTTGATAGCGATTCATTTTTAGGCAGTATTCATACCATGATTCGTTGGTCGTTCCATAAACAATGACCCCTTTAGGATTAAACTCCGCAGTCATCAAGGGTGCATAGACTCCTCCCATAGAATGTCCAAATATGAAGACATTGTCTAAGTCAAGGAAATCATAGCTTTTTAAATGGCGGTATGCAACTTTATAAGCCTCCAACTCATTGTCAAATCCCAATTGGAAGCAATCTCCAGTATTGACATTATCCCCTACGCCTGGTTTTTCTACTCTAAAAATAGCATACCCTAGTCCACTCAAGCTGTCCAAAAGCTTCCCATATGGATGAATTGGAGAGAAGTTGTCAACTGAAGAGCAAGTATAACCCGGGATAAAAAAGATGGTCGGATGCCTTTCATTTCCAAGTGCGATATCAGCATTGGGTTTATTGACAATAATTCGTAACCAGCCATCTTTGAAAGGTATTTCATCATAAATTATTTCGGCACTATTTGATGTTTCTTTTGGAATCGCAATACCTTTTCCTTTTAGGGTGGTGGATGTTCCATTCCTCCAAATCATCATTTCAACAGTTTCATTGGCCCTTAGCTCATTTCTCGCCGACATTAAATCTGGCATACCCTTTATTTCTTCTTTGTTGATTTTCAGAATGATATCTCCTGTTTTTAATCCCAAAACACTGGAAGTTGTATTAAGTAGTACTTGATTGACCAAGACTCCGGTTGGTTTGTCAAGCTTCTTTTCCTGAGCTATTTCTTGGGTGACAGGTGCCGGATAAATGCCTATAGAAGCTTTGCGATTGATGTGTTGAGCATTCATTATTGAAAGGCAGAAAAGAGAAATAAAGACCAATAAAATGGAAGGTTTGAGTTGCATAAATTTATTTTTTCAATCAAATCTAAGGCATGGGAACTTTTTTGGAGGAGAAAAAATTGCTAAAGGAAATTTTACCCACACCACATTATTAAAATTATTTTTCTACCTTTGTTCAGTTCTTAATTTAATTTTAAAAATTTGGCAAATGTTGTAACTATTATTGCCAAATGCATTATTAAGAAAAATATAATCAAACCCTGATTAGCGAAATGGAAACCAAATCCCGGAAATTAACCAAGTCTGGGAAAAGCAAAAAACCATATTTTTTAACCGTCGTTACCGACACAAAATTTAACTCCAATGATTCCTGTAACCAAGGCCGCTCTGGTCAATTCGTCTTTTTTTTCAATTAACATTTTATTTCCATTTAAAAGTTTTAAGGACAATCATTTGGGTGTTCCACTTATTTGGCGTGGCATTGCATAAAGTCATTCTGCTGAATTGGTAGCGTGACCATACCCATTGATTTTACCAGTATGGGCAATAGTTGGTCTTGAAATATTTGATTTCAACTGTTCCATATTATTCTCTATTAGAGCGTTTTAATTTTTAACCCTGGAATTTAATTCTTGTAGAGCAAGTACCCACAAGAATTGTTTAACTCCGCAACCAACCATTTTTAATGACTAACACAACTCAAAAGGCCCTATTGGTGCTGGAAAGCATCAATTCAGGCCGAGACGACTTGTTCCAGTCGTTTTACACTCAAAATCAACAAGATTTCATTACATGGGCAATTCGTTATGGAAATTGCCAATTGGAAGATGCAGAAGACATTTATCAGGATGCTACCATGATAATGTATAGCAATATCGTGAAAGGTAAATTGAACAAGAGCAATCTCACCAGTTCATTAAAGACCTACTTATTTGGTATCGCGAAAAACCTGTTTATGAAAAGCAGGGATCAAAAAGCGAAATACGATTTGGTAGAAGATATCAACGACGGCTATTTTTCTAGCCATGATACGAGCTTTCAAAGTGAAATTAACCACATTCACGAAAAAACGATTTGCAATATCGCTTTGAAGCAATTGACAGGGAAAGAGCGACAGATCATTCATCGGTTTTACTACGATCGTTTTTGTATTGGAGCCATTCGCGAAGAGATGGGCTATGGCAGTGAAAATGTAGTCCGGGTGAAAAAGCAAAAAACAGTAGGCAAACTGAGAAGAATTCTGACAGATCAGTTTTCTGGTGAGTTGAATTATAAGATTGCATCGTAAAAAAGGGTTCTTGTGTTTGGTTGTTTTTATCTTCAATGGTATCAACATTAACACTTGAACCTTGAAACGCATTAATTTTCTGTTAAAGCAAGCGGAAGGACTTTTTGGAAGACTGTCAAAATCAAAATAAGCGGTACTTTTGCGGCGAATTTTTGAATTAGTAGGTGAATATTGGATGACGAAGGGTGTAAAATTTTGATTTTCAAGAATTTATTCATCATTCATCATTTTTCATTCATCATTAAAAAATCGCATGCACATGAAAAAGGTATTCCTTTCGCTTGCTTTCCTCGCACTTTTTGCGTTTTCTGCTACAATTTCAGTAGCTCAAATTCAAACGCCTGCTGCCAGTCCATCCTCAAAATTGGAACAAATGGTTGGCTTGACTACTGTTACGATTGAATATTCCCGTCCAGGTGTAAAAGGTAGAGAACTATTCGTAGATATTGAAAAATGGGGCAAAATGTGGCGTACTGGTGCTAATGCCGCCAGCAAAATTACTTTCAGTGACGATGTAAAAGTAGAAGGACAAGATGTACCAAAAGGAACTTATGCTATTTACAGTATCCCTGGTCAAGAAGAGTGGACTGTTATGTTGTACACGGATCCATCTTTGGGCGGAAATGTAAATGGCTATGATAAAAGTAAAGAGCAAATTCGCTTTACGGCAAAAACGAATGTGATGCCAGTGTCCATGGAAAATTTTGCGTTCATGGTTGACAATATCAAAGGTAATACAGCTGATATTTGGTTTATGTGGGGTAAGTATGCTGTATCATTTGGATTGGAGGTAGAAGTAGAAGAAAAAGTAATGGCAGCTATAGAAAAAACAATGGCTGGACCTGGTAGAAATGATTACTACCAGGCTGCTAGATACTATTACAATACCGACAAAGATTTGAAACAAGCTTTGGTTTGGGCTAAGAAAGCCAATGAAATTGGTGAGCGTTACTGGCAATTGCGCCTTGAAGCTCAAATTAATGCAAAATTAGGTGACTATAAGAGGGCTTTAGCCAAAATCGCAAAATCTTCTGAAGTAGCAAGATCAGGCGATAATCCAAATAATGGCTATGCTGATGCTAATGATAAAATGGCAGCTGAATGGAGAATGAAAGGAGATAGTCAAGGTTCAGGAGACTCAGAAGGCGGTAAGCAATAATTGAGCTAATTGTGGGTTGTTGGTTGTGCGTTTTTACAGCATCATACATCATAGTACACAACCAACAACTTACAATTCCTGCATTTTCTGTTTGATTCTTTCCAAATTGGCTCTGTACGCATCCAGATTTTCGTCTCCACTTTGCTCTCCGAGCTTGACTGCCAATTCGAAACTTTTTAGCGCAAATCCCAAGTCATTATTTTTCTCAAATACCAATCCAAGGCTATCATAGGTAGCTGAATTGTATTCCACTTTCGCATCTGAAGTTAACGTTTTAGCTTCCTTATCTCTATTTAATAAGTCGGGATTATTTAAAGCTGAGATGCCAATTAAGGTGAGTAATAATGCACCAAAAAAATAAACTAGCTTCATGACGGGTGTAGGTTTTGCTCAAATTAATTGCTTGAGCAGGTTTTACGAATTGTAAAAACAAAAACGAAGTGCAATTAAAGACACCCATTTATATTCAAAGTTGGCAGAAGCAACCCCCTTTTTAGCCTTTTTAAACTAAAATGCCCTGAAATTCCACTGGCAAGGAATACAAAAAAGCCAATAATAAATGGTCCGGCATGTTCTATTTCTCCGGTAATTATTAAAATTGAACTGACAATTCCACAAAAAGTAGCGAATGCAAGCAAGGTTTTGTTGGGTTTAGTCATTTTGTTTTAATGATTTGATTGGTGGCAAAGTTGGATATTCTTTTATTTACACCTTCAAATTTTTACAGAATTATTTTTATCCAATGCAAATACACAATCAAAATAACCCATTATCGAAATGGCACGAGGTGGTGAAAACCAATAATTCCCAATTGCTGGATGAAATTTTGGCAGAGGAAGTTGTTTTTCATTCACCCGTATTGTGGACACCACAAAAGGGAAAATTTATTACAAAAATGTACCTGGCTGCTGCCGCTCAGGTACTGGGAAATCAATTTACCTATCTTAGAGAAGTCATTTCTGAAAATGAAGCATGCCTGGAATTCAATGCCAAAATTGGGGAGGTTACCGTAAATGGGGTGGATTTGATCAAATGGAATGATGAGGGCAAAATCATAGATTTTAAAGTCATGGTAAGACCTTTAAAAGGCATGCAGGCAATTCATCAAAAAATGGCAGAGATGCTCCAGAAACTTCAATCATGATAATCGAAATTATTATTGGCTTTATTGCAGCCCTGATTTCTGTATGGCTGGTGCGGAGCAATTACCCTAAAAAAGATCATGCATTTTGGCGAATGGGCTTGATAATAGCGGCTTTGATTTATGTTGCTTTTGCCCTTTATGAGCTAAACTGGTCATGGCTGCAAATTGAATTGGGTGGTGTATTGCTTTTCGGAGCCTTTGCCCTATTGTCAAAAAGACATTCACTGATTTGGTTAGGGATTGGTTGGGGACTTCATATTGGTTGGGATATCTTCTTACATTCTGAAGGCCATCCAGGTTTTGTGCCCTCCTGGTACCCCGGAGCCTGTTTAGGATTTGATATCGTGATAGCAGTTTATATTGTCAGGCTGTATTTTGAAAGAAGATAGAATGCTTTGCTCTTTGCTTTTAGAAGTATGAGACAAGAAATTAGAAGTTAGATATAATGAAATATAAGCTTGTACCGCTTTAAAATTCAAGGTCAAGTCCAAGTTCAAGGTCAAGGTCAATCAATGTTTAATAGTGGACTTGAACTTTATCTTGAACTTGACCTTTAAAAAGAATATGGATACAAAAGGGTTTGTCAGTATAACTAGATATCACAATGAGGAAAGTTCAGTCATTTTTCATCAAGTTTCTCTTGTTTCTGGTCTCTTTATTCTTGAATCAAAGAAATGTACTTTATAGAAAGAAGAAAAAGGGAATGCCAACAAATTCCTAATTTCGCTTAAAATCCTTTAAAGTAATCATAAAACAAAAATTCAAACTCCAATTATTATGAAAAGAGCGTTACAATTGCTATTAGTTCTCGTCGTCATTGGCGGGATCGTTGCTTATATGATGTACAATAAGCCATTTGAAGAAATGGAGACTATGAAGGTAGATTTAATTCTGCCGGCAGCTGCCCTTTTTGCTGATTATGAATCGGATGAAGCAACTGCAAACGAACGATATAATGACAAAGTGCTTCAAGTGACTGGGAAAGTACTCGAAGTAAATAAGGATGAAGATGGCATTGTTAATGTGTTGCTAGAGAGCGATGGGATGTTTGGTGTAGTATGCAAACTCGATGAGATGAGTAAACACAAGCGAACCGAATTTGAGGCAGGCGAAGAAGTAACTTTCATAGGGATTTGTACTGGATATCTGTCAGATGTAGTGTTGGTGCGGTGCATTGAAATGGCAGAATGATTTAAAAATAATAAAGGACTTTAGTTTGTTAACTGATGTAGTTTTTACTTGGCATCGAACCTGATCCGAACAAAGTCCATCTTAACCAATAAAAATTTAAAGAAATCATGAAGCAGATCTTTCTTGTGTTTTTTGCTTTGACCTTTTGTTTTTTGGGAAATTTGGAAGCTCAGAAATTTTTTACTCGTGATGGTAAAGTTTCGTTTATTTCAGATGCACCATTGGAAAAAATTGAAGCAAAAAATAGCAATGCTACCAGTGTCTTAGACACAGAAACCGGAAAATTGGAATTTGCTGTTTTGGTAAAAGCTTTTCAATTTGAAAAAGCGCTGATGCAGGAGCATTTCAATGAAAATTATATGGAATCTTCCAAGTACCCAAAGGCAGTTTTCAAAGGACAAATTGATAATATAATAGATGTCAATTTTGCAAAGGAGGGAACGTATCTCATCGATGTAAGTGGACAATTGAACATACATGGAGTTACGCAAAACATCAAGACTTCAGGTAAATTAGTGATAGGAGGCGAAAATATCCAGGCAACAGCTGTATTCAAAATACTTGTAGCAGACTACGGAATAAAAATTCCAAAGGTAGTAGCAGATAATATCGCCAAAGAAGTTGAAATTATGGTTAATGTGGATTACAAACCATTTAACAGATAATTAGTTTTTGTGCATCAACTTATTAATAATTTGTAAGCATCATTACAGATGAGTATAAGTGATTGAGGTTAAGTGATTTAAGATGCTTCAAAAATCAGATGATATTGTTTTTGACAAATAGCCTGCCTAACCGGAAATAATAGTCCTGTACTTTTATTTCCGGTTTTTTATTTTTGGGCAAAAAATGCATATGAAGAAAAATATCTGGCTATTCGTTTTTACAATCATAATTTCTGTATCCCTGAACGCTCAGGACGATGATTTGCTTTCCCTCTTGGGCGAAGATGAAACTACAGATTACATTGATGCTGCTTTTAAAACCAATCGGGTTATCCATGGTCACTCCCTGGAAAATACAGCAGAAGGGGTCTTAGATTTCAAAATATCCCACCGTTTTGGTATGCTTAATACTGGATTTCACGAGTTATTTGGATTAGACAATGCCATGATTCGTTTTGGATTTGATTATGGCATTACTGATCAATTGACTGTCGGAGTGGGAAGAAGCAATTTTCAGAAAATTTACGATGGCTTTGTCAAGTATAAGTTTTTAAGACAAAGTAAAGGACAAAAGAACATGCCCATTACGGCAGCCTGGGTCATTGCTTTGGACTTTCAAGCGACCAAAAAAAATCCTGACCCAGATGGCAAAACCTCATCCAGAATGGCATTCATGCATCAATTGATATTGGGCAGCAAATTGAGCGATAAATTCTCCATTCAGGTGATGCCCACCTATGTGCATCGCAACCTTGTAGATTTTGACGAAAAAAATGATGTAATAGCAGTAGGCATTGGCGCTCGTCAAAAAATCTCCAGTCGACTTGCAATTACGTTTGAAACCTACCTTGCTCCCAATCAATTAGGAGAGGATGAACATACTTCTTTATCTATTGGATTTGATATAGAAACAGGTGGTCACGTTTTCCAATTGCATTTAACCAATTCCACAGCAATGTCGAATCGAGGTTTCATTACAGAAACCAATGGCGACTGGACGGATGGTGGCGTCCATTTTGGATTCAACGTTTCCAGAGTATTTACTGCCAAGAAGCCAAAAGGATTTTGAGGAATATATATCATCCCGAATTTTTCCAGCGAAAAATTCGGGATGATATATGTTATACTTTTTTAAGATTTAGTTGCCAACCTTCCTCCTAACCAGGCCATAGGAATATAAGCAAGTGCGATGTCCATAATCTCAAACCACAACGGTGCCTTGATCAAGTACGCAGCATAAATTCCACCAAGAATAAAAAATACACCTATCACCAGGGCCAACTTCATTTTGTTATTGGCAGCAATTCTGGCAGTGAGGTAAGCACCTGCCAATGTTCCAAGTGCATGAGCCAAAAATGGAAAAAGAAAATGAATACCTTCATAAAGGTGAATATTAGCGTTAATGCTATCTATATTGTTGGGGTCGACGCCTTCCGGGAGAGGTGCGATGCTACCACTAATCATGAGTATGCCCATATTTACCAAACTACCGACTACAATACCAGCTACTACTGCAAGAATGTTTTTTAAAATTGGATTCATTTTGTTTTGATTTTGTGTTTTGCCGTTAGTCATTACCATGTTTTTAGCAATGCAATAAGGAAATAACCAACTGCATTAAATTTTATCTTTCAAAAATACGACAGCCTTAATTAAAACCGGATCTCGGTTTTCCAGATAATCTTTCAAACTTCTTTTTACTTCAATATCTGGCTGAATTCCATACCCTACGAATTCACGACCATCCGGATAAGTATCCTTTTTCGTACAGACCCTTGCGCTACCTCCACCTGGTAAATCAAAAAGCATAGGTTGTCCAGTACTGCCAAAAGTGGGTTCTCCGATTTTTGTAAAGTGCTCGAGTTTATCAGCAGCGATTAGGAAGTCTTCTGCAGCGGATGCAGTGTTGTGACCAATTAATACTGCTGTTGGTATTACAATCCTTTTGGCATCCAGTGAAATGGTATCTGGTTCAAAAGGAAAATCGTGGTAAAATTGGTCGTGGAATGACAAAAATTCCTGTTTTGCCCAATCGCTGCCAACAGTATCCGTTTCTGAAGTCCATTTGCCCCATGCTTTGAAAGAGGGAATATGTAACCTACTAAAGGAACGCGAGCCTTTTAAAACATTTTCGGTAGTCAAATATTGTAGGATGTCAAATCCTATATTAGTGCTGCCACCGCCATTGTATCGCAAATCCAAAATCAGGGCTTTGGCTTTGTACAACTCAGGAAGTTTTTCAATAAACAAAGTATCAATCTTGGCATTACCAAAAGAATTGAGTGAGACATAAGCAATTTCTCCTTCCAGCCATTTGAAATCCAATAATTCTCTATTTTCAAAGGGCGGGTAAACCTCTTTCTCAGTTGTCTCGGTATGCGTCAATGTAATCGCTTTTGAGCTGCCATCAGGCAATTTGAATTCGAGATCAAAGCTTGTCCCTTTTGGGGCTCTTAGCAAACGATTGATCGAAAAATCCTCTACAATATACTCGGTAGAAGAAGAGATGTAGGGAGCTACATGTTTATCAATATAGTCTTGAGTTGACAATCCATTCACTTTTACAATTTCGCTACCGATTGGAATTTCATCTTTCTTACTCAAATTCGTTCTTGTAATAATTGCTCGTCCATCAATGTTGGTTAAAAAAAGTCGGTAATCTCCAAACCAGGTATTATACAGATTTTGGTTGATTTCAGGGGGGAAATAGACATTGGTATGTCCGTCTTTGAGCGTTGCACAGAATTTTTGCAATAGACGATAAAATTCATAATCATTTTCAGTCTCCTGTACTTCAGTGATCAGTTCTTTGTATCCTGCCTCCCAAGCCTTTCGATCTATTTTATCCAAATACACAAAATTGTAGTTCACTTCCTGCCAGAATTTAGATAAACCATAGACCTTTTCAGCATTGGAGAGGGTGTTTGGCAATTGGGAAATAGAAGTTAGTGAGATAAAGAGAATAACAGCGGTGATAATTTTTTTCATGGTTTGATTTAATCTATTTAACAAGTTCTGTAATGGTTTTTCCAATGGAACCTTGTCGGGAAATATTGTTGAAGATAAAATAACCGGAAATATGGGATAGAAAGCCAATCATAATAATTGAGCTATGAAAAGTACCATTTGGGACAATTTTGAACTAATTGGAACAATTTTGAACCATTTTTTAAAAGGTTTCTTATTGAGCAATAACCTCAAAATCCAATTCTCCTTTCACAACCCCATTAATTAAAATTGCCAGTCCATGTTTACCTGGATAATGCTTCCTGGTTGAAAAGTCTTTAAAAGGCTGCTTTCGCTCCATTTTTGTATTGCCATTGGGATAAGTGTTCTCTGTAATTTTAAAAACTTTTCTCGAAGTCTTACCGGTCTTTTTTACAAAATCAATTGCGTATTCAACGCGTAATTTAGTTGGTTTTGACGCTTGACTATTGATTTCAAAATTGAAAAAGAGATCTTTTCCGATTGCTACGGGATTTGTAGTTATGGAAAAGTTTTGAACAGCAATTTTTTCTGGATTTGCAAAACCAAAAAGTACCAGAGCCTCTGTGTTTCCTTGTTTTAGTAAGCCCCGCAATGCGTGTTTCACAACCCAGTCTGTTTCTTTGGTTTTTCCCAACCATTTTTTGGCAATTGACAAAACCAATTCCGGATGGTCTTTTGAAATGTCATTCAAATTATTGGCAACACTGCGCCGGACATACTCTGAAGGATCGTTTTTCAGCTTTTCTAAAATCGGCAAGATTGGAGCAGGGTCTTTTTTGTATTTTGGCAAAGCCATCGCCCAGGGCAGTCTTGGTCTGCATCCCTCGCTGGCCAACCTCCGTACATGATGGTTTTGGTGATCTGCCCAATCCAATATTTGTTGCATTACGCGTTCTTCGTATTTGATAATGAATGGTCGAATGGCAAATTCTGCACTTGCCCATTCTGTAAAATGAGCCATGGCATCCAAGGAAGTTTCCAATTCATCCAAACCAAAAACCTCCACATAATCTGGAAAAAACATGTATTCAAATCCCGAACTGCCAGAAATGACTTTTGTATAAAGCTCAATAGTTTTTGAGTAAGGCAAACCCAACACTTCTTGTAAGCAAAGCGTAATATGTCTCATTCGATCTTTAAGCTCCCGAGCTTCCCATTCAGCGTCAAATATTTTTTCGAGAAAAGATTTATCTGGAAAGGAGGGATGATGTTCTTGAAACTTCTTGATTAATGTTTGAAAGAATGTTTCGTTATAGAGGTTTTTTAATGGTTCCGCCATGAGGAAGAGTTTGAGAAATTGAGAGAATGAGCATTTGGGAGGTCAAGATTTTTTAATCTCTAAATACCTCCAATTCTCAAACTCATCGCTTAAATGGTCAAATTAACTAAATATTGTAGGCGAATATAGGTTCTAGCAGCCCATTTTCACATTTTTTAACGTTCTCAATTTTTCGATTTTTTCCCAATTTTTTTTCTTTGCCCTCCTTTTATTCAGTTTGTGCCTTAATAGCATAAATTTTATGTGTTCGAGACTTTTGAAAAAGTATCAAATATGAACACTTAAACACAAACACCAGAACACAATTCTTAAAAAAATATGAGTACAATTGCAGTTGATATTCAGGAATTAAATGATAAAATCCATAAGGAAAGTGGCATTGTGGAGATGATTCAAATGGAAATGGGCAAGGTCATCATTGGGCAAAAACATTTGTCTGAGCGATTGTTGATGGGTTTGCTTATCAATGGTCATATTTTATTGGAAGGGGTACCTGGATTGGCAAAAACCCTTTCGATAACTACGCTTGCAAAAACAGTAGATGCTTCTTTTTCCAGGATTCAATTTACACCTGATTTGTTGCCAGCAGATTTGTTGGGAACCATGATATACAGTCCCAAGAAAGAAGAATTTAGCATTAAAAAAGGTCCCATCTTCGCCAATTTTATTTTGGCGGACGAGATCAACCGGGCACCGGCAAAAGTACAATCAGCTTTGCTGGAAGTCATGCAGGAACGCCAGGTGACCATAGGAGATAATACCTACCAACTTGAAGAGCCATTCCTTGTTTTGGCAACTCAAAATCCAATTGAACAGGAGGGGACTTATCCTTTGCCTGAAGCCCAGGTAGACCGGTTTATTTTCAAAGTCATTGTGGACTATCCGAGCCGTGAGGATGAAATGAAAATCATTGAACAAAACATTCAGAAAACCAAACCAGAACCCAATAAAGTGCTTTCGCCAGCACAAATCCTTAGAGTAAGAGATGTTGTGTCAGAAGTATACATCGACGAAAAAATTCGAAAATACATCGTAGATATCGTTTTTGCCACCCGATACCCAAATGAGGCAGGACTTCAAAAAATAGAACCCTACATTCAATATGGTGCTTCTCCACGGGCAGGCATTAATATGGCTTTAGCTGCCAAAGCACATGCTTTCATCAATCGCAGAGGATACATCATACCAGAAGATGTCCGAAATGTATGTCACGACATATTGCGTCATCGTCTGGGTTTGACCTACGAGGCTGCTGCTGAAAATGTACAATCAGAAGCGATTATTGATGAAGTATTGGATGCTGTTGAAGTGCCTTGATGGTGGATGATGGATAAATAATTCTTTTATTGCTTCCTTATACATTCTTTAATTATAAAATGGAGACTTCAGAATTACTTAAAAAAGTACGAAAGATTGAGATCAAGACAAAGGGCTTGTCGCGCAATATTTTTGCGGGGGAATACCACAGTGCTTTTAAGGGAAGAGGGATAGAGTTTAGTGAAGTACGGGAGTATCAACCGGGAGATGATATCCGACTTATCGATTGGAAGGTGACGGCACGACTCAATCATCCATATATAAAGGTTTTCCAGGAGGAACGAGAACTGACTTTGATGATCCTGGTGGATGTGAGTGGTTCTGAGTCATTTGGTACAAAGAATTGGTTTAAGCGGGAAATGGTTACAGAAATAGCGGCAGTATTGGCTTTTTCCGCGATGCAGAATAATGATAAAGTTGGGGTCATATTTTTTAGTGATAAAATCGAAAAATTCATTCCACCACAAAAGGGAAAGATGCATGTATTACGAATCATTCGTGAATTGTTGGACTTTGAACCGGAAAGTAAGGGAACCGATATTGCGGAAGCATTGAGATACTATTCGAATGTGATCCGAAAGCGAGCAACGGTATTTTTGATCTCAGACTTTATTGGAAGTGATTTTGAAGATGCGATGAAATCAGTTCGAAGTCGTCATGATTTGATTGCCATGCAGGTTTTTGATCCCCGCGAGGCTGAGTTGCCCTCAATAGGGTTGGTGCGCTTGCGAGACGCTGAAACGGGGAGAGAACGATGGATAGATACTTCCAGGAAGAAGATCAGGGATCACTATCGCAAAGCATGGTTTCAGACCAGAGGTAACTTAGAGCAATTTTTGAAGAAAAATGGGATTGACTTCATCCCCTTGAGAACAGATAGAGATTATGTGGTGCCGATGATGAATTTTTTTAAATCCAGATTTTGATTTTGGCATGAGCAAAAACTACATTTTAGGACTTTGCTTTACTTTTTTCGTTTACCATGCCTCATTTGGACAACAAATTGAGGTAAGCGCAACTATTGATTCCTTATACATTTTAATTGGCTCTCAGACGAATATCACTTTGGAAGTCACTAAGCCAAGCAGTAGGGATGTTCAATTTCCATTGATTTTAGATACACTTAGTCGTGATATTGAAGTACTTGACCAGACACCATTGGATAGTACATCTCTTGCCGAAGAACAAAACACCCGATTGACCAAAACGCTTACAGTTACTTCCTTTGAGGGAGGCTATCATACCATTCCACCTTTCAAATTTTTTACAAAAAATGAAGTTGGTGGAATAGATACTTTAATGACCAATCCATTGAGCCTGGAGGTCTTGTTGGTTCCTGTAGATACAACTCAGGCGATTAAACCAATTAAGGCTCCTGAGGAAATTCCCTATACTATCAGGGATGCAATGCCATGGATTTTGGGAGGCTTGTTATTATTAGCTATTGTTTTAGGTATTATCTTTTTCTTAAGGCGAAAGAAGGAACCAGAAGCACCAGTACTTCGTCCAATACCCAAAGAACCTGCTCATGTCATTGCCTACCGAGAATTGGATAAATTAAAAGAAGAAAAATTGTGGCAATCAGGGGAAGTAAAAGCCTTCCATTCCCGATTAACTGAAATAATAAGAGGGTATATCGAACATCGTTTCCAAATTCCTGCCTTGGAGCGCACAAGTGATGAAGTCTTCAAAAGTTTTAAAGACAAAGAACTAGCAGAAAAAATACCTTTTGAAGACTTGCATCGTATGCTAATGTTGGCAGATTTGGTAAAATTTGCAAAAGGACAGCCCGAACCCAGCGAAAACCACAACTCACTTGAGCAAGCATATGCTTTTGTTCAGAAGACTTTTAATATACTAATTGAAGAGAAACCAACTTCTGACCTAGTTGATACGACTGAAGAGGAGTAGCTTTTTTTGTTTTAAGTTGTTCATAGTTGTTCAAAAATGGTTCAAATTGTTCTTTATGGAGATTTGAACAATCTTAAACAATTTTGAACCAATTAATAAAAAACGATGCCTGACATCACATTTAAAAATCCGGAAGTCTTATGGTTGCTTTTGGGCTTGATTCCACTGGTCGTGGGCTATGTGATGTATCAATCCAAGGGGCAAGCTGCAGTAAGATTGTCTAGTCTTCGAGCTATTGAAAATGCACCTGTCTCCTGGAAATACTATTTTAGACATTTGCCCTCGATTTTCCGCATTTTGACAATCGGGCTGGTAATTGTCGCTTTGGCAAGGCCACAATCTTCGGAAAGCTGGACAGATAAAGAGGTAGAAGGAATTGACATTGTTATTTGCACAGATATTTCGGGCAGTATGGAGGCGATGGATTTTAAACCCAATCGTTTGGAGGCTGCAAAGGAGGTGGCTGCCGAATTTATCGCCAGTCGCCCAAATGATAGGATTGGGTTGGTTATTTTTGAGGGTGAAAGCTTTACACAATGTCCATTGACGACAGATCATGAAGTTGTGCTGAATTTGCTTTCGGAAATTAAAGAAGGTATGCTTGAAGATGGCACAGCAATGGGACTTGGACTGGCAACATCTGTGGCGCGATTGAAAGATAGTGATGCCAAAAGTCGGGTGGTCATCATGCTTACCGATGGTGTCAATAATCGAGGAGAAGTATCTCCACAAACTGCCGGAGAAATTGCCAGGGAATTTGGCGTTCGGGTGTATACAGTAGGAGTGGGTACGCGAGGGCAGGCACCTATGCCCGTACAGACGCCTTTTGGCATGCAAACTCAAATGGTCGATGTGGAAATTGACGAAGATATTTTGACGGAAGTAGCTCAAATGACGGGTGGCAAATATTTTAGAGCTACCAATAAGGAGTCATTAACCCAAATTTATCAGGAGATCGACCAATTGGAAAAAACGCGCATTAGTGTGATTGAATTTAGTGAGAAAAACGATGTGTTTTTGCCACTTGTTTTGTTGGCAGGGCTATTATTCTTGTTAGAAATTTTGTTTAGATATACTTTTTTTAGAACAGTACCCTAAAGTAGCTCCAGCTGCCAGGCGTAGAAGCTTATTTAATCTTCTTCGGCAGCCAGCCAGAGCGACTTTACAGCTTCTTTTTTATGTTCCGTTTTGAACATACGACCTATCTTTATTTGCTGGCGCTTATTCCCGTCCTGATTGGACTATTTATCCTGGCTCGTCATTTCCGAAAAAGGGCTATTCGGGAATTTGGTGATTGGGAAGTGATGCAGCGATTGATGCCAGAGTACTCAAGGATTCGGCCAATTGTAAAGGCTGGCTTAATGATTTTTGCTTTTCTGGGGCTGGTTTTTGCCATCGCCAATCCTCAAATGCAAACAAAGTTGGAAACCGTTACGCGGGAAGGAGTGGAAATTATGATTGCTTTGGATGTTTCCAATAGCATGTTGGCTGAAGACATCGCACCGAATCGCCTGGATCAAGCCAAGTTGGCTATTTCTCAGTTGATTAAGAGACTACATAATGATAAATTGGGATTGGTGGTTTTTGCAGGGCAAGCCTATGTCCAATTGCCATTGACAACGGATTATGCAGCTGCGAGAATGTTTTTGAGCAGTGTCAATACCAATATGGTTCCCGTCCAAGGAACTGCTATCGGTACAGCCATTGAGCTTTGTTTGGAGTCTTTTGATGAGGATGCCACGAATAATAAGGCACTTATCATTATTTCTGATGGAGAAAACCATGAAGATGATGCCATTCAACAAGCCAAGGCAGCACAAGAAATGGGGATTCAGGTGCATACTATTGGAATTGGTTCTCCTGATGGCGTTCCTATCCCTGTTTATAGTGCTCAGGGAAGGAAAGATTTTAGAAGAGATAGATCCGGCAATGTGGTGATTACAAAGTTGAATGAAACTATGATGCAGCAAGTTGCTGCTGCTGGAGCTGGATCCTATGTGAGAGCGACCAATGTCACGGCAGCTTTGAAACTCGTCTTTGATAAAATCAATGAACTGGAGAAGGAGGAGTTTGACACCACCAAAATTGCGGGGTATGATTCGATGTATCAAATCCCTTTGGCAATAGCCTTGTTTTTTCTGGTCTTGGAATTTATTATTTTGCCCAGGAAAAACAGACTGTTATCAAAAGTTGATGTCTTTAAAATTAAGGTTTAAAAATTTAAATCCATGTTCCTAAAACAGTTAATATCAGGTTTGCTAATTCTTGGATTATGTTTTACCATTCAGGCACAAGGAGAACGGAAATTTGTCCGCAGTGGTAATGAAGCCTATGAACAGGGGAATTATGAGGAAGCCGCTGAATCCTATCGAAAAGGCATTGAAGAAAATGCTTATTCCTATGAAGCCAATTTTAATTTAGGGGGTGCTTTGTACCAACAAGGAGCGTTTGAATCTGCAGGGAAGCAATTTGATTTGTTGAGACAACCTGGTATGGACAAAGAAAAACTTGCCAAAGTTTATCACAACCTGGGCAACACCTTCATGGAACAAGAGCAATATAGAGAAGCTATAGAAGCATACAAAGAGGCCTTGAGAAACAATCCTGCTGATGAAGATACGCGGTATAATTTGATCTATGCAAAAGAAAAATTGAAGGAACAAGAACAACAGCAGCAACAACAAGATCAACAGAACCAGGAAAACCAAGAAGAACAACAAGAACAGGAACAGAATCAGGACCAAAACCAGGAGCAAGAAGACCAAGAAGAAAAGCAACAGCAGGAACAAGAAAATCAGCAACAAGAGCAACAAGAAAATCAGCAACAACAGCAGCAAGAGCAAAATCAGAATCAGGAACAGCAGCAACAACAAGGTCAGCAGGGCGAACAAAAAGATGAAATATCAAGAAAAGAGGCAGAGCGCATTTTACAAGCATTGCAGTTAGACGAAAAGCAATTGCACGACCAAATGAAAAAGAAAAAAATAAAAGGACAGCGGGTAAGAATCGTTAAGGATTGGTAAGTTCTACAAAGGTTTTTAAAAGTTTTAGGGCTTTAGCAAATAATAACCTACGCATTTGAACTCGTCCTTTTTTCCTCACATTTTGTTTGCCAAAGGCATCCCTTGTCCAAGGGACTCCCTTTGGGATGGGGGAAAAGCCTCGCTGATGCGCTGCATCATCTGCGTTTTTCGCCTCATTTGAGAAAAAAATAACTTCGTCAAAGTTGCGTAGTTTATTAATTTCTAAACCCCTTAACTCTACATAGAATCAATTTTATGAAAAAAAATGATTCAAAAATTATTTTTAGTTTAAAGTGGCTGGCGTTTTTGGGTTTGATATTAGGTTCGCTTAATGCCTCGGCACAAAAAGTAAGTTTTAGTGCCACTGCTCCCAAGGTGGTAAGTGTGGGTGAGCGTTTTCGTTTGGTTTTTAAGGCAAATGCCCAAGGCACCACTTTGTCACCTGGAAAAATGGATGGCTTTTCTGTGTTGTCCGGACCGAGCACCTCTCAGAGTATGAGTACCCAAATCGTCAATGGGCAGATGCAACAAACCTTTGAGGTCTCCTATACTTATATACTCCAAGCTCAAAAAGAAGGAAAGTTTACGCTGGGACCAGGCAGGTTAGCAGTAGAGGGTAAAAATTATACCTCAAACAGGGTTACAATAGAAGTGGTCGCTTCCCAAAACCCAAACCAGGGAGGCAATAACCCCAATTCTGGAGGAAGAGCAAATCCAGCCCCGGGAAATAATCCTTCCAATGCTTCGATTAACAATAGTGATCTTTTTCTCAGAACAGTCGTTTCAAAAAGAGAGGTGCTTAAAGGAGAACCCATAGTAGCTACCTTTAAAATCTATTCCCGGGTCAACCTCAGGCAAGCCGGAGGATTGAAAACGCCTTCGTTTAATGGTTTTTGGAGCGAACGATTATTTGAAGCCAGCAATTTTGATTTTCAACGAGAAAATGTGAATGGTCAACCCTACAATGTTGCAGTATTGAGTCGATACGTTTTGATTCCGGAACGAACTGGGGAATTAACCATTGGGTCTGGTGAATTGACAGGATACGTACAGGTTCGGGTGCAGGGTCGTTCCAGAAGTGTTTTTGATCAGGTTTTTGGCAGCTATAAAAATGTCGAAAAACAACTCATTTCTCCCGAAATAAAAATCAAAGTAAATCCATTGCCTGGCAAGGCTCCAGTGGGTTTTTCCGATGCGGTGGGAAATATCAACCTTTCTGCTACACTTGAGCCAGCGGAAACCAAAACGAATGAGCCAATTTCTCTGAAAGTAAGCTATTCTGGTAGTGGAAACCTCAAACTATTGGCAGAACCAAATATCAAATTTCCATCTGATTTTGAGGTGTACGATCCAAAAATCAGCAATAATTTCCGTGCTGGAGCTAGTGGTTTTACCGGCAAAAAAACTTTTGAATACCTCATCATCCCACGCCATGAAGGTGAATATGAAATTCCCCAAATTCAATTTTCAGCATTCGATTTAAATTCTAATTCCTATAAAAGTCAATCTGCTGGTCCTTTTACCGTAAAAGTTGCAAAAGGAGAAGGAGGCACGATGACTGCTATCGATTTGGGCAATTTAAAAGAGGATGTACAGGTATTGGGTTCTGATATTCATTATATTAGAACAACCGATTTCGAACTTCGGGAAAAAGCTCGTCCATTCTTTGGGTCAGCGAGTTTTTATCTTTCTTATTTGTTAGCCTTAGGTGCATTTTCCCTCATTTTTCTATTTCTGCAACGCAAACGAAGACAAAGTGAAGATTTGGTATTCATGAAAAATAAAAAAGCAGGGAAAGTGGCACAATCGAGATTGAAGCAAGCTAAACAATTTCTGGATCAGGGTGAACGCAGTGGATTTTATAAAGAAGTACTGAATGCGCTTTGGGGCTATTTATCAGACAAACTAAATATTTCACAAGGTAAATTGGACAAGCAAAAGGCAAAAGAAGGATTGGCATCCAGAAATGTAGAAGCATCGGTCGTCGAGCATTGGATGGATCTAATGAACCGTTGCGAATATGCACAATTTGCACCAGGCGAGGGAGAAGATGAACTGACAAAAGTTTATGATGAAACGGCACAATTGATTGGAGATCTGGAGAAAGCCATGTCTCGGTAGCAAAGCCTGGTCACAGTGTCCTCATTGAAAGCTACCGCTTATTATTTTAGTAGTGATAAATTGAAATACACGCTGACTGATTCTTGGACTTTTTTTGGTTTCAATAAATAAATCAGTAATTGACCGCAGCACGGCTCTCCTTATAATTTTGGAAAATCAATTATGTCGCACCAGGACATAATCAAGCATAATGGTCAGTATCTCTCGAAGCGGACACTGACAAAGTAAAACTCATTTAAACACGATAAAACGTTGAATTATTTTTATAGACACCTATTGTTTTTTGGCATTTCAATATGCTTAAGTCAGCCTATTTCTGCTCAGGATGATTTTGCCCAGCTGACCAACGCCGCCAATGCATATTCTACACAAGATTATCAGACGGCTATTGATATATATGAGCAAATCTTAGCTTCTGGTAGAGATGCATTTGAAATTTACTACAACCTTGGAAATGCCTATTTCAAAAATAACGATATAGGACCTGCTATTCTAAATTATGAACGTGCTGCCCGCATCAATCCTTCTGACCCGGATTTACAGTATAATTTGAATATCGCTCAAGGGCGAACCGTGGACAAAATAGAGATGATATCAGTACCTGAGTTTGTAACTGGATACAAGTCTTTTGTCAATACCATTCCCGCTGACAGGTGGGGGGTCTTTAGCCTGATCGCCTTTATTCTCTTGTTGATGTCCCTGCTTGGATTCTTGTTTTTGAATCAAAAACTTACCAAACAAATCATGCTTTCAGCAGGTGGATTATTTCTGCTACTTACGCTTTTCTTTTTTTATTTAGGTTGGCAGCAACAGCGTTGGCTCAATGACCGTAAAGAAGCCATCATCTTCCAACCCTCCATTACTGTAACCAGTACCCCAGATGATGCAGGAGAAGAATTATTTGTATTACATGAAGGGACCAAAGTGAGTATAGTCGAACGATTTAGAGATTGGGTGAGAATTCGGATTGGAGATGGCAATACAGGGTGGGTACCGAAAGAGGTTGCAGAGGAGATTTGAAATGTACTCCTTCTGAATTTCATCAAAACATTAATCCAAAAAATATTAAATTTGTAGGAACGCTAAAAGAACCTGGTTCGTTGATATAAAAAGTTTTCCCAACAAATATCTCGAACTTCCAAAAAACTAAGCATCGTGAATTTACCCCATAAACAACAACTTCTTGCGCTTGTAGCAAGTGGCAAAACAGAAAAAGCCTTAAAATTATTCCTGAGTATTTCAGCTCAACAAGACGACGAATTATATCAGGAAGCCGTTCTACTTTCCAATAGATTAAAAAATTACTCAACTGCAACAACTCGCAATACCCTTTCTTTTGAACAAAAGAACATTGGCATTGCTCAGATCAATGATTCCTTAATGATTTTGATCAACCGTCTGGATGACGATTCGTTTGGAGCCATCGCATCTGTTTCAGGTAATCAAAATAATGCCGGAAATTGGAATAAAATAATTGGAGTAGGTGTGCTATTGCTGGTATTGATTGGTATTTACATCGTTTTTAATGAAAGAAATTATCAGGGTACTGATCTGAACAATGACACAAGTACCTTACCTATTGAAGATAATACACAAGCTGCGACTTCTGATACTCCATCAGGTATCGATGAAGATGAACCAGATGTAACTGAAGAAAATAAGGAACAAACTGAAATTGCAAATAAACCTACCAGGAATCAACCAAAATATGCTGAAATTGTCATTGAAAAATCGGATTGCGATTTTGGTCAGATAGAATCTGGAAAGTTAATTGCGCATACATTTAAAATCAGAAATCGGGGAGCAATCAATTACAAGATTAGGGATATAAACAGCGAATGCACCTGTATTTCTATCGAGGACTATTCTAAGAACATCCCACCTCAAGGTGACGGATTTGTAAGTATTATCTATGATTCATCTAAAAAAACGGGAAATCAACAAGAAAACATTGTCCTTACGGGTAATACTTCTCCAACTAGAAGCATAATTACTATTAGGGGAAATGTTGTTTCTCTTCCCAAGAAGCAAATTCTTGAGTGTTATCTGGGTAAAGCCGGAGTCGAAATTGAACTGTCTAAAAGTGGAACCAAAGCCAATGCTATTTCAGATGAAAATGGCAAATTGCAAATTGAAGTTCCAAAAGAATGGGTGGGAACTGTAGTAAGCATCGCTTACAAAAAGGGAGATCAGATAGTGTACAGGAATATAAAGCTAAAGGAAGAAAATATAGAGCTACCGGCATCCTTTAAAAATTAATTCATTCAAACCGGACAAGACTTTCCCCATAAATAGAAACCATAATCCTTCTGAAGGAAAATGCCTTTGAATGGATTAATGGCTGTATGCCAAACTTCCTAAAAAAGCTAATATGAATTTCAAAAAATCGTTTCCATTAATTGCGACTATGCTTTTTGCTTCCTTGTTTATAGTCGCCCAAAATGAAATCATTATTTCTGGTACTTTGAAAAATGCGGAAACCGGACTTCCAATGGAAGGAGCAGAAATCGCCTTTATGGATGAAAATAATTTGAGGTTGTATGTTCGTTCTACCGATTTTAAAGGAGAATTTAAAATTGAGACCAATTTGCAACCAGGTCAAATCATCATCATTGAAGCCAGCAAGCAAGGATTTGAGACCAAAAGGATATTTCATACAATACGCAATAAAAACATCCCTGGAGGCAATTTGGTAGATATTAATTTATTTGAAGGGATAGGCATCATCATTTCAGGTTTTGTTTTGGATGAAAAGAGTCGAAAACCAATCAGAAATGCCAAAGTTTCTTTTATCCATAAATCTGGTAGAAAGATGGATGGTGGCATGACGGATTATCAAGGGTTTTTCTCCTTTTTTATTAATCAAAAGGCAGGTGAAAAAGTCGTCATCCATATTGACAAATCAGATGATTATCGGGAAAAAGTGCTGGATTATGTTATCCCGGAGCACAAAACTCCAGAATGGATTTTCCTGAAAAAAAAAGAAAAATTTAAGACCGAATGGTATCCACTAGGAGGTGGAGCCTTATTATTTGGAGCTTCCATGATCACAGGCAATGCTTCTGACAAGGCTTATGATCGATCTCTTCAAACCATCAACCCCAATCGACAGGAAGATTTGGATAAAGCCAATAATCTTAAAAGGACTTCAGCTGGGACTTTTTACGCCAGTGCAGCAACAATTGGGGCAGGTATCGTAATTTGGGCTATTGCAAAAAGCAAACAAAAAAAACGCAATAGAAATTCCAGAACGGGTATGCTGCCATTGTATAAAATGCCGACTGATTTAGCTTCTGCACAAGTTGGAATATTACTTACGTTTTAGTAGTTATTTTTTAAGGGTTTCTTAACTCATCAAAAACCAATACCATGAAAAAATATCTGTTCTTCATTTCTGGACTTGTCCTATTATTGAGCGCCTGCCTCAAAACTTCTTTTAAAGAGTATTCAGCAGTGCCGAGAGATTGCCCAAGCGTAACCTCTGTATTTCCAGAAAAAGCCAAATTTGGTACTACAGTAAAATTAATTGGCAGCAACTTTTTGCTAGCAGAGCCATCGGTGTATAGGATTTCCTTTAATGGCAGCATTGTTCCCATCTCTGATATCGAAAGACTAAGCCAGGATACCATTGAGGTAGTCGTCCCCAAAGGGGTAGAAAGTGGTTTGGTGACGGTAAATTTTGAAGAAGATCCATGTGGCAGCGTGGTGGGAGCGGAGTTTGTTTATGAGTATACAGTAACAGTAGATGAGGAGCCATTTGCAGGAACATTACAAAATTCAGATTGCAATGGATGTCTAGACAATCCAACTGGAGTAGATGTAGATCAACAAGGCAATGTAATTGTTGCTGATAGGGACAACAATGTCATCAGAATATATAATTCGGCAGGAACTCAAACGGAAGTTGTAGGGGAGTTAAATGATCATGATTGTGTAGATGACCCCTTTGGCCCCTTAGCCAGGTTCGCTATTCCTTATGATGTTGCTGTGAATCCGGTGAGTGGAGAAATATATGTGGTGGATAGAGGATGCCCTTCTATTAGGAAAATAAATATTGGTTCTGGTGCTGACCGTCCTGTAATTCCTTTTGCGGGAGAAAAGGGTATATATAATTGTAATACTCAAAATGGCAATATTGATGATGCTACCTTTAAAAATCCTCGTGGAATTGCATTTGTTTCGAATGATCATGTCATGACTTCTGATGAATTCTGTCATAGTGTTTTTTTCCTGAATGATAACACCGGTTCCTTTGGATTTGAGCAGGGTACCGGTGTCGTAGGAAATGGTTCTGAAGCATTAAGTTTCCCTGCTGGCTTAGATTATTTTGAACTTAATGGAGCAAGGATGCTTTTTGTTGCGGATAGAGGCAATCAACGAGTTGTTGTGAAAAATCAACAAATATCTGATGTGATTGCAGGGCTCAATGGTGAATTAACCTGGCCAGCAGATGTAGCCTATGATGGAAAAAAGTTCGTCTACATCGTAGATAAGGAGAGTTGCCTTGTTTTAAAAGCTGATTTGCAAGGTAATATAAGTCCCGTTGCTGGCTCAGGTGATTGTGGATATGGTGCAGGAGGACAATTCCCATTAATTGCTCAATTTAATGAACCAGAAGGAATTGCTTTTGATAAAAATAACAACTATATCTATATAGCTGATACGAAGAATCATATTATTAGGAAATTGATATTGGAATAAATCGAGAAATAAACTAATAAACTTCGCACTAAAAAATAAGTTGAAAATTAGTGGCTTTTCTAAGGATAACCTGTTAGGTTGAAATAAGGCAAAAGAACTGCTAAGGTTTTTACATTCCCTGCTTATTTCTTAGAACAACCTAACAGGTTTTAATGATAAATTATTGAAAATGAATTCATTGAACTCGAACTAAAGGTTTAATTATGAAACCTACTTTTACTTTTATTCCTATACTGCCATAGTTATATAGTACAAGAATCAATATCTGTTAATCCTTCTCCAGGTCCATCTACCGAAATTCGATATTCAGAAGTACCTCCATCAAAGACATAAGACACATTCGCATTTGTGGAACTTACTACTACTGTACCAGGCGCAGCACTTAATAATGCGAAATCGATATCAAATTCGATAAATTGTGAAACAGGATTGCCAATAGCATCTAGTCCACTATACCATATCCTCATACAATAGGGCTGGCTGGTTGAAATAGCAGAATTCAATATTCCGGAATTTCCGTCTGATTCTAAATGACCAGCATATAAAAAAAGTGCACTACAGCCTGCCGAGGAACAGTTACCCCCAGGACAATCTTTATACCAGATGGCATTGTTACAAATTGGACGAAGTGTACCAAGGCCATCAATATCCACCTGTACCCGAATAGTGATTGCTGGAAGGACTGCATTCGTTTGTAATGTAACTACTTGTGTTGGGTCAGAACAAAGAGTGAAAACTTCGGTTGCATCCAACACACTTCCGGGAGAAGGGGCACTTGAATTATCATAGACTACAAATGCTACCTGATCGCCCATTGGAGCTCTTGAAAAAGTTACTGTTTGAAGTCCAGTTGCGTAATTGTAAGCATAATTGGCTCCATTTGATCCAATAGAAGTGATGCCATATGGCTGTCCATTAGTTGCTTCGACCAATTCGCTATATAATAGGGTAGCTACGCCCAATTGGTTGTCCACCTGAATAGAAATATCACCCGGACAAGGATTTACTTTATTATCGATGTTCCAGGTCGAAAGGTGATTTATTTTAAAATTGACTTCTAATGTTCCTTTTTCATTTTTCTCTATTACACCCATCAATTCTTCAAACCAGACTCCAACTTCATTTTGACTCCAAATAGGAATGGTATCTCCAGGCTGATATAATTTTCCCGTATTCGAATTGAACAATTCCGGATTGATTTCCATACTTGCTATTAAAGGTTTGTCAAATCCATTAACTTCCTGATCTCCTACTTTCATATTCATAGTAACCCAACCTGCAGAAGAAAAATAAAAAGGATCAGAAGGAGAGGCGATGATTTCTCCATTGGAATCCAAAGCATCAGAAACCCTAAATCCACCTGGGAATGTACGTCCAGCTTCAATGACTAAGGGGTTCCCAAAAGATATATCCAATTTGGCTTCCTCCTGAACATCGTTTATGGGTTCTTTATTTCGCAATAACCGTGTGCTATCCTGTATAGTTATTTTTAAACTTTGGTTGATTTTATTTCCAGTTTTTGTAGAAATAGTTTGACCTGAAGGAATAATGCCTCCTGAGCTAACTGGCAAAGAACTTACAGCCGTACTCATTCCTGGTGGAGGTTCTTCGATAGAAGCCATATATACAGGAAAATATTTTGGCGATTCATCTTCTAATACGATGGTTTGCATAGTTGGAACATATCCTTCAGCTTCTGCTTTTATCCTAAACCTATAAGGACTTTCGTTACTAATTTTTGCTTTTAATTTCAAGCCTACGTTCATCACTCCATTTTCTATTTCTAAAGTTTGAAAAGGGATGTTACCAGATGCAACAACCATGGAATCTGGGTCTATCAAGGTTACATTAACTTTTTTGATATTTTGAAGCTTTACTGGATTGGCATTGATAAAAGCTATTGCAACAGGAGCTTTTATTGCATCATTGACATTAATTTTTTTGTTATCACTACAAGCCCAAAAAGAAAGTAGGCATATGGCGATGCTAATGACATAAAAAAACGCTGATTTTGAAAAACAAGGTGAGACTTTCATATTATTAGAATTAATGATTAAACAATTATTTAAAAAAGAAAGGAGCGTTCACACTTTTAATCCTAAATTTTTGCTGTTTGTTAGTGGCAGAGGGATGAAAAATGAATTGGATTGGTAACATTTTGTAAGCATGGCAATTATGATTAAAAAAAATCCTTAAATTGGTTTTTGAATTTTTTTTTCTAAACCAATTTATTACGCTGTGTAAAAAGCTTTTTGATACTCAGCTCGTCGCGCTGCGCCCCCACACCCCCTGTATTCGCACCGCAGGCGCGGATATGAAAGAACTTTTTACACACTGTATTTATCTTAAAAACACGTCTTATGAAAACCTTCAATTTCATCTTTCTATTTCTTGGATTTTCTTTCCTTATTTATGCCCAACCCTGCCATCCACCTTGTTATAAGGTGTTGTCAAGTACAGGAACCAATGATGCTTTTCAACAAACTGCGGTATTGCCAAATGGCGAGATTGTTTCCATTGGAAAACTTCGGGATAGCTCTGCGCTGGTGTTTTTCTCCAAAGACTTAATGTTAAAAGAAGTCTTCACTTTTGATTTTACATCCAATAGTGATTTTTTCAGCGATTTTCTGACTGACTCTGAAGGAATGTTGTTCATTACTGGAAGAGATAATCCAACTGGTGATACCGAAAATTTCTTATTCCGATTTGACCCATTAAACAAGCAAGTGCTTTGGAGTAAAAAACTCACCATACCCGCTTATACCAGGATTGAATTTGTCAAGGAAATAGAACCTGGAGGTAACTATTTGATAGGCGGAACAATGGTCCCTTCCGGAGATTGCGATGGATTCATTATGGAAATAAACAGAGCTAATGGAGAAATGGAATGGATTCGGCAATTCAATGTAGGTAACTGTGAAATAATACAGGACGTTGTTATTCACGATGGCTTTATTTACGCTGCAGGTACATACAGGTATTATGGTGGACTTGGCAGTATTCGAGCAAGCATCACCAAATTTGATATGAATGGAGCGCAAATCTGGAATAGATATTATTTTACAGATGCTTTGGCAACAGCTCGTACCTATATGGAGTGTTTGTTTATAGAAGATGATCACATATATGCGACATTTAGAGGAGATTTTCAGGGTAGCTCTTTCACCAACGCCATTTTTGGGATGATGAAAACTGATTTGGATGGGGCGCCAGTTTGGGCAAAGACTTACACATTTAATGAAGGAGACAATGAATTTGCAAGGACCATGGTAAGTACAGACGAGGGGTTTGCGATAAGTGGTCGTTTTACAAGATTCGCAGATGCCACAAGTGATATCTACCTCATGAGAACAGACAAGGAGGGAGAAATTATATCTACCCGAACGTTTAATGAATCTCTCAATTTTGGTAATTTTCAAATCAATGATGGAAAGGTTTATATACCCAGTTCTACCACTCAAACAGACATTAATGGCAATACTGATTTATTAATGGTGAGTTTAAATTTGGATGAAACAATTGATGATACACCTTGTGATGAAATAGAAACATTTGATGTATCAAGTCAGGATATGGCAAGCCCTATTTTAAGTGTATTACAGCCTATGGTAGAAGTAACTCCTTCTTTAAGTATGGAAAATTTTGATATCACTGGTACTAAAACCATTGTTGAAGAATTTGTCTTTTGCGCAGATTTGGTCGATGTGGAGGAACTTGAAGCATTGTCTGGTCAATTTGAAGTTAATATACATCCGAATCCGGCTATTGATTACATCCAAATTGAATCTGAGGGTGAATATGAACAAGTATTGATTTTTGACTTAAATGGAAAGCGGCTAATGGAAGGTACAAAGAGTGCCAGAATCAATATTTCAAGCTTGCCAGTTGGTGTATTATTCTTACAATTTTTAGATAAGGAAAATAACCCTCTTGGTATTCAAAAAGTTGTGAAAGCAGGATATCCCAGGCCATAAGTGAAATGACAAATAAACTCGTACCGCTTTAAAGGTCAAGGTCAAGTCCAAAGTCAAGTTCAAGCAAGGTTTAATAGTGGACTTGAATACAGTGTAACCAAAGTAAATTAATGTTCTTTTTAAATGAAAATGAAAATGAAAATGAAAATGGTTCAAGGACCATATTTTCATTTTCATTTTCATTTTAATTTATTTCAATTACAGAGTATTGAACTTTATCTTGACCTTGGCCTTGACATTTAAAAAGAATATAGGTAAAAGAGGGTTTGTCAGTGCAGTTAAGCCCTAGGCACCTTGGTAGACAGGCAATTTGAACAAAAATGAAGCGCCTTGATTTGGTTGGCTTTGCACCTGAATCGTTGCATTGTGAATTTCCAGAATCTTTTTCACAATAGCCAAACCCAAGCCAGCTCCCTTGCTTTGTTTTTTAGTGAGGCTTGCCTGTCCATATCTTTCAAAAATATGAACCTGTTCACTTTTTGGAATGCCTGGTCCAGTGTCTGAAACTGTCACTTCCACACCATTTTCTACTGCCTTAAGCAAGAGTCGAATCTCTCCTTTTTCAGGTGTAAATTTTAGGGCATTGTCCATTAGATTTTGGATAACTCGTTCCACTAAAGAAACATCTGCAAATACGAGTGGCAAGTCTTTTGGTGCAATTAATTGCAATTCAATATGCTTTTCTTCTGCTAGAATTTTGTACTTGGCCAATACATCCTGCGCCAATTCAGAAAGGAAAAAAGGTTCTTTTTGCGGTTGAATTTGATTGGCTTCCAATTTTGAATATTCAAATAACTGGGTAATGAGCTTGGATAGTTTTTCAGAACTACTCAGTACAATTTCAAGGTATTTTTTGCGCTCTTCCTGATTCAAAGAAGGCTCTTTTAATAGCATGGTTTCTACATAACCTTGCATGATAGCAAGTGGCGTCCTCAAATCATGGGAAACGTTGGCTATCAATTCTCTCCGCAATTTTTCTACAGATTTTAATTCATCGATATTTGCCACAATCCGATCTGCCATTTCATTAAAGGTATCTGCGAGTACATTTAAATCACCTTTGTCATCGTCTGCTATTCTCGCCTTATAGTCACCTTCCTTAAACCTTTGAACTGTTTCTATGATGCTGCGCAGGTTCCTGGTTAGTAGCCAGATTGCCAACAAACCAATGGCTAGTGCACCTACCAGTGCAAGTAAAAACCAATTGGTGCCCAATTTTAGCATATAACTGCCGAAAAGCGTGGAGGTTACTGCTGCCTGCTCCTCACTTGCCAATATGATGTATAAATACCCTTCCAAACTTCCTGTATCCTTGTTTTTGACCTTTGCAGCTGAAAAAACTTTGCAAATCCCTGGATTGCGAGGGTCTTCTCCTTGTATAAATGGTTTTTCCTTTGCTTCAATAAATTTCAGAATAGGGGCTAAATCGACCTGCTCCATTTTGACTCTTCCAGGAGGTGCAGCATGTGTTTTTATTTTTCCCAAAGTATCCAAAAGGTAAAATTCGACACTGGGATTGATGACCATATTGGCACTCATGAGTTTTTTGACACTTGCTTCATCAGGTTCTCCATTTTCCATGAGTTGAATCATGGCTACCGTACTATCAGCTATCGTTCCGTATAATCGTTGATTCACTTCCTGTAAATATTGCCCGCCGATATAGCCTGTAATTATCACATACATGACCCCCAGCACAACCAATAAGGAAAGTAAAATTGCGGAGATCTTCCAATAGAGAATATTCGATACACTTTTATCTTTTGCCATGATAGTATGAGTTCAGAGTTTCCAGTTATCGGTTTCCTGTTAATCCTAAATTGGGAAATGGGAACTGGATTTTAAAGCTCCTCATTGAAGCGGTAGCCAATACCCCAGGTTGTCAGGATATATGTTGGTTCTGCAATGTCTGGTTCTATCTTCCCACGTAAGCGATTAATATGGGAATTGACGGTATGCTCATAACCGTCGAAATCATATCCCCAAACCAAATTCAAAATTTGCTGTCTACTGTAACTTTTTCCAGGACGACTAATCAAGAGGCTTAGCAATTCAAATTCTTTGGGAGATAGCTCTACCCGTTTGTTTAGTAAAGTCACTTTTCGTTTGTCTAAATCAATGGTCAAATCACCAAAAGCCAATGCTTTTTGAGTGGTTTGTTCCATGCTTTGCTTCATCATTTTGGTGCGGCGAAAGATGGCTTTTACTCTTGCGATAAATTCTCTTACACTAAAGGGTTTGGTCAAATAGTCATCAGCCCCTGTTTCCAATCCCAAAACTTTATCAATTTCTTCAGATTTGGCGGTTAGCATTAATATAGGTGTATGGATTCTGTTTGCCCGTATTTGACGGCAGACCTCCATGCCGTCCATTTTTGGAAGCATAATGTCCAAAATGATCAAATCAAATGTTTGCCCCAAAGCCTTCTCAAGTCCAGCTTCTCCATCAAGCGTTCTGGTAATGGAACATTCCAGGTCTTTCAGATGAATTTCGAGCAAGTCTACAATGTTTGAATCATCTTCAACGATGAGTACTCTTTTCATGAATGGTATGAATGAAAGGTTAATTCGAGTTGTAGCTCGATATGAGTAACTAACAACTTCACTATAAAAAACCTCGCAATTTACAACTCAAGTATCACAAAACTATCACAGAAAAATGAAGCTTGGATAACAAATCTATTTCAAAGATTCTGGAGGACCGAAACATGACTTTTATTTAGATCGAAATTAGAAAAGCCCGCGACAATTGTTTTATAGTTTGAAAAGACAGGGTTTTTATAACTATTTGATAGTCAGTATATTGTGTTTTTGTTCTTGCAATATTTTCAAAGTGATACTTCTGTGATAATTACGTGAGTCCTCTGAAATAGCTTGCGCCTACCTTTGTCCCAACATTTCAACAAAATCCAATTTATCTAATAGCGCGGAAGTTTGAAATCGTAACAAGTCGACGATTTCTTACTTCCTGTTTTTAAGCACCAAATCAAAATCACTTAACATATTTATGATTTAGTGCTTACTCTAAAATTTAATTCAATGAATCAACGATCCTTTAGCTTACTATTTGCTATCGCACTTTTGTTTTCCACTTACGCTTGTAAAGATGATGATAACCCAGTGCCTTCTGGTACTTTTAAGGTGACCATTCAAAACATTCTTCCAGAAAATGCTTATTTGAATTCTGGAACCACAGGTTTGATCCTTCCTGGCGAAGCCCTGGATTTCAGTTTTAATGCTGGAAAGGGACATTATTTGTCTTTTGCCACCATGCTTGTTCAATCCAATGATCTTTTTTATGCTCCCGCTCCAGAAGGACTACAACTATTTGACGATAATGGAAATGTACTAACAGGTGATGTGACCAGTCTAATTGATCTTTGGGATGCTGGAACAGAAGTCAATCAAGAGCCAGGTGTTGGAACTGACCAGGCACCCCGCCAAAGCGGTCCCGATACAGGTGCTGACGAAAATGGAACGGTAGAACTAATTGAAAATGTGGGAGATGGTTATACCTATCCTGCAGTTGATGAAGTCCTGAGAGCTCAATTGACTCATGATGGCGGTTCTCTATTCACGTTTACCTTGACCAATATTTCTGAAGGAAGCATTTTACCGACACCTCTGGCTCCTGGTGTTTTTGTAATACATGGTTCTGGGACACCATTGTTCGAAGAAGGGGCAGCTAGTTCTGTAGGTTTGGAAGACATAGCCGAAGATGGCAATAATAGCATATTGGCAGATGAATTGGCGAGTACTTCAGGTTACACTTCGCCATTTGCTCCTGGAGTCTTCGCTGTCCATGATGCAGATATATCCCCCTTCTTTACAGATGGCGCTGCTGACAGAGGAGATGGACTGGAAGCCTTGGCAGAAGATGGCGATCCAAGCATTCTTAATGCATCTCTTAATGGCGTTTCTGGTATTAGTTCATATGATGTCTTTAACACACCTCAGGGCACCTCTAGCGCTGGACCACTACTTCCAGGTCAGAGTTATGAATTTATGATAGAGGCGGAAGAAGGGGATTATTGGAGTTTTGCCACTATGCTGGTGCATACCAATGATTTATTCTATGCTTTTGATGAAAATGGAATTGCATTTTTTGATAGTGCAGGAAATCCAATTTCAGGAGATGTGACGGCTGATGTAAGCCTTTGGGATGCAGGTACTGAAATAAACGAATATCCAGGTGCCGGAAACAATCAACCTGCTAGAGGAGGAGGAAATTCTGGTCCAGCAGAAGGAGGAAATGTACGCATCGTCAATGACAACTTTACATATCCATCTGTGAGTAATTCAATCAGGGTTACTATTTCAGCGCAATAAATTTTAGAGAGCGCTACCATGTGTACAGAATGCTTCGAGAGAAGCATTCTGTTTTATTGATTGGAGGCATTTCATGAATGCCTCCAATCTTATTTAGTTACCAACGACTAACCACCACTTTTCTCGTCAATATGACTTCGTCAATAACAATTCTCACCAAATACACACCTTCAGGATAATCAGACAAGTCAAATTCGTAGCGCTTATCCAAGATGTTTTCAGACTTTCCTTTACGAATCTGTTTGCCAGTATAGTCGAAGATATCTGTTTTAACTGCTCGTACCTCTCCGAGTTGGATATCCATTAGGAATGCTCCAGTATTGGGATTCGGTTGTAAACTAAGATGTTCCACGATTTCAGGTGTATCGAAACCTACGACCATATCCACAAATACTGTATCAGAATTGGTGCAATCCGAATCATCTGAGACAATAATGATGTAGTTACCAGTTGAAAGTCCGGTAATGTCTTCATCATTGGAAATCAAATTGCCATCAAAGAACCATGCGTACATATAGCCACTTCCTGTACCACCACTGGGTGTAATGGAAATAGCACCATCCATGTTGTCATTAATTTCAGAAGTCACTTCATCGACCATGATGGTAATAGGGTCAGGTTGTTCCAAAGTGATAGAAGCTTGTCCTTCGCAGCCATTGGCATCTACCACAGTTACAGAGTAATCACCAGCTGGAAGATCAGAAATGGTTTCTGTGTCATCTCCTGTATTCCACAGGATTGAAAAAGGACCACCGCCACCAGAGGGCACTACAGTGAGGCTTCCATCTTCAAAGCCATAGCAGGTAGGCTCTGCAATATCGGTTAGATCTACCATGAGGTCTCCTTGGACAGTTACAGTAAACTCACAAGTAGCCCCATTTCCAAATTCGTCATTTCCTCCAAATGTGACAGTAGAAGTACCTGTCGGGAAAATTGCACCAGAAGGCAAGCCATCTAAAAGAAAGGTGGTCACCATTCCGCAAGCATCAGTACCAGTGGCATCATCATATGTAATTGGCTCACCACAATCATCAGAAACGATGTCATCAGGACAAATCAATACAGGAGGAATGGTATCCCAAACATTTACGAAAGCAGTGTCCAAAGCACAATTTCCAGCTGCATCCAATGCCATAAATAAAACCGCATTTGTTCCAATATCATCGCATGTAAATTGATCATGGTCGAGATATATATCTACCAGCTCACAATTGTCAAAGGTTCCATTGTCCAAATGACCAGGTCCAATGTTCACAAGTCCATTTGCATCCAGATATAGGGTGGTGCCCTGGAAAATCAAAGTTGGGGCTATGGTATCGGGAACTGCAACAATTTCTGTACTGATACTAGCAGTACACATATTTAAATCAGTGACTGTTAGGCTATACGTTCCGGCAGGTAAATTGGTAATAGTAGGATCATTGCTACCAGTTGACCATTCAAAAGTATGGGGAAGTATACCTCCCGATGCACCTCCGTTGATACTTCCTGTTTCATCTCCTTCACAAGCCAAATCCATTTGATTCAGGATGAGTGCTTCTACAGGAGTAGGTTCAAAAACCTCTACACTACCCATTAAGGCACAACCAGTTGGATCCGTTACGGTTGCTGTATAGACTCCTGCAGTCAATCCGGAAATCATATCTCCGGTTCCTCCATTGGACCATTCGATGGTAAAGGGTGGATTACCTGCTGTGACTACTACATTGGCAGTTCCGTCAGCACCCCCATTGCAGCTAACATCTGTAGCGCCAAAATTGAGTGCAGCACCACAATTTCCAACAGAAACTTCCACGCAATCTTCTTCAGTGCAGCCAGATGCATCCGAAACGGTAACGCAGTAAGTTCCACCAACCAAATTTTCAATAGTAGCTGTCATGTCTCCGGTATTCCAAACATATGAAAATCCTCCTGTGCCACCAGTTGCATCAGCAGTCGCGGTGCCATCACCTGCCCCTATTTCAGATTCTTCAGTTGAAGTCATGGTGAGTACGATAGCTGGGGGCTCATTGATTGTAAATGTAATTGTGGTTGTGCAGTTATCAGCATCTGTACAAGTAACGGAATATGCATCTGAAGATAAATCACTTCGGGAAGCTCCTGTGCCTCCATCTGACCAGGCATAAGTGTAAGGCTCTGTTCCACCAGTGGTAGCAATGCTGGCAGAACCATCAGAAAGTCCATTACAACTCACATCTGATGTAGAGAAGGTTGTGGTAATTCCTCCACAGCTAAAGGGATTAATTTCGACACAAGCTGAAGTTGTACATGCATTATTGTCTGTTACGGTTACACAATAGGTACCAGGAGCTAGATCTGAGATCATAGAAGTGGTAGAAGCATTAGGATCATCCCATTGATAAAGATATCCAGGTGTTCCGCCGGTAGGATTTGCAGTAGCAGTTCCATCATTTGCACCAGCTGCAGTTTCGTCAGTAGACGAAACATTTGCCTCAAGAGCATCTGGTTCTGTAATTTCTACGCTTGTGGTGATGGTACATCCATTATTATCTGTAATGGTTGGATTATAAGTTCCGGCAGCTAAATTGGTAGCCGTTTGAGTAGATTGTCCGAAGGGGTCGTCCCATAGATAGGTGTATCCTGGTGTGCCTCCGGCTACTTCAACAGTGGCTTCTCCAGTTGAATTTCCATTACAATTTACATTTACCTGAGAAACAGAAGCGATACTCAAAGCAGATGGCTCTAGGATGGTGATGTTACCGATTACTTCGCAATTGTTACCATCTGTTGCGGTAACCGAATAAGTTCCGGCCTGGAGATTTGCAATGGATTGAGTTGTGCCGCCATTCGACCATAAATAGGCAATGGGTGTAGCACCATTGGAAACATTGGCTGTAGCAGTCCCGTCATCCCCTCCATTACAAGAAACATCATTTCCAGTCACTACAATAGCAACAGCGCTGCAATCAAAGCTACTGACTGTAACTGTTTCAACAGAGGTACAATTATTTGCATCGGTCACGGTGACCGTATATTCACCTGGTGCCAAGCCTGTAATAGTCTGAGTAGAACCTCCATTACTCCAATCGTAAGAATATCCTGGAGTCCCGCCAGTTGGATCTGCAGTGGCAGTTCCGTCATTTGCCCCGGCTCCAGTCTCTCCTGTTGCAGAAGCATTGGCAATGAGCACAGGTGGTTCCGTGATGGTTACGGTTGCAATTGCAGTACAATTGTCCAGATCTGTCACCGTAACGGTATGGGTACCAGCTGGCATATTATTTTCTGTGGCACTTGTACCTCCGGTGCTCCAATTATAATTGTATGGAGGGCTGCCGGAAGTTGCCGTAGCAGTTGCTGAACCAGTGGAGTTGCCATTGCAGTCAACATTGGCATTTACAGAAGCCGTGACTGTAGGTGGAGTAGTTTCAGTAACAACAGTGGCATCAGTAGCCGAACAACCATTATCTGTATCAGTGACTGTTAAAGTATAAGTTCCGGGGCTTCCAACAACAGGCATTAGGGTTGTGGCTCCAGATTGGATATTCGGACCTGTCCACTGGTAGGAGAAATTTGCTCCTTGTGAGGAAGCAGAGCCATTCAAAGTCACTGAAGGATTATTGCAATTGAGAACCATTGCGGGACCTGCATCTGCAGTGGGAAGGGTTATATTTTCATTCACCACCACACAAGCTGTTGAAGAACAACCATTTGTGTTGTCTGTAACAGTGATGCAATACGTGCCTGCACAATCGACTACCGCCATCAAATTGTTTGCGCCGCTTACGATACAAGGTCCAGACCAGGCATAGCTAAATGTAGAACCTGAAGAAGAACCTGTTCCATCAACAACGGCGGTTGCATTAATGCAATCAATCTGTCCGCTGGTACTTGCCATTGCAGTTGGAGGAGTGATGTTTTCAGTTACATTTACATCATCCTCTGCAGTACAGCCGTTGGAGGTATTGGTAACTAAAATATTATAAACCCCACTGGCGTCCACAGTTGGAGTGGTAGTTGTTTCACCACTCACAATATTTCCATTTGGGGTAGTCCATAGATAGGTGATATTTGCTCCTGAAGAAGAAGCCGTTCCATCCAGGGTAACTTGGTTAACGTTGCAATTAATTTCCATATCCATACCCGCTGAAGCAACTGGGGTTGTCGTATCATCAAATACCATAGTCTGGTCGGAACTTGTACAGCCATTTGTATTATCCGTTACAGTAATTCCATAGGTGCCAGGCATATCTACTGTTGGCATCAGAGTATTTCCACCCGAAACAATTCCTGGGCCCGACCAGGCATAGGAAATATTGGCACCTGTAGATGATCCCGTTCCATTTAAAGTAACGGTAGCATTATTACAATCAATCGTCATATTGGGGCCAGCTTCTGCATTTGGGGCAGTTGTGTTGGCATTGATGGTCACCTGAGCTATATCTATGCAATTATTTGCATCAGTCACGGTTACATCATAAGTGCCAGGTGCCGCAAAGGTAGCAGTAGGTCCATTTTGTCCATTTGACCAGTTGAAAGTATAACCTGGCGTTCCTCCATTTGCATTTGCAGTTGCTGAACCCACAGGTACTGAACAGGTAATATGAGTGACATTTGTGATAGAAGCGACTAGTTCAGATGGTTCTGAGATTGTCACACTTGCAGTCCCCGAGGCACCCGTAACATCAGAAACAGTTACAGTATAAGTCCCGGCGCATAGGCCAGTTGCAGTTTGAGTATTTTGTGGAGGATTGGTGGACCAGGCGTAAAAGTAAGGAGGTCCTGCTCCTCCAGAACCCATAGCAGTGGCAGTTCCGTCACAAGCCCCAAAACAGGAAGCATTGGTGAAACTGGAAATGGAGGCTGAAATCGAAGCTCCACCCATAATCGTACCGGTTACAGAAGTAGTACGAATATCGTCTCCACCTGTACCACTGCCATTGGCAATATTTCCGGCAGCATACATAGTGACCGTACCACTACTAGTTGGTGCTATCCAATCAACTGTCCAGGAGACGGAGTTGCTGGCACCAAAATTCTGAGCGCCTGAATGTTCTACAAATTGTCCGGTAATGCCCACTCCAGTACCTGCATTTGTCCAGGTACCAATTGGACTGTTTGAAGCATCCAAAGCAGTCATTTGGAAACCAGCCCGAACGGGATTTCCAGTAGCAAAGGAAACAGTTACGGTAATATTATAAGTATTGCCCCCTGTAATTGTGGCAGGCAATCCGGTAATGGATACACTTCCACTAAAATTGCCTCCAAAGTGGCAGCCATTTGCTGTACTTGCACAAGTGCTGTTGGTAGGAGGTGCTCCAGTAAATCCATTTGGTGGATTGAAACTGTTAGACATGAATAAATAGGCAAAAAATAGGATTGAAAGTGTAGAATAGATCGGTCTGAGTTTGTTTCTTTTCATGTTGGGTAAATTTGAGAAGTATAGTAATTCTTTCAATTTAACTTGCTCAAAATCGAACAAGTGGGTTTCAGATGAAGGAAATTCAAATTTTTAGAAAGCGCGGGGTAGATCAATCAGCATTTCACAGGTAGGTTTGCCAAAAATAATGTTTATACATCCTTTTTCAAGTGGCAAATTAAAATTATCATCAAGTGTTTTAATTATTGTAAGCTAAACAACACTTTCTATTTGTAGAGACAAATTTCTGTATTGCACAAGTATTTGAGTTTTAAAGAATTACCAAAAAGTTAAAAAAAGTGTAAAAACTGAGGACACCAATTATTCCTCCCTATGTCCATTCGTCACAAAATATGACCATTCATCGAATTCTTATATGATATTAAACTATGGGATCTTACCTTTACATTTGTAACTTTTTTAGAAAAAATATGTTCTTCTTTTGGCTCAATTCAAGCCATTGTTATTCCAGTAAGAAATCATTAAAAACCCGATTCTTTATGAAACTTATCTCGACGCTTATTCTAAGCGCATTCTCCGTTGTTTTAGCGGCACAAACTGCCAGTATCAAAGGACAATTGCAAGATACTGAAAACAATGCCGTTCTTTTTGCCAATGTGGCATTATACAATTCCACCGATAGCAATTTGGTAAAAGTTGAAACCAGTAATGAAGCTGGTATTTTTCAATTTCAAAAAATTGTAACTGGCAATTATTTTCTAAAAGCAACTTATGTTGGACTTCCCGATTTGGTCAAAACCAACATCAAATTAAAGGAAGGCGAAGTTGCAGATTTGGGCGTTTTGACTTTTGCTCCCCAATCTGTGGAATTGACTGAAGTGACTGTTAAAACCAGCCGTGCTTTAGTTGAGGTAAAACCAGATCGCACCGTTTTCAATGTGCAGGGAACCATCAATAGTGTAGGTGCCAATGCCATTGAACTTTTAAGAAAAGCTCCAAGTGTCACTGTTGATAATAATGACAATGTGAGTGTATTGGGTCGTGCCGGAGTGTTGGTTTATATAGATGGGAAACGATTGCCATTGGGTGGGGACGATTTGAGTGCATATCTCCAAAATTTGACCGCCGAACAGATTGATCGTATTGACATCATCACCAATCCAGGTGCAAAATATGAAGCAGAAGGCAATGCAGGTATCATTGATATTAGACTCAAGAAGGATAAAAATTTAGGGGCGAATGGTTCATTGAATGGGACTGTGACACGTGGACAAAGAACAAGATACAATCTGGGAGCCAGTGCCAATTACAGAAATAAGATCTTCAATGCTTTTGGCAACATCAATTTTGCCGACAATGAGTCCTTCCATAAAATGGAATTCCAGAATTATCAAAATGACCTCTTTATGGATGAAACCAATGATGATGAAAATATTAATGACGGTATCAATTTTCGATTTGGAACAGACTTCTTTTTAGGTAAAAATCAAACACTTGGGTTTTTAATAGATGGAGGTGACGGCAATGGAAATAACCTCAACTATACACAAATCAACATAGCACAAGCCGCAAATCCAAATCAAATTGACAGCATTTTGATTGCAGAAAATACAAATAAAACTGATCGAAAACGAGGTTCCTTCAATTTGAATTATCGATATGATCCTGGAAAGGGACGCAGTTTAAATATTGACCTGGACTATGGTCGTTTTGAAAACCGTGCCAATCGATTTCAACCCAATCAATATTTTGCAGCTGATGCTGAAACGCCCTTGACTATGGTTATCAATAGCTTTGATACACCTACAGATATAGATATCGCAACAGCAAAAATAGATTTTGAAGAAGAAATTTGGGGTGGAAAACTAGGCTTAGGTGGAAAATTGAGCCGGGTAGAAACCGCAAATACCTTCCTGGTTTTTGATGGAATGAATGGTTCTGCGGTTCGAAATGACTCGCTTTCCAACCAATTTGATTACGATGAAAAAGTAAATGCTGCTTATGTAAGTTTTGCTCGCGCGCTTGGAGAAAAATGGAGCTTTTCAGCTGGACTTCGAATGGAGCACTCTGATATTCACGGTGAATTGACTGCTTTTTTGCCTGAATTGCAAGAACCGCCTGTCGACTCTAATTATGTAAGTTGGTTCCCAAATGTTGGATTGACATGGAATGCTGCACCCAATCATTCCTGGGCACTCAATTATGGTCGTCGAATCAATCGCCCGGATTATCACGTACTGAATCCTTTCCGAAGCAAAATGAGTGAAATTTCCTTTATGAAGGGCAATCCCTTTTTGACCCCTGAAATTGTGAATAACCTCGAATTGGGGTACACTTATCAATACCGCTTCAATTTTAAATTGGGTTATAGTCAAACCGATAATCAAATCACGCGACTCATTGGACCAGCGAATGATGAGGAAGACCCACGTGCAAATTTCCTTTCCTGGGATAATATTGCAAAACAAACCTTGATAAGCTTTAGTGCTAGCTTGCCATTTCAGTTCACCAAATGGTGGAATGCCTATATAAATCTAAGCGCCACTCATTTAGACAATCAGGCAGATTATGGAGATGGTGCTGTCATTGACATTCAAGCATTTACCTACAATATTTATCAACAGCATACTTTCAACCTTTTTAAAGGTTTGAGAGGAGAAATTTCAGGCTGGTTTTCTGGTCCTGGTGTATGGGGTGGTGTGTTTAAGTACGAAACCAGTTGGAGTTTGAATATTGGTTTGCAGCGCAAGTTTTTTGATGAAAAACTCAATGTTCGCCTTAGTGCCAATGACTTATTCTATCAAACTGGATGGGATGGCGTATCCATTTTTGATGGATTGGAATCCTTCGGAAGTGGTCGTTGGGATAGCCGAAATGTAGCTTTGAGTTTGAGTTATAATTTTGGAAATCAGAATGTGAAGTCCAGGAAGAGAAATACTGGTTTGGAGACTGAGGCAGGTAGAGTAGGGGAGTAACAGATTATACTTCAGTAAAGGAATAATCATAAATAAAGCCATTCTTACTTATCCGAAGGAATGGCTTTGTTTTTTTGAGAAATGTCACTTTCCTGAATAAAATATGTAGAGTAGCTTAACAATAATAATCCTATAGTAATAATTATAATAGTTTTTGGGGTCCCACCGTATAAATCAAGAATATTAATATTCATTAGTTTTGATAAAGGCATGAAATGAATGGCGAGATAAAATACCAAATTTACTATGAGGTGTAAAAAAATAGGATAGATAAGGCTTTTCATTTTTACCAATATCCAACCTATAAATAATCCACCAATAAAGGAGGAAATAACCTGGACTGGGTTTAAATGAAATAAACCAAATAGGATGCTTGAAAAGATAATCGCTTTCCAGGTTGATTGTTTTTTAAGGAATTCTTTTAAAATGATACCTCGAAATAATATTTCTTCCAAAATTGGTGCAGCGATAACAAGGTATGTAAAAGTGAAAATACCCTTTTGACTAAACATCTCAATTAAGCGAATTTGTATACTTTCTGAGATTGAAATAATGCTCGCAATTGGAATAATGATTCCTATTAGCAATCCCATCATACCTAATCCAGAAAAAAGCAAAGAGGTGTAGATTGTAATTTGAAATAGTGAAGAATGAAGGTAGGATTTTCTGTTTATCCATTTTCCTGCGATAACGATAATAGTTAACATCACCAATACATATAAAAAGAGAAATGCTCCACCTTTCAGGATAATGCCATTTTCAAAAATATTAAAAGTGAAAGGCGTTAAATGTTCTGGCATAGTAACTAGATTTTTGAACGAAGGCAATAGACCTACCTTATTTCAAGTTTCATTTACTTCTTCCTCACTCTGACTAAGATACCAGAATTCAAAAACTCAATTCTTCTAACTGGTATTTTTGTTATTTTTGTAAGAAAATATGGCATCAATTAATTCCAAATCAAGCATAAACATAGGTGTTCAAGAAATCTTGAATGGCATATCCTCTATGGAGACTGGTGATTTGGAATTGTTTTTAAGAGAGGTTGCAACAATTTTATCGAAAAGAAAAAGTAATGTTTTATCGAAAAAGGAGTCTGATTTATTCCAAACAATAAATAAATCTGCTTTGAACGATCAAGAACAAGTTCGTTCAAATGCCCTTTATGAAAAACTGCAAAATGAAACTATTTCAGAAGATGAACATACAGAATTAGGTAAATACTTGAAAAAACAGGAGTCCTATCGTAACAAACGTTTTCAAGCACTTTTAGAACTCTCCCAAATTAGGAATATTAGCTTACAAGAATTAATGAAAGATTTAGGCATTCAACCTCTTGCCGAAAATGAGTAAAAGGAAACCAACGCCTAAATTTAAACTTCAAGTTGCAAAACGGGCAAAACATTGCTGTGAGTATTGTCATTGTCCTAAGGCTTATGTTCCAGATCCCTTTGAAGTAGAACATATCTTACCCTTTAGTTTAGGAGGTAAGTTGATTTTATCAAATGTAGCCTATTCTTGTCTTGGATGTAATCATGCAAAATCTAATAAAATTGAAGCTTTAGATAATGTAAGCAACCAAATGGTTCCTCTTTTTAATCCCCGGAAGCATGAATGGTTAGAACATTTTAACTGGGATGAAAGCACTCTATTGGTAATTGGCATTACACCTACTGGCAGAGCAAGCGTTGCTGCACTCAATTTAAATCGAGAAGAGTTATTAAATTTGAGAGCACTCTTGAATATAGTAGGCTTACATCCCTGAATAAACCCGTAATAAAAAGAAAACTATTTTTCCTTCCGATTAAAATACCCTGGATGAAGCCCACATTCTGTCTTTCCTGTACCTGCCCAACGCCCTTCTCTGCCTTGTCCGGGCTTTGTACAATGTTCACAGCCAATCGAACCATAACCCTTTGATTCCAGTGGGTGTCGTGGCAATTTGTAATAATCCAGGTAGTACAAAAACTCTCCTTCGTCAATGTCAATTAGCGGATGAAATTTGACGATATCTCCTTGCTGGTCAAAAATGTTCAAGCGTGATCGGAAGGAGGTTTGATAAGCCATCAAACCGGATATCCAAACCTGGTGCTTCGCCTTTATGGGCTCCAGGGGGGATACTTTATTAATGGTACAACACATTCTGGGATGTTCTTTCCACCATTCTTCTTCACGGGTCAATTTATTGCTCGCCGCTTCAGGTTTGACCTCTTCAATATTCAAATCTAAAATTCGAGTGAGGTATTCTTTGTACTCCAAAGTCTCCTTGAAATGATAAGTGGTATCAATAAAATGAATTTTCTGCTCAGGACGAATTTTGTGAATCAAGTGCAGGAGAAAAACAGATTTGGTGCCAAAAGAAGAAGTCACCAATATCTCATCTTCATTGTAGTAATTGTACAACTTCCTCAATCGCTCTTCAAAACCCAATGGATCAAAAATATCATTGAGCAATTCCAGGCTGATTTTTGGTCCATCCACTACTTTGGGTGGGAATAATACCTTTCGCAATACCTGTGTCATGTGTTATGTTTTAGTGACTCCGCTTGCCAAACGGAGAGGATTAATTATTAATTCTCCGTTTGGCTGACGGTACTACTTTCTATCAATTCAGCAGTTAAAGCGTTCAATTTTTTGACCTTATAGGAAAAATCACCTTTGAGTCTATCGCGAATAGTCCTCAGATTCAACAAGAGACTATCGACATCTTCCGGAAGCAATTCTTCCAACAATTGTCGAAATCGCTTCGCGAAAGTGGGACTTTTACCATTGGTAGAAATCGCTATTTTTAAATTGCCTTTGGTTACAATTCCACCCAAATAGAAATCACATAATTCAGGGGTATCTGCAACATTCACCAATAGCCGATTCGCTTTTGCAACAATCCTTATTTGATGATTTGTTTGCAAATCATTTGTAGCTGCAATTACAATGTCCATACCTTTCAAATCAGACACTTCAAAGGCTTTTTTGACTAGTTGAACTTTGTGCTTGGGATACAGGCAAAGTAGCTCATGGATTTTGGAATTTATTTCAAGAGCCACCAATTTTATATTTGCATCAGGGCTGCTTTTTAGGATAAAGCTCAGCTTCTCATGTCCAACTTCACCACCTCCAACAATGAGTAAATTCAACTGGTGGAGTTTAAGAAAAATGGGATATAGTGGGTTTTGATTCATTGTATTGTGTTTTAATCCTTAAATTCAGTGAATTAATAATTCGACAGAAGATGCAACTCGTTCAAATTCTGGATGTAAGCCCACGACATCGCCAATAATGATAATGCCTGGAGAACCAAGCCCTTCATCTTGTACTTTATCTGCAATGGTTTCTACAGTCCCTAAAGTTTTTCTTTCGTTTGGTAAAGAACCATTTTGAATGACCAAAACCGGAGTTTCAGCTTTACCATTCTGAGCAAAAACTTGAGTTATTTGACGAATTTTTCGCATGCCCATCAGAATGACTGCCGTAGCAGAGGATTGAGCTGCTATGGCAATATCTTTTGATATTTTGCCAGAGCGGGTGGTTCCAGTCAGCACCCAAAAGCTTTCATTCAAACCCCTTCTGGTAACTGGCACTTTCTGTAATTCAGGTAGCGAAATACAACTGGAGATACCAGGAACTATTACCGTTTCTATTCCAAAATTGTCTGCATAGCTTATTTCTTCATGCCCCCTTCCAAAAACAAACGGGTCTCCACCTTTGAGTCGGACGACATGCCCATGAGAATAGGCAAATTGGACCAGCATTAGATTAATTTCATCTTGTGAATAGCGGTGTTTGTTGGCTCGTTTTCCAACGTATATTTTTAAAACAGTTGAGGGTGCTTCTTCTAAAAGTTCCTTATTCACCAAGGCATCATACAAAATGACATCTGCTGATTGGATGGCGCGTAAGCCTTTGATAGTCAGGAGTTCAGGGTCACCTGGTCCTGCGCCAACTAATGTGATTTTTGGATATGTATTAGGATTCATTTTTTTATTTTTTGGACTCGCCCAAATTTTTGGGCTGACTAAGCCAGCCAGCCCAAAAATTTGGGCGGTTACCTAAGCTTTGTAATAATTCTCCACTACCAACTGGTCTTCTTTATCAAATTCCAATTGCTTTTCTCTGGTTGCTATCACCTTTTCAAAAAAGTTGTTGGCTAGTTCAGTATAACTTCGGGCAAATTTTTCAGAAGGGGCTTCTTTATTGATTCTCAATACGATTTCATTGAAATCTTCCCCATTCAGGACGAAATCACCTTTTTCTACATATTCTTTTTGAAAATCAGAAATAATTCCCCTGTGCGTATTGCAAGTCACCTCTTTTGCCAGCAATAAGGCCTTTGCTCCAATCACAAAAGCACTGTAGCTATGATAAATGCTATCTGCCCAACGTTTTGTATTCAATGCTTCTTTTGCCCAATCCAATCGCTCCCGCGCATCATTGAGAATGGCTCCTACCATATCATATGCTACCCCAGCACATTCGCCAACGCCAATGGATTGGATATATTTTTGGTCTTGCCCCCAATCAAAAAAGAAATCCGGGTTGAGTTCCGAGATATCGGTAAGTGGAAGGAGCAGCTTTTTGAAATAGTCCTTACCGTTTCGATAATAGTAACTGTTGAAATATTCGCCCTCCTGGCTATTGGCTTCATAATCATTCAAAAGTGTTCGCAGTACATTAGGTACCTGTTTGGTAGGTACTTTCAACAATTTTTCTGCTACAAAACCTTGTCCTTCAGGTGAAACCCCACCACCCATAACAACTTGCATTGCAGGCATTACAAAAGCTTGCCGTTTGATAGAACTTCCGTGAAAGCCTATCTGAGCTGCCATATGTTGACCACAAGAGTTCATACAGCCACTTATTTTGATGTGAATGTTGTTTTCAGAGATGAGGTGGGGATATTCTTCTCGAATGACTTCCTCCAGTTGGCTAGCTAACCCAGTACTGTTGGAGACTCCCAAAGCACAGGTATCCGTTCCCGGACAAGAAGTTACATCAGCCAGGGTATCGAAGCCTGGTTCTGCCAATCCCAATTTGGATAATTCGTTAAACAAAATCGGAAGACTTTCAAAACGAACAAATTTTAGTAAGATGCCTTGGTTGACGGTCAAACGAATATCATCCGCAGCCCATTCCTTGACCAAAACAGCTAATTTTCTGGCGGTACTGGCATGTATGTCTCCCAGCTTTACACGCAACTGCACACCATACCAATCTTTTTGTTTCTGTTCAAAAACATTCGTCTCCAGCCACCTTTGATATTTTTCAGGGGATACAGGGTTGACTTTGGAAATTACCTTTTTAATAGGTAATTGAGGTTCTGGAATTGAATTCCTATCAATGGTAACTTTTTGATTTTTTAAAGCCTTCTTCTCTGCAATTACCAAATCGAGGAAGGTTTGAAACCCTATTTTTTTAATTAAAAACTTGAGTCTTGCTTTCATTCTGGATTTGCGCTCCCCATAGCGATCAAATACGCGAATGGAAGCTTCCATAAATGGAATGATTTCATCTTCATGGAGAAACTCAAAGGCAGTATGTGCTACCATACTTAGTGCACCCAAACCACCGCCTACCACGACTTTAAAACCCCTGACTTCTTCTCCATCGATGTTTTGAATGCGAGGGATGAAACCAAAATCGTGGAAGTAGGTAAAGGCAGAATCCTTATCACTTGAAGAAAAAGCAGGCTTGATTTTGCGCCCCATGTCCTGAGAAATTGGATTCCTCAAAAAATATTCAAATGCTGCCTGCACATAGGGGGAGACATCGAACAATTCATCTGGATCTATTCCAGCTTTGGCAGAAGCTGTTAGGTTTCGCACCGTATTGCCACAAGCTCCCCGAGCTGTAATTCCCTTTTGTGCCAGTTCAGTCCAAACGGCAGGAGAATCCTCCAATTTGACATAATGGTACTGGATGTTTTGTCGCGTTGTCAAATGTAAATTGCCAGTTGCGTATTTTTCAGAAATATCAGCTATGCGTACCAATTGCTCAGCTGTCAACCTGCCATAGGGTATCTTGATTCTGAACATTTGTACTCCTTGTTGGCGTTGACCATAAACGCCACGAGTCAGTCGATAATGTTTGAATTTTTCTTCATTTAGTTCACCATTTTTGACGGATTTGATTTTTTGTTGCAGCTCAATAATATCCTTTTTTGCTGCTTCGCTGACATTTGTAAAATCTGGATTCTTGCTCATTGGAAGTAGAGTTTCATAAAAAAAGCCCTTTCAAGAACAGCATTTCCTGAAAGGGCTTTTTGAAAAAATAAATTGGAGAATCAATCACCTTTCATAGAAATCCTGAGTTGTTTTTCACAACAACAGCAGCCACAAAGGGGTAAACAACAACAAGACATCATTTTTGAAAAGAGATTCATTTTAGTTTATTGATAAAAAGAAGACGTGAAAGATTTTCAAAACCTTTCACGTCTTGCAAATTCTAAAAAGTTGAGGATATAAAGCCAGCTATCAACAAGCTGATAATTTGAAGGGCGACAAACGAGTAATAACCTAAAATCGCAAAATCTCTTTCACCTCCTTCTTTAAATCGCTTTGCCCAGCTTTGTATAGATAAGTTGAAATACGACATCATACCTGGAATTTTTATAAAAAAAAACGCCTTTCCAAAAATTAATCTGGAAAGGCGTTTTACCTAAAATGCAATAGGACTCATCATCACCGCTTTCCCAGATAAGGGTATGGCATCATGCAACAGCAGCAGCAACAAGTCATGATAAAATTGATATGTAGATTGTTTTTAGTCACAAATTTTATTTTTTATAAAATGTTTGCGCAAGTTTATGAACTTTATCAATAAGATGCAATGGGAAGAACATAAATTGCTGTTAAGTCATTTTTGAAAAAATGATTGTAATAGCTGAAAACAATGACATAACAATGTGTTTTTAAAAATTAATTTATTAACAAGGATCTGCTTCTAATAATGGTGGATCATTTGGGTTTCCTCCACATCCATCATTCGGATTTCCCCCATTTCCATCTCCTTCATCACCTTGTGGAGGTTCAAACTGGATAATCTCCCCCGCCCCTGCATTGGTGTAACTGACCTTATGGATAAGCTCTCCACCTTTTTTCAAAATTATCTCGTCTCCATTGTTGTTCAATTTTACTTTGGAGTTTTCAGGTAAGACTACCCGCTTAGTTGATCCAGCCGAAATTAAACCACCTAATTCATGTTGTCCTTGAGCTGCTTTATCTGTAATAGAATAGGAATTGAGCGATACATCATTTTGGGAAGCGTTTTTTATTTCTACCCATTCGTTTCCAGCTTCCGGTCCTACAGCATTGGGTTGAGCAGCACTGATGTATATTGCTCGATTAGGCGTTCGCCCTTTAGGTTCTACTCCTGGTTCCAGTCCAACCCTACCTTCAGTAACCTGGTAAATCCATTCCAGGTAAGGAGCGACCCTTGTATAAATTCCTCCATCTCCGCAGCGAACATCCGCAGAAAAAGCAGCTCTGGAAGTTAATCCAGCTAATTTGAACACATCACCATCCATTCGAATATAAGCAGGTCCACCACTATCTCCATTGCAGGAATCTTTTCCCAATTCCTTACGACCAGCGTGAAATTCAAAATTATTCTCAAAACCATGTTGATTTTCTACCTGAGTGATTAATGCCTCGTCCATTCCCTCAAGATTAGTTAGAGGTACATCTACTTTTCTTTTTGTTCCAAAACCTACAGCTTCAGTAGGATGGTCATAGCCAAACCCAACCAGCATTAAATTGTCTTCTACATTCACCTCCTGCTCTAATGCAATTTCGACAGGTTGTGTTGTAGCATCTTCTTCAAGGACTAAGATTGCAATATCATGAGAAGGAATCCTATGAGGATGATAATCTGGATGGACGATGATTCTTTGAACCTTTTTAACTTCACCTAAACCTGGTATCCCAATCAAGTTGATTGAACGCCCACCCAGATAAACCTGGTCAATGGAAGGTGCACAATGCGCTGCTGTCAAAACAACTCTTGGATGAACCAGTACTCCGCTACAGAACCATTCAGATTGTCCATTTCCTCTATTGCCGATACAAGCACACTCAGGAAACTCATTTGCTGATGTAATGACTCCTCCGACTATCCGAGTATGAAATTCACGTGCAGCTCTGATAGCTAAATCATTGTCTTGACCATCCTGGGCAGTTTTTTCCAGTAGAATTTCAACCATCTCACTTAGAGCATTTACCTGTTTGATTAAACCTGCAATTCTTTCATCGGTTGCCTGTTTATCTTCTGAACAACCACATGAATCATCTTTGGTTCTCAAGATAGTGGCTTCCAGGGAGTTAGCTGAACCGATGGGTATGGCACGAATCCCCTGTGAACGTCGATTTTGTCCTGAAAACTGGAATGCTTGACCCCTATCCACAGGAATAGGGTTCATCCGGGAACGATCTCTAAATCTAGGCTGCCTCCATTCAAATTCATCGTACAAAGCGATATCCCCAAAATCAATTCCTGTATATCTGCCAATTTCAGCAATACCAACTTGGTAGGGTCTGAAATTTTCAATAGTAGGATCCCAGGTTTTATTTTGTTTCATTAAAAACCCAACTGTAGACAAATCATTTCCATCAGCAGTAGGATCTCTCAGAACCACAACTTTGAAAAAAGCTGCGGGGATGCGCGTTTCTTCATTAAATTCATCGTGTTGAGTGTAAATGGGACCCGTAAAAACACAAAGTCTGGGAGAGATGTTACCAGCAGATTTTAGTACCCAATCTTCTAAATCCAACCAGTCATCCTGATTGAATGCCTCGTGTTGAGGGGCAGCATTGGTGTAGTAAAAACTTGAGTCACTTGCATCTTTGGCTTCACTTCCTGGACCCCAGGCAATGGCTGCTCTGCGAACCAAATGACCTCTGTCCCAGGGGTTGTTCTTATACGCTCCACCTCCTGTTTGATTGTTGGGTTCCAGGCGGGGATCGAGATCCCAACCTGTGCGGCTTACGGAACGGCGCTGTGAAGTGTCAATGTTGTGTGCAGTGTACAATGCCATTCGTCTGTCCTTGTGCATAACAAGCGAAAAGTGAATGTAATCGTAAACTCTTCCGGATTGTACCAGGCAACCCTGGCATGAATGGGTTGGTAATTGTACGCGAAATCCATCGCCCAGAAATTCTGGGTCGTATGGTTTTAGATAGGGTAATCTAGCCATGATATAGGTTTTATTTAGGAAATATGTACTCAGTCTATTGGGAGCTTAAACCCAATAAATGCTCTTACTTAGCCAAAATCTAAAGATTAAGGTTTGGCAATTAATAATCTACCACAAATGGTGTAGGGATTTTTCTCTTAGGCAGGCAAAAAACATGAACATAGTGGTGCTTTAGCAGAAAAGATTTGGGGAATCTTTTCAACGAAGTGAACCGCTAGCGGATGGTATGCCATAACCAAAGCGTCAGCGCTCCAATAGCTATCGGAGTTTAACGCAGCATAAGGGAAAAATAACAAGCCAGAATGGTAGATTATTATTTTCCTAAGCCCTTAAATAGTGGTAACAGGTAAGTTATGCGGATCTCGCATATGCGGAATTTTTGGGGCATAACTTTTTTACAAATACAATAACCAATTGATTACGTTTGAATCAGTTTCAATACTACAATAACTTTATACTTTTTTATTTGGAATTGTTACTCCTCTGGCTTCAAAACTTTTATTTCTACCCTTTGATTGCGCTTTCTCCCCCAAAGAGATTTGTTATTTGCCTGAGGTTTTTCTTTCCCATGGACCCGCTCTTTGAGGCGCTGGCGAGATGCGCCTTTGGCTGTCAGGTAGTCCATTACCTTTTGAGTCCGTTCTTCTGCAAGGTCATTGCAGTAATTATGTTGAGGAATGTTGTTGGTATGTCCTTCTACCTGTAGAATGATTTCGGGAGATTTATTGAGCCAAGCCACCGCCTCATTTAAAAAAGGCTTGTGATCTGCTTTTAAGTTTGAAGAATCTGCATCGTAATACAATTTGTAAACATGCAGCACATCGTAGTACACAACAGTATCTGGTTCTACCCGTTTTGGTTTCTTTTTGGGTGGAGGTGGTTTTGAAATAATGTTGGGTTTATTTTCTTCCAATATCAAGCCATCCATACTTGCCTGCAATTCGGGCTGGGGTGCTGGGCTGGTTATATCTGAATCTTCTGGTTTGAGTTTTTCTTCTGGAATAGAAGGGACAGGATCTGTTTTGGCTACTACTTCCTCCTCCTTAGGTTTTGGAGGAACTTTAGGTTTGGGCAATACTTTAATATTTCGAACTTTTGTTACGACACAGCCCCTATCCGTTTCAACAGTCAAAGAGATGGATTTTTGCCCTGGAGTACTGTAAGTAACATTAGGAGCTTTCCAACCTTTGTGCGTTCTTGGAGAGGCGTCCATACCAAAATCCCATTCGTATTTTACTATCTTCCCTTCAAAAGAAGAGACATTCCAGACCTTCAATTCTGTTTCTACCGGGATATTCAATTTAGAAACTTTAAAATGTGCTTTGGGACCTTCAAATGTCCCTGTACCACCAAATTTTATTGAAAAGCCGTTTCCGGTATTGTGGTAATTATTGACCAACAAAGCATAGCTTTTTCCCTTTTCCATTTGCAGGGCTGCCAGGTAATTGTCATCTGTCCAGTTTTCACATCCTGCGGCTTCCTGAAAATCAGAGGAGCCAGTCCTTAAGCCTGTAGCCCCTGTACATCTTTTCCATTCAGCATAAGGCTTGTCCAGACTTTCTCCCGAAGCCATACAACGCAAAATAATTTTGAAGCTGCAATCTTCCAGACCACCAGGCAACCAAAACAAGGCAAAATCAATATCGTCCGAAGGATTCACTGGAATGAGATCCATGGTCAAAGTCCCGGATTCTGCGCAGGTCCATTTGTACCAGGCGGAGCTGCTTTCCCCATCTGCCAGACAAGTAATGCCAATTGGGTCACGATATTTTCCAATGCCCACCATTTTTGGTACAGTGAACGATGACTTATCACAAAGCACCACACCCGAACCACAATCTCCTGAGGGAGAAGGAACGGAATTGTAATTATTGACACAAAGCTGGAAGGTACCCGTCCGGTTATATTTGCCATCTACGCGGATGTAATAGGTCTCTCCAATTGTCAAACTGGCATAAACTTCCGCTATGTGGTGTCCGTCTGCATCTGAAAAACAGCCAACTTCTTCCAGTCCTCTAGAACAAGAGCCCTTGTATACTGCTACTTGTGGATATTCCAGTGTGCCTTTTGGAGATTTGGCAATTCGACCAACCACACTTACATTCAGGGTATTGCCTTTAGCTATGAATTTGAACCAAACATCATTGTCTCTGTCATTGGAATCACCAAAAAAACAATTGGCTCTGTTTTGTCCACTTGGAGTAGCGTATTTATTGGAAAATTCTGCGGGAGACGAGCACCAGTTGCTAACATTCTTTAGCGTGGTTGCAGAGCTGCAAGTATTGTTTCCTGGCTGGGCAAAGAGTGCGAGTGACGTGCAGAAGAAAAATGATATGGACAATAAATTTTTGAGCATAGTTAGCGGGTCGGATTCTCTCTTTTTCTTTTTTGTAACAAAGACTAAAAACAATTGATTAGGCTGCGCTGCCTAATTTTGAAAACTGCAATTTCGAATACGTATTTGTCAAACTTCTCAAATCCTCAACAGATTTTTTGTCAAAGATGTTGCCTGAGAAATGAAATAGCTTGATAAATTTATTGATATTTTTTTCAATCTTCCAAATTAAAGGTCTTTTGCATTACTTCGGTATAACTTTTTGATAAGTCATTCAAAAAATTCTGTTTACCAATAAATGCGCTCTATGAAAAAAGTAATGCTGTTTGTAGGATTTATATTTCTTGTTATAACCTGTACGGCAATCAAAGCAAAGTTTACTGCCACCAAAGACCCAAATTTTGGATCTAAAATAGAAAGCGTTTTTCTGGTTATCAAGCTGACTTATTAAATCTTGTGATGTTGACATCTTGGCCAATATCTTTTTGATGAATCAAAAAATCAACCATTTCTTTTGCAAAAAAGGGACCTAATGAGGCGCCCTTTGTCCCTAGCCCGTTAAATATACCCAAAGCAGGAAATTGGGGATGTAAGCCCAAAAAGGGTCTTCGATCTTTGACCGTCGGTCGAATAGCTGCACGATGGTTGACTATTTCAAAAGGAACTCTTAGAATGTCTTTGAGCTTTGCTTCAAGCTCTTGTCTCCCAGAGGCAGTAGGCTCGTCATCTTCAAAATCCCATTTGTAAAAAGAACCCACCCAGTACAAGTCATCCTGAAGTGGGACGATAAACAATTTATGCTTCAGCATCCTAACAAAATTCACTTCAGGAATGCGGACCAAAAGCACTTCCCCTTTTGATTCATTAAAAGGTAAATGGGTAAACCATGGGTTTTGATGTCCCTGGTGTCCTTCACAGAAAACAATTTTCTTTGTCCGTAGCGCTTTATAAGTAATTCCGTCTTCCGCTTGCATAACTTTTTGATAATCAAATTTTTCTTCAATTATCAAGTTTTCTTTTTGGAGATAGGATTTAAATGATTGAACCAATAGTGGCACGTGTACCTGAGCAGATTGTTGTAATTCACAGAAGCTAAATCCTTCCGTAATTTTTCCTTCAAATTTTCCCAGAACCGCCTCTTCCCGAAAATATTTCTGATACCCAGGTTCTCCCGTTCTAATTAGCCAATCGTTTTCCTCTTTTTGACTAAAGATGGCTCTGAGGATATTTCTCTCCTGAAGAATGGAAATGTTCAAAAAGTCTTCAATTGCCCGATAGGAGTCCTTTGCAAAAGGCAACAGCTCTTCAATCCGCCAGCTTTTCACAAAACGCCGACCAGTCACAGGATTCATGATACCTGCAGCCACATTTGAAGCAGAATTGGTTCGTGGAAAGTCTATAACCTTAATTCGTTGATTTTCAGATAATAAAAACCAGGAAAGTAGTGTTCCGGCAAGCCCTTGTCCGATGATGAGATAGTCTAAATCTTTGTATACAGTTGTTGGACGGTTGTTCAAAGTTGTTCAAAGTTGTTCAAAGTTGTTCAAAATGGTCTTAGCATTGAACGATTTTGAACCATTTTAAACTATCTTGAACCATTATATAGCCATGTAGAATTAAGAGTATGTTTAAATTTTTCCTTTCTGTGCCACAGGCATCCCTTTAAAATCAATATCTTATGAACCTGATTTCAAAATAAGAAGCTCAATTGACTCGCCAAACTCACTTCTTATTTTTTCGCCAGAACCATAAGCTACTGATTTTCAGGGTGTAAAATTTTTAAACATACTCTAAAGATTTTCCAAAATCTCCTTGTCTTTTCTTCTCAAGCCCTTGACCACCATATCGTAAGAATGATCAATCAATTTTCGAATAAAGGAATCATCCAGGCTGCCTTCAAACTCCACAGTATTCCAGTGTTTTTTGTTCATATGCCAGCCAGGTTTGATATCTTCAGGATATTCTTCTCTGAGGTCAACTGCCCATTCCGGATCGCATTTCAAATTTACGGAAAGCGATACTTCATTCAGACCACAGGCGGTAAACATTTTGCCCATGACTTTATAAACGAGGGTCGTATCATCAAAAGGAAAGGTCTCTTCAACGCCTTTTTTGGAAAGGCAATAATCCCGGAATTCTTCGATGTTCATATTTTTGGAATTTTTTTTTCACTATGGATTCACGGCTCTGGAGAGCCGTTCTACTCTAAGAGATCAGGTCTTCGTTCGGCTGTCCTTTTCAAGGCCTGCTCATTTCGCCACTCTTCAATTTTGGGAAAATTGCCGGAAAGTAGAACATCGGGTACTGCCCAATCTCTAAATTTTGCTGGACGGGTATAGACAGGTGGAGCCAATAAATCATCCTGAAAAGAATCAAACAAGGCTGAGGTTTCATCATTCAGCACCCCTGGGATTAAACGACCAATAGCATCTACCAGTACTGCAGCAGGTAACTCCCCCCCAGAAAGAACAAAATCTCCAATTGATATTTCCATCGTTACAAAATGTTCTCGGAGGCGTTCATCCAAGCCTTTGTAGTGCCCGCAAATCAGTAGTAAATGCTCTTTTAAAGAAAGACGGTTGACCAGTTTTTGTTCAAGGCGCGTCCCATCAGGGGTTAGGTAAATGATTTCGTCGTAGCTACGCTCTGACTGAAGTTTCTCAATACAATTGACCATTGGCTCTATCATCATCACCATGCCTGCACCACCACCAAATTGGTAGTCATCTACTTGCTTGTGCTTCCCAATGCCATAGGCTCTCAAATCGTGCACGACCACCTCCAACAAGCCCTTGTCCTGTGCTCGCTTCATGATAGAATGCCCAAAAGGGCTTTCCAATAAATCAGGTTGTACAGAGATGATGTCTATATGCATTTCCTATACAGTTGTCAGTATGCAGATTTCAGTATGCAGTATGCAGTTGGCAGTTTTGGATAAAATAGCCTACTGCATACTGCCTATTGTTTACTGTTTACTGGATACCAAGTAATTCTACTTCAAAAATCAATGTGGTATTGGGACCAATGTCTCCACCAGCACCTCGTTCCCCATATGCGAGTTCAGAAGGAATAAACAATTTCCATTTTGAACCTACATTCATCAATTGCAAGGCCTCTACCCATCCTTTGATTACTCCGGTAACTGGAAATTCAGCAGGGCTTCCTCGTTCAACTGAACTATCGAAGACAGTTCCATTGATCAAAGTACCGTGGTAATGGACAGAGACTTTATCTGTAGCCTGAGGGACAGGTCCTTCACCTTGTGTCATTACCTCATATTGCAAGCCGCTCTCCAGCACAGTTACGCCTTCACGTTTAGCGTTTTCCTCCAAAAACGTTTTACCTTCTTCCAGGTTGGCGGATTGCTGTTTGGCTTTTTTAGCCTCCATATGTTCTTTAAGAAATAAACCTGCGCTTTGGGCATTCATGCTTGTAGGGTTTCCTTGGAGTACGTCATTCATTGCTTTGGAAATGGTTGTTGCATCTACTTCTCCAAATCCTTGTTGCTTAACAACATTTCCAAGCCATATGCCTACGGCATAACTAAGTGAATCCATTTTTGTTTCCTCGTTTTGTGCTTGTAAAATGCTGACACTCAACAAGCAGATGATTAATAATGATTTAAATTTCATTTTTAGATATTTTAATGCTTTGATTTGTTGGTGCTTCCTTATTCATAAATAAAACAATCAGGCAAGCATCTTTCCAACCGAGTGGCAAAAGTACACATTGCCCAATGCTTTGCTTATAAAATAGTAAAGGAATCAAAAAATTTGTCAGAGGAGGGATTTAGACTTTTATTCTTTAGCATGATGGTTTGGGTGGAATAGTATCTGGAGCCAATGAGAAAGGCTCGGGTTTTGATTATGGCATTTCCTTTCAGGTATTCTATCCGCCAAAATTTTCCAGGGTAGTCATCTAACTGAATATCAGTAGAATAGATCAGGTCTCCATCTACACTGAAGGTTGCCGTTTCTATGGTTGTTTTGAAAAAATCTTCCAATATACCGGTGGAATCTGAATGAACAGCATGCGCTGGGTAGTCACAATAACTAACCATATAAAATAGGTTATCCGCATTTTTGTCCTCAGATTGATGGAAAAAAATGTGATAAGCCAGGGTACCAAGTGGTGTTTCCACGCTATCGACTTTTTCTGTCATAGGACCGGGAGCAAGAATGCGGAATTTGCCTTCGTAAGAGCTGAATTCTTTCCATTCAGGATTTACGAACCCCAAAAACAATGCGGATGAAATGAAAAAAAAGATGGGTTTCATGAAAAAAGTTTATATTCAAAGTTCAAAGAGGTGATTCTTATTATTTTGGTTGTATTGGTTGTCAGCCTTTGGTGCTCCGGGCAGTTGATCTTCATAAAGAGGACGAAAACTCCTAAATGTCATAAATTCTAAGGTGTAGGGTTTCAACATAATTCTGTTTCACTACTTACAATATTAAGACAAAGAACTCATTTAAACTTATTATGATAATTTGAATGCAAATCATTAATTCTCAATACTTCAGCTATTGCTCATTCCGTACTTTCTCACAAAGTGATCCCTTTGGGGCAAGTACGAAATTCGAAATGAGCTTCGTCTTGAAAATCAAGCATTTACCTTCAATTTCACCACAAAAGTTTAAATGAGTTCTAACACTTAATATCATCACCCAATGATCATTAAATTGAAAAAACGTTTAAAAAAAATATTCATTTTATTGATAGTCCTCGGCGTTTTAACGGCAGTGTTGGGGATTGGTGGATGGTTTTTGGAAGCTAAAGTGAAATCTGAAATTCGAGCAGCTTTAGATGATCTTTTTGAACCTCAGATTGAGCAAGTTGATATTCGCTTGTCTTTTTTATTGAAATTTCCCAACCCCTATTTGTTCCTTCAGGATTTAAAGTTGACGCACCAAACCGATAGCCTATCTACTGAGGTTCTTGAAATAAATCACTTGGGAGCTTCCCTAAATTTTTGGAAATTATTGAAAGGCGAATATTCCGTTAAAGAAGCCAAAATTCATAATGGCGAAGTCTTGTTTTTTGCGAATGAAAAGGGAGATAATATTCGACTATTCAAATATAAAAAACGGGATTTAGATGCGCCAAAAAGCCAATTTGAATTGAATATCCCAAAATTGATTTTAGAAAATATTTCAATAGTTAATCACAATGACTATAAAAAGGCAGATTGGCACTTGAGTGTCCAAAACGGCGACTTTACAGGTTTTTTTAAAGAAGGAAAATTGTACCTGAATGGATCCTTATCAGGAGTCCTGGATTCAATGGCAACAAATGGAAATACTTTTTTGAAGGATCAGGCTTTAAAAGTTGAAACGGGTTTTGAGTTTGATACACGCCAGCGAAAAAGTAGTTTCCAGAATGGAAAAGTTATGCTGGGAAATGCGACATTTGATCTGGAAGGCAGCCTTTTAGGACAATACCCAAATGGCAGTAAGTTGGATATTCAAATAGGCTCTGAAGATGATTTTGAGGCTTTATTTAGTTTTTTGCCTGAGGAAATAAGGGAGCAAATAAAACAGGTAAATTATAATGCCAAAAGTAATTTAGCATTGCGCTTTATGGGATTGGCTGGACCAAGACACAATGCCAAAATGGAGGTTGATTTTGTGGTAGAAAATGCTCAAATCGTTTCCTCTAAATACCCAGTCAAACTGGATAGTCTAAACTTTAATGCAAAATATTCCAATGGAGAAAACACCTCTCCCGCTACTAGCAAATTGGTGGTTAATGATTTTAAAGCGTATTTGAATGATCGACCTATTTTACTGGATTTGGAATTGATGAACTTTGATACTCCTTCAATCGACCTATCCTTCGACATAAATGTAGATTTAAAGGATCTTCATTCTTTGTTTTCCATCCCAGCCGTGAAAGCTTTGGGCGGACAATTGACTTTAGCTGGTAACGCCAATGGACAAATTGGGAAAGAGGCAGAAAATGTCTTGAAAACCAATATGGACGGCAGCATCTTTTTTGAACAAGATGCCCTGCTTTTTGATAAATCCCAATTCAATTTCACCAATCTCTCTGGCTCAATTTATATTAAAGACAGTTTGTTGAATTTTGAAAATTTGAAAGGAGACTTTACCAATATTCCATTTAGACTAAGTGGGAAGGCTGAAAATACCTATCGATTGTTTGTTGACAATGGGAAAAGCCTGAAATTTAATCTGAATGCTTATTCGAATTCTATCAATCTAAATGAAGTCTTCAAGGAGATTTCAGCGCCTACCAAAAGTGGTAAAAGAAAAGTTCATCCTCTGACGGTACCCAAATACATGGATGGCACCCTTAAACTGAGAGGGGCACGCCTGAAGTATAGGGGAGCTACTGCCCAAAGATTTAACAGTCAATTGAGACTCAAAAATGGCGAAATCATTATTCCGAAAATGTCCATGGACGTCTTGCACGGCCATTTGTCTTTGGATGCCAGAATGAAACGAAAAAATCGCAACTATTTTGATCTTTCTACCAATATCAATCTCGGTAACCTAAACACCAAACGATTGCTTGAAATTTTCAATGATTTTGAACAAAATGTATTGACAAGCAAACAAGTGGAAGGACGATTGAGTGGAAATATCACTTTGACTGCCCTCATTGATAGAAATTTACATTTGCCTGGAGATGATATTGCGTATTATGGAAGTTATGCCTTAAATGATGCGGAATTGATTGATTTTGAGCCAATTGTAAAAGCATTGAAGTCGTTCAAGAAAAAAGAAGCCAGTCATGTTCATATTGATAATCTAAATGGAAAAGCAGTGTATCATCGGCATCAACTAATCATCCCTGAATTATCATTCAATAGCAATATTTCAGACATTTCAATGTTCGGTATCCGGAGTCCAAACGAGGAAATGGATTTCTATTTTGAGCTGAGTTTAGGACAATTGCTTTTCAAATCCAAGAAACGCAAACAAAAAGAACGCGAGGGGAAAAAGGAAAAAAAAGATGGTATTATGGATATGCGCATCAACCTCATTGGACAGCCAGGTGATATGAAAGTGAAAACGAGGAGTAAAAAAGTTTGGGAGGAAAAACAAAGGAGTGTAAACAGAGCTTATCTGGCTAAGAAGAAACAAGTTTTTTAAGGTATCTTATTTATTTCCAAACCCCTACATTGATTCTGCTGTGAAATGATTAGCTTTGTATGAAGCTATTCCTTTATTAAAACAATCTCTCATGCAATCTTTAAACATTCTCTTTTCTACTGGACTACTATTGAGCATTAATGTAATAGTTGCCCAAAATATCATTCTAAATCCACCTATAAATCCAATTGTTCCCTCCTCAATTACAACTAATCCTTCATTTGATCCTATAGAATATCGTCTGGTGAAAACTTATGGCGAGCGCTGGAATGACGATTTAAGCGATTGGGCACCAAGTGATTCAAGTTATTATACGTATACCAATGATGTAGATGACTTATTATCTGAATGGCAATACATCTATTTTGATGAAGATGCAGGACTATGGGTCCCCGTACAAAGAGATATTCATAGTTATGACAATTCAGATAACCTTATTTTGAGAACTACCTTATGGTGGGAAGATGATGCTTGGGTGAATGACCGCCAATATCTCTACACTTACGATGACAATGGAAACAGGTTATCCGATTTAAGGCAAATTTGGGACACGGGAGAATGGAAAAATACTTCTCAGATATTATATGATTATGATGCAAATAACCAATTGATCACTGAAGCCCAACAAGGATGGTTAGACCCAAGCTTTGTAAATGTCCAAAAATACCAATACGAATATGAAAACGGACTTTTGGTCAAGGAAACCTACGAGACTTGGAAAGATTCTATCTGGGCCAATCATCATTATAAAACCTTTGAACATAATGTAAATGGAGATTTGACATTGGAGTTAAGGTATTCCTGGAACGATGATTTTCAATTTTTTGAATTATTAAACAGGAGAGAGGTAACATATGATATCAATGGTTTTGCAATTTATCAACTAAGTCAATATTGGGATGAATCGCTCGAAGAATGGGTCAATAGCCGTCAGGTTACCTTTGAACCAAACGAATTTGGTGATCCTTTGGATGTTCTTCAACAACAATGGTATTTAAATAATTGGGTCAACCAGTATCATAATACGTATACCTATACTGCTGAAGGGCTAATTGAGTCCTATACTCATAGAAAATGGTATCTCAACGCTACTGAATGGGACCAATTCAATAGAATATTTTATTGCTATGAAAGTTTTACTGATTTAGAGGAAATTGAACTTGATCAAAATGAAATTACAGTTTTCCCTAATCCAGCAAAAGATGAAATAATATTGAGCTTTCATGAACAGCCCGTTATAGCAACAAAATATGAACTATTCAATCTTCAAGGCGAGCAATTGTTGAAAGGGGATCTGGACAGTGAGACTCGTAAGATCAATATCAGTGACTTGTCTGCTGGGATGTATATTTTAAAAGTAAATAAAAATGAGCTGGAAGGAATTGAAAAGATAATCGTCGTTGATAATCAATAATTAATCTTCAAACTGGACACCATCATAAATGTCATCGAGGCTTATCTCTACATCAATGCTTCTTAGATAAACAGAGGCCTGTTTATTCATAGTGGTTTTTATTCTCCATAGATCTTCTTCTTCCCTATAATAAGTAGAGACATAAGGCATTTTCTGACTAATTAAGACATACTCTTTGAAGGAAGAAATGGTTTTATACTCATCAAATTTGGTGCTTCTATCATATTTCTGGGTTCCTGGAGATAAAACTTCAACGATTAGAAGAGGATTTAAAATAACATCTTTTCTATTGTCATAATATTCTAATTTTTCACAAATGACTAATGCATCCAGATAACGAGCTTCATTAACAGCTTCAATTCTGATTTTCAGATCACTACCTAAAACAAAATACTGTTTTTCTTTTTCCTTTAGCGAAAATTTTAATTCTGCGACCATATTAGCCGCTATAATTCCATGATTACCAGTGCCTCCAGCCATTTCAACGATTTTTCCATTGATAAATTCATGTTTTATTGAGGACTGACGCTCAAAATCCAAATATTCATCAAAAGTGTATTTATTCTTCTTAGGCAGTACCATAAATCAACAGGTTATTAACCCTTCAAAGTTAACTACTTTTTTTGGGAAACCAATTAACAGGTAAGCGAATGATCACCTGAAATCCTTCGCCAGGGGCAGACGCTATTTCCATTTCATAGTTGTCTTTATAAATCAAATCCAGGCGGTTACGGACGTTTTTCAGACCGATGCCATTCTTTTGAACATCGCCATTGATGATTTCCGTGCCATCACCGTCATCTGCTACCAATAATTCTAATTGGTTGCCTGCCAGCTTTTTTGCACGTAGTTTGATTTCGCCTTCATCTGCTTTTGTCGCAAAACCATGTTTAATGGCATTCTCTACCAGGGGTTGCAATAATAGACTGGGAACCAATGTGTCCAAGGTCTGTTCGTCGACATCATAAGTGATTTTCAGGCGGTCATTAAATCGCATTTGCTCGATATCCAGATAGCTTTTGATAAATGCGAGCTCTTCGCGAAAAGGGATGTTGGTGGGTTTTTCTTTATCCAAAACTGTTCTCAAAAGATTGCCCAATTTGGAGACGATTTTTTGGGAATCTTTGATGTTGAATTCCATTAAGGAGGAAATGGTGTTTAAGGTATTGAATAAAAAATGGGGTTGTAATTGAAGCCGAAGTGCATTGAGTTGGGCATTGGAAAGCTGGTTTTCCATTTTCGCCAGTTCGACCTCCTTGTCGCGATATTTTTTGGAAAAATCCATTGCCATAAAAATGCCCCAGATTATCCAATACTGCACCAACTGTCCAATAAATCCAGTGGGAACATTTTTTAAAATTTTCGGTACTGATTCCCAGTTAAACGCTTCAATTCCCAAAAAGTGCATCGGCGTAATCCATACAAAATAGGAAGTAATCTCGTGAAAAAGAGCCACCGCCAGACTTGCCCCTACTATCTGCAGCTTCTGGGTCTGCCAATCAAATTTTTTGTAACAATACCACACCATCGGTACCAATACGCCCCACCAAAACTGATTGGTAAAGACAGGTGCAAAATATCTGTTCCAGCTAAACTCTGATGCCTCTCCATACAGCAAATAAGCCCAATAAAACCTGGTTCCTAAAAATAATCCTAAAAAGATACCTATCAGGATGCAATAGATATATGGTATGGGCAGATCTTTAAACCTCATGGTGCGAAGTACTCTAAAATTGACCAGAAAAGAAAGTGTCCTGGGATAGAAAAACTGGATTGGGATAGAATAGAATTCTAAATAAGACCTGTTTCCAAAATCTTTTTCATTTTTACATAAACAAAAGTCCAGTTATGAAAAATAGAAAAACCATCTTCATCTTTTGCCTCGGTTTTGCCACTGCATTGTGTTTAAGCTTTTTTATTTGGGATAATAAAATTTCTAATGGAGTCATCCAGGAAGCATCCAAACTAATAGGCTTGGAATTTACAGCAGCAGAAGCAGATTTAATGCTATCTGATTTGGAGGAAGCAGTAGAAACCTATGCAGAAATGCGGAAAACTCTGGTTGGAAATGAAGTTGCTCCAGCTTTGGTTTTCAACCCGATACCGAGCGGATTTGAATTAAATACCGAACAAGAAAATATTAAATATAGCCCTATTGATGCAGTTAGACTTCCAGAAAATCGCGACGATCTGGCCTTTTACTCAGTTCGACAACTCGCAGAACTTATTCGAACGAAGCAAATAACTTCAGTAGATCTCACCAAATTTTTTCTGGATCGCCTAAAAAAACACAATGATAGCCTTCGTTGTGTCATCACTTTTACGGAGGAACTGGCTATGAAACAAGCCCGCAAAGCTGATGAAGAAACCAAGGCTGGATATTACCGTGGTTTGCTGCATGGCATTCCTTTTGGAGCTAAAGACTTGTTTGCAAAAAAAGGATATAAAACGACCTGGGGCGCCATGCCTTACAAAGACCAAATCATTGAAGAAGATGCTACCGTGATTACCAAACTTGAAGAAGCAGGAGCTGTATTGATTGCCAAATTAACTTTGGGTGCACTTGCCTGGGGAGATGTATGGTATGGTGGAAAAACAAGAAACCCCTGGGATGTCTCCAGAGGATCCAGTGGTTCTTCGGCAGGCTCAGCTTCGGCAGTTGCAGCTGGATGTTTGCCATTTGCATTGGGAACCGAAACACTTGGATCGATTGTTTCTCCATCTACTGTTTGCGGAACAACTGGACTTCGTCCAACATTCGGTAGGGTTAGTCGCCATGGCGCTATGGCTTTAAGTTGGAGTATGGATAAAGTTGGACCAATTTGTAGAACTGTTGAAGATTGTGCCATCGTTTTTGAAACTATTCGTGGAAGCGATGGAAAAGATCCTTCTTGTATAAATGCCGCATTCAATTATGATGCAGGTTTGGATGTGAAAAAATTAAAGGTCGGCTACCTGAAAGCTGCATTTGAAGGAAAGTATGGGTTTAAAAAACAAGACAGTTTGACCTTGATGAAATTGCGTGAATCCGGGATTGAATTAACTCCAATTGAATTGCCCGAGTCGCTAAGACTTACCTGGATTCTTCAAGCTGAAGCTGCTGCTGCATTTGATGAATTGACCAGAAATGGGCAGGATGATTTAATGGTTCGTCAAATCAAAAACGCCTGGCCAAATGTCTTCCGCGCCGCCCGTTTTATACCAGCAGTAGAATACCTTCAAGCCAATCGTTTGCGTTCGCAATTGATTGAGAATATGCATGAACTGATGCAAGAAGTGGATATTTACATACATCCCTCCTGGGGCAATCGCAGTTTGGGGATTACCAACTTGACCGGTCATCCCTGTGTGGTAATACCCAATGGTTTCAAAAATGAAAGACCGACCAGTATTTCGATAACAGGACAACTTTTTGGAGAGGCAGCATTATTGAGTTTTGCAAAATACGTTCAGGATTTGAGTGGATGGCATTTGGAACAACCAAAGGGATATTAATTTTTTAATATTAGCTATTTCGCATGACCGTCTGAATTTGTAGCTTTGCGGCTTCGCTAAACTTCCCTTTTCGCACGAATTATCCTTAATAACCTAACTCAAGTTGGGAAGTATTCTCCTGACCAGCCTGGCTGGATCTACCTAAGGATTTTTAGGGGATGAAAGTGGACAAATTGCCCGCTTTCATCCCCTAAAAACCCTCCCGAGCCGCCTGGAAGTGCGGCGAGGATATTGTTCACAACTTGAATTATTCTAGTTAATCCTATTAATGAAAGTAACCTCATATTTTGAAAAAGCAAATGGACAAACTTTAGTTTCATTTGAGATATTGCCACCGCTGAAAGGGGGAAGTATGCAAGCCATATTTGATGTCCTTGATCCCCTGATGGAATTTAAACCGCCCTTTATTGATGTCACTTATCACAGAGAGGAGTTTTTATACAAACAACGAGAAAGCGGTTATTTCGAAAAAATTGCAATTCGGAAACGCCCTGGCACAGTAGGTATTTGTGCTTCTATTATGCATCGTTATGGCGTGGATGCAGTGCCTCATTTGATTTGTGGAGGTTTTACAAAAGAAGAAACTGAAAATGCACTGATAGATTTGAATTATCTCAATATTAATAATGTACTTGCGCTTCGTGGTGATGCCCGAAAGTTTGATGGAAAATTCATTCCCGAACCTGGAGGGCATAATTATGCGATTGATTTGGTAAAGCAAGTTGCCAATATGAATTCAGGCAAATACCTCGATGACAATATTGAAAATGGTGAAAAGACAGATTTCTGCATTGGTATCGCAGGTTATCCAGAAAAACATTTTGAAGCGCCTAATATGAATTCTGACCTCGAATTCACGAAACAAAAGGTAGATGCGGGTGCCAATTACATCGTAACCCAAATGTTTTTTGACAATAGCAAATATTTTGCATATGTGGATGCTTGTCGAAAAGCAGGGATAAATGTGCCCATCGTGCCTGGTTTAAAACCGATGACCAAAAAGTATCAACTGAATTCCCTGCCTCGATTATTTCATATTGACATGCCTCAGGATTTGGTCAAAGAAATGGAAAAAGCGAAAAACGCTGAAGCTCGAACGCAAGTTGGAATTGAATGGAGTATAATGCAATGCAAAGAGCTAAAAGAAAAAGGGGTGCCTTGTCTGCACTTTTATACCATGGGCGACCAGGAAACAGTTAGAAAGATTATGGAGCAGGTATTTTAGTGAGAGATAGACATCGAACAATCATTAAATCTTCCCATGCAAGAATTAATCGATTTCCGCCAGGAACTCCATCGGCATCCTGAATTGTCAGGGCACGAAAAAAATACAGCCAAAAGAGTAGCTGACATCTTGAATCAATTCAATCCCACCAAGCTCCTTGAGAATATTGGTGGTTATGGGCTCGTTGCCCTTTTTGAATTTCCCAGGAAAGGTCCAACGGTTCTTTTTCGTTGTGAATTGGATGCCCTTCCCATTCAGGAGAAAAATACATTTGCCCATTCTTCAACCGTACAATCTGTTGCTCACAAATGTGGGCATGATGGACACATGGCAATCCTCTGTGGATTGGCTCAATCCATTCATCAAAATCAGCCCGAAAGCGGAACGCTTATTTTGCTATTTCAGCCAGCGGAAGAAACAGGGCGGGGAGCCAAAGCCATGTTGGAAGATCCAAAGTTTAAAGAAGTTCAACCCGATTTTGTCTTTTCCTTACACAATTTACCAGGCATGCCCATGCATCAGATTTTATGGACAAGAGGGCAATTTACCCCCACGGTACATAGTGTAGCCATAACCCTTAAAGGAAAATCCTGCCACGCCTCCGAACCAGAAAATGGCATCAACCCTGCAACCGCAATTGCCGAAATTGTTCAAGGGTTCAAAGCTTTGGAGATTCCGGATAATACCCGCGATGATTTTACCCTGCTTACTCCCATCCATATCACAATGGGGCAAAAAGACTACGGAATTTCTGCAGGGGCTGGTGAACTTCATTATACCCTGAGATGTCGAAGTACCGAGCAGATGGATCGGGTCGTCAAAAATTGTTATGCCTTTCTTGAAAAGACTTGTGCTACCTACCAACTCAGTTATGATACTGACTGGTTTGATTATTTCCCCTCTGTGAAAAATGATGATTTCTGTAATGACTGTTTACTTACTGCTATAAAATCCAAGGAATTGGAAAGTATTGAATCCATTACTGGCTGTAAATTCGGTGAAGACTTTGGCTTTTTTACACAGCAATATCCAGGTACTATGTTTGGCTTAGGTGCGGGACTTGAAACCCCCGCTTTACACCATGATGATTATGACTTTCCAGATGAATTGATAGCAACTGGAGTCGGCTTATTTAGGAGCATTTATGAGATCGTTCAGAAAAAATAAAATCTCACCTACTCAAGATTTTTTTGGGTAGGTTGGCTTTCTTGGAAGTATATTTGTGCGGTACAATCTATCACCAAAATGAAAGCCAACGAAACCCGTCACAATGATCCTCCCTTTCCCGAATGGTTAAAAGAGCAACAGCACCATAGTTGGCAAATAGAGATTTTAATTTCTGGCGGGTTTATCTTTTTTCTTGCCCAATTACCAGATTTCTTCAAGGAATTTTTACTCCAGGCTGCCCAGGGCATGGAACTAGGTCCTGGAATTGTGATTTTGGTTGCTGGAGGGTACATGTTTAGTAGAGCTTTATTGATAGGTTTTGCCATTAATTTGATTTTCAGGACCCTCTGGTTAGGGTTTTTGGGGATTAATTTTGCTTTCCCAAAAGGAATTGATTATGAAAGGTTGGGCTATTCCGAATATTTTAATGAAAAAATAAAAAAAACACCATCCGTTGTCACTCGCATTATTGACTTTGAAAAAATATGCAGCCTGTCTTACTCTATTGCTATATTAATTACATTGATGTCGATTGGACTTTTTCTACTGCTTTCTGCTTTAATGGTTTTGCTTTCCAAAGTAACCATTTCGATTGATTCCCCCCTTTTTGGTTACTCCTGTATGGTATTAATTGCGCTAATGATACTTGGCTTTTTGGATTTCCTGTTTTTTGGATTCCTAAAAAAATCTGAGAGCGTTTCCAGATTTTATTTTCCTTTCTACAAACTCTTTGGCTGGCTAAGTCTTTCCTTTTTGTATCGGAAAGAGTGGTTCACGCTCATTTCGAATCTGAATCGTTGGAAGGTTTATTTGATTTTTCTAGTTTATTTTTCAGTCGCCTTTTTGATAAGCACTACTGAAATGAGTCGGTATATCTCTGGGGGAATTCCAAGTTTTGATTTGACTGAGGAGCGAAGGTTTGCTGATTTTCGGAATTCCTACCAAATTCTCTCAAGATCCCGATATGAAAATATGTTGCAACCCAATGACAAAATATTCAATGCTTGTCTGGAGAGTGAAATTTTAGGGGATGGATATTCTTCCATTTTTGTGGCCTACAAAAAGAGATTTGATCCAGCCCTCGCTGTACTTTTTGAAGAAAATGGAGTGGAAATGAGGCATGATTCTATTCGAAAACTTAGCTGGAATGGATTTTTGAAGAATGATACCCTCCTGGCTTCAACGCTTTCAATATTTTTTGAAATTCATATTGATGAACAAATAATTGAATCGACAGATTGGTTTATTCAGAATCATCCAAAGACTAAAGAGAGAGGATTTAGAGGATATTTTAGATTGGACAGCATTGAATCAGGACGCCATCGTCTTGATATCTATCACAAAGTGCTCAAAAACGATACTTTAGCTAACAACCGATTTAATTCTTTTCAATTTTTTAAGGAATAGTAATCCTGGTTTCTGGTTTACTGTGTACTGGTTTCTGGTAACTGGAAAATAAAGAATCTGGATTTTTTTTTTGAAACCAGTCAATTTATTCAAGTACAAGCACCCAACAAACCAGCACCCAGAACCCAGAACCAAGCACCCAGAACCCAGAACCAAGCACCCAGAACCCAGAACCAAGCACCCAGAACCCAGAAACATCCTAATAAACGAATCACTTTTAAATCGTGAGCAAAATTCTGTATTACATTTCTCTTCCTTTGCTTTACGGGCTCGCTTCCTTGCCGCTGGTAATATTGTATAGGGTATCTGATTTTATTTTTTTGATCTTGTATTACTTTGTAGGCTATCGAAAAAAAGTGGTTACACAGAATCTCAAGAATGCCTTTCCCCAAAATACGGAGAAAGAATTATTGATGATTCGCAGAAAGTTTTACCAATATTTTTGTGATTTCATCATTGAAACTTTAAAAACACTTACCATAACCGAAAGGGAGTTGAGAAAGCGTATTCTTTTTGAAGACATTTCACTCTTTCAGCATTATTTCCAAAAAGATCAGTCTGTCATTGTTGTGCTGGGGCATATGGGAAACTGGGAATGGGGTGGGGCTCGTTTTGCTTTGGAGCCAGTACATCCACTTTATGTATTGTATCATCCATTGAAAAATCCTCATTTCGAAAAACTGGTACTTAAGATGCGAACGCGATTGGGTTATCACCTGTATCCAATGCAACAAGCCTATAGAGAAATGGTATCTGCCAAAGACCAAACAACCGCCACGGCTTTTATTGCGGATCAAACGCCCTCAAATAAAAATGCCATTTGGTTGAACTTTTTAAATCAAAAAACCCTTGTTTTTGCCGGAACCGAAAAAATTGCCAAAAAACTGGACTATCCTGTCATATATGTTTCAGTTAGACGAAAAAAAAGAGGCTTATACGGCATACATTCAGAATTGCTTTTCGAAAATCCCGGAGAAACTGCCGAAAATGAGATTTCAATAGCACATACCCAACGCCTGGAAAGAGATATACAAGCGCAGCCAGAAATTTGGTTATGGTCACATCGAAGGTGGAAACACCAGCCCTGAAAGTGCATTTTGAAAGTTTTTTTCAATGATTTGAAAAAAAAATGATTTTTTTTTGGAAAAGATTTGCACAAATAAAAAATAGATGTACTTTTGCACCCGCTTTGAAAAAAAGCAGTCATTTTTTTGAAGTTTTTGACATAAAAAATAAAGGGACATTTTCAGAATAACAAGAAGATGTTTAGGCGAAAATGCTCCCAAAAAGTTCATTGACACAAATGGAAGAGAGAGAGAAGTAAGAATAAGAGTGCAAGAATAAACTTATGCGGATTTTTTTGGA